>NZ_AVFK01000008.1 GCF_000936425.1 Skermanella aerolata KACC 11604 | reverse complement strand
CGCCGCCTGCGCATCCCTTCTCAAATCATCAACTTGTCAAAGATCCAGGACACTCTTTAAAGTGTCGACGCCCGAAGCTCGCTTCGAACACTGCGCTTAACTAGTCGATCTTTCAGCTCCTGTCAACAGCACGAAGAAGATTTTCTTTGATCTTCCTCAGCCATGCGGCTGAATACATCGCTTTTATAAGCGCCCCACTTGGTTCCTTCCGGCTCGTCGCCGGCTGGCTCCGTGTGGGGAGCGCCTTATATGGGAATACGAGGGGACCTGTCCAGACTGAAATTCGATGCCCATGAATTTTTTCTGACGACCCTCTGTTACTGCCCTTGGACCGCGGCGCTCTTGCCAGTTCAGGAGCATGCACGTTATCAACGGATACGTATATCCCCGGTCCGAGTTCCATTGCCGAAATCCCATTGATGCCGAAGCGCCACGTCTTTCCGCAGTTCGTCGAATTTGCCCTTGTCGGCTGCATCGCGGCGGTCGGACATTACGGGGTGCTGATCCTGCTGAGCGAACAGGTCGGCGTTTCACCCGTGCCGGCCTCGGGAGCCGGCTTCACCGTCGGCGCTGCGATCAGTTATCTGCTGAACTATCAATTCGTCTTCCGGAGCGACAAGGACCACACGCCAACGGTCGCAAAGTTCCTTACCGTCGCCTTATTGGGTCTCGTGCTCAACAGCGTCATCATGGCGCTGCTCACGGAAGGCGCCGACATCCATTATCTGCCGGCTCAGATCACGGCAACGATCTTGGTCATGGCCTGGAGTTATCTCGGCAATCGCGGCTGGACATTTGCGACGGACAAACCGCGAGGCTGATCCACCGCACGTACTCGATCCTGTCAAGCTGGCGCATCGGCGAGTTTCCGCCCGCGATAGGCTCGACGGTGGCGTCCCGGACCCGGATTGCGCGGGAGCCCTGCCCCATCGAAACCAGCCTCACGCAGCAGTTCCAGGATTTCGCCAGCCGGATACATGGCAAAGCCGGCTTTTCGGCGAAGCTCCCGGTAGTCGGAGAAAAACATGCGGGCCATTCCCGCAAGGGCCGGCATAAGGAAACCGTTGCTCCAGGCAAACCTCAACTGGCTAGCGGCGTCGAGGATTATCGGCGTCCCTGGCTCGATTACGTCGGCCACGATCAGTTCACCGGACTGCCTCAGCAGCCGATGCCAGGATTGCAGCAGGGAAACCAGTTCGTTCTTCCGAAGGTACTGGATGACCGACACGACCAGGACAAGATCGATACTGCCGGTGTCGAGCTGCCGCAGTTCCTGATCGTCCAGAACGATGATACGTCCGTTATGCGCGAAGCGCTTCCGTAACCGTCTACGGACCGCCGGCGCGGCATCGTAGAGGTACAGGGTGGAGCATCCCTTCGCCAAGCGCTCTGCCCCCAGCGCCTCTCCGCAGCCGAAATCGAGAACGACCTTCCTGCCACCGACCGGGACGAAGTGCTCAAGGTCTCGCGTCAGGCACTCGAAATGGGCATCGAGGTTGCGCTGATTGACATAAACTGCGTTGGGGCGGTCCCAGAAGTCGATCCACGAAGTCATGGTTCCGAACAGCCTCCCCGCAGCTTGTCTTGGTTTCTGTTGTTCTCGACAGTTTCTTATCAGTTAAGCGGCTTGGCAACCCTGGCAACCGGCCTGCCGACGAAATCACGCCGGTCCTTGACAACCGCAAGCTTGGCGCCGAAGCGGCTGACCTCGGCGATGATCTTGCCGTCCGAGGTCTTGTCGCATCCGGACAGGGTCAGCGCCACGAAGAAATCGGCCTCTCGCCTATCCTCCGTCAGGACGAAATTCGGCGGCAGGAAATAGAGGGCCGATGTCGGGTTGGCGCAGACGAAGACCTTGTAGCGGCCACCCAGCCTGCCGCCGTTCTCCGCCTTCAGCTTGGCCTCCATGATCTCGGTCGCCTCGGCGATCGATGTGCCCCAGTAGTCAAGTTCGAACCGGCCGTCGGCACCGGCTACTCCGCCGACAAGCTGATTATAGAAAATGTATTCTTCCGGGTGCAGGCGGACCATCGACCAGGTTTGGAAAATGATGGTTACGGCCAACGGCATCGCTATCGCCCACTGCCTCGCGGGCCACCGCTCGGCCCCCCATGTCCAAAGGCGGTCGAGCGCGAGCGCGGCCAGAACGGTACAGGGAAGCAGCATGAACAGGAAGTGCCGCATGCCGTTGAGTGCCAGCGGCCGGGCAACCATGAAGTAGATCAGCGGGAACAGGGCCGACAGGATCAACAGGAAGAATCGCAGGACCACCGGCCTTGCCGCTTCCTTAAGAAGCTCACCGATGCCCTTTCCAGTCGTCAGAACCTTCGTCAGCCCCAAGCCTCCCACAAGGAAGGCGGCCATGAGTCCGGCCAGTACGAGTTCCGGCAGCTGGGCAACCATGAACAGCGGCAGATAATAGGCAGGCAGCTCCGTCGCCTTGATCATGGTGCCGTTGACCAGCACCGATCCCGGCCACGGGAAGTTGGCGAAGACGGTCGCGGCGCGGACGGGATTGAGCGGTTCCTGCCATGACCAGGGCCAAACCGAAGCCATCGTCAGGTAGAGCACCGGCAGCATGGGCAGCAAGGACAGCACGATACGGGCCGCTTTGTAGGTCACCTCCCGCCGTCCGGCACCAGAACGGCTTTCGAGCACCAGATAGAGCACCAGCGCCAACGCGAGATAGAAGCCGGCCAGGACGCCGATGATGCGGGTCCCGAGCGTAAGTCCGAGAACGGCACCCAGCAGCAGCGCGGATTTCAGCGGCACCCGCGGCAAGGACTCCATCATACGGCACATCAGGTAGAGCGACCAGACCATGCCGCAGGCAAACGGGATGTCCTTAGGATTGATGAACATATGCCCGTAGTAGACGGGCGTCACCGTCATCAGCATCAGGGCAAGGAAGCCGACACGCGGACCGCCGAACAGGTGCCCGAGCCTCCAGACGCCGGCCAGTCCGAGAGCGCCGGTCAATCCCCCGAGCAGGTGCCGGGTCTCGTACTCGCCGAAAGGCGAAACCGTGTTGACGATGGCGGCGATCAGATCGAACGAACCGCCGTATAGATACAGGTTGAAGTGCTTGAAGACGGACTGATCTTCAAGACCGCTCAGATAGTAGGAGAGGATCTTCTTGCCGTAAGTGTTTTGAATTTCCTCGTCCCAACTGATGCCGTAGTCCTGGAAGGTGATGCATACCAGAACAAGCACGACGGTCAGAACGATCGCCGACAGCATGTCGAAGACAAGGCGGCCTTTCCGCCCGCTACTGCGCGCATCCCCGTTGTCGCCGGAAATAACGGCAAACCGATAGAATTTCATGGGAGTAAACCCTGACGATGCCTTTGCCTTGCGTCCCGCTGAGAATTCGGCGACACGCTTTTTTCTTTACGCCATTGCTACCGCCGTGCGAGAGGCGCTGAGACATTCATCCCAGATGCCACTACGCGAATATCCGGTCAACATGCTAATTACGTGTTAATTCCACTGCGGGCGACATTCGCTTATCCAGCCTCACCCACTGCCACCCGGTCGAACCAGGGCGACGACCATATTCCGGCCTCAATATACGCGTACAGCAGCCGAACATCCTATAACATGCGCCTGATGCCGGCGCTCTCTCGATCATGGCTGTCCGCCTTAGGCTTGAATGGCCATGCTCGTGGATTGGGCCGGCGGAGACACTACGGTCAAGTTGCTTTGCGATCAAGGTTCAGGCTTTAAGACCCTGCCGGAGGCACCTTCGTTGGAACGATATGGAAATCATTGACCTGATCAACCGTTATGGCGATTTCTTCTACGGGATCGTGGCGGCCTGGACTTTCCTCGAAGGCGAGACGATCGTCATTTTTTCCGGCATCGCCGCTCGGGAAGGCATGGTGGACTTGGTCACGCTGGTCGCCTGCGCGTGGGCCGGAAGCTTCCTGGGAGACCAGCTGTATTTCGCGCTCGGCCGTCATGCCGGCGCCCGGATGCTGCGTCGTTATCCACGCTGGCAGCCGGGCGTGGACAAGGCGCTGGGTCTGCTTGAGAAGTACAGCACCGCCTTCATCCTCAGCTTTCGCTTCATCTACGGCATCCGGAACTTCAGTTCCTTCGCCATGGGGATGAGCACACTGTCCTGGCGGCGCTTCGCCTTCCTCAATTTCATCGCCGCCGGCATATGGGCGGTCTGCTTCGCCGGGGCGGGGTATTTGGCGGGAATGGCGCTTCAGCACGTTGTCGGCGAAGCGGCAGGCACCCTGTCGCTCGTCCTGCTGGGCGTGCTGGTGCTGTTTACGGCCGGCGCCGTGCTGGTCAACCGGTGGAAGAAGCGCCGGGCCGATGCCGCGGCGCTGGTGGCGGATACCGTAAAGGCCACGACAGCGAACTGACCCCAGGCTGCCCTGATCCCAAGGTGTCAGCCGGCTTCCGGCGGCACCTTGCGCAGGCGGACGACTCCCTTGAAATTGTTCGGGTCGACCGGCTCGCCCTTGCGGGTGATCTGGAGGCGGCCGGCACGCGCCAGATGGATCGCCTGCTGGCGCACCGCCGTCATGTATTTGTGCCAGCCGTCCGGCGGCATGCCGGGTGACTTGACGTCCTTATAGAAGGCCTGCGCCACCTCTTGAGGGGTGAAGGACCCGCCGTCTTCGATCATCGCCAGGATACGCTGGGTGATCGGATCTTCTTTCTTGTCTTCGCTCATGTCCGCGTCATAGCAGAACCGGCGCCTTGAGGCTATGGCCGCCTGACTCACCGACGATCTTCATCGTCCTGCCTGATCCTGCGGCCAAGCTCCGCCGCAATGGCAAGCCGCACCTCCTCCGGCTGCGCCGCGACGGCGTCGACAAGATGGCGCAGCCGCGCCCGCATTCCGTAGACCTGATCCAGGAGTCCCAGGATCACCGGCATCGCCTCGTCGTCGATCGCCATGTCATGGCGCATATCGCAGATCAGCGTGACGCGGGCCACATCAAGGTCCGTGAACAGGTACCCGCCTGCCTCGTGACGCGGCCGGACCCAACGACGTTCGATCCATACGGTCAGGTCGCGGCGGTCAAGCCGTCCGACGGTGGCAAGCACCTGCTCCAGCGCCATCATCGTCATCACTCCGTCTCATTGCCCGGATCGATCCGGGAGTCTTGCGGATGGTTCTCGTACCAGCGGCGGATGAACTCCTCGAATTCGGCATCGGGAGAGGTCGGCAGGACCGGGCGCACGGTGACGTACTGGTCTCCCCTTACTCCGCCCTTGGCCGCCAGGACTCCCTTCCCTTTCAGCCGCAACACGGTACCGCTGTTCGCTCCCTTCGGCACAGTCATGGCGACGGGGCCGTCGACGGTCGGCACCCGTACCTTGCCGCCCAGCAGAGCTTCGGCAAGCGTCACCGGCAGGTCGATCCTGATGTCGTTGCCGTCACGGCGGAACAGTGCATGAGGCTCGACCTCGATCTCGATCAAGGCGTCGCCGGCCGGACCGCCGCCCATCCCGGGACCGCCCTGCCCTTTCAGGCGAACGGTCTGGCCGGCGGCGATGCCCGCCGGTATATCGACATCCAGCGTCCGTCCATCGGGAAGATTGAGGCGCTTGCGGGCACCCTTGACGGCATCCAGGAACGGGACGCGCAAGGAGTAGGTCACATTGCCGCCGCGCATCCGGAAACCGCCGGCCGCTTGGCCCGCGGCGGAGCCGCGATGGCCGAACAGGTCGGAAAAGAAGCCTTCCAGATCTTCGTTGTCGACGAAATGCTCCTCGCCGCCGTAGCGCCGTGCGCCTCCGGCATCGGCGAATCCACGGTAGAAATTCCGCGGCGTCTCGGTGCCCGACGCGTCGATTTCGCCCTGGTCGAACCGGGCACGCTTTTCGGGATCGGAGAGCAGCGCGTTGGCGGCGGAAATCTCCTTGAAGCGCGTCTCGGCGTCCGCCTTCCCAGGATTGAGGTCCGGGTGGTATTTCTTCGCCAGCTTACGGTAAGCCTTGCGGATGTCGTCGTCTGAGGCTGTCTTGGAAAGTCCTAGAATCTCATATGGATCGGTCATGATCGGCACCGGCCCCGAAGGGGAAGTTGCTCCACTATAACACCGCCGTCTCACCGATTGACGTACGGTCGTACCGATCAGAAGATATTGTACCTTTGCGCTTGACCCGCAACAGGGCTCGCCTCACTAAACAAGCAGGTCCGCGGCGGGAGCAAAGAGATGGGTGGGCAGCGGTTCTGGCGATACATGCTGGTCTGGGCGTTGCTGGTCGCGACGATCTGGTTCGGCGACCGCTTCGTCCGCGGCGTCCTGCTGACCGCCGACGAACCGAGAGCCGTGACTCCGCGCGGGTCCCTGTCGGAGACCGAGCGGTCGACCATCAGCCTGTTCGACGCGACGGCCCCCTCGGTCGTCTACATCTTCACCGACCGCGCGGAAGCACCGGGAGAGCTTGGCGGGCGGGGAACGCGGGGAGCCGGTTCCGGCTTCATCTGGGATGCCGCCGGACATGTCGTGACCAATCATCACGTGGTGGAAGGCGCCACCCGCGTCGCCGTGCGTCTGGACAATGGCGAAGCCATACCGGCAACCGTCATCGGTACGGCTCCGAACAGCGATCTGGCGGTGCTCCGCCTCAGCGAGACGCGGGCGGCCTTGCGCGCCATCCCGATCGGCAGCTCAACCGACCTGAAGGTCGGTCAATCGGTATTCGCGATCGGAAACCCGTTCGGGCTGACCCGCAGCCTGAGCACCGGCGTCATCAGCGCGCTGGAACGCCGGCTGCCAACAGGGGGAGGCCGCGAGATCGTCGGCGTCATCCAAACGGACGCGGCGATCAATCCGGGCAACTCCGGCGGTCCGCTGCTCGACAGCGCCGGCCGGTTGATCGGGGTCAACACCGCCATCCTGTCCGGTTCAGGCAGTTCCGCGGGGATCGGATTCGCGGTGCCGGTCAATACCGTCAACCGGATCGTCCCTGCCCTGATCCGCGAAGGCAAGGTCCCGACGCCCGGAATCGGCATCCGGGTAGCGCCGGAGGAGATCGCCGCCCAACTCGGCGTCAGCGGCGTCGTCATCGCGGAAGTCATACCCGGTTCCGCGGCGGACCGTGCCGGCCTGCGCGGCTTCGGCAGGTCGGCCCAGCGGGTCGGCGACGTCATCACCCATGCGGAAGGGAAGCCGGTCAGCTCTCTGGCGGATCTTGCGACGGAGTTGGACCGGGCCGGGATCGGGCACAGCGTAACGCTGACGGTCCAGCGCGACGGACGCAGTTTCACTGTCGACGTGACGGTCATCGACATCTCCTAAGCCGGCCCGGTCGCAGGCGGCTCAGGCGGGCACCGGCGCCTCCGTACCGCTCAGAAGCCCCTCCAGGATAGTCCGCGCAACCTCTACCCTGTCACCGGCAGCGGCCTCCTCGAGGGAAACCGCCAGCCGGCCATCGTCCCGCAAGCGAGCCTTCGCCTGCCGCTTCAGGAACGCTTCGACTCCCTCCGGCTCATGACGGAATGAGATCAGGGCACCGCGCGGCCCGACGTCGATCTGCTCGACCCCGGCTTCCCGGCACAGCCGCTTCAGTTCGCCCAGCCCCAGCAGGGTCATGACCGCGGACGGAACGGGACCGTGCCGTTCCGCAAGCCGGGAGGCGAAGGCCTTTGCCGCGTCCTTCGTGTTGATCGCGGCGATGGAACGGTAGAGCGCCATGCGCTCGTCTAGATCCTGTACGTACCGGTCGCCGATCAGCACCGGAATGCCCAGGGTGATGCGCGGCGTCCACGGCTCCTCGGGTTCGCGACCGGCCTTGATCGCCTCGATCGCCTGACGCAGCATGTCCTGGAACAGATCTGCGCCGACCGCGCGCAAGGAACCGGACTGCTCTTCCCCCAGCAGATTGCCGCTGCCGCGAATGTCCATATCCTGGCTGGCGACGTTGAATCCGGACCCCGGACCGGTCAGGGCTGCCATCGCATCCAGCCGGCGCCGGGCGGTATCGGACAGTTCATGACCCGGTTCGACCGTGAGCAGGGCGTAGGCGCGCGAATCGGCGCGTCCGACACGTCCGCGCAGCTGGTGAAGCTGCGACAGTCCGAACATATCGGCGCGGTGGACGATCAGCGTATTGGCATTGGGTATGTTCAGGCCGGCTTCGATGATGTTGGTCGCCAGAAGGACGTCGCCGCCGCCCCGCGTGAAGGCGGTGATCGCGTCGTCCAGGTCGTCCCCGGGCATCTTGCCATGGGCACGGATGATCCGGAGTTCGGGCGACAACGCTTCGAGCCGTTCCGCAACGAGATCGAGGTCGGCCAGCCGGGGACAGACATAGAAGCTTTGCCCGCCACGCTCGCGTTCCCGCCGCAGGGCCTGGACGACGACCTCGCCGTCGTAAGTCAGCACGCGGGTCCGGACCGGCTGCCTTTCGACCGGCGCGGTGCCGATCAGGCTAAGGTCGCGCAAGCCGGCCAAGGCCAACTGAAGGGTGCGGGGGATCGGCGTCGCGGTCATGGTCAGGACATGGACGCCGTCCGCGATCTCCTTCAGGCGCTCCTTTTGCTTGACGCCCATGCGCTGTTCCTCGTCCAGCACAAGAAGGCCCAGGTCCTTGAAAGTCACGGACTGGCTGAGGAGAGCCTGAGTTCCGATCACGATGCGGGCTTTGCCGTCGGCGATCCGGCTCCTCGCTTCTTTCGCATCATCCGTGCCGGTAAGACGCGACAGCATGGCGACCTCATAGCCGAAACCGGCGAAACGCTCGCGGAACTCGTCGGTATGCTGCCGGGCGAGGGGTGTCGTGGGAGCGACGACGGCCACCTGACGGCCCGACGATGCGACGGCGAAGGCGGCGCGGAGGGCGACCTCGGTCTTGCCGAACCCGACGTCGCCGACAACCAGCCGATCCATCAGCTTTCCCGACGCGAGGTCGGCCAGCACATCGTCGATTGCCGATTGCTGGTCGTCCGTCTCGGTATAAGGAAACCGGGCGCTGAACCGCCGGTAAGATGCCCGCGGCGGCACGATCGGCTCGACCTCGGCCATCTCGCGCCGGGCGGCGGTGGATATCAGCTCGCCGGCGGCTTCGCGCATCGCTTCGCGGACACGCTCCAGCCTCTTCGGCCATGCGGTGCCGCCTAGCTTGTCGAGCTGGACGGTTTCGCCTGGGGTTCCGAAGCGCCACAAGAGGTCCATGTTCTCGACCGGGACGAACAGCCGGTCGCCCTTCTGGTAGATCAGCCGGACGCAGTCGTGGGGTGCCCCGGCGGCATCGACCGCTTCCAGACCTTCGCATAAGGCAACCCCGTGCTCGGCATGGACCACCAGATCGCCAAGGGCGATGGCGGCGACCTCCTGCAAGTCCCCGGCTGCCTCGGCCGCCGCCTTACGCCGTTTGCCGCTGTCCGGCTTCACGATGTCGGCACGGGCGATTACGTGAAAACCGGGGGCTTCGAAGCCGGCTTCCACCGGCAAGGTCGCGATGGCCCAGCTGTCGTCGGCGGTCTCGGCTTCGGCCCAGGTGCCAGCGGAGCGCAGATCCGGATCACCGAGCCGGCGTTTCATCGGCCGATGCATGGCATCTCGCTCGACCGCGAACAGGACGCGCGTCCCGGCGCCGCGCAGGCTGTCCAGATGAGCCTTCAACGCCTCGGCGCCATCGGTCCCGTGGAAGCGCGGCCCTGGCCGGGCACCGCCATCGACCGCTCCGGTAGCGGGCTCGGATTCGGGAGGTGCCGCCCGAAACTCGGTTACGGAGCGAGGCTCGAGGCATGCGTTCCAGGCAGCTGCGTCGATGAAGACCTGCTCGGGCGGCAGCGGCCAGAAAACCGGCAGCTTCGCCTTTTCCTCGATGCTGCCCATCGCGTTCCGCGTTTTGAACGCGTCGGCGATCTGGTCGAGATAATCGTCGCGCTCGACTTCCGCCCCCTCGTCGAGGGTGACCGGGCAGCCGGGCAAGTATTCGCACAGGGTTTCGGTGCTCCCATAGAACAGCGGCAGCCAATGCTCCATGCCGGTCATCCGCCTGCCCTGTGCTACCGCTTCGAACAAGGGGTCGTGCCCCTCGACCTTGCCGAACCGCTCCTGATAACCCGTCTGGAATTGCCGCATGCTGAGGTCGTTCAGCACCACCTCGGACATGGGTGGCAGGTCCAGCCGCTCCAGTTCCTCGTCCTCATCGCTCCGGCGAACGGCGTTCAGGGTGCCGTTGAGCAGGTCGAGCCGGAGCTTTCCGGCACCGCCGGGAACGAAGACGTCGATCCGATCGTCGTCCCAGATGAAATCGCCCGGCGCATTGATCGAGTCGGCCGGCGAGTAGCCGTTGCGTAGCAGAAAATGCCGCAAGGCTTCTTCGATATCATCGCCGATGACCGCAGAGAAGGCCGACGTCTCCAGCATTCCCTGCGGCGGCAACCGTCGAAGGAAGGCATGAGCCGTGGTCAGGACCAGCCTGGGTCTTGCCGCCGGCCGCCCAAGTTTCAGCAAGGTATCGATACGCAGGGCCGACACCGCGGCGGACGGCGAGCGCCTGTCATAGGGCGCGCAGTCCCACGTAACGAGCGGTATCACCTCGAGCGCCGGCGCGAAGAAGGCCAGGGCGCGTCTGACGCGCACGAGCCGCCTATGGTCCCGGACGATGTGCAGCAGGCCGGATGTCCCGGCCTTTTCGGCAAAGCGGGCAAGCAGCACCGCATCGTAGCCCTCGGGCGCACCGGCGACGATCCGGCGTCCCGGTACCAACCGGTCAAGATTCCGATCCATGGGTAATGCTGGGTCTGCTATTGTTCAAACGGATAGGTCAGGCGTGATCGGTGGCAAAAACAGGCCGCCTTCGTGAACGTTCCCGCATTCCGATCCGCCGGGAATTTCCGGTTGAACACGCGGCCTTAGGACGGAGGCGCCGGATCAAGCCCGGCGCGTTGACAAGCACCATGCGGCTGGTCTGGCAACTCGTGACGATCGTCGGTATTGCCGCCGCCGCGGGGGGCGTCTGGTACGGGGCACCCTTGATGCGGGGCGACGGCGGACCTCAGGCGGCGGCTCCCGACCGGACGGCCAAGCCGGTCAACGTCATAGCGGCCGCGGTCGTGACGGGTCCGATCTCGACCATGGTCGATGCCGTCGGAACACTGCGCGCGAACGAGGCCGTCACCATCAACTCCAAGCAGACCGGCAACATCAAGACGATCCGGTTCGACGATGGCCAGATTGTCGAGCGCGGCGCCGTGCTTGTGGAACTTGACGATGCGGAAGCCAGGGCGCAACTGGCGGTCGCGGAAGCGGACCGCCGCAACGCGCAGCAGCTTCTGGAACGCTCGCGGGCGCTTCTGACCCGGCAGGCCGTCGCCGAAGCCCGGGTGGACGAATTGACCGCGGCGCGCGACCGGGCGGACGCGGCGGCGCGGGCCGCGAGGGCGCGGCTTCAGGACTTGGTCGTCACCGCTCCCTTCGCCGGGCAGACCGGCCTTCGACGCGTCAGCCCGGGAGCGCTGGTGTCGAACGGGACGGCGATCACGACGCTGGACGATATCCGCACCGTGAAGCTGGACTTCCGCGTGCCGGAAGCGGCATTGGGGAGCCTGCGGCAGGGCCTTGGCGTCTCCGCCAAAAGCCCCGCCTATCCGACGGAAACCTTCACCGGTATCGTCAGCGCCATAGACACCCGCGTCGATCCCGTCACGCGGGCGGTCGAGGTCGTGGCCGTGCTTCCCAACGCCGACCTGCGGCTGAAGCCCGGCATGTTCATGAATGTCGGGCTGACGCTCTCGACCAAGGGCGATGCGGTCCTGATTGCGGAGGAAGCGCTGGTGCCGCTGGGCGAGCGCCAATTCGTCTTCGTCGTCGCCGACGGCCGGGCGCAGCGGCGCGCGATCACGATAGGCCTGCGTCAGGCCGGCATGGTGCAGGTACGGGACGGGGTAAAGCCGGGCGAGATCGTCGTCGTCCGAGGCACCCAGCGCGTGCGCGACGGGCTTCCTGTCAAGGCGGAGACCTCGCCGCCGCCGACCGTTCCGGCAACCGCCGCCGGGAGTTGAGCCGTGGTGCTCTCCGACATCTCGATCCAGCGTCCCGTGCTTGCCATCGTCGTCAACGCGCTGCTGGTCGTCTTCGGCATCTTCGCCTTCTCCAAGCTGCCGGTGCGGGAATATCCCGCCGTCGATCCGCCGGTGGTCTCGATCGGCACGACGTACGAGGGCGCCTCCGCCGAGGTGATCGAGTCACAGATCACCCAGGTGATGGAGGGGGCGGTCAGCGGGATCGAAGGCATAAAGACGATCCGCTCGACCAGCCGGGAGGGCACGTCCAACGTCCGGATCGAGTTTCTGCTGACACAGGACATCGAGAGTGCCGCGAACGACGTTCGCGATCGCGTCTCGCGCGCGTCGCGCAGCCTGCCGGAAGAAGCCGACGCTCCCGTGGTCGCCAAGGTCGACAGCGACAGTTCGCCGATCCTATGGGCGACGCTGACCAGCCAGCAGCTCAGCCGGCTGGAACTGACCGACTATGTCAGGCGCGTGCTGGTCGATCAGATCACCGCCGTTCCCGGCGTCGCCGATGTCAGGATCAGCGGCCAGCGCATCTACGCGATGAGGGTATGGCTGGACCGCGCCGCGCTGGCGGCGCGCAACCTGACCGTCCAGGACATCGAAACCGCCCTGAGGCGGGAGAATGCCGAACTGCCGGCCGGCCGCATCGAATCGACCCAGCGCGAGTTCACCGTCCGCACCGACACCCGCCTGTCACGGGCCGAGCAGTTCTCCCGGATCGTGATCTCCCAGCGCGGCTCCAACTTCATCCGCCTGGGCGACGTGGCGAAAGTCGAGCTGGGCACTCGGGAGGACCGGGGCGACTATACCATCAATGGCCGGGCTGCCGTCGGACTGGGCATAACCAAGCAGGCGACCGCTAACACGACGGAGGTCGCCGAGGGCGTCAAGTCGCTGCTTCACCGGCTCGGGAACGGCCTGCCCGGCGATGCGGCGGTCGATATCTCCTATGACGAGAGCATCTTCATCGGCGAATCGATCTATCAGGTCTTCCACGCCCTGACGGTCGCGCTTGGCCTCGTTGTGCTCGTTACCTGGATCTTTCTGCGCGACCTGCGGGCGACGATCATCCCGGCCGTGGCGATCCCGGTATCGGTCGTCGCGGCGTTCATCGTGCTGGCGGCGCTGGGCTACTCCATCAACGTCCTGACGCTGCTGGCCCTCGTGCTCGCTATCGGACTGGTGGTGGACGACGCGATCATCGTGGTCGAGAACGTCAGCCGCCGGATCGAGCTGGGCGAGCCGCCGCTGCTGGCGGCCTACCGGGGCGCCGGACAGATCGGGTTCGCCGTGATCGCGACCACGGCCGTCCTGATCGCGGTGATCTTCCCGCTGGTGCTGCTCCAGGATACGGTCGGCCGCTTCTTCAAGGAGTTCGCGGTAGCGCTGGGTGCGTCGGTCGCCTTCTCGGCGCTGGTCGCCCTGACGCTGACGCCGATGATGTGCGGTCAGGTGCTGCGCTCCCACCATCACGGCGCCTTCTTTCGGCTGACCGAGCGGTTCTTCGTCGGAATGACTAGCCTGTATTCGCGCCTACTGAACGGCGCGCTGGGTGCGCCGGTCCTGATGCTGGCGCTGTTCGGCGCGCTGTGCGGGGGGACGCTGTACCTGTTCATGCTGATCCCGCAGGAGTTCACGCCGCCGGAAGACCGAGGGAGTTTCCGAATCACTGTCACGGCGCCGGAAGGTGCCAGCCAGGACTACACGAGGCGGGAGATCGCGACCATCGAGCGCATCCTGGCCCCCTACCGCGAGACCGGCGAAGTCGCCACGGTGCTGGCGATCCTCAATCCGGGGTTTGGTGGACAGACCGGCGTAAATCGGGCGACGGTCCAGGTTTGGCTTGCTCCGTGGGAGCGACGCTCGCGCTCGCAATCTGCCATCATGGCCGACCTGCGGACCAAGTTGCAGGCGGTTCCGGGTGCTCGGGTGGCTGCCTTCGCCAGCGGCGGCATTGCGCGGGGCAGCGGACTCAATCAGGTACAGGTCGTGCTCGGCGGCAGCAACTACGAGGAACTGGCCGCGTGGCGCGACCTGTTGATCGAGCGGCTACGCGACGAGCCGGGGCTCGGCACGATCCAGGCCAACTACGACGAGACCAAGCCGCAGTTGCGGATCACGGTTGACCGTGACCGGGCGGCCGACCTTGGGCTTGGCACGCGGGAGATCGGCCAAACGCTGGAGACCCTCATCGGCGGACGAACGGTGACCCGCTTCACCGACCGGGGCGAGGAATACGACGTGGTCGTCCAGGCCTCCCCGACCGAGCGGGTGAACCCGCGCGACTTGTCCAACATCTTCCTGCGGGGCGCCAACACGGACAAGCTGGTGCCGCTGTCCAGCGTGCTGACGGTGCGCGACATCGCCGGTCCCAGCGAACTGGGACGGATGGACCGGCTGCGCGCAATCACAGTCACGGCCAACCTGGAAGGGATGGCAATGGGAACAGCGATCGACGTCGTCCGCCGGGCGGCTGCGCAGGTGCTGCCGCCCCAGGTCCGCCTGACCTTCGACGGCGCGGCGCGGGAGCTTCAGGACAGCAGTTCCGCCATCTACTTCGCGTTCGGCATGGCGCTGCTGATCGCCTTCCTGGTGCTGGCCGCTCAGTTCGAGAGCTTCACCCTGCCCGCCATCGTCATGCTGACGGTGCCGCTTGCCCTGTTCGGCGGGTTGTCGGCCATCGTCGCGTCGGCGATGACGCTGAACATCTACACGCAGATCGGACTGGTCATGCTGATCGGCCTGATCGCGAAGAACGCGATCCTGATCGTCGAGTTCGCCAACCAGATGCGCGACGAGGGCGCCGAATTGGAAGCCGCCATCCGGACGGCCGCCGCGACACGGCTCAGGCCGATCCTGATGACCAGCATCGCCACCGTGTTCGGCGCCGTTCCCTTGGCCGTGGCATCGGGCGCCGGCGCGGAAAGCCGCATGGCCATCGGGCTGGTGATCGTCGGAGGGGTTTCGATCGGCTCGCTGCTGTCGCTGTTCGCGACGCCGCTGCTCTATGGTCTGCTGGCTCGGCGGCTCCAGCCGATCGGCCGTATCCGCCGCCGCATTCAGGAGTTGGAACGCCAGCACACGGCCCCGGTGGAGTGAGACGAGGCGGAACTTGCGAAATCAAACCGATGTCCTTACAACTCCCACGATAGGCCCGAAACAATCCGACCCTGAAATTCTCCGACACAGTCGCATGGCAATGGTTTGACTTCAGGACTGACTACCGCACTGGCGGCGTTCATCGCGATTCTGGCGGCGACTTCATCCTCGCTAGCCGTTACGAACCGAGAGCGGTTGCCCGGCATCATGGGACGGGACGACAGGACGCCGCTGGACAGTCAGGAGTGGCCCTGGTCGGCCATAGGCCGGATCAACCGCAGCACGGGAGGCTTCTGCACGGGAACGCTGATCGGGCCGCGCCAAGTTCTGACTGCCGCCCATTGCCTCTACGACAAGCGCAGCGGGCGGAGGGTCAAACCGGCCGATCTGCACTTCCTGGCGGGGTACCGGCGCGGCGAGTTCATAGCGCACTCCGCAGCGCTGTCCGTCGTAGTCCCGGACGCCTATTCCTACGGGACCGGTACGGTGCGGGCGGACTGGGCGATCGTCGTGCTCGAAAAAGCCGTCCCGATCAAGCCGGTTCCGGTCAGCGATGCAAGTCCGCCAGCGGGAGCCGTACTCATGCGCGCGGGATACAGTCAGGATCGAGCCCATCTGCTGTCGATCCACGACGGCTGTTCGCTCGGTAAGGGTACCGTATCTCCCGGGCTGCTGACGCATACCTGCGACGCGACCCATGGCGACAGCGGATCGCCGCTGCTGATGCGGGAAGGGCGAGGGCCGGCTATCGTCGGCATCGACGTGGCGACGGGAACGATAGCCGGAGATACGGTCGGCTTCGCCGTGCCCTCCGCCAGCTTTTCGGAAACCGTGCGCGACACGCTGGCGAAAACCAGATAAAGCCAGAGAAGCCGGTCAGGTGAAAACCGGCCGGGGAAAAACAAAAGGGAGCGGACCATGGCGCAGCGCATCGATTATTATTTCACTCCGGTCTCACCCTGGGCCTTCCTGGGGTCGGAACGGTTTCACTCCGTCGCCGTCAAGGCGGGTGCCGAAATCGCCTACAAGCCGGTCAATTTCGGCACCATCTTCCCGGCTTCCGGTGGCTTGCCGCTGGCGAAACGCGCTCCGCAACGCCAGGCGTATCGGCAGGTGGAATTACGGCGCTGGGCCGATCATCTCGGCATCCCTTTGCAACTGAACCCGACCCATTTTCCGCTGGCGGACGAATTGGCGGCGCTGACGCTAATCGCCGCCGACGAGGCCGGCGCCGACTTGGCGGTGCTCACCACAGCGTTCGGACGAGCCCTGTGGGTCGAGGACCGCAACATCGCCGACCGCGAGACCCTGGGCGAGATCCTGGAGAAGAACGGCGTTTCTCGCAGCCTGATCGAACGCGCCGAAAGCGATGAGATCAGAGCGCGCCGTGACTCCTATACGGAGCAGGCGCTGGCGGCCGGAGTCTTCGGCGCACCGTCATACGTTCTGAATGGCGAAATCTACTGGGGTCAGGACCGGCTGGATTTTTTGGAAAGCGCTTTGGGCTGAAAATAGGCAAGGCCAATGTCGGTCGTTGCCACCGGGGGAAGCGGTAATCCGTCCCCCGGGTCCGCCTGAGATGAGGCTGCTACCCTTAAGCAGCCACTTGGCGCGACTGGCTTTCGACCTGATCGAGTCCGCTACGAAATTGTGCAAGCGCCGCATCGGCGTGCACTTTGACTAATTGCCAGGCGTCGTCGGAGGCGCGGCGGACATCCTCGATCTTAGCTTCAGTTCGATTACGGATCCCACGCAACGCGTCGAGTGAGCGTTCAAGAGCAAACCTGCGCTCACCGGAGGTTCGCTCCGCCTGCGCCCGCAAGCTATCCAGCCGCTCGCTGAGCATTTTCAGCTCCGTGGCCGCAGCGAGTTCGTATCGATCTCTTCCACGGGTGTTCATCGGATCCCCCAACTATCGCGCATATTCCAGAGTTACCTATGCATTAACCGGGCCAACTCTCACCTTCGCCAAGCTTGGTGTGTATATAATCCGGTACGATGCTGCTCCGGCGTTCCCCTGAAGGTGGTACTTTTGGCTATCCGCAACATTGTTTCTTACCATCCTCATTGCAAGTCCCTTTACGCCAAAAACTTTCCTGCCACAAATCATTAACATTCGTTTTTTCGAAGAGTTCTAGAACTCGTTGATCGTACCCAGTAAACGCCCAATAATTTTAAAAGAGACAGCACCCTGGCGGCGTCACCGGGATTGCTGCAATGCAAAAAAGAGGGTGGATATGACTGTATTTTCGCAGCAGGACTTCGACGGTCATGAGCAGGTGGTTTTCGCATCGGATGCGGAAACCGGTTTAAGAGCCATCATCGCCATTCACAATACCGTCCGCGGGCCAGCTTTGGGCGGTTGCCGCATGTGGGCTTATGCCAGCGAAGGCGATGCCGTGCGCGATGCGCTGCGCCTGTCACGGGGAATGACGTACAAGAACGCTCTGGCGGACCTTCCGTTCGGCGGCGGCAAGTCGGTGATCATCGGAGATGCGCGAAGCCAGAAGTCACCCGAACTGATTGCTGCCATGGGAAGGGCGGTGGACCGGCTGGCCGGGCGTTATATCATCGCCGAGGATGTTGGCACATCGGTCGAGGACATGGCCGTCGTCCGGAACGTCACGCGGCACGTTGCGGGCCTGAAAGACGGCGGCAGCGGCGACCCGTCGCCGGCAACGGCACGAGGCGTCTTCATGGGCATCCGGGCCGCCGTCGATTACCGGTTGCGCCGCAACAGCCTTGACGGATTGCGGGTCGTCGTCCAGGGATTGGGCCATGTCGGCTGGGACCTGTGCCGGCAATTGGCGGACGAAGGCGTCAGGCTGTCGGTAAGCGACATCCGGCAGGACCATGTGGAGCGCGCGGTCGAAACCTTCGGCGCCGCGCCGATCGACACCGACTCGATCTTCGATGTGGAGGCGGATGTCTTCGCTCCTTGCGCGCTGGGGGCGGTGATCAACGACAATACCCTGCCCCGGCTCAAGGTGGCGGTCGTTGCAGGATCGTCCAACAACCAGCTCGCGGAGGACCGGCACGGCGCCCTTCTGGCCGAACGCGGCATCCTGTATGCACCCGACTACGTCATCAATGCGGGCGGCGTCATCAACATCAGCCATGAGTTCGGCCCGTCCGGTACCGGCTACGACCGTGCCACCGCCTTCGCCCATGTCGACCGGATCCACGATACGCTCATGACGATCTTCAAGCGCGCCGACGCCGACGGCGTTCCGACGAACGTCGCGGCGGACCGCATCGCGGAGGAACGATTCAAGCTCTCAAGGGTTGCATGACCGCAGTAGCAGGAGGCGGCTATGCCACCGGTAAACGGGGCCACTGGGTAGATCGGTGGCGTGGCGCTTTCGACCAGAGCTTAGAAGCGGCGACCTTGAACAACAAGGTGGGAAGCGATGTCCAGAACGGGGAGGACCAGTCGCAAGAACTTACTCGGCAGCGATAGCGGCTTCTTCAAGCGGTTCGCAGGTGTTGGCGCAAGTCATCGTTTTGCGATGATCGGCGACCATTTGCCGGACATAAGGAACGCATTTTCCGCACTGCGGCTTACAGCCCATGCAGTTGAAGAATCCGGCTGCGGTGCAGACGCCCTGCGAGAGCGCTTGCTTGACCTTCTTCTCATTAAATCCGTGGCAGATGCAGACATACATGATGATTTGAACCCAGCCGATGATGCCCTAATCGTTAGAGCAGATGAGAATGAGTGTCAATTGCTTTATTCTTCGGCATCGCTGGGAGCCATGGGGCCCGTCGTTTGCCATCGATCCAGTCTTAGAGGTGCAATGTGCTTTTTTTAGGGACTTGTCCCCCGAATGTTGCCATCGCAATCACTAGCGAAAGCTAAATCATAGGGCACGAAAGAAAAAATAACCCAAGGGAGGCTGGAACAACCATGGGGAAAATTGCCGCACCACCGACCCTCTCGACATCCCCCATCCTGGGTCTCTTTTTCGGTCTTTTTCTGGCCGCTTTTGCTTCCGACGCCGTCGCTCAAAAGGAAACGAGTACCACCATATCCGTTTCCTGCGGCTCCGTCGGTATCGAGTTCCAGGTGTGCGAGAGCGGCGTCAGGGCTTGGGAGGCGAAGACCGGGCACAGGGTCCAGCTCGTCTCCACTCCGAATGACAGCAACGAGCGCCTTGCACTATATCAGCAGTTGCTTGCCGCGAAATCGGGCGACATCGACGTCTTTCAGATCGACGTCGTGTGGCCGGGCATCCTTTCCAACCATCTGATCGACCTGCGCGACGTGGTCGACCAGAAGGTGCTGGACCAGCACTTCAAGGCCATCGTGACCAACGACGTCGTCGATGACCGCCTGGTGGCCATCCCCTGGTTCACGGATGCCGGCCTGTTCTATTACCGAAAGGACCTGCTGGAGAAGCATGGCCGCAAGCTGCCGGAAACTTGGCAGGAGATGACGGAAACGGCGCGCTTCATCCAGAAGGCGGAGCGGGACGCCGGCAACGACCGCATGTGGGGCTATGTATTCCAGGGACGCGCCTATGAGGGCCTGACGGTCAACGCGGTGGAGTGGCTGGACAGCTTCAATGCCGGAACCATCGTTGACCTGGATGGCAAGATCACCGTCAACAACCCGCGTGCCGCCGATGCGCTGACGCTGGCCGCTTCCTGGATCAACGACATTACGCCGCAGGGTGTGCTGAACTACAGCGAGGAGGAATGCCGGGGCGTCTTCCAGTCGGGCAATGCCGTCTTCATGCGCAACTGGCCTTACGCATGGCCGCTGATGAACGCCAAGGACAGTCCGGTCAAGGACAAGGTCGGCGTGGCCCCCCTCCCCAAGGGAGGGGAAGACGGCAAGCCGACCTCCACACTGGGTGGCTGGCAGCTCGCGGTATCGAAATACTCGAAGAATCCCGAATTCGCCAAGGATCTCGTCCGCTACCTGACCAGCATCGAAGAGCAGAAGCGCCGCGCGGTGGTCGGCGGATTCAATCCCACGATCGACGCCCTCTACAAGGACGAGGACGTGCTCAAGGCAAACCCGTTCTTCGGCGAGCTATACGAAACTTTCGTCAATGCGGTAGCTCGCCCAGCCCGCGCCACCGGTGTCCGGTACAACCAGGTCTCCGCCGAATTCTGGAACGCCGTCCACGCCACGCTGGCTGGAGACGGCGACGCCAAGACCAATCTCGCGAGCCTCGAAAAGACGCTCGAGCGCGTCAGCCGCGGCGGCCGCTGGTAGGGGGAAACAGACCGATGACGACGGCATTCGATACCAACGGCCTGCCGGCCCAGCAGGCGGCGCCGGCGGCCCGGACCAAAGGCTCGGCCCTGACGCGGCAGCGGCGGCGCGCGGCGCTGATCTTCCTGGCGCCGATGGTGATCGTCCTCGCCCTGGTGGCGGGATGGCCGCTGGCGCGGACGATCTACTTCTCGTTCACGGACGCTACTCTCTACAATCTCGAATACCACGAGTTCATAGGCTTCCTGAACTTCTACTACCTGGCTATCGATCCGCAGTGGTGGCGGGCGGTCTGGAATACGGTCTTCTTCGCCGTAGTTTCCGTCTTGATCGAGACGATCCTGGGCATGGTCATAGCGCTGACGCTGAACGCCCATATGCCCGGCCGGGGTCTGCTTCGGGCCGCCATGCTGATCCCCTGGGCAATCCCTACGGTCGTATCGGCGCAGATGTGGGGATGGATGTACCATGATCTGTACGGCGTCATTAACGAGATCTTCCTGGGCGTCGGACTGATCGACCTTCCGCATGCCTGGATCGCCGATCCCGCTCTGTCGATGTATGCGGTGATCGCCGTCGATGTCTGGAAGACCACACCCTTCATGACCCTGCTGATCCTGGCGGCCCTTCAACTGCTGCCAGGGGAAGTCTACGAAGCGGCAAGGGTGGACGGGATCAATCCGGTCAAGGTCTTCTTCAAGGTGACACTGCCGCTGATCAAGCCGGCGCTCATGGTCGCGATCATCTTCCGGACGCTCGATGCCTTGCGGATCTTCGACCTGATGTATGTGCTGACCGGAAACTCCCGGGCGACGGCGTCGATGTCCGTCTATGCCCGCCAGCAATTGGTGGACTTTCAGGATGTCGGCTACGGCTCCGCCGCCTCGACATTCCTGTTCCTGATCATCGCCGCCTTCACCGTGATCTACATCACGGTCGGCAAGGTGAACTTCGACGGGCAGGGAGGGAAGTAAGCCATGCAAGCAAAGAGAATCGCCGGTCGCGCCCTGTTCTATCTGCTGGTGCTTTGTATCATCGTCTATACGGTCTTCCCGTTCTACTGGGCGATCGTCTCGTCGCTGAAGGCAGGGTCGGCGCTGTTCCAGGTCGAGTTTTGGCCGGCCAATCCGGCTTGGGACAACTACGCCGGGGTGTTCCGGGGACAGCCCTTCGCCCGGAACATCCTCAACTCGGTCGTCGTATCGGTCGCGGTCGTAGCATTGTCGCTGTTCCTGGCCGTGACCGCCTCCTACGCGCTGGGACGGGTGCGGTTCCGCGGGCGCGGCACCCTGCTGATGGTCGTGCTGGGCGTTTCCATGTTCCCGCAGGTCGCCGTGCTGTCGGGCATGTTCGAACTGATCCGCTGGCTGGGACTCTACAACAACCTGATGGGCCTGATCCTGTCCTACATGATCTTCACCCTGCCCTTCACGGTCTGGGTGCTGACCACCTTCATGCGCGAACTGCCCAAGGAGCTGGAGGAAGCGGCCATCGTCGACGGTGCCAGCCCATGGGTGATCATCACCCGAGTCTTCCTGCCGCTGATGGGGCCGGCCCTGGCGACGACGGGGCTGCTGGCCTTCATCGCCGCCTGGAACGAGTTCCTGTTCGCGCTCACCTTCACCTTGTCGAACGACATGCGGACGGTACCTGTCGCGATCGCCCTGATTACCGGGACCAGCCAGTTCGAGCTGCCCTGGGGCAACATCATGGCGGCCTCCGTCATCGTTACCGTGCCGCTGCTGGTGCTGGTGATGATCTTCCAGCGGAAAATCGTTTCAGGGCTTACCGCCGGCGCCGTGAAGGGCTGAAAGAATAACGGGAGGAGACACGATCATGGCCAATGTCACTCTGCGGGGCGTCCGCAAGAGCTTCGGTGGGATGGAGATCATCCATGGCGTCGACCTGGATATCGCCGACAACGAACTGACCGTCTTCGTCGGACCGTCCGGCTGCGGCAAGTCGACGCTGCTGCGCCTGATCGCGGGACTGGAGGACATCACCAGCGGGGAGATGACGATAGACGGCGTGCGGGTCAACGACCTGCCGCCGAAGGAACGCGGCATCTCCATGGTGTTCCAGAGCTACGCGCTCTACCCGCATATGAGCGTCTACGACAACATGGCGTTCGGGCTGAAACTGGCGAACGGATCGAAGGACGCCATCGACGCCAAGGTCCGGGAAGCGGCGCGGATACTCCAGATCGAAAACCTGCTGGCGCGGAAGCCGCGCGAGCTGTCGGGCGGGCAGAGGCAGCGTGTCGCCATCGGCCGGGCCATCGTACGGGAACCGAAGGTGTTCCTGTTCGACGAGCCGCTCTCCAACCTTGACGCCGCCTTGCGCGTCCAGATGCGGATCGAATTGGCGAAGCTGAAGGAGGACCTGTCCGCCACGATGGTCTACGTGACGCACGATCAGGTCGAGGCCATGACCCTGGCGAACAAGATCGTCGTGCTGCGCGCCGGTCACGTCGAGCAGGTCGGATCTCCGCTGGAGCTTTACCACCATCCCTGCAACCTGTTCGTTGCGGGATTCATCGGCAGCCCCAAGATGAACTTCCTGGAAACGGTCGCGTCGGATATCGGCCGCGATACTGCCACTGTCGCACTCCCCGGCGGCGGGACGATGACCGTTCCCGCCCGCACCGCCGGTATGGCGCCGGGAGCCAAGGTAACCCTGGGCGTTCGGCCGGAGCACTTGGTCGCCGGCGAGCAGGGTGACGCCGCGATGGACGGCCGCATCTTCGTGGTCGAGCGGCTGGGCGGCGAAACCTACTGCCATGTCAGGGTCGACGGGGGGCAGAGCGTCGTTATCCGCACCGATGGCGACAGCCCGGTCAATCCCGGCGAACAGGTCCGGATCGGCATCCCCGCCGCCAACTGCCACCTGTTCGACCGGGACGGCATCGCCCTGGCCCGGGTCGAGCGGCATCCCCTGGCCGATTTGGAGATGCCGCGGCACGCGACGGGATGAGCCGGCCGCCGGCCGGCAAGGTTGATCGGCGAAGGCGGCTGGGCTATGCGAGGCTTCAGCCTGAGCAGGAGCCAGAACATCGTGTCCGACCCTCTACCGCCAACATCCGCGGGCGAACCGCTGGGCATGACCGGCTACCTGGCGCCGGACGGCTTCCTTGACGACCTGCTGGCGGAACTGGGCGACGGCGCCATGGTCCACGACAGCCTGGTCTTCGCCCCCGGCCCGCCGCGTCCCGTCTACTGGGTCGAGAACGTCTGGTACGACCCGGTACGCCTGCCGGTCGCGTCGATCAAATCGGCGGCGCGCGGCTTGCGCGCCATTCAGCGCAACTGGGCGCTCTACCCCGTGCGCCACCATGGCCGCGCCAAGCTGATCCAGGAACAGCTTCCCCATGTCTCGGCCAAGCCGCTGATCTTCCCCGCTACAGCTCCGACGGCGCCGCTCGGCTCCTGGATGATGGAGGACGAACACACCCTGATCGCCGCCGCCCACTGCTCCAGCCCGTTCCGCAACGGTGAGGTCGAGTTCATCGAGAACCGGACTGCTCCGCCGAACCGGGCTTATCTGAAACTATGGGAAGCGCTGGCGATCGCCGGCAAGATGCCCGGACCGGGATCGGTTACGGTCGATCTCGGCTCCAGCCCGGGCGGCTGGACCTGGGTGCTCCATGAATTGGGTGCGGATGTCATCAGCATCGACAAGGCGCCGCTGGCGCCGGCGATTGCCGCCCTGCCCCGCGTCGACTTCCGCAAGCAGAGCGCCTTTGCGCTTACGCCGGCCGATCTGGGGCCGCTGGACTGGCTATGTTCGGACGTAATCTGCTATCCTGAGCGGCTGCTGCGGCTGGTGAAGACCTGGATCGACAGCGGGCTGTGCCGGAACTTCATCTGCACGATCAAGTTCCAGGGACCTACCGACCACGAGATCACCCGCGAATTCGCGGCGATCCCCGGCAGCCGGGTCGTCCATCTGCATCACAACAAGCACGAGCTTACCTGGATGCTGATCGGCGACGCCAAATCTTCGTAGTGGACAGTGTTTGTTGGGCCATGGCCCAACCTACAGGCTCCTGCTTCGTAGGTTGGACTCTTCAGCCCGACACCTGTCGTTCGGGATGGACCAAGCTTCAGGGCCGCTGAGTCAGTGCCTGACGCCGTCGAAGACCCATTCGGCGACCACCAGTTCCGCCTGACGCGGCATGGCGGCGGGGTGATGGTAGCGGAACACCGCGATTGCTGCTTCGAACGCATAGCGTTCCGGCTGCCCGCATTGGCGCAGTTCGGTGTAGGCGCGGCGGACGGCGGGACGGCAGCAGGAGAGATCGTCGCCGCAGATCGACGCCGAAGCGGTGGCTCTTTGTGACTCTTTGCTCATGGCTCGCTCCGTTGAGGTGCGCCCTTGAGCGGGACACCGTAAAGTTCGAGCCGGTGGCCGAGCAGTTCGAACCCCAGTTCACGGGCGATCCGCTGCTTGACGGCTTCCAGCTCATCGCTGTTGAACTCGATGACTTCCCCGGTCTGGACGTTGATGAGATGGTGATGGTGCTCGTCGCGCGACTCTTCAAACCGGGCGCGACCATCCCCGAAGTCCAGCCGCTCGATCACACCGGCATCCTCAAGCAGACGGACGGTGCGGTAGACGGTGGCGATACTGATCTTGGTATCGATGTCGGCGGCGCGGCGGTAGACCTGTTCGACGTCCGGATGGTCGGTCGCGGCGGACAGCACGCGCGAGATCACCCGGCGTTGCTCGGTCATCTTCAATCCCTTGTCCAGGCAAAGCTGTTCAAGACGAGACAACATGAAAGCTTCGTTTCGAGGTGATCGGGTCATAATCCATCCAGGGTATCGGCAGACTTCATAACCAATGATGCAGCCGATTTCGCAGTAACGTCGACATGCGGCAAATCATAGGCCGAGAAGCTGCCGGCGCGCCAGCCCATGAAGCCTCCCGGACCGGTGCGACGGATTCCCGCATGTGCGAAGCGCCGCGTAGAAGCACTTAGCCGAAGCGAAATGGCGCGCTCTCCGGCAGAGGCGCGCCATGCGTATTCATCGATACGGGTTCGCCGGCGGCGGCGCTATCCGAACAGGGCGTCGATGGCGGACTGGTTCAGCGGATTGGGAGCCGGTTCCTCCTCCTTGATCGGCATCGGCATCGGCTTCACTTCGGCCTTGGGCTTCGGTGGAGGCGGTGCGGCGGTGCTGGCAGCCGGAACGGCGAAGCCGGACATCAGCTGATCGACCTCGTTCTGATCGATACCGGTCAGCGACGGTCCATGGAGGAGATGGGCGTCAGGCCGCTGGTCCACGGTGTCGGGCGGCAAGTCTTCCCGCGGTGTCTTGTCCTCTCCCCAGATCGCGATCATCGACCCGATGCGCTGCTCGATGTAACGAAGGACGTTGATGACCTTGGTGGTGCGCTGACCGGTCAGATCCTGGAACGAGCAGGCGGTAAAGATCTCCATTACTTGCGACTCGATCTTGGAAAGATAATCGGCCGAATCGCCGCTACCGTCGCGAAGATTGCCGATCAGTTCCAGGATGCGCTCGGACGATGTCAGGATTTCGGAAGAAGCGCGCTCGGTCGAGACGATGATGGCGTCGAGTTCGTTGGATGCGGTCGAGAAACGGTCGTTGCCGTCTTCGGTCGGGCGGAGGGCCGCGATCTCCCGACGGGCCTGGGAGATCGAGGCGCTCATGTCCTGAAGTTCGTGCCGAAGAACCTGGACACGGTTCACCAGGTTGTTGGCGTCGGCCTGCTGCCGCCAAAGGTCGCGGAGGTCGGACACCAGCACACGAACTTCCTCCGCCACGCCGGTCTGTGCCCGGCGCGTATGCTCACGCAGAAATTCCCGCCCACGTGGGGTGCGAGAGATAAATTCCTCAATCTGCTGAAACTCCGCTTCCGGCAGATGTCCGGGCTCAGTCATCCTCATCCTCCAGCCGATCGATCCCGCCCCTTGGGAACGAACAGGTCAGTTTACGCGGTTCCATCTAAAAGGAGTAATCAGCATTCTCCATCCGCCAGCAAGTGGAATGTTTTTCGCGTCAGCCGTGAAGACGGCTTTTCCGCATAGGGCTGCCGACAGGCACCAAGCTTCAGCGTCCCTTCGTCGCGCCCGATTTATATCACAGTTTTAAACTTTTTTAAGGGACCATCGATAGGTTGCAACAGTCATTTCCAAGACTTGGAGTTGAACACGGTGCGGGAGCTGGATCTGAGGGTCGAGCGGCAGAGTTCAGCCTTGGGCGCGCTTGCGCGCCACGCCTGTTTCGCTCGAGCGGATCTGGGAGAATGCCTGTGCCGGATCAACGAGGTGGCCATAGCGACGCTGGACGTGGCGCGGTCGAGCATCTGGTTCCTGGACGAGCAAGGGCAGTCGCTCACCTGCGCCGACATCATCGATGGATCCGACAGGCGCGGGGCTGAAGACCTTGTCCTGAAGGCGACCGACTTTCCCCGATATTTCAAAGCGATTTTGGAAGACCGGGTGATCGCCGCCGCCGACGCGCAGGCCGATCACCGCACATCTGAGTTCGCGGACGATTATCTGATCCCGCAGGGGATATCGTCGATGCTCGACGCGCCGATCCTGTTCGGCGGCCGGACCGTGGGCGTGCTGTGCGTCGAGCATGTCGGACTACCTCGCGGCTGGCCGCGCGACGAACAGGTCTTCACGGCATCATTGGGTGATTTCGTCGCCTTGGCGCTGGCGGCGGAGGATCGCAACCGGACGGAGGCAGCACTGCGCCGGGCGGAGGAACGGTATCGCGGCATCTTCGAGAACGCGATCGAAGGGCTGTTCCAGATGTCCCCGGACGGCCGGTTCACCGACGTCAACCCCGCCATGGCCCGGATGCTTGGATTCGACGACGCGGCGAGTTTCATGGAAGCCCGCGCGCCGGTGGGCGCACCGCTATTCGTCGACGCCGGCCGTCGCTCGGAACTGATGCAGCTGGTGGCGGCGCAGGACCGTGTCGTCGGCTTCGAGGCATCGCTGTTCCGCCGCGAGGGCCCTCCGATCTGGGGCAGCTTCAGCATGCGCACCATCCGGAGTCCGGACATGCGGGTCCTGCGGCTTGAAGGATCGGTCGAGGACGTGACCCTGCGCCGGCGGGCAGAAGACAGGCTGGCCCATGTATCCCTGCACGACGGTCTGACCAACCTGCCCAACCGTGCGCTTTTCATAGACCGGCTCGCCCAGTCCCTCGCCCGCATCCGGCTGGCTGGGAGCGGCTCTACCACCGTGATCCTGATCGACTACGACGGGATGAAGCTGATCAACGACAGCCTCGGTCATTCGATCGGCGACCGGTTGCTGGTCGAAATGGCCCGCCGGCTTACGGCATGCCTCAGACCGGGCGATACTCTTGCCCGGCTCGCCAGCGACGAGTTCGTCGTGCTGGCGGAAGGACTGGCGGACCGCGACGCGGCGCTGGCTTTCGCCGAGCGACTCGGTGCCGCCTTCTCGGTACCCTACGATCCCGTCCCCGACCAGGATGAGATCTTCCCGACCGCCAGCATCGGGCTCGCCTTCCACCAGGGGTCGAGCGGGTCGCCGGACGATCTGCTCCGCCATGCCGGTACCGCGTTGCATCAGGCCAAGGCCCAGGGCCGCAGCCGATGTCTCGCGTTCACGCCCGAAATGAAGTCCGAGCCGCTGCTGATGCTGAGGCTCCAGAGCGACATGCGCCGGGCGATCGAGCGCGACGAGTTCCTTCTGTTCTACCAGCCGGTCGTGTCGCTGCCGGACCGCCGGCTGACGGGGTTCGAAGCCCTGATCCGCTGGAACCACGCGCAACGCGGATTGATTCCGCCGGCCACATTCATCCCCATCGCGGAGGAAAGCGGGCTGATCACCGATCTGGGCGACTGGGTCACCCATGCCGCCTGCCGCCAGATGAGGATCTGGCAGGACCGGCTTGGGCCAGGAACCCCACTGACGCTGAGCATCAACATAGCACCGGCCCAGCTGGCCCATCCCGACGCCTGGGCGCTGATCGACCATGCCATGATCCACAGCGGGGTCGATGTCCGGAGGATGAAGCTGGAGGTGACGGAAACCGCGCTCGCCGGCGATGACGACCTGATGTCGCACCGGCTGCGGGGGCTGCGCGAACGGGGATTTCAGATCCTCATCGATGATTTCGGCACCGGCTACTCGTCCATGAGCCGCCTGCACCGGTTCCCGATCGACGGGTTGAAGATCGATCAGTCCTTCATCCGGCCCATGCTCTTCGATGGCGACAGCGCCGCGATCGTCAGGACGATCGTGGCCCTCGGCAAGGCGCTGGACCTGGACCTGTATGCCGAGGGCGTGGAGGACGAAGGGGCCGCGGTGGCGTTGAGCCGGCTCAACTGCGAGTTCGCCCAGGGCTATCTTTTCGCCAAGCCGCTGCCGCTGGAAAAGGCCGATGCGTTGATCGGGGAGATGCTGATCAGCCCAGGCGCACCGCCGTGCCATTGATGCTGACCATCAGCATGCCGTTCTCCTTGCCGAGCACCTCGTAGTCCAGGTCGATGCCGACCACGGCATCGGCCCCAAGCCGCTTCGCGGCATCCTGCATGTCGGCCATCGCATGCTCGCGGGCGTCCTTGAGCGCGTTCTGGTAGCCTCCCGAACGGCCGCCGACGATGTCGCGGATGCCGGCGAAGAAGTCGCGGAAAACGTTGACGCCGATGATCGCCTCCCCGGTCACGACACCGAGGTAGTCGATGACGCGGCGGCCTTCCACCTGATCGGTCGTCGTGATTATCATGCATGCTCTCCCTTGATTTGGCGGACAGGCGCGGCGTTTTCGCGGACCTGGATTTTAGCAGCCCTTGAGATGGCGGCGAATGCCTTGTGATCAAGAGTGTCGAAGTGTGCGAAACGGCGGGGAAGAGAAAAGGACGGGACATTTTGCCGCTGCGGCACTCCACGGGACTGCTTTGACGCGCGAATACTGGTAATAAGAGAAATAACCCTGGTATTTTTGTGGTTTAGAGCCGCGACAGTGACCGGGGACGACAATCGCATGTCACCCCGGCGCATCCAGCGGCTGTCGCCTTGGCACCGGCGCCCAACTAGGGAGAAGCAGTCTGATGGAAAAAAAGCAGCTCACGCCCAAACCCGGCGACCGGCTTCTCAACACCGCCACGCGCCTGTTTTGCCTTCATGGTATCAACGCCACGGGGATCGACAGGATCCTTGCCGAAGCGGGGGTCGCCAAGATGACGCTTTACAACCAGTTCGGCTCCAAGGAAGGCTTGGTCTTCGCGGTGCTGGAGCGGGAAGGCGAAGCATGGCGGTCGTGGTTCCAGACGGCCGTGGACCAGCTTGCCGGGTCGCCGGCGGAAAAGCTGGTCGGCATCTTCGAGGTGCTGGAGAACTGGTTCCAGCAGGACGGCTTCTATGGCTGCGCCTTCATCAATGCGGTCGCCGAGCACAACAAGGAAGATCCGCGCATCCGCTCGCTCGCCATGGCCCATAAAAGAAAAGTCCTCGCGGTCATCCGGTCGCTGGCCGACCAGGCCGGCGTGACAGATCCGGAAGCGGTGACCGAATCGATCGGCATCCTGGTGGACGGCGCCATCATCGCCGCCGTCATCACAGGCACCTCCGAACATGCCCGTCATGGCGCGGATGCAGTCCGCATGATCCTGAAATCGCAACTGCCCCTGCGGCAGTCCGCGCCGAGCCATGCCCACGCGGCCTGACGGCGGCGAGGTCTTCCGGAGATGCGCCGGGCTGCTCAGGCGGGCGGCGCCTCGAAGCCCCTGACGCCGGCCAGATCGGCGCCTTCAAGGTTGACGCCGTCCATCTTGGCCCCCGTCAGGATAGCCTGCCGCAGGTCGGCGTCCCGAAGATCGACGTCGGTCAAATCGGCGCGGTGCAGTTCCGTCCCTATCATACGGGCACGCCGCAGCGACGCCCCGGCCAGAGATGCGCCCCAGAATCGGGCGCGCTCCAGGTTTGCCGAGAGCAACCGGTTCCCGGCTCTCTCGTTCAGGCGCACGGAGTCGAAGATGGCGCCAGACATGTCCGCATCGGCGAGAAATGCGCGGCGCAACGTGGCCGCCCGCAAGTCGCAGTTCCTGAGATCGGCGCCGCGCAGGTCGGACATGGTCAGATCGACCACCGTTAGGACGGCTCCAGCCAGTTTGGCGCCCGCCAGCACGCAGTTTGTCAGGACGGCGCCACCCAGATCGACGCCCGGAAGATCGAGCCCGCTGAGATCGAGCCCAGCAACCTCGAACCGCTTGCCGTCTCCTCCTTTGGTGCCTATCCAGAGTTCGTGAGCCTGCACCATGTCCGCCACCACGATACTCGCGGCGGGCTGCGGCAGGTTTCTCGCGTCGCCGGCAACCGACAGGATCTCGCCGTCGACGACGGCGCCCATCAGGTCGGCTCCCGTCAGCTGGGCATTCCTCCAGCTGGCGCCCCGCAGCACGGCGCCGTGCAGCGTAGCGCCGGAAAAGTCGACATCGCTGAGATCAGCCCCTTCAAGAACGACGCCGGTCATGTTGGCCTTCCGGAAATCGACGCGGGACAGCTTGGCCCCGGTCAAGATCGCATCTGTCATGTCCACCTGCATGGCAAGCGTCCCGGCGATGCGCGCCCGTGTCAGGTCGGCCCCCTTCAAGCTGGCGCCGACGAGTTCCGCCGGAGCCAGTTCGAAGGATATCCTGTTCTCGTCGCCGACGCGGGCAAGCGACCCTTCCCGGATATTCGCCAGTTCCAGCACGGCGGAGGTAAGGTCGGCGCCACGAAGGCAGCAGCCCCGCATATCGGCCCGGCTTAGATCGATCTGCTGCAACTGCGCCAGCCGCAGATCGGCGCCATAGAGTATGGTATCGCTAAAGTCGGCTCCGCGTGCGTCGATCCCCTTAAGCAGTGCTCCGGTCATATCGGCACCGGACAGGTCGCCGCCGGCAAAGCTCAGGCCGGACAGGTCGTGGAAAGCCAGATTGGCACGCGTGCCCTGCTTGGACCCGCGCTTGAACCATGCATGACGCGCAATTACCGCACTTAGCTGGGTCTGGTCCAGCTTCACCCAGTTGTCCGGCACCTTACCGGTCATCTACGATATCCCAGGGCTGAAGTTGGCGTTGAGTGCCGAGCACGCGCTCGATCGGCAAACGCACGGTGACGGTGGTGCCTATGCCGACCGCGCTGTCGATATCCAGGGTGGCGCCGTGCAGGCGAAGGAACGAACCGACGATCACGAGCCCAAGGCCGGTCCCTTCCTCGCCTGTCTGATGGACGTTGCTGGCGCGTCCGAAAGCCTCCAGCACACGCGGGATCTCGCCCTCCGGAATGCCGATGCCGGTATCCTTGACGACGACGCAGACGCCGCCGGATGCATCGGTCATGGTACCGATCTCGACCATGCCGCCAGGAGGCGTGAACTTGACGGCGTTGGTCAGCAGATTGACAACGACCTGCTTCAGCGTCCGGGGATCGCCCATGACGACCGGCACCGGATTGGCCCGCACGGCGATCACGACGCCCTTCCCCGCCGCACGCTCGCGAAGCAGGCGGACGGACGCGTCCACGGTGACGGTGAGATCGACCTGCTCTTCCTCCATGACATGGCGGCCCGCTTCGATCCGGGAGATATCCAGGATATCATTGATCAGTGACAGCAGGTGACGTCCGCACTGGTCGATGTCACCAGCATATTCGAGGTATTTTTCCGATCCGAGCGGGCCATAATACTCACCCCGCATGATTTCGGCGAAGCCGATCACCGCGTTGAGCGGCGTTCGGAGTTCGTGGCTCATGCGCGCCAGGAACTCGGACTTGGCCTTGTTGGACTGTTCTGCGGTCAGCAGAGCCAGATCGGCTTCACGCCGGACCAGATCCAGCCGGTTGGACACTTTGACGAACTCGCCGAACTGCCGGTCCAACTGCCGCAAAGCCGCCCTGAGCTGCGCCTCCACCGCACGCGTCGACGATATGTCGGTGGCTATGCCGACATAGCGGGCGCCGGCGGCTGTTCCAAACGACGCCATCGCGATCCGCAGGGGGAAGGCGGAACCGTCGCGCCGCCGTCCGGCGATCTCGACCATCCTGGACGGGTTGATGGGATCGGGATGGAGCAGGCTGAGCGCCGCTGCCCCGGAGACGACCTCGTCGGTCAGCAGCAGGCCGGCATCGAGCCCCCTGACTTCTTCCGCCCGCCAGCCGAACATGCGTTCGGCGCAGGGATTGAACTGCTCGATCCGGGCGGACTCGTCCAAGGTCACGATGGCGGCCGGTGCCACCGTCAGGATGGTGCGCAGTTGCGCCTCTCGCTCCGCCAGCGCCTGCCGCGCCTCGATCTCGTCCGAAATGTCGGTCAGGGTGCCGACGAAGCGCCTCGGCTTGCCGTCCGGACCGAACGTAGCCGCGCCACGCGCCGCGATCCAGATCCACCGTCCCGACTTGTGGCGCATCCGGTAGGTCGCTTCGAACAGCGGCGTGCGGCCCGCCAGGTGATCCGCCATGGCGGAGTCGGCGGCCGGCTGATCGTCGGGATGTATCCGCTCCCGCCATGCCGCGTCGCTGGCCGCCAGAGCGTCCTCGTCATGCCCCAGGATGTGGAAATAGGAGGCCGAAAGCCAATGGTCGCAGTTTGACAGGTCGGCGTCCCAGATGCCGCAACGAGCCGCGGCGGCGGCAAGCCGGAACCGCTCTTCGCTTTCGCGCAGCGCCCGGGCGGCCCGCCGCCGTTCGCTGATATCGGTGATCAGCAGCAAGGAGTAGGTGTGACCGTCGAGGCCGTTGAACGGTTCCCGGATGACATCGACGGTACGGGACCGGCCGAACCGCGTTATCAGCTGGCTCTCCCGCCGACGCTTGCGGCCTTCGGGACGCGGCTTTTCCGGCCGCGTACGCTGGGACTGCCGGATGGGCTGCCCATCGGTGCGGCTCTCCTCCTCCAGCAAGGTTTCGATCGGCCGGCCAAGAAGCTCAACCATGTCGTAGCCTGAAAGGCGGCACAGGGTATGGTTCGCCCTGATGCAGATACCGTCGTCGCGAACGACGGCCACCGCCATGGGAACGGCCTGAAGCAGAGTGTCCAGAAGCTCGAAACGCCCGTACGCACCACCGTATGCCACCAGCGATACCGGCTCGGCAGCCGGCTTCCGGCGAGGCTGTACGCTACTATGGCCGATGTTGCGGTTGGGTGGAAATATGACCGTGATGACGGTGCCCTCGTTGGGCGCCGTTTCGACCATCAGTTCCCCATCATGGAGCTCGACCAGCCGCTTGACGATTGCCAGCCCAAGGCCGGTACCCTCGTGCCTGCGGTTGAGCGCGCCGTCCAACTGGCTGAACGGCTCCAGCGCCCTGGGAACATCTTCCGGATTCATGCCGATACCGGTATCGGTGACCGAAAGCGCTATGGATCCGTCGGGCTCTTCCCGGATGTCCAGCCGGACGACGCCGCACGATTGAGTGAACTTGACCGAGTTGGACAGGAGATTCAGGACGATCTGCCGAATGCGGGTTTCATCGCCGCAGATGACGGGACCCGGCTGGGGTGCCGCGCATTCCAGCTTGACGCCTCCGGAAGCTGCCAGCGCCTCCACCAGGGCAAGTTGGCTGCGCGCGACGGCCGTCAGGTCGAGCGACGTCTCCCGCAGAGTCAATTGGCCGGCATCGGCACGCGACAGGTCCAGGATGTCGCTGATGAGGGTGAGCAGGTGCCGGCCGCTGCCGACGATGTCTTGCACGTAGCCCTGGTACCTGTCGTTTTCGAGGGGACCGAAAAGCTCGTCCCGGAGGATCTCGGCGAAGCCTATGATGGCGTTCAGAGGCGTCCGCAGTTCGTGGCTCATCATGGCCAGGAACTCGGATTTCGCGCGGCTGGCCAGTTCTGCCTGATCCTTGGCGACTCGCAGAAGGTTGCCCGTCTCCACCAGCGCGGTGACATCCGTATGGGCGCCGACCATCCGGAGCGGCCGGTGCTCCTCGTCGTACACGGTGGCGCCCCGTGCCAGGATGTGCCGGATCGATCCGTCCCGGTGCCTGTAGCGGACCGTCTGTTCGTACGGGCGGCCATCCTCCCAGTGACGGTGATGCTGCTCCTGCGCCGTCTCCTGATCTTCGGGCATCAGGATCTGGCGCAGGGCGGCAAGATCGTTGGGCAGTTCCTCGTCCGAATAGCCCAGCATTTCCTTGAGGCGCGGCGACAGCCACAGGTCGTCGGTCCGCAGGTTCCAGTCCCACAATCCGTCGCGGGTGCCTTCGACCGCCAGCCGGAAACGATCCCGGCTTTCCTGAAGCTGCCTCTCCAACTCCTTGTGATCGGTGATTTCGATGCCGACCGACTGGTATTCGACCACGGCGCCGTCCGGGCCGAAGAAGGCCCGGTCGCTCCACCGCAACCATATCCGGTCGCCATCCGGCAAATGCGCCAACCGTTCGGTGATGCCCAGCGGATGCTCCTGGGTCAGGGAAGCCAGCGCCTCCTTGACCGGGGTGAATTCGTCGGGCGACAGAAGGTCCGCGATACGCCTGCCTACCAGCTTGGCCGGCTCGATGCCGAACCTGCGCGCATAGGCGCCGTTGACGAAAGTGAGCCTGGTTTCCCGATCGTACCGGCAGATCAGGCCAGCCTGATCCTCGACGATGGCGCTGATGCGGGTTTCCGGATGGACACCGTCCGGCGAGCATGCCGGTCGTCGGTCCGCCACGGTGACCAGGATCCGCACGACGGCACCGTCGAGGACGACCGGCGCCAGCACCAGATGCCACCGCTCGGCCCCCTTGGCGAGTAGCACGACGTGGTCCGTTTCGACCGGAATAGTCCCTGACCGGCATAGTTCGAGATCCGCTTCCAGCCCGGTTGTGAGATCCGAGAGCGGCAAGCCGCCGAGAGCCGACAAAAGCCGTCCATTGGCCGATAGCACGGGCGTCGAGCCTTCGGTCGGAGAACCGGCCACGAAAACAGGCGTCCCGATCGTCTCCAGAATTGTATCAAGGTCGTTGGGCGGACAGCGGGCCAGCATGTATCGGGAGACCGACGAATGAGTGAGTTACCACTTTCGGTCACACGAACAAAAATCGCCACTGGAAATTAGCTTCCGGCGCTTGTGCTACCAATTGGTCGCGCCCCTTCACTCCGCCGGGACCATCGATCCGATCCGGGGACTGGACTTCCAGCTATCCGGCTGATCGCCGATCAGGATCACCAGCGTCTTCGGTGGCACCGGCTGCGAGAACAGGTATCCCTGCAACAGGTCGCACCCGACATCGGTCAGGAAGTCCCGCTGCGCCAATGTTTCGACGCCTTCCGCGACGACCGTCAGCCCCAGACCGTGGGCCATGCCCACGACGGCGCGGACCAGCGCGGAATTCTTGCGGTTGTGAGGTACGCCGTCGACGAACATGCGGTCGATCTTGAGCTTGGTGATGGGAAGCTGCTGGACATAGCTGAGCGACGAATAGCCGGTGCCGAAGTCGTCGATCGCCGTCTCGACGCTGATGGAAGCCAGTTCGGATATCGCCTGGACAGTGGCCTTCAAGTCCCTGACGGCCGCCTGCTCAGTGATCTCGATGCCGATCAGCCCGGCTAGATGGGGTTTCTCCTTCATCAGTTCCGCGAGGCGAGTTGTCAGCCTGCCGCGCAGGAACTGCTGGCCGGAAACATTCATGAATACCCGTCCGCACTGGACACCCTCGCCATGCCAGCGGTCGACCTGGTCCGCGACGGCCTCCAGCACCCAGTCGGTGATGGAAACGATCAGGCCGCTGTCCTCTGCGATCGGAATGAACTCGGCCGGAGAGACCGCACCCAGGTTGGTGTGCGACCAGCGCAGCAGCGCTTCGGCTCCGGCGACTCGTCCGCTCTTGGCCTCTATGATCGGCTGGAAGACCACGTTGAGTTCGTTGCGCTGGACTGCGTGAGCCAGATGCATCGTCAGCAGCGTCCGGCGGCTCGCTGCCAGCGCCATTTCCGGCGTGTAGAAGCAGACGCCGTTGCCGCCCTGGTGCTGCACGGTCTGAAGCGCCAGCTCCGCCTTGGTCAGTAGTTCCTCGACACGCTTGATGCTGGGATCGTAGACAGCGGCCCCGATGCTCATGCGGACCAGCACGAGCTGCCGGTCAACATAGATCGGACTGAGCAGCCGGGCGTGGACTTGATCCGCGATATCTTCCGCCGCGATCCGGTTGGGGAAGCGGGCGAGCGCCGCGAACTCGTCCGCGCCGACGCGGCACAGGACGCTGTCGCGCGGCAGGACCTCCGCAAAGCGGGCGACGATGGCCTTCAATACGCCGTCGCCGATATGGTAGCCGAGTCCCTCGTTGATCTCACGGAATTGATCGACGTCGAAGCTGAAGACGACATGGGCCATGTCGCCGCTCGGCAGTCTGACCGCCATTTCCCGATCGCATTGCTCCAGAAACGCGCGGCGGGTCAGCAGACCCGTAAGCGGGTCGTGATTGGTCAGGAAGCGGGCACGTTCTTCCGCCGCATGCCGGTCCGAAACGTCCCGGGCGATGCCGATAAAGGTTACCTCGTCGCCGAACCTCATTTCGCCTACGCTGAGATGGATCGGAACGACCGAGCCGTCCTTGCGCTGGGCAAGCACCTCGCGGCCCGTGCCGATGATCTTGGCCCGCCCCGACGACATGTAGTTATCGACATAGCCGGCGTGGCGGTGCTGGTGCGAAGCCGGCATCAGCATGGCGATGGGAGCGCCGACCAGCTCGATTTCGTCGAAGCCGAACATCTGGCAGCAGGCGCGGTTGACCGATTGGATGACGCCGCGGGCGTCGATCGTCAGAATGCCGTCGACTGCCGCATCCAGCAGCGACGTGACGAACTTTTCCCGGCGCAGCAGGATATCGAGCGCTTGCTGACGATCGGTAACGTCCTCGATCGAGGCCATGTACCCGACCACCGTCCCCGCGCGATCGGCATGCGGGATCAGGAAGCCGGACACTTCCGTAGGTCCTGTCGCCGGAGGCGAGACCGCGAGGCTGAACGACACCGTCTGCCCGGCCATCACGCTGGCTTCCAGCGCGTCTATCCTTCCGCCGGGCTCCTGACCCAGGATGGCCGCCAGGGTCGATGGCCTATCCGAAGCGGGATCGAAGCCGAAGGTCCTGGCAAAATTGGAGTTGGCAAACCCTATGAGCCGGTCGCGCCCGAAATAGGCAAGGCACATGGGTGACTTGTCGAAATAGCTGGAGGCCAGTGTAGCGATGAAAATGTCATCCATCGCAGTGACGAAGGCTTCGAAAGGATCCGCTGATTGACCTTCGGCCATCACTCCACCCCGCAGGCGCATTTGGCCGGCAATTTTTCGATCGCGCCGCACACGAAAATTTCGTGATATTTGCCATATAAGAATTAAACATTTATTACTAATGGATCTCTTTCAGGGCGAATGAAACTGCCTCATTCACCAATCCTGGCTACCTTACTCCAATTTCGACACACGTATCTGAGCAATGGTGCCGCATGATCTGCCAGTACATTCAGTTGTGTGTTGATACGTTTAGCTCTCCGCAAGTTGAATCACTATGAGAGCATAGATACCGGTCGCCGAACCGGCCGGAGAACCAATCCCGCGGATCTGGCGGCAATGTGAGCGGAGACGGCGCGAACGGGGTCAAAATCCCGATAATCCTCCCAAAGTACAACTGTCGGCCTGTACCAACCATCGGTGGGAACCGCTATCCTCCGGTCACATCCATAACCGGCGGTCAGAAGCCGGTGGCATAAACCGGGAGGAACCCGACCATGCGGCATCTCGTCACCAGCCTTCTCACGATGGCGGTGCTGCTGCTCAGCTCCGTGTTCACCGACAAAGGCTTCATCACCCAGGGACTTGCCGCCGACCGGCCCGTGGTCCGGGTCGGCGTCCTGAAGTTCGGCACGGTCAGTTGGGAACTCGATACGATCAAGACCCGTAAGCTGGACGAAGCGGAGGACATAGACCTGCAAGTCGTCGATCTCGCCAGCAATCAGGCGACCCAGGTTGCCTTGCAGGGCGGCGGCGTCGACATGATCGTGACCGACTGGCTCTGGGTGTCCCGGCAGCGCACCGAAGGCGCCGACTATACCTTCGCCCCCTACTCCACAGCAGCCGGAAGCATCATGGTCCCGGCCGGATCGGACATCCGGTCGCTCGGCGACCTGAAGGGCCGTAAGATCGGTATAGCCGGTGGGCCGCTCGACAAGAGCTGGCTGATGCTGCGGGCGCTGACGATGCAGAAACACGGGTTCGACCCTGACAAGGACTCGGCCAAGACGTTCGGCGCGCCGCCGCTCCTCAACGAGCAGGTCCGTAACGGAGGCGTCGATGCCGTGCTCAACTACTGGAACTTCGCGGCCCGCCTGAAAGCCGCGGGCCTGCGCGAACTTGCGACCGTCGAAGAGATCGCCCGCGAACTCGGCATCTCAACCGACGTGCCGATCATCGGCTATGTCTTCAGTGAAGCCTGGGCTGCCGGGAACGCCAAGGCCGTCGAAGGCTTTCTTCGCGCCTCCAAAGTCGCCAAGGAAGTCATGGGGAGGGACGACGGTGAATGGCAGCGTCTGCGCCCTCTTACCAGGGCCGAGGACGATGCCACGCTGACGGCACTGCGCGACGGCTACCGCGCCGGCATTCCGACGGCGTGGGGGGCCGCCGAACGGGAGGATGCCGCCAGGGTCTACGACATACTTGCCAAACTAGGCGGACACGAGTTGGTCGGAGCCTCGCCTCATCTTGCGGATGGGACATTCTGGGCCGGATCTTCGTTTTGACGGTGCTGTCGAAGGTGGGCCGTCTGCCGGCCCATATCCTTTCGCTCCTGGTCCTGATCGTCATTTGGGAAGCCGCAGCCCTGTTCACCGGAAGCAGGCTGCTGCCGGGACCGGGCGCCGTGGCGCTGCGGCTTGCCGATGAAGTCATCGAAGGCGGACTGCTGTTCCACCTCGCCGCCACCCTGGGCCGGGTCGCCGCGAGCTTTGCCATCGCGATGGCCATCGGAACTGCCCTGGGCATCGCAATGGGCCGCATAACGCTGCTCGACCGCTTCCTGGACGGCTGGCTGGTCCTGTTCCTCAACGTGCCGGCGCTGGTGACCATCATCCTGACCTATGTCTGGTTCGGACTTACGGAGTCGGCTGCCATCGCGGCCGTGGCCGTCAACAAGATCCCCAACGTCGTCGTCACTCTGCGGGAGGGCGCCCGCGCGCTCGACCGCGACTACCTGGAGATGGGCGAGGCCTATCGACTGGGGCACATGAAGACCCTGCGTCATATTGTCCTGCCACAGCTCTATCCCTACCTGTTGGCGACTGCCCGTTCGGGATTGGCCCTGATCTGGAAGATCGTGCTGGTCGTCGAGTTGCTCGGACGCAGCAACGGCATGGGATTCCAGCTACAGGTGCTGTTCCAGCTGTTCGACGTGACCGGTATACTAGCCTATACGGTCGCCTTCATCGTGGTCGTCCAGATCATCGAGTTCGCCGTGCTGCAACCGCTGGAAATCCGCGCCGCCCGTTGGCGCCGCTGAATCCGCAACGTATTTTTGTTGCACTGCACAGCAGTTTGCCGTTACAGCAATATTAAGCAAATATGTTGTTTGGAACGAATTCACCTGCTGAGGCGTTTCATGTCTTATGTGCTTCTCGTGGTTGCCTGTCTGAACGGCCAACCCGGCGCGTGTGTCGAGCACCGCCTTTCGCTCCCCCAGATCACCAACGCCACGGCCTGCCATCTCGGCGGAGCGATCCGCCTTCGCGACTGGATCGCGGACCATGCGGGGTGGCGTCTGAGGGACGTCAAATGCCTGACGAACTCAAATGTGGCGTCGGCGGAAAATTAACAGTTTGGTTACAGACAATAGTTAACGTCACTCTCCAGATCCTTCTCATCCCGCCGGGGGAACCGCCATGGTGAAGCAAGACGACGTGATTGAACGTACTTCGATCGTTACCTACGCCCTGCTTGAAGAACTTCACGAAGTTCTCGCGGATGCGAAGGACCCGGACGAAACGAGCCTTGGAGTCATCATGGGGCTGGCAATGTTCCTTGACGACAAGATCGGACCGATGCGGTCCCAGAAGCTGATGTCCCAGGCCCCGGGGATCATCCTGAAGACCGATGCCCATGTAACCGACGAACTGATGCAGCGCTTCGCTCCGGTGCTCCGGGCATTCGGCACCCATCTGGCGGAGTTCGCGGCCGCACCGGTGGCCGCGCGCCCGCTAAGCAAGGTCAGCTGAGCAAGGCCTGTTGATCGAAGAAGCTGAACCGCCAGCACGACGCACTACCGATCGGACGGGTGTGACACGGAACACAGTCACATTGTTCGAAAAGCGCCAGGGTCTTCACCGCCGGGATGGTTTCGCACCCATCCATCCCGGCCAGCGAACCTGACGACGGTCCGATCGAGGGGAAAATCATGAGAAGCACCGCCGGAAAGCTGGCTCTTGGCCTCGGCGCACTCAACCTCGCAACACTGATCCTGATGGCGACCGTCTCCGCCGACGATGGCTTCTGGGGCATCGGCAACAAGACACTGCCGCCGGGCGCACTGCCGGTCTCTGCGATAGCCCGCAGCGTCGAAGAGGCCGGTATCAAGCACATCTACGCCATCGATGCCGGCCGTAACGTTTATGAAGTCAAAGCACTCGACCCCAACGGCAAGCGTATCCGGCTTACCATAGATCCGCTGACAGGCGCCGTCATCGCACGCACCTTTTCGTAAGGCGCAAGTTCGTTTGGCAAGGACGGGAACTTGTTGGCAGGATTTTGATTGAGATGGACAACCGGGTGCTGCGCTGAAGCCCACTCGGGGGTTATCATGGTTTCGTCCCTCCCAATCTTCGGTGCCGATGTGACCACGAACTCCTCCGCCTTGCCAGATGCTGCGCAGGAGCGCGCTCGATGGAGCGCCAGCGGTGCTGCATGGGACCGATGGTCCGACCCGATGGCCGACATGGCGGACCGCCTGAACCTGCCACTGCTGGATGCCTGTGGTGTCATGCCCGGCGAAAGGGTGCTTGATCTTGCGTCGGGTGCCGGGGAACCGGCACTGAGCGCGGCCAAGCGCGTCGGTCCGGCCGGCCATGTCATCGGCATCGATCTTGTGCCGGAAATGCTCGCCGGTGCGATCCGGCGTGCAGCGGACTTCAGCGGGAAGAAGCCGGACTTCGCAATCGGCGACATGACCTCACTGCCTTTCCCCGACGAACATTTCGACCGGGTGACCTGCCGATTCGGCATAATGTTCGTTCCTGACATCCAGTCGTGCATGGCGGAGACGCTCCGGGTGCTGAACCGGCACGGCAAGGCCGCATTCATGGTGTGGGGTCCCTTGAGCGACAACACCCTGTTCTCCGAACTGGACGCGGCGGTTTCGGATATAATCGGACCGGACCCGAAGCACTCACTCAATCCGCTTTTCCGTTTCGAGGAGCCCGGCTCATTGGGGAGCTTGATGACCGCAGCAGGGTTCGAGAACGTCACGGAGGAGTCGCTCCGGCCGACGGCGCGGGTCCCGTTGGACAAACCGTTCTGGCGCGCGTCGCTCGACATGCTGTTCGCGCCGCGTCTGGCTTCCGCCCGCGACGGCAGCCGCGAGCGGATCGAAGATGCGGTCAGATCGCATTTTTCCGGAGTGGCGGTCGAAGGCGTCTGTCCGCTGCACCTCCACGCCAGGATAATCGCCGGTGAGGCCGGCTGACCCGCCGCGGTCAGTACTCGTTCCCCAGGCAATCGATGGCGACGAGGATCCCCAGAAGCATCGCCACCGATCCGCCGGGTCCGCCAAGCGGCAGAACGAGTTCCTGGAAATTCAGGTACTCGCGGCCGCACCAGCCGAGATCGCCGCTCCGCCACGCCGGTTGACGCAAGTTAACCACATCCTGCGCGCGGTTCACCGCCGCCACACCGTGCTGAGCACTCAATCCCGTGCCGAGCGGCTTACCGGTCAGCGGTGTTTGATGCAGCCATGAAAGCTTCTGCCCTGCCACGCGGTAAACGAACCTGGGATCACCCTCGTTGACGTTCAGAAGGAACACATTGCCCAGTAGGGTCGAAAAATCGGCTGGATCGATATCGCGGCGTGACGGCAATCCGGTGCCGGCTGGCCTTTGCTTGAGCCAATAACCGTACAGGATTTGCAGTTTGGCATGTGTCCATAGCGGCGGGCGATGTTCGCCGGCAACGGGGCTGATCGACTGGACAGGGTCAAGGGTGGATATGTGGCTCATACCCGCAAGACTACCTACCTCAAACGATTAAGTCGAGTTAATCAATAATTTTTCCTAAATACTTTTTTGGTTATGGCGAATTCGTCACAATCTGCGCGCATGAAAGAAACATAGGTTCGTCCAGAACTGCCAAAGGAACGACAAGCTCATTTATGAGTTTAAGAGCAACCCTCCCTCGATCGCGGCTAAGAAGAAATGACGCCAGACAAAGCATCGATCCTTCAACCTGGCCGCACGTGCTGGCGGACCGAGCAAGCCAACCGTATGGCCTTGATCGTAGACGCCTGCGATTATTTCGCTGTGGCGAAAGCCGCCATTGAGCGGGCACAGCATTCGATTTACATGATTGGCTGGGACTTCGACCTTCGGCTGCGGCTGGATCCATCGAATCCCGAGGCGAGCGAGCCCGACGAACTCGGTGCGTTCCTGAAGCATACGGTCAACAGCCGTCCTGGCCTACAGGCATATGTCCTCAAGTGGGACATGGCGATGCTTTTCACCCTGAGCCGCCAGATTGTGCCCGTGCTGGCCTTGGACCTCATGACCCAGCGCCGGATTCATTTTCGACTCGATGCCCAGCACCCATCCGGTGCTGCCCATCACCAGAAGATCATCGTGATCGACGACGCGCTGGCGTTCTGCGGCGGCATCGACATGACGGATAGTCGCTGGGATACCCGCGACCACAAGCCGGACGACGAGTTGCGGGTCCTTCCGGGCGGCTCGCCCTACCCGCCGTTCCATGACGTAACGACCGCCGTGGACGGAGATGCCGCAAAGGCGCTGGGCGAACTGGCGCGGGAGCGCTGGCACCGCGCCACGGGTGCCCATCTGCCGCCGCCGCCGGCTTGCGAACTCGATCCCTGGCCCGAACGGCTCAAGGTCACCCTGAGGAAGGTCCCCGTCTCCATCGCCCGGACGTGGCCGCGCCTGGGCAAGTACGAGGAGATCCGGGAGATCGAGCGCCTCTACCTGACGGCCATCCTGGCGGCGCGCGAGACGATCTATATGGAAAGCCAGTATCTCGCGTCCCACGCCATCCGCGACGCGCTGATCAAGCGGCTGCGGGAGCCGGACGGGCCCGAAGTGGTCGTGATAAATCCCGAGTCGGCGGATGGATGGCTGGAGCAGTCCGTCATGGACACCGCGCGGTCACTTATGGTTCGTCAGTTGAGGCGGGAGGATCGTCACGACCGCTTCCGCATCTACTTCCCGGTCAATGCGGCCGGCACGCCGATCTACGTCCACGCGAAGGTCCTGACCATCGACGACCGGCTGCTTCGGGTCGGCTCCTCGAACCTCAACAACCGCTCGATGGGTTTCGATACCGAATGCGATCTGGCGATCGAGGCGGTACCAGGGGAACCCTCGGCGAGGGAGATCGCGGACACGGTGATCGGCTTCCGCAACGACTTGATCGCCGAGCACCTGAACGTGAGCATCGAGACGGTCGAACAAACGATCGAAAGGCGCGGCTCCCTGGTCAAGGCGATCGACAGCCTGCGCCAGACGGAAGGACGCACTCTCGTCCCGCTGGAAGTCGAGGAGTTGAACGAGGTTCAGGAGCAGATAGTCGAGGCGCGCCTGCTCGATCCTGAAAGGCCCAAGCAGGTCGAGCGTGCCATCAGCCACACCGTCAAGAAGTTCGTCACCAAGCCCAATTGGGCCGTGATCGGTGCGGCCGCGGCCGGCATCGGTCTCGCCGCCTACGCCGGCCGGCGGCTGTATACCAAGAAGTACTCGATCCGGCGCGGCGATGACGGCGGGGATGCCTGACGGATTCGGGCCAGCGGCCGGCGGCCCGATAATGCTTGTGTCCGGGGGCGGTGGAGAGGTGTACTCCTCACCGCCCTATCCCTGACCGAGCACCCCATGAGAAGACCTGCCGCCACCGCTCTGCTGACCGTCTGCTTCCATGCTTCTGCCTGTTTTGCAGGGCCGGTCGAGCCGATCATCGCCATCAATTCGAACCTGCGGGAAATCGCGGCGCTTCAGAAACTCACTATCGCCGGGCACATCGACAAGTTCACCGCCGGACAGGACGTGGTCCTCGAAGGCTGGGGCAAGCTGTCTTCCGGCGACGGAAACGGCGGCATGATCCAACTCGATACTGATCTGCCGGTTTCCCGAGTCGAAGTCGAGGCCGTCGCACGTCCCGATGTCGCCGGAACCGTCGGCGATCCGGGACTGGCCTATTCCGGGTTCAGAATCAGGCTGGTTCTCGATCCGGCCGGCGTGCCGGAGGGCTACACTCTCTGCGTCAGCACGAATGATCCGCTATACGGCCGGTTCCGGATGCACGACAACCCGAAGGTGCCCTGCCCGGTCCAGCGGTAGGTTCCTGCCCGACCGCCGCTAACACTGCCTTACGACGGCGAAACAGTCATGCAGGCGGCACCCTGACTGGAAAGGCGGGCGCAGGCACGGTCGGCACTGGCGGATGAGACGCCGATGAGGCGCGCGCGGTAAAGACGGCCGGCGGGCGTATTCACTTCCATCACATAGACGCGGGCGGGCGTCAGCAGGTCGGGAACCGCACGACGGGCATCCTCGACGGCTTTGTTGCTTTCGGTCGGCGACCGGAAGGCGCCGACTTGGATGCCCCAGTCACCGACCGGCGCGGAGGCCAGTTGTACCGGCACCGACGATGGAGCGGGCCTTGGCCGCGCCGACGGGAGGGGTGCCACCGGCACTTGGGCGATGGGAAGGGCGGATGCCACGACGACGGGACGGGACGGCGGCGCTACGGCGGCGGCTATGACCGTACGATCCGGAATGCGCGGGGAAGGCACTGCCGCGAACATCGTGTCGGAAACCCGCCGGGTCGGTTCGACGCCGGCGAGGTTCGGGGAGATCATGGCAACGTAGTTGCGGGTTTCGGACGGAAGGCCGCGGTCGCCTGTCAGATATTCGCCATAGCGGCCGGGGCCGGCATTGTAGGCCGCGAGAAATCCTGGAGAACCGAACTTTTCGTACATCTCCCGCAGATAGGCTGTTCCGGCCATGATGTTGTCACGCGGCTCGAACGGATCGGAGCCCAGGCCGTGTTTGGTGCGGAGTTCCTCGTAGGTGGAGGGCATGACCTGCATGAGGCCCATGGCACCGGCCCTGCTGACGATCGGCCTGCCGTTCATATGGGTACGGCCGCCGCTCTCCACCTTCATCACGGCGCGAATCCATTGCTCCGGAACGTCGAACCGCTGGGATGCCTCGGCTATGTGGGATGCCCAGGGGTCGCCGGAAAGTCCGCCGCTATAGGCGCCCGAAGCTGCCGGGCTGGTCCGGTCGGTCGATGGGGAGCTTGAACAGGCGCTCAGCAGCGACGCCGCGAGTGCGAGGGTGATGCCGATCGATCCGCCGCGTGGCACAGTCCCGCGAAGTCGTTTGGCCGGAGCGTCACGGAACGGCGTCGGATGCGGCATGGCTCAACTGTTATGTAAGGACAGGGCTATAAGCTAATAATATCGTTTGGGTTTCCGGTCAACAGTTTCGTCCGCAAGCAAGCCCCCTACCCTGCCCAAGGAGCGGAAGCATGACGGGTCCGTTCGTTTCGACGATGTTAAGGAACGAAGTCATGCTTCCAGCTTCGGCATCAGTAGCCGTAGGACTGCTGCGGCTGGTTTCCGCTACCCTGATTATAGTTCTGGTCGCCTTGGTTGAACTGTCCGCCGCCGTCGAGATCGGCGCCGTTGAGATCGCCGGCGACTGCGCTTGCCAGTTCGGGGAAGCTGCGCTCGACGATCCCGATCAGAGCTTCGATCCGGTCGGCTGCGTGGTCGGCCTTGGACTGCAACTCTTCGTATTTGCGGCGCAGCTCGTCCAGCTCGGCCCGGGCGCTGTCGCGCTCCTCGACGACGGTGCGGTGTTCGTAGCGCTGCTCGTCCAGCTTCTTCGACACGCTGTCGATCACCCGGTCAATACGGGCGAGAGCACTATCCAGCTTGGAAATCGGGGTATCGGAGAAGTTTTGAGTATCGCTCATTCTAATCTGCTTGCCTGTCTGAAGGTGCCCCTTTGGGCGGTCATTGATCGCGCGCACCGGAATTTGGGTCAACCTTTTAATCGCAATTCCTTTCCGCTTTCCAAATAAAGTCTCTCCCAGATGACGCAGGCGTTATGGGTAGCGGCCCCAAGGGCGGTATTGTCGAAAATGCACCAGACCGGCGCCTTCGCCGCATCGGCTTCGACCATCCGCGCGATACCGGGCAGGCGGTCCGGCGCATAGTCGGAATGATAGATCTCGGGCGACCCGTGAAGCCGGTGATAGATCAGGCCGTTCCAGCCACCCGGAGGCTCGCCGCCCGGATCGGCCGCGACGCGGGCCACGCGGAACTTTGCCAGCATCCGGTCCGGACCGGCGTCGATGAACCAGCTGGGATGCCGAGGTTCCCATACGACCTCCCCGTCGAAACGGTCGCGGAGAAGCCCCAGGAACGCCTTGATGCGGTTAGGGTCGAACGGAAAACTGGGGGGAAGCTGGACCAGCAGGGGACCGAGGCGGTCGTTAAGGAAGCGGACCTCGCCGAGGAAGCGGTCGAGCGGATCGGCGCAGCCAGCCAGCCGCGATTCGTGGGTGATGAGCTTGGGCACCTTGACCGCGAACCGGAAGCCGTCCGGCACGGATGCGGCCCAGCGGGCATAGGTCGCCGGCTTGTGCGGACGGTAGAACGAGCTGTTGATCTCGACCGCCGGGAGAAAACGCGCATAGCGCTCCAGATGGCTGCCGTCAGGCGGGAACCAGCCGGCATGCTGCTTTGGGATCGACCAGCCGGCACAGCCGACGAATACAGGAAATACGCTCATGCCGCCTCAACCGCGCCATGAGCGTTTTGGTTTCCGGCATCAGTACAGCAGATCGCGGAACAGCAACGATACTTCGGGCACGTAGGTCACGATCATCAGGCAGGTCAGGATCACCAGCACGAACGGCAGCAAGGGCGCCACGATCCGGTCCAGCGGAATGCGGGCGACCTGACAGGCGGCGAACAGATTTACGCCGAAGGGCGGCGTGATCATGCCCATCGCCAGATTGACCACCATGATCAGGCCGAAATGGATCGGATCGATCCCGAAATGGCTGGCGACCGGTGCCAGGATCGGCGCCAGCACGATGATCGCGGCCGAGGTTTCGACGAACATGCCGAGCACGAACAGGAAGGCGTTGACCGCCAGCAGGAAACCGGCGCCTGTTGCGATAGTCTGGACCAGCCACTCGCCGACGGCGACAGGTACGCCGGCACGGTTGATCAGGAAGCTGAACAGCCCGGCATTGGCGATGATGAACATAATGATTGCGGACGATATCACGCTCTTCCGCAGGATCGGCCCGAGATCCGCGAACCTGATCTCGCGGTAGACGACCATGCCGACGACCAGCGCATAGAAGACCGCGACGACGGAAGCCTCGGTGGGAGTGAAGACGCCGCCGTAGATGCCGCCGATAATCACGACCGGCATCAGGAGCGCCAGGGCCGACCTTTTCAACGCGGCGGTGAAACCGAGCTGCCCTTCCCTGTCGTTCTTGCCCAGCCCCTTGATACGGCACCAGACATAGACGAACAGGATGAGTGCGGCCGCGATCAGGATGCCCGGTCCGATGCCCGCGATGAATAACTCGCCAATCGAGACCTCCGCCGACACGGCGTAGAGGATCATCGGGATGGACGGCGGGATGATGACGCCGAGTTCCGCGGACGTCGCCTGGAGAGCTGCAGCAAAGGGAGCGGGATAGCCGTGACGGACCATGGCGGGGATCAGGATCGCGCCGATCGCGAAGGTCGTCGCGACGCTGGAACCTGATACCGCCGCGAAGATCATGCATGTCAGGACGCAGGTGCAGGCAAGACCGCCCTGAACGCCGCCGACGATCGATTTGGCGAAATCGACCAGCCGCCCGGATATGCCGCCGACTTCCATCAGGTTGCCGGCCAGGATGAAGAAAGGGATCGCCGCCAGCGGATAGCGGTCGAGCGAGACGAAGAGTTGCTGGGCTACCAGCAGCAGCGGAAGGTTGGTGAACCCCGCGATGCCGACCACGCTCGCCAGTCCGATCGAGACGGCGATGGGAACGCTGAGCGCGAACAGCACGAGCATCGTTATGAGGATGGTCGTGCTCATGTCGCGGTCTCCTCAAGGGCAGCCGTGCGGCGGTCGAAATAGTGGGCCGCCACGGCGAGCAGACTGAAGAACGCTCCCACAGGCAAGGCGGCGTAGGCCCATGCGATCGGAACCTCCAGCCCGGCCAGTGTCTGGAACCGCACCCGCCATGTCATCTGGATGCCGAACCACAGGATCACGCCCAGCAGCGCAAGGCTGCCGAGCGTGATGAAGCCCTGCAACAGGCTTTGCAACCGGCCGGATACCGACCGGTAGGCCAGATCAATCGCCACCAGCGCACCGTGCCGGAATGCGATGGTGATGCCCAGGAAGACCATCCAGATCAGGCAGGTGCGGGTAAGCGCCTCCGACCAGGTGGACGGCTGTTCGAAGATGAAGCGGGTGATGACCTGATAGAACGCGGACACGGCCGCGACCACGAGGCAGGCGGACGCCGCATGGCCGATCACCCAGTTGATCACCCCTTCGACGCGCAGAAAGATCCGGATCATGAATTTCGCGGATCAGGGTGCGTAATTGCGGATCTGGTCGATCTTGTCCTTGCCGAACTTCTTCGAGTACTCGGCATAGGCCGGCTCCAGCGCTTCCTGGAACTTCGTACGGTCGACGTCGGTGATCACCTCCATGCCGGCGGCCCGCAGTTCGGCGACGCCGTTGGCTTCCACCGAAGCGACCTTCTCGCGCATCGCCTTTGCCGCGACGGCCGCCGCTTCGTGGAACATCTTCTGTTCGTCGGCCGACAGGCCGTCATAGGTCGATTTCGCCATCAGGATCATGGCCGGCGAATAGACGTGCCCGGTCATCGTCAGATACTTCTGCACCTGGGCGAACTTGGAGGACGTGATGACCGGAATCGGGTTCTCCTGCCCATCGACCGTACCCTGCTGAAGGGCCGTGAAGACCTCGGTGAACGCCATCGGGGTCGGCAGGACGCCCAACTGGCGGAAAGCGGTCATGTGGACCTGGTTTTCCATGGTCCTGACCTTCAGGCCCTTGGCATCCGCCGGAGTATTGATCGGCCGCTTGCTGTTGGTGATGTGCCGGAAGCCATTTTCACCCCAGGCCAACGCCTCGATCCCCTTGGCGGGGAACAGCTTCAGCATGTCCTGGCCGATCGGACCGTCGAGCACGGCACGGGCGTGCTGATAATCCTTGAACAGGAAGGGAATATCGACGATCGCCACTTCCGGCACGAAGTTGCCGACCGGTCCGGTCGAGGTCACCACCAGATCGAGCGTGCCGATCTGCGCGCTCTCGATCATTTCCCGCTCGGCGCCGTTGGGAGTCGAGACGACCTTGAACTTGCCATTGCTGCGCTTCGCCAGCTCGTCGCCCAAAGTCGCCGCGGCGACGCCGTAATGGGACGCCGATGCCGTCGGGTGCCCAAGTTGAAGAACCGTCTCCGCCTGTGACGATGCGGCGAAAGCGAATGTGGTGGATAGCGTGAGGGCGCACGCGGCGACCCATCGTGTCATCTTCATAGCTTCGGACCTCCCGGTTCCATCGTTACGGCTTCTCGGCTGAGCCGTCCGTTATTAAGAGAAGGTTTAGCAGGGGATGGATAAAGGTCAAACATGAACCTTTTGACCGGGCTCGGCTTTTTTGACCGGGATGGGGTTGAATAGACCCTCCCGTACAATTTTTCTGGTAAGCTCCTGACTCACATGGACGCGCCAGAGCATAATAAACGTGGACAGCCAGCCCTCCCAATCACCGGCGGATGATCTTAAGCTGCAAACGCTGATTGAGACTGCTCCCGACGGTATAGTCATCATCGATTGTACCGGTCGGGTTCAGACCTGCAATCCCGCTTGCCTGCGCCTGTTCGGCTATGAGACCCATGAAGTCGTCGGTCGGAACGTCAAGATGCTGATGCCCGCTCCCTACCAGGAGGAGCATGATACATATCTCCGCAACTACCATGAAACCGGGCATCGCCGCATCATCGGCATCGGGCGGGAAGTCCATGGCCGGCGCAAGGACGGGACGGTCTTTCCACTCGAACTTTCGGTTGGAGAGGCCGGCAGCGGCGACGGCAAGGTCTTCATCGGCATCCTTCGCGACATCACGCAACGAAAGCAGTTTGAAAACGACCTGCTGGAGCGAAAGGCTCGCCTGACATCCATCCTGGAGACGGTTCCGGATGCGATCATCGTGATCGACGATCTGGGAACCATCGAGTCCTTCAGCCCTGCCGCCGAGCGCCTGTTCGGGTACTCCTCGACCGACGTGGTCGGCCGGAACGTCAGCATCCTGATGCCGGCGCCCTACCGCGCCGCCCATGACGGCTACATGGACCACTATCTGACGACCGGCGAGAAGCGGATCATCGGCATCGGCCGGGTCGTCGTCGGCAAGCGGGCCGACGGCGCCACGTTCCCGATGGATCTGGCCGTCGGTGAGGTAAATCTTGGCGGCCGCCGGCTGTTCACCGGCTTCGTACGTGACCTGACCGAGCACCAGCACGCGGAAAAGCGGCTTCAGGACCTGCAAAGCGAGCTGTTGCACGTGTCCCGCTTCAGCGCGATGGGCCAGATGTCGTCCACGCTGGCGCATGAACTCAACCAGCCCCTGACAGCCATCACCAACTATGTCAAAGCCTGCCGCCGCATGATGGACGCGGCCGAAACCAAGCCTTCGCCCAAGGTCCTGGAAACCATGGACAAGGCGGTGGCGCAGGCGGTCCGCGCCGGTCAGATCATCCGTCGGATGCGCGACTTCATCGAAAAGGGGCAGACCGACCGGACCTTGGAAGCCATCAACAAGGTCGTGGAGGAAGCCAGCGCTCTTGCACTGGTCGGCGCCAAGCAGGAGAATATCCGGGTAAACTTCCAACTGGCGCCGAATGCCCCGCCGGTCTGGATCGATAGGATCCAGATCCAGCAGGTGGTGCTCAATCTGGTCCGCAACGCGATGGAGGCACTGATCCAGTCACCTGTCCGCGACCTGACGATAGGCACGGCGGCAGCGTATGACGACATGGTGGAAGTGACCGTCAGCGATACCGGACCCGGTCTGGCTCCGGTCGTGGCGGCCAACCTGTTCCAGCCCTTCATCACCACCAAGCAGAAGGGCATGGGACTGGGCCTGTCGATATCCCGCTCGATCATCGACGCCCATGGCGGCCGCCTGTGGGCCACGCCGAATCCGGATGGCGGCGTCACTTTCCATTTCACGGTCGAAACCGCCCGTCCCGAGAATCATGATGACGACACCTGCTGAGAACAATGGGCAACCGACCGTCTTCATCCTGGACGATGACGACGCCGTACGCGATTCGCTTCAGATCCTGATGGAATCCGCCGGCTTCACGGTCGAAGCCTTTGCATCGCCGCTGGATTTCCTCGGCTCTTCCGCACCCGGACGGCCGGGCTGCCTGCTGATCGACGTGCGCATGCCGGAAATGAGCGGCATCGAAGTTCAGGAAAGTCTTGCGGCCGGCAATCGCCAGCTTCCGGTCATCGTGATGACCGGGCATGCCGACGTGCCTCTGGCGGTGCGGGCCATGAAAGCCGGCGCCGTCGATTTCATCGAGAAGCCGTTCGACGACACCGTCATCATCGAAACCGTCCGCCGCGCGCTCGAATTGCGGCCCGCAGCCAATCCGGAAATCGCCCAGCGGCTGGCTTCCCTCACTCCCCGCGAGCGGGAGGTGCTGGAAGGGCTGGTAGCCGGACGCGCCAACAAGGTCATCGCCTTCGACCTCGACATCAGTCCGCGTACCGTGGAGATCCACCGCGCGCGGGTCATGGAGAAGATGCAGGCGCGCAGTTTGTCGCAGCTCGTCCGGATGGCGCTCGAATCCGGCATTTCACCGCCATCGGGCTGACCGGCGGAATTGAACATAGGGAGTATTGCGTATTTCGCGCGGCCACGCCGAAGCCTACTGTGCATCAAGATGACGCAGTACCGGCGTATGCGGCATTGCGCCAGTTAGCAGGTCGCGGGAGGTGGGTGTCGTGATTTCAGAATCAAACAGGACCGTGTTCCTCGTAGATGACGATGAGCCTGTCCGTGATTCTCTGAAAACCCTTCTCGAATCCTATAGCATGCCGGTCCAAGACTTTCCGTCCTGTCCGGAATTCCTGGAAAGGTTCGATGGGGAAAATGCCGGATGTCTCGTGCTCGATCTTCATCTGCCCGTGATGAGCGGCCTTGAATTCATGGAGCGCTACGGTTCGCGTTTGAACGACATGCCGGTGATCCTGATCACGGGACGCGGCGACCCTGCCACCAAGGCGCGGGCTCTGGAAGCCGGTGTCATAGCCTTCATCGAAAAGCCGTTCGACGACGAACGTCTGGTGGACCTGATCCAGACGGCGCTGGCGCGCAAGTCCCCCCGGGAGACCGCTCCGCCGACCTGTCACTGACAGGCCGGCCGGCGATTGCGCCCGCGGGCGGCACCCAAGCCGCTCAGAAGCGGATCTTCAGCTTGCCCATGATCCTCTGGTAATCGTCGCCGAATCCGTATGCCGCACCGAGTTCGACCCAATCGAAGCTGAAGCGGCCGTTGTCGGTGCCCTTGGAAAAGCTGACCGCGATTTCGTCAAACGTCTCAACATAAAGATCGTCGCCCAAGTAACGGCTGTCGGTGAATGCGGCCGTCACGCGGAGCGGCGCCGGACCTTCCGTCAGGTCGCGTGAGATGGAAATGCCGTTCCGCAGGATCACGTTGGTAAGGTCGTAATCGATGTCGTAGTCGCCGACCGAGACACCCGTGGCACGATAGAGGCCGGCCATGTTGCCCAGGCCGAAATGCCAGCCGTTCCAGTCCCAGCGGAAGTCGCTGGTCACCGATCCTGAATAAACCACCGCGGCGGCGCCGAGATCGATCGATCCCGCGACACCGGCACGGACGGCGGGAGTGATCGACCAGCGGTCGATCACGGGAAGCCGGACGCCTAGGCCGAACGATCCCGACAAGCTGTCGGACTCTCCGCTGCGCACCCAGTTGACCGGCAGGTCGACCAGGACGGCGGCGTTGCTTTCCTCGAAGTTGAAACGGTAGGAGAGCTTACCGGACACGCGGTCCTGGTCGTAGCCGCCGGACGCCGTGCCCCGTCCGCCCTCGACGCTGAACCCCAGAAGATTGGGCGCTCCCGAACCTGTCGCAGCGCCCAGCGCGTCGGTACCCTGGGCGAAATCCGCTTCGCCCATCAGCGACATCAAACTGTCCGGATTGCCGGCCACCGGATCGATCGCGGTCTCCCGGACAGCGGCCTGGAGAACCTTGGTCACGTCGGCTCCGCCGGCGCCCTTGAAGTAGTCGGTGACCGCATCCTGCGCCTCATCGCGCGTAGCCCCAGTGAAGGTGCGCTCGATCCCGGCGGAGGGCACCCTCAACACTATGGTCGATCCGGCGGTCGGATACTCGATCGTCGCAGCCAGACCGCGAAGATTGAACGACGCCGAGGCCGGAGCATTGTCGCGGTACGAGGGCAGCAGGGATCTAAGGCTGGTACCGGATACGCTGTCGATCGCATCCTCGATGCTGTCGTAGCTGTAGGTCCTGCTTTCGCCATTGGCGCTCAGCACAGCCGTAAAGGCTTCACGGGCTTGAGCCGACGACAGCGGCAGCAATGCCGACGCAGCCGCCGCCGTCAGCAGAAAAAACCCTTTGTTCATAACCGGATACCTCACACCACCTCAATCCTGGGCGACCGCCGCCCGTGGATGGACTGAGATAAGCGAGGTATGGTTAACTACGCCTTAAGGTTAATAACCTTACTCGGTTTTGGCGGTTCCGGTCTGCGACAGCTCCATGATCAAGCTGGACGTCAGGAACAGGCGTGGGGCGATGCTGGACATCTCGGCATATTCCTCCGGGGAATGAAGGCCGGCACCGACCAATCCCATCGTTTCCAGAATGGCCGGCCTCGGGTTCTTCGGATCATAGGCATAGCCGGCATCGGTGCCGAAGCGCATGGCGACGGGTTTCAGGTCGCGCCCGGTCTTGGCATAGATGTCATGAGCGAGCCCCGCCAGCCGGTCGGAGCCGGGATTCTTCACCAGCGGCGGACGGCCCTTCTCGATGCGGAACTCGACTTGGGTATCGGGGATCAGGGTGTTCCGGATCAACCGCTTGCCATCGGCCAGGACACGGTCGTACTCGGCCAGGTCGGAATAGCGCATGTCGCCTTCGGCGGAAGCCTGAGCCGGGATGATGTTCCGCTTGTCGCCTCCCTTGGCGACCGTCCAGTTGACCGTCGTTCCCTTCGCCGGATCGCCCAGGTCCTTCAGCTGGACAAGCTGATGAGCCAGTTCGGTGACGGCGTTGCGGCCTTCCTCGGGAGCCGACCCGGCGTGCGACGCCCTGCCCTTCACGTCAAGGAAGACGGTGTTGATGCCGTTCGTCGCGACCGTGACTGCATCGCTGTCGGGCGGCTCGTAGGAGAAGACATAGTCCTGCCGAGCGGCCAGCTCCGCGATGGTGTCTCTCGATCCGCGCGAGCCCATTTCCTCATCCGGGTTGAACAGGATGGTGATCGTGCCGTAGCGGTCGAACTTGGCATCCTGAAGCAGTTTCAGCGAATGGAGGATCACCGCGAGGCCGCCCTTGGCGTCGGCCACGCCGGGACCGCGGATGCGCTCGCCCTCGACGCGGAAGGGACGTTCGGCGACGGTGCCTTCGGGGAAGACGGTGTCGTAGTGGACCATCAGCAGGAACTTCGCCTCCCCCTGCCCCTTCAGCGTGCCGACGATGTTCCTGCCGGTTGACGGCTTGGCGTCGGTCACGCGGACATCGGCGCCGAGCGCTTTCAGCCGCTCGGTCAGGATGACCTCGACCTTCGATAGCCCCGGACCATGACCGGTGCCGGTATCGACGCTCACAAGCTGCTCCAGCGTCGCCAGGAAATCGGGCCGCTCAGCTTCGGCGCGCTTCAGCAGGTCGTCGGGCTGACCGACGGCATTTGCGGCCAGTGCCGCACTGGCGCCGGGGGAACACACCGCTACCGCCGCAGCGAAGGTTGCAGATCGTATGTGCATGAGAAGCGCTCCTCGCCTGGATTGATGCTTCCAGATCAACACACCAGCTGGTGGATAGTGGCGAACAGAACAATCTGCACGTGCCGCCGCGAGGCTTAGACTTCTTCCATTCGCCATACCAGATCGCTACTGGTCACAAGGCTTTCGCGGTGGGTGATCAGCAGGACGGTGCGTCCTGCCATCTTCGGCCGCAGGGCCTGCATCACGACCGCTTCCGTCGCCGTGTCCAGCCCCTCCGTCGGCTCGTCCAGGATCATCACCGGAGCGTCCTTCAGGAGCGCTCGGGCAAGCGACAGGCGGCGGGCTTGGCCGCCGGAGAGGAGCACGCCGTTCTCGCCGACCCAGGTCAGGATGCCATTAGGAAGGCTTTCGACGAAATCGGCTAGGTCGACGGTTTCCAGCGCGTCCCATAGCTCGTCGTTGGTCGCGCCGGGGCGGGCGATCAGCAGGTTGTCGCGGATGTCGGCCGCAAACAGGTGGGTGTTCTGGCTGACATACGCGATGCGGCTGTGCAGGTCCTCTTGACGAAGGCTACGGAGATCGACGCCACCCAGGGTCACGCTGCCAGTATCCGGGTCGATCAGCCGGAGAGCCAGTTGGGCCAGGGTCGATTTGCCGGAGCCGCTCGGCCCCAGCAGAACGGCGGTGCGACCTTCCGGAAGGTGAAGCCGAAGATCGTCCAGGACAGGTTTGCCATAGCCGAAGCTAATGCCGTCGAACATCAGGTCATGACGGTCCGGAACTGGAACAGGATGTTCCGGGTCGCCGACGCGGGGCTGCATGTCGGCTATCTCGGTCAGCCGCCGTGCCGCAGCCTTGGTCCGGCCCAGGAACTGATAGGCGAGCGGCAGAGGTGCCGTCGCTTCGAACAGCGCCATCACCAGGAAGACGACAAGGGCGATCAACGGGCCGTCCAGGCGATCTTCGCCTGCCTGGCCGGTCGTCAGGAACAACGCAAGCCAGACGGCGCCGCCCGCGGCCATCAGGGAGAGGGCGGAGGAAAGTCCGGTGATCGAACTCATCCGGCGCTGGCGGGCGATCAGGCCGTCGGTTTCCTGTGCGATGGCCGCCCCCTGGCGCGCTTCCGCAGCGAAAGCCCGCAGGTCGGCCAGGCCCTGAACGCCGTCCACCGCATGGGACCGCAAGCGGGCGCCGATGCCGACCATGTCGGCGCCAGCGCCGGCACCTAGTCTGGCCGCAAGCGCGGGCACCAGGAGGCCCGATACCAGCATCAAGGCTGCCGTCGTCAGCGCCACGGCCGGATCGATCCAGCCAAGCGGGACCAGGACGGCGATGGCGGCTATGACCGCTACCATGCTGGGCGCCACGACCCGAAGATAAAGGTTGTCGAGCGCGTCGATATCGGCGGTCAGACGCGTCAGCAAGTCGCCGCCGGTGAGCCGGGCGATCTGCCCGGCGTCGAGCGGGATCGCCCTGGCGAACAGCCAGCGGCGAAGGTCGGCAAGCAGGCGGAACGTCGCTTCATGGTTGACCAGACGCTCGGCATAGCGGCCGCCGGTCCGGATCAGGGCGGCGGCCCGGATGGCGGCACTGGGAGTGAAGATGTTGAAGGCGGCGCCTCCCAGCAGCCCCAGACCGGCCAGGGCGCTGCCGGTGATGAACCAGCCGGACACGCCGAGAAGCCCGATGCCGGCGAGCAGCGTCACCAGCATCAGCAGCGCGCCGAACGCCATGCGCAGGGCGTGGCGGCGGAACAGCTTCAGAAAGGGCCAAAGCTCACGCATCGACCACCTCCAGCCTGCCGCCGCCGACTTCGATCCGGCGTTCAGCCCAGCCGATCCCGGATGCGCTGTGCGTCGCGATCAGTACCGTCCGCCCTCGCGCCAGCCTGTCCAGGGCTGACAGGACGAGCCTTTCATTCTCCGGGTCGAGGCCGGCCGTGGGCTCGTCCAGCAGCAGGACCGGCGCGTCCTTCAGGTAGGCGCGGGCAAGGGCGACCCGGCGCGCCTCGCCGCCCGAGATGCCGTGACCGCGCTGGCCGATCGGCGTTTCCAGCCCATTGGGCAGACGGTCGGCGAAGTCGGAGACATGGGCGGCATCGGCGGCCTCATCGACCTGGACATCGGTCGCATCGGGCCGGGCGAGCCGGATGTTCTCCCAGATCGTACCGTGGAACAGGTGCGGGTTCTGGCCGACCCAGGCGGTGACGGTGGCCGGATCGATCCGGCCGACCTCGAGCCCGCCGATCGTCACCGTTCCGGCGGCGGGCCTGATGAAGCCGAGGAAGAGTCCGATGATCGTCGATTTGCCGGCGCCGCTCGGCCCCACCAGCGCCACCCGCTCTCCGGCGGCCACGCTCAGGGTGACATCCTGCAATACGGGTCTCGCTCCCTCCCCACTGCCATGGGCGAAGCTGACGCCGGTCATGTCGAGCGCCATAGGGCCGGCATCGGCCGGCGGCCGGATGCCGCCGCGTGGTGCGGCAGGGGTATCGAGTACCGCCATGATCTGCCCGGCGGCCGCGACCGCCGCCGCCCGGTCATGATAATGCGCGGCAAGCTGGCGGAGCGGCAGGAAGAATTCCGGCGCCAGCATCAGCACGAACAAGCCCGTCGCCAGCGTTACGCCGCCGCTGGGACCGAAATGGACATAGCCCAGCAGGCTGAAGCCGACATAGACCGCAACCACCGCGACCGCCATCGCGCTGAAAAGCTCCAGGACGGCGGAGGACAGGAAGGCGATGCGGAGGACGCCCATCGTGCGCTGGCGGTACTCGTCCGAAACCTTGCCGATCAGGTCAAGTTCGCGCCGCGCCTGACCGAACAGTTTCAGTGTCGTCAGTCCTTGCAGCCGGTCCAGGAAGTATCCGCCCATGCGGGCCAGTGCCTCGAACTGCCGCTTGCTGGCCGCTGCGGCGCCCATGCCGATCAGGGACATGAACAGCGGTACGAAGGGAGCCGCGAGAAGCAACATGCCGCCGACCACCCAGTTGACGGGGAAGATCGCGGCCAGAAGCGTCAGCGGCACCAGTACCGACAGCGCCATCTGCGGCAGGAACCGGGCGAAGTAGCCGTCCAGGGCGTCGACCTGCTCGATCAGGACGGTCGCCAGGTCGCCGCTGTGCCTGCTTCCCGCGTAGGCAGGTCCCAGGCGCGCGATGTGGCCGTACAGCTCGCGCCGCAACACCGCCCGGACGCTGGCTGCCGCCGTGAAGCCCGCGAGCTCGGCACCCCAGGCGCACAGGCCGCGCGCGGCGTAGACGGCCAGCAACGTCCATAGCGCCGGCATCAGGTCCGACCTGGATACCCCGTCCACGATGGATGCGTGGAGCACGTAGGCGATCAATCCCGCCTGTGCCAGCAGGAGCAATCCGCTGGCGAACCCGGCGCCGACCGCCAAGCCGATCCACAACCGTGCCCGCCGCGCCAGTCCGCCGAGATACTTCGCCGCCTCCCGATCCGCCACCGGTCACCTTCTTCCAGCAAATCAACATCATACAGTCACCTGACATATGTCAGAGGACCATAGGTAAAACCCCTTACGTAGAAGCCCTTACGTACAATCCCGAACTTAAGTGACAGGGGCCGTTGGGCCTATACCTCCGCTACAGCAGGAACGCGGCCATAAGGCCCGCCGAGTGGAAACGGAGAGGAAGACAACATGGCTCCAGCTCTTGCCATTGCCGGAACGACCGCCGTGGGTATCGGAGCCTTCGCTCCGGCTCTTCCGCAGACCTCTACCCGAATTCAGTGGGCGAACAGCAATTGGGGCCAGCGCCCGGCGGATCCCCTCGACGCAATCGCCACGCCTGCCGCATTGGACCGCGACCAGCCGCTGTTCCGCGAAGGGGACAGCGCCGACAACGTGTTCGAAGTGACCAGCGGGATCATCCGGGTCTTCAAGCTGCTCCCCGACGGCCGCCGTCAGATCATCGGCTTCCTGGAAACCGGCGATTTCCTGGGTCTGTCCTTCAACGAAAACTACCTCTACACCGCCGAAGCCGTGACCCCGGCGTCCGTGCGGCGCTTCTCACGCCGCCGGCTGGACGCGCTGATCGACGAGAACCAGGAAGTGCGCCGCCGCCTGATGGCAATCACAGCGAATGAGTTGCTGACCGCGCAGGACCAGATGGTGCTGCTCGGCCGGAAGACTGCCAAGGAAAAGCTCTGCACCTTCCTGATGAACCTGTCGCGGAAAGCGGCGCGGCGCGGTCTGAACGCCACCCGGATCAGCATGCCGATGGGCAGGGCCGACATCGCCGACTATCTGGGGCTGACGATCGAAACCGTTTCCCGCACCATCACCTGCCTGAAGACCGCCGGACTGATCCGCCTGCTCGAAAATCACAAGGTCGAACTGGCCGACGCCGAATCTATCGCTGAACTGGCCGACGCGGCCTGAGCCGCACCGTCCCTCAGTGGCCGACCGATCTCGAGAACAGGTTTACCACAACCACGCCAGCCACGATCAGGCCCAGGCCGAGCATTGCCGGCAGGTCGAGCGGCTGCTTGAACCAGACGACACCAACCAAGCTGATGAGAACGATTCCGAGCCCGCTCCAGATCGCGTAGGCGACGCCGACCGGCAAGGTCCGCAGCACGAGCGACAGGAAGAAGAACGACGTCCCGTAGCAAGCGGCCATGACCAGAACAGGCAGCAGCTTCGTGAACTGCTCCGATGCTTTCAGGGCCGACGTGCCGATGACTTCCAGCACGATGGCGGTGAACAGAAACGCGTATGTCATTCGGCTTCCCCCGATCCGGCGTCGGTCATGATCTCGTCAGCGCAATGAGCCGGTCGGCGATCCGGCCGCGCATGTCTTCGTCTATGCCGTACAATCCGCAGACATCGGCCAGCCAGAGACCGTCGGCGGCCAGCCGGGCGATCATCGGTCCGACCGGATCCGTCCCCTCCGCCGCATCTGCCGCACGTTGTTCGGCCAGCCTCGCCCGCCAATCCGCCATCAGGGAAGGGTCGGACATGAAGGCGGCGCTCAAGGCCCCCCATCGCCGGATTTCCTGATCGGGTTCGTCGACGACAGTCCGGACATAGGCGCGGGCGCTGCGGCCATGGGCATCCGGATCGTTGCCGGCCTGCCCCGCGACCTGCTCCATGAAGCGGTCCGAGATGTCCTGCACCATCGCCATCAGCAGCGCGTGCTTGCTGGGAAAGTGGTGCAGCAGCCCGCCTTTGCTGACCCCTGCCCGCTTGGCGACCGCTTCCAGCGTCAGGGCGATGACGCCACTTTCCGTAACCAATTCCCCGGCCACGTCGAGAAGACGCTGTTGGGTAACCTCGGGCTGGCGTTTGCGGGGTGAGTTCTCGTTCATGGAAAGCAACATACCGTCTGGACGGTATGTTGCCAAGAGGTTGTCGGATTGCTCATCAGGGGAGTGGACATACCAGTTTGGGCGGGTGAAACTGTGCGCATCCCGAATACTCCGGGGGACAGATTAATTCCGGAAACGAACAACCGAACCGCGGCAAACGCGGTCCGCTGGGGGAGTAAGAAATGCGATTGTCCGGCAAAACCGCCCTTGTAACGGCAGCAGCGCAGGGAATCGGACGCGCCACCGCGCTGGCCTTCGCGCGTGAGGGCGCCGATGTCATCGCCACCGATGTCAATATGGAGAAGCTGTCCGAGCTTGAAGGCACCCAGGGCCTGAAGGTCCGGGCGCTCGACGTGCTCGACGCCCAGGCCATCCAGTCGCTGGCCGGCGAGCTGGGCGCCTTCGATGCGCTGGTGAACTGCGCCGGCTATGTCCATCACGGCACGATCCTGGAATGCGGCGAGAAGGACTGGGACTTCTCCTTCGACCTGAACGTCCGCAGCATGTACAGGATCATCCGCGCCTTCCTGCCGGCCATGCTGGAGCGCGGCCAGGGCGGTTCGATCGTCAACATCGCCTCGGTCGCATCCTCGGTGAAGGGCATCCCGAACCGGTTCGTCTATGGCACCAGCAAGGCGGCGGTGATCGGATTGACCAAGTCGGTCGCGGCCGACTTCGTGACCAAGGAGATCCGCTGCAACGCAATCTGCCCCGGTACCATCCAGACGCCGTCGCTCGACGACCGGATCGCGGCCCAGGGCGACGCGGAAGCGGCCCGTAAGGCGTTCGTCGCGCGCCAGCCCCTGGGCCGGCTCGGCACGCCGGAGGAAATCGCCGCCATGGCGCTCTATCTGGCCAGCGACGAATCCGCTTTCACCACCGGCCAGATCCACGTGGTCGATGGCGGCATCAGCATCTGATCGACCGGTCTTGCCGAACCGACCGCAAGTCCGGAACCAACCGCAAGGAACGCATCGAAAATGGCTGACGTGACCGTCGCAGACGTCGAGGCAGCGCGAGCCGCCGCCCGCTATCCCAGCCTCAAGGACAAGGCTGTTCTGATCACGGGAGGAGCTTCGGGGATCGGAGCCTCCACCGTCGTTCACTTCGTCGTTCAGGGGGCGAAGGTCGCCTTCATCGACCGCGACCAGGCCGCCGCCGAGGCACTGCTCGGCACAATCAAGGAAGCCGGGGAAACGGCTCCCCTGTTCGTCGCCTGCGACCTGACCGACCTCACCGCCGCCAAGGCCGCCGCGAGCCGGATCGAGGAGTCGCTCGGGCCGATCCGCGTGCTGGTCAACAACGCGGCGCGCGATGACCGGCACAAGATCGCCGATGTCACACCCGAATACTGGGACGAGCGCCTCAACGTTAACCTGCGGCACCAGTTCTTCATGGCGCAGTCGGTGGCGCCCGGCATGGCGAAGGCCGGCGGCGGCTCGATCGTCAATTTGGGCTCGACCTCCTGGATGGTCTGCACCGACGATCTGGCCGTGTACCAGGCGGCCAAGGCCGGGGCGGTCGGCTTGACGCGCGGGCTCGCCCGCGACCTCGGACCCTCGCGGATCCGGGTCAACCATGTGGCGCCCGGCTGGATCATGACCGAGCGTCAGAAGACCCTTTGGGTAACGCCGGAGAAGCTTGATGCGACGCTGGCCCGCCAATGCCTCAAGGACGAGTTGCAGCCCCACGACGTCGCCCGCATGGTCCTGTTCCTGGGCGCCGACGACAGCATGATGCTGTCCGCCCAGACCTTCATCGTCGACGCCGGGACGGTCTGACCGATGGGCGGCCACGATCATAGCCATGGCCATAACCATAGCCACGGCCATGGGCATCCCCATGCGGCGCCGGCGTCTCCCCTGGCCGAGCGCGTCAAGTCGCTGGAAGCTCTGCTTGTCGCCAAGAAGCTGGTCGATCCAGACTCGCTGAACGCGCTGATCGACACCTACGAGCACAAGGTCGGTCCGCGCAACGGCGCCAAGGTCGTGGCAAGGGCCTGGTCGGACCCCGCCTACAAGGAGCGGCTGCTGCGCGACGCCACCACGGCGATCGCGGAGTTCGGCTTCACCGGGCGGCAGGGCGAGGACATGGTCGTGGTCGAGAACACGCCCGCGATCCACAACATGGTCGTCTGTACGCTCTGCTCCTGCTACCCGTGGCCGGTGCTTGGCTTGCCGCCCGTCTGGTACAAGTCCGCTCCCTACCGGTCCCGCGCCGTCATGGACCCCCGCGGAGTGCTGCGGGAGTTCGGCACGGTCCTCGGCGACGAGGTCGAGGTTCGGGTGTGGGACAGCACGGCGGAACTCCGGTATCTGGTGCTGCCGGAGCGTCCCGCCGGTACGGAAGGCTTCAGCGAGGAGCAACTGGCCGAACTGGTCACCCGCGACAGCATGATCGGCGTGACCAGGGCCAAGACGCCGGAGAGCGTGCCATGAACGGCGCCCACGACATGGGCGGCATGCATGGCATGGGGCCGATCGACACCGATCCGAACGACCCGCTGTTTCATGCCGAATGGGACAAGCGGGCGTTCGCGATCACCCTCGCCCTCGGCTTCCATGGCCGCTGGAACATCGACACCTCCCGCCATGCCCGCGAAAACCGGCATCCGGCCGATTACCTCGGCAGCAGCTACTACGAGATCTGGTTCAAGGGGGTCGAGCGGCTGGCGGTCGAAACCGGCCTGGTCTCGGCGGAGGAACTGGCGACGGGGGAACCGGCCGCTATTTCCCAAACCCCGCCGCCCGATCCGGCACGCGTGGCCGCGATCCTCGCCAAGGGCGCCAGCGCCAAGCTCGACGACGACGTGCCGGCCAAGTTCAATGCAGGGACGAAGGTACGCGTTCTCGACATCACGACGCCGGGCCATACCCGGGTGCCGCGCTACTGCCGGGGCCGGATCGGCACGATAGACCGCGACCATGGCGTCTATGTATTTCCCGACACCCATGCCCATGGCCTGGGCAAGAAACCGCAGCACTGCTACAGCGTCCGCTTCGGCGGCCGCGACCTGTGGGGCGACGCCGCACCGTCGAACGATACGATCTATGTCGATCTGTGGGACGACTACCTGGAGGCAGCGCCGTGAAGCCGGGAGACGAACCGCCGTTCCGCGAACCCTGGGAAGCCCATGCCTTCGCCATGACGGTAAAACTCCACGAGGCGGGCCATTTCACATGGCCGGAGTGGGCGGCGGTCCTGTCGGAGGAGATCGCCGAAGCCCAGAAACGGGGCGATCCGGACCTGGGAACGACCTACTACCATCACTGGCTACGGGCACTCGAACGCATGGTGAAGGAAAAAGGGCTGGTACTGCCGGGGGAACTTGCCTGAAACTAATCCAGCGCATCGGCTGATACAAAAAACCAAAAAAGCACTGAAAAACACTGGGAGGGAACCATGAAAAGAAGAACATTCGTCCGCACCTGCGCGCTGGCCCTGACCGCCGTCGGCGGATTGCTGGCGATGGGACAAGCTCCGGCTTTGGCGGCATATCCCGAGCGTCCGATCACGATGATCGTCCCGTGGGGCGCCGGCGGCGGCACCGACGCCACGGCGCGTATCGTCAGCAGCCTGCTGGAACGGACGCTTGGGCAGCCGATCAACGTCGTCAACCGGACCGGCGGCAGCGGCGTGGTGGGCCATCAGGCCATCGCCAGTTCGGCGCCCGACGGCTATACGCTGGGTCTCGCGACCGTCGAGATCGGCATGATGCATTGGCAGGGGCTGACCCAGCTCACCTATGCCGACTACACGCCGCTGGCGTTGATGAACGAGGACCCGGCTGGGCTTCAGGTCGCCCAGGACAGCCCGTACAACTCGGCCAAGGACCTGCTGGAGGCGATCCGCGCCAAGCCGGGCACCATGAAGGCTTCCGGCACCGGTCAGGGCGGTATCTGGCATCTGGCGCTGGCCGGTATGCTTCAGGATGCCGACATCGCTCCGCAGGCAGTCGCCTGGGTGCCCAGCCAGGGAGCGGCGCCCGGTCTTCAGGACCTTGTCGCCGGCGGCGTCCAGATAGCGCCCTGCTCCATCCCGGAAGCGCGGTCGCTGATCGATGCGGGGCGGGTCAAGAGCCTCGCCATCATGGCGGAAAAGCGCCACCCGCTGTTCCCGAACATCCCGACGCTGAAGGAACAGACCGGCATCGACTGGACCATGGCCGCGTGGCGCGGCGTGGTAGCACCCAAGGGCCTGCCCGACGACATCGCCCAGAAGCTGACTTCGGCGTTGAAGCAGGTCTATGACAGCGCCGAGTTCAAGGATTTCATGAACCAGCGTGGCTTCGGGATGGTCTACGCGTCCGGCGAGCAGTTCGGCACTTTCATGTCCGAGAGCAACGACAGCCTGGGCAAGGTGATGAAGGCGGTCGGGATCGCCCGGCAGTAAGGGCGGCAGCTGCAATGCGGATCAACGACGCGATCCTGGGAGCGGTCCTTCTGGCCTTCTCCCTCGCGGTCGGGGTGTATGCCCGGACCTTTCCAGCCATACCGGGTCAGGAGTACGGTGCATCCGTATTCCCGACCTGGATCTCGATAGCGTTGGGACTCTGTTCGGTCGTCCTCATCGCGGGCGGCATGAGGCAATGGGCCGAGACAGGGGCCGTCTCGCTGGCGCCGTGGGCGCGCTCCGGCCATCACCTGCGCACGCTGGCGATCACGATAGCGCTGGTGATCTTCTATATACTGGCCTCGACGCCGTTGGGATTCATCCCGACGGCGTTCATAGCACTTGTCATCCTGTTCGGCGTTCTGGGTGTCAAACCCTTGCAGATTCCGGTCCTGGCGGCGGGCATCACGATGGCTGTGCATTACGGATTTTACAGCCTTTTGCGGGTGCCGCTGCCATGGGGCGTCCTAACGCCCTGGGCTTGGTGACGCCATGGATGCGATTCTTCTTGCAGCCCAGTTGGTCTTCCAGCTCGACGTGCTGGTCACCATCGTCCTGGCCGCCCTGTTCGGCCTGTTCGTCGGCTCCGTTCCTGGCCTGACCGCCACCATGGCGACGGCGCTCCTAGTGCCGATCACCTTCTTCATGTCGCCGGTAGCCGCCATCGGCGCCATCGTCACCTGCTCGGCGATGGCGATCTTCGCGGGCGACATTCCCGGAACCCTGCTGCGCATTCCCGGCACTCCGGCATCCGCCGCCTATACCGATGAAGCCTACGCCATGACCCGCAAGGGTCAGGGGGAACTGGCGCTGGGGGCCAACCTGCTGTTCTCCGCCCTGGGCGGGTTGTTCGGCACGGCCGTCCTGATCGTGGCGGCGCCCTCGCTGGCCGAGGTGGCGCTCCAGTTCAGCTCGTTCGAATACTTCTGGCTGGCCTGCCTCGGTTTGACCTGCGCCACCGTGGTCGGATCGGGTTCGACGATCAAGGGGCTGGTCAGCCTGATGATCGGCCTTCTGGTCGCGACCATCGGGCTGAACAACCCGGCAGGCGTGCCGCGCTTCACCTTCGGCAATGTCGATCTGATGGGCGGGATCGACTTCATCGCGGCGATGATCGGCCTGTTCGCGGTGTCGGAGATCTTCCGCTACGTCCTTGGAATGTCGGCCGACACCAGCAACGTCCAGGCGCCGGCCGGCAACCTGTTCACCGGCTGGGGCAGGCTGTTCAAGCAGTACTGGCGCCAGTCGCTTCGCGGCAATGTGCTGGGCACCGCGATCGGCGCCCTGCCCGGCGCCGGGGCCGACATCGCGGCCTGGGTCAGCTACGCCGTCAGCAAGCGGTTCTCCAAGACGCCGGAGAAGTTCGGCACCGGCCATGTCGAAGGCATCATCGAGAGCACGTCGAGCAACAACGCAGCACTTGGCGGCGCCTGGGTCCCGGCGCTGGTGTTCGGCATCCCCGGCGACAGCATCACCGCCATCGTCATCGGCGTGCTGTACCTGAAAGGCATGAATCCTGGACCGACGATCTTCATCAACAACCCGCAGGATATCTACGCCGTCTTCCTGATCTTCATCCTGGCGAACATCTTCATGGTGCCCGCCGGCTGGGCAGCGATCAAGTCGGCGAGGCTGCTGATGCGGGTACCCCGCAACGTGCTGATGCCGACGATCCTGCTGTTCTGCATCGTTGGCTCGTTCGCCATCAACAACTCCGCCTTTGGCATCAGCGTCATGCTCGCCTTCGGCTTGCTTGGCTTCATCATGGAGGAGAACGGCTTTCCGATAGCCCCAACTATCCTGGGGATCGTCCTGGGGCCGCTGCTGGAGGAAAACTTCGTCACGTCGATGATCAAGTCGGACGGCAGCTTCCTGGGCTTCTTCGAAAGGCCGCTGGCTGCGGGCCTTGGGATCATAACGCTGGCGATCTGGATAGTGCCGCTGGCTCTGTACTTCTGGCGCAGGTCGAGGGGGTAGTTCACGACTTATTAAGCTTAACAAACGATAACCATGACATCACAGGCCCGAATCGTGCGGAGCTTTGCCGATGTCATTGAACTTCCTGGTACGGGGCAAGGTGGACCAATTGCCCCAGCCGCAGTCGGATGCGGAAACCAAACAGTTGCCCGCAATCGCGCAGTCTCTCTCACAGCCTCTGGCGCCGCCAACCCCGGCGGCGCTCAGAGGCACACCACGCGATCGCGCCGCAGCATCCGGCGGCGCCCCGTCCTTCCATGCCGGCGAGACGACGATGACGGACGACCTCCAGGCTATCGCCAACCTGATCGGGCAGCTCAGCGACGACGAACCGGACTCACTCCCGGCACGGGCACTGGTCGCCGTCACGGCGGAAGAACCCCGAAAGGCTCCGGAAAACAGCAGTGCGCGGGAGGACTCCTTGTTCGATGAATACCAGGCCACCCTCGCCCGCCTCGAAGTGTCCAAATCCAGCGGCGAAGGCCTGCTATCCCAGATCGAGACGTTTTCCAGCACGCTGGAGCGTCAGGTCGCCGAACTCAGCATGGCGCGCGTGTCCATGAGCAAGCTTGCTACGGACAATAGCCGGCTGGTCAACGAGAACGACCGGCTACGCGCCATGCTGCGGTCCCTGCTCGAAGCGATCGACGCCGATGCCCGCCGCAACAACGAGAGCATCGCTGCGGCCGAGCGGCGGTTGCGCGATCTTAGCCGCCAGCCGCAAGCCGGCGACCGCGACCGGCAGAAGCAGGGTCCCGCCCGCGGCTTGGTAGCGGAAGGCTGACTGGAACGAAGCAAGCGCGCGTCCGGATACTGTCACCCGATGAGCAGATCAGATCCGGACGTGCAGCGCTTCCAAGTCCTTCAGGATTGCAGCTTCAGGCATGATCCCAGTCTGAGAGGGCATGCAGGAAAACCCAAAATTGATGCTTCTGTATCCGTGGGCAATCGAGTCACCATAATTGACGAACCCGATACAGGAAAATTTTCGTTTTTCTAACGAAAACCTCATCAGCTTGTACGTCTTATCGTTCACCCTGACGCTTGGCAACGTCTCCCATGCTTCAGCTTCATTCTTGATCATATCGAAGTCGCCAAGTAGAGATTGAGGCTCTCTATGGCCCATCATCGTCTTGGCGCCGGCAAGATAGAGCATGGTGGCCATGCGATTGCTGCTACTCTCGAATGCCCGTCCATATCCGGTCGCGACATGCTCGACAGTGTTGGTCGTCGACATCCAGCAACTTTTTTCGCCAGCTGGCTTCAGATCGCTACGAGAACTTTGTATGCGGAAGTTCGCACAATCCACAGGTCCGTCCCGCCCGGAGAAATAAGCTTCCTCAGTAGACTGACAGGCTACGCTGGCTAGAACAACGCCAGCCAGCAGTCCGATTCTCAACATGAAATTCATTATCGTAGTTCCTGAAGCGCTTGGCATAGCGGATTACTCGAATATTCATTCGAACGAATCCTATGATTTCTCACGCACAGCCAAGGCTTTCCAATAGCCTCGTCTTCCTAGAACTAACGATGCGGAAACATTATCTTCAAGAAAATTCTTTGGTCTTTGTCGGTCCGCGACTATAAGTCACTATGGAGCTCACTCGGGTTCAGCCATCAGAAGCTCGGCCAGCTTGGCCTTGGGCACCACCAGTTCCGCCAGCGTATGCTGGTCCAGCACCTCCAGGAATGCCAGCAAAGCCTTGTTCAACACACCTTTCAGTACGCAGGCGCTTACGATCTTGCAATCGGTTCCGCGTTCGGCAGCCCCATTGGAAGCGAAACAGTGGACCAGGGCCATGTCCTGCTCCATTTTCCGTACGACATCGCCGATCACGATCTGAGAGGCTGGACGCGCTAGGCGAAGCCCACCATTCCGTCCCCGGACGGTTTCGATAAATCCCTGAAGCCCAAGCTGGTGAACGACCTTCAGGAGATGGTTGTTCGAGATGCCGTAATGATCGGAAATCTGCCTGATAGTGACCAGCTCATCGCTCCTGACCCCGAGATAGATCAGCACCCGCAGCGAGTAGTCCGTATAGGTGGTCAGATGCATGGCGCTCTCCGTGCCCTCGGCAACAAATAATGCGCCCTGTATATATGTTTCCCGAAGGCTGCGGAGTAGGTTTGTATCGCCCCCCCCCTACTCCGCAGCGCTAGCTCCGCGTCAGGCTTCGCTCAGGAGCAATGCCGAAAGTCTCTGGAAATGCTCTTTGCCACCTTCCAGCGGATCGTGGCCTTCCTCGGCGTTCGCCTCCAGTTCCGCCCAGTCCGCCGCCGACAGGACTCGCATCGCTGCGGGAAGCACGTCTCCGACCTCCCGCATCATGTGATTGCGCTGGAAATCGACATAGTCGACCGCAGCCTTGATGAAGACTTCGCGTGGCATGGTCGCGTCGCCGATCAATTGCTCGACCAGATTGGCGAACTTGCTGCTGATCTGGTGCATGTTGCGGTGATCTTCGAGCAGGGTGTCGATCTGACTCGCCATCGCCGGTTCGCGCTCCTTCAGCTTGACGAAGATCGCATCTTCCTTGGGGTGATGGTAAAGGTCGGGGAAGCTCTGGGTGTACTCCATGATCAAGTGCAGCAGGTCGAGATCGGGCGAAACCGACTCCGCGAACAGCATCACCTGGCGGTCGATCAAATGAAGCAGCTTGGCGATCGTGCGGTGTTCTTCGTTGATGGTCGTGATGAGAGAAGATGCCATGGAAAATCTCCTTCCTGTCCGTGACAGGACGATCCGGCAGCGTCGGACCCCTGAGTGGGCAGTCCTTGTTTTTACCGTGCCACAGCAGACTCTATGCCTCGCCTCAACTTCTTGCGATGCGACAAACTGTGCTCGCAATCATACACCGCGACCATGAACGGTGACGACTTACCGGCTAAGGCTGAGCAGGATCACCATCAGCAGCAGGGCACCGCCTAGGATCAAAAACAACGGATCGATGCCGGAGCGGCGCTTCTTGACGGGCTTCATTGATTTTCCCTCCCCATTGGCCGAACAACTCCGACCCGATCATCCTCCCAAACCCTGGTCTCGATCCAGTGCGATCTTTGCCCGGCGATTTGTGTCGATCCGCCAGGGATGAATATCGGGGACTCCTGTTGACTTAAAGCAATCCGCGGGATGTGTTTGACCCCATCCCACCCACCCCTCCGACCTAGGAAAGCACGATGGACCTAGAGCGCATCAAACAGCGGGCTTATGAGCTTTGGCAACAGGAAGGCCAGCCTGAAGGCAGAGAACAGGACCATTGGGATCAGGCAGTTCGCGAGCTTGGCGGCAACCCGGACCAGAGCGGCACCCAGCTGGATTCCGGCGCCGACGGCGACACCGTGCCGAACAACCTGACCGAAGCAGCCGACGCCCTGCGAGGAGTTTCCACCGGAAGCACGGAAGGTACCGACGCCGACCAGTTCGGCAGCCAAGCGGCGGAAGCCGAGGCAGAGAACCAGAAGGGCAGTGGCGTCTAGACCTTATCGCTGATGTCAGGAAAGCTTCGGCCAGTGAATGCGGGGCTGGCCGAAGCGGCTCAACCGGTAAGACCCAGCTTCCCGACCCGCTCATCTATCCGCTCGGCTATCCGGTGGATGGCAGCGACAACCGCATCGGTCCGGGCATGATGCAGCATGTGCCCCACCCCGGGCAGTAGTTCCAGCGTCGATCCTCTTACGATCTTGTGCAAAGGCTTCGCATGGTATTGCGGCCAGACGATCCTGTCTTCGGATCCCGACAAGATTGCAACAGGGACTTGGATCTGAGGATAGCGGTGGTACATGGAGGCGGCACCTGCGACCATGGCGGAGAAATCCTCGCCATTCGAGCAAAGTTGTTTAGGCCGCAGCAGCATGCCACCGGGAAAGCGCTCCTGGAAATAGTCCGGGACGGGATCGGGCGAGAAGATCCGGTCGATCATCGCCGACAGGTACATCCGCCCGAAGTCCGCCGACATCGTATGCGCGCTGATCGGCCCGACCATGGGAACGCCGTTCAACATGATCGGCATCAGATCAAAACGGGGTGTCGGGAAGCAGTAGCCGGCTAGCGATACGATGCCGCCGACATGTTCAGGGAATTGGACGGCATAAGCCAGCGCAACGGTTCCGCCGAGGGAGTGGCCGACGATGATCGGCTTCTCGACGCCGAGCAAGCCCATGGCCTCGTGGATCATCCGGGCTTGCCCGGCCATCGACGCGGAAGTGGTCGATACGAACTGAGCGGGACGCGTGCTGTATCCGTGCCCCGGCCTGTCGATGACGATCGTGCGATAATTTGCCGATAACGGGCCAAGCAGGGACATCGCCATGTCTTCGGCCTGCATCAAGGCGCCGTGGATCAGCAGGACGGGCGGACCGGAGCCGCGCTCGACATAGTGAAGCCTGGAACCGTCGGACAGGTCGATCATCCTGCCGATCGGTGGGTTGTCCAGTTCGGCTTGGGCGGCGCGTCGGTTACTATCGTAGGCAAGACCAAGCAGCATGCCTGCTCCCAGCGCAAGACGTCCGCCCATCACCTCAACTCAATAGAAGCGAACTGGCGGAAACGGTGTGTTCCTTCAGGACCGCGTCGGTGGTCGCATCGACCTCGACCAGCATGACCTCGTAGCCCCAAAGGTTGGCAATATGCCGCAGGACGGCGCGAGCGTCGCTCTCGTCCAGCAGGACCCGGTTGATGACCCGGTGCTGAAGGATGAGCTTGCGGTCGCCCGCCAAGTCCACATCCACGATCTGGATGTCCGGCTCGAGATACCCGATGTCGTACTGACGGGCAAGCGCCTTGCGGAGCTTCCGGTAACCACGCTCGTTATGGATCGCCTCCACCATCATTTCCGGCTCGGAGGCGTCGTTGCGGACCTCGAACATCCGCATCTTGCGCATCAGGTGCGGGCTCAGGTACTGGAGAACGAAGCTCTCGTCGCGGAAATTGGCCCAGGCCTCCCGCAACGTCCCCATGGCATCGCCGTTGCCGGCGAAATCGGGGAACCACTGGCGGTCCTCGTCGGTCGGCTTGGTGGCGATACGTTCGATATCCTCCATCATCGCAAAGCCGATGGCATAGGGGTTGATCCCGCTGAAGCGAGGATCGTCGAAATTCGGCTGGAAGACGACGCTGGTATGGGAGTGAAGGAACTCCAGGTACGCACCGTCGCTCATCAGTCCCTTCTGATGCAGACGGTTCATGATGTAGTAGTGGGTGTATGTGGCACACCCTTCGTTCATCAGCTTGGTCTGCTTCTGCGGATAGAAGTACTGGGCAACGCGGCGGACGATGCGCAGGATTTCACGCTGCCACTGATGCAGGCGCGGCGCCTTCTTCTCCAGGAAATAGAGGATGTTCTCCTCGGGCAGCGCCAGCAGCGCCTTGCGGTTCTCGACCGCCGAAACGGCTTCCTTGACGCCGGGCTTTGTCGGAACCGTGCGCCAAAGGTCGTTGTACATCTTGCGGTTATATTCCTGCCGCTCGTCCTCACGCTTCTGCTCTTCCCGAAGGTCGAGCGGCTGCTTGCGCGGATAGCGGTGGACGCCATGGCTCATCAGCGCATGGGCGGCGTCCAGCGTGCGCTCGACCGCCTGATGACCGTAGCGCTCCTCGCATTTGAGGATGAAGGTCTTGGCGAACTCCAGATAGTCCAGGATACCCTTGGCGTCGGTCCACTGGCGGAAGAGATTGTTATTCTTGAAGAAATGATTGTGGCCGAATGCCGCGTGCGCGATCACCAGCGTCTGCATCGTCATGGAATTCTCTTCCATGATGTAGCTGATGCAGGGACTTGAGTTGATCACGATTTCATAGGCCAGACCGCGCAGCCCCTTGCGGTACATGGTCTCGTCCTGCGCGAAATGCTTGCCGAACGACCAGTGCTTGTACATCAGCGGCATGCCGATGGACGAGTAGGCGTCCAGCATCTGCTCGGCCGTGATCACCTCGATCTGGTTCGGATAGATATCCAGTCCCATCTCGTCGAACGCGATCCGCTCGATCGCGTCGTAGGCGCGCTTGATCTTATCGTAATCCCAATCGGCGCCTTCGTAGATCAACTGGTTAGGGCTGTCGAGCATCTGCATGGACATCTACCGTTCCTCTGGCAATCCTCGGAGACTATCCGTCACGTGACCGTCTCATTGGAGCGACCGTCTATACTACCGCCATTTTACACTGGAGCCGTTTTACGCTGGCGCCGTTTTACGTCGTCGCAGTTTCGCGGGAAAACAGCTCCCGGAACACGGGGAAGATTTCCCTACGCGTCCGGACCTTCCGCATGGCGATCGGCGCTCCCGGTTTCGCCACCAGCTTGTAGGTCCGCCACAGGTCCGTCTCCCGGCCGAGCGTCGCCCCCAGCGCGCCGCCAAGTCCGCCTTCGTAATCCTGGCTTACTTCAATATAAGCGAAGTATTGGCACATTGGCAGGATAACGTTCTCCAGCAACGCCGCCGACTTGGCATTGTCGTTGGACATGTTGTCGCCGTCCGAAGCCTGCGCCGCGTAGATGTTCCAGTCGCCTTCGGGATACCGGTCGGCGATGATCCGCTTCATCTCCTCCAGCGCCGTGGAAACGACGGTGCCGCCGGTTTCCGCACTGTAGAAGAACGTCTCCTCGTCCACTTCCTTGGCTTCGTGGGTGTGCCGGATGAAGACGATGTCGACGTGGCGGTAACGCCGCTTGAGGAACAGGAAGAGCAGGATGAAGAACCGCTTCGCGAGGTCCTTCATATGCTCGGTCATCGAACCGGAAACGTCCATCAGGCAGAACATGACCGCCTGGGCCACCGGCCTAGGAACGCGTTCGAACCGGTTGTAGCGTACGTCGACCGGGTCGAGGTAGGGGATCAGCCGGCTCCGCCGCATCTGGCGGTCCAGTTCGCCGCGAAGTTCCAGCAGCCGGTCGTCGTCGGTGCCGTTGGCCTCGAGGTCCGAAATCTCCTGCTCAAGCCTCTCGATCTCCTCCGGCTTGGGCCGGCGGAGAGCGATGCGGCGCGACAGGCTGTTGCGCATCGTGCGCACCAGATTGAGGTTGCTGGGCGAACCGCTGGAACTGTAGCCTGCCCGATGAAGCGAAAAGCTCTCGGTCTGCTTGATCTTCTGCTTCACGAGATCCGGCAGCTCAAGGTCTTCCATGAAGATGTCGAGGAATTCCTCCCGGCTCAGGACGAACCGGAAGTCATCCTCGCCTTCTCCGTCCGGGGCGCCTTCCGAGCCGCCCCGTCCGCCTCCACCATCCGGCCTGGGAATGGTATCGCCTTCGACGAACTCCTTGTTGCCCGGCACCACATGCTCGCGCAGGCCGCCCGAGGCCGAGCGGTGGAACGAAGGTTCCCGCACGCCACCCGTGGATATCGAGATCTTGTCGCCGTTCTCGATATCCTGGATGTTGCGCTTGCCCGAGCTGTCACGCACCGCCTTGACGATCTGCTCCTTGGCGCGGCGCAGGAAGCGCTGGCGGTTTGCCAGGCTTTTGCCCTTGGGATTGAGGCGCCGGTCAATGATGTTCATGTCAGCGATATTCCCTTCCGTCAGCCGGCCTGCTTCACTCTCATGTACCACTCGACCAGCCGGCGAACCTGACGTTCGGTGTATCCACGCGAGGTCATGCGTTCGACGAAGTCGGAGTGCTTCTTCTCGGTATCACTGTCTTTCTTGCTGCCGAAGCTGATGACCGGCAGCAGGTCTTCGACCTGACTGAACATGCGCCGCTCGATCACCTCGCGGATCTTCTCGTAGGAAGTCCATGGCGGGTTGCGGCCGGCGTTGTTGGCCCGGGCACGAAGGGCGAATTTCACCACTTCGTTGCGGAAGTCCTTGGGATTGGCGATACCCGCAGGCTTCTCGATCTTCGTCAGTTCCTGGTTCAACAGGTCGCGGTTCATCAGCTGGCCGGTATCGGGGTCTTTGAAGTCCTGATCCTCGATCCAGGCATCTGCATAATCGACATACCGGTCGAACATGTTCTGTCCGTAATCGTGATACGACTCCAGATAAGCCTTCTGGATCTCGTTTCCGATGAACTCGGCATAGCGGGGAGCCAGTTCACCCTTGATGAACTCAAGATAACGCTTTTCCGTGTCTTCGGGGAACTGTTCACGCTTGATCGACTGCTCAAGCATGTACATCAGGTGGACAGGGTCCGCCGATATCTCCGTATTGTCATAATTGAAGGTGGCGGCCAAGACCTTGAAGGCGAAACGGGTCGAGATGCCTTCCATGCCTTCGTCGACGCCGGCGGCGTCGCGGTATTCCTGCATGGAGCGGGCCTTGGGGTCCGTTTCCTTCAGGGTCTCGCCGTCGTAGATCCGCATCTTCGAATAGATGCCGGAGTTCTCGTGTTCCCGCAGACGGGACAGGACGGAGAATCGGGCCATCATCTGAAGAGTAGCGGGCGCACAGGGCGAGTTCGCAAGGTCGCTGCCCTGGATCAGCTTATGATAGATGCTCTGTTCTTCGGTGACCCGCAGGCAATACGGCACCTTGATGACACAGATGCGGTCGATGAAAGCTTCGTTGTTCTTGTTGTTCTTGAAGGTCTGCCACTCCGCTTCGTTGGAGTGGGCCAGGATCACGCCCTGGAATGGCATGGCGCCGATGTTCTCGGTGCCGACATAGTTGCCTTCCTGGGTCGCCGTCAGCAACGGATGCAGCATCTTGATCGGCGCTTTGAACATTTCGACGAATTCCAGGATACCCTGGGTCGCCCGGTTCAGGCCGCCGGAGAAGCTGTAGGCGTCGGGATCGTTCTGGCTGAACATCTCGAGCTTGCGGATATCGACCTTGCCGACAAGGCTTGAGATATCCTGGTTGTTCTCGTCGCCGGGCTCCGTCTTCGACACGCCGACTTGACGCAGCTTCGACGGCATCAGGCGTACGACGCGGAACTTGGAGATGTCGCCGCCGAATTCGTCGAGACGCTTGACCGCCCAGGGGCTCATCAAGCCGGTCAGGCGGCGGCGCGGGATACCGAACTTGTCTTCGAGCACCGGACCCATCTGTTCGGGATCGAACAGCCCGAGCGGGCTCTCGAACAGCGGGCTGACATCCTTGCCGGCCTTGAGCGCATAGATCGGCTGCCGTTCCATCAACGACTTGAGACGCTCGGCGAGCGACGACTTGCCGCCTCCGACCGGTCCCAGCAGATACAGGATCTGTTTACGCTCTTCCAGACCCTGGGCCGCATGCCGGAAGAACCCGACGATCCGCTCGATCGTCTCTTCCATGCCGTAGAATTCGTTGAAAGCGGGATATACCTTGATCGTGCGGTTCATGAAGATGCGGCCAAGACGCGGGTCTTTCGCCGTATCCACAACCTCCGCTTCACCGATGGCGGCCAAAAGTCGCTCGGCGGCCGTGGCATAGATCAGAGGATCATTCTTGCACGCTTCGAGGTACTCGAAGAGGGTCATCTCTACTTCTTTGCGACCCTCATAGTTTTGCGAGTAACGGGAGAACAGGTCGTCGGCCGGGAACATCGGTCACTCCTCTTTCAAAGGGTCTCCATTGGTCCTACAGCGCTCGACTGGCTTCATCGGTAAATTTTTCCGCCAGGGCTGCCGCAGGCAACGAAAGCAGTCACTCCTCCCCGCCGAACTTTAAGGCTGTCCTTTTCTATATCGCTACTTGGCCGGCACGCTGACATTCCGGCTTCATAACGATTTAGCCTAGAGCATGGGCGGTTCATGTTCATCGAATCGATAAGCTTAGTCTCAAAGAGATTTATGACGCCGTACGTAAATTGCCAGCGTTGGCCGAAGCCGGATTCGTTGGAAAAGGATATGTCAGCCACACTGCCCAAATCATACCCGTATGCTTGCCGTACAGTTTGACAATTCGATGGCAAAACGGAGTATACCGCACTGCGGCTTTTGGGCGCGATTTTATTGCTTGCACGACGCCATTCTTGGTGCCTGTCGGGTAGCGGGGACCGAGGCCGTGACGGCAAACCTTCAGTGCGGCGGTCGGACCGTGAGGTCCGGCTGGAGCTGTGATGGTCTGCGGTTCGTTGCGTCAAGCCGTCACCCTTTCAGACACCATGATGGTTAATCGTTACGTTAAGTGGCAGTTAGTTAACAAGGAGTTTCGGGCACCTGTGGAGTCTGAGCAAGTGTGGAAGTTACATCGGCATTTTCATCAGGTGGAATGTCGACGCATTCCGTAACGACACTGAACCGCCTGTACGTGGCGAACTTGCGCGCTCTCCCTGGTTTTCCGGGGGTCCTCATCAACGCAGCAAGGCTTCTGCGACTATCGAAGCCTGAATCAGTATCTTCCCATGCGCTGTGGTTTATCAAACACACCCAAGCTGTACTCGTTCCGCTCCATTCGGCACTCCCATCAGATCGCCATAGCGTCTACCGCTCATGCTTTTCGAGCGACTCGGCCGAAGGTTTTCGCGATGTCGAGAGCACCGGCGCCGCAACCAGAAGGTCACGCCACTGTTGTAAAATAGGAACAGGAGGTGAGAAATGGAAGATCGGCTTTTCGAACTATCCGCGGGCAGCGCCAGTGCGGAAAATCTAGCGGATTCGCCTAAAGCTCCGCCGGTGCCGGAACCGGCGGAGACACCGGACGTAGGTCCGGACGAGGAGCAAACAGGCATCATACCGGGCGAGATACCCGGACGGCCGACGGACCCTTCCGACCCGCGTTTCCCCGGGAGTCAGCCGGACCTCGCTTGAAGCGCGTGCGGTTTCAATTTCGCAGTATGGTGAAGTGCCGCACCGCTGCCGGCCGCGTCAGACGACGGGGCTGGCGTAGCGCGGACCAAGCTGGCAGTTCAGTCGGGTCGGCGGTTCAGTGGACTGAAGCCGCGGAACCGGGACCGGCGGCAAAGGCCAAGTCCAACGCCAAATCGCGGTAGGGCAGCATCAAACCCCGCTGGGAGAAAGCGTCGGCGAAGCGTGTGGCTGCCAACGTCAGTTCTTCATTGCGGGAAGTCCCGGACAATGCCTGGGCTGCCGCTTCGGCCAGCGCGGAATGACCGCGCTGGCAGGCCGCCAGGAGTACGAGCAGGGTAGCTTCGTCGTCGCCAAGTTCGGCGCAGCAGAGTTGGTGATGAGTGACGGTGCGGCGGGCCGTTCTGCGCAAGCAATCGACCAGTTCCGCCATGGCCACGGCCGCATCGTGCCCCGCCGCCTCGCCGCAGCGCCGACGCAACCCGCGCAGAACGGTTTCCCATTGCTCGGGAGCCTTGTACCTGAGCCCCATGACCCAGCGCCGGAAGGCCCACAAGGTCAGCGTTTCGGCATCGTCATGTTCGGCGTGATCCAGGTCCAAAGCCGCTTCCTGGTCGCGATGGAGAGAGGTGGAGGCACTGAGCATCTGGTTCGACACGGCCGTCTCCATGAAATTGATAATCACTCGCATTATTGAAATACACGTTTTGAGAATCAGTCGCAAGAAACTTTAGCAGGGTGACTGGTGTGTCCAACCGCCGCGAGATGCCGCAAATTAACGATTAATTCGCAAAACCTACTGAGACTGTTCCTACTGGGGAGTAAGTAAATAATTCTGCCGGGAGGCGAAAGTGATCGGCACTTTGAAGATAAAATACAAGATCATGCTGATCGTAGCCGCCGGTCTGGCCGGCCTGATTGTCGTCGCCAGCATATCGCTGATGACGCTGCGGTCCCAAATGTTTTCCGAACGCCAGGGGCAGACGCAGCACCTGATCGAGACCGCCATGACCCTGGTCGATCACTATGCCCAGGCGGCCCGCGACGGTGCTTCTTCCGACGATGCGGCCCAGAAGGCGGCATTGGCAGCGCTGTCCTCGCTTCGCTACGCGGACGGTGAGTATTTCTTCGTTCTGGACCCGGCCGGAACCGTCGTGGCGCATGGCGCCGACCCCCGCCTGGTCGGCAAGAACCTCAAAGCCGTCAAGGACCAGAATGGCGTTGCCTTCGTCGCGAAGATGCTGGAGGGAGCGGTTGCCGGAAACGGCGTGACCGTTCGGTATGTCTGGCCCAAGGGCAAGGATACCGCGCCGCAGCCCAAGATCGCTTTTGCCAAACGCCATGAATCATGGGGCTGGGTCATCGGCTCCGGCATCTATATCGATGACGTCAACAAGGCCTTCGTCGTAACCGCCCTTCAACTGGGTGGCGCGTGTCTTCTAGTCGTCCTGTTGCTCGGAACCGTCGCCATCCTACTTGGCCGCGCGATCGTAAGGCCGATTCCGGTCATGCAACGATCCATCGCCGCCGCACGGAGAGGCGACCTTTCTCAGACCGTCAGCATTTCCACGGGCGACGAGGTTGCCGAAATGGCCCGTGACTTCAACCATCTGCTGGAAAGCCTGCGCAGCAGCATCGGTGAAGTCGGTCTGGCAAGCGGATCGGTATCCGCGGCGTCGGTGGAACTCACGGCTTCGTCCGAGGAGATGAGCCGAAACGCGGAATCGATGAACAACCGCGCCGACGATATCAGCCACGCGATGAACGGCGTCGTCGCGGCAGTCGGCGAACTGTCCAGCATCGCAGGCCGCTTGGCGGAAAGTGCCGACAGCGTAGCCGCGGCATCGGAGGAAATGACCGCTTCGATCAGCGAGGTGGCACGCCACGCCGCCAACAGTTCGGATGTCGCCCATCAGGCGTCCGCCGCCGCCGGGCAGGCACGCGACACATTGGGAGGCGCCGAAGCGGCGATCGGATCGGCGGTCGAGGACATCCGCCAGCTTTCCGCCAACAGCGCCGAAATCGGCGAAGTGATCAAGGTCATCTCGGACATCGCGGAGCAGACCAACCTTCTGGCGCTGAATGCCACGATCGAAGCGGCACGCGCGGGCGAGGCCGGAAAGGGGTTCGCCGTGGTCGCCACCGAGGTCAAGAACTTGGCTACCCAAAGTGCTCGTGCCGCCGAGAACATCGCCCAGCGCATCACCGCCACCCAGGAGCAGACCGGTCGCTCCGTCGCCTCCATTTCTCAAGTCGCCGACGCCATGACGCGGGTTTCCGGGTCCATCGGAGCCATTCACGGCGTGATCGCGCGGATCGATGAGATAGCAGCCGCCATCGCGACGGAGGTCGCCCAGCAGACGGCAACTACCAGCGAGATCGGGCGCAATGTCAGTCAGGTGGCGGATTCGGCAAAGACGGTAGCAGCCGATACCGGGCAGACCGCAGATCAGGCGAATATGGTCCACGACGCCTTGCTGACCATGGTCGAGATAGCGCAGAGCACGGCGGCAGGTGCGACCGAAACGTCCAGTGCAGCCGGTGAACTGAGCAGGCTTGCGACGATCCTCGACCAACTCGTCAAGGGCTACAAGCTGGCAGCCTGACGGCCCCTTTTCTCCCTCATGCGGCCCTGCTCTGGCTTGCCGCCGCGTGTCCGGCTATGGTCTTGGCCTCCGGCGCCGGCGAGCGGCGATCCGGACAATTTGCCACAGGCAACAACAAGGGAGAAAGAACATGGCGGGCACCATTGCGGCGCGTCTTGCGGAACTTGGCATCGACCTGCCGAAGCTGCCGGCACCGGCCGGCGCCTACGTCCCGTACACGATCTCCGGCAAGATGCTGTTCATCTCCGGGCAGATCCCGATGCGCGACGGCGCGCTGTCCCATACCGGCAAGGTCGGCTCCGACCTGTCGGTCGAGGATGGTTATGCCTGCGCCCGCGTCTGTGCCCTGAACATCCTGGCCCAGGCAGCGGCGGCGTGCGGCGGCGATCTGGACAAGGTGGCGCGTTGCCTGAAGCTGGGCGGATTCGTCAACTGCGGTCCGGACTTCAACGACCATCCCAAGGTGATCAACGGTGCGTCGGAACTGATGCTCCAGGTCTTCGGCGACAACGGCAAGCATGCTCGTTTCGCGGTCGGCGCCCCCTCCCTGCCGCTCGGTTCGGCTGTAGAGGTCGAGGCGATTTTCGAACTCTTGTAATCGTCTTGCGCCGCACCGCAAAAACTCTAATTCTGTAGGCATGCCAGACGGAAAAGATACTGTTACGGTCAAGGTGATGCCGGGCATCGGTGCGATTGACGCCGCCGCCTGGGATGCCTGTGCCGGCGAGGAAAACCCATTCCTCAGTCATGCCTTCCTTAAGGCGCTTGAAGACAGCGGGTCCTGCCGCGCCGCGACCGGGTGGCAGCCGCAGCATCTTGCGCTGGAAGCGCCCGACGGCAGCATTATCGGAACGGTTCCGCTCTATCTGAAAAGCCATTCCTCCGGCGAATACGTGTTCGATCACGCATGGGCCAATGCGTACGAACGGGCGGGCGGCAGCTACTATCCGAAACTTCAGGCAGCGGTGCCGTTCACTCCGGTAACCGGCCCGCGCCTGCTGCTTCATCCGAGCGCGCCGGAAGGGGCGGCCCAGGCATTGATAGCCGCCCTCGAGCAACTGGCGCTGAGGCATCAGGTTTCCTCGGTGCACGTCACCTTTCCGACCGAAGCGGATTGGGAGACCTTGGGCGAAGCAGGCTGGCTCCAGCGAATCGGCCAGCAATATCACTGGGAGAACCGAGGCTATGGCAGCTTCGACGATTTCCTTGGCGATCTGAACTCCCGCAAGCGCAAGAGCATCCGCAAGGAACGGCGCGAAGTCGCTGAAACCGGCGTCAAGATCCACACGCTGACCGGCGACGATCTTCGCCAGGAGCATTGGGACGTCTTCTACAAGTTCTACATGGACACCAGCGACCGGAAGTGGGGCAGTGCATACCTGAACCGCAAGTTCTTCCGCCTGCTGGGTGAAACCATGGCCGATCGGGTCGTGCTTATCCTGGTCGAGGACGACGGCGAGTGGGTCGCGGGCGCCCTGAACCTTCTCGGTGCCGATACCTTGTATGGCCGCAACTGGGGATGCAACGCTACCTACAAGCACCTACATTTCGAAGCGTGCTACTACCGCGCCATCGATTTCGCGATCGAGCGCGGGTTGAGCAGGGTCGAAGCCGGTGCGCAGGGTCAGCACAAGATCCAGCGCGGCTACCTGCCGACTCCGACCTATAGCGCCCACTGGATTCGCGACCCCGGCTTCCGATCGGCGGTCGAAGACTACCTGAAGCGCGAGCGGGTTGCCGTCGCCCAGGATATCGATGCCTTGATGGACGACAGTCCCTTCCGTCAGGAGAACGGATAACGGTCAGCCGCGCCACCGGGATAGAACCGACTCTGCATCGCCGTGAACCAGAGGCGGTCGCTCGCGTGGCAGCGCTCCATCGACCCGCAGGCCCAGGAAGGTCTCCACCATAGGCTCGGGACCGCCGGTGACCTTCACCTGTCCGCGAGCAGCAATATGCGGGTGATCAGGCACATCGGCCAGTTCCGCGACGGTTTCCAGACAGCAGTCCACCCCCGCGAACAGCGACTCCCAATGACCCAGCGTTTCGGCCGCGAAGATTGCGGCCACTTCGGCGATCAGTCCGGTCTGTGGGATCGGATCCGAGTGCCGGCCGATCAGTTCGGGCTTGCCGATAGTCGTGCAGAAAGTCGCCCAAAACTTTTGCTCGATGGACCCGAGGCTGACAAAGCGGCCGTCGGCAGTCCGGTAGATCCTGTTATACGCGGCTCCGCCCGTCAGCATGTCCTCCCCAGGACGGGGAGGATGGCCGCGGCGGGCCATCGTCAGCGGCCAGGATTGCCAGCCGAGCACGGTTTCCATAAGGCTGATGTCCAGATAGGCGCCCCTGCCCGTTCGTGACCGGCGGAACAGGGCGGCCGAAACCGCGGCGACTGCCTGTATGGCGGCGGAATGATCCGCCACCGGCGGATAGCTCATGACCGGCGTCCCGTCGGCGCCGGATGCCACCAAACCGCCGCCCAGCGCCATATAGTTCAGATCGTGGCCAGCGCGCAGGCGGTAAGGACCGCCCTGCCCCCAGCCGGACAGAGCCACGTGGATCATTCCGGGATTTATCGCTTCCAGCCGGGAATAGGGAAACCCGAGCTTGTCCAGCGTGCCAGGGCGAAAACTCTCGACCAGGACATCGGCATGCTCGACCATCACCTCGAACGCAGCCCGGTCTTCCTCGCCCTTGAGATCGAGCAGGATGACGGTCTTTCCGGCATTCACCAGCTTGTAGCCTGGAGCCAGACCGTCGCTGTCGACTCCGCCAAGGCGTCGCATCGGGTCGCCCGCCGGCGGTTCGACCTTGACGACATCGGCGCCAAGATCGGCCAGCATCTGGCCGGCATAGGGTCCTGGCAGATATTGGCTGAGGTCGAGTACCCGAATTCCCTCCAGCAGCGTATCCACCATTGTCAGCCGGTCCCGAACTTCAGCAGGCCAGGCGCCTTGTCGATGATTTCTTCCAGGATGGCCTCTGCCGTATCGAGGTCGGCCGCAAGTCCCGCGCTCAGTCTGTTCAGATAATCGGGCCGCCGCAATTTCTCGCGCGCCTCGTAGAGGCTGTGCAGTTCCGCGATGAAGATTTCGCGTGCTCCCAGCGGCAGGATCGTATTGGCCGAGAGCACGAAGAAGAACCGCATGCTGGCCTTGATCAGCAGGCCGAGCATCAGGATGTCCATCCGCTCGAACTCGCTCTTCAGATCGTCCGCCTTGCCGTCGGCGATATGCTTCAACCGTCCTTCGATCAGGATGCAAAGCGCCTTGAACTCGCCCACCTTGTCGCGGAAGTGACGGTAGGCGATGAAGCTGTTGTTGGCAGCTTCCTTCTGGGCATCGACCGCGAGCTTGGCCGCTTCCCTGGCCTGTCGCTCCAATGCGTGTAGCAGGCCTTCGACTTCACTGCGCTTATAGGTGCGTTGAACCACGGGGAGCATCCGGCGAGTAGCTGGGATCCAATCTATTAGCATGCGATGCGAGTGGCGTCACGTGAACACGGCGGCAGTTTGTTGCCCTGCGGCAAAAACGAAGGCGGGGCTCCGAAGAGCCCCGCCGCCGCAATCTTCACCGGATCGTCAGTTTGCCGTCAGTCCACCATCTCGGGGACTTTTTCCTCTTCGTGATCCGTCGGCGGCGGATCGGGGTAGATGAAGGTCAGCTTGTCGTCGGCGACCGCCACCTTGACATTGCCGCCCTTCGCCAGCTTGCCGAACAGCAGTTCCTCGGCCAAAGGTTTCTTGATGTTCTCCTGGATCACCCGGGCAAGCGGCCGGGCGCCGTAAAGCGGATCGTAGCCCTTCTTGCCAAGCCACTCCCGAGCCTCGTCGGTCAATTCGATCGACACGCCCCGGTCGGTAAGCTGGGCTTCCAACTGGATGACGAACTTGTCGACGACCTGGCCGATGACCTCGGGCGACAAAGCCGAGAAGGGAATGATGCTGTCGAGACGGTTACGGAATTCCGGCGTGAACATCCGGTTGATCGCCTCCGTATCCTCTCCGACTCGCGCCGCCCGCTCGAACCCGATTGCCGGCTTCGCCATGTCGGACGCACCTGCATTTGTCGTCATGATCAGGATCACATTGCGGAAATCGACCGTCTTCCCGTTGTGGTCCGTCAGCTTGCCGTGGTCCATCACCTGCAACAGAATGTTGAACAGATCAGGATGCGCCTTTTCGATTTCGTCGAGCAGTAGCACCGCATGCGGATGCTGATCGATGGCGTCGGTCAAAAGCCCACCCTGATCGAAGCCGACATAGCCCGGAGGCGCACCGATCAGGCGCGATACCGTATGACGCTCCATATACTCGGACATGTCGAAGCGGATCAGCTCGATCCCCAGCGTCAAGCTGAGCTGGCGCGCCGCCTCGGTCTTGCCGACGCCGGTAGGGCCGCTGAACAGGTAGTTGCCGATCGGCTTCTCCGGATCGCGCAGGCCGGCACGGGCCAGCTTGATTGCGGAGGAAAGCGCTTCGATGGCCTTATTCTGTCCAAAGACCATGGTGCGAAGATCGCGTTCCAGGTTCAGCAATACTTCGCGATCATCGCGCGAAACGCTCTTCGGCGGGATACGGGCGATCTTGGCGACCACCGCCTCGACGTCCTTGACCTGGATGGTCTTCTTGCGGCGCGACTCCGGAACCAGCATCTGCGCGGCGCCGACTTCGTCGATGATGTCGATCGCTTTGTCGGGCAACTTGCGGTCGCCGATATAGCGGGCCGACAACTCCACCGCGGAGCGGATCGCTTCGTTCGTGTAGCGGACCCGGTGATACTTCTCGTAGTAGGGCTTGAGGCCCCGCAGGATCTTGACCGCATCCTCGATCGACGGCTCGGCGACGTCGATCTTCTGGAAGCGCCGGACCAGGGCCCGATCCTTCTCGAAGTAGTTCCGGTATTCCTTGTAGGTCGTCGATCCGACGCACCGGAGCGCACCGCTGGCAAGCGCCGGCTTCAGCAGGTTGGACGCATCCATCGCACCGCCCGAGGTGGCACCCGCACCAATCACGGTGTGTATCTCGTCGATGAACAGGATGGAGCCTTCCATGGCCTCCAGCTCGGAGAGCACAGCCTTCAGCCGCTCTTCGAAGTCGCCGCGGTACCGTGTTCCGGCCAGCAGCGAACCCATGTCGAGCGAGAAGATGGTCGCGTTTTCCAGAACGTCAGGAACTTCGCCATGAACGATACGGCGCGCCAAACCCTCGGCGATGGCGGTCTTGCCGACACCGGGATCACCCACGTAGAGCGGGTTGTTCTTGGAGCGACGGCAAAGGATCTGGATGGTCCGTTCCACCTCTTGATCCCGGCCGATCAGCGGATCGATCTTCCCGCCGGCCGCCTTCTTGTTAAGGTTGACACAATATGCCTCGAGAGCCTCAGTGCCTTTCTTCACGACCTTCTCCGCCGCAGCGTCGTCGTCAGCTCCCGATACCCGCTTTGTTTCATTGCGGCCCGGCGCCTTCGCGATCCCGTGAGAGATATAGTTTACCGCGTCGAACCTGGTCATTTCCTGCTCTTGCAGGTAATAGACCGCATGGCTCTCGCGTTCAGAAAACAGCGCAACAAGCACATTGGCCCCAGTCACTTCTTCACGACCGGAACTTTGTACGTGGATCGCCGCCCGCTGGAGCACCCGCTGGAAGCCGGCAGTCGGCTTCGCGTCTTCGGGACGATTGGTGATCAGGTTGGAGAGTTCGTTGTCGAGGTATTCACCGAGCTCGGAGCGCAACTTGTCGAGGTTGACGCCACAGGCTCTCAGGACCGCTACGGCATCCTGATCCTCGGTGAGCGCGAGCAGCAAGTGCTCAAGCGTGGCGTATTCGTGACGGCGCTCGTTGGCGTAGGCTAGGGCTCGGTGCAGGGATTGCTCGAGATTACGCGAGAGCATGCCGGGCTAATCCTTCTCCAGAGTGCATTGCAAAGGATGCTGGTGTTGGCGGGCAAAGTCCATCACCTGGGTTACCTTCGTTTCGGCTACCTCGTAAGTGAAGACCCCGCAGATGCCGACGCCACGCCGATGCACGTGCAGCATGATCTGCGTCGCTTCCTCGCGGTTCTTGTTGAAGAATCGCTCCAACACGAGAACGACGAACTCCATCGGAGTATAGTCGTCGTTCAACATCAGAACTTTGTACATCGAGGGTTTCTTCGTCTGGGGCTTGGCCTTGACGACCACTCCCGTCACGGTCCCCTCGTCCCCGTGCTTGTCGTTGTCGGCCATGGGTAAATTTAGCATTCATCGCGATGGACATCCTCCGACAATCATATGAGATTTCCGGACGCGCTTGGAAGAGGCGTGTTGCGTCAAAGCGTGTCGGCTATGACGTATTTCAGCGGATCGCTCTCTCACCCGCCTTTTCGCGCAATAAACGGGATGTCCTTGGTGGAAAAAAAGACAGGCCCGGCGGTCGTCTTGGACCGCCGGGCCTGTCCCGATCAAAAATATCGACGGCGCGGTGATTATCCCGCCGCCGGATCGACAAGGGTGATTACGCCGCCAGCGGCTTGGTCAGCTTGCCGAGGGTCGCGTTGATCTGGGCGCTGATCGGCTGGAAAGCCTCGTTGGCGACCTTGACGGACAGCTCGGAAACCTTGGTGCTCTCGGCGATGGCGCTGTCGAAGCTCTTCTTGGCGTAAGAGGACTGGAGGTCGACCAGATCGCGGATGGTCTTGACGGCCAGCGCCTGCTTGCCGGCGGCAGCGCCGCTTTCCAGCGTGTTCTGGGTATAGGCGACGGTGCTCTTGCTAATGTCCTCGAAGCCCTTGGCGAGGATCGAGCTGGACTTCACGAAGGCGTCGAGGTTCTGCTTGGTCAGCGCGTTCAGGCTCTCGAAGCCCTTGAGGAACTGCGAGGTGGACTTCTCGACCTGATCCTTGGCGGTGGAGACGAACTGCGCGTAGTTGGGGGTCGTGGCCATGTGATCTTCTCCTGGTTTGGCGCCGCACCAACTCCAGCGGAGGGTCACGGCGAAGTGCATCGGTATTCAGCGGCTTGAACTCTTATGCTGCAGTGCAGCAATGCCCTTACTATAAGCATTTCGGACCGGAGGTCAATGGTTTTTTGTGCACTGCACAATAAGTCGTCCAGAGCTCGATGCCGCCGTTCCGCCGGGCCCGTTAAGTCCCCTTTCACCGAAAAGCCGGATTGTCGGAACACGCTGGGTAGCGCGCTTGTGGCAGCCTGCCCGGCATGACAGGATACCCCTGCCCGCCCGCCTTTGGATTTTATCGATATGACCTATTGCCTTGGCATCAAGATCCGTGACGGCCTGATCGGCTTGTCGGATGGCCGGATCACCAGTGGTTCGCAGCTATCGGCAGCGCGCAAGGTCACCATCATGGGATCGGGAGCTCACCGCTTCTTCATCATGAACTCCGGCCTGCGCAGCGTCCGCGACAAGACGCTGGCCTATTTGCGCCGGGACATGACCAAGCGCCCGACCGAGAGCTTCGCCAGCATGCTCGACGCGGTGAATGCGTTCACCCACTGCCTGCGGCAGGTAGCCGCAGAGGATAAGGAAGCGCTGGAAGCCAGCAAGCTGACGTTCAACCTGCACGCCATCATCGGCGGCCGGCTGTCCGACGATCGCGAGCCGACGATGTTCCTGGTCTACCCGGAAGGCAATTGGATCGAGGTGGACGAACGCACGCCCTACCTGTCCATCGGCGCCACCGCTTACGGCAAGCCCATCCTGGACCGTGCCCTGCGTTACGACACGTCGATGCAGACGGCGCTCAAGCTGGCTTATCTTTCGTTCGACTCGACTCGGTTCAGCTCGGCCGATGTCGGCTTCCCGATCGACATGGTCGTAATGAACAACTCCGACAACGCCTGGAGACAGACTCAGTTCGACTACGATGATCTGGTCGATCAGCGCCAGTGGTGGAACCGGAACATCACCGATCTGGCTGCCCGGATGCCCGACGGTCCGTGGATCGATAAGCTGATGCCCAATGCCCAGCCGTCGCTGGCCGTGGTGCGGGGCGACGACAGCGATTAGTCAGCGCGTTCGCCGCCGGCACCCATGCCATCGGTGTCCATGCCGATGTTCTCGAACCTGTCCGACGGGTTCGAGAACGCGGTGAGGAAGTAGGATCCTTCATGACAGCCGCTGGCGAGCCAGAAGACTCCGCCCCGCTTGGAATGAAGCTCCATGGACGCCCCGTCGAAGACACCGCTCTCGGCGAGCCTCGACGTCAGCTTTCCGAACTGATCGGGCGACAGATAGAGCCTCATGCTTGCGGACTGCTCCGCGGCCAGCGTGTCTTCCGGATCGTGCCGCCAAATAGCATCGGCCGGTATGATCCGCGCCTCCACAACTGCCCCACCGACACCCGCTCCGCCTTCGGCACCGGCTTCGCCGCCCACCCGCGCGTCGGCGCCCCTTACTTCATATGTGCGAAGCTGCGCGTTCGCTTTGGAATTGTAGATCAGCCGATAGCGGTCGGGCTCGTCGCTGGAGCATTTTGCCCGGAGATCCTCGCCGTTGACGTAGCTGAACCATGTCAGCTTACGGGCGTCCTCCTCTCCCGCCGGCCCCAGGGAGGCACAACCGGACAGCAGGGAAACCCAGGCAGCGGCTAATCCGATCGGCAAGAGGCGCATACCAGAGAATATATCACCGCGCCGCACACTAGACGAGACGATCTCCCGATAATCTTCCGGAGCGTCGCTCCCTCACCCGTTCGGGGTTTATCTCAGGTGGCGGCCGATATACCCGATTAACGAAAGGGTGGTAGACATTGATTCTCCACGAAATTACCATCCTATCGAAAGTTAACTCTTATGGGCGCGAGGGGGTTCCGCCATGCACTTATCATCGTACAGGCCGGCACGCGTTCTGGTCCGGTTCATGACCGTAGCGCTTGTGCTGGCTTTGTGCGCGCTCGGCGGCACCCCAGCATCGGCTCAGTCGAAATATGCGTCGATCGTGATCGATGCCGGCAATGGCGAGGTCTTGTACCGGGCCAATGCCGACGATCCCAAGTATCCGGCATCCCTGACCAAGATGATGACCTTGTACCTGACCTTCGAAGCGCTTCAGAAGAAGCGGATCAAGCTGGGGCAGTATCTCACGATTTCGCGCAAGGCGGCGTCGCAGCCTCCCACCAAGCTCAACTTGAAGGCCGGGCGCAAGATCAGGGTCGAGCACGCCATTCTAGGGCTTGTGACCAAGTCGGCCAATGACGCGGCGATGGTATTGGCGGAGGGTATCGGCGGGTCCGAAGCCAGATTCGCCAGGATGATGAATCAGAAAGCCAAGCGACTCGGCATGATGCGGACGACCTTCCGCAACCCGTCCGGCCTTCCGGATAGCGACCAGGTGACGACCGCGCGCGATCTGGCGACGCTGGCGAATGCGCTGATCCGCGACTATCCGAAGTTCTATCCCTATTTCAGCCGGGCCAATTTCACCTATCAGGGCGTCCAGCACCCCAACCATAATCGCCTGATGGAAATCTACCAGGGGATGGACGGCCTGAAGACCGGCTATATCCGCGCTTCGGGCTTCAACCTCGCCGCATCGGCGGTACGAGACGGCCGCCGGCTGATCGCCATTGTCATGGGCGGTGACACGCCGGGCTGGCGCGACGAACACATGGCCGAGCTGATGGACCAGGGCTTCGCAACGCCCCGTACGCCTGCCCCCCTGGTAGCCTCACGTCGGGCGCCGGCCTTGCCGACCCGCAAGCCGGAAACCGGGATCGAGGTCGCGAACATCGAGGAATTGTCTGATGGCGACCAGATAGCCGCCCTGACCGCCAATCTCGCCCCGACCTCCGCCAGCCTGAGCAGCAGCGCCGCAGCGGCGGAAGTGCCGAATACCGCTGGCTGGGGCGTTCAAATCGGAGCCTTCGGAGATCCCGATGCAGGCCGGCGGGCACTTGCCGACGTGGCCCGCCGGATGCCGACGCTCCTGGCCTCCGCCTATCCCCAGATGCTCCCAATCACCACCGGTTCAGGTCGACTGTTCCGTGCGCGCCTGATGGGCCTGGACGAATCGATGGCGCGTACGGTTTGCGGCAGTCTCGCGCAGACGGGAGAAGACTGCCTGACCGTAGCACCATAAAAAAGCTCGCGATTATGCCAGTTCGCCGGCCAGCAGCGCACCGCGTGAGGCCATGAGGTACAGGCCTACGCGGTGCGCCTGCCGCTGAGGATGAGCGGCGGTTTCCGGCAGGCCGAGGTCGCAGGCGACCTGTGGCGGCAGGTCATAGGTCGCGCAAGCCGGCTCGTATACGACGACGTCCTCAAGACTTGCCGCCATGCCATGGTTGCGAGCCGACAGCAGCGTCAGCACGAAATCCATGACGCAGATATCCGTGCAAATCCCGACGACCAGAACGGATTTCAGGCCATTGCCGGCGATCCATTCGAGCAGCAGGTTGGATCCGTCGGGCTTGATGGCGCCGATGAAGCCGTTGATGCAGTCCTTACGGACCAGGGTGGCGTTCGGAGCGGCACCGAGCCATTCCAGTTCCGCAACAAGGTTTTCCTGTCCGGTGCCGATTTCGCAATGGGGCGGATAGGGAGGCTCCGCCTTGCCGGGGATGTGGGTATCGAGGAAGGCCAGGATCGGCCATTCCGCAGCCTCGAAGCGCCGGGCCAGAGCCACGGTTTCCGCGATCATGCGGCTGACCTGCTCATTCGGTGAAGCAGGAGCCAAAGGGCCGGCGCCGACGGTGCAGAACCCGTTTACCTCGTCCACGATGACGAGGCCGGTCGGCTTGGCGGCCGGGTCGAACCGGCCTAGAGCAATGGGAAAAGTCTGCTCGACGACATCCAGAGAGGTGTCGACAAAAATAGTGTCTGGCATATCCCGCATCCCCGTCGATTGCCGCATTCCATCACAGTGGACACGGCAATCGCGGGACGCAAGACAGATCAGAAGTCAGCCGGAGCTTCGATGCCGCTGGCGCTCAACTGTTCGACCAGCAGCGCCTTCAGCCGCTTCAACCCTTCAGGGCTGAAAGCCTCGCAGCGGGCAACCAGAACGTCCTGAGTGTTGGATGCGCGCAGCAGCCACCAGCCGTCCTCAGTGTTGACGCGGACGCCGTCGATGTCGTTGACGGTGGCGCCGCTGGCTGCCAGCCGGGCCTTGACCTCCTTGACGACGGCGAACTTGCGTTCCTCGTCGGCCTGGAAGCGGACTTCCGGAGTGTTGAAGACTTCCGGCAGGACGTCGCGCAGGTCGGCCAGCGGCTTATCGGACTTCGCCACCAGCGAAACCAGCCGGACGCCGCAATACAGCGCATCGTCGAAGCCGTACCACTTGTCGGCGAAGAAGATATGGCCGCTCATCTCGCCAGCCAGTGGCGAGCCCGTCTCCGCCATCTTGGCCTTGAGCAGCGAGTGGCCGGTCTTCCACATCAGCGGCTTGCCCCCCAGGCGCTCGATCTCGTCGAACAGGGTCTGGCTGGCCTTGACGTCGGCGATGATAGTGCCCCCGGGATGAGTCTTCAGCACTTCGGATGCATAGATCGCGACGAGCTGGTCGCCCCAGACGATCCGACCGCCGGCATCCACCGCACCGATCCGGTCGCCGTCTCCGTCGAAGGCGATGCCGAGATCGCACTTGTTCTCGGCGACCACCTTCTGGAGGTCCACCAGGTTCTCCGGCATCGTCGGGTCCGGATGGTGGTTCGGGAAGTTGCCGTCGATGTCCTCGTACAGCAGGATGTGCTTGCCCGGCAGCTTGGCGGTCAAACGCTTCAGGATCTCGCCGGCGGCGCCGTTGCCGGCATCCCAGGCCACTGTCAGTTCCTTGCCGCCGTCGTAGTCCTTCAGCAGGCGCTCGACATAGTGGTCCTGGATGTCGATCTTCTCGGACGTTCCGTCGCCGACCGCGTAGGCGCCCTTGGAGGCGATTTCGCCCAGCTCCAGGATGGCGGGGCCATAGACCGGAGCCTTGCCCATCATCATCTTGAAGCCGTTGTAATCCGGTGGGTTGTGCGAGCCGGTGATCATGACGCCGGCCGAGGCTTCGCGGTCGCGGACCGCGAAGTACAGCATGCCGGTCGGCCCGAGGCCGATCCGCTCGACATGCAGGCCGGTCGAAACCAAGCCTTCGACCAGAGCCTCTTCCAGTTCCACGGAGCTGAGCCGACCGTCGTAGCCGACGCATACGCGCTTGCCGCCACCCCGGACCACTACGGTACCGAAGCTGCGCCCGATGGCCTTCGCATCGGCGGCGGTCAGCGTCTTGCCGATGATGCCGCGGATGTCATACTCACGCAGAACGGTGCTGTGGAACTGATGGGCTTCACTCATGCTTCGAGAACCTTCTCACGCAGATCACGGTTGCTGATCCGATAACGCGACGGCCGGCCGACACAGGTATAGGCGAACCCGGCCATCTCCATATCGTCCGGATTGTAGACGTTGCGAAGGTCTACCAGAACCGGAGTTTTCATCAACTCCCGTGCGCGCTTGAAGTCGAGCACGCGGAACTCGTTCCACTCCGTCAGCAAGGCGATCACGGAAGCGCCTTCAAGCGTTTCATAGGTATCGCCGCACCACGTCACGCCCGGCAGAAGCTTTTCGGCCTCGTGCTGGCCGGCCGGGTCGAACGCGCGGATCACGGCACCCTTGGCCTGGAGCGCCGGGATGATGTCCAGCGACGGACTGTCGCGCATGTCGTCGGTGTTGGGCTTGAAGGTCACGCCCAGCACGGCGATGGTCTTGCCGTCGACGTCGCCGCCGCACGCCTCAACGATCCGGTCGGCCATCGACTTCTTGCGCTTGTCGTTGATGTCCACGACGGTTTCGACGATCCGCAGGGGCGAACCGTAGTCCTGCGCGGTGCGCACCAGCGCCAGCGTGTCCTTTGGGAAGCACGACCCGCCGTAGCCCGGACCCGGATGCAGGAACTTCTTGCCGATGCGCCCGTCGAGGCCGATGCCCTTGGCGACGTCATGAACGTCGGCGCCGACCTTCTCGCACAGGTCGGCGATCTCGTTGATGAAGGTGATCTTGGTCGCCAGGAAGGTATTGGCCGCGTACTTGATCAGCTCGGCCGTTTCCAGGCTGGTCATGACGATCGGCGTTTCGATCAGGTAGAGCGGCCGGTACAGGGCACGCATGACGGCGCGGGCGCGATCGCTGTCGGTGCCGATCACGACCCGGTCCGGACGCAGGAAGTCGCCGATGGCGGACCCTTCGCGCAGGAACTCCGGGTTGGAGGCGACACCGAACTCGACGTCCGGGCGTGTCTTGCGGATGATCCGGGCGACCTCGCGGCCGGTGCCGACCGGGACCGTCGACTTGGTCACGACGACGGTATAATCGTTGATGCCGCGCGCGATTTCCTCGGCGGCGCCATAGACGTAGCTCAGATCGGCATGGCCGTCGCCCCGGCGCGACGGGGTCCCGACGGCGATGAACACCGCATCGGCATCGGCGACAGAGGCTGCCAGATCGAGGCTGAAGGACAGCCGGCCTGCCTTGACGTTCTTGGCGACCAGCTCATCCAGGCCCGGCTCGTAGATCGGGATCTCTCCCCGGTTGAGCCGATCGATCTTGCCCGCATCCTTATCGACGCAGGTGACGGTGACGCCGAATTCTGAGAAACAGGCGCCCGAAACCAAGCCGACATAGCCAGTGCCGATCATTGCGATACGCATAGATGTGCCTTCTTTTAACTTGCCGAAAATGCAGCGGGGGGTCGTTTACAATATCTTGGCGAGAGCTTCACGCACCTTCGGCCCAAGGTCCGGGTTCTCGAGGGCGAACGCGATGTTGGCTTCCAGGAACCCGACCCGGTCGCCGCAATCGTAGCGGGTACCCTGGAAACGGAGGCCGTGGAACGGCTGGGTCCCGATAAGACGGGCCATGCTGTCGGTAAGCTGGATTTCGTTGCCCGCGCCGCGCTCCTGGCGGTCCAGGTGACCGAACAGCTCGGGCTGAAGGATGTAGCGGCCGATGATCGACAAGGTCGAGGGCGCCACGTCCGGCTTCGGCTTTTCGACCAGCCCCCTGACGGATGCCAGCCGGCCATCGTCGGACTCGACGTCGAGGATGCCGTAGCGGTTGGTGTGCTCGCGGGGCACATCGACCACGGCAACGATGTTGCCGCCGACTTCGTCGTAGGCCTCGACCATTTGCTTCAGGCACGGCGTGCCGGCCAGCACGACGTCGTCGGGCAGCAGCACGGCGAAGGGCTCGTCGCCGACGAGCTTCCGGGCGCACCAGACGGCATGGCCAAGCCCCAGGGGCTGCTGCTGGCGGGTGTAGAAGAGCTTGCCCGACCCGATCTCGGTCGCCCGCACCGCATCGAGCATGTCGAGCTTGCCGCGAGTTTCCAAAGTCTTGTTAAGGTCGGCATTGATGTCGAAATGGTCTTCGATGGCCGATTTGCCCTGGCTGGTCACGAAGATGATGTCTTCGATCCCGGCAGCGCGGGCTTCCTCGACGGCGTGCTGAATCAGCGGCTTGTCGACCAGCGGCAGCATTTCCTTTGGAATTGCCTTGGTCGCGGGCAGAAACCGGGTGCCCAGTCCAGCAACCGGGAAAACCGCCTTTCGCACTGCTTTACGCATGGATATCTCTTTTCGCTACGCGTGGATGGTGGGAATAACCCGTAACCGAAGCGGCATTGTCTACGCCCGGAATCTTCTGCCACAAGGACACGCTGCAACGCAACCCACGCATTATGAACGCATCAGCAGATCTTTCGCCTGATTGATCTTTGCCGCGAGGTATGTCGAACCGCCCTGATCGGGGTGCATCTTCAGCATAAGTCTTTTGTGCGCCTCTTTTATTTCCTCCACCGAAGCACCCGGCCGAAGCCCTAGAATTTCGTAAGCTTCGTCACTTGTCATAGCACCGCTCCCGGAGCGGGCTCCCTTTCCTCCACTCTCGCGTTCTCCGGAATTGTCATCACCTGACCCGGAGGCACGCCAGTCGTCCGGCTGGGTCCTGTCCAGATAGGCCTCAAGGACGACGGCGGACTGCTGATCGCCGGCCCGGCATTCGTCGAGCAGGGCCAGCAAGTCACTCAGCGGCATGTCGTTGAGCATCCTCCCTTCGAACGCGCCGCGCAATACCTCACCGCTCATGGCGCCTGAATCATGGTCGAGCCACATGCGGAGGAACATCGTCTCGACCGTCGATGTCTGGCCGTCCGAAGGACCGGCCGCAGCACGGACCCGGTTGATGATCGATCGCCAGCGCAGCACCATCGGAAGCACGAAGGCGCCGATCGCCATCGCGGCCCCCAGACGCCCGGTCACCGCCAGAAACACCACGACGACGACCGTGACGCCGATGGTCGTGTAGCGCACGCCCCGCGCAAGGCTTTTCGGGTCCGCATTCACGAAGGCCCGCGCCAGCAGAAAGAAACCGATCAGGAGTGCGATGCCGAGCAGGAACAGCGGAAACATCTGGCGTCGTCTTTCCCCCTACCTGTTGCCGACCTGGTACGAGAGTTGGCGGACCACTTCACCCTTGCCCCGGCTGTAGTCGGCAAGCGCCGGCCTGCCGCCGGCGGCGAAAACAGCGACTGCACTCAGCAGGTCCTTCAATTGCTGAGCGCTGGAAGCGTCGAATGGGCAATAGGCCCCGCCGCTGAGGCGCGCGATCTGCTCGAACGCCCGCCGCGCCACCGCCTCGCCGCCCTCGTGGAACATGAAGACCGGCACGCCGAGCAACCCAAGTTCGCCGGCATGATGGCAGAGCCTGTCGACATCCTCTTCCATGCAGTCGCCGACGAAGACGACGGCATTCACCTTTTCGCGATGGCTTTCCTTAAGCGCGTGCTTCAGGACGCGGCCGATCTGCGTCTGACCGCCGAGACAGGTGACCGCCGTCATCCGCTTCAGCAGGTCCTTGGCGCCGCCGACCCAGGGACTCGCCTGACACTCACGGAAGCCACGGTAATACACCAACTGGACGTCGAGACCGCCGAGCGCCGACGTCGCCTCGAACATTTCCGCCTGGATCTGGCAGGCCTTGTCCCAGGATGCCTGCCGGCTCGCCGTCGCGTCCATCGCGAACATCAGCCGCCCGCGCCGGCCGGATTGTCTCAGGCTGGGCGTGGCCGCCACCTTGCGCAGAAAGGCGTCCACATCGCTTCGCGTAGCTTTGGCGGTCGGCAGTGTGCGGTCATCGTCTGCCATGGCGTACCCCTCCTGCGGAAATGGTAACCTACAGCGGCGTCCCACCTATTTCAGAGATGGAGGCGAAAGCCGCCCTGTCCAGGGTGGCTCCGTCATCCATTTGGTGAACCTAAACGAGTTTGGGAAACGCCGCCACGCCCGGTGGCGGCAAACACCCGAATCGTATACCCACACCGAAGGCGACATTCTAGCCGCGCCGGCCGGACTTCCTATTCCGGCTTCAGCCAGACGGCCGTGTCATGGAAGACGGCTCCGCCAAAAGGCGGACCGGGATCGGCGCCGGTCAGGACGTTGATGCCGATCCCCTCGATGAAGCTGCCGTTGGGCCAGATACCCTCGACTACCACGACGCCGGGCTGAAGCCCGTCGAAGGGCTTCACATGGATCAGCACGGTCCCTCGTCGGTTTCCGATCCGGACGACACCCCCATCGGTCAGGCCAAGGGCGGCACAGTCCTTGGGGTGGATCAGCGCGGTCGGGCGCCCTTCCCTCGCACGCGACGCCGGGACTTCCGTGAAGCTGCTGTTGAGGAACTGACGCGCGGGCGGCGCTATCATGCGGAATGGGTGTTCCGGCGTCGCCTTCTCGATCACGTCGAAGTGGTCCGGCAAAGCCGGCATGTCCGAGAAGTTCGGCCCGACGCGAGACCAGTCCGGCTTGAAGTGGAAGCGCCCATCGGGCGTGCCGAAGCCCTTTTCGAAATGCGTGTCGGTCCCTGCGATGCAGTCGAGCCAGCGGGCTTCGCTCAGTACTCCGGCACCGGGCCAGCCTGATGCCTTCAGCGTCGCATCGACCAGTTCCCAGGCCGTCAGGTCGAACCCGGGATGGATTGCGCCCAGCCTCTTTGCCAGGCCGCAGATCACGGCATGGTTCTCCCGGCACTCGCCCGGCGGCTCGATCTGCTTCGTCCCGATCTGGAGATGCATCTGGCCGCCCGCCGTATAAAGATCGTCGTGCTCGATCATCATGGTCGCCGGCAGCACGATGTCGGCCAGTTGCGCCGTGTCGGTCATGAACTGCTCGTGGACGCAGACGAACAGGTCGTCGCGCAGTAGCCCTTCCCGCACCTTGGCGCTCTCCGGAGCGACCGCCGCCGGGTTGGTATTCTGGATCAGCATCGCGTGGACCTGCGGCCCGTCGCCCAGCGCATCGCGCTCGCCGACCAGGACGGGACCGATCCTGGACATGTCGAGCATCCGGACCGCGGGGTCGAACCGGTCCCGTCCCTCGATCAGGGTCTTGTTCAGCCGGTAGATGCCGGAGTTGCTGTAGAGGGCTCCACCGCCCTCATGCGACCAGGCGCCGCTGACGACGGGAAGGCAACTGACCGCATGCATCTGCGCCGCCCCATTGCGGGAACGGGAAAAACCATAGCCGAGCCGCAGGAAGCTGCGCTTGGCGGCACCGTACATACGGGCAAAGTCGACGATCTGCTGCTCGTCGATACCGGTGATCGCGGCGGCCCAAGCGGGCGTCCGCGTCCTCAGGTGCTTTTCAAGCTCCTCCGGCGCATCGGCGAACCGCGCCATGTATTCGCGATCGGCGTAGCCCTCGGCGAACAGCACGTGCATGACGGCGCAGGCGAGCGCCCCGTCGGTGCCGGGCCGCGGCGCAAGATGCAGGTCGGCCCGTTCGGCCGTGCCCGTCCGGTAGGGATCGACCACCACCAGCTTGGCGCCGCGCTCCTTACGCGCCTTGGAAATCCAGGTCATCACGTTGACCTGCGTCGCTACCGGGTTGCCTCCCCACACGACGATCAGGTCCGACTTCGCCATCTCTCGCGGGTCGGCGCCGCGCTTGACGCCGTTCCCGGCCAGCCAGCCGGCATCGGCCAGCGCGATGCAGATGGTGTTCGCCTGTCCTGAATAGCCCATGACGTGGCGCAGACGCTCGATGCCGTCGCGCTGCACATGGCCCATGGTGCCGGCATAATAATAGGGCCAGACCGCCTCCGGTCCATATTCCCGCGCAACCTTCGCGAACTGTTCGGCGACGATGTCAAGCGCCGCCTCGAACGAGATTTCCCGCCACTGGCCAGAGCCCTTGGGTCCGACGCGCTGGAGCGGCTTCAGCAGCCGCTCCGGGTGATGGACCCGGTCGGCATAGCGGGACACCTTCGCGCAGATGACGCCGTCGGTGTAGCTGTTGGCTGCGGCTCCGCGCACCTTGCCGATGCGGTCCGGCGCCAGCTTTTCTACCTCCAGCGCGCAGGTGCTGGGGCAGTCATGGGGGCAGACGGACGGGACAAAGATCGAATCGGGCACCGGACGAACTTTCAGAAGGACTGCTGAGCAACCAAACTTAGCCACTCGACGCTCTCCCGGCAATCCGCCTTACCGTACCTCCCTCCGCTTGTGATAACGTCCCTTACCGAAATTTCAAACCGAGGAGTCGATGCTCGCCTGGGAACTGATCGTAGTCGTTCTGCTGATTCTGCTGAACGGCTTTTTCGCCATGTCGGAACTGGCGGTAGTTTCTGCCCGGCGGGCAAGACTTCAACAGATGGCGGACGAGGGACATCGCGGAGCCAGGGCCGCCGTCCGGCTCGTAGAAGACCCGAGCAAGTTCCTGTCCACCGTCCAAGTCGGCATCACGCTGATCGGTATTCTGGCCGGTGCCTATGGCGGCGCCACCTTCGCCGGCTACCTCGCGGTCGAACTTCGCGAGATCCCGGCGGTCGCACCCTATGCCGACGGCGTCGCCATCGCCGTCGTGGTCATGACCATTACCTATCTGTCCCTGATTGTCGGCGAACTGGTCCCCAAAAGGATCGCCCTGGTCAACGCCGAGCGAATCGCGGCGTTCGTCGCGCGGCCTATGGGCGTCATCGCCACGATGGGCGCACCGCTGGTCTGGCTGCTCGGCGTCTCCACCAACCTCGTCCTGCGCCTGCTGCGGCTGGATAAGGTCCGCCAAGCGGAAGTGACCGAGGAAGAGGTCAAGTCGATGATCGCGGAGGGTGCCCGAACCGGCGTCTTCGACCCGGCGGAGCGCGAGATGCTGGAAGGCGTCCTGCGGCTGGCCGACCGGAGCGTGCGCACGATCATGACGCCCCGGCCAGACGTCGTCTGGCTGGACATCGGCGACAAGCCGGAAGACATCCGGCGCGAGATCGCGGCAAGCGGCCGCTCGCGCTTCCCGGTCGGCAGGGGCGACCTGGACGAGATCGTCGGAATCGTCCATAGCAAGGACCTGCTCGACCTGCTGCTGAGCGGCAAGACGCTGGACCTCCAGGTCTGCCTGCACAAGCCGCTGATCATCCACGACGGGACGCCGGTGCTTCGGGTGCTGGAGCTGTTCAAGCAGGCAGGCCTTCATATGGCCATCGTGGTCGACGAATATGGCAGCATCGAGGGTATCGCGACGGTCACCGATATCCTGGAAACGATCGCCGGCGACTTCCCGGACGAGGGGGAGGAAGACGCGGGCGCCGTCCGCCGCGACGACGGATCGTGGCTGGTGGACGGCATGCTGCCGGTCGATGAGGTCGAGCACCGGCTGGGCCTGCGCGGACTGCTCGGCGACCGCGACTTCCACACGCTTGCGGGCTTTATCCTGGCGGAATTGGGCCATATGCCGCGTGCCGGCGAGCACTTCGTCTGGCAGGGCAGCCGGTTCGAAGTCGTTGATATGGACGGGCGCCGGGTGGACAAGGTCCTGATCACCCTGCCCGCTCCGGTCGGCGACGACGAAGACTACGACGGCTGAGGCATCAGACCATCGCGGACACGTCGGAGCCGCCGGTCGGATAGGCGAACGACGTTTCGGCCAGCGCTTTGGCGGGAATGCCGTGGCGGATCGCCAGTGCGAACAGGTTGATGACCTCGTCGGCATGGGGGCCGACCAGATGCGCGCCGAGGATTCGGCCGCTGCCTTCCTCGATCAGGACCTTGTGGCCCGAACAGGTCTCGTTGAGCCGCCGGGCTGAAAACCAGTCGTCGGTCACCGCGTGGTTGACGCGGAAAAGCAGGCCTTGGGCCAGTGCCTCCTCCTCCAGCAAGCCTACCCGCGCCAGCGGAGGTACTGAGAAGACGACGCTCGGCATGCCGGCGTAGTCGGTCCGCCGCAAAGCCTCGCCCGCCAGGATGTTGGCGGCGATCACCTCGGCGTCGTGGCTAGCCTTGGGAGTCAGCGGCATGCCGGACGCAGCCGCGTCTCCGGCGGCGAAAACACGCGGATTGCTGACGCTGCGGAGATGGGCGTCGACTTCGACGCCGCTTTTGCCGGTGCGGACGCCGGCCTTTTCCAGATCGAGTCCCTGGATGTTGGGCATGCGGCCGGCGGCATGGACCACGAGGTCGGCATCGAATCGGAGGTGCCTTCCCTCCTGATCCGCATGGACTCGGAAGCCGGACTCGGTTCGCTCCACCACGGTCACGGCGGTACCGGGGCGGATATCGACCGGCAGGTCGTGGGTCCGCTCGACCAGGAGGTCGACCAAGTCGGGATCGAAGCCCCCAAGCAGACGCTCACCGCGTTGAAGCACCGTGACCTCCGAAGAGGCGCGGAATGCCAAGTGGGCGAACTCCATCGCGATATAGCCGCCGCCCACCAGGACGATACGGCGCGGCAGGTCGTCGAGGTTCAGGAAGTCTTCGCTGGAGGCGACCAGATCGGCCCCATGGATGGGCAGGGGGACCGGCTTCGATCCGGCGGCTATCACGAAGTTGTCGGCTTCCAGAACCTCGCCGCCGACATCCAGGGCGTCGGCGCCGACGAACCGTGCGGTACCGTGGACCATGACGATGCCGGCTTCGGCGAAAGCCGTTTCCTTCGCTTTGGGGACGGGATCGGTGAACCGGCGCTTGAAGGCCATCAGGCTGCGCCAGTCCGGGACCGGTAGATCGGAGAAGACGCCGATATCCGGTTCCGCCAGCCGCTCCATCGCGGCCAGCGGCTCCGCCATGGCGCGGAGGACCTTTTTCGGGTCGCATCCGCGAAGCTGGCAGGTACCGCCAAAAGGGCGTTCGTCGACGATGGCAACCTTGCGTCCCGCTGCCCGGCATCGACGTGCGATGGCGGATCCGGCGACACCGGTTCCCACCACGATGATATCAAAACGTCGACTCATTCCGGTCCTCTCCCCTAGGGCCGCCCTCATGCCGCAAGCATGCCGGTCCGGCAATGCCACGTCCTGGGACAACACCTGTTGCGGCATCTTGTCATCATGCCGCTAGAGGGGAAATCAGGCGACCTGTTCGGTCCAGACCTCGAAACTCTTCAGGATATGCGGCCCGAAGGTCGTAATCATGGCGACATCGGCGGCGTCGCGTCCTTTCGCAATCGGGATGCGTCCAACGCGCGGTTGATTGTGGCGAGCATCGAACAGGTGCCAGCGTCCATCGAGATACGCCTCGAACCAGGCGTTGAAATCCATCGGCGACGGGTTCGGCTCGATCGCGATGTCGCCCAGGTAGCCGTTGACGTACCGCGCCGGAATGTTCATCGCCCTGCACAGGGCGATCGACAGATGCGCAAAGTCGCGGCAGACCCCCCGGCGCTCCTGGAAGGTTTCCGACGCCGTCCGAGTGTTGCGGGCGAACTGATAGCCGAACTGGACGTTGGCGTTCACCCAATCGCAGATCGTCTGGACACGGCTGAAGCCAGGAGTCGTCCAGCCGAACAGGTTCCAGGCATCGTTGGCCAGCAGATCGGTGTCGCAGTACCGGCTGCCGTATAGGAAGGGCAGGACATCGGGCGGCAGTTCGGCGACCGGATGCTGGCGTGCGCCGAATTGCTTGAAGTCGGGCAACCCGCTGTCGCGCACAAGCCCTACCGAGCGGAACACCGTGGTGCCGGGCTCGAGACGGAACCGTGAGCATCGGTTGCCGTAAGTATCGATGAAATGATCGCCGGGAGCTTCCGGATACGTCTCGATGGCATCGTACTTCATCAGCAAGTGTTCCCGGCTGGGATGAATGCCCAGCAGCAGCACGACGGTAGTCGGCTGAAAAACTTCGATGGAGAACTCGTAGCCGGCCTTGATGAGGATGCCCGGATCGGTCTGCCCGACCCAGTTGGATGATGCGATGATCGACACGTTCAGAAGTCTCCCCTAATTGTTTGCCAGTACTTGAGGATGCCACCTCAATTAGTCAAATGCGTGAACCGAATAGCAGCCCTCGGCTTTTCGGGGAAGTTGACTAAAAATTTTGCAAGAGACTTCTGTTTAGGCGATCATCTATCCTGTAAACAGATTTGACGATCCCATGACGCCAAAAAATTTCTACTTCATTATATTGATCGTGCTCTTACCACGATAGGCTAGGACGCGACAGCGTTTGGAGGGAAGCAGCTCGGCGGTTGGGTTACGCGATTGGATTCCGGCGCATCGAGCGTCGCAGCAAAAACATCACGGAACTCCCCTGAACGGCGCCTGTTGGAGGGTGGCAATCGCAATGGGACAACCCTTGCGACAATAAAATTAACCACCTTCGCCAACGGAGCATATGATGGCTGTCAAGAACATGCAGGACCTCCTGATCGAAGAACTTCGCGACATCTATCACGCCGAAAAGCAACTGACTCGGGCGCTGCCGAAGATGGCGCGAGCCGCTTCCAACGAGAAGCTCAAGCAGGCTTTCACCCAGCATCTCGAAGAAACTCAGGGCCAGATCGAGCGCCTCGAACAGGTATTCGAGAAGCTCGATACGCGCACCCGCGGCAAGCACTGCCATGCCATGGAAGGCCTGATCGAAGAGGCCAAGGAAGTCATGGAAATGGGTCTGGCGCCTGAGCTTCTGGACGTCGCGCTGATCGCGGCGGCCCAGAAGGTCGAGCATTACGAGATCGCGGGCTATGGCACCCTGCATGCCCTGGCGCAGGCCTCAGGCCTGGACGAAGTCGCTCAGCTTCTCGAGCAGACGCTGAACGAAGAGAAGAAGACCGACGAGCTTCTGAACAAGCTCGCCATCAGCGACGTCAACAAGAAGGCCATGAAGGCCGCCGCATAACCCGGACCGATGCCTTGAACCCCCGCCTTCGGGCGGGGGTTTTTGTTTGTCCGACACCCAGCTTCACTCAACGATCAGCTTCTCCAGTGTCTCCAGCCGGTCGGCCTCGTGCGGCGGCTTGTCCCAGCGGATGCGGGCGACGCGAGGAAAGCGCATCGCGACGCCGCTCTTGTGCCGGGTGGAGCGGTGGACGCTGTCGAAAGCCACTTCCAGCACCAGCCCCTGCTCGACCTCCCGCACGGGACCGTAGCGCTTGGTCGTGTGGTTGCGCACCCACTTGTCGAGCCGTACCAGCTCCTCGTCGGTGAAGCCGGAATAGGCCTTGCCGACCGGCACAAGCTCATCTCCCTTCCAGGCGCCGAACGTGTAGTCGGAGTAGAACGACGACCGTTTGCCGTGCCCGCGTTGCGCATACATCATCACGGTGTCCATGGTCAGCGGTCCGCGCTTCCACTTGAACCACGGCCCCTTGGGCCGGCCGGCGACATAGGCGCTGTCGAACCGCTTCAGCATCAGGCCTTCGATGGAGTTCTCACGGGCGCCGTTGCGCAACTCCGCCAGCTCGCCCCAGGTCGTGAACGGCAGCATCGGCGACAGGTCCATCCGCTGCGGTTTCGCCCTGCCGTACCAATCCTCCAGCCGCTTCCGCCTGATCTCGAATCCCAACTGGCGCAGGTCTTCCGGTCCCTCGAACAGGATGTCGTAAAGCCGGACATAGGCCGGATAGTCCAGCAGCATCTTCGCGGTGACCGCCTTTCGGTTCAGCCTTTGCTGAAGGTCGTTGAACGGCGCCACCACGCCGTCACGGGTGACCAGCAGCTCACCGTCCAGGACGGCGTCGAAGTCCATCGTTTCCAGTATGTCGGGGAAAGCCGGACCGATATCGTCGCCGGTGCGCGAGTAGATGCGGCACTCGCCGCCCTTCGCCACGAGTTGGACGCGGATGCCGTCCCACTTCCATTCCGCCCGGTAGATCGAAGCGTCAAGCGCTGCGATGTCGTCGTCTTCCAGCGGAGAGGCCAGCATCAATGGTCGAAAGCCCGCCCCTTCGCCGACGGCGGGCCGCTCCGCCTTGCCTTCCAGCCAGTCGAACAGCGGCCGATAGGGGGGAGTAAGCCCATGCCAGACTTCCTCGATCTCATCGACCGGGCACTTGCCCCATTCGGCCAGCGCCGTCTTCGCGAGCCGCGCCGACACGCCGATGCGGAGCGATCCCGTGATCAGCTTGATCAGGGCATAACGTCCTTGGGCATCCAGCGCGTCGAGCCAGCGCTCGACCACCTTCGGCACATCGACGCGGCGGGTCTCGGCCAGAGTCTCGACCACTTCGCTCAGATCCGGTTCGCGGTTCGCCCCTGGACGCGGCGGCCAGATCAGCGAGATCGTCTCCGCCGTATCGCCGACGAAATCGTACGACCAGCCGTAGAGAACAGGATCGACCCTGGTCATGACGAGGTTGCGGAGAGCGGCCGGCTTGGCGTCGGTGAAGCTCAGTCCTCCCGTCAGGGCCGCCAAGGCGAAGCCCCGCTCCGGGTCCGGAGTGTGGCTGAAGTAATCGCCCATCAGCCGGATCTTGCCGTTGCGGGACGGCGTGAAGATCAGCCCGTCGATCAGTTCGGCAAAACGCTTCACAGCAGCTCCCCTTGCGTCGGCGATCCGCCCCGAACCGGCACTTCGGGCGGTTCGGGCATCTCACCCTGCCCTTCCTCGTCGAACCCGACCATTGCCAGTGCCCGCGCGCGGATGCCCCGGCTGGTCGCGTGGTGGACCAGCGCCTCTTCCCGCCCATGGGTGACCCAGATTTCCGGAGCGCCGACATCGTCGATCGTCTGGCAAAGCTCGTCCCAATCGGCATGGTCCGAGATCACCAGCGGCAGTTCGACGCCGCGCTGCTTGGCTCGCTGGCGCACCGTCATCCAGCCGGAGGCCATGCAGACAACAGGGTCCGGCAGCCGGCGCGCCCAGCGGTCGGCCACCGCCGAGGGCGGCGCCATGACGATTTGTCCGACGAAGGCATCCTTTTTCAGCCCCGTGGCGGGCCGCAGGTCTCCCAAATCCACGCCCAGTTCCTGGTAGAGGTTGGACAGCGGAATGAGCGCACCGTGGAGAAAGATCGGCTTGTCGTAACCGGCCTTGCGCAGCAGCGCTATCACCCGCTGGCACTTGCCGAGCGCGTAGGCCCCGACCACGTGGCTGCGCTCCGGGAAGAGTTCGACCGAATGGAGCAGCCGGGCGATCTCGCCCTCATCAGGCGGATGGCGAAATACCGGCAGGCCGAAAGTCGCCTCGGTGATGAAGACGTCGCAGGGCACCGGCTCGAACGGCGCGCAGGTCGCGTCGGCGCGCCGCTTGTAGTCACCGGAAGCGACGATGCGGCAGCCACGGTATTCCATCACGGCCTGGGCACTGCCGAGCACGTGGCCGGCCGGTACGAAGGTGACGTTGACTTCCCCTATCCGCAGACGCTCGCCATAGGGCAGCGCTTGCAGCGATGCACCCGCCGCATCGCCGTAGCGGGCGCGCATGATCGCCAGCGTATCCGGCGTCGCCAACACCCTTTCGTTGTTGGGACGAGCGTGGTCGGCATGGCCGTGCGTGATGACGGCGCGCGCCGCCGGACGGACCGGATCTACGAAGAAATCTCCTGGCTCGACGTACAGTCCCTGCGGGAGCACCTTGATCCAGGACTCCGGGACGGGGATGGAAGCGGATGCCACATTGGCCGAGGGCGCGGCAGGGGTCGTACTGGTCATGTGTGTCATATGGGTGATGTCGACCAAAAAAGCCAAACCTTGAACTCTGCCGCCTCTTGCGGGGCCACCCGTTTAAAGTGCATCCTGATCATAGGAAGCATCTGGTGCCCGAGAGAGGCTAATCCCATGGAACGAACGGTCGCCTGCATCGGAGCCGCTCACATCGATCGAAAGGCGACAGCCGCCGGACCGATCGTTCCCGGCAGTTCCAACCCGGTTACCATGCGGGTCGGCGCAGGCGGCGTGGCGCGCAACGTAGCCGAGAATCTGGCACGTCTGGGACTGTCCGTGACCATGGTGAGCCGGGTCGGCCACGACCGGGAAGGCGACGCGGTTCTCGACAGCCTGGGCGAAGCCGGGATCGGCTTCGATCTCGTCACCCGCTCGGTCGGTTCGCCGACCGCCACCTACACGGCGCTGCTGGACAAAACAGGCGACTTGGCGATCGGTCTTGCCGATATGGGCATCTACGACGAGCTGACCGTAGACGTCCTGGAACCGCTTCTCCCCCGATTGGAGGATATCCCGGTCTGGTTCATCGACTGCAACCTGCCCGCTGAGTCTCTCCGCTTCCTGCTGCGCCGCAAGCCGAAGGACTGCAAGATCTACGTCGACTGCGTGTCGGTCGCCAAGACCGCCCGGCTCCAGGGTATCCTGGGCGGCATCGACACACTGTTCGCCAATGCCGACGAGGCCAGCTATCTGTCTCATATTCCGATCCGGGCACCACTGGACGTCTGCGAAGCCGGCTACCGCCTGATGTGCAACGGGGTCGGCAGCGTCGTGATCACGCGCGGCCAGGAAGGCGCCTTCGTGGCATCGCCCTTCGACTACGACTTCTTCATGCCGCCGCCGGTCGATGTCAACGAGGTGACGGGGGCGGGAGACGCCCTGATCGCCGGCGTGATCTTCGGCCGAATCAGCGGCCATGACATGGCTGAAGCGATGAGTCTCGGTCTCGCCTGCGCCGCCTGGGCGGTCGAGACGGAGGCGACGGTCAATCCCTCGCTCAGTGCCGACAGGGTGATCGAACGCGCGGGACTTTTGCTGAAAACCGGTTAAACTCCCCCGCATGCACGATTACCTTGCCATTCATCCCGAGGTCGCCGAGGCGCTCCAGGCCAGGAAGGCCGTGGTTGCCCTCGAATCGACCATCATTTCCCATGGGATGCCCTATCCCCGCAATGTCGAGACCGCGCGCCTGGTCGAACAGACCTTACGCGACGGCGGCGCCGTCCCGGCGACCATTGCAGTGTTGGATGGGCGCATCCGCATCGGCCTGACCGACGACGATCTGGAGCACCTTGCCACCAGCAAGTCCGTGATCAAGGTCAGCCGCCGCGACCTTCCCGTAGCGCTGGCGACCCGTGCCGACGGCGCCACGACGGTCGCCGCGACGATGATCTGCGCCGCACTAGCCGAAGTCCCGGTCTTTGCCACCGGCGGCATCGGCGGCGTCCATCGCGGAGCCGAGAGCACGCTGGACATCTCGGCAGACCTGGACGAACTGGCCATCACCAACGTCGCCGTGGTTTGCGCTGGGGCGAAGGCCATCCTCGACCTGCCGAAAACGGTCGAGTACCTGGAAACGCGGGGCGTTCCGGTGCTGGGCTACGGCACCGACGAGTTGCCGGCCTTTTACACGCGCAGCAGCGGCATCAAGCTGGCGTCACGCTGCGACGACCCGTTGACGGTGGCGCGAATTCTGCGCGCCAAGTGGCAGTTGGGGCTGAAGGGCGGCGTCGTAATCGCCAACCCGATCCCGCAGTCCGCCGCGCTGGACCAGGGCATGATCGACGGCGCCATCGCCCAAGCCCTGACCGACGCCGACGAACAAGGCATCTCCGGCAAGGAGGTGACGCCATTCCTGCTGTCACGGATGGAAGAACTGACCGGCGGCGCCAGCCTGGAAGCGAACATCGCCCTGGTCCGCAGCAACGCGGCCGTAGCGGCGTCGATCGCCCATGCCTACGCGGAACTGAACACCGAAACGGCGCTGCCGCCCAAGCCGCACCTGACACGGACGCGGCCCTGGTATTGAGGGAGCAGAAATGACCCTCCATGAAAAGCAAAAGCGGCGGCAAGTGATACTTGCCGCCGCTTTTGCTTTCGTCTGCCCTGCCCCTCAGCCCTGAACGGCTTCCGACTTCAGCCAGCGGTTGATGAGAGGATTCGGATCGTCCTTGCCGAGGCCCGGCTGGTAGACGACGCTGACTTCGCTCAGCGCGTTAACCCAGCTCTCCAGGTTGGTGCCTTCCGGAGCCTCGACCGAGGTGAAGCCGGTGCGCTTCAGGAACAGGTACTGGTCTGGCAGGACATGGCCGACGGCCCTGATCTCGCCCTCGTAGCCATAGCGCTCCCGCAACTCGCGCGCGGTCGAGAAGCCCCGACCATCGCGGAACTTGGGGAACTCCACCGCGACCAGCGCGAAGCGGTCCAGGTCCTCGGCAATGGCGGGGGCCAACGTGCCGCCCTTCAGGCGGACGCCGAGCTTGGTATTGCGGCCGGCGAAGCTATCGCGCTCCGCCTGCCAGCGCTCGAAGCTGATGATGGCCGGGATGTCGCCGGGGACGGGTTCGCCGTCCGGCACGCTGGTCCAGCTATCTTCGGCCGGACGGCCATCTTCAATCAGCGGCATAGATACTCTCCTTGAAGGGGCCGTGGCCGATGCGGCGGATCGTGTCGAGGAAGCGTTCGCCCTCGGTACGGTTGGCGAGATAGATCTCCACCATGGTGTCGATCGCGTCCACCGCCGCCTCTTCCGTGACCGCCGGGCCAATGATGTCGCCGATGGCCGTCGTCAGGGTCGCATCGCCGCCGATGGTGATCTGGTAGCGTTCCTCGCCGCGCTTATCGACGCCCAGGATGCCGATATGCCCGACGTGATGGTGGCCGCAGGCATTGATGCAGCCGCTGATCTTGATGCCGAGTTCGCCGATGGCCTGCTGCCGCGCCGGATCGGCGAAGCGCGCCGAAATGGCCTGCGCCAGCGGGATCGAGCGGGCATTCGCCAGCGCGCAGTAGTCCAGCCCGGGGCAGGCGATGATGTCGCCGATCAGGCCGATATTGGCCGTCGCCAGACCGATCGCGTCGAGCTGCCGCCACAGGTCGAACAGGTCATCCTTGCGGACATGGGCCAGGACGAGGTTCTGGGCGTGCGTGACCCGGATCTCGCCGAAGCTGTAGCGGTCGGCCAGATCGGCCAGCGTGTCCATCTGCTCCGACGTGATGTCGCCGGGGATGCCGCCGGCCGGCTTCAGCGAGACGGAAACGATGGCATAGCCAGGCGCCTTGTGCGCGGCAAGGTTGACCGTTGACCAGCGGGCGAACTCGACGTTCTCGGCCTTGCTGCGCTCGAACTCGGCTGATTCGGCCGGCAGCCTCTCCAGACCGGGCGAAGCGAAGCGGGCGCGGATACCCTCGACGATCTCGGGCGCCAGGGTGAACTTGGGACGCGGCAGGCGGGCGAACTCTTCCTCGACCTCGGCCTTGAACTTGTCGATGCCCAGCTGGTGGACCAGGATCTTGATGCGCGCCTTGTAGATGTTGTCGCGCCGTCCGTACTGGTTGTAGACGCGCAGGATCGCTTCCAGATAGGCCGCGAAGTCCTGCTCCGGCACCCATTCGCGAACCAGCTTGCCGACGAAGGGGGAACGGCCGAGGCCGCCGCCGACATAGAAGGTGAAGCCGGTCTCGCCGGCCTCGTTCCGCTTGGCGATCACGCCGACGTCGTGGGTCCGGATCGCGGCGCGGTCGCTGTCGGAGCCCATGATCGCGATCTTGAACTTGCGCGGCAGATAGGTGAATTCCGGGTGCGCGATGGTCCACTGGCGCAGGATCTCGGCATAGACCCGGCCATCGACGATCTCGTCGGCGGAAGCCCCGACGAACTGGTCGGTGGTCACGTTGCGGACGCAGTTGCCGCTGGTCTGAAGGGCGTGCATGTCCACTTCGGCCAGTTCGCCCAGGATGGCTGGCGTGTCTTCCAGCTTGATCCAGTTGAACTGAAGGTTCTGGCGCGTCGTGAAGTGGCCATAGCCCTTGTCGTATTTGCGGCCGATCTCGGACAGCTTGCGGAACTGCGTCGTGGTCAGGACGCCGTAGGGGACGGCGATGCGCAGCATATAGGCGTGAAGCTGGAGATACAGGCCGTTCATCAGGCGCAGCGGCTTGAACTCGTCTTCCGTCAGTTCGCCGGCCAGACGGCGCGTCACCTGTTTGCTGAACTGCTCCACGCGCTCGGCGACGAAGCGGCGGTCGAGGTCGTCGTAGCGGTAGATACCGGCGTGGTCGTCCGGCTCGGAACCGAAGGTGCCGGGACCAGGGATGCCAGGATCGGCGCGGAAAGCGGTGGCAGTCATTGTACAGGTTCCAGAATGTTGCGCGACGAGGATCAGGCCGCGGCCTGCTTGCCGAGATCGGTTCGAACGGTGGGACCAAGCGACCGGATACGTTCGCGGATCGTTACCGGGACCCGCTTGCCGTCCTCGACAAGGACCTCGAACAGGTAGATATCGACGGCGAGACGCTCTTTCTCAGCCTCGGCCTTGGCGGATGCCAGCTTGGTTTCGGCGGTCGCCTTGTCCTCGTAAAGGCTGGCGCCGGTCAGCCTTTCGACCCAGCCCGCTTCGTCGTTATAGAAGACGACGGCGCCGTCGCGCAGCCGGTTGCCAGTGATGGCGCGGAAACTCATGGCGATCCCCTTAAACATCTCTCGTACAAGCCGGCTGACTGAAATTCATGGCCGATGCGGATCACGAAAGACCGTGTTCCAGATCCGGGAGCGCCACAGTTCCACATACCGTCTACTAGCTAAGCGAAGCGGCGAAAATTTATAGTGGGCGACCACGCATGTGCAATGAGATTAATTGCACATGCGCAATGCGTCGCGGGTAGATATAGCCGGCAGATTTCACATGACAATAATGTCTTTACGCCCTTATGCCAGCGGCGGCTGGCCGTTGGAAGCGCTGAGGCCGCCGTCCACCGGCAAGTTCACCCCGTTGACGAACCGGGCATCGTCGCTGGCGAGGAAGGCGATGACCGGAGCGATGTCCTCCGGGTTGGCGGCGCGGCCCAGCGGGATGCGTTCCATGAACTTGTCCATCAGCTTCTGATCGTCCTTCATGTCCTGCGTCAGGTCGGTGAAGGTTAAGCTGGGGTTGACGGCGTTGACTCGCACGCCCTTGCCGCCAAGTTCCAGGGCCAGCGACCGGGTGAAGTTCGACACCGCGCCCTTCGCCGCGTTGTAGAAGCTCATGTTCCAGTCGCCGCCAAGGCCCGAGACGGAGGACACGTTGACGATAGACCCGCCCGTCTTGAGCAGATGCGGCGCCGCCGCCCGGCAGCCATAGAAGACTCCGCTGACATCGGTCGCGATGACGGAGTGCCAGTCCTCCACCGGAACTTCAGTCACCGGCCCGGTCGGCGCAATGCCGGCGTTGTTGACCAGTACGTCGAGCCGGCCGAACTTCTCGACCGCCGCTGCAACTAATCCTTCCACCGACTTCTGGTCCGCCACATCGGCGACATGGACCAGCGTCCGCCCGACGTCCAGGTCTTTCGCCACGTCCTTCAACTTGGATTCGGTACGGCCCGACAGCACGACCGACGCTCCTTCGTCGGAAAAACGGCGGGCAGTGGCGGCTCCGATGCCCGAGCCGGCGCCCGTGACGATGACGACCTTGTCTTTGAAACGTTCGCTCATGGCAGCATTCTCCGGGTTGTGGGAGCCGCCCATCAAGGCGGCCCTTTCCCGGACAATGGTTGACGACGCTTTCCGTTGCGGTTCCCGGCGGGAAGCTGCGATGCGCGGCGGCCCCAGCCTACTTCTGGCCGAGCGCCTGTGCCCGTAGCGCCGACAGCGTCGTGCGGGTGGTGATGACCTCGGGATCCATCCGCAACTCGATCACCGCCGGCAAGCCCGACTCCACCGCCTGTTCGAACGCCGGGGCGAACTCGGCGGTGCGCTCCACCGCCGCCCCGAAAGCGCCGTAGCTGCGGGCAAGCGCCGCGAAGTCGGGGTTGGTCAAGTCCGTGGCGCTGACGCGGCCGGGATAGCGCTTCTCCTGATGCATCCGGATCGTGCCGAAGATGCCGTTGTTGAACACCAGGATGATCGGGGCCGATTTGGCGTGCATGGCGGTCGCCAGTTCCTGCCCCGTCATCTGGAAGCCGCCGTCGCCGACGAAGCTGACCACCAGCCGGTTGGGATGGACGATCTTGGCCGCAACCGCCGCCGGAACCGAATAGCCCATGGCACCGCTGGTCGGCCCCAACTGCCGCCCAGGCCTACCGTATTTAAGGAACCGCTGAGCCCAGCCGCTGAAGTTGCCGGCATCGATCGTGACGATGCTGTCGGCGGGCAGACGGTCGCGAAGCCAGACCGAGATGGCGCCAAGGTCGAGCGCGCCGTCATAGGCCGCGGGCTCCAGCCACTCCAGGAAATCGCGCCGCCCGGCCTCCATCCAGTCGCGCCAGCGGTCGGAGCGCAGGTCATGGAACTTGGGCAGGCTGGAGAGCGCCGAGGCGAACGCGGTCGAGCCCGCCTGGATCGGCAGGTCGGGGCGGAAGACCCTGCCCAGTTCCTCGGCGGAGGCATGGACGTGGATCAAGGTCTGGCGGGTTTCCGGCAGGTCGATCAGCTCGTAGCCCTGGGTCGTCATCTCGCCCAGCCGGGCGCCGATCACCAGCAGCAGATCCGCTTCCTTGACCCGCGCCAGCAGCTTTGGGTTGGGTCCCGTGCCGAGATCGCCGATCCAGGCCGGACTGTCGTTGTTCACCACGTCCTGCCGGCGGAAGGACGAGCAGACCGGGATGTTGCAGGACTCGGCGAAGCGGCGCAGGTCCTCGCAGGCCGCATCGGTCCAGCCGCTGCCGCCCGCCAGGATCAGCGGCCGGTCCGCCAGGGCCAGCAGCTCGGCCACGCGCTTGAGGTCGGCCATTCCGGGATGAGCCTGGACCTCCGTGTAGCGGCCGGTCGGAGCAACCGACACCCGGTCGCGCAGCATGTCTTCGGGCAGCGCGAGCACGACCGGACCGGGCCGGCCCGAGGTCGCCACATGGAAGGCGCGGCTGATGAATTCCGGGATGCGCGCCGCGTCGTCGATCTGGGCCGCCCATTTGGCGACGGGCGAGAACATGCGGCGGTAGTCGATCTCCTGGAAAGCCTCCCGCTCCGCCTGATCGCGCGCCACCTGCCCTACGAACAGGATCATCGGCGTCGAGTCCTGCATGGCGGTATGGACGCCGATCGATGCGTTGCAGGCGCCGGGGCCGCGCGTGACGAAGCAGATGCCGGGGCGGCCGGTCAGCTTGCCGGCGGCCTCCGCCATGTTGGCGGCGCCGCCCTCGTGCCGGCAGGTGATCAAGCGGATGTCCGGGGCGTCATGGAAGGCGTCCAGCACATCCAGATAGCTTTCCCCCGCGACGCAGAATGCCAAGTCAGCGCCATGGACGCGCAGCGAATCGACAAGGATCTGCCCACCTGAGCGGGGCTTGGATGTTCCTGACATGACGTTTCCCGGATTATTTGCTGAGCAACTTATAGACCGGGCGGAGTTTCCGACGCACCGCCCGGTATGTCAATCAGTGGCCCCGATCAGTTGCCCTTGCGCTGCTCCAACGCCTTGTAGGCATTGCCGAATCCCTTCAGGGAAAGCTGGGCCGCTATCCGTTGGTCCGGTGGAATCTTGAAGCCGACGATGCCCCGGTTGCCGCTGCGGAACATGTTGAGCACCTGATCGCGAAGCGTCGCCCGGACAAGGCAGACATTGGGATTGCAGGACTGGATCGGCAGTTCGAGCGCCGGCTTGGTATCGATCTGGAGCACCATGCCTGCCTCCTTGACCGCCTGCGGCGCAAGGTTGAAGCCCAGCGACGGCGTGTTGACGCCGGGGCGGAAGTAGATCGCGGCGCTCAGCAGACCCAGCTTGCTCTCCTCGGCGACCACGTTCTGCGTGATGATGCATTTCGGGGCGCCTTCCGGCACTCTGTCCCTGCATTGCAGTTCCCAGTCGTCGTAGCGCTTCGTTTCGTCGGCGGCTGCGGCCGGGCCGGCGGCCAGTGCGGCGAAAGCGATCAGTGCAGCCCCTAGACCTGATCGAATCCCAGAAAGCCGAGCGTTGGAAAGCATGAAAACTCCTCCTTGAAGACGCCTTCGCGGCGGCTGCGTATTTTGCCGTACCCGTGGGTGTCATCGGTGCTGGACCCCAGGCTGGTCAGAACCCATAGTTCGACGGACATACCGCACGCAACGTATAAGGTGAGCAGCCGGTGGCGAAGGATCGGACTTTGTTGGGAATAGGCTTAAGGCTTGGATGCGCCGCGGTAGCGCTGGCGAGCGCGCTGGCCGGTACCTTGATAAGCGGACCGGCATTCGCGAAGGACGATCTGGTGATCGGCGCGATCCAATTCCCCGGTACGTTCCATCCCAGCATCGATGCGATGGCGACCAAGAACTACATCCTGGACATGGCCCGGCGGCCCTTCACCACCTTCGACCAGGACTGGAAACTGATCTGCATGCTCTGCACCGAGTTGCCGAGCCTGGAGAAAGGGACCGCCGTCGAGGTCACAAGACCGGACGGCACCAGGGCGATAGACGCGACCTTCACGATCCAGCCCGGCGCCGCCTGGGGCGACGGTACTCCTATCACGACCAAGGACGTGCTGTTCACCTGGGAAGTCGGCAAGCACCCGCAGAGCGGCATCACCAACAGCCAGATGTTCGCGAAGGACATCGCCGGGATCACGGCGATCGACGACAAGACCTTCACCATCCATTGGGACAAGTTCAGGTGCAGCTACGACTCGATCAACGACTTCCTGCTGCTGCCCGAGCACCTGGAGCGCCCGGTCTTCGAAGCCGATCCGTCCCAGTACCGCACCCGTACGCTCTACGATACCGATCGGACCAATCCCGGCCTCTACTTCGGTCCCTACAGGATAACGCGGGTTGAATCCGGCGCCTATGTGGTGCTCGAACAGAACCCGTCGTGGTGGGGCGAGAAGCCCAGCTTCAAGCGGATCGTGGTGCGGACGATCGAGAACACCTCCGCGATGGAAGCCAACCTGCTCTCCGGCGAGGTCGATTTCGTCGCCGGAGAGGTCGGGCTATCGATCGAGCAGGCGATTGCGTTCGAGAAGCGCAACGGCAAGCGCTTCAACGTCGTCTACAAGCCGGGGCTGTTCTTCGAGCATATCGACCTGAAGCTCGACAACCCGATCCTGGCCGACGTGCGGGTCCGGCGCGCACTCCTGATGTCGATCGACCGCGACGCGATCTCCCGTCAGTTGTTCGAGGGCAAGCAGCCGGTGGCGCATGGGCAGGTCAACCCGCTCGACCGCTACTACTCCGACGATTTTCCGAAATACCCGTTCGACACGGCAGCCGCCGTCAAGCTGCTTGAAGAAGCGGGCTGGACGGAGCTTCGCGGCGGCATCAGGCACGATGCTTCGGGGCGCCGGCTCAGCCTGGAGTTTCAGTCCACCGCCGGCAACAGGACGCGGGAACTGGTCCAGCAGGTCCTTCAGGCACAGTGGCAGAAGGCCGGCATCGAAGTGAAGATCAACAACCAGCCGGCCCGCGTGCTGTTCGGCTCCACGATGCGCGAGCGGCAGTTTTCGGGAATGGCGATGTTCGCGTGGCTGAGCGCTCCGGAGAACATTCCCCGGACGATCCTGCATTCGACCATGATCCCGACGCCGGAAAACGGATTTTCCGGCCAGAACTATGTCGGCTTCAGCAACCCGGAGGCCGACAAGCTGATCGACGATCTGGAAGTCACCTGTAAGGAGGACGACGCGAGGCCGCTGTGGACCCGCCTGCAACAGATCTACGCCGAGCAGCTGCCTTCCCTGCCCCTCTATTTCCGGTCGGACAGCTACATCATGCCGCCCTGGCTGGAAGGCGTCAGGCCGACCGGCCACCAGTACGCGTCCAGCCTGTGGGTCGAGCAGTGGCGGTCGAAGCAGTGACGCGGCCGGCATAGATGCTGCGGTTCGTCGCGGTCCGGCTGCTCCAGGCGCTCATCGTCCTGCTCGTCATGTCGTTCCTGATCTACGGCCTGATCGGGCTGATGCCGGGCGACCCGATCGACCTGATGATCAACGCCAACCCCAACCTGTCGCCCTCGGACGCGGCGCGGCTGCGGGCGCTCTACGGGCTCGACCTGCCGATCTGGACCCGCTACCTGAACTGGCTGGCCGCCGCCCTTCAGGGCGACCTCGGCTATTCCCGCCTGATTTCCCAGCCGGTGCTGGACGTGCTGAAGCCGCGCCTGCTGAACACGCTGCTGCTGCTCAGCATCTCGCTTGTGCTGGCACTCGCCATTGCGATCCCGCTGGGCGTCCACGCCGCGCGGAAGCCCAATTCGGTGACGGACACCGCCGTCAACTTGCTGTGCTTCGCCGGGATCTCGGTGCCGCCGTTCTGGCTGGCGCTGCTGTTCATCATCCTGTTCTCGGTCACGCTGGGCATCTTGCCGGCTGGCGGCATGGCGCCCATCGGCGGCGACGGCGGTCTGGCTGAGCGCCTGCCCTATCTGGTCATGCCCGTGGCGACCCTGACGCTGGTCAGCATCGGCGGCTACACCCGCTTCGTGCGGGCCGCCGTGCTGGAGCAGTTGCGGCAGGACTATATCCGGACCGCGCGAGCCAAGGGCGTATCGGAACGCAGCGTCGTCTGGCGGCATGCGCTGCGAAACGCCATGATCCCGGTCGTGACGATCGTGGCGCTCGGGTTCGGCTCCCTGTTTTCCGGAGCGCTCGTGACCGAGACGATGTTCGCCTATCTCGGCATGGGCAAGCTGATCTACGATTCGATTCTGGGCAACGACTACAATATCGCCCTGGTCGGGCTGCTGCTGGCGACGCTGATGACGCTGGCCGGCAACCTGCTGGCCGACCTTGGCTACGCGGCACTCGATCCCCGCATCAGCTTCACGGAGACCAGGACTTGAGCGCAGGCCGGCGCTTCCTGAGCCACCCCATATCGGTGCTCAGCCTGATCGTGCTGGTCCTGCTGGGAGCGGCCGCCCTGGCGGCTCCGCTGGTCGAGGGCTGGCTGGGCGTCGATGCCAACGCCGTCAGCCTGTTCAACCGCTTCGGTCCGCCCTCGGCCGAGAACTGGCTGGGAACCGACGAGCTTGGCCGCGATGTGCTGGTCAGGCTGCTCTACGGTGGCCGGGTCTCGCTGTTTGTCGGGATCGCCGCCGCGCTGGCTTCCGCCGTGATCGGCACCATCGTCGGACTGATCGCCGGGTTCTACGGCGGGCGGCTGGACGATTTCCTGATGCGGCTGACCGACGGCGTGATCGCATTGCCCCTGCTGCCGCTGCTGATCGTGCTGGCGGCCGTCGATTTGGGAAAGCTGGGACTTCCGGCTGCTCTGGCGCAGTCCGATCAGGTCAGCCTCTACAGGATCATCGTGATCGTCTCGCTGGCTGGCTGGACCACCGTGGCGCGGCTGGTGCGCGGCGCGGCGCTCAGCGTCCGCCAGCGGGAATTCGTCCTGGCGGCTACAGCGCTTGGGGCCGGCAACGCGCGGCTGATGCTGGTCCATATCCTGCCCAACGTCGCCTCCCCCATCGTGGTCGCGACGACGCTGTCGATCGGCAACATCATCCTGCTCGAATCGGTATTGAGCTTCCTCGGCCTCGGCATCCAGCCGCCGCTGCCGAGCTGGGGCAACATGCTGACCAACGCTCAGGAACTGATCTGGTCGGCGCCCCTGCTGGCAATATATCCCGGCCTGCTGATCTTCGTCACCGTGATCGCCTTCAACTTCGTCGGCGACGGCTTGCAGGACGCACTCGACCCAAGATCGGGCCCTCAGCGCCGCTGATTGACACCTTTCCGCCATCTTGTGTGTTGTCCCGCCTGAAGCTCCGGTGTCAGGCCAGAGCTGGGTGCGAGAAGGAGACGACCAGCCATGAGGCAAAAAACCATAAATCCCCCGGTGTTCTGGGGGGCCAGCCTCATCGTCGGCGCTTTGCTGGCGCTTGGGGTTGTCTTTCCGCATGAGTCGGAAGAAATATTCGCGTCTGTCCAGTCCTCGATCATCGAAGGCTTCGGCTGGCTGTATATTCTTTCGGTCGCCGGTTTCGTCTTTGTTTGTCTATTCCTGGGATTGAGCCGCTATGGCCGGCTGAAGCTGGGTCCCGACGATTCGGAGCCGGACTTCAGCTATCCGTCCTGGATTGCCATGCTGTTCGCCGCCGGCATGGGCATCGGCCTGATGTTCTTCGCGGTGGCCGAACCGATCCAGCACTACGCGAAGCCGCCGGAGGCCGCACCGCTGACGATGGAGGCGGCTCGCGAGGCCATGGTCATCACCTTCGTCCACTGGGGCGTCCATGCCTGGGCGATCTACGGCATCGTCGGGTTGTCGCTGGCCTATTTCAGCTTCCGCTACAACCTGCCGCTGACGATACGCTCCGGCCTTTATCCCCTGTTCAAGAACCGGATCAACGGCCCGATCGGCGACGCGGTCGATATCTTCGCGATCTGCGGCACCCTGTTCGGCATCGCCACGTCGCTGGGGTTCGGGGTGCTCCAGATCAATTCCGGGCTGCATTACCTGTTCGGCCTGCCGAACGAGCTTTGGGTGCAGATCCCGCTGATCGTCGTGATAACGCTGCTCGCCATGGCGTCGGTGCTGAGCGGCTTGGATGTCGGCATCCGCCGCCTGTCGGAACTGAACCTGCTTTGCGCGATCCTGCTGCTGCTGTTCGTGCTGGCGGTCGGGCCGACGACGTTCCTGCTGAAGGCCTTCGTCCAGAATATCGGGACCTATCTGGACCATTTCTTCATCCGCACCTTCAACCTGTACGCCTATGAGCCGAAAAGCTGGCTGAGTTCCTGGACGCTGTTCTACTGGGCCTGGTGGATCGCCTGGTCGCCCTTCGTCGGCATGTTCATCGCCCGCATCTCGCGCGGTCGGACGGTCCGCCAGTTTATCGGCGGCGTCCTGTTCATCCCCAGCGGCTTCTCGTTCCTCTGGATGACCGTGTTCGGCAATACCGCTATCTGGCTCGACATGAACAAGGCGTCCGGCGCGATCGCGGAGGCGGTGTCGGCGGACGTGTCCGTCGCCCTGTTCCAGTTCTTCACCTACCTGCCGTTCAGTGCCGTGGCGTCGGGTCTGGCGGTGCTGCTGGTCGCGATCTTCTTCGTGACGTCGGCCGACTCGGGTTCTCTGGTGATCGACACGATCGCCGCGGGCGGTGCGGAGACGACGCCGGTCTGGCAGCGGGTCTACTGGTGCAGCCTGGAAGGACTGGCTGCCGCCCTGCTGCTGATGGCGGGCGGGCTAACCGCCCTTCAGACGGTGACGCTGATCTCGGCCCTGCCCTTCACCTTCATCATGATCCTGCTGACCGTGGGCCTGATCCGGGGCATGCAGGCCGACGTCGCCAGCAGTCAGGCGGCGACCAGCACGGCGGTCCCCTCGACCGAGATCTCCTGGACCCGCAGGCTTGAGCTGATCCTGCACACGCCCCAGCGGACGGATGTCCGGCGCTTCATCGACGATGCCGTCAAGCCGGCGCTGGAGACGGTGGCGAAGGAGATGCGCGGACGCGGCCTGACGGCGACGGTCGAACCGGACGGAGACGACGGCGTGGCCCTGACCATCCCGGCGGTCGAAGTGCGCAGCTTCGTCTACGGCGTCCACCCGGTCCGCCACCTCCTGCCCGCCTTCACGGCGGCCGAGGCGGCATCGAGCGAGGAGAAGCGCCCGCATAGTTGGGTGGCGCGAACCTTCTTCTCCGACGGCAGCCGGGGCTACGACGTGATGGGGTTCTCCCGCGACCAGATCATCAGCGACGTGGTGGCGCAGTACGAACGCTATCAGGCACTGACCCAGTCGAAGGCGACCGCCCTTTACATCACGTCGCCCGACCCGGCCTGAGACGACCCGGCCTGAGGAGGACAAAACAACCTCTGCAACTCGGCAAGGAAGGGCCTGACCCGGTCCGAGGCGATACGGTAATGGATCACCGTTCCCTCGCGCCGAGTCGCCACCAGTCCTTCCTCCCGCAGCAGCGCCAGATGGCGCGACAGGTTGGACTGGTTGAGGCCGAGCGTCTGGAGCATTTCGCCGACGGAGGTTTCGCCGTCGACAAGGCGGCACAGGATCATCAGCCGGTGACGGCTGGCGAGCGAGCGGAGAAAGGCTTCCGCCTCCGCCGCACTCGCTTCCAGCGCCGCCGGGTCGAGATGGTTTTCCGGTGTCTTGGATGCGGATGAACTGACTGTCATTCTGGAACCATAGCCTGAAGAGGCCGTACGGGCACGCGGCTAGCGCCGGGAGCCCGACAGCAGCCTTTGATATAGGTCGAAGACGACCATCCCGGCCAGCATCGCCGCCACGAAAACCAGCGTACCGCCCTGCCCCGAAACGGACGCCACCAAGGCCGGGGCAGGACAGTAGCCGGCAAGCCCCCACCCGGCGCCGAACAGCACGGCGCCCAGAACCAGCCGCGCATCGATGCCGGTCTTCGAGGGTTCCAGGAACCGGCCATCGCAAACCGGGCGCTGGCGGCGGCCAGCCAGCATGAAGCCTGCCGCCGCGACCGGAATGGCCCCGCCCATGACGAAGGCGAGGCTGGGGTCCCAGTCGCCGGCGATATCCAGGAAAGCCAGGACTTTCGCGGGATCGACCATCCCGGACACGATGATGCCCAGGCCGAACACAAGGCCGGAAGCGAAGGCGACGAAACGCGCGCGCATGGCGGTCAGGCTCCGATCACGTGGCGGACAAGGAAGACGGTGGCTGCCGCAGTCGCCATGAAGACTCCGGTTGCGATCAGAGATCGCGGCGACAGCCGGGCGATGCCGCAGACACCGTGGCCGCTGGTGCAGCCGCTGCCGAGCCGCGTGCCGAAGCCCACCAGCAATCCCGCCACGACCAGCAAGTCCATTGATTTCAATACCGGTGCCGGTGTCGAATAACCGGCCACCGCCCCGAGCAGGAGCGGAGCCGCCAGCAAGCCTGCAAGAAATGCCGCGCGCCAGGCGGTTTCCTTGCGCCGGATCGGCAGGATGCCGCCGACGATCCCGCTGATGCCGGCGATCCGGCCCAGACCCAGCCAGAGCAGCGCCGCGGCAAGGCCGATCAGCATGCCGCCGACGGCGGATGCTACAGGGGTGAAGTTCTCCATCGCGGGGTCCCTTCCATGACCGTTTCAGCTTTAAACATTACTCATTCATAATTGATAATTGACTCATATACGATTTTGGCACAGGATTGCAAACGAAGATTTGAACCGTCCCTCACCGGAGAAGCGTCATGAACAAGGACTGGGTACAAACGACGAAGGATATGTCAGCCGCTCTCAAGCAGCTTCGGGGCGGCGCACCCGCCGTCATGCAGGGCTTTTCGGCCATTGCCCAGGCGGCGTTGAAGGCCAATGCCCTGGATACCAAGACCAAGGAGCTGATAGCGCTGGCCATCGCGGTCGCTACCCGCTGCGACGGCTGCATCGCCTTCCACGCCGAAGCCGCCGTCAAGCAGGGCGCCAGCCGGGAAGAAGTGCTGGAGACGATGGGAATGGCGATCTACATGGGCGCCGGCCCCAGCGTGATGTACGCGGCGCAGGCGCTCGAGGCTTTCGATCAATTCCAGGACAGCAAGACATCGGCATAGTATGGGCACCTTGGTTCCCGCCTGGAGTGATGATCACGATGTCCACCGCACCCGACTGGCTGCACTCGCTTCCGGCCCTGGCCTCCCTCGACGCGGAAGCGTTCGACCTGCTGGCTAAGGCGGCCACGAAGGTGGACGTGAAGGCCGGTACGGTGCTGTTCCGGCCAGGAGACGCCTGCTCCAGCTTCCTGATCGTCCTGACCGGCTCCGTCCGCGTGCAGTTGCTGTCGGAAGCCGGGCGGGAGATCGTCCTGTACCGGGTCGGAACGGGGAGCACCTGCGTCCTCACGACATCCTGCCTGATCGGCAACGAGGGCTATGGCGCGGAAGGCATTGCGGAAACCGCCGTATCGGCCGTGGCCCTGCCAAAGGACAGCTTCGACAGGCTGATCACATGCTCGACCGCGTTCCGCGACTTCGTCTTCCACAGCTTCGGCGCCAGGCTTACCGACCTGATGAAGCTGGTCAGCGAAGTGGCGTTCGGCCGGATCGATTGCCGGCTGGCGGAAGCGCTTGTCAGCCACACCCCACAGGGCGGTCCGATCGCCCTGACCCATCAGGCACTGGCGGTCGAACTGGGAACCGCCCGCGAAGTCATCAGCCGTCACCTGAAGGATTTCCAGCGGCGCGGTCTGGTCGATCTGGGCCGGGGCCATCTGGAAGTGCGGAACGTCTCCGGGCTGCGAGATCTTGCCGCATCCCCTTAAGGCGCTGGATGTAGTGTGACTTAGTCACTGAGGAAGGCGCATCATCGGCGCAAGACTCCGGCATGTTCCTCAAATGCAAAAGGATGCATGTCATGCTGTCGAAAAATGTCGGATCGATCGACCGGATTCTCCGGATCGTCGTGGGCCTCGGCCTGATTTCCCTGGTCTTCGTCGGTCCGCAGACCCCCTGGGGCTGGATCGGGGTCGTCCCGCTGCTGACCGCCGCCATCAGCTTCTGCCCCCTCTACACGCTGATCGGCATCCGCACCTGCCCGATCGGCAACAAGTAGTTTTTCGGAGCCTGGGAGAGACTGAGAATGGCGCTCGCGACACCGGATGAACCGGAAATCACCAGACGCGCCCTGTTCAAGGAACGGGACAAGGTCTATCCGAAGTCGGTCAAGGGCAGATTCAGGACGTTGAAGTGGACGGCGCTGATCCTGCTGCTGTCGATCTACTACATCACGCCCTGGATACGCTGGGACCGTGGACCGGACGCGCCCGATCAGGCCATCCTGATCGACATGACCGGCCGGCGAGCCTATTTCTTCTTCATCGAGATCTGGCCGCAGCAGGTCTACTTCCTGACCGGCATTCTGATCGTTGCCGCGATCGGTCTCTTCCTCGCGACCTCCCTGTTCGGCCGCGTCTGGTGCGGCTATGCCTGTCCGCAGACCGTCTGGACCGACCTTTTCATGTGGGTCGAGCGCAAGATCGAGGGCGACCGGGGTGATCGCATCCGCTTGGACAACGGCAAGCTCAGCATGCCCAAGCTCCGGAAGAAGGTCGCCAAGCACGCCGCCTGGGTTGCCATAAGCCTGGCGACCGGCGGCGCCTGGGCGCTGTACTTCTACGATGCGCCGACGCTGATATCGGACATCCTCCACTTCCAGGTCACGGCGCAGGCGACGTTCTTCATCTTCCTGTTCACCGGCTTCACCTATCTGCTGGCCGGTTGGGCGCGGGAGCAGGTCTGCACTTATATGTGCCCCTGGCCGCGCTTCCAGAGCGCCATGATCGACGAAGACAGCCTGATCGTGACCTATGAAGGCATGCGGGGCGAGCAGCGCCGGCATCTGAAGCGGTCCGAGTCATGGGACGACCGGATCGCGTCCGGCGGCGGCGACTGCATCGACTGCGGCCATTGCGTCCATGTCTGCCCGACCGGCGTCGATATCCGCGACGGCAACCAGCTCGAATGCATCGGCTGCGGCCTGTGCGTCGATGCCTGCAACGAGGTCATGGCGAAGATCGGCCGGCCGGGCGAGCTGATCACCTTCGACACCCACAACAACCAACTCGCCCGTGCCAATGGCGACCCGGCGCGGACCAAGCTGGTCCGCCCGCGCACCATCGTCTACGCCCTGGTCCTGCTGGTGGTCAGCAGCGCCATGTTCGCGGCCCTGGTCCTGCGGCCCCGCCTCGACATTTCCGTCCTGCGCGACCGGGCGCCGCTGTTCGTCGTCCTGTCGACCGGCGACATCCGCAACGGCTACACGTTCAAGATCAGCAACATGACGCGGGAGCGGAAGGACTACGGCCTGACCTTCTCCGGCGTCGCCGGGGCAGATGTCAGTGTGGTCGGCCTGGAAGGAGACGAGCACCTGAAGCCGGTGCTGTCGGCGAAGGCAGATACCGTGACGACCTACCGCATCTATGTCAAAGCGCCGGCTTCTTCGGTGAAGGTTGCGTCCACGCCGCTGAAGTTCGAGCTGACGGATCTGCACGGCGGTGAAACCGCCAAGTACGAGACGGTGTTCATGGCACCGGACGGCACCGGGAAGTGACGCCTTGCACCCTCACCCGAGCCCTCTTCCGGAGGGAGAGGGGATCTTGCTCTGGAGTTTTCTGTCTACTTTCAAAGCCTTAAGCTACGATCCAAAACCGACGACAGTTCCCTCTCCCTCCGGAAGAGGGTTAGGGTGAGGGGCAGTTCATCAACTCCCCCCTATCCCTCAGGACGCCGACGCCGACACCGGGTTCGTCACCGTCTGGATGACTTCGAAGCCCTCGAACTCCGGATGCCCCAGATACAGCGGCTTGTTCCCACCGGCGCCCTTATGGGCATTGCGGAAGGCTTCCGACCGGGTCCAGCCGAGGAAATGCTCCTCCGACTGCCAGACGGTGTGCGAGCTGTAGAGACGGTGGTCGTCGCGCTGCGGACCTCGCAGCATGTGGAACTCGACGAAACCGGGAACCTTGTGCAGGTGACTTTCCCGGTTGAGCCAGACCGCTTCGAAATCGGCCTCCGCTCCCGGCAATACCTTGAAGCGGTTCATGGCGATGAACATCGGGTTGCTCCTCTTTCAATACGGCTGACCAGCCAAATGTCGTACATGCCGCCTCGAAGGCAAGCCCTCACGCTGTCGCACGCTCCGCTCGCTACTCCGCCGGGGCGGGATGTGCGCCGGCCACTTCGTCGTCGTCCTCGTGGATCAGGTGCCGGGTCCGGGTCAGCAGCGTATACATCGTCGGCACGACGAACAGCGTCAGGAGCGTCCCCAGCGACATGCCGCCGACGATCACCCAGCCGATCTGCTGACGGCTTTCCGCACCAGCGCCTGTCGCCAGGGCCAGCGGCAGCGCTCCCAGCACCATGGCGCCTGTCGTCATCAGGATCGGGCGCAGGCGGAGCACGGCGGCCTCGATCACCGCGTCCAGCTTCGACCTTCCCTCGTCCTGAAGCTGGTTGGCGAACTCCACGATCAGGATGCCGTGCTTGGTGATAAGGCCGACTAGCGTCACCAGACCGATCTGGCTATAGACGTTGAGCGTCCCTCCCGCCAGATACAGCGCCAGCAGCGCGCCGGTCATCGACAGCGGGACCGTCAGCATGATCACCAAGGGGTCCAGGAAGCTTTCGAACTGCGCCGCCAGCACCAGATAGATGAAGCCCAGCGCCAGCACGAAGACGAAGATCATACTGGAACCGGCGTCGCGGAACTCGCGGCTTTGGCCCGAATAGTCGATCTGCACTTCCGGCGGCAGCACTTCCTCCGCCGCCTGTTCCATGAACCCGATGGCTTCGCCCAGCGAGACGCCGGGGGCCGGCGTAGCGCTGATGGTGGCGGCGCGAAGCTGGTTGAAGCGGTTGAGTTCCTTGGGCGCCACGACCTCCCGGACCTCGACGAGGTTGGAAAGCTGGATCATCGCGCCGTCGCCGCCCCGGACATAGATCTGGCTGAGGTCGCGCGGCGTGGACCGGTCGCTCTCGCCAAGCTGGACGTAGACGTCGTACTGCTCGCCATTGCGCTCGAACCGGGTCACCTGCCGTCCGCCCAGCAGGCTCTCCAGCGTGCGGGACACGGCATCGACCTGAATGCCGGCATCGGCCACCTTGTCGCGGTTGACGATCACGTCAAGCTGCGGCTTGTTCAGCTTCAGATCGCTATCGACGTTGATCAGTCCGGGATTGTCGGCGATCCGCTCCAGCATGCGATTGACATGGCCTTCCAGCTCCTTGTAGGTGCCGGAAGTCTGGATGACGATCTCGACCGGCTTGCTGCCGCGGCTCTGGCCCAGCGAAGGCGGGTTGACCGCGAAGACGCTGATGCCGGCGATCTTCGACAGCTCCGGCTGGAGCTTGGCGACGATGTCCTGCTGCTTGCGCTCGCGCTCGTCCCAATCCTTCAGCCGGGCGAACGACATGGTGCGGGTGACCTCCGGACTGCCGGAGATCACGATGTAGCTCTGGATCTCGGGGATGCTCTTATAGACCTCTTCCAGCTGAAGCCCGTAGCGGGCGTTGTAGTCGATGGTCGAGCCCTCGGGCGCAACGCCCATGCCCATGATGACGCCGCGATCCTCGACCGGAGCCGTCTCCGACTTCAGCGACAGGAACAGCACGACGCTACCCGCCGCCACCACCAGCGCCAGCGCCACGATCACCGGACGCATGCGAAGGCTGGCCTTGAGCAGCCGGTCGTAGCCATTGCCCATGCCGACGAAGAAACGTTCCAGCAGGTTGTAGATGCGGCCATGCTTCTCGTGCGGCTTCAGCAGCTTTGAGCACATCATCGGCGTCAGCGTCAGCGCCACGAAGCCGGAGACGAGCACGGCGCTGGCAAGGGTCAGCGCAAATTCCAGGAACAGCCGTCCCGTCCGCCCCGGCGCGAAGGCCACCGGCGCGTAGACTGCCGCCAACGTCAGCGTCATGGCGATGACGGCGAAGCCGATCTCCCGCGTGCCGATCAAGGCCGCCTTGAACGGCGGCTTGCCCATCTCGATGTGCCGGTAGACATTTTCCAGAACGACGATGGCATCGTCCACCACGAGCCCGATCGCCAGCACCATCGCCAGCAGGGTCAGCGTGTTGATCGAGAACCCGACCGCATACATCAGCGCGAAGGTCGTGATCAGCGAAACCGGGATCGTCACCACCGGGATGATGGAGGCGCGGCCCGTCCGCAGGAAGAACAGGATCACCAGAACGACAAGGACGACTGCTTCCAGGATCGTATGGAAGACCGCCTCGATCGAGCGTTCGATGAAGACGGAGCTGTCGTTGACGACCTCGCCGCGCATGCCTTCCGGCAGGTCCTCAAGCACGCGGGGCAGCGTCGTCCGCACGGCGGACGACACGTCCAGCGGGTTGGCGGTCGCCTGCTTGATGATGCCGATGGCGATGGAGTTCTGGCCATTCGATCGGCTGACGCGCCGCTCGTCGGCGGCGCCCAATTCCACGGTCGCGACGTCGCGCACCCGAACCGGGAAGCCGTCCGCCATTTTGACGACGATGTTGCCGAACTGCTCCGGCTCGACCAAGCCGGTACGGGACAGCACGGTGAACTCACGGTCGTTGCTCTCGACCCTTCCGGCCGGAACCTCGATGTTCTGGCCGCGCAATGCCGTTTCGATATCCTGGACGGTCAGGTTGTAGCCAGCCAGCCGCGCGCGGTCGATCCACAGGCGCATCGCGTAGCGGCGCTCGCCCAGGATCTGGACGTCGGCGACGCCCGGCAGGTTCTTGAACCGGTCGACCACGTAGCGGTCGATGAAGTCGGTGATCTCCAGCGACGACAGGCGGTCGCTGGTGAACGGCATGACGATGATCGGCTGGGCGTCGGCCTCGACCTTCGCAATGATCGGCTCGTCGATCTCGTCCGGCAGGCGCCCCCGGACGCGCCCGACCCGGTCGCGCACGTCGCTGGCCGCTACGTCCGGGTCGATGTTCTGGCGGAAGCGGACGGTAATCCGGCTGCTTTCCGGACGGCTGACGGAGGACAGAACGTCGATGCCCTCGATTCCCGCGATCGAGCCTTCCAGGACCTGCGTCACCTGGGTTTCGATGATCTCGGCCGAAGCGCCGATATAGGCCGTGGCGACGGAAACGACCGGTTCGTCGATATTGGGATATTCCCGAACCGTCAGGCGGTCGTAGCTGACGATGCCGAGCAGGATCAGGATCAGGCTCATCACCGTCGCGAAGACGGGACGGCGGACGCAGATGTCTGAGATGCGCATCGATCAGACGCCCGGAGCGACGGTGTTGATCACCTCGACCCGCCCGCCGTTGCGGACCCGCTGCTGACCACCGGTGATCACGACATCACCGGGAACCAGTCCCTCGGTCACCTCGACCGCGCCGTTCCGGCGGAGGCCCAGCTTGACGTCCACACGTTCGGCCTTGCCGTCCTTGATCCGGAACACGTAGCGGCTGTTGCCCTCCGGCACGACGGCCGCTTCCGGGATCAGGATGGCGTTGTCGCGGTTCTCGGCGGAAATACCGACTCGGGCGAACAAGCCGGGCCGTAGGACTTGGTCGGGATTGTCCACCAGCGCCCTCAGCTTGAGCGCCCGGCCATTGACGTCGAGCTGCGGGTCGATCGCGTAAATCTCCCCCTCGAAAGTCCGGTCCGGCAAGGCATCTGTCCTCAGCCCGATCTTCTGGCCCTCCCGGATGCTCGACAGCAGGGTTTCCGGAACCCGGAAGTCCACCTTCAGCGGATCGATCGACTGCAACGTGACGAGCGTATCGCCGCTGTTGACGTATCCACCCTTGCTGACCGACCGCAGCCCAAGAATGCCGTCGAACGGAGCGCGCAGCACCGTCTTGTCGAGCCGGGTTTGGGCAAGCTGGACGGCGGCGCGGGATGTCATCAGGGCGGCGAAAGCTTCGTCACGGGCGCGCTGAGTGCCGGAGCGCTGCTTGAGCAGCGTATCGGCGCGCTCGAAATTGGCCTCCGCCAGGGTGAGTTCGGCGCGCGACTGGGCCAGTTCGGCCTTCAGGATGGCGTCGTCCAGCCGGACCAGGATCTGGCCGGCCTTCACCTGGGCGCCTTCACGAAACAGGATTTCCGCCAGGATGCCGTCGATCTCGGGAGCCAGCCTGACGGCTTCCGCGGGTTCGAGCGTCCCGACCGCGTCGATCTGGACCGTGACGCGGTCGACCTTGACCGTCGCCGCCTCCACGGCAGCTGGCGGCGGCTGACGCCGTCCCTCCTGCTGAGCCTGCGCCGGCTGCGCTCCATCGGTGCGCCACCACGTCACGCCAGCCGCCGCCAGCACGACGGCGACAAGCAGAGCCAAGACCCCAGCCTTCTTCATGTAAACGCCAACCCTTGCCTGATGCATCTAATAAGGATAAAATTACTGATTAACCCCAATCAGCAAATGCATGCCGATACAAGCATTAAACCAAATAATGGTGACTGGAATATGTCGAACAGACTTAGCTCTGCAACAGACTGTGTCCAGATGCACACCTGTTACAATCTGTTACAATTTCGTCGTATCCAATTGGATACTGTTCGTGATCGGCGCCAAGCCGGCATGAAAGCGCAGCACATTGGAGTCGCATCGGCAGGGAGGAATGCAGCCACCCCTTCGTCAGGCTTGCGGCATCGGCCCGGCTGAGGCTACACCGCTGGTACTCTTCCGGCCCCGATTTCCTGCCCCAATATTCCCTGACGAGGGTGCCCTTTGCGGCCAGATATTCTCTTCCCCCTATTCGCCCCCGTCACGACGCTGAAGGGCCTGGGTCCCAAGCTTGGAAAACTGACGGAAAAACTGGTCGGTCCCCATGTCGCCGACCTGCTGTGGCACCTGCCGACCGGGATCATCGACCGCCGCTTCGCCCCCCATGTCGCGGAAGCGCCGGATGGCTTCATCGCGACCCTGACGGTGCGCGTGGAATACCACTCTGCCCCCGCGAACCCGCGCCATCCCTACAAGGTCCGCTGCTCCGACGAGACCGGCCAGATCGATCTGATCTTCTTCCATGCCCGTGGCGACTGGCTGGTGAAGCAGCTTCCGGTCGGCGATACCGTCGTGATCAGCGGCAAGGTCGAGTGGTTCAACGGCATGCCCCAGATGGCGCATCCCGACCATATCGTACCAGCCGACGCCAAGGGGGAGTTCGACCCGGTCGAGCCGGTCTACCCGATGACCGCCGGATTGGCATCCAAGGTGCTGCGGAAAGCGATGGCGTCGGCCCTGTCGGCGGCGAAGGAACTGCCGGAATGGCAGGACCCCGCGTGGCTGGCGCGGCGCGACTGGCCGACATGGCGCGCAGCGCTCCAATCCGTCCATAACCCGCGTGACGACGCCGATCTGTCTGCGATGTCGCCGCCGCGCTGCCGGCTGGCCTTCGACGAGTTGCTGTCCAATCAGTTGGCACTCGCCATGATCCGCGAGCACCAGCGGAAGCTGTCCGGGCGCTCGATCGGCGGCGACGGCCGTCTGCGTCAACGCGTGACTGACGCCCTGCCCTTCGCCCTCACCGGCGCCCAGGCAAGCTCGCTGAAGGAAATCTATGCCGACATGGCCGCCGACAGGCGGATGCTCCGCCTGCTCCAGGGCGACGTCGGCAGCGGCAAGACCGTCGTGGCACTGCTGGCGATGCTTAACGCGGTGGAAACCGGCGCGCAGGCGGCCCTGATGGCCCCGACCGAGATCCTCGCCCGCCAGCACTTCGAAACGCTCGCCCCATTAGCGGATGCGGCCGGCGTGCGGCTCGGCATCCTCACCGGCCGCGACAAGGGCAAGGCGCGCGCCGCCATTTACGAGAGGCTGGCGTCGGGCGAGATCGACATCGCAATCGGCACCCATGCGCTGTTCCAGGATGACGTCGCCTTCCGCGACCTCGCCATGGCGGTGATCGACGAGCAGCACCGGTTCGGCGTCCACCAGCGGCTTCAGCTCTCGGCCAAGGGCCGAAGCGTCGACGTGCTGGTCATGACCGCAACTCCCATTCCCCGTACCCTGACATTGACCGCCTATGGCGACATGGACGTCTCCCGCCTGACCGAGAAGCCGCCGGGACGGAAGCCGATCACCACCATCACGATCCCGCTCGAGCGCCTTGAGGAAGTCATCGCCGGCATCCAGCGCAAGATCACCGAGGGTGCTCGCGTCTACTGGGTCTGCCCGCTGGTGGACGAGTCGGAAGTGGTCGACCTCGCGGCGGCGACCGAACGCCACGCTCTGCTGCGCAGCATGATCGGCGAGCGCGTCGGGCTGGTCCATGGCAAAATGAAGCCGACCGACAAGGACGCCGTCATGGCGGCCTTCGCCGCCGGCGATCTCGACGTGCTGGTGGCGACCACCGTCATCGAAGTCGGCGTCAATGTGCCGGAAGCCTCCGTCATGGTGATCGAACACGCCGAGCGCTTCGGCCTCGCCCAGTTGCACCAGCTGCGCGGCCGGATCGGGCGCGGCACGGCGGCATCCACCTGCATCCTGCTCTACGACAGCCCCCTGAGTGAGACCTCCAAGGCGCGGCTGGCGATCATGAAGGGGACCGAGGACGGCTTCCTGATCGCCGAGGAAGACCTCCGTCTGCGGGGAGCCGGCGAAGTTCTCGGCACCCGGCAGAGCGGCATGCCGGAGTTCCGCCTTGCCGACCTTGCCGTCCATGGCGAGTTGCTGGCGGCGGCCCGCGACGACGCGAGGCTGATCATGGACCGCGATCCAGAGCTGCAATCGGAACGCGGCAAGGCGCTCCGCGTCCTGCTTTACCTGTTCGAACGCGATCAGGCGGTGAAGTACCTGCGCTCCGGCTGAGGCCAATAAGGATCGTTAGTGTCGGGCTGAAGTGGCCCGACCTACGGCAGCGTGCTTCTGCCCAAGTGTGCATTTGTAGGTCGGGCCTCTTCAGCCCGACATTTAACGTTCCGGACCGGTCATGCTTCACTGCCGCTGGGTTCATACCGAGGGCCGAAGACATTGACCTGTTGGGACGGTGTTTGTTGGGCCACGGCCCAACCTACAGGCTGCTGCTTCGTAGGTTGGGCCGTGGCCCAACACTTGCCGACCACAGGTCAAACTCTTCGGCTCCTGGTATCAGTCCGACCCGTACAGGTACTTGGTCCCCAACTCGTCGCTCCGCTGGCGCTCGAGTTCCTGGTTGTAGCGGCGAAGCGCATAGGCTTCCGTCAGGTAGCCGACGACCTTCCGGCTCGTCGGATTGTCCAGGACGGGCAGGCTCTCCTCCTCCGCTTCGCTGAATTGCCGCAGCGCCGTCCTGACATTGGTACGCGGCAGTAGGAAATAGCGGGCGTTGCGGCTCAGGTCGCGCACCCGCGTTTCCTCGGCCTGCTCGTCCAGTTCGGGATTGTGGACGGCCGCCATGTCGAGCAGCCCCTTGTATTGGCCGCCCTCGTCGGTGACGAACACCAGCTTGACGCTGCCCAGCGGAAAGATCTTGCGAAGGCCGCTGACCGTCATCGACTCCGGCACCGTCTTCTGGTCCCGCCGCATCACCCGGACGACGGTCAGGTCGTCGATCCATCCCACGTCATGGGCGCCGTGGATCGGCACGCCGCGCAGGTGGAAGCGCCATGTCGCGAAGGAGTAGCCGAACGCCTTCCGCACCACCACGCTGGACACGACGACGCCTGTCAGCACGCCGACGGTCGCAGGAAAATCCGCGGTGCTTTCCAGCACCAGCATGACCATGGTCACCGGCGCGCCGATGATCGCGGCCGCCACCGACCCCATGCCGACCAGCATGAACGCCGTATCCGCAACCTCCAGCGCCGGATAGACCGTGCCGGCAATATCCGCCAGCAGGGCGCCGAACAGGCTGCCGAGGAACAGCGACGAACTGAACAGGCCGCCCCTGAACCCCGCTCCCAGGGACACCGCCGACGCCAGGATCTTCGCCGCAAGCATGGCAAACAGCAGCGGCATCGCCAGCCTCATGTCGAGGATGTATTGAAGCGCACCGTGGCCGCTACCCAGAACCTGCGGCACCCACAGCGCGATCAGGCCGACGCAGAAGCCTCCCAGCGCCGGGCGCAGCCAGATCGGCGGCGCGATCTTCCGGAAAACCCGCTCCGCGACCGTTACAGCCTGCATCGTCAGGATACCGAGCCAGCCGGACGCGAACCCAACCAGCGCGAAGGCCACATAGTCCAGTGCGCTGACGCCGACGGTGGAGGCATCGACGGAAAAGATGGGCGCCACCCCGATCGTTGCCCGTGCGACGACGGTCGCGGTAAGGGCAGCGACCGCGACCGGAGCCAGCGCCGCCAGCGTATAGCTGCCGATCACCAATTCGAAGGCGTAGAAAGCCCCTGCCAGCGGCGCGTTGAAAGCGGCGGCGATGGCTGCCGCCGCACCGCACCCCGTCAGGATCCGCAAATCGCCCCGGCGCAGCCGGATCAACTGCCCCAAGGCGGACGACAACCCGGACCCGGTCTGGGTATAGGCGGCCTCCATCCCGACGGAAGCGCCGCAGGCATTGGAAATCACGGTCGACACCGTCAGTCGAAAACTGTCGATCAGGGACATCTTGCCCCCGAACAGCGCATTGGCCTCGATCGGATCGACGATATCTCCCGGACGCCAGCGCCGGACGAAGTACATCAGCGTGCCCACGAGCAGCCCGCCGAGAGCAGGCGCCATCACCATGGTGGTTGTGGCTATTCCCACTCCCTCACTGAGGTAGCGGCCCTCGCCCAGACCGAAGACGACGCGGTGGAGATATCCTACGAAATCGTGCAGCAGCACGACGCCCAATCCCACCACCGCTCCGATCCCGGCGCTGATAAGGATCAGCACCGTTTCGCTGTTCCGCAGCCGCCGCGTCGGAATGACGTTCCTCAGACGCGCCAGGTATCTCCGCAGCGTCGAGGTCAAGCGTCGCGGCTCGCCGCGGGGAAGTTGATCGACAGTCTGGGACATACGGACAGGCGGCTCGCGGCGGCGGGATTTCAGGGTGGTAACGCCTGAATTCCGTCATCGGCCCCAGCAGCCGGGACAAAACGGTCGGTGAGCCGCCCTACTCGACCGTCGCCGCAGCCCGTACCGGCGCTTCGGTTACCGCCTCCCCTTCCACCTTGCGCCGTTCCGGCGGAGTCACGATACCGCTGGAAACCACCATCTTGATGCCTTCCTCGACCGTCATAGACAGTACGTGCAGCTCGGAACGCGGGACGAACAGCAGGAAGCCCGAGGTCGGGTTCGGCGTGGTCGGCACGAACACGTTGACGACATCGTCGGCGCTCAGGTCCCGCACCTCGCCATGGGTCTGGCCGGAGATGAAACCCAGCGTCCAGATCCCGCGCCGGGGATACTCCAGCAGCACGACCTCGCGGAAGGCGGCGGACTGGTTGGCCAGCACCGTCTCCATGATCTGCTTGGTGGCGGCGTAGACGCTCCGGATGATCGGCATGCGGGCCAGTACGCCCTCGCCCATGCGGATCACCAGACGCCCGATCACCCCTGCCGTAAAGGCGCCGATCAGCGTCAGCGTCAGGATGACGATCAGCACGCCAAGTCCGGGCACGCTGAACGGCATGTAGTTTTCCGGGTTGTACTGCGCCGGCAGCAGCCTGGAGACGGAATTGTCGATCAGATCGATGACCGCCCAGGCTAGATAGAGCGTGATGGCGACTGGCGCCGTTACCAGGATGCCGGCCAGGAAATAGGCGCGGATGCGGGCCAGAAGGCCGATCCGCAACGGTTTGCCGGTCTTGCCCGCTTCGAGGGCCGCTGGATCGGTGGTCTTGACGGGATCGCTGGGGAGCAAGGGCTGAACCTGACTTTCCAAATCTTGGACTGACAAAGGAACGGATGATGGGCCGCCGCAAGCTGCGGCACAATGGCTTGTTTCCCGTCCTGCTATAAATCGGTCGAGTATAGCCGCATGCAACAACTCCGTACGGTGCTGCGCGGCTTATTCGAGGGGAATTCTGGAGGGTCGCGGCGGCGGTCCGCGTGAGGTATCCTCCGACCCAATCGATGTTCATCAGGAGAATTCAACAGTGTCGGAAGCGCAGATCGCCTCGCTCGATCAGATCGATCTGTTTGCGTCCCTGACGCCGGAAGAGCGGGCGACCATCGTCCGGCAGTGCCGGTGGCGCCGGTACAAGGAAGATGAGCAGATCATCGATCACCTGAGCGATACGAGGGACGCCTGTCTCGTGGTGGAAGGGCGCGTGCGCGTCGTCATGTTCTCAATGTCGGGCCGGGAGATCAGCTTCGACGACGTTTCCGCCGGCGGCTACATGGGCGAGTTGTCGGCTCTGGACGGTGGCCGCCGCTCGGCGACCGTCATCGCCCTGACCGATACGCTGATCGCCTTCGTACCGCCGCGCTTGTTCCAGGAGATCGTGACGACCCATCCGCGCGTGGCGCTGATCGTCATGCAGCGAATGGCCGCAGTCATCCGTAATGCAACTGGAAGGATCATGGACCTGAGCACGCTCGGTGCCAACAACCGGGTCCATGCCGAGATCGTCCGGCTCGCCAAGCCGGGCCTCCGCCCTGACAACACGGCGGAAATCACCCCGATCCCCGTTCATGGCGACATCGCCAGCCGGGTCAGCACGACACGCGAAACGGTTGCACGGGTCCTGAGCGACCTCGCCCGCAGCGGCCTTGTCGAACGTCGCGGCCACACCCTGGTCGTAAAGGATTATACGCGTCTGGTCGATATGGTGGAGGAGGTCCGGGGCGAGTAAGCATCTCCTCGATACGGCTCTTCATCCGAATTCCGATCCGAGCGCGCGAGCATGCACCCCTCCAGTCAAGACCTGCACGATGTCCTGATCATTCTTGCCGCCGCCGTTCTGGTCGTGCCGATCTTCCAGCGGCTGCGCTCGAGCCCCGTGCTCGGATACCTCGTCGCCGGAACGCTGATCGGGCCTTCGGCCCTCGGGATCGTTTCCGACATTTCCGGCGTGACGATCCTCGCCAATTTCGGCGTGGTCTTCCTGCTGTTCACCATCGGACTCGAACTCTCGATCGAGCGCCTGAAGGCGATCCGCAGCCACGTCTTCGGCTTGGGAACCTTGCAGGTCGTCCTGACGGCCGGCCTGTTCTGGCTGGCGGCGCGCTGGCTGGGCCAGCCCCGGGAGGCCGCCGTAATCCTGGCCGGCGGACTTGCCTTGTCTTCGACCGCCATCGTTCTCCAGATCCTGGTCGAACGGGGCGAGTTGCCGACCCGCCACGGCCGCGTCTCCTTCGCGATCCTGCTGCTCCAGGATCTGGCGGTGGTGCCGCTGCTGACGCTCGTGCCGCTGCTGGCCTCCCACGACACTCGCCTCGCCGGGGCGCTGGGGCTGGCGGCGCTCAAGGCGGTCGGAGCCCTGGTCGTCATCCTGATCGTCGGACGGCTGCTCCTCCGCCCGGCTCTCCGGATCGTCGCCTCGGCAAAGTCGCCGGAACTGTTCACCGGCGTCACCCTGCTGGTGGTCCTTGGCGTCAGCTATCTCACCGAGATGGCCGGACTGTCGATGGCCCTGGGAGCTTTCCTGGCCGGTCTCCTGATCGCCGAGACCGAGTACCGCCACCAGGTCGAAGGCGACATCGAACCGTTCCGCGGCATCCTTCTGGCCCTGTTCTTCATGACCATCGGGATGTCGATCGACCTCTCCCTCGTCGTGGAGCATGCGGCCGTCGTCGTGATGCTGGTGACGGCGCTGGTGGCTGGCAAGGCACTCGTCATGACCGGCCTGTGCCGCGCCTTCGGCTTTCCGATGGCGGTGTCCACCCATGTCGGCCTCAGCCTGGGACAGGGCGGTGAGTTCGCCTTCGTGCTGTTCAGTCTCGCCATGACGCTGGGCATCCTGTCGATGGAAACCGGACAGATGATGCTTGCCGTGGTCGCCCTCAGCATGGCGCTGACCCCGTTCCTGATGACGGCTGGACGGCGTCTGGCTGTTGCTTTGACTCCCAGGAACGAACTGGCGGAACTGCGCAGGACCGAACAGGACGCCCGCGATTTCAAGGGCCACGTCATCATCGCCGGCTTTGGCAGGGTCGGCCAGACCGTCGCCCGCCTGCTGGAGGCGCAGCGGCTCCCCTATATGGCGTTCGACCTGGAACCTTCGCGGATCGCCGAAGGCCGCGCGCGCGGCCTTCCCATCTACTACGGCGACGCCAGCCGGGTGGAAGTCCTCAAGGCCGCTGGAATAGGCCGTGCCCGTGCGGCCGTGGTGACGCTCGACCAGCCGTTGGCCGCCGAGCGCGCCGTCGCGGCGATCCGCAGGCTGTGTCCTCTGCTCGACATCCATGCCCGTGCTCGCGATCACGAGCACCAGATCCATCTCCAGGAGGCCGGCGCCACCCATGTCGTACCCGAGATGATGGAGGGTAGTCTGCACCTCGCCGGGACGCTGCTGAGATCGCTTGGCCGCTCACAGGAAGAAGTCGCCGGTGTCATGGAGGAATTTCGTGGAGCCGCATATGCGCGGCTTACCGGGCTGATACCGCCCCGGCCGGAGCCGAAAGCCGGAGCGTCTGGTCCGAGCCCAAATGAAGGGCTAAATGGGCCGGCTACTTCACACACGGAAAGTGATGGCAAGAAACGGATGGTGGAGTAAGCAGATTACTCAAAAGAGGTAGTTCTTCTGCAAAGAACTTGTTAACGCGTTCATTTACCAGTCTTTAACAGCTGAAACGCTAAATGGCTCTACGTTCAACATGAGCCGAAGGGCCAGCCGCCATGCGTTCCCCCGTGATTGCCTCCGAACTCCGTTCTGCCTGCCGCGTGCATGCCCGCCTGCTCGACAGCTTCATTGAACTGACCCGCGCCGAGCTTGACCGCCAGACCTGCGTCTTCGCGCAGGAAAGCCTGCGCGAAACGCTGGAGCTGATGAGGGCGGACAGGAAAGCCTACGGCGCACTGGGCGGTCTGATTGCCGTCAGCGACGCGGCCTGAGCACCGCCGCCCGCTTGGACTTCTTCGATAGGCTGCCCATCCGCCGGGCGGTTATTCCTTGGCTTTGCCCTTCCTAGTCCGCGTTGTCGTAGCCGTCTCGGTACCTGATGGCCGCCGCGCCCGCGTCTTCTTCGGCAAGGGCTGCTCTTCGGACTGATTGGTCGGCCCGCCGGTATCTTCGCCCAGATTTTCAGCGGCAAGCAGCGGCTCCACCGGTTCGGGGTGGACGACGGTATCATCGCCTCCTTGCGAGGGATTGGGCATCAGCGCCTGGCTCTGATTGTCCTCGATGGCGACTTCCTCCTTCGCCAGCGCCCAGTGGTCGGCTTCCCGCCCCTCGGGACACCCTTCCCGCTCCCAAATCTCGTAAGCGCGTTGCTTCACCCGCTTTTCAACGTCGTCGATCAGGCTCATTTCCCACTCATCCCCTGTAGCGGCAGCCGAGATAACCGTTCACGGCATCATCCGCCGATATCATCAACGTATTAGGCTCTTCGGGCCATAACAGCGCGATTACGCCATCCAAGCCGATTTGCTGTCCGACGCTAACGGGCCATCGCGGCGGCTGTTCCTCAGCGTATTGCGGCGTGCACAGCTTTTTCCGCCTTGTGGATACACTCTTCGATCGCCTTGTTCAGTTGCAGCGAGTCGATCGGCTTCGTCAGCCAGCAGTCGAATTCGGCAATCCCATCGATCGTATCCTCTCCCGCGCCGTCCGGTCGGGCGTCGGCCGTCAAGGCGATGAGCGGAATGCCGCAGGACGTTCCTGCATCATCATCCTTGCCCATGGAACGTATTCTGGCCGCCGCCTCCTGCCCCCCCATGACCGGCATTTGAAGGTCGAGAATAACGACATCGAACCGGGCAGTGCCGGCAGCCTCGACCGCGGCCAGACCGTTCTCGACAGCCACGACGCTGTGCCCGGCCCGCTTGAGGATGCTGACCAGCAGCAAGCGGTTCAGGTCGTTGTCGTCCGCCAGAAGTATTCGGCGCGGTATCGGAACAGGAACGCCCTTCCTGGCGAGGTCGGAGCGATCCGCGACGCTGCCGATCCCCAGAGGCACGGTAAACCAGAAGGTCGAACCGCCGCCCGGCCTGCTGTCCAGTCCGATCTTCCCTCCCATGCCTTCCACTAGGCGCTTGCAAATCGCAAGCCCAAGACCCGTGCCGCCAAATCGGCGCGTCGTCGTACTGTCGGCCTGCGAGAAGGACTGGAACAGGTTGGCGCGTTCAGCCTCTCCGATACCGATGCCGGTATCCTGCACCTGGAAACGGACGCTCAACGTCTCCTTTCCTGCGGACTGAGCCACAACCCTGATCGTAATGCGGCCATGCTCGGTGAACTTGACCGCATTGCCGACAAGATTCAGCAACACTTGGCGCAGGCGGGTCGGGTCGCCGCGAACGATCCTGTTTTCGACGCCATCGCTCATCTGTTCCAGCACGACACCCTTGTTGAGGGCCGAGCGCTCGAAAAGCCTGACAACCTCGTCGACGACTTGCTGGAGCGGAAAGTCGATCGACTCGAACTTTATCTGATCCGCTTCGATCTTTGAGAAATCGAGGATGTCGTTCAAGACCTTCATGAGCGTTTTCGCCGAGATCCTCATGATGTCGAGCCACTGGCTCTGCTCGACTGAAAGACGCGTGCTGCCCAGCAGATCGATGGTGCCGAGCACGCCCGTCATGGGAGTCCGCAGCTCGTGGCTCATCACCGCCAGAAACCTTGATTTGGCCCGGTTGGCCGCCTCCGCCTGTTCACGGGCCTTGGTGATCGCACGGGATGTCTCGACCGCATCGGTCATGTCGCGACCCACCCCGCGGTAGCCGACGAAAACGCCATCGTTATCGAAGACCGGCTTTCCACTGCTGGCGACAAAATGATCCGTACCGCCGGCCCCGACGACCCGGTAGATAAAGTTGCGGAACGGCCTGCGCGCTTCCAGCGTCGCGGCGAGTTCGACCCAGGCAGCCTGCTCTTCCTCGGTTTGCAGGGAGGTCGCCAGATCCTGCCGCATTTTCCCGATGAAACGTGAACTGTCGGCACCGATCATGCGGATACCTTGAGACATATACGTAAACCGGTGGTCGGTTCCGGTTTCCCAGAACCAGTCGCTCGAAACCTCCGCCATGTCCCGGAACCGCGCTTCCGACTCGATCCGGCTTCGCTCCCGTTGCTCAAGACAGTCGGCCATGTCGTTGAAGGCGCCCGCCAGTTCGCGGAGTTCGCCACCGGGGGGCAGCGGCGCCCTGACGGAAAGGTCCCCTCTGCCCAACCGTGCCGCCGCCTCCCTCACCGCATCCAGCCAGCGGAGTATCAGGAATTCGCCGGCAAGCGCCGCTATCACGATCGAGCCGAACGCGACGAGAAGCAAGGTGGCGAAACTCAACAGACGCTGCTGATCCACCTCCTCCAAAATCGCGGCGCGATCGATGCCCAAGGCAAGCTTGGCGCCTGTTCCGGTCAGGGAAACATGAGCGAAGATCCGCTGGACGCCTTCGATATCCGGCAGTTCACCCTGACCTTCGGGGGAAGCCAGCATTGCCTGTATGAGCGAGTGATCGGGCATCGATTTGCCGACGAGATCAGGCCGTTGCGGTTTCGTGGCCAAAATGGTGCCGTTGGCATCGATCAGCACGAGCGCCAGTTCGGTTCCATCGACCTCGTATCCGGCAAGGTGGTACAGCCAGTCGATATCGATGCTCGCGAATACGACGCCATCGAATCCGCCGCCATCCGGTCTCCGGTCGTCGGACCGGAAGGGAAGCGCCGTGGCCAGGACGGGACGGCCGCTCAGCCGCCCGACGATATAGTTGCTGACGACGAATTCGCCCGTATCGAGCGCATCTTGGAAGTATTGCCGCTGGCTCATGCTGAGCTGGAGGCCGGCCGGATCGTCGGAGCAGGAGACGCTGCCGTCCAGCCTTGCAGTCCAAATATTGGTCAGACCTTTTTCGTGCGAGAAGATATCGGCAAGTATGTCGCTGCAAATGCTCGCATCGTGATTCCTGACGGACGGGATGGACGTCAGGATCCCCAGAAGATTCTCAACGTTCGACAGGAGATCGGCCTGTCGGTGTCCCGCCTCGCGGGTAAGACGGATAACCGACTGACGTGCTTCCGACAATTCCTCCTGACGCTGCGCGTCCAGGATCTCGCCGACCAGCAAGGTGAGGGGAGCGATCCCGCAGGTGGCCAGCAGGACGAGCCTCAGCCGCAAACCGCGCAGAATGCCGAGTAATTTGCCCAGGCGAACTATCATCCTGCCTAGCTTCAGTGCCATCAAACCAATTCCCAGGACCGGTAGATCCAAAGGTATGGCATAGCCTATCCGTATTTGACTATCGGCTTGCGACGATTCCTCACGAGCGACGGTTCGGAGGCGAACCAGGAAGTCCAGGTATCAATGATCGGCAGCCACCTGCGACCGGTTCATTGCAGACACGAACTCGCTGACCATGGCAGCAAGCGTTGAATAACCGACCGGCTTGTACAGCCATCGAATATTCTCTGCCGCCGGCTCGACAAGCTCATTGACGGATATGTCGCCCGTGATGATCACGCCGGGAATACCCGGACCCAACAAGCGACGAAGCAGGTGAATGGCCTTCAAACCCGACATTTCACCGTCAAGATGATAGTCCACGATCACGGCATCCGGAACGAACCCCCGACGCCTTATTTGAGCCAGGGCGTCGGCTACATGTGAAGCCGCAATGACTTGGCAATTCATGTCCTCCAGCGCCCAAGCGAACGCTTGCCCGACCGCCCAGTCATCGTCGATCACGACGACACGGCAAGGTCGGGTTGCCTGATCGACCGGCTGGGTCGGCGAAACGACCGGCAAGATCGACGAGGGGATCGAAAGTAACTGCATTGTTTTCAATCACCGCTAACTGAAACCGAGCAATCTGGGAGATCAGAGATGAGCGACTATAGCTTATGGAATATGACGAAAACAATAGGAATTGAAGGAATGAACTGTACTAAAGCGTGAGGTGATGACTGCAATGGAGCGATCCAAAATTAAAACAATTGTTTGGTAATTCAGTTTCTTAGATTTTGAAATCTTTTTGCCGTCATCAGAATTTTATATTGCCAAACCCGAGTTCGGTTCAGTCGGCGTGTTCCGGCTCCTCCAGCGCGTCGGTAATTCTTGAGCGCGACGACCAGGTCCACAACCACGCCAGCACGGCGACCACCGCTCCGACGGCCAGCGGCAGACGCAGGCCGGCTCGTTCGGATGCGATGCCCATGATGAGGGCGCCGACCGCGGGACCTCCACGGAAGATGATGCCGTAAAGACTGAGCACTCTGCCGCGCATCGATCCATCGACCGACAACTGAAGCAGGGTCTGCGTTCCGACGCCGGTCACAACCATGCAGGCACCGAGAACCGCCAGTGCCGGCAAGGCGATCCACCACCGGTCGCTGGCGACGAAGGCGAGCAGTGCGAGCGCCAGCACCAGGGTATTTCCGAGTGCAAGGGTAGTCAGTCCGGCGGGATCGCCGCTTCGCCGCGCCAGCCACAATCCACCGAGCACGGCGCCCGCTCCCACCGTCGATGTCAGCACGGCCAGACCCTCCGCCCCGGACGCGAAGACAGCCGCAGCGAAGCCCGGCAGCAGTTCCACCACCGGCCTGACACAGATGCAGACGATCGTCAGCAGCATAAGCAGCGGCGCTATTCCCGGATGATGGGCCGCATAGCGGATGCCGGCGGCGACATCGCCCAGAAGCGAGCCCCGCTCCATCCGGGGTTCGATCGTCGCCGGTTCCAGCCGGATCCGGGACAGGGCCGCGAGGAAGAAGATGAAGCTGACCGCGTTGGCGGCAAAGGCGGCGGAAATTCCGCCTGCAACGATCATGAGTCCGGCGACCGCCGGACCGATGAACCGTGCCGAGTTGAAGATGATCGAGTTGATCGCGACGGCGGCAGGCAAATCCTCTCGCCGTACCAAACTGGGGATCAGCGCCAGACGGGCCGGCTGGTTGAATCCCGCGATTACGCCCAGCGCCGCCGTCAGGACCAGCAGCAGCTCGATGGTGATCAGGCCGCTGATGGTCAGCAGGAACAGGACGACCGATTGCGCCATCGCCAGCGCCTGACTGATCTTCGTGACGCGGAGCCGGTCCCAGCGGTCGGCGGCGGCACCGGCGATGGGACCGATGATGACGGTCGGGAACAGATCGGCGAATGCCATGGCGCCCAGCCAGGCGCCGGATCCGGTCAACTGCCAGGTGAGCCAGCCTACCGCGATGCGCTGCATCCAGGTGCCGATCAGGGATGCGGCATTGCCGGCGGTATAGAGACCATAGTTCGGATTGCGAAGGGCTCGGGCGATACCGCCGAAGCCGCTGGGACCAGCAGGCTTGCGCAAGGGTAGGAGTGCTCCGGTGCTTCGGGACTGCCCTCGCTCGCTGACCAAGGGCCACAACGAGTTATAAACAATCCGGAGAACGGAAACATCTCATCCTATGCACGCCGCCTATGCAGCCTTGACCGAATCGAGGAACTGCCTGACTTCTCCTTGAAGAGCGACGAATCGCTCCTGGAGCCGGGCAGCCAGCGCCAGGGTCTCGCGCGCGGCGGTCGAAACGGCGTGGGACGCCCCGGCAGCCTCGCCGATCGTCACGGCGACCGTTTCGGCGCCTTCCGCCGCACCGCTGACCTGGAGGGCGATCTCCGTCGTCGCACCGAGCTGCTCGCCGATCGCTGCCGAAATCCGGCCGGAGCGTTCGTTGAGGTCGGTGATCGCGGAGGAGATCTGCTGCATGGCGTTGACGGTGTCGTGCGTGACCGACTGGATCGCCTTGATCTGGCCGGCGATCTCGTCCGTCGCCCGGGCCGTCTGGTTGGCGAGGCTCTTGACCTCGCTCGCTACGACGGCGAAGCCCTTGCCGGCCTCTCCCGCGCGGGCCGCTTCGATCGTGGCGTTCAGGGCCAGCAGGTTCGTCTGGCCGGCGATCTGGTTGATCAGTTCGGTCACTTCGCCGATCTTGTGTGCGGCCTCCGCCAGCGACTCGACGGTGCGGCGGGTTTCTTCGGCCTTGCCGATCGCGCGCTCCGACACCAGGACCGATTGGCCGACGCTTTCGGCGATGATCTGGATCGACGTCGTCAATTCCTCCGCCGCGGCGCTGGCGATGGACACGTTCTCCGACGCCCTGCCGGCGGCATCGGCGACCGTGGAGTTGCGCCTGTCGGCAAGGAGCGCTCCGTCCAGCACGCCCTCGGCGCCGGCCTTCATCTGGCCGGCCGTGCCCGACACCTCGACGACCGCCAGCTCGACCCGGCTGTCGAAAGCCGCCGCAAGTTCGGTCAGGCGGTGTGCCCGGGCGGCTTCGGCCCGTTGGCTGGCGATCTTTTCCGCCTCCAGCCTTTCACGCTCCTGCGCCTTCGCCTTGAGGACGTCGACCGCACGGGCCAGCGCTCCGATTTCGTCGCGCCGGTCGGTATCCGGGACCGAAACGCCGTGATCGCCGTGGGCGAGCCGTGCGACCAGCCGCGTCAACTTCTCCAGCGGTCCGCTGAACGATGCGATGATGGCATAGAGGATGCCGACGACGATCAGCATGGAGGCGATGCCTCCCCCGATCTGGATCAGAGCCTGCTCACGCAACTGGCTGTCGATCCTTGCCGTCTTCAGACGCAGGACGTATTCGCCGATCTTGGTCGCCTGACCGGACGCACCGCCCTTGATCTCCTGCATCACCTCGATGAAGCCGCTGCCCGTCTTCAGGTCGCCGTCCCCCGCCACGACCTTGGCTTTGGTATCTCGCACGAAGCTCGCCAAGTAATCGGGATCGCCGGCCGACGCCTTGACGATCTCCGCCACCTGCTGGAAGTCGAAGTCGAAAAGCGGGATCGCCGCCGACCGCGCCTGTAGGGCCGCGATGATCTCGGCCCTGGTGTGCAGGTCCGCGTAAGCTGTCTCGCCGGACTTGTACAGCGTGAAGGCGACCGAAAGCATGCCGAAAATCAGCAGCGTCGCGCCGATCAGCAGCAGGGCCTTCTGGCGAATTCCAAGTCGGCCGGTAATTTCGGCGGCGTGGGGCGTCTGATTGTTTGTTGGCATGGTCCGCTTGCGCTCAACGTCTTCAAGGATCAAGGCGCCGCCTTGTCAGCGGCTCCAGCGGAAATCATCACGGAAGCGCACCCGCCGCCTTCAGCTTTTCGTAGCTGGCATCCAGCTTGGCCACGAGCGCTGCGGAATCCGGGCGTTTCAGGGATACGACGAAGTGGCAATCCAGACTGGATATCAGGGTGGATTGCACGTCCGGCGCCGGCTGAGCCTTCAATGCCCGCGCCATCGGCAGCGCATATTGCAGCAGAAGGGGTGCGCGGCCGGCGGTAAGCAACTGCAACGCCTGCTCGGGAGTGCGTGCCTCGATCAGCTGAACGCCGTTGGCCGGGTCGTCCATATAGGTTCGCCAGCCGCCATAGGAATAGCCGGTAAGGACGATGACCTGCTTGCCGGCAAGATCCTCTTTGGCCTTGAAGGCAGGCGTTCCGCCGATCCCCCATGCCCGCAGTTCGATATTGGCGATGACCGACTTGCTGGCGAGGGTGGTTCCCTGGAACGCTTCAGGCGTCTTGATGCCGATGAACAAGTCGTACTGACCATCGACAACCCCCTGGAAGAGCCGGCGCGCCGGTGCCGACTCCGCCGTATAGGTATATCCAGCGTCGGCGGCTACCTTCGCCAGAAGTTCGACCAGACTTCCCTGGGGACTGCCGGACGCGTCAGTATACGTATAGGGCGGCAGTTCCACGTAGGCAGCCTTGATAACCTGAGCCTGTACGGAGGTATGCAAGCTTAACAATGAAAACGCCGTCGCGACCACAGTGAAAAACCAGGCGCGGCGCATATCCGGCAGGAATTTAACCATTTCCTCTCCCGTTTACAAATAATTAACCCTGGGGCCAGAATCTGCCGGCAATTGATTAGTTAGCTTTGTCATTCATGCAGCTTACTAAATAGCCTACCCCCGGAACTTCCGACAAGTGAACTTTTATAATCATTGCTTGTGTTCATGGGCAAGGAAAACGCCGACGCATGTTCCGCTCATAGCATTGTTATGCTTCGCCGCCTTCCGGCTGACGTCCAGGATCCGGATTCATGAAGCAAAGCAAGGAGTTCACCCGTTTGCCGATCAAGCGGATATGTCCTGTAATGGACTAAATGCCGCAGGCAACTCCTATTATCGGAAAATTGAAAAACCTCATCGAGCATATTCTTTGCAGAAGTATTCCGATCTCCTTGCGAGTCATCGGAGAGGAATGCGGGGTGAACCCCTGCTTTCACCCCCCTGTTGCAAAAAGCCCCGAGACATAAAAAAGACCAAACTTCCGGTTGGCTTGTGAAGTAGTTCACTGCCTGCGGCAGCGTCGCGTGGTTCTCTCTGGTCCAGGTTCCCGCGATGGAGAATACCGATGAAACCGGTCCTGACCCTGCTGATCGATCCGCACCGCCTGTTCCGCCAGGGATTGGTGCGTCTGCTCGAAGCCACCCGGTACCAGGTCGTTGCCGAGTATGCTTCGATCGAAGAGGCAATGCGGTCCCCCTTCCACGTGGTGGCGCCGCAGCTTGTCGTAGTCGATCCCAGCAGCGATTCACAGCAAACCATCCCGCAGTTGCGCGCCGCTTTCCCCGAAGCGCGGCTGGTCATGCTGACATCCAGCATGCATCTGGACCGCATGCGCCAGATCGGAGAACTTCCGGTCCAGGGCTTCCTGACCAAGGAGCTGGAGCCGAGCGAGCTGGCCTCTTCGCTGGACCGGATCATGGACGGTCAGATCCTGTTCCCGAAGATCATGGCGCCGATGGTCGTAACGGCCCCGCATGCGCCGACTCCGCGCGGCCTGACGGCCCGCGAGGCGGAAATCCTGAAGCGGCTGGTCAACGGCGACAGCAACCGGATGATCGCGGCGCATCTTTCGCTCAGCGAAATGGTCGTCAAGGCCTCGGTCAAGCAGTTGCTCCGCAAGATCAAGGCGGCCAACCGGACCCAGGCGGCGCTCTGGGCGATCCACCAGGGCTTCGACCGTCCGCAGGCGCGCAGCGCCTGACCGCACAACGCCTGACCACACGACGCTTGGCTGGCCAGCCCTTGACAGGATGGTCACGCCAGGGACGGCACCTCAAGGCCGGGGCGGAACGGCGCCTCCTCCCCGCCTTCGGGCCAGCGCCTTGTTGCCGCACCGCAGCAAGTCTCCGCGAAAGATAATGATCTTGTAACAGTGCGTCCTTACAGTGGTGTTGCCGAGCGGGACTGGTGAACCGCGCGTGGCACGCCGCTGCCTCGTTTCCGTGCTCGGTTACCTCAACTTCCCGGCTGTCCCGACAGCCGATGCGACTTCAGGGACCCCATGGCACGGAACCGGACCTTCAACGAGATTTCGGTCGGCGACACCGCGACGATCCACCGGGTCTGCACGGCGAACGATCTCGTGATCTTCGCCCACGCATCCGGAAATCTCAATCCGCTGTCGCTGCCCCATGACAAGGACCTCGACGGGCGTACCGATCCCGACACCGTCGCCCCAAGCATGTGGGTCGGTTCGCAGATTTCCGCCATTCTCGGCAATTCCCTGCCGGGCGCCGGGACCAGGTACCGCAGCCAGACGCTGAACTTCCACGAGCGCGTCCATGTCGGGGACGATCTGGCGATCACCGTCACCGTAACAGCCAAGCACGAGCCCGGCATCGTCATCCTCGACTGCACCCTGACCAACCAGAAGGGGCAGCTGGTAGCGGACGGCATCGCCGACGTGCTGGCGCCGACCGAACATATCGACATTCCCGACGCGGCACTACCCAAGCTGGTGGTCCAGCGCCATGAAAAATTTACCCGGATGATCCATGCCTGCCAGACGCTCCCGCCGCTGACCACCGCCGTCGTCTACCCGACCGACCGCAGTTCCCTGGGCGGCGCGGTGCTGGCGGCCGAGGCGCGCCTGATCGATCCCGTGCTGATCGGTCCGGGGGAGCGTATCCGCGCCTTGGCCGCTGAAATGGGCGTCGACATATCGCACTATCCCCTGATCGAGATCCTCCAGTCCGAAGCGGCGGCGGCCCATTCTGTCGAGCTGGTCCACCAGGGCAAGGTCGGCGCCATCATGAAGGGGAACCTTCATTCCGACGAGCTGCTGCACGAAGTGACCAAGGCCGGCACCGGGCTGCGCACCAACTACAGGATCAGCCACATCTTCGTGATGGACGTGCCGGGCATGGACCATCTGCTGCTGGTCAGCGATGCCGCGATCAACATCCTGCCGTCGTTGGAAACCAAGGTCGACATCGTCCAGAACTCGATCGACCTGGCGCTGGCGCTCGGCATCAGCCAGCCGCGCGTCGGCATCCTGTCCGCGCTGGAAACGGTCAACCCCAAGATCCCGTCCACGATCGACGCCGCCGTCCTGTCCAAGATGGCGGAGCGCGGTCAGATCAAGGGCGGCATCGTCGATGGTCCGCTCGCCATGGACAATGCGGTCGATCTGGAAGCGGCGAAGACCAAGGGCATCGCATCCCTCGTCGCCGGCCGGGCCGACGTGCTGATCGTGCCGAACCTCGAGGCCGGCAACATGCTGGCGAAGGAACTCACATTTATCGCCCACGCGGATGCCGCCGGTCTGGTGCTCGGCGCACAGGTGCCCGTCATCCTGACCAGCCGGGCGGACGACGAGAAATCCCGCCTGGCCTCCTGTGCCCTGGCGCAGCTTTATCAAGCCTACCGGAAGACCGGCAAGGCACTGCTCGACCTCAACGGCGTATCGGGAGCACAACAATGAGCGACAGCATCCTCGTCCTCAACGCCGGATCCAGCAGCATCAAGTTCTCGGTCCAGACCCCGACCGGGCCGGACACGGTCCGCATGCTCGCGGTCGGGCAGATCGAAGGCATCGGGACCCACACGCACTTCATCGCTAAGAGCGCAGACGGCGCGGTTCTGGCTGAAACGCGCTGGCCCGACGGTGCCGGCCCCGCCAACCACGATGCCGCCCTCCATGTCATCAGCGAGTGGCTCGACGGTTTCCTGGGCGATGCCCGAGTCCTCGCGGTCGGCCACCGAGTCGTTCATGGCGGCTCCAACTACACCGGCCCCGTCGCGATCACGCCGGCTGTCATGGCGAAGCTGCGGGAACTGGTGCCGCTGGCTCCCCTGCATCAGCCGCACAATCTGGCTCCGATCGAAGCGGTCGGGACCCGTTATCCGGGCGTGCTCCAGGTGGCCTGCTTCGACACCTCGTTCCATCGCGGCCACAGCTTCGCAGCCGAAGCCTTCGCGATCCCGTACAAGTTCTACGAACAAGGTGTCCGCCGCTACGGCTTTCACGGCCTGTCCTATGAATATGTCTCGCGGCGACTGCTGGAAATCGCGCCGGACATCGCCCATGGCAAGGTCGTCGTCGCTCATCTAGGCAACGGCGCCAGCATGTGCGCGATCAGCGACGGCGCCAGCGTCGAAAGCACCATGGGCTTCACGGCGCTCGACGGGCTTGCGATGGGTACGCGCAGCGGACAGCTCGACCCGGGCGTTCTGCTCCATCTGATGGGCTCGCTCGGCATGACCGTCCCGGAAGTGACGCGGCTGCTCTACCACGAGTCCGGCCTGAAAGGACTGTCGGGCATCAGTTCTGACATGCGGGATCTTGAACAGAGCGCCGATCCCCATGCCGCTGCCGCCATCGATTATTTCGTCTATGCCATCCGGAAGCAGGTCGGCGCGCTGGCGGCGGCAATGGGAGGGATCGACGCCCTTATCTTCACGGCGGGCATCGGCGAAAACTCCGCCAATGTCCGCCGCCGGGTCTGTGACGGCCTGCAATGGTTAGGAGTCGATCTGGACGGAGACGCGAACGACCACGGCGCCGACGTCATCTCGGCGCCCGGCTCGCGGACCAGGGTCATGATCGTCAGGACCAGCGAGGAAACGATGATCGCCCTTCATGCTCTAGAGGCCATGTCGGCCGAAGCGGTCGCCTGACAACCGGCCCCTTCGACCGGTTCTGCCGATCAGTCCAGCTTGTCCTCGCCCGGAATGGAGCCCTGACGCATCAGGTCGCCGGGCGTGGTTCCATCGCCGGCACCCGGGCTGTTGCTGGTCCGGGGAGCGCCGGTCGCGGGACCGTTGCTTCCCGGCGTACCCAGTGCGGCGCCACCGGATGTCGTGGACCTGCCTTCAGGCGTCTTGTTGCTTCCCGAATTCATCAGATTGGCACAGGCGCTCGTCCCAAGAAGAACAAGACCGAGAAAGGCGATCGCCATACGCGACATGATTCGCTCCTGATTTCGTTGTCGTTCCGGCAATCATGGTTCGTCTGATCACCCCGACCGGAAAACAGCGCGCCTTGCGCTTCATTCCCCGAAAGGTCCGGTATTTTCGGGGCAGCACGGCTGGAACCTTTGAATCTTCGTGACGTTTGACGGGCCAGCCCAGCCCGTAACGGAGAAGATCGTCATGATGATGCGCAGGACCACTATCGCGGCTTTAGCCGCCCTGTCCCTGAGCCTGGGGGCCTGCGAGGGGATGAATACCGGTCAGACCGTCGGAACGCTGGGCGGCGCTGCCGGCGGCGCGCTGCTCGGTTCGCAGATCGGCGGCGGCAGTGGCCAGCTGGCGGCGACGGCGGTCGGTACGCTGGTGGGCGCTCTCGCCGGCGGAAAGCTCGGCGGCTATCTCCAGGGCAACGACCATCAGACGGCGACCCAGGCCGAACAGAGTGCCGTCGCACAGGGCGAGCCGATCCAGTGGAGCAATCCCGAGACCGGCAACCGCGGCACCATCGAACCGACCCGCACCTATCAGGATCAGAGCGGCCAGACCTGCCGGGAATATCAGCACACGGTCTATGTTGGCGGCAGGGCCGAACAGGCACGCGGCGACGCCTGCCGGCAACCCGACGGAACCTGGAGGATCGTGAGCTGAACGGCTTCCACCGATGGGAGGAACAGCGGGCCGTCCAAAGCTGCTGACGGTCGTGGCCGTTGTCGCGACACTAACGATGGCAGGACCGGCGGCGGCTCAGTACGATGAAGCGCTTTTCGCGTTCAATCGCGGCGACTTCGCGACAGCGGCCAGGCAGTTCGAAGAAGTCGCCCGCGAGGGCGATCCGGACGCCCAGTACTGGCTGGGCCGGATCTACGAAGGCGGGCTGGGACGTCCGCGCGATCCCGTGACTGCCTATGGCTGGTTCGAGCGGGCGGCCGAATCGGGCCATCAGGACGCGGCAACCCTGCGTGACAGGATGGCTGCACGGCTGACCCAGGAGCAACTCGCCGAAGCCCGCCGCCGCTCCGCCCCTGGCAATGCCGCAAAAGACCGGGAAGCGCGCGACCTGATCGCGGCAATCCAGCGGGAGCTGAACAGGCTGGGATACAGGACGGGCGTACCGGACGGTATCGCCGGAAATCGGACACGGACCGCCATCGAGCGGTTCCAGCGCGAGGTGGGCCTTGATGTCACCGGTATGGCGACGGACCGGTTGCTCGACCGTCTCCGCGTAAGCGGAAATTGAACAAGCGGCACACAAAAAGCGGCACATGAAAAAAGGGGCAGCGGATGACCGCTGCCCCTTTTCCCATAACCCTGTTCCGGACGAACCGGAACCTGCCTGATTAGAAGTTCAGGCGGGTGCTGACGACGGCGACGTAGCCTTCGTTGCTGGCCGGCGTGCCGGTGGTCAGGTTCACGACGTCTTCGTCGACATACATGAAGTCGCCCTGGAGGACGAGACCCGGAGCGATCGTGTAAGCAACACCACCACCGTAGGTCTTGTAGTCGGAAGCGTAGGTCGTGAAGCCGGCCTTGGCGCCTTCGGCGTCGGCATAGGTCAGGCCGACGGCGAACGGGCCGGCGGTGTAGCTGGCACCGAGGTGCCAAGCGGTCGCATCGCTCGCGGCGGTGCCGGAGGCGGCGCCGAAGTCGTCACCGTCGATGTAGCCGCCGCCGAACTTGAAGCCGGCGTAGCCGACCTGGGCACCGGCCTGCCATGCGAAGAAGTCTTCCAGCTCGATGGCAGCCCGCGACTCGCCCGTGCCGGTGGTGGCGGTGGCGCCAGCGGCGACCGAGAAGCCGGCGAAGGTGCCGGTGTAGTTCGCACCGAATTCCCAGAAGTCCTTGTAGGACGGGGTCTGAGACTTCAGGGCGACGACGTTCTGGGCTTCGCTGCCATTCTGGGTGGCATAGCTGACGCCAGCCTGGATACCGGCAAACCGCGGGGTCAGGTACATGACCTTGGTCGCGTCACCCGAGTCCGGAGCCTTCACCAGACCGAAGAACGGCTGGGCGCCGAAGAGAGCACCCGACGTGGCGTCGGTGGCGCTCAGGAAGTCGTAGCCGTCGCCGTCGATCTGCTCGATGCCGACCAGCGGGGCGTAGATGGCCAGGGTGTCGGCGGCGCCGTCGAAGTCACCCAGTTCGATACGGCCCCAAGTGCCCGACAGATAGACGGACGCTTCGTCGGTGGAGACACCGCCGCCGGCGCTGGAGTTCTGCAGCTCGACCTTGGCGCCGTAGAGCAGACCGTTGTCGGCCTTGCCGTCGGCGCGGACGACGATTTCCGTCTCGATCTGGAATTCGCGGCTGGTGCGGTTGGCTGCGTCGTCATCGTAGTAAGCACCGAAGAACTCGGTGTAACCGCCGAGGGAAACAGTGATCTGCGCCTGAGCGGCCTGTGCGTACAGAGCAGCGGCTGCGATCGCGGTGGTCCCCAAAAGGATCTTTTTCATTTAAGCTACCCCTATCGAGTATTCATTCAACCGACGCAGCCACGATCGTGTCGTCCCCGCTGTCGTCTTGGCGGTATAGATACCTCAATGCTGGCTCAGCTAAAGTTCTTTCTGACAACAACTGTGAGCTTTGGCCACATATGTGCTTCTCGTGTAACATAATACATTTGGGTTATGACCTCTGGCAATCGATCTACATTCAACATTGATCGAATTTTACTCAGATTTGCTCCGCCTCCCTTTTGCAGCTTTTCGGACCGGCGCCGGTGCGACAAACAGGGCCGGATGTTTCGCGTAGCCAAAGACGACAACCTGCCATAGTCTCCCCAGGAGGCAGCATGGCCTGTTTAGGGCAAATCGTTTTGGCAATCGGTTGAGATACAACTTACGTCGGGGCAAGACGGTTACATGGAATTCAATAATCTGATAATTCTGATTGCAACGATACTCCTGCTGGTCAGTATTTTCACAAGCCTGATCTCATTTCGGATCGGCGCACCGTTACTTCTGATTTTCCTTGGCGTCGGATTGGCCGCCGGCGAAGACGGTATCGGCGGCATCTCGTTCGACAATACGCCGGCCGCTTTCCTGATCGGCAGCGTGGCGCTTGCCATCATCCTGTTCGAAAGCGGTTTCGACACCCGCTTCTCCAGCTACAGGGTCGCGGCCGCCCCGGCTCTGACCCTCGCGACAGTGGGTGTTCTCATCACGACGGGCCTCGTGGGTCTTGCCGCTCACGTCGCGCTGAGCCTGCCCTGGCGCGAATCGCTGCTGCTCGGCGCAATCGTCAGTTCGACCGATGCCGCGGCGGTGTTCTTCCTGCTGCGAGTTGGCGGCATCACTCTCCGCGATCGGGTGCGCTCGACGCTGGAAATCGAATCCGGCACCAACGACCCCATGTCGATCTTCCTGACCCTGGCGCTGGTTCAGTTGATCACCGCAGACGGCGACCAGTCCCCCTGGCATCTGCCGGCCTTGTTCCTGTCCCAGATCGGCGGCGGCGTCCTGTTCGGGCTGGTGGGCGGATGGCTGCTGGTGCTCGCGATCAACAGGGTCAAGCTGGAACCGGGGCTTTACCCGATCGTCTCGCTGTCGATGGCCCTATTCATCTTCGCACTCGCCGGCGTCGCCGAAGGAAGCGGCTTTCTCGCCGTCTATGTCGCCGGTCTGGTCGCGGGAAATTCGAAACTGCGCGGCGCGCAAAGCCTGCGCCGCTTCCACAACGGGCTCACCTGGCTCAGCCAGATCGTCATGTTCGTGATGCTGGGATTGCTGGCCAGCCCGGCGCAATTCCCCAGCCTGTTCCTGCCGGCGGCGGCGCTTGCCGTGGTGCTGATCCTCGTCGCCCGCCCGATCGCCATCTGGCTGTGCCTGGCGCCTTTCCGGTTCACGAACAACGAGACCACCTTCATCGCCTGGGTCGGTCTTCGCGGTGCCGTGTCGATCCTGCTCGCGATCGTCCCGATCCTGTTCGGATTGCCGGACGGGCAGCTCTACTTCAACATCGCCTTCCTGATCGTCATGATGTCGCTGCTGGTGCAGGGCTGGACGATCCGGCCGCTGGCCCACTGGCTCAAGCTGATCGTCCCGCCGCGAATCGGTCCGGTGGACAGGGTCGAACTGGAACTTCCGGGGCAGGCCGACTATGAGCTGGTGGCTTATACGATCCTCGAGCACAGTCCGGTGGTCAGCGGCCACCGGCTGCCACGCTGGGCACGCCCGTCGCTGATCATCCGCGACGGACAGGTACGGACGATCCATACAGTCCGCCATCTCCAGGCGGGCGACCTAGTATACTTGTTCACTGCGCCGTCGCGCGTCTCCATGCTCGACCGCCTTTTCGGCGAAACACGCGAACTGGCGGAAGACGACCGCCAGTTCTTCGGCGATCTGGCGCTGAAGGCCGACATGACGGTCGCGGCGCTCGCGGAGCTGTACGGCCTGCCGCTGTCGATCCGCAACGCCAAGCTCACGCTGGCCGAGCTGTTCCGGCAGGAATTCCGCGACGCCGTGGAGGTCGGCGACAGGCTGCGCATGGGATCGGTGGAATTGATCGCCCGCGACATGCAGGACGGGGAGTTGCGCGTCGTCGGGCTGGCATTGGAGCCGGCAGCACCGCAGTCCGGGCCACGCCCTCCCGCCATCCCCCTCCCCCGCGACCTGATCCGCATGCTTGAAGCGGCGCGGAGTCGTCTCTACTTCCGTCTGTGGCAGCGGCGTCAGCGCAGACAGGCGCGCCGTGCGGAACGGCTCGCGCGCCGTCAAGCCAAACGGCAGGCTAAGGACGAGGCATCTCGATCGGCGGATTGAGTCGCCTGCAACCGAGTCGTTGGCGCGCGGGTTGTTAAGCGATCACATAACGCCAGGGATTGAGGCCGATGTTTGACTGGATTACAGGTTTGATGAATGGGCTGGGATATGCCGGCATCGCCCTGCTGATGTTCCTCGAGAATATTTTTCCGCCGATCCCCTCCGAAGTCGTGATGCCGCTTGCAGGTTTCACCGCCACCCAGGGTGGCATGTCCCTGGTCGGCGTGATCGTGGCCGGCAGCCTGGGGTCGCTGCTCGGAGCGCTGCCCTGGTACTACGCCGGCAAGGTTTATGGCCATAAACGAATGCGCGAGTTCGCCGACCGCTACGGCCGCTGGATCACCGTGTCGCCCGACGACATCGACCATGCGACGGACTGGTTCAACCGTCATGGCCGATCCGCCGTCCTGATCGGGCGCCTCGTGCCGGGTGTCCGCACCCTGATCTCCGTCCCGGCCGGAATCAGCGGGATGGGCCTGTTTCCGTTCCTGCTCTACTCCACGATTGGAACAGTGGCCTGGACCAGTCTGCTTGCCATCTGCGGCTACATCCTGCGGGATCAGTGGAGTGCGGTGGAGGCCTATATCAGCCCGGTCAGCACCATCCTGATCACAGGACTGGTCCTGCTGTTCGCCTATCGCTTTGTCCGCCAGTGGCGAGGCCGGCGCCGGCAGCGGCGCGAGATGTCACAGCAAGCGGGAGAATGACGCTGAACTCCCCCGGTCTCCAACTGAGACGTTGAAGCGTTCCGCCTGTTCCTCTACAAGAACGCGAACGCTAATATACTAAAAGTTGTGTAAATTCGTTGGAGGCCAGATGCTGGCAATTTGGTGGAACAAGGGTGCGATGGCTGGGGCAGGCTTGGGCCTTTGCCTCGGCATCGCGGCGGCAGCTACGCCGGCCGGCGCGGCGCCGACATCGATCTACGCCTTCGGGGACAGCCTGACCGACACGGGCAACATCACCTCGGCTACTTTCGGCGCTCTCCCGCTGTCACCGCCCTATGCGCCCGGCCGGTTCTCCAACGGACCGCTCTGGATCGACCGGGTGGCGGAAGCTTACGGAACCCAGGCTGTCCCGTCGCTGGCGGGCGGCAACAACTATGCTTTCGGCGGGGCGACCACCGGCGGTACCGTCCCTCCGGGCGTCACCTTCCAGACGCTCGACTATCTGGCGCGGCAGGGGACGAAGGGAGCGGACCCTGATGCCCTTTACATCGTCTATGGCGGCGGCAACGACGTCCGGAACGAGCTGACCTCGACCCTGGCGCCGGAAGCCTTGGCTGCCGCGGCGACCGAGAACGTCCGGCAGGCGCTTACGAGCCTCGCCCTGGCGGGTGCCGAGTACATCATGGTGCCCAACCTCAGCGATCTGGCCCTGACGCCCGAATCGATCGCCGGCGGTCCCGAGATTATGGCGCGGGCCACCAGCCTTTCAGCCGCCTTCAACACAGCGCTGACCGGCGTCCTGGCCGGGCTTGAAGCGGCTTTCCCGGTCGATCTGATCACGCTGGACGTCCGCAGCCTGTTCAATTCCGTCGCCGGCAATCCGGCTCAATACGGCCTGACCAGCGTCAACACGCCCTGCTTCACGGGCGCGGTGGACCGCCCCGGAACCGTCTGCGCGAACCCGGACGAATACCTGTTCTGGGACAGCGTCCATCCGACCACTGTCGCCCACCGGATACTTGGCGACTATGCCCTGGCGGCGCTGGCGGGCTGGGACGCGTCGGCCGGCGACCCCGACGCCGACCCGCTCCAGGTCGCGGAACCGGCGACTCTGGTCATGCTGGCCGGCGGTCTGCTCGGCCTCGGCCTCATGCGGCGCCGGCAGGACTGAAGTTCAGGCCTGCTTGGCGTCGATGACTCCGCGCCGGATCGCGCGGGTGCGGGTGAACAGCTCTTCGAGCTTGTCGCCCTCACCCCAGCGGATCGCCCGCTGGAGCGCGGTGATGTCCTCGTTGAAGCGCTGGATGATCTCCAGCACGGCTTCCCGGTTGTTCAGGAAGATGTCGCGCCACATCACCGGGTCGCTGGCCGCGATCCGGGTGAAGTCGCGGAAACCGCCGGCGGAGAACTTGATCACCTCGGACTTGGTGTCTTCCTCCAGGTCGGTCGCCGTTCCGACGATGGTATAGGCGATCAGGTGCGGCAGATGGGACGTGATCGCCAGTACCTTGTCGTGGTGCGAGGCTTCCATGAACTCGACGTTCGACCCGAAGCGCCGCCACATGTCGGCAACCTTGGCGACAGCCTCCTCGTTGGCTCCCGCCGGCGGTGTCAGGATGCACCAGCGGTTCTCGAACAGTTCGGCGAAGCCGGCTTCAGGCCCGGAATGCTCGGTCCCGGCAACCGGATGGCCGGGCACCAGATGCACGCCTTCCGGCAGATGGGGTGCCACGTCACGGATGACCGCCTGCTTGACCGATCCGACATCGGTGACGATGGCGCCCGGCGTGCAGTGCGGTGCTATTCGCGCCGCCAGATCGGCATAGGTGCCGACAGGCGAACACAGCACCACCAGATCGGCACCGGCGACCATTGCCCCGGCATCGGTCGAAGCCTGCGATACGAGACCCAGTTCCAGGGCCTTGTCGCAGGTCGCCTGACTGCGGGCGCTGCAAACGATCTCCCGCGCCAGCCCGAGCTTGGCAAGGGCGCGCGCCATGGACGAGCCGATCAGCCCGATGCCGATGAAGGCGACCCGGCCGAACAGAGGGCCGCCGCCGGCAGCCGCGAGGGGCAGCGATTCCACAAGCAATTCGTTCGACATGCCGTCAGCCCTTCAAGAACGCGGCGACGGCGTCGGCGACGGCGCGCATCTCTTCTTCCGTGCCGATCGATATCCGCAGGCAGTGCGGCAGCCCGTAGCCGCCCATCTGGCGGACCAGGATACCGCGCGACTTGAGGAACTGCCGGGCCGCCTCGGCCGCCTGATTGCCATCCGACGCGGCGTTGGCGAACGACACCAGCAGGAAGTTGGCGATGCTGGGATGTACCGTGAGGCCCAGTTCCGTCAGGCGAGCCGCCAGCCACTCCCGCCATGTGTCATTGTGAAGTCGCGACCGCTCGATGAACTCCTGGTCCTCGACGGCGGCGACGCCCGCGATCTGCGACGCGGAACTGACGTTGAACGGTCCGCGCACGCGGTTCAGCACGTCGGCGATGGCCGGCGGGCAGTATGCCCAGCCCAGCCGCAGCCCGCCAAGGGCATAGATCTTGGAGAAGGTCCGCGTCATGACGACGTTGGCGAACTCCTCGACCAGTTCCGCGCCCGCCGTATAATCCGGCCGGTCGACGTACTCGGCATAGGCGGCGTCGATCACCAGCACGACATGCTCCGGCAAGCCGGCATGCAGCCGACGCATCTCGTCAGTCGTCAGGAAGCTGCCTGTCGGGTTGTTCGGATTGGCGATGAAGACGATCTTCGTCCGCTCCGTCACATGCGCCAGCAGAGCGTCGACGTCGGCCTTCAGGCCCGTCTCGGGTGCGGCTACCGGCGTGGCGCCGACCGATTTGGCCGAGATCGGGTACATCAGGAAGCCGTGCGTGCTGTACAGCACCTCGTCCCCCGGACCGGCATAGGAACGGGTCAGCAGTCCCAGCAGTTCGTCCGATCCGGTGCCGCAGACGATCCGGGCGGAATCAAGTCCATAAAGCCGCGCCAAACCGTCTCGCAGAGCCGTGGAGTGGCCGTCCGGATATCGATGCACCTCGGCGGCGGCGTTCCGGTAGGCTTCGACGGCGCGGGGGCTCGGCCCCAGGGCGCCTTCGTTGGAGGCCAGACGGATCAGCCTGTCGACGCCGGGAGCATGGGCCTCGCCGCCGACATAGGGCGAAATATCGAGGATTCCGGGACGGGGGGCCGGAGCAGACATGGAACGGTACTTTCCTGATAAAGACTTCAGACCTGACTGGAGACTTCAGACTTTCTTGACGTCCGGGTTGAGTCCAAGCGGCATCGCATAGCCGCCGATCGGCGTGGCGCGCAGGACGATGTCACCGACCTTGGACTTGAACGCCGACAGCCGGGGATCGGTCGACGCGACATAGTCCGCCACCTCGACCAGATGGAGCGGAGGGCCGCCGCCGGCCTCCCGGCCGGTCCAGCTCCTGAAGTTTACGACCGTCAGCCCGGCTGCTTCCAGTGCGTCCTTGAGACGCCCCCGGCTGACGTCTTCCGACAGTTCGACGCCCAGCAGGGTGCGGTCGTCACCGGTCCCCTCGTGCTGGATCAGGGCGACGGCAAGGGCATCGTGGTTTTCACCGCGTGCGTTGCCACGTCCGCAGAACGGCAGGCGGGCGACGATGCGGGGCGTCTTGACGTCTTCGTTCATCAGGTGGCGCCACCAGGGCTCGTGGTCGTCCTCCTCCGGCATCGGCACGACGCCGACCGTGGCGGTGCCGTCGGCCACGGTTCGAATTGCCGCAGCCGGGGTGTTGACCGCCGTCATCGGAATGACGCTGCCGTAGTGGTCGCGGGCGATGTCCCAGAAGCCGCGCTTGTCTTCCGGTGCATAGACGGTGATCGCGTAAGGTCCCTGGAGACGCGAGAAGGCGGCGATCATCTCGCGCCAGATACGCACCACCACGGCGATCGGGAAAGCGCCGGTATGGCGAGCCGCCAGACGGCGCAGGATGATGGCTTCCCGGCCCGGACGGAAGATCTGGTTGTCCGGCCGCTTGGCGATACCGATCTGCTCGACCACCTGTGCGCGGCGCATGAGCAGGTCGTGAATGGCGTCGTCGATCTCGTCGATCTCGCGGCGCAATTCTTCAAGCGAAGGCGGTGATGCGGACATGGGTTTCTGGATCTTGCCTGTCAGGGTACGGTCAGGGTGCATTCAGAGCCGGATAGTAGTAGTATCCGGCCTTGCTAAAATCAAAGAAAACGTTGACACCCCCATGGCTTGCTCCGTAGCAATGCGCTTCCCTTCCAGGCATTTGAGAGCAGGTTCTCCGTCCCCATGACCGCGCCCATTCCATTTCGTCAGCCACCGTCCGGCGGCTCGGCTGCCGGCCCCCTGAAGGGGACGGTCTCGGAAGGAGCGAACCTGCGGGTGGTGCTGGGCACGGAACGGCCGATGCGGCTCGACTGCGGCGTCGAGCTTGAGAACTTCACGATCGCCTACAGCACCTACGGCACGCTCAACACCGACAAGTCCAACGCCATCCTGATCTGCCATGCGTTGACCGGCGACCATTTCGTCGCCGACTACCACCCGGTCACCGGCAAGCCCGGGTGGTGGAGCATGCTTGTCGGTCCCGGCCGCCCGATCGACACCGACAGATACTTCATCATCTGTTCCAACGTGATCGGCGGCTGCATGGGCAGCGTCGGCCCGGCGGAAACGAACCCCGCCACCGGCAAGCCCTACGGCCTGGACTTCCCGGTCATCACGATCGCCGACATGGTACGGGCGCAGAAGCTGCTGATCGACCATCTCGGGATCGACAAGCTGTTCTGCGTCGTCGGCGGATCGATGGGCGGCATGCAGGTGCTGCAATGGACGGTCAGCTATCCGGACAACGTCTTCGCGGCTCTGCCCATTGCGACGGCGGCCCGGCATTCGGCCCAGAACATCGCCTTCCACGAGGTCGGGCGCCAAGCCATCATGGCCGATCCGGACTGGTGCGCCGGCGACTACCTCAACCAGGGCAAACGCCCGCACCGCGGTCTCGCCGTCGCGCGCATGGCGGCGCACATCACCTACCTGTCCGAAGCGGCGCTCCACCGCAAGTTCGGCCGCAACCTGCAGAACCGTACGACGGTGACCTATGGGTTCGACGCCGATTTCCAGGTGGAAAGCTACCTGCGGCACCAGGGGATCACGTTCGTCGACCGGTTTGACGCCAACTCGTACCTCTACATCACCCGCGCCATGGACTACTTCGACCTCGCGGCGGAGCATGGCGACGTGCTGGCGAACGCCTTCCGGCACAAGGGGAACGCTACGCCGGTGCGGTTTTGCCTGACCTCGTTCTCCAGCGACTGGCTGTTCCCGACGCCTGAGTCGCGGGCGGTCGTCCATGCCCTCAACGCCGTCGCCGCCAATGTCAGCTTCGTGGAAGTGAAGACCGACAAGGGGCACGACGCCTTCCTTTTGGAGGAGCCGGAGTTCCATCAGGTCGTCCGGGGCTTCATGGACGGCTGCGCCGAGCATCGGGGACTGACCAGAAAGCGGACGGAACCGGCATGAGCCCCCTGGACGACACTTCTACCGGGATCGGGCGGAACCGCCGGCCCGGCGACATCCGACTCGACCTTCGGCTGATCGCGGACATGATCGATCCAGGCAGCCGGGTGCTGGATATCGGCTGCGGCGACGGCGCCTTGCTCGACTACCTCGTCTACGAGAAGCAGGTGGACGGGCGCGGGATCGAACTGAGCATGGACGGCGTGCATTCCTGCGTCAGCCATGGCCTGTCCGTCATCCAGGGCGACGCCGACACCGACCTCAAGGACTATCCCAGCGGCGCCTTCGACTACGTGGTGCTCAGCCAGACGCTCCAGGCGATGCGCGCGCCGCGCAAGGTGCTGGAGGAACTGGTGCGGATCGGCCGCCGGGCGATCATCTCGTTCCCCAACTTCGGCTACTGGCGCATCCGGGCGTCGCTGCTGCTGATGGGCCGCATGCCCGTGACCGAGCGCCTCGGCTACGAATGGTACGAGACGCCGAACATCCACTTCTGCACGATCAAGGATTTCACCAGCCTGTGCGACCGGCTGGACATCACGATCGAACGAAGCGTGATTCTGGGCCGCGACAACCGTCCCACCCGCCTCGCTTCAGCCGACGGCATCGCCAATTTCTTCGGCGAGCAGGGCGTCTTCATGCTGCGCCGGAACGGCACGCAGGAATAACGGCGTCGCCATTCCACGGCGGTCAGAACGAGACGCAGGCCGGGCGCATCATCGTCAGGACGCTCTGCTGCTGGAAGCGGCGCTTATAGGCGTCGGCGATCTCGCGGACCCGGGGCCGGTCCATTATCTCGTCGCCCAGGACAAGCACGAGCACCTTGCTCGGTTCCTGCACGACGGTGCCGCGCTCGCTGTCGCGCCATTGTCCGCTGGCGTTCATCACCGTCAATCCGTCGGGGAAGCGCGGCGTCACCTCCTCCTCCAGGAAGCGGTTCCAGTCCGCTTCGGAGACACCCAGCGAATCGCCGATATTCCGGCCGAAGACCACCTCGGCTACCATCTCCGGCTGGCCGTCCGGCCCGCAGCCGGGTGATCCAAGGGCGGCACATCCCGACAAGGCCGTCGTCATGGCGAGCAGCATCAAGCCCTTGCGCATCCCTCAACCCTCCGGTCCCAAGCTGACTATAGTCGAAGCCTGCGTTAATCCGGCGAGCTTCCGCAACGCTCAACCCCGCCCGCTGTTGAGTTTCAAATGCGTTGCATAAGGAAAACTGCCATGCGCACCATGCTGATTACCGTCGCGACTACCCTGATGCTCGGCGCGATGCCGGCGGTGGCGCAGGCACCCGCCAACCCAACCGGAGATCCCGCCAATAAGCCGCTGATGACGGCTCCCCGTCCAGGCGATCAGCCGACGACGGACCAAGTGGCTCCGACTCCAGGGATCTCGGGAGAGGCGCCGAGCCGGGAACTCACGGGGCAGGGCAACACCGGCGTACCCGGCATGACCCCGGACGCACGGGATGTCCCGTCCGACATGACCGGTCAGGGAGAGGCGCAAAGCGACCGCGCCAATCCGCCGCCCTCCGCGTCGTCTCCGCCCGCTCAGCCTGCCCCCCGGCAATAGCCGTCGTCGCCTTGCACCCGCGCCGCCGTTGGGACCTCGTCGTCGTGCTCGACATGGGCCGCACCGGCAGCACCCGGCATCCCGGCTCCGCTCGGCATCGGCATGATCAGCCGGCGTTTCTTAGGTCGCACCGGAGCTTTCCGTGCCACTCCGGCATAGATCTGCTTGCTTGCCTCCACCAGATAGACGCCGGCGAACGCCTTGAACCAGCGCTCGCCGATCTCCTCCCAAGCGGGAGCCGACCCCAGCAGGAAGCGCGACTTGACCGGCGGGATGAACAGCGCACGCGCCGTCCGTTCCGGAACGAACATGTTCTCCCTGAGCGCGTGCTTCAACTGGGACGGGGAATAGGGACTGCCATGGCCGAACGGCGTCCGGTCGATCCGTGCCCAGATGCCCCGGCGGTTGGGCGCGACCACCAGCAGGCGGCCGCCTCCCGCCATGACCCGCCAGATTTCCCGCATCATGGGACGCAGTTGTTCCGTGCATTCCAGGCCATGGACAAGGAGAACCCGATCGACCGACATATCCGGCAGCGGCAACTCCGCCTCGTCGGCCAGCGCCGACAGTCCCGGTCCCTCGGACGGCCAGTATACGACCCCCTGGGAGGCCGGCATCAGGGCTATCGTCCGCTCCGCCTCCTCCCGGAAAGGGCGGAGATAGGGTGCGGCGTAGCCGACTCCGAGAACTACCTGCCCCCGGACATCGGGCCACAACTCGCGAACGCGGCGACGGATCATCCTTCGGGCCACTTGGCCGAGGCTGCTTTCGTAGAACTCGCGCAGATCGATGGCATCGGTATACATTGTGGCAGGAGCCTAACACGAAACAAACGCCGGGGTCATGCCCAGGGCTTTGCCCGACCACCGGCCATGGGGTAACGTCTTCGTCATGGATATCCAGCTCATACCCGCGTTCAGCGACAATTATGTCTACCTCTTCAAGGATCCCACAAGCGAGGCTGTCGGCATAGTCGATCCCGGTGAAGCCGGACCCGTACTAAAAGCCCTGGAACGCCTAGGTTGGCGTCCAACGCATATCTTCAACACCCATCATCACGCCGACCACATCGGCGGCAATGCGGAGTTGAAGAAGAAGTTCGGCTGTACCGTCGTCGGTCCGGCCGCCGACCGCAACCGCATCCCTGACCTGGACGAGACCGTCAAGGAGGGCGATACCTACCGCTTCGGCACGCAGGACGTCCTGGTTTTTGAGACGCCGGGCCATACCAGCGGCCATATCTCGCTGTGGTTCAAGGACGCGTCGGCCCTGTTCTCGGGCGACACCCTGTTCGCCCTCGGCTGCGGTCGCCTGTTCGAGGGGACGCCGGCCCAGATGTGGCAGTCGCTGCTGAAACTTCGCCCCCTGCCCGACGAGACCGCTGTCTATTGCGGTCACGAATACACCCTGTCCAATGCCCGGTTCGCGGTCACCGTCGATCCCGACAATACGGCACTGAAGCGGCGTGCCGCCGATATCGCGGTCCTGCGCGATGCCGGCAAGCCGACCATCCCCACGACGCTCGGCGTCGAGAAGGCGACCAACCCGTTCCTCCGCGCCGACGACCCCAAAGTCGCCGCTGCGGTAGGCCTTGCCGGTGCGGACCCGACGGAGGTGTTCGCGGAGATCCGCAGGCGCAAAGACACTTTCTAGCCTCGCCAAACCCAGAAGAAACGACCAACGGAAAGAAGAACCCATGAAGCTGCGTTACAGTGCGACCTCGCCCTATGTGCGGAAGGTCATGATGGTCATCCATGAACGCGGCCTGTCGGATAAGGTCGAGCTGACGAAGACGGATGCCTGGAGCCCCGCAACCGACCTGCCGCAGGACAACCCGCTCGGCAAGGTGCCGGCACTGGTGCTCGACGACGGCACGTCGCTGTTCGACAGTCCGGTCATCGTCGAATATCTCGACAGCCTGGAAAGCGGTCCCGGCAATGGGCTGTATCCGGAATCCGGCCCGGATCGCTGGGCGGCGCTACGCTTCCAGGCCTTGGCTGACGGTATCTGCGACGCCGCCATCCTCCGCCGCCTGGAAGGCAACCGGCCGGAACAGCTTCGCTCGACGGACTGGATGGAGCGGCAGCGGACGGCGGTCTCCCGTTCGCTCGATGCCCTGGAAGCCGGCGCCGGAAAGCTGGGCGAACGGTTCACCATCGGCAGCGTGGCCGTGCTGGCCGCCCTCGGCTATCTGGACTTCCGCTTCGGTCACGAGGACTGGCGGCAGGGCCGCCCCGCTTTGTCGGCATGGTTCGACGCCGAATCGAAGCGGGAGAGCTTCACCGGCACCGTTCCGCCGGCGGCCTGAACGCCATGGACGACTTGACCGCCGATCAGGTCATCAAGCTGCTCGGGATGCAAAAGCATCCCGAGGGCGGCCATTACGTCGAGACCTTTCGCGATGCTCCGGCGGACGGATCGCGTGGGTCCTGCACCGCGATCTACTACCTGCTTCAGGCGGACGAGTTCTCGGCCTGGCACCGGGTCGACGCGGTTGAGATCTGGCACTGGTATGCCGGAGGTCCGCTGGCTCTGACCATCTCACCCAATGGCCATGACGCCTATGCCACCCATCTGGGTCCTGCCCTCGGTCGTGGCCAGAAGCCGCAGGCCGTCGTACCCGCCGGAGCGTGGCAGACGGCGGTTTCGCTCGGGACCTGGACGCTGGTCGGCTGCACCGTCTCGCCGGCCTTCGAGTTTGCCGGCTTCGAACTGGCTCCACCAGACTGGCGGCCGACGCCACGCTCAGCCGGAGGAGGTTCAGCCCAGTAAGTTCAACCCTTGGTTGAATAGGTACTCGTTCCGGTCGAGCACGACGCGCTCGGGGGGAAAGCGGACGGTCACGGTCGTCCCGACCCCGAGCGTGCTTTCCAGCTCCAGGTCACCGCCGTGCAACTGCATCAGCGAGCGGCATAGGGGAAGCCCCAGCCCCGATCCTTCGTGAGGGCGGGCATAGACGTCGGAAACCTGCCCGAACGCTTCGAGCACCAGGGGAATGTCGTCCGCCGCGATGCCGATGCCGCCGTCGGTCACCCGAATCGCCATGCCGCCGCCGGGTTCGTGTTCCGCTGTCACCCGGATGCCGCCGCCGGGCCGGTTGAACTTTACCGCATTTGTCAGCAGGTTGAGGACCACCTGACGGAACCGGAGCGGATCGACCGACAGCGACGGCAATCCCGGAGGCAGCTCGCAGCTGATCGTCAGGTTCCTGGCCCTGGCCCGGTCGGCGACCAGCCTGACGCAGGCATCGACCACATAATCAAGAACAACCGTTTCGAACCGCACCTCGACCCTGCCCGCCTCGATCCGTGCCACATCCAGGATGTCGTTGATGACTTCCAGAAGATGCTCGCCCGAGTTCTTGATATCGATCAGGTACTCCCGGTACTTGTCGGCGCCCAGCGGTCCCAGCGCCTCCAGCCCCATGAATTCGGAAAAGCCGATGATCGCGTTCAGCGGCGTCCGCAACTCGTGGCTCATATTGGCGAGGAACTGGGTCTTCAGGTGGTTGGCCTGCTCGGCCTGATCCTTCGCCGCGAGCAAGTCCTGCTCGGTCCGTTTCCGCAGGCTGTCGTCGCGCGAGATGCCGTCTATGCCGGTGAACTGACCGTCGGCATTGAACCGGGCGGCGGCATTGGTCGAAATCCAGACCTCGAAGCCGGCCTTGTGCCGCATCATCCCCTCGACCATGACGACGGCTCCGGCGGCATCCAGCACCCGTTCCCGGTCGCGCAGGTATTGCTGAGGATCGCAGTAATGATCGCTCAGCCGCGTTCCCAGGAACGACTCGGGGGCGTAGCCTAGGATCGAGTGGACGCCGGGAGAGACCATCACCACGCGGTCGTTGTCGCCGGTCCGGAAGAAGATGTCCGGGATCGTGTTCAGGATCGCCTGGAGGTCGTGCTCGATCAGCAGAAGCTCGCGCCGCGTCCGGAGGACTTCGACTTCAAGCCGGTGCTCGCGGTCGTGGCTGACTTCCTGATTGCGCCGGAACTCGAGTATCGCCGCGACCGACGTTATCAGGTTGCGGACATAGGGACTGAAAATGCCGAAGGCGGCATGGTCGGCGATGACGAAGGCGAAAGCGCCGTAGTCGCGCTGACCGGACCGGACCGGCACGACCAGATCGTAGGAGACGGGCGGCGCTCCCCCCGACTCATAGGTTTCGACCTGGCTGACACCCGGCAGGCGTTGCAGCCCCGCTCTCAGGAAATCAAAGATTTCCCGGCGTCCGGGCAAGCCGATCGCGATGCTTTGCAGGACGAGCAGTTGCCCCATCGTACGACTGGCGGCATCCAGGGGCATGTGCGACTCATGCTGCGGCAAGAGTGTCGTCCGCAGGATGATAGAACGGATTGGGCATCACGTTGCCCCGGATCATGACGTAGGGGTGGACGCGCAGGACATCCAGCAGGACGGAGCCGCTGAATCGGTTCAGGTCGTATTGGCAAACGACCATCATCGGCTTGCCGTGCAGCAGCCGGTTGACCTCGACCTCGTACTCGATCAGCCTGCCGCCGCCCGGCATCTCCGGGATCGCCGGGCTGATTTCCGCTACGATCCGAGCGCCGCCCCAGGTCCTGCCACCGCCGTCTTGGTCGTGGAAGTTCGACAGATGGCTCAGCAGCCGCTCCGGATCGAACCTGCCGTCGGCGAACCAGACATCGTCGGCGTCCTCGAAGGAGAGCTGGCCGCGGGTATGGGCATCGCCCATCGAATTACCGGATGCGACGCATTCGCCATCAAGCAGCGCGCCTGCATCGTCGAAGGTCCAGCAACCGCATCTCTGTCCGGCCTCGATCCCGGAAACCAGATACCGGGTCATCGCCTCGAGCCGGTCGTCCTCGTCGGAGAAAAGCTGGCAGATATGCATGCCGGCATCGAGATGCTGTTCCCACAATGCCGAAGGCATCTGCCTATCGGCAGTAGTGTACAAAGTGGACACAGTTGCAGCATCTCCACGCGTTTGGTTCCCCGGAGTTTTACCTACTTCCAACAGGGAAAGCAAACTATTGGAGATAAATGAACATCGTATCTTTTCTAATTATAAAGTGCCTGGCTGATTGTTTCTATTCTGAAATATTTGGAGCCGATCAATCACGCGCCGCTATGCGAGCACGTGCGGATGCCTTGATCTTCTCAACCATGGAAAAGAAACCGTTGCGCCGGTTGGGGCTGAGATGCTGATCCAGGCCGATCTGCGAGAAGATGGATTCGAGGTCGGTCGCCTGGATCTCCTCCGGGGTCTTGTCCGAATAGGCGGTCAGCAACACCGCCGCGAGCCCCTTGACGATGGCGCTGTCGCTGTCGGCGGCGAAGCGAAGACGCCCGCCCTCGCCCGGCAGCGGCACCAGCCACACCTGGCTCATGCAGCCTTCGACCTTGAAGGCGTCGGTCTGGTACTGCGGTTCCAGCGGCGGCAGGGCGCGGCCGAGGTCGATCACGTACCGGTACCTGTCCTCCCACTCGTCGAACAATTCGAAGTTCTCGATCAACTCATCGATCGTCATGTTGGCTCCAGCGGGAAACGGTCCGGGGAAAGAGTGGGGTCCCTAACAGCAACAGGAAAGGGGCGCAAGCGTCGGCAAAGCACTTCATTCCAGAGCACTTCATTCCAGGGCACTTCATTCACCGTAACCTATGGCGGAAAAGCCAGACGGCGCTGCCCAGGGTCACGAATCCGATGGCTGCCATCGGCCAGATGCGGGCGAAGACCAGTTCGGCCGGCAAATCCTTCAGGAAAATCCCCTGCACGATCGTCAGGAAGTGCCGCATCGGATTGCCGAGCGTCAGCGCCTGAATGAATTCCGGCATGTTTTCGATCGGGGTCGCGAACCCCGACAGGATGATGGCCGGCACCAGGAACAGGAAGGCTCCCAATATCGCCTGCTGCTGGGTGCCAGACAGCGCCGAGATGAACAGCCCGACGCCGATGATCGACAGCAGGAAGACGAACAGGCTGGCGTAGAGCAGCAGCAGGGAACCGACCAGCGGCACGCGGAACCAGAACAGCGCCGCCACGACGATCACCGTCCCCTCGGCAAGGCCGATCAGGAGGGCCGGAACGATCTTGCCGACCAGTATCTCCCAGGGCCGCAGCGGCGTCACCAGAAGCTGGTCGAAGGTCCCGAGTTCGCGCTCCCGCGCTACCGACAGGGCCGTCACCACCAATGCTACCACCTGCGTCAGGATGCCGACCAGACCGGGGACGACGACCCATAGGCTCATCAGGTTGGGGTTGAACCATGCCCGCTCTATCAGCGGGGCCGGCAGCACCGGCACGCTATGCGCGGCCGCCCAGTCGCGGTTGAAATTGTTGATGATCGAGGTTGCGTAACCCATCACGACCTGGGCGGTGTTGGACCCGCGCCCGTCGAGGATGAGCTGAGCGCGGGCCGGAGCGCCGGCCAGCAGGTCGCGGGAGAATCCGGGACCGAGATGCACCACCAGAACCGCTTCCTTGGAGTCGATCGCTTCCGCGATCCCGGCCTCGCTCCCAAGATGAAGGACGCGGGCGAAGTCGGGGGCGTCCTCGAACCGGGCGATCAGGTCGTGGGACGGAGCGCCTGCGTCCTCGTTGAACACGGCGATCCGGACATTGGTCACGTCGTAGGTTGCGGCATAGGAGAAGACGAAAAGCTGGACCAGCGGCGGCACCACCAGCACGAACCGGCTCTTCCGGTCGCGCCAGACCGACAGCAGTTCCTTGACGATCAGCGCGATCAGGCGGGTCCACATATCGGTCAGTCCAGCCGCTTGCGGGTACGGACCGAAGTCGCGGCCAGGAACACCAAGGCGATCAGCGTCATGGCGCCGAGGTCGGGCAGGATAACGGACCAGATGTCGCCGGCCAGGAACACCGTCTGGAGCGTCGAGACGAAGTAGCGCGCCGCCACGGCATGGGTCAGCACCTGTATCCAACCGGGCATGCTGCCGATCTCGAAAACGAAGCCGGACAGCATGAAGGCGGGCAGGAAGCCGGAGACGATGGCGACCTGCCCCGCCACGAACTGGTTGCGGGTAACGGTCGAGATCAGCAGCCCCATCGCCAGCGCGCCGACCAGGAAGATGGCCGAGGCGCCGAACAGCACCATCAGCGATCCCCGGATCGGCACGCCGAACTGGAACACCGCCATCGCAACCGACAGCGCCATCGCCGTCATGCCGAGGACGAAATACGGGATCAGCTTGCCGGCCAGCAGTTCCGGAAGGCCGGTCTGGGTGGAGATCAGCGCCTCCATCGTCCCGCGCTCCCATTCGCGCGCCACCACCAGCGACGTCAGCAGGGTCCCGATCAGCGTCATGTTGATGGCGATCAGGCCAGGAACCAGGAAGTTGCGGCTGCGGAGTTCCGGGTTGAACCAGATGCGCGGTTCGGCAACGACGGGGATGGCGATCGGCAGCCCGCGCGACATCGCTTCCTGCCGCGCCCAGGCGAGCCAGACACCTTCGGCATAGCCCCGGACGATGTGGGCGGTGTTGGCCTCCGTCCCATCCAGCAGGAGCTGGATCGGCGCCATGTCCCACTGCCCCAGCCGGGCCGCGAAGTCGGCGCGCAGGACCACGACGCCGTCCATCCGGCCGGCCACCAGATCCTCTTCCGCCGTCGCCCGGTGGCGCATTACGTCGACTTCGAAATAGGAGGAGTTGGCGAAGGACGCGATGAACCGCTCGGCCTCCGGCGTCGGGTTCTCCACCACCAGCGCGATGCGGATATGGTTGGCGTCAAGCGAAACGCCGTAGCCGAACAGCAGCAGAAGCAGCACCGGCAGGACGAAAGCGATCAGCAGGCTGCTCGGATCGCGGAGAATCTGGAGCGTTTCCTTGACGACCAGCCCTTTCAGCCGCAGGCGGCGGGCGGCGCCTTGTGTCATCATGCCGCCGCCTTCCTGTCGCGGTCGTGCCGCTCGATCAACCGGATGAAGGCGTCCTCCAGGCTGGGGTCGGGGAGATCCGGCGTGCGCGCCTGCTCCTTGAGGTCGTCGGGGGACGCGGTGGCGATCATCACCCCGCCATAGACGATGCCGACGCGGTCGCAGTATTCGGCCTCGTCCATGAAGTGGGTGGTCACCAGAACGGTCACCCCCTGCCCGGCCATCGCGTTGATATGCGACCAGAACTCCCGCCGCGTCAGCGGATCGACGCCGGAAGTCGGCTCGTCCAGGAACAGGATAGCCGGGCCGTGCATGATGGCGCAGGCCAGCGCCAGCCGTTGCTTGAAGCCCAGGGGCAGCTCGCCGGCGTTCGACGCCGCGAAGGGTTCCAGCCCGAAGCCCTCCTTCATCCCGCCGACCGCTTCGCGGCGTGTCCGCCCGCTCAGCCCATAGGCTCCGGCGAAGAACTCAAGGTTCTGCTGCACGCTGAGGTCGGGATAGAGCGAGAACTTCTGCGACATGTAGCCCAGCCGGGCACGGGCCAGGGCGGGTGCTTCGGCCAGCGAAAGCCCCGTCAGGCGGGCCGTGCCCGAGGTAATCGGCAGAAGGCCGCACAGCATCTTGAAGGTGGTCGATTTGCCGGCGCCGTTGGGGCCGAGCAGCCCGAAGATCTCCGCCCGGCGGACCGCGAAGCTGATCCTGTCCACGGCGGTAAAGCTGCCGAACCGGCGCGTCAGGTCGCGCGCCTCGACTACGGCATCCGGATCGCCGGGAGGCGTTTCGGAAGTCCGGCCCTGCGGCAAGGCTCCGGTATTGGAGGTCAGTCCCTGGCCGCGCAGCAAGCTGACGAAGGCATCCTCGAACCGGGGCCGGACCGGCTCGACGGCGGCATCCGCGCCGGCCTCAAGCTCGTTCGCCGTGGGAGCGGCGGCGCCTTCGGCCATCACCAGCCGGATGTTGCGCCCCTGGATCAGGGCGTCGATCACGCCGACACGCTGCCGAGCGCGGTCCAGGACCAGCCGCTTGCCGGCGGGGTCCAGTCCCCGGACGACGAAGGTGCGGCCGGAAATCCGGTCGGTCATCCCCCTGGGGGCGCCGGAGTTCAGCAGTTTGCCGTCATTCAGCAGCAGGACGGAGCCGCAGCGTTCGGCCTCGTCCAGATAGGCGGTGCTCCAGAGCACGCCGATGCCCTGGTCGACCAGTTCGTGAACCATGCGCCACAACTCGCGCCGCGACAGAGGGTCGACGCCGACGCTCGGTTCGTCCAGCAGCAGCAGGCGCGGCGGCCGGATCAGCGTGCACGCCAGCCCCAGCTTCTGCTTCATTCCCCCGGACAGGGCACCCGCAAGCCGTTTGGTAAACGGCGCGAGGCCCGTGAACCCCAGCAGCCGCTCGAACGCCTGGGAACGCTCCTGCCCCGTGACGGCCCGCAGGTCGGCGTTCAGGTTCAGGTTCTCGGCGACAGTCAGGTCTTCGTACAGGCCGAAGCGCTGGGGCATGTAGCCGACGACGCCGTGGATCGCCTCGGCTTGTCCGACGCTGTCGAAGCCGCAGACGGTGATGTGCCCGGAATGCGGACGGAGCAATCCTGCGATCAGCCGGATCAGCGTCGTCTTGCCGGCGCCGTCGGGACCGACCAGCCCCGTCACCTGCCCCGGTGCGATATCGGCGCATATGCCCTGGAGGGCGGTGCGTTTGCCGAAACGACATGTAATGTCATCAATCGTCACCAGCGGGCCGGTCATCCCGTCAGCCCGCCTTGCCGGGTGCGTCCAGCGAGATCGTCACCGGCATGCCCTGGCGCAGGCCGTCGTCGGCGTCCTGGACGATCAGGCGGACGCGGTAGACGAGGCTGGAGCGAAGCTCCGGCGTCTCGACAGCCCTTGGCGTGAACTCCGCCGTGGGCGAAACGAATCCGACCTGCGCCGTGTAGGTCCGACTGCCGGGCGTGTCGGTGGATACCGTCACCGGCATGCCGGGCTTGACCTTGCCCAGCGCGGTTTCCGGTACATAGGTCCTGATCCAGACCGGATCGGTGACCGCCAGCGCGTAGACGGCGGAATTTGGCAGCACGACGGCTCCGGGCTCCAGCACGCGGGTCAGGATCGTCCCCGGCGACGGCGCCACGAGGACGGTGTCGGCAACGCGCCGCTCGATCAGCGACAGCGTCGATTCGTCGGCGGCGAGTTGCGCGCGGGCGGCAAGGATGTCTTCCTGCCTCGGTCCCGCCACGGCCAGCGCCAGTTGCTGCCTGACCACTTCGCGTCGCGCCTGGGCGCGGTCTAAATTGGTTTCCGCATCTTCCAGGTTCTGCTGGGAAACTACGTCCCGACGAGCCAGCTCGTACTGGCGTTGCCGGACGGAACGCGCATAAGAGAAGGCCGCTTCGGCTTCCGCGACATTGGCGCGGGCCAGCGCGATTTCCTCCGGCCTGCTGCCCGTCACCAGCTTGGCGACCTGGGCGCGCTGCGCATCGACCCTGGCGCGGGCAATGGCAAGGGCATCGCGGTAGTAGCTGTTCTCGACCGTCGCCAGCTTCTCGCCGGTTTCGACCCTGTCGCCCTCATGGACCAGCATCGACTCGATGCGGCCTTCTACGTTGAAGGCAAGATTGACTTGGCGGATATCGACGTTGCCGGTCAGGACGAAAGCGCCGGGACCGGCGGACGGGTGCTTTATGAAATACCACGCTGCAATACCGGCGACCGCAAGGACCGCAACCACTGCGGCCAGCCGCAAACGCCCTGTCATGCTTGTGTCCCCGACCGGAAACGAGAGAGTCCTACATCGATTCCTGTATCACGGTTTGCACGCTAATGAATTGATTTGCCTCAAGTCCTCTCGCCTCAGTGGGGCGGGTCGGTCTTCAGGAGATGCTCGACCAGGGCCGGCAAGCTGTCGCCGATCTGGCGGGCGACCTGTTCGGCTTCCTCGTGCTCGGTCGCTTCCACCACTAGTTTGGCGAGAGCTATGGTCATCGCCTGGAGCAGGAGCTTGGTATCGAGGCCGGCGTTGTTGGTCTGGGTCGCCAGGGCCAGGAAGGAGTTCGTCGCCCGAGCCAGCGGCACCGCTTCACGCGCCTGACGAAATGAGGACAGATCGATCGTTTCCGCCATTCTTCCTCCACGTGACAAAGCACATGCAACAAGGGTGGGGGCAAACCGATGCGTTTGCAAGGTATTGCGGGTGCTATGACCGGAGGCGAACAGATGGGTATGCCGGGAGGGAGAGGTGGTGGGCGTGACCGGACTTGAACCGATAACCAGACCGTTATGAGCGGCCAGCTCTAACCAGTTGAGCTACACGCCCTAACCCGTGACAGGACCGGGAATGTGCCGCCGAAATCGGTCCAAAGCAACCCCGATATTTGCTCAAAAGCGACTGCCCGGCTGGGTAGCTACAGGAATATGCGGCCTGCCGGGGATGACATCCCCCAACAGGCCGCAAATGTCATCATTTGTCAGGTATCGAGGAAACTGCGCAGCTTCCGCGACCGACTCGGGTGCTTCAGCTTGCGGAGGGCCTTTGCCTCGATCTGGCGGATACGCTCGCGGGTGACCGAGAACTGCTGGCCGACTTCCTCGAGGGTATGGTCGGTGTTCATGCCGATGCCGAAGCGCATGCGGAGCACGCGTTCCTCGCGCGGTGTCAGGCTGGCCAGCACGCGGGTCGTGGTCTCGCGCAGGTTGGCCTGGATCGCGGCGTCGAGCGGCAGGACAGCGTTCTTGTCCTCGATGAAATCGCCGAGATGCGAATCTTCCTCGTCGCCGATCGGCGTTTCAAGGGAGATCGGCTCCTTGGCAATCTTCAGGACCTTGCGGACCTTCTCCAGCGGCATCAGCAGCCGTTCCGCCAGCTCCTCCGGAGTCGGCTCGCGCCCGATCTCGTGAAGCATCTGGCGCGAAGTCCGGACCAGCTTGTTGATCGTCTCGATCATGTGGACCGGGATGCGGATGGTCCGGGCCTGGTCGGCGATGGAGCGGGTTATCGCCTGCCTGATCCACCACGTCGCATAGGTCGAGAACTTGTAGCCGCGCCGGTACTCGAACTTGTCGACCGCCTTCATCAGGCCGATATTGCCTTCCTGGATCAGGTCCAGGAACTGGAGGCCGCGGTTCGTGTACTTCTTGGCGATCGAGATGACGAGGCGGAGGTTGGCCTCGACCATTTCCTTCTTGGCCCGGCTCGCCTCCTTCTCGCCCTTCTGGACGGTCGAGACGATCCGGCGGAACTCGCCGATCGGCAGACCGGCTTCATCCGACACGGACGAGATCTGCTCACGCAGGCGCACGATGTCGCCGGTGTGACGTTCCAGGAAGCGCGGCCATGCCTTGCCCGACAGACCCTTGATCCGGTCGATCCAGTTCGGGTCCAGCTCGTGGCCGTAGTAGTGGTGCAGGAAGTCTTCGCGCTTGACCTTGCTGTCGACCGCCATGCGCAACAGACGGCCTTCCATGCCGATCAGTCGCCGGTTGAGGCCATAGAGCTGTTCGACGAGCTGCTCGATCCGGGCGTTGTTAAGCCGGACCGTGTTCATCAGCTCGATCATCTCGGCGCGGATCTTGTCGTACTTCTTGTCGGTCTTGCCGATCTCCTCGCCCCGCTGGATGGCGGTCAGGCGGGATTCCTGTATCCTGTGAAGCCTCTCATAAGTCGCCGCGATCTTCTCGAAGGTTTCGAGGACCTGGGGCTTCAGGGCCGCTTCCATGGCGGACAACGAGAGATTGTTCTCCTCACCGTCTCCTTCGCCATCGCCCTCGGCGTCGGCACCCAAGGGAGGCTCGACTTCTTCGCCTTCTCCGGCGGCTCCCTCGGCCCCTTCGGCGCGGGCCGGCTGCTCGGCTCCCCCTTCGCCCTCGACGGCGGCCGGAATGCCTTCGGCGACTTCACCTTCCGGACCGCCGCCATATGTGGCGTCCAGGTCGATGATGTCGCGAAGCAGCATCTTCCCTTCGTTCAGGGAATCATGCCACTCGATGATGGCGCGGATCGTCAGGGGACTTTCGCAGATGGCCCCGATCATCTGTTCGCGGCCGGCTTCGATCCGCTTGGCGATGGCGATTTCGCCTTCGCGGGACAGCAGTTCAACCGATCCCATCTCCCGCAGGTACATACGGACCGGGTCGTCGGTGCGGCCGATGTCGTCGTCGTCCAGATTGCCGGAGACCCTGGTCTCCCCGTCGCTCTCGGCGGCGGCGTTCTGGTTGTCGTCCTGTTCTTCGCTTTCGACGACGTTGATGCCCATCTCCGAGAGCATCGCCATCGTGTCCTCGATCTGCTCGGAGGACGACTGGTCTGGAGGAAGCGCGGCGTTCATCTCGTCGTAGGTGACGTAACCACGTTCCTTGCCACGGGCGATCATCTTCTTGACCGCTTGCGCCATGCCGTCCATCAGCGGGCCATCGCCGGATTCCTCACGATTTTCCGTCACTTCTGCGCCATTCGTCGCTTTCGTGGCCATTCGATAGATGCCCCCGCCTAGAAAACAAAAGTAGCGCCGACGACTTGCGGTGCTCCGCGCCATCCGCACATACAGGAACTGACTTTATTGGCCTGACCCAAGCTCCATGCTCCATCTGCCACACGCGACCTCAGTATTCAAGGTCGGGGTCGTCATCGAATTCAGCGGCTCCGGCCTCGGCCTCCTGGAGGGCCTTGAGGCGGGACCAATTATCCATATTCAAGTCGCGGGCTAGGGACTGTGTCGCTTCCTGGCGCTCGGACCGGATATGATCGCAATATGTCTGCCCCCATACGTCGGCCCAACCCCGGCGGGCCTGATCCAAAGTCGCTTCCGCACGGGCGAAAGCATAGAGGAAAGACGCCGCGCCGACGACATCCTCCAGATTGGAGAAGCCTTTGCTAGTCAAGTGGCTACCCAATGCGGCAGCGTCAAGGCCGGGATGTTCTACCAGCACCGATACAACCGCCTGCCGCAGGAGATCGAGCGGCTGGGCAAGGAATTGCACTTCGCCCAGCGCCTCGCCGAATTCCTCGAACAGTTCAGGATGGTTCAGCATCGTCGCAAGCAGCACCCGCTCGCGTCCCTCGCGGGCCGGCCGGGGTCTGGACCGCTGGTAATCGGGCGGCGGATCGGTGTTGCGCGGCTGGCGGAAATTGCGCCCGCCGAACCTGCCCGGACCGCCCTGCCGACCCTGGAAAGGCTGCTGAAACGCAGGCCGGGCGCGGAATTTTTCATAAAACCGCCGGCGCATCTCGTCCCGGTAGAGCGACTGCACGGTACGGTCGTTGATGGTTCCGACCCGCTCGTCCAGGGCCGCCTGAAGACCGGCGCGGGCCTCCGGTGAATCGACGGCCCTACCCTCCGCTTCCATTTGCCACAACACGTCCGCCAGGGGTCTGGCGCCGTCCAGAACCTCCTGCATCGCCTTGGCGCCCTGCTTGCGGATCAGGCTGTCGGGGTCTTCCCCGCCCTCCATGAAGGCAACCTTGACGGAATGATCCGGCATCAGGTGTGGCAAAATTCTCTCAACGGCGCGAAAAGCGGCACGCTGGCCGGCATTGTCGCCGTCGAAGCACAGGATGGGCACCCGCTGGCCGCTGGGCGACAGTTTCCACAGCTCCAGGATCTGGCTTTCGGTCAGCGCCGTGCCGAGCGGGGCCACCGCCCCCTCGAAGCCGGCGCGGACCAGGGCGATCACGTCCATGTAGCCTTCGACCACGATCACAGGCTTGTCGTCCGCGGCCGCCTGCCGGGCGCGGCTCATGTTGTAGAGCAGCTTGCCCTTATGAAAGAGCGGGTTGTCGGCCGAATTAATGTATTTCGGCCCCTCACCCTCCAGAATGCGGCCGCCGAAGGCCACGACCCGGCCGCGCCGGTCGGTCACCGGGAACATGACGCGATTCCGGAAGAAGGAAAAGGCGCCACCGCCATAATCGGAAGGCCGGACTAGGCCGGCTTCGATCATGTCGGGTTCCTTGAAGCCCTCCCGCGCCAGATGGATGCGGAGCGCATTGCCATCGGACGGCGCATGCCCCAGCCGGAAGCGGGTGATGGCTTCCTCGTCCAGGCCTCTGCCGTGCAGGTATTCCAGCGCTACCCGGCCCGACGGGGCGAAAAGCTGAAGCTCGAACCAGCGGCAGGCCGCTTCGACCAGATCGTGCAGCGACTTCTGCCGCTCGAACCGCTGGCGGTCTTCCGGGGTCGATTGCGGCACCTGCAATCCGGCCTCTGCCGCCAGTTGCTCGACCGCTTCAGGAAACGCCAGATTATCGTGGCGCATCGCGAAGCCGATGATGTCGCCATGGGCGCCGCAGCCGAAGCAGTGGAAGAAGCCCTTTTGGTCGTTGACGTAGAAGCTGGGCGTCTTCTCGTTGTGGAAAGGGCACGGCGCCTTGAACTCTCGCCCCGCCCGGATCAGCCGCATGCGCTTGCCGACCACATCGGACAGGGCCAGCCGTGCCCGCAGCTCTTCAAGGAATTGAGGAGGAAACGCCATGGGTTCCGAGTGACAGAGGGAGCGCGTTGAACCGTTAGGCCTGGACCAGCTTTTCCTTCACGTAGCTGCTGGCCTTGCCGAAATCCATCTGGCCGGCATAGCGGGTGCGCAGCTCGGCCATGGTCCGTCCCATGTCCTTGATGCCGCCGGCACCGATATCGGCGATCACCTTGGCCACGGCCTCGCGGACCTCGGTATCGTTGAACTGCTTGGGCAGGAAGGTCTCGATGATGCCGATCTCTTCACGCTCCTGCTCCGCCAGTTCAAGCCGGCCGCCCTGTTCGTAGAGCGAGATCGCTTCCCGGCGCTGCTTGATCATGGTCTGGAGCATGGAGAGGATTTCCTCCTCGTCGATGCCGTCGGTGACGCCGCGGCCCCGCGCCGCGATGTCGCGGTCCTTCAAGGCCGCCAGGATCAGGCGCAGGGTCGATACCGCGCGCGGGTTCTTGGCCCGCATCGCCTCTTTCAAGGCCTCGTTGAGCCGAGTGCGGAACATGGTTTGAAGTCCTTCATCGAGAGAATACAAAGCAACAATACCCAATGTCCGACACGTCCGCCAGAGCGGCCGTTGCCGTGCGGCAGGGGCATGATGGGGGATGCGATCAGGGCACGGCGGCCATTCCGTCACTTGACCGGTGCAGAGCCATGGTTTAATCGCAGGAGCAAGCGAACCACGAACGGCACGACAGGCCGGTCGCGGTCTTGACGCGTGCCGGTTCGCGTTCCACTTGGGCGGGATGCGGCACGATCAGAGCCGCTGTAAGTAATGCGCCCGATGGCGCCGTCAATATGGGGTCAATCACCGATGTCCGATAACACTCCCGCCGGTGCGACGCTCAGCGCCGCCGCCGCGTCGCGCCCGGAAGGTGCGACCGCCGTCCTGGTTCTTGCCGACGGGACCGTGCTGTGGGGCCGAGGACTGGGTGCCCTGGGCGCTTCGGTCGGCGAGGTGTGCTTCAACACCTCGATGACCGGCTATCAGGAGATCCTGACCGATCCCAGCTATGCCGGCCAGATCATCACCTTCACCTTTCCGCATATCGGCAATACCGGCGCCAATGCCGAGGATATCGAGACGGTCACGCCGGCCGCGCGCGGCCTCGTGCTGCGTGCCGACATCACCGATCCGTCCAACTGGCGCGCCACCCGCCACCTGGACGACTGGCTGAAAAGCTACGACCTGATCGGCATCTCCGGAATCGACACCCGTCGGCTGACCCGCCGCATCCGCGACGGCGGGGCGCCGACCGGCGTCGTGGCGCACAGCCCCGACGGCGCGTTCGACCTGGAAGCGCTGCTGGCGCAGGCCCGGCAGTGGCCGGGGCTGGAGGGTATGGACCTTGCCAAGGACGTATCGTGCCGCCAGACCTACGACTGGGACGAGGGCATGTGGAAGCTGGGCGAGGGTTACGCCCGCCAAGAGAACCCGCGCCACCACGTCGTCGCGATCGACTACGGCGCCAAGCGCAACATCCTGCGCTGCCTTGCCGGTACCGGAGCCAAGGTGACGGTGGTACCGGCGAACGCCACGGTCGAGGACGTCATGCGCCACAAGCCGGACGGCGTCTTCCTGTCGAACGGCCCCGGCGATCCGGCCGCCACCGGCAAATACGCCGTGCCGACGATCCGCGGGCTGATGGATACCGGCGTCCCGATGTTCGGCATCTGCCTGGGTCACCAGTTGATGGCGCTGGCGCTGGGCGCCGAGACGGAGAAGATGCCGCGCGGCCATCGCGGCGCCAACCATCCGGTCAAGGACTTGGCGACCGGCAAGGTCGAGATCACCAGCCAGAACCACGGCTTCGTCGTCAAGCCGGAGAGCCTGCCGGATACGGTCGAGGTGACTCATGTCAGCCTGTTCGACGGCACCAACGAGGGGCTGCGGGTCAAGGACAAGCCGATCTTCTCGGTCCAGTACCATCCGGAAGCCTCGCCCGGCCCGGAAGACAGCCACTACCTGTTCCACCGCTTCGTCGATATGATCGACACCAAGCGGGGGTGAGATTCGTCTATCGCGGGATCATGCCAGGGTTGACGACTTTGACCGGCGCTCCTGCCGTCGTATCGGGCTGAAGACATTGACCCGGGTGACAAGTGTTTGTTGGGCCACGGCCCAACCTACAGGCTTCTGCTTCGTAGGTTGGGCCGTGGCCCAACACTTGCCGACCGCCGGTCAGCCTCTTCGGCTTGAGGCATTAAATATAGAGGCGGCGCAGTTCTGCCGGATCACTCGCAAAAAAGGCGCGGACATCGTCCGCGCCTTTTTTATTTGGAAACCGGGTGGAAGCCGGAGCTTCGTTACCGCCCTTCCGGACGGCCACGCCCCTGACCACCGCCACCACCGCCGCTATGACCGTGACCGCTCCGCTGCGGACGGCCATGCGACTGGGGACGTCCCTGGCCCTGCGGCGCCGGACGGCCCTGCCCCTGCCCCGCCGATGCCTGGGGCCGGCGCTGCTGCGGACGGGGCGGGCGCGGCGGACGGTCGTCAGCACTCGGAGCGGACACCACGCCGCCGTGGGAATGCCACGGGTGATCCTCGACGACCGGGATGCGGACCTTGATCAGCTTCTCGATGTCCTTGAGGAAAGCCCGCTCCTCGCTGTCGCAGAACGAGATGGCGATGCCGCTTGTCCCCGCCCGCGCCGTGCGGCCAATCCGGTGGACGTAGCTTTCCGGAACGTTGGGCAAGTCGTAGTTGATGACGTGCGTGATGCCGTCGATATCGATGCCGCGCGCCGCGATGTCGGTCGCGACCAGCACCCGGATCTCGCCGGTCTTGAAGTTCTCGAGCGCCCGCTGGCGTGCGGTCTGCGACTTGTTGCCGTGGATCGCCTCCGCCCGGACGGCAATCTGGCCAAGCTGCTCGACGACACGGTTCGCACCGTGCTTGGTGCGGGTGAAGACCAGCGCGCGGCCGATCTCCGGACGCTTCAGGACTTCGCCCAGCAGCGGACGCTTGTCCGACTTTTCGACGAACATGACGTGCTGTTCGATCCGCTCGGCGGTGCTCGACACCGGCGTCACCTCGACCCGGACCGGCTCGGTCAGGATCTTGTCGGCCAGCTTGGCGATTTCCGGCGGCATGGTGGCGGAGAAGAACAGCGAGTGGCGCTTGGCCGGCAGCGTCTTCAGGATGCGCCGGACATCATGGATGAAGCCCATGTCCAGCATGCGGTCTGCCTCGTCCAGGACGAACACTTCCAGGCGGTCGAGCTTGACCAGGCCCTGCCCGATCAGGTCGAGCAGACGGCCTGGCGTCGCCACCAGGATATCGACGCCGCGCGACATCGCCTGGACCTGCGGGTTCTGGCCGACGCCGCCGAAGATGACGGTATGGGTCAGCGGCAGGTTGGCGCCGTAGGTCTTGAAGCTGTCGCCGATCTGGATCGCCAGTTCGCGCGTCGGCGTTAGGACCAGGGTGCGGGCACCCTGGGAAATCGGCCGGGTGCGGGTGGCGGACAGGCGGTGGAGGATGGGCAGCGCGAAGGCCGCAGTCTTGCCGGTACCCGTCTGGGCGACGCCCAGCAGGTCGCGGCCTTCGAGCAGGTGCGGGATGGCCTGCGCCTGGATCGGGGTCGGAGTGGAATAGTTCTCGGCGCTGATGGCGCGCAGGATCGGCTCGCTCAAGCCGAGATCGCTGAAAGACGTCACTGTGAAAGGATCTTTCGGGGCCTTGACCGCGCGCTGCCGGGCCGCCCTCTGGTGCTGATGCGAGTCTTCCGGATGCAGCGGCACAAGTTGCCGCTTCGCGCGATCACGAAAGACAATTGATCGAGACCGATAGTTGCTCTTTCGCAAGTGCGAAGTCAAGGGGCCATAGGTCAGAGCTTCGCGGGAAGGCCGATACGGCCAAGCGGACGGCCCTGAGTGACAAGGTGGCTGTTTCGCCTGTTGGGGAGAGCAGGAAACACAGCGTGGGAGATCGAGATGCGCGCGCAAGCATGGCGGGGACGCTCCAGTTCCAGCAGTCTGGCCGGTCCCTTGTTGATGGCGGCGGGTGCGTCGCTGCTGGGATACTGGCTGTATCAGAAGCGGACGGGCGGCCAGGGGCGGCCAGCCAGCGGCCAACGGCCACCGAGCGGCGACGACCGCATCCCGGATGTCGGACGCCTTGCGTATTTCGGTCCGCTCCGGCCGACCGGGCAGCCCGTCGCCTCCGGCCAGGGCCAGAGTCAAGGTCAGGATCGGGAAGATAACCGAACGGGCCGGAGATATGCGGCGTTCAGCGATCCGGAGAAAGCTCCCGTCGAGCAGGGAAGCTGCTACGGAGCGGTCCGGCATGCCGGACCGGAGAACATGCGGGATCAGGAGCGGCGCCCCTGGGACAAGGTCGACGAAAGCGTGGACGAATCTTTTCCGGCAAGCGACCCGCCCGCGGCCTCGCCGGGAAGCAACTGATTTCAATCAACGGCAAGGATCAGGCGCCATGTCTCGAGGCTCAGGATTGATCACCATGCGCGGCCTTGCCGCGTTCACGACGGGCGCGCTGGCGGCCGTGATCGCCAGCCGGATCCTGCCGCCCATCGTGGCGCAGGTGGCGGGCTCCGCGCAGGCAGCGGCGGGACGCGACCCGTTCGATGGACTGGCGGAAGATCACAGGATCATCCTGTCGCTGCTGGACCGGATGACATCCAGTCCGGACAACGCGGTGTTCGACCGCACGCAGCTTCTCCTTCGCTTGAAGCGGCGGCTGTCGGCGCATGCGGTGGCGGAAGAGGACGTGGTATATCCGCTGCTCCATGGCCGCGCCCACGAGGAGGACGACACCATGCATCTCTACAGCGAGCACGCGGAGATGAAGATGCATCTCTTTAACCTGGAACAGATGCCCAAGAGCGACCCGCGCTGGCGCGGCATCGCCACCGAACTGCGGGATCTGATCGCTGGGCACGTCAAGCAAGAGGAGGAGGTCGACTTTCCCAAGCTTCGCGCCGTATTGGACCAGAAGGAAACCGCCATGATGTCCGGCGGGGTGCAGCGGGAAAAAGCCCTGCTGCTTTGATCCCTTTTCCAGGCACGGACCGGAACGCTCAGGTTTCCGGTCCGTGTTCGCGCTCGGTCTCGGCGTTGATCACGGCGCCCAGCAGGACGGTGTAGGCCAGCAGGTATAGCCAGATCATCAGCGTCAGGACGGCGCCGGCCAAGCCAAACGCCGTCGCGTAGTTGGCGATCTGCTGGACATAGAGCGTGAAGCCAATGGAGGTCACGATCCATACCGTCGCGGTGAAGATGGAACCCCAGCCGACCCACCGCCAGCGCGGAGCGGAGTGGCAGGGTCCCAGCCGGTAGCAGACGGCCAGCGCCCCGATTATCAGGGCACCGACCAACGGCCAGCGGCCATATACGTAGATCTTCGACCAGAGAGGGTCCTGGGCCGGGTCCCGCATCATTAACGGCGCCGCTGTCAGAATTCCGATCAAACCGGCGGCCAGTACGAAGGACCCCAGGCAGAGCAGCAGCGCCATGCCGTTCAGCTTCAGGAAACCGCGCGTTTCCACCTCGTGGTAGGCATAGTTGAGGGCCGCCATCAAGGCCCGCATGCCGAACAGCCCACTCCAGACCAGGACCATGAGACTGCCGAACAATCCCCAGCCGAAACCGGTCCCGGTATCCCTGGCGGTGTCCATCATCTGGCCGAACAGCGCCTGCATCGCCTGGTCCGGGAAGACCGGGCCGAGTTCGCTCATCCGGTCATGGACGTCGCCGCCGCCGCCGAGAGCCCCATAGGTCACGATCAAGACCGCCAGCGTGGGAATCAGCGTGTAGAAGGCGAAGAACGCCACTCCCGCCGCCGCAACCCACAGCCCCTTGTCGGTGGAGGTCCGGTAGGTCCCTTTAAGGATCTTCCACCAGCCGCTATAGGATAAAGCCATCTTCCCCCATGCCATGCCGGCAGCCGGACCAACGAGCCGCGCCTTCGTGAGCGCGAAACCGTACAGCGTACGTGCGGCGTTCGCCATGAGGGAGATGGAGGTAGCAGGGCTGACCGGAAAACGGTCAGCCCTTGGTCCGCAGGCTGCTGCGGCCACCGTCGACGCCGAAGACCTGGCCTGTGATCCAGCCGCTCTCCTTGGTCAGAAGGAAGGCCGCCATGGCGGCGATGTCTTCCGGTTCGCCGATCCGGCCGAGCGCGTGCAGGCCCGCGATGCTCTGGACCATCTGGTCGTTGGAGGTCAGGCCATGGGCAAGCGGGGTCCGGGTCAGGCTGGGAGCCACGACGTTGACCCTGACATGGGGAGCGAACTCGGCCGCGAGAGAGCGGCCCAAGCCTTCGACCGCACCCTTGGCGGACGCGATCAGGGCGTGATTGGCGAAGCCCTGCTGGACCGCGACGGTCGAGAACAGGACGACCGAACCCTTGGCCGACTTCAATCCCTTCTCCGCCGCCCGGATCGCGTTGACGGCGCCCAGCACGTTCAGCCGGTAGGCCTGGATGAAGTCTTCGTCCTTGGTCGCCTTCAGCGGCTTGATGTCGATCGAGCCGACGCAGTAGGCGATGCCGGCGATGCCCTCGCCGTCCTGCCCCGCCTCCTGCACGATGGCGGAAACCGCCGCCTCGTCCAGCACATCGCAGACGCCATGCCGGGCCTTCAGGTCGTCGGCCAGCGGTCCGATCTTGTCGGCTGAGCGGCCGGTCAGGAAAAGCGGCGCTCCGGCCCGCGCCAGCCGGCGCGCCAGAGCTTCGCCGATGCCGCCGTTGGCGCCGAAGACGATGATGGGTGCTGTCATGAGGAATGGCCCTGCTTCGTTGTTTCAGACTATCGGGTTCAGACTGTCGCGCGTTCAAACTGCCGCGCGTTCAAACTGCCGCGCGTTCAAACTGCCGCGCGGGAATATCGCGTCGATCGGATTACTGAACTAGCGTGCGGCGTCGCCGCGTCCACAGGGGAGACCGGCGTTTCCGGAATTCATCCGCTTGTAACGCCGGCGTCACCGAAGCGTCATGCACGCCGACTATGGTCCGCGCCAACAGGCCCGGAAATCCGGGCGCATATCACGGATCAGGTCAGGCGGGAGAGAACCATGGACAAGCGCGACATCGGTGAGTTTTCGTGCAAGGCGGAAGCCTTCGAAGCGTCTGAGGACATCGGCCGCAACCCGAGCGACGGCCCGACGATGGGAGACATCATCAACAAGCGCTTCGGCCGACGCGACATGCTGCGCGGATCGCTCGCCGCCGCCGCCATCACGGCGGCCTTCGGCCCGCTGGCGCTCGCCACCGCCGAAAAGGCCAAGGCGGCGGCCGGCAACGGCATGAAGGCGGCCTTCAGCTTCGACGAGGTCGAGCGCGGCGTCGACCGCACCCACCACGTCGCCAAGGGCTACAAGGCCGAGATCCTGATCCGCTGGGGCGACCCCGTCCTGCCGGGCGCGCCGGCCTTCGACCCGATGAAGCAGACCGCCGCCGCCCAGAAGATGCAGTTCGGCTACAACAATGACTATGTCGGCTATATCGGCCTGCCCTATGGCTCCAACAATCCGGACCACGGCCTGCTCTGCATCAACCACGAATACACCGACGAGGAAGTCATGTTCCCCGGCGTCGGCGTGGCGCAGGACGGCAAGGACAAGGACGGCAAGGATATCGGCTTCGTCGCGATCACCAAGGAACTGGTCGATATCGAGATGGCCGCGCATGGCGGCACCGTGATCGAGGTCAGGAAGACCGGCGGCAAGTGGGCCGTGGTCCCCGACAGCAAGTACAATCGCCGGATCACCGCCTCCGACACCGTGATGGAGATCACCGGCCCCGCCGCCGGCCATGACCGCATGAAGACCAAGGCCGACCCGGCCGGCAGGCAGGTGATCGGCATGATCAACAACTGCGCCGGCGGCATCACGCCCTGGGGCACCTATCTGTCGGCGGAAGAGAACGTCAACGGCAACTTCTGGGGCAAGGTCGCAGACGACCATCCGGAAGCCGAGAACTACAAGCGCATGGGCATCCCCGGCAACTGGTACAACTGGGGCGCCTATCACGACCGTTTCGACGTATCGAAGGAGCCGAACGAGGCCAACCGCTTCGGCTGGATGGTCGAGATCGACCCGCTCGACCCGGCTTCCACCCCGAAGAAGCGTACCGCGCTGGGCCGCTTCAAGCATGAGGGCGCCGAAAGCATCGTCAACAAGGACGGCCGCGTCGTCGTCTACATGGGCGACGACGAGCGCTTCGATTACGTCTACAAGTTCGTGACGGAAGGCAAGTTCGATCCGTCGAACCGCGCCGCGAACATGGACCTGCTCGACAAGGGCACCCTGTACGTCGCGAAGTACAGCGAGGACGGCAAGGGCGAGTGGCTGCCGCTGACCCACGGCCAGGGCAAGCTGACGGCGGAAAACGGCTTCAAGAGCCAGGCCGACGTCGTCATCCAGGCGCGCAAGGCCGGCGACCTGCTGGGCGCCACCAAGATGGACCGGCCGGAAGACGTCGAGCCGAACCCGAAGACGGGCAAGGTCTACGTCATGCTGACCAACAACACCAACCGCAAGGCGGAGGCCGTCGACGCCGCCAACCCGCGCGGCAAGAACGCCTTCGGCCACATCATCGAGATGACGCCGACCGGCGGCGACCATGCCTCCACCACCTTCGCCTGGGACATCATGGTCAAGTGCGGCGATCCCAGCGTCGCGGAAGTCGGCGCCAGCTTCAACCCGGCTACCTCGCCGAATGGCTGGTTCGGCATGCCGGACAACTGCGCGGTGGACAACCAGGGCCGCCTGTGGGTGGCGACCGACGGCAACAGCTACAAGGGCACGAAGACGACCGATGGCGTCTGGGCGATGGAGACCGAGGGCGAGATGCGGGGGACTTCCCGGCTGTTCTTCCGCGTGCCGGTCGGGGCCGAGATGTGCGGTCCGTGCTTTACTCCGGACGACAGGACGCTGTTCGTCGCGGTCCAGCACCCGGCGACCGACAACACCAAGGACTGGCCGGAGTTCGGCAGGTCGTCCAGCTTCGAGGACCCTGCCACCCGCTGGCCTGATTTCAAGGACGGCATGCCGCCCCGCCCCTCGGTTGTCATGATCACCAAGGAAGACGGCGGCGTCATCGGCGTCTGATCCGCCCTTGAGTACAAACCGGTGCGGGTTGGTTTCATGCCCGCACCGGCTTTCCTGCAGCCTCGTCCCAGCGCCAGTGCGGCGTGCCCGGAACGATCCGGACGCCGCCGACCCAGCGTTCCGGCGGCGACAGCGACAACCAGTCGATTTCGCCTTTCAGCACGGCTTTGCCGGCCGCGGTGATTTCCAGCCGGCGCTCGGGCCAGTTCGGGGCGGTGCTGTCGTTCGTGATCGTGAAGACCGGTTGGCTGGCCTTCGCCATGGCCTCGACTATGGCGAGCAGCATGACATCGCCCAGCCAGGGCAGCGGCTCGACCTCCCGCATCAGGCGGGAGAAGATGCGGCCGATGGTCTGGCTTTCGGCGTCAAGGATCTGCAGAACGAGGCGCTCGGTCAGCGAGAGGCCATCGATCGTCCAAGGCAATTCCCGCAGATGCCGCTGAAGCGCTCGCGGTAGGTCCGGCAAGCCGGGTATGCTCGAGCGGGCGATACCGGACAGCGCACTCGGATCGTCGCTCCGCAAGACGTCCCAAGTCCGGAAGCCCATCGACAGGTCGGAAGCAGTGACCGCGTGCCTTTCGCTCCATAGCGTCAGGAATGCCTGCGCGGGCAATTGACCCAGGCCGATGAAACGCTCCACGCCGGGGAAGTGGTCGACGGAGACGAGTTCAAGGACCTTCGGCGCTCCGGTCTGATGGAACTGCGCCAGGCACCGGGCCAGGATAAGCTGGTCGTAGCTGTCATGCTCGAACCACAGCATAACCCGTTCATAGCGCGTGGCGGCTCCTATCAACCCATCATGCTCGATACGCAGCTTTTCAACGACGTCCACCTCCGACAAGCCGAGCGGTCCGCCGAAGGCATCGGAGATGAACCGCGCGCGGATCGCCTGGAGATCGGGGACGTCGGGCACCGGCCCCATGCAGTAGGGGTTGGAATATTCAAGGAAATCGCCGGTGAAGCCGGCATCGCACAGCGCCTGACGGATGTCGGAGCCGCACCTGATATGAAGCGTCGGAAGGTCGCCGTCGGGGGCGACGGTTGCGTCAGGCTGAACTGTCATCACATCTCCTTCTCCTACCGCACCGGCGGATAGCTTCGCCAGTTCGGTTCATTTTTGCGGGTAGTCCGGCCTCATCGTTGTTATATAGTTACATAACGCTGGATGAGTTTACGGGACCCGCCATGACGACTATCACGGCCCCGGCCGAAACCGGACACGATCACGGCCGCTGCGTCGACGGAGCGCTCGGCCGTGCCGAAGCGCTGTGCGCGTCGCGCGGCGCGCGGTTGACCGCTATCCGCCGGCAGGTGCTGGAACTGGTGTGGAGCGGCCACCGGCCGCGCGGCGCCTATGCCATCCTCGACGACATGGCGGTGGAGGGCAAGCGGGTAGCACCGCTCACGGTCTACCGGGCGCTCGACTTCCTGGTGGAGCAGGGGTTGGTCCATCGGATCGAGAGCCTGAACGCCTATATCGGCTGCCCGGACCCGGACCATGCCCATCCCGGCCAGTTCCTGGTGTGCCGCGAGTGCGGCAACGCGATCGAACTCAACGACGCGAGGGTGAGCGCCGCGATCGACGCCTGTGCCCGCGATCAGGGCTTCACGGTGGACAGGACGACCGTCGAAGTCCGAGGTCTTTGCACGACCTGCCGCAACTCGCTAGCGTAGTCTACGAACAATCGCCCTGCCCCTGATGCCCGCGCCGCCGATGCGAAGGGCCGATCCCAGGGGCGAACCGGAAGGCAAGATAGAGTGAACACAGTCATCGCCGCGAACCCGACCCGTCTCCCCGTTTCGGTCCTGACCGGCTTCCTGGGCAGCGGCAAGACCACGCTGCTGTCGCAGATCGTGCGCCATCCCGGCATGGCGAACACGGCCGTCATCATCAACGAGTTCGGGGAGATCGGGCTGGACCATCTGCTGGTCGAGAAAAGCTCGGAGAACACCGTGCTGCTCAACAGCGGATGCCTGTGCTGCACCGTGCGCGGCGACTTGATCGACACGCTGCGCGACCTGTTCCTGAAGCGGGTTCGCGGGTTGGTGCCGGAGTTCGACCGCGTCGTGATCGAGACGACCGGACTGGCCGATCCGGCGCCCGTGCTCCACACGCTGATGAACGACCCACTGATCGCGGCCCGCTTCCGGCTGGACGGCGTCATTTCCACGGTGGATGCCGTCAACGGCGGCGATCAGTTGAACCGGCACGACGAAAGCGTCAAGCAGGCCGCCGTCGCCGACCGGATCGTCCTGACGAAGACCGATATCGCGTCGGCCGAGGCGGTAGCCGACCTGGAAGACAGGCTCAAGGCGCTCAACCCTGCCGCCCCGATCCTGCGGGCGGTCCAGGGCCAGATCGACCCGGCCGGTCTGTTCGACGCGGGCCTCTATAACCCGACAACCAAGAGCCCCGATGTCGAACGCTGGCTGAAGGCGGAGGCCTACGAGGACGCCGGGCACGATCACGGCCATGGGCACGATCATGGGCACGAGCATCAACACGACCACGATCACGGCCATCACCACCACGGGCATGACCGCAACCGGCACGACGACCACATCACCGCCTTCTGCATGACGATCGACGAACCGCTGGTGTGGGACGCCTTCGCGACCTGGATCGAGACGCTGATCACGCTGCGCGGTCCCGACCTGCTGCGCATCAAGGGCATCCTGAACGTCCGGGAATCCGATGCGCCGGTCGTGGTCCACGGCGTCCAGCACGTCTTCCACCCGCCGGTCCGGCTGGAGGCATGGCCTAGCGACGATCACCGGTCGCGCATCGTCTTCATCACCCGCGACGTCAGCCGGGAGACCATCGAAGCGATGTACGAAGCCTACCGGGAAGCGGCGGCTGCCGGGGATACGATCTGATCTTGCTTAAATAAGAGGCGCACAAAGAGAAAGCGGCGGGTCGATGCCCGCCGCTGAATTCCTATAACCCTCCATATCGTCCTTCTACCCGGCCGTCCCTCGCATTGATGCTAAGGGATCTTATTATTTCGGAAGCGTTGTTCCGATGTCTCCGAGTATAGGACGGAACCTAACCTGGGTCAGGTCCAACCGCCCTGTATCAGGTGCGGTAATTGGTGCCGTAGCGTCCTCAACCTTGTTGCCCATCCTTTGCCGGATGTGGCGTTTTTATTTTGAGCGATCCTCCCATGTGCGGGTTCAGAGTTGTTTTTGTTCTTGCCCGCATCGTTGGAGGGGACAATAACGCAATCCCCCCTCGCCGCAAAGGGCTTTTTGCACAAAAACTGGTTCTTGTGCAGACTTTCTCGGCATAGACACCAAGCCAAAGGTAATATTATCCCAAAGGGTAACAGGTGTACCGTTGAGTACTGAACCGTTCTGTTTATGCTTTATCTCGCAACTGCGAAATAACGCGAGCTTCCTTTTACTTCAACGGCATCAGCCCGGTCCCCCATAACCAGAGACAAGCAAAAGCCAGGGATGCAAGCGTCATCGGAATACCGCATCGGGCATGCTCGACGAAACCGAGGCGCACTCCCATGGACTGTGCCCGCTCGACCACGATGATATTGGCCAGGCTGCCGAGGATCATCAGGTTGCCGGCAAGGGTGGACAGCAACGCCAGTCCGTACAGCGCTCCTTCCGGCGGCTGATGCCAGACGGCCAGCAGCAGGACGACGGCGGGGACATTGCCGATGGTATTGCTCGCCAAGACGGAAAGCGGGGCCATGACGGCGAGACTGTCGGGCAGCAGTCCGGCGGCGGCCAGATAGGCTACGGCATCCGCCGGCAGCCCGGTCTGCTTGAGCGCGAAGTTGATGGAGAACAGGCAGGCGAACAGGACGAGAAGGTGCCAGTCGACCATGCCGATCATGTCGCGGCTGCCCAACTGGCGGCTGATCAGCATGGCGCCGGCGATCAGCAGCACCCCGATCTCGTGCGGCATCGCCGTCCCGAACATCGCCAGCAGGGCGAACGTCGCCAGCAGCGCCTTGCCCAACTGCCAGCGGTCCAATTGCGGCAATGGCACGTCGTCCAGGCTCAGGCCGCCGACCGTCAGGCGTCCGCGCCAGATCAAGGCCACCGTGACGAAGACGCAGACCAGCCCAAACAGCGCCGGCACGCCGCAAGCGCCGGCGAACTGCCAGAAATCCAGACCGCCGACCTGACCGATCACGATGTTCTGGGGGTTGCCGATCAGCGTCGCGGCGGAACCCGCATTGGCGGCCCCTGCCAGTGCTATCAGGTACGGCCGGGGGTCGAGCCCGCGCCCCTTCAATCCGACGCACAGCATCGGGGTCATGGCGAAGACCACGACGTCGTTCGCCAGCACGGCGGACAATCCGCCCGACACGGCGACGGTCACCGCCAGCAGGACCAGGGGAGAGCGCCTGGCCGTCGCGACGCGGAGCGCGCACCAGTCGTAGAATCCGGCGGCGGCGAACTGCGCCGACAGGATCATCAGCCCGAACAGGATGAACAGCGTTGGAAAATCGATGGCCCCGGCGATCTCCGAGGTGTGCACGGCGCCGCCGGCGAGCAGGACGATCAGCGCCACGAGGGCGATACCCGTGCGGTCGATGCGCAGACCGGGGAACCGCCCCAGGGCCATTCCGGCATAAGTGGCGGTGAAGACAGCCAGGACGAAAAAGGTCACGTCGGGAGGATCCAGGCGAACTTGGGAGCGGATGTCGAGGTGTTGCATAACACCCGAAGATGCCGCATGTCCGCAAACGCTTCAGGCGTTTATCCCACTTTGCGCCCGCGACGACCGGACAAGCGCCGCGGCACTCTGATAGGCCTGCATGGCGGTGGCGACCGCGGCGGCGGAGGAAGCCTTGGCCTGCTCCTTTTCACCGCTCTTCCCATCGTGCGGGCCGGATTGCCCGGCTTCCTCCGCCCTGCCCCCCTGCCCGGCCGGGTCCGTGGCGGAATTACCGGCGGCACCCTTGACGCTGTCGTCGCCACCCTTCATTTCGTCGAGCTTCGCGGCGTCGAGGTCGCGTTGCGCCTCGGCCATCATGCGGCGGGCGGCGGCGGCGACCTTGAAGTCCTGCGGCGACGGTTCGGCGGGAGACGTCGCCGCACGGCTGACCCGTTCCATCTTCGCGATGGTGGCGGCGGGATCGTCCTCCGGACTGACGTCGATCGAGACTTCGCCGCCGATGGCATAGCGCTGGCCGTCCGGTCCGGTCTGATAGGTATAGGACGGCGAGCCGGCCAACTGGCCGCCGGAAGCCTTGTGCGCGTTTTCGTGATTGCGAACTTCGGTATCGCGGGCCTTCAGCTCCTTGAGCTGCTTGCGCTCGCCCTCCGTCAGGCCGCTGGCGTCACGCTTCTCGCCGTCGCCGCCGGTGTCCTTATCGTCCTTGCCACCCTTGAGGCCCTTGGCGCCCTTGGCATCGCCTTTGGCGTTCCCGGCGCCTTTGTAATCCCGGGTGGCGGCGTTGCCGTCGGTCGAAGCACTCGTCTCCCCGTCGGCGCCGGCGAGGCCGGTGCCTTGTGCAGCGCCGTCGCGGCCGCGCTGGGGCGCGGCATAGAGCGGACGCTGGAGAGAAGAGACGTTCGTTATCATGGACGATCGCCAGCGAATCTCCGGAAATACGGGACTTCGGGCTGCATCTTCCGGCCGCCGTGCCTAATTTTCAGTAAAGCGGCGGGCATCGTCCCAGACGCCATGCTATAGAGCCGCCGAACGCTCCCGACCTATTCTGAAACAGGCCGCGCATCCCTTGCCGCATCCCATCCCCTCAGTCCTGCCGATCGATCCGGTCCTTCCCGACATCTGCCGGGCCTTGGGAGCGGCTCCCTACGCCGTCCTCCAGGCGCCGCCCGGTGCCGGCAAGACCACCCGCGTCCCGCTGGCGTTGCTGGACGAACCATGGCTGGCCGGCTCGAAGATCGTGATGCTGGAGCCGCGCCGTCTGGCCGCCCGCGCGGCCGCCCGCCGGATGGCGGACATGCTGGGGGAAGCCGTCGGCGAAACCGTCGGCTACCGCGTCCGGATGGACAGCAAGGTCGGACCGAACACCCGGATCGAAGTGGTGACCGAAGGAATCCTGATACGCCTGCTCCAGCGCGACCCCGCCCTGGAAGGGATCGGCGCCGTCCTGTTCGACGAGTTCCACGAACGCAGCCTGGACGCGGATTTAGGGCTGGCCCTGTGCCTCCAGACCCAGTCGGTCCTGCGCGACGATCTGCGCCTGCTGGTGATGTCCGCCACGCTGGACGGCACGGCAGTCGCCCGGCTGCTGGACGGTGCCCCTGTCGTCACCTCGGAAGGCCGCGCGTTCCCGGTTGAAACCCGCCATATCGATCCAAGCGGAGCCCGCCGGATCGAGGATGCCGTGGCATCCGCCACGCTGACGGCGCTGAAGGAGGAGACCGGCAATATCCTGGTCTTCCTGCCCGGCGTCGCCGAGATCCGCCGGGTGGAGAAACTGCTGGTGCAGGCCTCCACCGGGCCGGGCGTCCTGATCGCTCCGCTCTACGGCGACCTGCCCCAGGACCGCCAGGACGCGGCGATCGGTCCGACGCCGCCGGGACTGCGGAAGATCGTGCTGGCCACTTCGATCGCTGAGACCAGCCTGACCATCGAAGGCATCCGCGTCGTCATCGACAGCGGACTGATGCGGGTTTCCCGCTTCGATCCCGGCGGCGGCATGACCCGGCTGGAGACGATCAAGGTCAGCCAAGCCTCCGCCGACCAGCGGCGGGGCCGCGCCGGACGGCTGGAGCCGGGCGTCTGCTACCGGCTTTGGCCGCAGGGGCAGCACAGGGCGCTGCCGCCGCATACCGCCCCTGAGATGCTGGCGGCCGATCTGGCGCCGCTGGCGCTGGAACTGGCGCAATGGGGCGTCAGCGATCCGGCCGACCTGCGCTGGCTCGACCCGCCGCCCGCACCGGCCTATGCCCAGGCTCGCGACCTGCTGCGCCGGCTGGGCGCACTCGACGCGGATGGCAGGATCACGGCGCATGGCGGCAACATGGCTTCGCTCGGCATGCATCCGCGTCTGGCCCACATGGTCCTGCGCGCCCGCGACCTCGGCTGCGGCGCGCTGGCCTGCCAGATTGCGGCCTTGCTGGGGGAGCGCGATATCCTGACAGAACAGCCGGGCGAGCAGCGCGACTCCGATATCCGCCGCCGGGTCGAGACGCTGAGATCGGGCGACCAGAAGCTCTGGTCGGTGCGGCAGGTGGCGGCTCAGGCGCGGCAATGGCAGCGCCAGCTCGGCATCGCCGCCGGAAGCGGAACCGTAGGCGATACCGGAAGGGTGCTGGCGTTGGCCTATCCCGACCGCATTGCCCAGCGGCGTCCGGGCAGCGACGGCCAGTACCGGCTGAGCAACGGGCGCGGCGCGTTCTTCCTGAAGATGGAGCCTCTCGCCGCCGAGGACTTCCTCGCCGTGGCCGACCTGGACGGCGCCAAGCGGGAGGCCCGCATCTTCCTGGCAGCGCCGCTGACCCTGGCCGAGATCGAGGAAGACTTCGCCGACACGATCGAGACGGTCGAATCCATCGCCTGGGACAGCCGGGAGGAAGCCGTGCTGGCTCGCCGCCAGCGCCGGCTGGGCGAGTTGGTCCTGAAGGACGAGCCATTGCCGGACCCCGGCGGCGCCCGCACGGCGCAAGCCTTCTGCCAGGGCATCCGGGAACTCGGCCTCGCCGTGCTGCCCTGGACCCGCGAGCTGGAGAACTTCCGCGCCCGCGTCGAGTTTCTGCGCCGGTTCGAGCCGGAAGGCTCCGGCTGGCCGAACATGTCCGACGAGACCTTGCTCGCAAGCCTGGAAGACTGGCTGGCTCCGTTCCTGACTGGGCTGACGCGCCGTGCCCATTTGAAGCGGCTCGACCTCGGCTCCGCCCTCAAGTCGCTGCTGCCCTGGGACCGCCAGCGCGACCTGGAGGACGCGGCACCCACCCATGTCAATGTCCCCAGCGGCTCGCGCATCCCGCTCGACTATACGAGCGGCGACGTGCCCGTGCTGGCGGTGCGGCTTCAGGAAATGTTCGGGCTGGCCGAAACGCCGAAGCTCGCCCATGGTCGGGTGCCGCTGGTGCTCCATCTGCTGTCGCCGGCCCATCGGCCGATGCAGGTGACCAGCGACCTCGCCAGCTTCTGGGCCAATACCTACCGCCACGTCAGGGCCGACCTGAAGGGCAAGTATCCGAAACATTACTGGCCGGACGACCCGCTGGAAGCGGAACCGACCAGCCGCGCCAAACGCCGGGGCACCTGAATGGCCGTATCAGCCACTAAAACTGACGTCATCGTCATCGGAGCCGGAGCCGCCGGACTGATGTGCGCGATCTCCGCCGGGCGGCGCGGCCGCCGGGTGCTGCTGATCGACCATGCCGAAAAAGCGGGCAAGAAGATCCTGATCTCCGGCGGGGGGCGCTGCAACTTCACCAACCTGCACACCGCTCCCGACCGCTTCATCTCGGCCAACAGGCATTTCTGCATCTCCGCCCTCCGGCGCTACACCCAGCACGACTTCATCGCGCTGGTTCGCCGCCACGGCATCGCTTTTCATGAAAAGAAGCTGGGGCAGTTGTTCTGCGACGACAGCGCCCGCGACATCGTCGGCATGCTGCTGCGCGAATGCGAGGAAGCCGGCGTCACCCTGATGCTGGACACCACGGTCGGCCGGATCGAGAAGGACGGCGGCTTCCGGGTCGAGACCAGCGGGGGCGCCTTCGACACCGAAAGCCTCGTGATCGCGACCGGCGGGCTGTCGATCCCGAAGATGGGAGCGACCGGCTTCGGCTATGGGGTGGCCAAGCAGTTCGGCGTCGAGGTGCTGCCGACCAGGGCCGGGCTCGTCCCCTTCACCTTCGCCGATGCCGACCCCAGGAACTTCAAGGATCTGGCGGGCGTGGCGTTCGACGCGGAGGTCCGGTGCGGCGGCGCCTCCTTCAGCGAGGCGATGCTGTTCACCCATCGGGGCCTCAGCGGCCCGGCCATCCTCCAGATCTCGTCGTACTGGAAGGACGGCATGCCGGTGGAAATCGACATGCTGCCGGGAGCCGGGATCGAAGACCGGCTGAAGGGCCTTGTCGCGGAACGTCCCAAGGCGGAAGTGAAGACGCTGTTGTCCGACCTGCTGCCCCGCCGACTGGCCCTGAAGGTCACGCCCGCATCCTTCGACGGCCGTCCGGCGAACCGGGTGCCGGAGCGGGAATGGCAATCGCTGACCCACGACCTCCGCCACTGGGAGATTTCCCCCGCCGGGACGGAAGGCTACCGTACAGCCGAAGTCACCCTGGGCGGCGTCGATACCGCCGCCTTGTCGTCCAAGACGATGGAAGCCCGCGCCGTGCCGGGTCTCTACTTCATCGGCGAGGTGGTCGATGTGACCGGCTGGCTCGGCGGCTATAACTTCCAATGGGCATGGTCGTCCGGTTACTGCGCCGGCCAGTTCGCCTGAAGGCGGGCCTGCCGGAGACCTGTCGCCTGAACACGTGCCCTGGTCATCCTTCATTTACGACCGGCGGCTAATCTCATCATAGAATTTAAATTTTAAGGCAAAAAGCATAATAATGACATCTGCCGGCATCAATCTTCCATCGGCCCGTGCAGGCGACCCATCGCTGTTGAGCGAGTGGGCCGCTTTCTCGACGGTTCAAAGCCGGTCCTTCGACGTGCTGCGGCGGGAGATCGAGGAAACCAGCCGGAGCATCGAGAACAGCACCCAGGACATCAGCACCGGGTTCCGCGATCTGGCCGATTCGGCCGGCGAGCAGAGCCGGCGGGTTCAAGAGATCATCGCCAACGCCAATGTGGTCGAACTGGACGGCGAGCGCGTCCCGATCGACCGGGTCATGGTGGCGATGCAGGAAATCCTGGTGGACATGGTCAACAACATCGTCTCGCTGTCGAAACAGGCGATGCGGATGGTCTATCTGCTGGACGACGTCGTCCAGGATGTCCAGGGGATGGTCTATCTGCTGGACGACGTCGTCCAGGATGTCCAGGAAGTCGAGAAGTTCATCGGCGAGATCGGCGAGATCAACCAGCAGACCAACTTCCTCGCCCTCAACGCCCGCATCGAAGCCGCCCGCGCCGGCGCCGCCGGAACCACCTTCCACGTCGTCGCCGGAGAGGTCCGCCAGCTCTCATCCACGACCGCGGCCCTGGCCGAGCGGATGAGACTTTCGGTCGGGGCCGTTTCGCGCGGCGTCGTCCGAGGCTACGAGATCCTTCAGACCATCGCCGACACCGATCTGTCGCCCCAGCTTCTGGCGAAGGAGCGGATCGACAGCGCCATGTCCGGCCTGATCGTCCAGGCGGAGCACTTCACCGCCGTACTGAGCGATGCCGTCGTCGCGTCCGACACGATGACACGCAACATCGGCCAGATCGTCACCCGCCTGCAGTTCCAGGATCTGGCCAAGCAGCACTTCGAACATGTCATCGACGGCATGATGCTAATGAAGAGCGGGTTGGAAGACCTGGGGCCGGCGACATCGGCCGCCATCGGCGCCGCTCCCGCCTTCACGCCGGACGATCGGTCCGAATGGCTGAGCGGTCTGGCGGCGGGCCTCCCGGTCGGTGCCGCCCGCCAGCGCTTCCTTCGTGCCCTGCTGATGGGCGGCACTGCGCTCGACGGCATCGGGGCGCTGGATGTCCTACCCGGCGACCGCACCGGCACCGACGATGTGCCCGGTGCCCAATCCGATCCCGATCAGGATGCCATCGAGCTTTTCTGAACGGGCATCGATGCCTCTCCGCCTCAGCGGACAAGCACCTTTGCCGCATCCTTGGTCTTGGTGATCGCCAGCGCCGCCTGATGCACGGCGGAGGAAATCTCCCCGACATTCGAGGATACCGTCGAAACGGCCGCCGATGCGCTTTGCATGTTCGACGACATGCTCATGGTGACGGAACTCTGCTCCTCGACGGCGGCCGCCGTCACGGTGACATGGTCGCGGACGCTGCCGATGGCGTCCCGGATGGTGTCGAGCGCGGTTACTACCTCGCCCGAGGTCGACTGCACGCCGTCGATCTCCCGCGAGATCTGCTCGGTCGCCCGGGCCGCCTGGTTGGCAAGGTTCTTGACTTCGCTCGCCACGACGGCGAAACCCTTCCCGGCCTCGCCGGCACGTGCCGCCTCGATCGTGGCGTTCAGCGCCAGCAGGTTGATCTGGCCGGCGATGTTCTGGATCAAGCCGACGATGCCGTTCATCGCCTGGGCGGCATTGGTCAGCTTCTCCGTGCTCTGCCCGGCCGCCACCGCCCGGTCGAAGGCATTGTCGGTGGCGGAGCGCGACTTCGCCATGTTCTGCGAGATTTCGTTGATCGATGCCGCCAGTTCCTCGGCACTGGCCGCGACCATCTGAACGTTGGTCGAGGTCTCGTCCGCCGCCAGCGACGCGGAGCGCGCCTCCGAGGTCGACCGTTCGATCGCGCCGTCGATCTCGCCGAAATTGGTATCGATCAGGGTCTTCAAGTTCGCCAGGAGTTCCACCTGGGCCGTGATGTCCGTCGCGAACTTGACGACCTTCACGACCTTGCCATTCTGATCGAGGATGGGGTTGTAGGCTCCTTCGATCCAGATCGACTTGCCGCCCTTGCCGATCCGCTTATACTGCCCGGCCTGAAATTCTCCGGCCCGAAGCCTGTCCCAGAACGCCGTGTAGTCCCGGCTGTCGCGTTGGCCGGGCTCGACGAACATGCCGTGATGCTTGCCCTTGATCTCGTCCAGGCGGTATCCCATCGCCTTGAGGAAGTTCTCGTTGGCATTGACGATCTGACCGTCTACCGAAAACTCGATCACGGCCTGCGACCGGTTGACGGCGGTAAGCTGCATCGCGTAGTCGAGGTTCAGAAGTCGTTCCTTGGCATCGGACCATTCCACGACGAAGCCGATCCTTTGCCCCTTGTCGAAGAGCGGGCTGACCAGCAGATCGAAGACGCGCTTGCCGACGCGGATCGTGGCGCTGTGCGGCTTGTCCAGCGCCGCCAGCATCTTGCGCTGATGGCCGGGGTTCTTGTGGAAGATGTCGATGTTGCTACCGATAAGCTTGGCGACGCTGAAGCGAGGAAGTTCAGCCTTAAGCTCGTCTTCTGCATCCCGCATAAGGTTGACGGCGGCAGGATTCATGTAGGTGATGTTGAGCTCACTGTCGGCAATCATCACATTGGCGCGCAAAGCGTCCAGACCCGTAGTTTTACTTATATCCACGGTGTTTTTGCTGAACTTCTTGAACATAACCGCTTTCCCCGGCGTTTCGAACTCCTTGCATCATTGATCAGGGTTATTAATAAAATTTTACGTATCTGGGAGAATCCGATAGCTCTTTGGTCGTCTCGAAGGCCGAAATTAGCAGTATTCACTCATATGCAAAACAATATGAGTGAATACTGTAATTATCCTTCATATGCCGAAAGGCCTATCCCCAAATACGGCGCCAATACTCGCTAAAATCGGATCGTGAAGCCGAGCGAGGCTGCTGAAATCTCTCGGGCGCACCCAGCAGTTGTCCGTCCCGGTCCACTTGGGCACGGATGCCCCAGAAGCCCAGTTCGGTGCTGCCCATCATGCCATAGCGGTAATCGAACGCCTCCACGGCGGCGCCTTCGGCATTCTCGACGACCCGCCACCACAGCTTGTCCATCGCGAACCACCGGAAAACCCCGGCTTCCCACGTCGCGGCGACCTTGTCGATCAGGGGATCTTGCCGAACCGGATGGGTGGTCCAGTCGATCGTTCCGCCGGCCACGATAGAATAATAACCGACCATGATGCTGTCCGGCGTCTCGGCGACGACCCGGCGGAACCAGGGCTGAAAGAGCTGCGGATACGCCAGGATGTTCTGGACCGGCTGGCCGGCCGTCTTCAACTGCTGGCGCGCCTCGGCCCGGATGTTCTCGTTGATCGCCCATCCCATCAGCGTCCAGCTATAGATGAACAGCAGCGCCGCTGCGGCCGATACGACCGCGGTACCCGGTCTTCGGCGGGCAAAGGTACCTACGACCAGCGCCGCCACCAGCACGAGACTGTAGATGGGATCGATGATCGGCAGTGCATCGATGGCGAAGCGGTGCCGCGAGAACGGCGCCAGCAACTGCGTGCCGTAGCTGGTGAAGACGTCGATGATGGGATGGGTGAACAGGACGAGGATCGACAGCCAGATCCAGGCCCGCAGTTCTTCCGGTCCGGCCAGCATGCCGGTGCCGCCCCTCCGCATCGCGCGCCAGCGGGAGAAGCGCCAGAGCGCCCATCCGAATAGTGGCCCGACGACGGGGCCGAAGAAGATCGAATGCGTGATGCCGCGATGGTAAAGCCAGTTGGCGTATGGACCGGCCAGCCCTGCCACCACGTCCAGGTCGGGCACGACCCCCAGCAAGGCCCCTGCCACCATCGCTTTGCGGCCAAGCGTGCGTCGGAATCCAGCCTGCGCTACGACCGCGCCGAGCAGGCTCTGTGTGATGCTGTCCATGGTCCCCGGAAATTCTTCGATCTGTGCACCACACAAGATGCACCACCGAAACCGGGAAGCAACCGGCGTCTCGCACGGGGTCGATCAACCCGGCGCATTAAGGAAGATCAGTGCGCGCCGTTGGCCGGAGGCCCCGCCGCGACAAGCTCCGCCATCTCCTCGTCGCTGAAGACCCGGCTGCGCGTCAGGAACCGCACGCCTTCGGGCGCTTCCAGCGAAAACCCCGAACCCCGCCCCGGCACCACGTCGATGATCAACTGGGTATGCGACCAGTATTCGAACTGTGCGGCCCCGATGAAGAACTGACAGCCGGCAATCTCGCCCAGATGAATGTCCTGCGCGCTCGTGCGGAATTCGCCCGCCGGAAAGCACATAGGGGCGCTGCCGTCACAGCAGCCACCCGATTGATGGAACGCAAGGTCTCCGTGAATCGACTTGAGGGTCGCGATGACCGCCTCGGCGGCCGGCGTGACGGTGACACGTTCCACCATTGTTTCTTATTCTCCCCCGTGAAGACCGTGCCCATTGAAGACCTCGGCGGTCCCTCGTTTCTGCCCTTTCCGGCAGAAACGAGGGACCGTCAGGCTTAGAAGAAGCCCAGCGCCTTCGGGCTGTAGCTGACCAGCAGGTTCTTGGTCTGCTGGTAGTGGTCGAGCATCATCTTGTGGTTTTCGCGGCCGATACCAGACTGCTTGTAACCACCGAAGGCGGCGTGCGCGGGATACAGGTGGTAGCAGTTGGTCCAGACGCGGCCGGCCTGGATGCCGCGGCCCATGCGGTAGGCGCGGTTGCCGTCGCGGCTCCACACGCCGGCGCCCAGACCGTAGAGGCTGTCGTTGGCGATATGGAGGGCTTCTTCCTCTGTCTTGAAGCTGGTCACGGACACGACCGGCCCGAAGATCTCTTCCTGGAAGACGCGCATCTTGTTGTTGCCTTCCAGCACGGTCGGCTGGACGTAGTAGCCTTCGGACAGCTCGCCATCCAGGACGGCGCGGTTGCCGCCGGTCAGCACCTTGGCGCCTTCGGCCTTGCCGATCTCGATGTAGGACAGGATCTTGTGGAGCTGGTCGTTGGAGGCCTGCGCGCCGATCATGGTGGCGCTGTCGAGCGGGTTGCCCTGCTTCACCTTGTTGACGCGGTCGATCGCCTTTTCCATGAAGCGGTCGTAGATGCTTTCCTGGATCAGGACGCGGCTCGGGCAGGTGCAGACTTCACCCTGGTTCAGCGAGAACATCGCGAAACCTTCCAGCGCCTTGTCGAAGAAATCGTCGTCTTCGGCCATGACGTCGGAGAAGAAGATGTTCGGCGACTTGCCGCCCAGTTCCAGCGTGCAGGGGATGATGTTTTCCGACGCGTACTGCATGATCAGGCGGCCGGTCGTCGTCTCGCCGGTGAAGGCGATCTTGGCGATGCGGCGGTTCTGCGCCAACGGCTTGCCAGCTTCGACGCCGAAGCCGTTGACGATGTTCAGCACGCCTTCGGGCAGCAGGTCGGCGATCAGTTCGACCAGGACCATGATGGCCATCGGGGTCTGCTCGGCCGGCTTCAGGACGACGCAGTTGCCGGCGGCAAGGGCGGGAGCCAGCTTCCACACGGCCATCAGCAGCGGGAAGTTCCAAGGAATGATCTGGCCGACGACGCCCAGCGGTTCGTGGAAGTGGTAGGCGACCGTGGTGCTGTCCAGCTCGGCGGCGGAGCCTTCCTGAGCGCGGATGCAGGCGGCGAAATAGCGGAAGTGATCGACCGCCAGCGGCAGGTCGGCGTGGGTTGTCTCGCGGATCGGCTTGCCGTTGTCGATGGTCTCAACCAGCGCCAGCAGGTCCAGGTTTTCTTCCATGCGGTCGGCGATGCGGTTCAGGACCTTCGCCCGCTCGGCCGGAGAAGTCAGACCCCACTTCTCGCGCGCTTTGTGGGCAGCGTCGAGGGCCAGTTCGATGTCTTCGGCAGTCGAACGAGCGATCTCGCCGACCGGCTTGCCGGTAATCGGCGTAATATTGCTAAAGTAACGCCCCTGAACCGGAGCTACCCACTTGCCGCCAATGAAGTTATCATACTTCGAACGGATGGCCACTTTACCATTCAACTTGTCGAGAGCCTGATGGATCATTTCATCCCCCTTTGCCGCTTCAATGTTTAGCCTGCTGATGACGATATGAATGCATCATTTCGGGGGCGGCTGTATATGATACCTTAGACCCACTGCGACGGATTGTCCGTCCGTCAATAGTTCAACGAGTGTGCAGCGGCACTGAATGAGGGAGGCGTAGGGGGATTTGAAAGCGGGCGAGTTGAGGAATACCGGGACCCCACATCAGACCAGGGACATTGAAGCATGACCGGTCTGGTCCGTTAAACGTCGGGCTGAAGAGGCCCGACCTACGGGTGCGTGCTCGTGAAAAATGGCAGGAGCGCTGGTTGAAAGGATTGCGTGCAGTCGTAGGCCAAGCCTTTTCAGCCCGACACCTCTCCCGGAACCGTCACTATCCAGGTCTTTGAAAGCTTTGGTGCCCCCGGCCAGACTCGAACTGGCACGTCCTTGCGAACAACAGATTTTGAGTCTGCCGCGTCTACCGGTTCCGCCACAGGGGCTGCCTGGGGAAAGTGCGCGGATCATACTCACCGGAGGCCCCGGGTCAATCGGAATTCGTTGCAATATCTCGCACGCATTGACCTGTAAGGGTCAAGCGCCGGTACAATCGGGACGATTGCGTGCAGTGCGGCACACTGTTAGATACGGATGCCTATTCAGATCACGCCATAAGCCTGACCGATTTCCGCAGCCGGTTTTCCTCAACCAGACGAGATTCCCTTGATCAGACCGCTTTACGACTGGACGATGCGCTTGGCCGGTCATCGCCATGCCATGTGGGCCATGGGCTTTATCTCGTTCATCGAGAGTTCGATCTTCCCGGTACCGCCCGATGCCTTGATGATGCCGATGGTGCTGGCGCGCCGGGACAAGGCCTGGCGGATCGCGACCGTCTGCACGCTGGCCTCCGTTGTCGGCGGACTGTTCGGCTACATGATCGGGTATTTCCTGTGGGATACCATCGGCCAGCAGGTGATGGACTTCTACGGCTATGCCGCGAAGATGGAAGAATTCGCCGCACTCTATAACGAGTGGGGCTTCTGGATCGTCGCCGGGGCCGGGTTCACGCCGTTCCCCTATAAAGTGATCACCATCGCAAGCGGGGTGACGCATCTCGACCTTGCCGTCTTCATGGTGGCCTCCGTCGTATCGCGCGGCGCCCGCTTCTTCCTGGTCGCCGGCCTGCTTTGGTATTTCGGTCCGCCGATTCGGGTCTTCATCGAAAAGCACCTCGGCCTGCTCGCATCGGCATTCTTTGCGCTCCTGCTAGGTGGTTTCGCCGCCGTCCGCTATGTAATGTGACGACCTTGCATCCCCGGCTCCCTCGTGCCGGTTACCGACCGCGGCTCCGGACGACATCACCATGGCCATCGCAGACCTGTCCACATCGCGTATCTCAGCGCTGTTCCTGCTGGGCGCCAGCGCCGGGTCGCTGCTGGCGGCGTTCTTCTTCCAGTACGTAGTAGGTCTTCAGCCCTGCGTGCTGTGCATCTGGCAGCGCTGGCCCTATGCCGTCGTGATCGCGCTGAGCATCGTTTCCCTCGCGGCGGCTACGGATGCCCACAAGCTTCGCGCCGCCCTGCTGGCGCTTTGCGGCGTCGCCTTGCTGGTCGGCGGCGGCGTCGCGGTCTTCCATGTCGGCGTCGAGCAGCACTGGTGGACCGGAACGTCCGGCTGCGGTGTCACGGCCACCGCCGATTCCATCGACGCCTTGCGGGCACAGATCATGGCGGCACCGGTCGTGCGGTGCGATCAAGTCGCATGGTCGCTGTTTGGAATCTCCATGGCGGGATATAATATCCTGATCTCGCTGGTCCTTGCGGCCGTCGCCTTCTTCGCGGCGCGGCGCGCATTCGGATCGGCCGGATAAGACTCGGCCGGATGAGACTCGACCGGATAAAACTCGAGAGGAGCGAACCATGACGGCAACGACGGAACGGCCCAAGATTTCCGCCCCGGAAGAACTCGCTCTGCTGGAAGCGCCCAAACGGCCCCGCCCCCGCTACCTGCCCGGCGATCCGGAAGATCGGGAGCGGCTGGCGCGGATGATCCGCGTCGATCATGCCGGCGAGTACGGCGCCAAGCGGATCTACGAGGGCCAGCTTGCCGTCCTCAAGCGCACGCCGGCCGCCAAGATCATCCGGCACATGAAGGATCAGGAGCAGGAGCACCTCGACACCTTCGAGCGCCTGATCGTCGAACGGCGCGTCCGCCCGACCGTGCTGCACCCGGTCTGGCACGTCGCAGGCTTCGCGCTGGGCGCCGCAACCGCCCTGCTGGGACAGCGTGCCGCCATGGCCTGCACGGTCGCGGTGGAGGAAGTGATCGACGAGCACTACGCCGAGCAGGCGGAGCAGCTTGGCGACTCCGAACCGGAGCTGAAGGCCACCATCGAGAAGTTCAGGGCGGAAGAGCTGGAGCACCGCGATATCGGTCTTGCCCACGAGGCGGAGCTGACGGCGGGCTATCCGGTATTGACCAGCCTGATCAAGGCCGGCTCCCGCGCCGCCATCTGGGCGGCCCAGCGGTTCTAATACCAAGCCGGCCGGAGAGATTGACTCGTGGGGACAGTGCTTGTTGGGCCACGGCCCAACCTACGGGCTCCTGCTTCGTAGGTTGGGCCGTGGCCCAACACTGCCGGAGCGCCGGTTGAATTCTTCGGCTTGTGGTACAAGGAAAGAGCCGGCATGGTGCGACTCGAGCGTCAGAAAGGATCGAGTTCGGTATCCCAGTAAAGAAAATCCCGCCAACTTTCATGCAAGAAGTTTGGCGGGAAGGATCGTCCGTTTTCCTGAAGCTGAAACGCCGTGGGCTGGAACGGCGGATAAAACGGTATCATGCCACACTGCTTGGGGAGCCTGTTCCCTTTCCTGAGGTTACAGGCGGAACAGGACGTCACGACGTTTTCCCACGTAGTTCGCCCGCCTTTGGATCGCGGTATCACGTGGTCGAACGTCAGTTCCTGGGTCGGGAACGGCTCGTTGCAGTACTGGCAGGAAAACCGGTCGCGCAGGAAGACATTGAAGCGGGTGAAGGCCGGGCGACGGGTCGCCGGGATGTATTCCTTCAATGAGATGACGCTGGGAAGCTTTATCTCGAAGTTGGGCGACCTGACGACTCGATCATATTCGGAAATGATGTTGACGCGGTCGAGGAACACGGCCTTGACAGCTTCCTGCCAGGACCACAGAGACAAAGGGAAGTAGCTCAGCGGACGAAAGTCCGCATTCAGTACCAGCGCCGGACAGTGATCGGGTGGTGGTGCCAAGCCCACGCCCTCCTCTGGTTCCCTTGCCCGTCAGGCCCAAATGCCTGACCTGGATGTTCTTCTCTCATAGAGCATCCTCGGCCCAAACTCAACAAGTTGGACCGGGAGCAATCCCGAACTTCATGACACTGTAACTATCGGGGTAGCGTGGCGGATCTTGCAGGGGACTCCCCTGCGCCACTGTCACCTGGACTCAGCCGAGCAGCGACCGCTTGAGGAAGAACCCGCCGCGTGTCAGCCCTTCCTGGTCGATCCCATGCCCCAGGCCCGGCCGGACCTCCACATCCACCGGCACGCCGGCGGCTTGCAGGGCGGACTGCGCCGCAGGAAGCGCCTGGGCGGGAACGACCTGATCGGCATCGCCGTGGACCAGCAGCACGGGCGGGCGCGACTTGATTTCCGCGGTCAGGAGGTCTGGCGCCAGCAGCGCGCCGGAATAGCCAAGCACGGCCGCGACCGGCTCCGGCCGGCGCAGCGCCACGTACAGCGACGTCATGGTCCCCTGGGAGAAACCGACCAGCGCCAGCTTGTCCGGTGTCAGGCCCCGCTCCGCGAGCGCTTCGTCGATATAGGCGTTGATGACGGGAGCAACCTTCTTGACGCCGGCGGTCATGGCTGCCATCGAGCGGTCGAGCAGGCTGAACCACTGGAACCCGTAGGGCGACATGTCGCACTGGTCCGGTGCGTTGGGCGACACGAACTCCGCATCTGGGAGAAGCGCGCTCCAATAATCGGCCAGCGAGATCAGATCGTCGCCGTCGGCGCCGACTCCGTGCAACAGGACGACCAGTTGGCGCGCGGGGCCACCGGAGGCGGGCAGGACCTTGGGTCCAGTCAGTTTGGCAAGATCGCTCATGTGCCTGTTTTGACTACTGCCGACGCGCCTGTCAATGGCTCAACGCACCGGTTGAACCCACTGGCCCATGCGACTGTCCGGGGATACAGAGGTGCGATATGCCGATATGAGAGTGCCGTGGACGATGCCGCCCATGAAGACCGTCACCCGCTTCGCCCCCAGCCCGACCGGCCTGCTTCACCTGGGCCATGCCCACTCCGCGCTATTCGGCTGGCGAGCCGCGCGCGAGCGGGGCGGGCTCTTCCTGCTGAGGATCGAGGATATCGATCCGGGACGGTGCCGCCCGGAGTTCGAACTGTCGCTGATGGAAGACCTGTCCTGGCTGGGCCTGTCCTGGCCGGTTCCGGTGCGGCGCCAGAGCGACCATCTCGACGACTACCGCGCCGCCCTGGACCGGCTGGCGAGTTCGGGCGTGACGTATCCGTGCTTCTGCACCCGCAAGGAGATCGAGGAAGAGATCGCCCGCGCCGGCCATGCGCCCCATGGCCCGGACGGCGCCCTTTATCCCGGAACCTGCCGCCATCTGTCCGCCGGCGAAAGGTCGGAGCGGATGGCATCAGGCCAAGCCTTCGCCATCCGGCTTGACGTAGCGCGGGCCAGCCGGCTTGCCGGTCCGCTGTCGTGGCACGACGGCGATGCCGGAACGATCGACGCTACTCCGGAAATCCTCGGCGACGTGGTGCTGGCCCGCAAGGATATCCCGACCAGCTACCATCTCAGCGTGACGGTGGACGATGCCTTGCAGGGTGTCACGCTGGTCACCCGTGGACGCGACTTGTTCCACGCGACCCATCTGCACCGGCTGCTGCAAGCCATGCTGGGCTTGCCGACACCCGGTTACCACCATCACGGCCTGCTGACCAACGACCGTGGCGAACGGCTTGCCAAGCGGGACAAATCGGTGTCGCTGAGGGCGCTGCGGGAGAGCGGCAGGACGCCGGCCGAGGTCCGGACCATGGCAGGCTTTCCGGAAGAAACCTGACGTCAGACCGCCCGGCGCAGACCGATCGCGAGGTCCGGATATTCGGCATCGTCCGGCTTCAGATAGCCGTGGCGCATCAGGAAATCGACGATCACCAGATTGACGTTGAATTTGAAATCATCGGTTTCCCGCACCCGCCGGGCCGCCTCCTCCAGCGGCCAGAGCATGAAATGCTCGACCTCGCCATCGGTGTTGCGCGGCACGAAGTCATCGGCGACCTCGAGGTCGTAGAGGAACAGCGTGTCCGGCTTCAGGCCTGCCGGGTTCTCCATCAGGTAAGACACGACTCCGACCGGAACCGCCTGCCGGGCGGCATCCGCCGACAGTCCCGCTTCCTCGTGCGCTTCCTTCACTAGGTTCTCGTCCAGCGTCAGCCCGATCGGCTGGCCGCCGGCGACCAGATTGTCCAGCTTGCCCGGTGCGATCTTGCGGTCGCCCGCCCGCTTGCCGACCCACAGGTGGATCCCGTCGGCCCGCCGGACGAAGCCGTTGATATGCAGGCCGTATGACCGGATGCCGAAATGGGCGACGGCGACGCGGTCGATCTTCAGCAGCGGCGGCCGGCCCCAGCCTGTGGTCACGGGATAATACTCATCCCGGAGTTGGGGTACCGTGCCCTCCTCCACCAATTCAGCGACGACGCGCGCCATGGCCTCGGTCCGAGAGTCGAAATCGCTTGAGGCCGCCGCCAGCGAGATGCGGTCCTGCTCGACCTCGAAGGCGTCGGTGAACTGCCGCAATCGCGAGGCCAGCGCATGGCGGACCCAGCCGACCCGGTCGGTCCCGACGAAAAAAGGCAGGTAGCCCGAGAAATCGTGGCTGTTGCAGGCGCGGATGTGATGAAAATAGCTCATGATGGGCGGATTTAACCGCCCATTGCCTGGTTCGTCACGCGCTATTTACTCGGCCGCCGCGCGGAAGCGCTCTGATGTCAGCACGGTACCCACATCCGGGATCTGGCGAAGGCAGGCCGCTACATAGTCGGCCTCGCTACGCACCATGCCCTGCATTTGCAAATCGATGATCAATTCGTCGTCCTGGATGCCGCCGACCCGGCTGTGCCAGGAGGACGGGACGAGGCCGCGCTTGGCGAACAGCTCCAGCACCCGCGACATCACGCCGGGATCGGCATTGGCCTGGATCGAGAAGCAGGCGGTATAGTCGGGATCGTACGGACGGGATTCGACGCCGGGCGCCGACAGGGTTGGCATAGCCATGACAGGCTTTCCTCTTTTGATCGAAGCAGCAGGAATTCAGCGGATAATGACCCCGGCCCTCAGCAGAGGACCGGGCCGCTAATTCGCGCGACGATCGCAAGGTAGGATGCCTGGAACATGGGGTGGACCATAACCGGCCCATCACGGGCCGGTCAAGTGCCATGCTGCCGCAGTCGAAACCGCGTTTGCGCTGAGTCCGGCCTCAGTCGCCCCTCGTACGCTCCACTCCCAGCAATCCCGTGGGCCGGATCACCAGCATGGCGATCAGCGCCGTGAACACCGCGACGTCCTTGCCTTCCAGCGGCAGCCACGCGGCCCAGCCCGTTTCCAGCGCGGCGATCAGCAGCCCGCCCAGGAAGGCGCCGGGGACCGATCCGATGCCGCCGACGATGGCGGCTGTCAGCGCTTTGAAGCCGAGCAGCGCTCCCATATAGGCGTTCACCCCGCCATAGTGCAGCGCCACGATGAAGCCGGCCGTGCCGGCGCAGGCGGCGCCCAGGGCGAAGGCGGCCGCAACAGCGCGGTCGGTATCGACCCCGAGCAGCGCCGCCATCCGCATGTCGTCGCTGCATGCCCGGTGGCTCCGGCCGAATTCGGTGCGGACCAGCAGCCACCAGAGCGCGCCGGAAAGGCCAAGGGTCAGGGCGACGATCAGGACCTGCGCGGCTGATACGGTAACCGGGAAGACCCCCTCCCCCGCCAGCGTGAAGCGGTCCGTCAATACGGGAGCCAGCCACCGGTCGCGGGCGCCCTGGAGCAGCCGGACGGCTTCCTGAAGGAATACCGAAGCGCCGATCGCCGCGATCAGCGGCACATGGGTCGCCGTGCCCCGCAAGGGCCGGAACACCAGCCGCTCGACCGCCCATCCCTGCCCCGCCGTCATGCCGACCGCGATCAGCAGCACCACGGGCAGCGCCCATGCCCCCGTACCGGTCATCACGGCCAGCGGGATCGCGAAGATCACGGTCTGGTACGCGCCCAGCATCAGCAACTCGCCGAAGGCGAAGTTGATCCGTCCGACGATGCCGTAGACCAGCGAGAACCCGACGGCCAGCAGCGCATAGATGCAGCCGAGCACGCTGCCGTTCAGGACTTGCTGGAAGGCATAGAGCGCACCGGCATAGGGCGTCCCGGCCGCCTCGTCAGTCATATTAGTGTCCGGAAGTGCCGCAGGAACCGGGGCGCCCGACTCCAGCGCAAGCCAGCGCCTCAGCCAGAACAGCCGCATTTCCGGCAGGATACCTTCGCGGCTGGTGGCGACGCCAGCCAGTTCAAGCGGTGCGTTCTCCACCCGCCGAAGGGAAAAGCGGCAATTCACCCATCGCTCGACACCGTCCGCCGTCCTGTACTCCAGCACGATGCCGTTGGAGGCCGCCGGGTCGCTCGCCTGCCGCAGGATCTCGACCCCGTCGGCGTCCGGTTCGAAAGCGGCGATCACGCGGAGGCACGACGCCGTTTCCGCCGGGTCCAGGCCGCACCCAGTCACCAGTACCGCCAAAAGCAGGAGAAGGCTCGGACGGCAAAGCCTCATCCTTTCAGCTATCCACCATTGCACGGTCCGGTATTGGACTGGCGGCCTGCTAAGGCGGACAGATATCAGAATGATCTCCAGTCAGGACCAGAGGTTCCAGGATGGCTCGTTTCGTTGCGACCGCTGCGCCGGCAGTGACGCTGACCTTCGCGCTGGCGCTCTCGGCCTGCTCCGGCAGCCGGGTCGTTTCCGACAACGTCAGCACGGCCTATTCGCCGCTCGAATTCAGCTCGGCCGCCGGTGGGCGCGATCTCGCCACGGAAGTCTACGGCAATCCCTTCCCGGTCGACCAGAGCAGTTTCGACAGGAGCGTGACCGACCTGATGCAGGGCCAGCATTTCGGTCCGCCGACCCATTTCACGACGACGCCGGACGAGAGCGCCAACCGCCGCTACAAGGTGGTGATGGTCTTCAATCCGGCGGAAAACATCGCCAACCCACAGATTTGCAGCGGCGGCCCGATCGCGACCGACAAGCGGCCAGGACAGCCGATTCGCCTCCAGGCAGCCTTCTGCCGGGGTGGAACGCTGACGTCCACCAATGGCTGGGCGCCGGCCGTCGCATCGCCGCAGGACGCGGCGTTCCGCAGCCTGATCACCGACACGACGTTCGAGCTGTTCCCGCTCCGCGATCCGAACCGCAGCGACAGCAATTGCGGCATGAGCATCGGCTGCTGAGCTTCCTGGTGCTAATCAGGAATAGATCAGCCAGTCCCTCATCAGCGCGGTGGCGGCATGCGGGCGTTCGAGCGACGCAAGATGTCCGCATTCCTCCACCACGGCAAGGCGCGCCCGGGGGATGGCCTCGGCCATCTCGGCATGCATTTCGAGCGTACTGATGGCGTCCTGCCGCCCGCACAGCACCAGCGTCGGACAGGAAATCGAAGGCAGCATCGGCCGGCTGTCCGACCGGTCCATGATGAGCTTCTGCTGCCGCAGGAAGGCATCGCGCCCGACCCGCTCGGCCATCGCCATCACTTCATCGGTCAGGTCGGCCTCCTCCAACCGATCCGGGTGGATCAGCATCGGCAGCAGGCGCGGCGTGACGCCGCGAAACTCTCCCCGGTCCGCCAGGGCCATCAGGCCCCGGCGGCGCCGACGCTGCTCGTCCGTGTCGGCCCTGGCGTTGGTGTCGAGCAGCGCCAGCTTCGCTACCCGCTCGGGCGCCTGCCGGACGATCTCCAGCGCCACGTACCCTCCCATCGACAGGCCGGCGAGGGCGAACTTCTCCGGTGCGCCGGCAAGCACATCGGCCGCAAGCGCCGAAACGCTGTCGCGGCCGGTCAGGTCGGCCACCGTCATGTCGGCGACCTCCGCCAGATGGCGCGTCTGATGGGACCAGAGCGCCGCATCGCACAGCAGGCCGGGAAGCAGGATCAACGGGAGTCTTTTCATGGAATCGGTCATCGGATCAGCGGAAGCACCCTTTTGAACGCCGGAGTCGATCCCCGGCGCAGCCATTCGAACATGACCATCTCGGAGGTCACGATCTCAACCCCGTTTGCGTGCATCCGCTCCATGGCGACATGGCGGTTCTCCGGGTCGCGCGACCCGACCGCGTCGGCCACCAGGAAGCAGTCGAACCCAGCGGCCCGCAATCCCAGCGTCGTCTGAAGCACGCAGACATGCGCCTCGGTCCCCGTCACTACTATCTGCGGCCGGTCCAAACCCCGCACGCGCTCGACAAATCCAGGCTCGTTCGCCGCATTGAAATGGATCTTCTCCACGACGGACCCGGTGGGCAGAAGTCCCGCCAGCGGCTCGACGGTAGTTCCAAGTCCTTTGGAATACTGCTCGGTCGCCAGTATCGGCACGTCCAGTTCCGCCGCCGCCTTCAGCAACGTGGAAATTCTATTCAGCAGACTTTCGCCCCCAGCTATGGCAGGTGCCAGTCTTTCCTGGACATCGACGACCAGAAGTACCGATCTTTGGGATTCGAGCAGCATGGCGAAGAACTTTCTTGCCGTATCGGGACTTCGACATTATCTTGCCGTTCCATGCGAAGCCATTCCCTTCCGGCCGTGCCCGTACGCGTACCGAATTTTTGGTGCGACAACACGGATTGTTGACAAGACGGTTTGACTTTTCATACTGCCGCCCCAATCTGTGCTGCAAGCCATATGGCTTACGCTGCTTTCTCCAACCGACACTGGCTTAATGAATTTTTCGGAAATTGGGCTCGGGCCCGAAGTCCTGCGCGCCGTCGAGGATGCGGGTTATACCCAACCTACTCCGATCCAGGAACAGGCGATCCCTTGGGTACTCCAAGGGCGCGACGTTCTTGGTTGCGCCCAGACGGGCACCGGCAAGACCGCCAGCTTTACGCTGCCGATGATCGAAATCCTGGCCAACGGCCGGGCAAGGGCGCGGATGCCGCGCTCACTGATCCTGGAACCGACGCGTGAACTCGCAGCCCAGGTCGCGGAAAACTTCGAGACCTACGGCAAGCATCTCAAGCTGACCATGGCGCTGCTGATCGGCGGCGAATCGTTCGGCGACCAGATCAAGAAGCTGGATCGCGGCGTCGACGTGCTGATCGCGACACCGGGCCGCATGATCGACCTGTTCGAGCGCGGCAACATCCTGCTCAGCGACATCAAGATCTTCGTGATCGACGAGGCCGACCGGATGCTCGACATGGGGTTCATTCCCGATATCGAGCGGATCGTGGGCCTGCTGCCGAAGATGCGCCAGACGCTGCTGTTCTCCGCGACGATGCCGCCGGAAATCAAGCGCCTCGCCGACACCTTCCTGATGAACCCGCGCGAAGTTTCGGTGTCGCCACCCGCCTCGATGGCGGAAACGGTGACACACGCGCTGACCGTCGTCCAGCCGGAAGATAAGCGAAAGGCCCTGCGCCACCTGCTCGGCACGGAAGACGTCAAGAACGCGCTGATCTTCTGCAACCGCAAGCGCGATGTCGCGATCCTGCACAAGAGCCTGGAAAAGCACGGCTTCAACGCCGGCGCGCTCCACGGCGACATGCCGCAGAGCAAGCGGACCGAAACGCTCGACCAGTTCAAGAAGGGTGAGATCACCCTGCTGGTGTGCAGCGATGTTGCCGCGCGCGGCATCGACATCGCCGGCCTCAGCCACGTCTTCAACTTCGACACGCCGCTGCACGCTGAGGACTACGTCCACCGGATCGGCCGTACCGGCCGCGCCGGCAAACTGGGCCGCGCCTTCACGATCGCTAACCCGGAAGAAGGCAAGCAGGTCGCCGCGATCTCCAAGCTGATCAAACGCGAGATCCCGCTGATCTCGATCGATGGGATCGAGCTTGCCGAGTTTGAGGAACTGTCCGATCGCCGCCGCCGCCGTTCCCGCAAGGATGGCGACGAGGCCAAGACAGCGTCGAGCAATGGCCGCCAGCCCCGCGCCGAAGGCCGCGCACCGCGTCCCGAACGGGAAGCCCGGCCTGAGCGTGAAGCCCGCCCCGAGCGCGAAGTGCGTGTCGAGCGCGAGGTTCGTCCGGAGCGCGAAGCCGTCAGACCGGAACGCGAAGTTGTACGGCCCGAGCGCGAACAGCGGGTCGAAGCACTGCGGAGCGATGCGCCGCCGCGCCGCGACGACCGCCGCCGCCGCCGTGACGACGACGACGACGACGAGGTCGTGATCGGCTTCGGCGATCACATCCCGGCCTTCCTGCTGCGCCGGGCTCGCCCGGTCGCCACTCCGGAAGCGTAAGAAGGGCGTCGCCGCCATGCAGACCATCTTCATCATGGTCAAGTGCGATCTCGGACAAGCGTACGAGGTCGCTGACCGCGCGGTACAGGACGTGGAACAGGTGTCGGAGGTTCACTCGACCTCCGGCCAGTACGACCTGCTAATGAAGTGCTACCTGGACGACAATACCGATATCGGCCGCTTCGTGACCGAGCAGGTCCAGACCCTGCCGGGGGTGAAGGACACCTTCACCCTCATCACGTTCAAGGCCTTCAGCTAAACCTGAATTCTCGGTAACAACGGCGGCCTTTGATGTGACCTGTATGGACAGTGTTTGTTGGGCCACGGCCCAACCTACAGGCTTCTGCTTCGTAGGTTGGGCCCTTGCCCAACACTTGCCGATCGCAGGTCAAACTCTTCGGCTACTGGTCTGAGACCGACCTACAGCGGCCCGCCCTATTCCAGCGTGAACTTCAGCCGGTAGCGCGTTCCCGGCGGCGGTTCCATTTCAAGCTCCCCGGACACCTGCCGCACCAGCCGGTCCACCAGCATCAGCCCAAGGCTGCTGCTGCGCTTCGGCGGCACGAAACCTGGCCCGGTATCGGACACCGTCAGGACGACGGTGTCCCCGTCCCGCACCAGCCCGACCCGCACCGATCCTTCGGCGTCATCGGGGAAACCGTGCTTGAAAGCATTGGAGATCAGTTCGTTGGCGATCAGGGCCAGCGGAACGGCCGCATCCATGCTGACAGGCACCGGGTCGGTCTCGACGATCATGGCGACCCGATCCTCGTTATGTCCATAGGCGTCGTGCAGGTTGGCTGTCAGGGTGCGCAGGACCTCGGCGAAGTCGATATCCGCCATCGTGGTCGAACGGTAGAGCAGCTCATGGATCGTGCTCATCGCCGAGACGCGGTTCAGGCTTTCCCGTAGCGCGTCGCTGCCGACTTCGTCGCGCAGCCGGCTCGCCTGGAGGCGAAGCAGGCTGACGACGACCTGAAGGTTGTTCTTGACCCGGTGATGGACCTCCTTGACCAGTACCTCGCGCTCGGTCAGGGCCGATTGCAAATCCTGGTTGGCCCGCATCATCTCGGCTTCGACGCGTTTCTGCTCGGTTATATCGCGGACGACCGCGACCAGATGCAATGGTCGCCCATCCGAGTTCCGTACGACCGAAACGCTGTTATGGACCCAGACGACGGTGCCGTCGGGGTGCAGGTAGCGCTTCTCGAGCTGGTAGTCCTCACCGGTCGCCCGCGCCCGCTCCAGCATCGCCATGTTGTTCGGCACGTCGTCGGCATGGGTGATGTCCTGGGTTCGGAGCGCCAGCACTTCCTCCCTTGGTCGGCCGACGATCTCGCAGAAGCGGTCGTTGATCATCAGGAAGCGTCCGGTCAGGTCGATCTCGGTGATGCCGACGATGGCCTGCCGGAAGATCGCCGAGAACAGGTCTTCGCTGAGACGCAGCGCCTCTTCCGCCTGCTTGCGGTAGGTGATGTCGTGGACCACGAGAACGGCGCCGTCCACCCTGCCGTTGCTCCGGATCGGCGCGATCGAGCACTGGACATGAACCGGCGTGCCGTCTCGCCGGTAGAAGATGTCCTCATGTTCGTTCAGGGTTTCTCCGTTCGTGAAGACCCGGCCGAGGGGGCATTCCCGGATGGAGAACGGGCTGCCGTCGACCCGTTTGTAATGCAGCTTGTCGTGGAGGATCTCACCGAACAGCTCGTCGGATTTCCAGTCGAACATCCGCTCGGCCGCCGGATTGACGAAGGAGACCCTGCCGCGGGCATCCATCAGGAACATCCCTTCCACGGCGTTGTCGGTGATCGTCCGCATTACCCGCAGTTGCCGACGTGCATCCTCCTCCGCCTCGAACCGCTCCGTGATATCGACGCAACTTCCGGTATAGCCGGCAAACCCGCCAGCCGGATCGAAACGCGGCTTGCCGCTGTTGAGCATCCAGCGCCAGATCCCGTCATGCCGGCGCAGGCGGAATTGGACCTGGAATGGCTGCCGCACCGCGAACGCCGCCTGCGCGGCCTCCAAGGGCGCCAGATCTTCCGGGTGCAGCGACTCTCTCCAACCTTCGCCGGCCTCCCTTTCGGCAGGCCGGCCGGTGAAATCCAGCCAAGCGCGGTTGAAATAGATACCGCCCATGGAAATATCCGACATCCAGATCAGCACCGGAGCGCTGTCGGCGAGAGCGCGGAACCGCTCCTCGTCAGGCCCCAGCGGCTCGGTCATCGCGTCTCGCTCGGCTCTGTTTCCTGGCTTCCGGGCTGCTCGCCCGGTTCGGCAGCGGTGTTTTCCATCGCCTCAGCTTCGGCGTCGGATGCCTCTTCAACGGTTTCGCCATGGTCGGCCGGATCGAAAGCCGCGGCTTCCGCTCCGGTCGATACCTCCAGCGGCGCATCCTCTACCGGTGCTTCGGGTACGGGATCGGCCTCCGGCATCGCCAGGCGTTCACGCGCCGGCTCCGCCGTCGTCCAGACCGCTCCGTCGTGGAAGGCGGACAGCAGGACCAGGCTACGTCCCGACGCCTTGAAGCTCCCGTCGGCCTTCAGCATCTGGGTCTTGCGATCCGGCTGCGCCGTGTCCATCAGGGTCTGCCAGCCGACCACGCCGGGGACGCTCGGAACGGTGAAGGGCAGGTCCTCGTGGTAGGAATTCACCACCAGCATCAGGATGTCGCCGGGCTTATCGGTCCGCTGCTGAAGGCCGGCGGCCACCCTGCCGTCCAGCAGCATGCCGACGCAACGGGCCATAGGGTCCTGCCACTGCTCCGGGCTCTTCTCGGTCCCGGCCGGAGTGATCCAGGTAATGTCCTTGACGCCCAGTTCGCTGTCCTGTTGCCCGTGCAGGAACTTGGGCAAACCGAGCAGCGGATGGGAGTGGCGCAGTGCCACCGCCTGACGCACGAACTCGATCAGGCTGTAGCCGTCGTCGTCGATCTTGTCCCAGTTGATCCAGGCGATGTCGCTGTTCTGGCAATAGGCGTTGTTGTTGCCGTTCTGGGTATTGCCGAACTCGTCGCCCGCCAGGATCATCGGCGTCCCTTGGGAGAACAGCAGCGTCGCCAGCAAGTTGCGCTTCTGGCGCTCCCTCAGTTCCTTGATCGTCGGGTCGTCGGTCGGACCCTCGACACCATGGTTCCAGCTGTGGTTGTTGGAGTGTCCGTCCTGGTTGTTCTCGCCATTGGCCGTATTGTGCTTCTCGTTGTACGATACGAGATCGTTCAGCGTGAAGCCGTCATGGGCGGTGATGAAGTTGACGCTGGCCCAGGGCCGGCGGCCGCGCTTGTCGAAGAAGTCGCTCGACCCCGTCATGCGCGATGCCAGTTCCGGCAACTTGCTCTCGTCGCCCTTCCAGTAGCTGCGTACCGTGTCGCGGTAGCGGTCGTTCCACTCCGCCCAGCCGGGCGGGAAGCCGCCGACCTGATAGCCGCCGGGGCCAATGTCCCAGGGCTCGGCGATCAGCTTGACGCGAGACAGGACGGGGTCCTGACGGCAGGCGTCCAGGAAGCCGCCGCCCTGGTCGAAGCCATGCGGCTCGCGTCCCAGGATCGTCGCCAAGTCGAAGCGGAAGCCATCCACCCGCATTTCGGTCGCCCAGTAGCGAAGGCTGTCGGTCACCATCTGGAGGACGCGCGGATGCGACACGTTCAGCGTGTTTCCCGTCCCCGTATCGTTGATATAGTATCGCGGATCGGGCGCCAGACGATAGTAGGATGCGTTGTCGATCCCCTTGAACGACAGGGTCGGCCCGCGCTCGTTGCCCTCGGCGGTGTGGTTGTACACCACGTCCAGGATCACTTCGATCCCGGCATCATGGAAACGCGCGACCATCTCCTTGAACTCGCCGATCGTGCCGCTCGCCGAGTAGCGCGGCTCGGGCGCGAAGAAGCCTATGCTGTTGTAGCCCCAGAAGTTGCGCAGACCCCGCTCCAGCAGGTGACGGTCGTCCAGGAACGCGTGGATCGGCAACAGTTCGATCGACGTGATGCCGATGCTCTTGATGTAGTCGACGACGTCCTGGTGCGCCAAGCCGGCGTATGTTCCCTGCAACTGCGGCGGAACCGCGGGATGCCGCATCGTGTATCCGCCGACATGCGTCTCGTAGAAGATCGTCCGTTCCCACGGAATGCGCGGCGCCTGGGTGTTGCCCCAGGTGAAGGCGGGATCGACGACCCGGCATTTCGGCATGCCGGCGGCACTGTCGCGCCGGTCGAACGACAAGTCGTCGCGGGGCGAGCCGATCCGGTAGCCGAAATGGGCGTCGGACCAGCGCATATGCCCGACCAGCGCCTTGGCATAGGGATCGAGCAGAAGCTTGTTCGGGTTGAAACGATGCCCGACGGTCGGCTCGTACGGCCCGTGGACTCGGTAGCCATAGACCGTCCCCGGCCGTGCATCCGGCAGGTAGCCGTGCCAGACCTCGTCGGTGTACTCCGGCAGTACGACCCGCTCCAGTTCGCGCCGCCCGTCCTGGTCGAACAGGCAGAGTTCGACCTTGGTGGCATGAGCGGAGAACAACGCGAAATTCACCCCCAGGCCGTCCCAGGTTGCGCCCAGCGGAAAGGGAAGACCTTCCTGTACACGTGACCGACGAATAGTCTTTGAAGCTTGCTGTAGTCTGCTCACGGATCGGCCTCGACGGAGTGAAAAAGAACGGGTGTTCAATGATTCAGTCACCTGTGAACAATCCAGCAGCCAATCGGGTCCCATCCGCAAAATCAGGCGCGCTGATTTTCTTCACAGACCGTTATTGCAGGGGAGTACGGTTGAGGATGTGAGAATGAAGAACGGCGCTACTCAGGCGAAGAACCCGGCGAACGGATCGGTCAACGGTCCGGAAACCGGAGACGAAGGTACGATAGTCGATGCACCGGCCGCGGCCGAACAGGCCGGGCTGGTCTATGTCTCGGACGAGGAACCCGGCATCCGGCGGCGCAAGTCCGGCAAGGGTTTCAGCTTCCGCAATCCCGACGGAACGGCCGTCAAGGACAAGGAGACGCTGGGCCGCATCAAGTCGCTCGCGATCCCGCCGGCCTATACCGACGTCTGGATCTGCGCCGACCCCAAGGGCCACATCCAGGCGACCGGCCGCGACGACAGGGGCCGCAAGCAGTACCGCTACCATCAGCGCTGGCGGGAAGTACGCGACAGTACGAAGTACGAGCGTATGCTGGATTTCGGCAAGGCCCTGCCCGCCATCCGCGAGCGCATTTCGGCCGACATGGGCAAGCGCGGCCTGCCGCGCGAGAAGGTGCTGGCGACCGTCGTCCACCTCCTGGAAAACACTCTGATCCGGATCGGAAACGCCACCTACTCCAAGGAGAACAAGAGCTTCGGCCTGACGACGCTTCAGGACAGGCATGTCGAGGTCGACGGCGGCAAGCTGCGCTTCCAGTTCAAGGGGAAGAGCGGCAAGACCTGGAACCTCCAGGTCAAGGATCGCCGCATCGCCCGCATCGTCAAGTCCTGTCAGGACGTGCCGGGGCAGCATTTGTTCCAGTACCTCGACGACGATGGCCAGCGGCATGGCGTCACCTCGCAGGACGTCAACGATTACCTGCGGGAGATCAGCGGACAGGACTTCTCCGCCAAGGATTTCCGGACCTGGGCCGGTACCGTGCTGGCCGCCATCGCCCTGACCGAGTTCGAGACCGTCGACACCAAGGCTGCCGCCAAGCGCAACCTGCGCGATGCGATCGAGCGTGTCTCGTCCCGGCTTGGTAATACCCCGGCCATATGCCGCAAGTGCTACATCCATCCCCAGGTACTGGACTGCTATCTCGAAGGTGATCTGGTCAACCAGTTGAAGGACCAGATAGAAGAAGACCTGCGCACCCAACTGGATGCGCTGAAGCCGGAAGAAGCCGCCGTCATGGCCTTCCTTCACCGCAGACTGACGCGAGATGCCGCCGCCTGACGCGGCGTCGAGCACCGCCGGAGCCGATCTTGTCCTCACCCGCGTCCCTGGCCGACCCATCCGCATCGTCCGCAGCCGAGAACCGCCTGGGCATCCTGTGCATGGTCACTGGCATGGCGCTGTTCACGCTGAACGACGCCATGGGCAAATGGCTGGTGGAAACTTGCCCGGTCCCGCTGATCCTGGCCGTACGCAGCGCCTCGGCATTGCTGATCCTGGCGCCGCTGGTCATGCGTGCAGGCTTCTCCAGCGTCTTCCGCGTGCCCGATCCCGGCCGCCATCTGATCCGGAACGTCCTGATCGTCGCCGAAGTCGCCTTCTTCTATCTGGCGGTCCGCGAAATGCCGCTAGCCGATGTCATGACGATCTACATGGCGGCCCCATTGCTGGTCACGGCGTTGTCGGTACCGTTGCTGGGCGAGAAGGTAGGGCTTAGGCGCTGGATCGCGGTCGGCATCGGCTTCGCCGGGGTCGTCCTGGTACTCCGCCCCGGCGGCGACTTCCTGTCGGCGGGAACTCCCCTGGCCCTGGCCGGCAGCCTGACCTTCGCGCTGACGCTCATCTCGACGCGGTCGTTACGGGGCGCCAGCGGCCTCACCCTGATCACGACCCAGACCCTCGGCGTCGGCGTGGCGGGGACCGTCGCCCTGCCCTTCGTCTGGGTCGCCCCCAGCTTGCTCGAACTGTCGCTGATCGGCGTGCTGGGTGTCGTGGCACTGGTCGCCCACGTGCTGGTCAACCATTCGCTGAAACTCAGCCCGGCGGCGGTCGTCGCCCCTTACCAGTACACCTCGCTGGTCTGGGCCATGGCACTGGGTTGGGCGTTCTGGGGCGACGTGCCGGATTTGCCGGTGGCGTTCGGCGCCGCACTGATCATCGGCAGCGGCATGTTCGTCTTCCATCGCGAACAGCAACTGGCGAAGGCGGCTTCCTGATGCCAGTGGAGTTAAAAGTATTCGCCCGTCTGGAATGTTAGATGTCGGGCTGAAGAGGCCCGACCTACGCCAGCGTGCTTTTGTCCGCGCTTGATTCTGTAGGTATTGAAATTCATCAAAAAATGGCGCGCCCTGCTGGATTCGAACCAGCGACCGTCCGCTTAGAAGGCGGGTGCTCTATCCAGCTGAGCTAAGGGCGCCGCGTTGGGCGGGTGGCCCCGGGCGCGTCCTCAGCGGACGCGGTCGGGGCGGAAATTGTCGGCGTAGTTGCGCGGGCGGACGCGGCGCTGGTGCGCGTCCTGGACGATGTATTCCCAACCCTTGCGGTCGGCGAAAGCCGTTGCCTCTTCCTTGGTCGGGAACTTGAGACGGACCTGATTGAGGGTGTCGCCGGAAGCGATCCAACCCATCAGCGGTTCCGCGCGCCGTGGCGTCGCGTTTTCGTATTCCAGAACCCAATCATGAGTCTTGCCGCGGCCGGACTGCATGGCCGACTTGCTGGGCTGATAAATACGCACCTGCATGGTTCGCTTCTCCACGACTTCTCGCAATGGTCGGAACGCCGAGATTCGAACTCGGGACCCTCTGCTCCCAAAGCAGATGCGCTACCAGACTGCGCTACGTTCCGCCGATGCGTGACATACAACATGATCGAGACGGCAGCAACCCACCGCTCTGGAACTCTCCTCAAGAAATTTCCGCCACCCGCATATATATGTAACCCTGTGGCGATTAGCCACCGGTCCCATCCCTCCTGATCCGCCCTTCCCCGAAAAATTCCGACGAGGTCTCGCGTTGACCCAGCAATCCGTTTTCCTGCCTCCGGACATCCACCGGTACATCCTCGACAACTCGCTGCGCGAGCCGCCCATCCTTACCCGTCTGCGGGACGAAACGGCGAAGCTGACCCACGGTCACTATCAGATAGCCCCGGAAGAAGGACAGTTGCTGACGCTGGTGCTGGAACTTCTGCGGGCGCGGCGGACGCTCGATATCGGCACCTTCACCGGCTACAGCGCCATGATCGCGGCTCTGGCGATTCCGCCGGAAGGCAAGGTCGTCGCCTGCGACGTCAGCGTGGAGTGGACCGATGTCGCCCGGCGCTACTGGGAAGAAGCCGGGGTCGCCGACAGGATCGACCTGCGGCTGGCGCCCGCCTCCGATACGCTGGCGGCCCTGGTCGGCGAAGGGGCGGCGGGCAGCTTCGACTTCGCCCTGATCGACGCCGACAAGGAGCTTTACCCCTCCTACTACGAGCAGGCGCTGACCCTCGTCCGCCCCGGCGGCGTGATCGCGATCGACAATACGCTGTGGCGCGGCACGGTGGTCGACCCGGCGGCGACCAAGCCGAAGACGGAGACGTTCCGTTCCTTCAACGCCTTCGTCCATGCCGACGAGCGGGTGACCCAGGTCATGCTGCCACTGGGCGACGGCCTGACCCTGGCGCGGAAGCGCCCCTGATCCCTGGCTCCTGATCCCCGAGCCTCACTTCGGAGGCTGGAAAGCCTCATGCACGACCCGGTCGCCGGCGCGGATGCCGAGCTTCGACGCCATCCCGCCGCCGATCTCCAGCACGCCCTTGACCGGGCCGGCCGAGCTGATCGTGTCGAGCGAATGTGGAACGGCGCGCTCGTGGATGTTCACGATCCGGCCGTCGGTGTCGATGAAGACCATGTCCAGCGGGATCAGCGTGTTCTTCATCCACATCGACATCGTCTGTGTCGCCGGCAGGATGAAGAGCATGCCGGCGTCGGGCGCCAGTTGTTCGCGGAACATCAAGCCCTGGGCCATCTGGCGCGGTGTCTGCGCGATCTCGATCGCGAAGCCGTATTTGCCGCCCGATGCGGTCTCGATGGTCAGGCGCCCCGTCGGGAAGGTTTCAGAGGCGTAGAGCGGCCCTGTTCCGGCCGCAACCAGCAGCAGGACGAGGGTGAGGATTCGGGTAATCGCAGCAGCCATGTTCCAGTCGCTACAGCAGCGCCTTGAATATGTAAAGCATTTGAGCATCCGGGCAGGTCCCGCCATGCCATCCCGTCATTCCATGACGGTATCGACGATCCGCAGGATGTCGTCGCGCACATGTCCGGGGCGCGGCGCGTCGGCTATCGTGGTGAACCAGTGTTCCGGCGGGTTCTGTCCCTGCCGGCGGGTCCAGGTCAGCGCCCGCAGGACTTCCTCCGCGTCCGGTGTCACGGGCACATCGGGGTCGATCCCGTTGAGCGTCGCCCAGACGCCGGCCCAGCAGCGCCCGACCGACCACGGATTGTAGCCGCCACCCCCCAGCACCAGGACACGGGGCGCCAGCGTCGAAAGCTCGGCGACCGCCGCCCACAGAGCTCGGTTGGACAGGCCGAGCCGGCTCATCGGATCGTCGGCCAGCGCGTCGGCGCCGCACTGGATCACGACGGCGTCGGCATCGAACCGCCGGCCCAGCGGCATCAGCGCTTCGTCCACGATATAGGCCAGTTCCGAATCGTTGAACTCGATGGGAACGGGCAGGTTGCGCGCCAAGCCGCCGGCGCGTTCCTCGACCTTACCGGTATAGGGCCAGCGGCCGGCTTCGTGGACCGACACGGTCAGCACTCTGTCGTCATCGGCGAAACCGTATTCCACGCCGTCGCCGTGATGGGCATCCAGGTCGACGTAGTAGACCCGCTCCAGCCCGCCGTCGAGCATGGTCAGGATGCCAAGGACAGGATCGTTGAAATAGCAGAAGCCGCTGGCCCGGTCGGGCATGCCGTGATGGGTCCCGCCCGCCGGGTTGTAGATTATGCCTTCATGTTCGGCCAGCAGCCGTCCCGCCATCAGCGACCCGCCGGAAGCGGTGGCGGGACGGCGGAAGACCTCGGCGAAGATCGGGTTCTCCAGCCGGCCGATGTTGTACCGGTCGCGCGATTCCGGATCGAGCCGCTGGTCCGCCTCCGCACGCCGGACGGTATCGATATAGGTCCGGTCGTGGTACCGGGCGAGCTGGTCCGGCGTCGCCATCGGACTGTCCAGATACGACCGGTGGTCCAGCCAGCCCATGGCGCGGGAAAGGTCGATGGCGGTGGAGACTCGGGGGATCGCCAGCGGATGCTTCCGGCCATAGGAGGAGGCCCGGTAGATCTCGCTGCCGATGAACAGGGGTCTGGTCAGCATGGAAGGTCAACTAGGCCGCTGTTCAGGGTTCGTCAACTATATCGGCCGGACATCGCCGGGGATGCTTGCCAGACCGTCATGGACTTGCAATAGTCTGCCCAACCTCACTGGGGGGAGCCGATGGTCGGCTGAGAGGTCCCAAGTCTCGGGACGACCCCTGGAACCTGATCCGGTTGATACCGGCGTAGGGATCAGTGACCCATGCACGACATCGTGCGGCCTTCCGCATCCGCTCCAATACCCCCCGTCGGCGTTTCGATCCGGCGGGCGCGCCTGACTTTCGATGGCGCCGCCGTGTTCGACGGCCTCGACTTCTCGCTGCAAGGCGGGCGATGGACCTGCCTGCTCGGTCCCAGCGGCGTCGGCAAGACGACGCTGCTGCGGCTGATCGCCGGACTGGCCGCCCCAGAACCGCCGACCGAAGTGACGGCCGAGGACGGCGGACCGCTTGCCGGCCGCGTCGCCTATATGGCGCAGCAGGACCTCCTGCTGCCGTGGCTGAGCACCCTGGATAACGTGCTGGTCGGCTCCAGGCTCCGGGGAGAGAAGATAAGCCCCGCCCTGACCGGTCGGGCGCGGGACCTGCTCGACAAGGTCGGCTTGGGCGACCGCCTGCGGGCCAAGCCGGCCGAGCTTTCCGGCGGCATGCGGCAGCGCGTGGCGCTTGCCCGCACGCTGATGGAGGACCGGCCGATCGTCCTGATGGACGAGCCTTTCTCCGCCCTGGACGCCATCACGCGGCTGCGGCTCCAGGAGGAGGCCGCCCGGCTGCTGACGGGCCGGACGGTGCTGCTGGTCACCCATGACCCGCTGGAAGCGCTGCGCCTGGGCCACGACATCCATGTCATGGCCGGCCAGCCGGCGGTGATCGGCCCCGCCATCTCGCCGTCAGGACCACCGCCGCGTCCGCCCGACGCCCCGGCACTTCTCGCGGGTCAGGCGGACCTGCTCAGGCTGCTCGCGTCATGATGCGGGTCGTCCGCCCCGCCGTTACCGCAGCGGTGCTGGTTGTCGCCTGGCAGATGCTGGTCTGGGCGACCGGCGTGCCGCGCTTCATCCTGCCCGATCCGGTCCGGGTGGCAGCGGCCCTGTACGAGCGCGCGGGCATCATCGGCTACCACGCCCTGTTCACGGTATCTGAAATCCTCGGCGGCCTGGCTCTCGGCGGCGTGCTGGGCGCCGTGACGGCCCTGGTCCTCAGCTATTTCCGGCCGGCGCGGCGCTGGCTGATGCCGGTGCTGGTGTTCAGTCAGGCGATACCCGTCTTCGCACTGGCACCGCTGCTGGTGCTGTGGATGGGCTACGGCATGGCGTCCAAGATCGCGATGGCGACGCTCATCATATACTTCCCGGTAACTTCGGCCTTCTTCGACGGGCTGCGGCGGACCGAGCCGGGCTGGCTGGACCTCGCCCAGACCATGGGCGGGTCGCGCTGGAGCACGCTGATCCATGTCCGGCTGCCGGCTGCCCTGCCCGCCTTCGCCTCCGGCCTGCGGGTCGCGACGGCGGTGGCGCCGATCGGGGCTGTCGTGGGCGAATGGGTCGGGGCATCGGCCGGTCTCGGCTACCTGATGCTTCACGCCAACGGACGAATGCAGGTGGACCTGATGTTCGCGGCGTTGCTGACCCTGGCCGTGATTTCCGTGACGTTCTACTTCGCGGTGGACGCGCTGCTCCGGCACGCCCTGCCCTGGCAACCGACAAAAAATTCGAACGATGAGAGGGACTGATCACCCATGCGTATTCCAGCATCGCGAAGGACCGCGCTGAAGGCCGGCATAGGCGCCGCCGTGATAGCGGCGGGACTCGTAACCTCGCTCCCGGCCTTTGCCCAGGACAAGCTGACCGTCCTGCTGGACTGGTTCGTCAATCCGGACCACGCGCCGCTCTATGTGGCGCAGGAGATGGGCTATTTCCGGGAAGTCGGTCTCGACGTCGATCTGGTCGCCCCCGCCGACCCCAACGACCCGCCGAAGCTGGTAGCCGCCGGCAAGGCCGATCTGGCGATCTCCTACCAGCCGCAGCTTCAGATGCAGGCGGCGGAAGGACTGCCGCTGACCCGCATCGGTACGCTGATCTCGACTCCGCTCAACACGGTGGTCGTGCTGGCCGACGGTCCGGTCAAGTCGATCAAGGACCTGAAGGGCCGCAAGGTCGGCTATTCGGTCGGCGGCCTGGAAGACGCGCTGCTCGGCGCCATGCTGGAGAAAGCCGGGCTGAAGCTGTCCGACGTGTCGCTGGTCAACGTCAATTTCAGCCTGTCTCCCGCCTTGCTGTCGGGTCAGGTCGATGCCGTGGTCGGCGCCTACCGCAACTTCGAACTGAACCAGATGGACATCGAAGGCCGGCCCGGCCGCGCCTTCTACCCGGAGGAGGAGGGCGTACCGCCCTATGACGAATTGGTCGTCGTCGCGAACCGGGAGAACGTCGCCGACAAGCGGCTGCCCCGCTTCCTGGAAGCGCTCGAGCGCGGCACGCTGTACCTGATCAACCATCCGGAAGAGTCATGGAAGCTGTTCGTCAAGGCGAACCCGGAACTGGACGACGAGCTCAACAAGCGTGCATGGCGCGATACCCTGCCACGCTTCGCCCATAGCCCCGGCGCCCTCGACTCCCGGCGCTATACCCGATTCGCGGAGTTCCTGAAGGAACGTGAGCTTATCGCGTCGGTGCCCAAGCTGGACGACTACGCCGTTGAACTGAAGTGATACCAGCGCGTCGATGTCGGGCTGAAGAGGCCCGACCTAGGAGTCGATCCGGTGGTGGCGTCGGCGTTTCTGGCTGGCGTCACCCGTAGGTCGGGCCTCTTCAGCCCGACATCGACGCGTCGGCAGATCGGAATATTCCGGCTTCGGTGATCAAACGTTCAGCAGCAGGTTTTCCCGCTCCCAGGAGCTGATGACCCGCTGGTAGGCGTCGTACTCAGCCTGCTTGACATGGGTGACGGCGGCGATGAAGCGTTCGCCGAAGATCTCGCGGAGCGGCTTGCTGGCGTTGAACTTGTTGATCGCGTCGGACTGGTGACGCGGCAGGGTATAGGCCAGCCGGTGGGCGCTGCCCTTGACCGGGTCTGTCGGCTCCAGATCCTGGATCATGCCCAGATAACCGCATGCGAGCGAGGCTGCCATTGCCAAATACGGGTTGGCGTCCGCTCCGGCCACGCGGTTCTCGACACGGCGCGATTCGGGCGGCGACACCGGCACGCGGAAGCCGGTGGTGCGGTTGTCGCGTCCCCAGTGGACGTTGATCGGCGCATCGGACCCGGCAATCAGCCGGCGGTAGGAATTGACGTTGGGGGCCAGCAGCGGCATCGCCGACGGCAGGTACTTCTGGAGGCCGGCGATGTGGCTGAGGAAAAGGGGCGTGTCCTCGCCCTGGTCGGTCGAGAACAGGTTACGCCCGGTATCCTTCTCCACCACGCTTTGGTGGACGTGCATGGCGCTGCCCGGCTCGCCCTGCATCGGCTTTGCCATGAAGGTCGCGTAGACATTGTGGCGGATGGCGGTCTCGCGGACGGTGCGCTTGAACAGGAAGACCTGATCGGCCAGTTCCAGCGGGTCGCCGTGATTGAAGTTGATCTCGATCTGCGCGGCGCCAGCTTCATGGGTCAGCGTGTCGATGTCGATCCGCTGGGCTTCGCAGTAGTCGTAGACATCCTCGAAGATCGGATCGAATTCGTTGACCGCGTCGATGCCGTAGGCCTGACGCCCGCTCTCGGTACGGCCGGAGCGGCCGACCGGCGGCACCAGCGGATAGTCCGGGTCCTTGTTGACCTGGACCAGGAAAAACTCCAGCTCCGGCGCCACGATCGGCTTCCAGCCGCGCGCGTCGTACAGTTCGAGCACCCGCTTCAGGACCCAGCGCGGCGAGATATCCACCGGGCTGCCGTCGGCATAGTCGCAGTCGCTGATCACTTGGGCGGTCGCCTCGGTGTACCAGGGGACGAGGCGGATCGTGTTCTCATCCGGCCGCATGTAGATGTCGGAATTGGCCGGGCTGGTCACGTCCTCGTCGTCGGGATATTCGCCCGTGACGGTCTGGATGAAGATCGCCTCGGGCATGCGGAGCCCGCGCTCGCGCAGGATGCGGAGGAACTTTTCAGCCGGCAGGATCTTGCCGCGCGCGATCCCGGACATGTCCGGGACCAGGCACTCGACTTCGGTGATCTGGTGGCGCTGAATGAAATCACTGAGCAGGTTCATATATATGACGGCGCGGGCGCACCCCCGCCGGCTCCGCTTTGTTGCGCTCGATGGCCTGCATTATGGGTCTTGCCGGCAAAACGCGCCAGTGGGTGTATGCATTTTGTCCATCTCCCTGAAGAGGTCGCTTTCGGAGAGCGGATCGCATTTGGTGCTTGCGCCGGAAGCACCTTGGCTTTAGCGCAGGGGACGATATGACAAGGGGGATTGCATGCGCATCGTGTTCCTGGCTTTACCGGCGGTGATGATGCTGTCCGGCTGCGGTCTGGTCGGAATGATCGCCAGCGGCGTCAGCGACGGCACCAAATACGTCATCAACCGGGTGGAGCGTGATCCGGAGATCCAGGCCCGCAGCCAGCAGGGATACGGACCGGCGGGCGGCGACACCGATCAGGCGGTGCAGCAGGAGCAGGCTTATCCGAACCAGAACTACCCTACCCAGAACTACCCGACCCAGACTTATCCGGCCGATCCCGGTGCCTCGCAGCCTTATCCGTCGAACCAGAACGGCGGAGCGACCGGTGCGCCCGCTCCCCTTACGGCGCCGGTCCAGCCGGTCACGCGCGGCGAACCGCTGAACTGATTCGAACCGGACTGGATCGCACATGACCGGGCGCGGCTTCCGAACGCGTTGTAACGCGACGGCGGAGAAGGCACTATGCCGCCCCAAAGAGGTGCCGGACAGGCTTCCATCAAGAGAGGCGACATGAAAAGACGTCAATTCATCACCACAGGCGCCATCGGCGGAGCGGCGGCGCTCGGTGCGGCATCCTCGTTCCCGGCGCCGGCGATCTCGCAGGGCCGCCAGCAGTGGACCATGGTCACCTCCTGGCCCAAGAACGCTCCTGGAGTCGGCGTCAATGCGCAACGGGCCGCCGACATGATCACGGCCCTCAGCGGCGGCCGGCTCTCGGTCAAGCTCTATGCGGCGGGCGAGCTGGTGCCGCCGTTCGAAGCGTTCGACGCCGTCGTCAGCGGCACCGCCGATATGCTGCACGCGACCCCCTATTACTGGCAGGGCAAAAGCCCGGTGTTCCACTGGTTCACCGGCGTTCCGTTCGGCCTGAACGCGACCGAACATGCAGCCTGGCTCTATTTCGGTGGTGGACAGCAGCTTTGGGACGAGGCCTATGCCCCGTTCGGCGTCAAGCCGCTCTACGCCGGCAGCAGCGGCGTACAGGCCGGCGGCTGGTTCGTCCGGGAGGTCAAGAGCTTGGCCGACCTTCGCGGCCGCAAGTTCCGGATCGCCGGCCTCGGCGGCGCCGTGATGCAGAAGATGGGCGTCAACGTCGTGCTGACGCCGCCGGGCGAGATCTTCGCCGCGCTCCAGTCCGGCGCGGTCGACGCGGCGGAATGGGTCGGACCATGGAACGACCTTGCGTTCGGCCTGCACCAGATCGCCAAATACTATTACCTGCCCGCCTTCCACGAGGGCGGACCGGCCCTGGAGATCAGCGTCAACAAGCAGAAATATGACGCCCTGCCGAAGGATCTCCAGCAGATCGTCGCGGCGGCGGCACAGGCCACCGCGACCACGACTCTGGCCGACTTCAACTGGCACAACGCCATCTCGCTGGAGCCGCTGGTCCGCGACCATGGGGTCCAGCCGCGCACATGGCCGGACGACGTCGTCGCCGAGATGGGCCGGGCGACCAAGGAAGTGCTGACGGAAATCGCTGCGTCCAGCGAACTGGCCGGCAAGGTCCACGCGTCCTTCACCAACGCCCTGCAAAAATCGCGGGCCTGGAGCAAGTGGAGCGATCAGGCCTATCTGACCATTCGCGAACAGGCCCTCGGCGCTTGATCCGAAAATACGGAGAGACGGGCCGCGGAATTTTTCCGCGGCTCGAAGGAAGTCTCGACACCGAAAAGGCCTTCCAGGTTTACTCCATACGGCATAGTCATATGCACGAGTGGAACGGATCTGGATCTATGCCGATGGCACCTGACAAGCGGACCTCCGACAACAGCGGTCTGGCGGCCTTCAGGACGTCGCGGGTGCGGCGGAGCATTCAGATAGGGCTGGCGATCCTGATCGTGCTGGTACTGGTCCCAGCGATCGACCTCAACGTTTCCATGCTTTTCTTCGATCCTGCCGCGGGCTTCATGTGGCGCAACCAGCCGGTACCGGAGTTCCTGCATAGCGCGATCCAGATAACGGCGCGCATTATCGGCACCGTCACCTTGCTGGCATTTCTCCATACCGCCATCCGCACCGTTCGGTCGAAGACCGCTGGGACACTGCTGCGGCTCGGGCCGAAGAGTTGGGCCTTCCTGTTCCTGGGACTGGTGCTTGGGCCGGGACTGGTTGCGAACGTCGTGCTGAAGGACATGTGGAACCGGGCGCGGCCTGTTCAGGTCGAGGAATTCGGCGGGCGTCAATATTACAGCCCGCCGATGGTGTTCAGCAATCAATGCGAGAAGAACTGCTCCTTCGTGGCCGGCGATGCCGCCATGGGTTTCTATCTCCAGATCGTGGCCTATGTCGTGGCGCGCCGCTTTTCGGGACCGCTGCTCATGGCGGGCATGGCTGCCGGACTGGGAGCGGGGCTTCTCAGGATCGCGATGGGAGCCCATTTCTTCAACGACGTGATCTATGCCGGAGTTTTCATGACCTTGACCATAGCCGGGCTCCACGCCGCGATGTTCGGATCGGCGCAGACTCTTGTATTCTGGCGGAGATGTACGCCGTGGTGCGACAGCCGCTGGCCGATCCTTGGCTGCCGCAGTCCCACCTCTTGCGGCAGGGGACGACCTTAAGTGGCCGGCAGGCTGCACCCCCGTTCCTGGTACGCCGACACCGCCCTGCCCCAGCCCGACCATCCGGAACTCGACGGCGAGATCCGGTGCGACGTCTGCGTGGTCGGCGGCGGCTATACCGGGCTTTCGACCGCCCTGAACCTTGCGGAGCGGGGTTATGACGTCGTCGTGCTGGAAGCGGAGAAGATCGGCTGGGGAGCCTCGGGCCGCAACGGCGGCCAGATCGTCACCGCCTACAACCCGCCGATGGGCACCATGGCCGGCTGGGTCGGCAAGGACGATGCGCGCTTGCTGTGGGAACTGGGCGAAGAGTCCAAGACCATCCTGCGCGACCGGGTAGCCCGGCATAGGATCGACTGCGATCTGCGCTGGGGCTACGTGATGGCCGCCCTCAAGCAGCGCCAGATGACCGGCCTCCGTGAGATGGAGTCGGAATGGCGCAACGACTATGGCTATGGGGAAGCGCGACCACTCGACCGGGCGGAGATCAGGTCCATGGTCGCATCCGACGCCTATGTCGGCGGCCTGTTCGACGGCGGCAGCGGACAGCTTCACCCGCTCAACTATGCGATCGGCCTGGGGTCCGCCGCGGCGGAAGCCGGCGCCCGGATCTTCGAAGGCTCGCGTGTGCTGAGGATCGAAACCGGAGCCTCCCCCGCGGCTCATACCGCTGCCGGCGTGGTCCGCGCCCGGTACATGGTGCTGGCCGGCAACGCCTATCTGGGCCGCCTCGCCCCCGAACTGGCGGCCAAGATCATGCCGGTCGCGACATACATGATCGCGACGGAACCCTTGGGCGAGAAGCGCGCGGCCGAGTTGATTCCCTGCGGCCACGCCGTCGCGGACGTCAACTTCGTCCTCAACTACTACCGCCGCTCGCCCGATCACCGCCTGCTGTTCGGAGGTGGCGTCAGCTATTCGGCGCTCGACCGGCCGGACCTGAAGCGGCTTCTCCGCAAGACGATGCTGCGCTACTTTCCGCAACTTGCGGACACGCGGATCGATCATTGCTGGGGCGGCAACGTCGCCATCACCATGAACCGGACACCCCATTTCGGGCGACTCGGGGACAACGTCTTCTTCGCCCACGGTTATTCGGGCCACGGCGTCGCCCTGACCGGGCTGGCGGGCAAGCTGATCGCGGAAGCGGTCGGCGGGACCGCCGAGCGGTTCGACGTATTCGCCCGCCTGCCCCACGCCAGCTTCCCCGGCGGCGCTGCCCGCACACCGCTGCTCGTGCTGGCGATGGCATGGTTCAGGCTGCGCGACCTGCTGTGACATGAGCAGGTCTCGGGCCGGGAGTTAACTCGAAAGGATTGGAAAATTGCCGCATTTGCTGTGATGAATGATGAGATCAGTCATCACAGCAGCGCGCCCGCCCGTGTCCAATAGGTCGATCGTATCGGCAGCCCTGGGGCTGTTCATCCTGACGTTCCCGCTCGCGGCTCCGGCATCCGCGCAGACCTGCCAGACCCGCCCGCCTGACGCGACCGTTTCGCTGAAAATAGCGCAGAACGCGCCGCTGACCCGGGAAGAGCGCACCTACAGCGAATTGACCCGCCTGTTCAAGAAGCCCGGCGCCCATCCCGCCGGCCTCTATGTCGGGGCCTTCACTGTCGCCCAGCAGTCACGCTACCGTTGGACAAGCGACGGACGGGAATTGTGCGTCTCGATCGAGGCGGTGGATGTCACGATCACGCTGACCGACCCGAAGATCTATGTCGGGAGCGAGTTGGAAGACGACGACTGCATCCGCGAATCGGTCTGGCAGCACGAGGTCCTGCATTACAGGATCGACCAGGACGTGCTGGACCGCTTCACGCCGATCATCCAGCGCAAGATCGAGTTCGCGGTGAAGCAGGCCGGCTCCCAGGTCGCCAAACGCGAGTCCGATGTGGAGCGGATCGGCGAGCGGATGGCTCGGACGATCCGTCAGCATCTCGACCGTGTCTCCGGCGATATGCTGAGCGAACGCGACAGATTGCATGACAGACACGACTCGAGGGAGGAGTATTCCCGTACGGGCGATGTCTGCGCCCATGGCAAGCTCGGCAATTCCAAGCCCGTCCTGTGCGCGTCCGAGCCCCGTCTTTGCACCAACCTGGAGCAGCCATAAGTCTGCGTTGACGAAGTGATGTCGGGCCACGGCCCAACATCACTATCGCCCGGCCTCTACTCGATCGTCGCCAGGACTTCCCGAATGGTCGTGAAGATCCGGTCGATCTCGGCCTTCTCGATGATCAGCGGCGGCGACAGGGCGATGATGTCGCCGGTTGTGCGGACCATCACGCCGGCCTCGAAGCACTTCAGGAAGGCTTCGAACGCCCGCTTGGTCGGCTGGCCGGGCAGCGGCTCGAGTTCAATGCCGGCGATCAGACCCAGGTTGCGCAGGTCGATGACGTGGCGGGCGTCCTTCAGGCTATGGACCGCGTCTTCCCAGTACGGCGCCAGATCGGCGGCGCGCTGGAACAGTCCGTCTTCCTGATAGGTGTCCAGCGTGGCGAGTGCCGCCGCACAGGCGACCGGGTGACCGGAATAGGTGTAGCCGTGGAACAGCTCGATGGCGCCTTCGGAGCCGGTCATGAAGGCGTCGTAGATGTGCTTGCGGACAAAGACGCCGCCCATCGGAATGGTCCCGTTGGTGATGCCCTTGGCCGTGCAGACGATGTCGGGCATCACGCCGAAGTAATCGGTGGCGAAGCCGGCGCCCAGGCGACCGAAGCCGGTGATGACCTCGTCGAAGATCAGCAGGATACCGTGCTTGTCGCAGATCTCGCGCAGCCGCTGAAGGTAGCCCTGCGGCGGGATCAGCACGCCGGTCGAGCCCGCAACCGGCTCGACGATCACGGCGGCGATGTTGGAGGCGTCGTGCAGCGTGACGATGCGCTCCAGTTCGTCGGCCAGATGGCCGCCCCATTCCGGCTGGCCCCGGCTGAAGGCCTGGTGTGCCTTGTCGTGGGTGTGCGGCATGTGATCGACGCCGTTGAGCAGGCTGCCGAAGAACTTGCGGTTGGACACGATGCCGCCGACCGAGATGCCGCCAAAACCGACACCGTGATAGCCGCGCTCACGGCCGATCAACCGCTGCCGGGTGCCTTCGCCCCTGGCGCGCTGATACGCCAGCGCGATCTTCAGCGCGGTATCGACCGACTCCGATCCGGAGTTGGTGAAGAAGACGTGGTCGAGGTCGCCGGGCATCAGGTTGATCAGGCGCGATGCCAGTTCGAACGCCGCTGGATGCCCCATCTGGAAGGCCGGTGCGTAATCGAGCTCGAAGACCTGTTTCTGAACAGCCTCGACGATCTTGGGACGGCGGTGGCCGGCATTGACGCACCACAGGCCCGCCGCACCGTCCAGGATCTTCCGGCCGTCCTGCGCCGTGTAGTACATCCCCTCGGCCGACACCAGCATGCGCGGCGCCTTCTTGAATTGCCTGTTCATCGTGAACGGCATCCAGAAAGCTTCGAGGTTGTTCGGCTGACTGGTCATGATGCCGTCCATGACGGGCTCTCCTTCACTGGTCGAGGATTATGGCGGGTTGGCACGAACGGACAGCTCTGTCTGTTCGTCTCGTTGCCAGCAGCCTAAGCCACGCTCAAGAAAATCGACAAGGGCCTTGCAGCCGCAAAATGAGACAATAAGGTGCCTTGCGCGAAAGCCACTTACCTGTTCAATATATTCAACAGGTTTAACAGTGGTTCGCGGGTAGAATCCCATGGAGTTCGATGTCGGCGCCCGGCTCCGGGCAATCCGCGAGATGCACGGGCTGTCGCAGCGTGAACTGGCGAAGCGGGCCGGCGTCAGCAATGCATCCGTCTCGTTGATCGAGCAGAACAGGTCGAGCCCCTCGGTCGGCTCGCTCAAGAAAGTGCTCGACGGCATCCCCATGAGCCTTGCCGATTTCTTCTCGATGGAACAGGCGCCGCGCGAGCAGGTGTTCTTCCGCGCCGAAGACCTGACCGTCATCAGCGATGGAGCGATCCGTTATGCCCAGGTCGGCCGCGACCCGGAAGCGCGGGCGCTCCAGATCCTGCATGAGCAGTATCAGCCAGGGGCGGACACCGGTCAGAACATGCTGCGCCATGCGGCGGAGGAAGGCGGCGTTGTTTTGCGCGGCCGGCTGGAGGTGACGGTGGGAGACCAGCGCCGCATCTTGGGGCCGGGAGACGCCTATTACTTCAACAGCCGCCTGCCCCATCGTTTCCGCACCGTCGGCGAGGAAATCTGCGAAGTCGTCAGCGCCTGTACGCCGCCCAGCTTCTAGCGGCGGCGGACGGTTTCCTCAGTCCGCCGGCTCGACCAGGTCGCCCAGCTTGTTGAGCAGGTAATCCAGGTCATCCGAGGACAGATCCTCGTACTGGGTCAGGATCCGCTCGATCATCTTGCGGCGATGGCGGTCGAGGTCGCCGGGTTCGCCGTCTAGCAGCGTTTCGTGCGAGACATCGACCGCTACCCGGAAGGCTGGCAGCAGGCGGGTCGGCAGGCCGGCGCGCTCGTAAAGCGACTTCAAGCCCAGCCGCCCGGCATCGTGGATCAGCAGACGGGCGTTGGTCAGCGGCACCTTGGCCAGCAGCGACAGGCTCGCTTCCAGGATCGCCACGTCGCCCATGCAAAGCGCCCGGAGCATCAGCGACGGCGTCAGGCGGCCGTTGCGGCGCAGATGCTCGACCAGCCGTTCGACGTCGGCGTTGTCCTGGCCGTCGGTGAACAGCGAAACCGTCGCGCGCTCGCGGCTTTGCAGCACCAGATCGCTGGCGATGCCCGCCGGCAGGTCGTGATGGGTCACCAAATAGTCGCGCAGGGTGTCGGAAACCAGCGCCACCAGCCGCTCGGCCACCGTCACCGGCAACTGGTCGCGATGGACCAGCGGTTCCTGGATGGCGGGGCTGTCGCCGAAGCGGTCAAGCACGCGGCCCAGGCTCTCCGGCGCGATCTTCGCGCCGGGATTGGCCACCAGCTTGGCGACCGCCTGCTCCGGCGCCGTTTCCACCAGCACGTCGGCGACCTCGGCGCTGACTTCCGGCCGCCCGGCGATGGCCGTCTGCTTGGCGGCGGTGCCGGTGCGCACCAGTTCGATCAGATCGACGTCGGTCAGGACCGACGATGCCCCGAGCACCGGCAGGGCCACCGCCTCCACGTCGCGGGCGAGCGTCAAGGCGACGTCGCGCGGCAGGCTCTGCGATGACTTGAGATTTTCGGCAAGCGCCTGACGGACGCGCTCGGCGGCATCGCGCGCCATGACGCGGACGATGCCCTCGGCAAGCTTTCGCTCGCCTTCGGTCAGACTGACGCTTTCAAGACTTGCCGCGACTTTGGCGGCCATTTCGGCGCGGGTCTGCGGAGAAGGATCCGCCAACAGCCGTTCGACATCCCGTTGGGTCAGGTGTTCGGTCATGTTTCCAGTCGTATTCCGGCGCTACGGGCGGCATGGGAATTATCCCAAGGACCGGCTCACTCTTCGCGTCGATTTTCCGGCTGCAATGCCTAATCTTTAGTTAATTTGAGAGCTGCTTTTCAGCAAACTTCGCTCTGCCGGTGCCTCGCGCCGGCGGACCCGGGCCAGCGCCAGCTCGATCCGGGCGATCTGGTCCTCGATCGACACGCGCATCTCGGACGTCACCTCCAGGTCTCGGTCCTCGAAGATGTTGACGCGGGGATGCATGCCCGATCGCCGCTGGATCTCGGCGTCGCGGGCATGGAGCAGTTCCACGATCTGCGGCCGGAACATCCGCATCAGCGCGGTGATCCAGCGATTGGCCGGCCACGAAGGACGCGCATGGTCGATGACGAAGCAGTCCAGCATGCGAACCACGTCGCCGGCCGAGTACCATGTTTCCCCGGTGACCCAGCGGTTGGTGGTGAACAGGCGGATCGGCAGTCCCGCCCTGTCCATCGAAATGCCGACCAGATGACACAGCGCATCGTTCTCGGACGAAGGTTCCTTGAGGTCGGGTACGGGAGCCGGGGCTACTCCCGCCGGCATGCCGAGCGGCCGCAGGAACGTATGGAAGTGGCCGTGCTCGCCCGATACGCGCTCTTCCTCGGGATGGGCATGGTAATAATACTGGGCGTGATGCTCCGAATCGTAGATGTCGCCCTGCGGGTAATGCCGCCACTCGAAGAAGGTGCCGGCACCGCGAAGAATCTCGCCCACGACGTTGTCGCCGGTCTTCGTGAGAACACGCTGGCAGGTCAGCACTTCACGCGCCGCATCGGCCATGGCCTGCAACTCTCCGCGTGACAACAAACCGAAGTCGGTCATTGCCGGATCATCCCACCCGCATTGTTGAGTCCTTCACTCACCAGCCGACGAACGACTCAAAGGCTGAATACGTTCCCGGCGGCTGGATAGCTTAACCCACAAACCATGAAGGGGCATTCTGGATTTTCGGCATACCCGCGGGGGCGCGAAACAAGGAAGGCCCGGCCACTTGGACCCATTGGTCCGGCAACCCATTCTACATGAAGCAGTCGATGCCAACCGGCAGCGGGAGGTCAGGGAAACGATGCGCCAGCACACCGCCGGAGCTTCACCGTCATCGCGATCAGTCCTGCTCGCGCTGCTGCTCCTGCCGCTGGCTCCGGCGCCGGTCCTCGGCAGTTCCGTCGATCTTCCCGCCATCGTGCTTCAGGCACCTCCCGACCCCGACGGTCATCCTTCCCAGTGGCTGAACCGCGCCGTCGGGCTGTTCGACCAGGGTGCGCTGGCGAACGAAACGCGCCATGCCAGGCCGGTGACCAAGTGGGCGGGCGCTATCGGCATCGCGGTGCGCGGCGATGCCGGAAGCGAGTGGCTCGCCCGGGTCCAGCAGATTGCCGACGATCTGGCGGACCTGACCGGGCAGCAGATCACGGTCGAGGACAACCCGCTCTGGGCCGGCGACATCGACGTATACGTGACCAACCGGGCCTCCTACTGGCCGTTCTTCGTCGAACCCGCCAGCGGGGTCAAGGACGAGCCCTTTACCTGCATCGCCCTTCCCTCCACCGTTAACGGCGAGATCAGGGGATCGAAGATCCACATCAACGCGGGCGTCATGCCGCCCGACGGCGTAAGCGCCTGCCTGCTGGAAGAGATCTTCCAGAGCATGGGTTTCTTCGGAGAAACGCCGGGGCACCCGGAAACGGTGCTGGACGACGATATCGGCTACCGGGAACTCGGGTCGATGGACCGGCTTCTGCTGCGGACGCTGTACGATCCCCGCCTGAGCGCCGGGATGCCTCGGGACAGGGCACTGCCGCTGGTCCGCCAGATCCTCAGGGAGAACCTGTCCGACCAGCGGCGCTGACCGTCACGGGCAGGGCAGCGTCACTCGCTCCGGCGGGAGAACGAGACCGCGTAGGAGGCGTCGCGCACGGCGATCAGCGGGTCGTCCGACGGCGCCACGCCGTCGGTCACGTTGCCCGGCAGGAACAGCAGCGACTTCGCCGCTTCCTCGTTGTCTGCCGCCGGAGCCGTGATCGTCAGGACGCCGAGTTCGACGCGCTTGCGGTCTTCCGGCCAGGGGATGGTCGCATCGGTGATCGGGTCGCCGGCGGCCGCGACCTGGGCCAGCAGGCGGAACTGTACCGGCGCCTTCGCCAGCCGGGCCTTCAGGTCTTCGCTCAAGTAGTCGGGCGCCCGCTTGGCGGCATCCTCGGGGGCGAGGTATTTGACGCCGGCCAGCGGTTCGGCGACGTAGCGGATGAAACTCGTCTCCCCCGCCTTGTTGGTGAACCCGAACGCGTTGATGCCGAAATACTGTTCGGTGGCGAAGCTCTCCGGCGTCCTGACGGTGGCCCCGGCCTTGGCGACCGCCGGATGCTTCGATACGAACTCTTCGAGTTTGGTCGGCTTCGGGCTGTCGGGCTTGCTGGCGGCGACCGCCAGCAGCAGGTCGCGGAATTCGGCCGGGGTCGCCACCGGGAAGAAATGCAGGCTGTTGATCACGATGTCGGTTTCGCTGCCGTCCGGCAAGCTGAACTTGACCGCCAAGCCGTGGGGATTGGCATTGGGGTCGCCGTCGGGAATGTTCGGGACGCCCGTGGCATTGGAAAAGCGGACGGTCACGGGGACGGTTCCTGCCTGGAAATGGGCGGCGCGGGTCAGTCCGGCGGCATCCGGCGAGGCCTTGAAGCTGCCCTCGGCGACGATGCCCTTGGCATGGTTGACACGCTGGCCGGGATGCTTGCCGAAAAGGGTCTGGAAGGCATCGACGATCTGTTCCTCGACCGGCGTTTCCTGTGCCGAAGCTCTCGGAACGATCCCGAATACGGTGACGGCGAAGCCCAGGGCGATCAATGAGATCGTGGCTACCGGCTGGCGCATGACTGACTCGCAAGGTTGTGGTGTCAGGCGGAACCAGGGCCGCCCGTTTGATGCGATGCTGCCAGCGCCGTGCATCACCGGCAATTCACAACGCGGTGATCCGCAAAGAAGACAGCAGGAACCGACAAAACGCAGGCTCGCCGGCCCTATCCCGTCCCAGCCTAGTCCTATCCCAGCCCGGTTCTACCGCAGCCCCGCCTCCTTGAAATACCGCTTCGCCCCTTCGTGGAGCGGAGCCGTCAATCCCTCCGTCGCCATGGCTTCCGGCTCCAGTTCCCGCAGGACCGGATGGAGCGACGTGAAATCGTCCAGGCCTTCGAACACGGTCCTGACCATTTCATAGACCGTGTCGGCATCCACCCCGGCGGAACTGACGAGAGTCGCCTTGACGCCGAAGGTCTCGGTCTCTTCGGGAACGCCGGTATAAAGACCACCGGGAATGACGCTGCGGGCAAGCCAGGGACTGTCGCCGACAAGCCGCTGGACGGCACGTCCGGCGACGGGAACCAGCGCGATCGAACACGCTGAGGCGGCCTCCTGAACGGCGCCGCTGGGATGGCCGCCGGCCAGGACGATGGCATCGACCCGGTTGTCGCACAGTGCGCCGGCCTGCTCGGATGCCGGAAGCTCCGACGCGAGCGAGAAATCCCGCACCGTCCACGAGAAGGCCTTCAGCACCGTATCCAGCATGATACGCCCGCCGGAGCCTTCCGGCCCGATATTGACCCGCTTGCCCTTGAGGTCCTGGAACGTGCCGATGCCTGCATCCGCCCTTGCCACCACCGTAAGCGGCTCGCCATGCAGGCTGAAGACGGACCGCAGGTTCTTGAACGGACCTTCGTCGCGGAACCGGGCCGTGCCCTTGTAGGCATGGTATTGCCAGTCCGACTGGACGATGGCCATGTCCATTTCGCCCCGCCGCAAGGCCTCCAGGTTGAAGACCGAACCATCCGAGGACTCTACCGCGCAACGGATGCCGTGCTCGGCGCGGCTCCGGTTGACCAGCCGGCAGATCGCCCCTCCCGCCGGATAATAGAGGCCGGTGACGACTCCGGTTCCGATCGTGACGAAGCGCTGCTCCTGCGCCACCGCCGGGTTTGGGGCAACCATGGTTCCTGCCGTAACCGTCGCGGCTGTCAGGGCGAACGCCATGCCCAGGACGGCTGATCTCATAAGACTTGTTCTCCGTAGCTTGCTCCGCCGGAAGCCGGCGCTCTTCAAGGCATGGGGAACAAACTCACGAAGCCGGCTTCGGTTCCTCAACCTGGGCGCTTCAGGAAGGACGGCGTCGGTCCTCCCCAAGCATCCTGCCCCTGCTTCTGCCGGTCGATCCTCGCCGCCTCGGTCAGCGACCATTCGACCAGCCGGCGCAGGACCTTGCCGAGTGCTTCGTCATAAGTTGCGATGATGTCCTGGAAGGCGGGGCTGCCCGCCCGCTCCAGGGCCTCAAAGGTCTTGCCGGCTTCAATGGTGCGGCGGGGCATGGCGACCAGCTTGGCGTTGATCCGGACGTGGATCTGGGGTGGTCCGCCGTCGCCGGCTCCGGCGTACTCCGCCTGGAACTCCCGCAGCTCGCTCTTCAGGACGTAGTCCGCCCGCAGCCCGATGGTATCGCGGCCGACGGACACGACGCGGCTGCTGTTCTCGAAGGATTCGACCATCAGCGTCTGGACCATGGCCGGCGCCCTGTCGGTCCAGCTCACGCCGGCGAAGTAATCGAGCGTGGTGGAACTGCGGCTCAGGGCGATCCGCCCGGTGTCGAGACCGGCCGCCGCCACCGGCGTTTCGATCAGGATCTGGTCGGAGACCACCGGCAGCCCCTCGACGAAGGTGTTCTTCGGCGTCAGGGTGAAAAGCTGCGGCGGTGGCGAAAATCCCGGCAGGCTGCATCCGGCCGCCAGCAGGCTTCCGAGCAGAAGCGTCAACCCGACCGTTATTCGCCCGCGTGCCTTGCTATTGCACATCGACGCCCTGCCTGGTACCGCCGAACAGGAAGTCGCCGGGATCGCGCTCGAGCTTCATGGTCACCCGCGACAGGTTGGTCACCAGCCCACGCAGTTCCGTCATCAGCAGGGTGAAGTCGTAAAGCCCGCTGGCGGTGAAGTCGGCGATCGGCTCGCGGTTCTCCTTCAGCAGGGTTTCGGCTTCCCTCGCCGTCCGGTCGAGCGAGGCCGTCAAGGTCCGCAGGTCGCCGGACAGCCGCGTGAAGTCGGTGGAAAGACGGCTGGCGTCCTTGCCGACCGTCCCCATTGTGACGCGCGCCTGCCCCAGCGCCGCGTCGGCGCTGCCGGCCAGCTTGTCGGCATGGTCGCGCAGGTCCATGACGAGGCCGTTGACCAGCCCCAGCGTGGTGCCCAGCTCCTCGACCGTCCCGCCGGCCCCGGCGGAAGCCTGCGCCAGGTGGTCGGTCATGGTGCGGACATTGACCAGGATGCGGGTGACTTCCTCCTGGTTCTGCTGCGTCAGGAACCCGGTGACCTGGGTCGACAGGCCGACCAGCCGCGTCAGCAGTTCCGGCGTCGTTTCCACCAGGGCCGCCAGCGACGACGGCCGGCTCTGGATGATGGCCAAGTCGCCGTCTTCCGGCTTCAGCAGGGCGCTTTCCTGGGTGCCGCCGGAGATCTCGACATAGGCGCCGCCGGAAATCCCCTCCAGCGCCAGATAGGCCACGGCATCCTCCTTGATGGGAGTATTGGCCGCGACCTCGATCGTCACCTGGACGCGCGCGATGTTCTTCGGATCGATCCGGATGTCGCGGACCGATCCCAGGGCGATGCCCCGGTAGCGCACCGGGCTGCCCTCCTGCAATCCAGCGACCGAGCCGGTGAAGTAGATGTGGTAGCGGGTCGAGCTCGCTTCCTCGTAGCTGGACTTCGCCAGCCAGACGACGAACGCGAACAGGCAGGCCATGAAGACCAGCGTGAAGCCGCCGACCAGGAGATAGCTGGCGCGCGTCTCCATCGCTCAGGCACCCGCGCCAAGGGCGGCCCGGCCGCGCGGTCCATGGAAGTATTCGCGAATCCAGGGTTGGTCCAGCAAACGCAGGGCCTCCATCGTGTCCACCAGGATGCGCTTGTCGATCAGCACGGCGATACGGTCGCAGATCGCGCGCAGGCTGTCGAGGTCGTGGGTTACCATGAACACCGTCAGGCCCAGGCTGCGCTGGAGGCCCTTTATCAGGTCGTCGAAGGCGGCGGCACCGATCGGGTCCAATCCTGCCGTCGGCTCGTCCAGGAACAGGATCTCCGGATCGAGCGCCAGCGCTCGGGCCAGCCCCGCCCGTTTCTTCATGCCGCCGGACAGTTCCGACGGATACTTCAATCCCGCGTCCGGCGGCAGTCCCGTCATGGCGATCTTGATGCGCGCCACCTCCGCGATGGTCGCGCGGTCGAGCGTCGTGTGCTCCTTCAGCGGGACCTGGATGTTTTCCGCGACCGTCATCGAGCTGAACAGCGCGCCGTCCTGGAACAGGACGCCCCAGCGCGCTTGCAGGCCGATGCGTTCGGCGTCGTTCAGGGTGGCCGTGTCCTCGCCCAGCACCTCGATCGATCCGGCGGCGGGACGGACCAGACCGATGATGGCCTTGAGCAGCACCGATTTGCCGGTGCCGGAGCCGCCGACCACGCCCAGCACCTCGCCGCGCCGGACATCCAGGTCCAGCCCGTCATGGATCGTCTGGGCGCCGAACCGGGTGACCAGCCCACGCACCCGGATCACGGCACTGTGGTCGGATGCCGGCATTCTTCAGACGCCGAGATACGAGAACAGGATCGAGAAGAGCGCATCGAGAACGATCACCAGGAAAATTCCCACAACCACGGACCGGGTCGTCAGCCGCCCGACGCTTTCGGCGCTGCCGCTGACCTTCAGCCCTTCGTAGCATCCGACCAGGGCTATAACGAAGGCGAAGACCGGCGCCTTGCACAGTCCGACCATAAGCGTGGAAAGCTTGATCGCGCCATGGAGCTGCTGGACGAACTGGCCGAACCCGATATCCAGCACGAAATAGCACATCACCGCCCCGCCGAGCAGCCCCACGACATCGGCGTAGAACGCCAGCAGCGGCAGCGTGATCATCAGGGCGATCGCCCGGGGCAGCACCAGCAGCTCGATCGGATCGAGGCCGAGGGTGCGCAGCGCGTCCACCTCCAGGTTGACCTTCATGGTGCCGATCTGGGCCGTGAAGGCGGAGCCCGACCGTCCCGCTATGATGATCGAGGTCATCAGGATGCCGATCTCCCGCAGGATCGAGACGCCGAGCAGGTTGACCACGAACAGCTCCGCGCCGAACTGGCGAAGCTGGTCCGCCCCCTGGTAGGCCAGCACGACCCCGATCAGGAACGACAGCAGTCCGACGATGGGCAGGGCGTTGAGGCCGGTCTGCTCGATGTGGTGGACCAGCGCTATGCCCCGCAGCCGCCGGGGCGAGGCGACCGTCCGCGCCAGCGCCGTCACCATCATGCCCAGGAAGTTCAGAAGATCCAACGCCTCCCGCCCGGCCTGGAAGGTGGCGGCACCGGTTCGCTCGACCATCGCTACGATGGGGTGGCGGGTGTCCTTGACGGTATGGTCGCAGCGCCGGTCGGCGCGTCTCACCGCCTCGATCAGGGCGGCGTGGGCGGGGCTGGCTCCCGTCAGTTCCAGCGGGGAGCCGGCCGCGTTCAGCTTCGCCTGGAACCGCAGCAGCAGCAGGGCGCCGACGGTATCGACCGCCTCGAGCCGGCCGAGGTCGAGGCGCATGGCCCTGCCCCGCTCGAGCCTGACCGTCTCCAGGTCGGCGCTCAGTTCGCGGGCGGTCGCGATGACCCAGCGCCCGACCGCGGCGAGCGCCGGACCGCCGCGATCACCCGCTTCGACGGCCTCGATCCATCCCCCGCCGTTCACCTGAAGATCCGTCATGACGGGTCACCTGTTTGCATGTGATGCGCCGGCCCACTAGGATGCCGCCCTGATCCATTCATGGGAACCAGTCACGGGAATTCGCAGGACAGCGATGAACATAAAAGACCATATCCGCAGCATCCCGGACTTTCCCAAGCCCGGTATCCTGTTCTACGACATTTCCACGCTGCTCGCCCATGCCGAAGCCTGGAAGGATGCCGTCGGCCAACTGGCCGACGCGGTCAAGCCCTACAAGCCGGACGTCCTAGTCGGGATCGAATCGCGCGGGTTCCTGGTCGCAGCCCCGCTGGCGCTGACGCTGGGCCTGGGTTTCGTCATGATCCGCAAGCGCGGCAAGCTGCCGGGCGACATCATCACCCACAACTACGACCTGGAATACGGCTCCGACACGATCGAGATCCAGGCTGACGCCATCAAGCCGGGCGCCCGCGTCGTCGTGTGCGACGATCTGCTCGCTACCGGCGGCACGATGGTCGCCGCCATCAACCTGCTGCGGAGCGTCGGCGCCGAGGTGGTCGCGGCACAGTTCCTGATCGAGCTGGCCTTCCTGAAGGGCGCCGAAAAGCTCGACGTGCCGGTAAATTCGCTGGTCAGCTACGAGTCGTAAGCCGGCCGCTATCGGCCACCGGCGGCACCGGGCAGCGTCACAGGACTTCCGCGACCCGCTTCGCCGCCGCCAGCAGCATCCCGTCGCCGCCGCGCCGCGCCACCAGCGACAGCCCGACCGGGCAGCCCTCGATCTCGGCGGCCGGCAGGCTGACCTGAGGTAGGCGGGCAAGCCCGGCGATGCAGGTCATGCTGAGGACCTGGGCGCGGAACTGGTCGAGTTCCCCCTGCGGCGTGTTCTTCAGCGGCGCTATGCCGGGCGCCGTCGGCATCAGCAGGAGGTCGCCGCCCGCCAGCAGGCTGTCCATCTGCTCCGTCACGCGTCGGCGGAAGTTGGCCGCCTCGCCGGCAGCCTTGTCGGTCACCCGCGACGCCGCTTGGAACCGTTCGGCGACGCCGGGTCCGAAATGCGGCCGGTGACCGGAAATCCAGGCGCCGTGGGTGCGCCAGACCTCGTGCATCTGCAAAGTGCGGAAAGCGTTCAGCCAGCCTTCGCCCAGCCCGTCGCCGCTCAGCCTGACATCGCGCGGCGATCCCAGCGTGGCGGTGACGGCGTCGATCGCCGGACCCAGCGCCGCCCGGGCGGACGGGTCGGTCATGGCGAAGGCGTCCTCCACCAGCAGGAGGCTGCGGGGCCGTCCTTCTTCGTCACCCGGAAGGTCCAGCAGGACCCGCCCCACCCGTTCCAGCAGTCCGGCGTCGCGGGTGAACCACCCGACCGAATCGAAACTGGGAGCCAGCGGCGTGATGCCGTCCAGCGAAATGCGCCCATGGGTCGGGCGGAAGCCGTAGATCCCGCAGAAGGCCGCGGGCACCCGGACGGAGCCGCCGGTGTCCGTCCCCAGCGCCAGCGGGACGGCGCCGCCGGCAACGGCGGAAGCCGACCCGCTGGACGAGCCGCCGGGGATGCGCTGCGGCGCCTTGGCGTTCAACGGAGTGCCGTAATGGGCGTTCTCGCCGTTGATGCTGAAGGCCAGTTCGTCGGTGATCGTCTTGCCGACCAGCCGCGCCCCGGCATCCAGCAGAGTCTTCACGGCGGGCGCGGTGGCGGTTGCCGGCGGATGGGTCGCAAGCCATGTCGGGTTGCCGGCCCCCGTGGCGTGCCCGGCCACGTCGAACAGATCTTTCGCCGCGAAAGTCAATCCTGCCAGCGGCCCCTCGGCGGCGCCCGGCACGTCCAGGGCGATGTGAGGGCAGAAGGCGCCGAGCCGGTTCCCGTGCAGTCCGTTCATCGGCTTTCCCCGGTCCCCGTCAGCCATGTCCGACACCTTGCCGCCCAATCGTTCGTCATAGCACCTTACGATACCGGGTACTGGCGGCGCATCAAGCCCAATAGACGGGCAAGTCACCGCCCATTTGGCGGGCATCGGTGTGGGCATAGCCGGATCGGATTACCGGATGCCGGAGCATATGGGAGTAAGCCGCCACCGCCGTTTCTGGCATGGCGTGTGCGTGCGGGTCCTGGAGGGGTGATACCAGGACAGGGGATAGGCGATGGTTCCACTCGGCTCGACACCGGTAAACCGCTGGCGCGTGTGCAGGGAAACGGTGGACATGGTGCGGCCGCCGCCGACACCCTATCCCTTGGCCGCCAAGGCCGAGCCGCAGAACATCGTCATCGATCTCGCCCGCACCGCCATCGTCGTGATCGACATGCAGAACGATTTCTGTTCGCCCCACGGCTGGCTGTCGCATATCGGGGTGGACGTGACACCCGTCCGCACCCCGATAGCGCCGCTTCAGGCGCTGCTTCCGCGCCTGCGCGGAAAAGGCGTTCCGGTGCTCTGGCTGAACTGGGGCAACCGCCCCGACCGGCTGAACCTGAGCCCTTCCCTGCTCCATGTCTACAAGCCGACCGGCGAAGGCGTCGGACTGGGCGATCCGCTGCCCGGCTCCGCGAGCCCGGCGGCCGGTGCTCGGGTGCTCGAACGCGACAGCTGGGCGGCGGCCATCGTGGACGGCCTGACGGCGGAGCCGGCCGATATCCATGTCGCCAAGTACCGCATAAGCGGGTTCTGGGATACCGAACTGGACAGCATCCTGCGCAACCTGGGCGTCACGACGCTGCTGTTCGCCGGGGTCAACGTGGACCAATGCGTCCTCTGTACGCTCCAGGACGCCAATTTCCTGGGCTATGACTGCATTCTGGTAAGCGATTGCTCGGCTACCACGTCTCCCAGCTATTGTCTTGAGGCGACGCTGTACAATGTGAAGCAGTGCTTCGGCTTCGTCACCACATCCGATCACCTTCTGAACGGCCTGCACTCCGAACGGCCTTGAGGACCGACGCCATGATCCCTGTCCGTCCGCCGGAAACCCTGTCGATGAATGCGCGCGACGGAACGCGGCTGGACGCCGACGTCTATGTGCCGGAGGCCCCCGGTCCGTTCCCGGTCCTGCTGATGCGCCAGCCCTATGGCCGCGTCATAGCGAGCACCGTCGTCTATGCCCATCCCGCCTGGTACGCGGCCCATGGGTACATCGTGGTTGTTCAGGACGTGCGCGGCTGCGGCACGTCCGGCGGGGAGTTCCGTTTGTTCGAACATGAGGCGGAGGACGGCGCCGACGCGGTCGCCTGGGCTGCCGACCTGCCGGGGTCGACCGGCGAGGTCGGCATGTACGGCTTCTCCTATCAGGGCAATATCCAGTTGCTGGCGCTGTCGGCCGGGGCGCCGGCGCTGAAGGCGCTGTGCCCCGCCATGGTTGCATGGGACATGCATGCCGACTGGGCCTATGAAGGGGGAGCCTTCCGGCTGGCCGACAACCTTGCCTGGGGCATCCAGATGGCGGCGGAAGCCGCCCGGAGGCGCCAGGACTTCATCGCCCATCAGGCCCTTTACGCCGCATCGCGGAACCTGCCGCTGGACGAGGAGCTGCCGACCCATCCGCGCGTGCTGCGCGGCTACGCCCGCTATTCCCACTATGACGACTGGCTCGGCAATCTACTTCCCGGCAGCTACTGGGACGGGATCTCACCCCGCGCGCTGCTGTCCGACAAGCCGGTCGACGTGCCGATGCTGTTCGTCGGCGGCTGGTTCGACCAGATGCTGACCGGCACGCTCAACGCTTTCCACGAGATCAGCCGGCGTTCCGCGTCGCCGCAACGGCTGCTGGTCGGTCCCTGGACCCACATGCCCTGGAGCCGCAGAGTGGGAGCCGTCGATTTCGGCGCCGAAGCGGTCAGCAGGATCGACGCCGAACAGGTCGCGTGGTTCGACCGTCACCTGAAGGGCAAGGCCGGACCGGTGCGACCCGCCGTCGAGCTGTTCGATCTCGGCACGAAGCGGTGGCAAGTCTACGACGCCCTGCCGTCACCGGAGCCTGCCCCCCTCCACATTTCCAGCACCGGCCTTGCCGCCATCAGCACGGAAGACGGCAGGCTGACGCCCCAGCCGATCGATTGCGCGTTTCCCGACCGCATCGTCCACGATCCCTGGCGTCCGATTCCGAGCATCGGCGGACATGCCGGCAGCGAAAGCGGAGTGCGTGACCGGGCGGCGCTGGACGAGCGCGCCGATATCGCCTGCTACACGACCGAGCCGCTCAAAACGCCGCTGCTTCTGGCCGGACCGGTCCGGCTCGACCTGATGGTGGAGGCCGATGCGCCGAGCTTCGACATCTCGGCCGTCCTGGCGCAGGTCGAGCCTGATGGCCGCGTCCTGAACCTGACCCAGGGCTACCGGCGGGTCGAGGAGGGTAACGCCATCCGCCCTGTCCAGGTCGGCATGAGAGCGGTCTGCGTCACGGTCCCGGCCGGCAGCCGCCTTCGTCTAAGCCTTGCCGGCGCATGCTTCCCGGCCTTTCCCGTAAATCCCGGCACTGGGGCGGAAGCGGCTGAAACGCGGCTGGTCGATTGCCGGACGATCACCCTGACTTTCCACGCGGCCGGAACGCGGCTGTTGCTGCCGGTGACCGAAGCCGCGCAGGACCTGCCCAAAGGCATAGGTCGTTTCCTCTAACGGACAAACGAGCCTTTCCCGATTGACCGAACCCGGCAGACCACGCTATTCACTTATTTAGTTTGAAAATTGTTTATATTTCTCTCTAAAGTTCTTTTCCCGGATATTTTCCGGGCTGCCGGAGCGCACATGCAGATCCTGATCGCCGAAGACAACCCGATCAACCAGAAGCTGGTGGATCTCATCTGCCGCAAGGCCGGGTATCAGACGCGTATCGTTCCGGACGGCTCCACCGCCGTTGACGCCATCCGGGAAGGCGGCATCGGGTTGGTCCTGATGGACGTCATGATGCCACGCATGGATGGGATCGAGGCAACCCGCCAGATCCGCGCTTTGCCCGGCGATGAATCCCGGACCCCGATCATCGCCGTGACGGCCCATACCGACGGCGAGAACCGCGAGGCCTGCCATGCCGCCGGGATGAACGCTTTTCTGGGAAAGCCGGTCCGCCCGACGGAATTGCTGAAGATGATCGCCTCCCTGCTGCCGGCCTGAGGCCCACTCCGGGAACCACGAGGAGGCGTTCGGCAAGTGTTGGGCCACGGCCCAACCTACGAAGCAGGAGCCTGTAGGTTGGGCCGTGGCCCAACAAGCACCCTCCACACAGGTCGCGCCGTCTTCGGCCCCTGGTATCATACCGCAATGTGAACGACGATGCCCTGCTGGCGGCCTCGGAGGTGAATCTCGCGAGACGACTGAAACCTGTCGATCCACTCCGAGCGTCCCGCTGCCCCGATGCAGTCCTCCGAGACCACGATCGAACCACCGATCTCCCGGGTAACCTCCTCCAGTCTGCTCGCTACGTTCACCACGTCCCCGACGACGGTAAACTCGACACGTTCCCGGCCACCGAGATTCCCGACCGTCACGGGACCACAGTGGACTCCGATCGATGTGCGAAGTGGATCCGCGCCGTCGCCGGACCTTTTCAGGCTCCAGCGTTCGATTTCCCGTTGAAGTTCGAACGCACAGGCGAGCGCGCGGGCCGAAGCGTCCGGTTGCGGGTCGATCGAGCCGAAAGTCGCCATGAAGCCGTCGCCCAGGTACTTGTCGAGTGTTCCTCCATGTTTGAAGACAATGGCGCAGCTTCGCTCCTGAAAGCTCCGCAGCAAGGTGAATGTTCGGTCGGGGGACAGGGTTTCACTTAGCTTCGTAAACCCGACGATATCCGCGAACAGGACGGTCACCGTCCTTGTCGTCGGATCTCCAAACCTGGTCCCGCCGCGTTTGGTAAGAGCCTCGGCCACATCCGGAGAAACATAGCGCGCGAGATCCGCCCGCACGATCTCGGTCTCGACCTGCCTCAACAAGGTCCGCCGACTGCGCCAGACGGTCAGCGTCAGGAGCAGGGTGAACAGGGACGTCGCGACAAGCTGGGTATACCACGGCGTCAGGCCAACGAAGGTCGGCTGTAGGGAAAGTTCCAGGACAGTGGCCGACGTCAGCACCTCTTCGGCGGCGACGTCATTGAAGCGCAGAGTGTCCGGCTGGGAGTAGATCGTGAACACTCCGATCGACCAGATGACGAGGATCGACACCCCTGTCCAGATGACGCGTCTTGGCGAATAGGTCAGGGCGGCCTCGGCGGGGAGCAGCAGAAGGTAGAGAAACTCCTGGCCGCGCAACCGCGTCTGGACGGGCCATTGTGAGCCGAAATCGACCGGAGGCGGAACCAGGATCGCCGCGGACACCAAGGCCACGTCAAGAACGATAAAGCCAAGCTTGATGGTTTCGCCGTGAGGATGGTGCCGCAATCGGTACGGGATGTAGCCAAGCAGGAAGAACCCGAAGGCGTATCCGCCGTAATAGAGGTCGCGCGGCCAGGGCACGATCGAGAAAAGCCACGCCGAAACGATGACGATAGCCGTCAGCCTTGCGTAAAAGGCAAACTGGAGGCCTTCGAGCTCCGCCTGCCGTGTGTTTGCCTGAAGATAATCCTTCGAGGCTTCGGCTGCCCACAACGAACGAAGGCTATTCGCAACCCAATGGCCATAGCCGGCAATCCGGCTCGCCGAGTCAGACATTTGCGGCCCTGCTGATCAAGGAAGGTCGTTACTGAATTGGCATCATCTCGAGCAGAGTTGTGCACGTCGCGAGTTGATGTGACGGATCGCCAAAACGATCCTGACTTGACGTCAACAGTAAAGCCGACAAGTTCCGGAGCGAGTCGATCCGCGGTAGTACTATACCGACCTACAAATCCGAGGTTTATAGCGACTGGCTCACTCCGCCGGATGCAATTGCGTGGCTACGGGAGCTTCGCCCTCGAACGGCTTTTTCTTCGCGATGTATGTATAGACGGTCGGCACGACGAACAGGGTCAGCACCGTTCCCAGCAGCATGCCGCCGACGATGACAGCGCCGATCGCCTGCCGGCTTTCGGCGCCGGCGCCGGTCGCAAGCGCCAGAGGAACCGCCCCCAGGACCATGGCGCCCGTGGTCATCAGGATCGGGCGCAGGCGCAGCACGGCGGACTGGATCACGGCGTCCCGTACGTCCACGCCCTGACGCTGAAGCTGGTTGCCGAACTCCACGATCAGGATGCCGTGCTTGGTGATCAGGCCGACCAGCGTCACCAAGCCGATCTGGCTGTAGACGTTCATCGTCGCTCCGGTCAGCTTCAGCGCCAGCAGCGCTCCGGTGATCGACAGCGGCACCGTCAGCATGATGACGAACGGGTCGATGAAGCTCTCGAACTGGGCCGCCAGCACCAGATAGATGAAGGCCAGCGCGAGGATAAACGTAACGTAGAGGCTGCTGCTGGTCTCGTGGAATTCGCGGCTCTGGCCGGCATAGTCAACCTGCGCCGCCGAGGCCGACAGCACCCGTTCCGCAGCATCCGTCAGGAAGGTCAACCCCTCGCCCAGCGTGTAGTTCGGCCCCAGCGTCGCGGTGATGGTGGCGGAGCGCAGTTTATTGAAGTGGTTCAGTTCCTTCGGCGACACCCGCTCCTCGATCTTCAGTAGGTTGGCGAGGCTGACCATCTCGTTCTGCTTACCGCGCACATAGATGCGGGCGATGTCGTCCGGGTTGGTGCGGTCCACGCCGCCGACCTGGACGATCACGTCATACTGCTTGCCGTTCTGCTTGAAGCGCGTGACCTGACGTCCGCCCAGCAGGGTTTCCAGCGTCCGGCCGATCGTATCGATCTCCAGCCCAAGGTCCGCCGCCTTGTCGCGGTCCAGCGAGACCTTCAGTTCCGGCTTGTTCAGTTTCAGGTCGCTGTCGACGTTGATCAAGCCGGGGTTGGTCCGCGCCTCGGCCATGATCTTGTCGACCATCACCTGCAACTCGCCATAGGGAAGCGATGTCTGGATGACGAACTGGATCGGCTTCTCGGTCGGGCTCTGCCCCAATGAGGGCGGATTGACCGCGAAGGCCAGCGTGCCGGGCACGCCGAACATCTTCGGACCGAGCTGCTGGACGATCTGCTGCTGCTTGACGTCGCGCTGGTCCCAGTCGATCAGCCGGACGAAGGAGATCGCCTGATTGACTACCGGGAAGCCCACGACCATGAAGAACTTCTCGACCACCGGGATCTGCTTGTAGAAGCCTTCGATCACGCGGGTATAACGGTCGGTGTACTCGATGGTCGAACCTTCGGGAGCTATCGCGATGCCGACGATGGTGCCCCGGTCCTCGGTCGGCGCCAGTTCCGACTTGATCTGGCCGAACAGTACATAGCTGGAGCCGGCGACTCCCAGACCGACCAGCAGGACCAAGGGCCGGACGCGCAGGGAATTGCGCAGCAGCCAGCGGTAGCCGTTGGTCAGGCCGTTCAGGAAGCCTTCGATCAGGTTGAACATCAGGCCGTGCTTCGCCTGATGCTTCAGCAACTTGGAGCACATCATCGGCGACAGGGTCAGCGCCACGAAGCCCGACACCAGCACGGCGCCCGCCAAAGTCAGCGCGAACTCCGTGAACAGCCGCCCCGTACGTCCGGTCTGGAAGCCGATCGGCGCGTACACCGCCGCCAGGGTGATGGTCATGGCGACGACGGCGAAGCCGATCTCCCGCGCGCCCTTGAGGGCTGCCTGGAACGGCGGCATGCCTTCCTCGACGTGGCGGTAGATGTTCTCCAGCATGACGATGGCGTCGTCCACGACCAGCCCGATCGCCAGCACCATCGCCAGCAGAGTCAGCGTGTTGATGCTGAATCCGAAGACGAACATGATCGCGAAGGCGCCGATCAGCGACACCGGGATGGTCACCAGCGGGATCAGCGTCGCACGCAGCGACCGCAGAAAGAAGAAGATCACCAGCACGACCAGGACGATCGCTTCCAGGATCGTGTGGAAGACGGCGTCGATCGATTCGGCGATGAAGACGGAGCTGTCGTAGCCGATATCGACGCTCATGCCTTCCGGCAGGCCGGCGCGGATCACCGGCAGCGTCTTCTGCACCGCCTTGGAGACGTCCAGCGGGTTGGCGGTGGACTGCTTGACGACGCCCATGGCGACGGCATTGCGGCCGTTGAACCGGGCGTTCACCCGCTCGTCGCGCGCCCCGATCTCCGCCCGGCCGACATCGCGCAGCCGGACCAGATAGCCGGACTCGTCGCGCAGGATGATGTTCTCGAACTCCGCCGGGGTCCGCATGTCGGTTTCCGACACGACGGTGAACTCCCGCTGGACGCTTTCCACCCGGCCCGCCGGGATTTCGATGTTCTGGCGGCGCAGCGCCGATTCGACGTCCTGCGGGGTGACCCGGTAAGCCGCCAGCCGGGTCGGGTCGAGCCAGATCCGCATCGCATAGCGCCGCTCGCCGAAGATCCGGATATCGGCGACGCCGGGCAGGTTCTGAAGCCGGTCCTTGACGAAGCGGTCGGCGTAATCGGTGACGTCCAGCGGCGAGTGGCGGTCGCTGGAGAAGGCCAGATAGATGATCGGCTGGGCGTCGGCCTCGACCTTGGCGATGACCGGTTCGTCGATCTCGTCCGGCAGGGCGCCGCGTACGCGGCCGACCCGGTCGCGGACGTCGTTGGCGGCCACGTCGGGTTCGCGGGTGATCCGGAAGCGGACGGTGATCTGGCTGGTTTCCGACCGGCTGATCGACGACATCACGTCGATGCCCTCGATGCCGGACAGGCTTTCCTCCAGCGGCTGGGTCACCTGGCTCTCGACGATCTCGGCGCTGGCGCCCTGGTACTTGGTCGTGACGGTGACGACCGGCTCGTCGATCTTGGGGTATTCGCGCACCGACAGGCGCTGATAGGCCACGATGCCGACCAGCAGAACCGTCAAGCTCATGACGGTGGCGAGGACGGGACGGCGGATGCTCAGTTCGGACATCTGCATGGCGGTCAGCTCCCGACCGCGGGAACGACCGTTACCGGCACGCCGTCGCGGATCTTCAGGTGTCCGGCGGTGACGATCACGTCATCGGGAGACAGCCCGTCCAGGATCTCCACCTTGGCGGCGCGGCGCTCGCCGGTGCGGACCTTGACCCGCGCCACCTTGCCGTCCACCACCTTGAAGACGAACTGGTCGACGCCGACCGCGACCATCGCCTGCTCCGGCACCAGGATCGAGTTCTCGCGCGTCGTCAGGGTCAGGTTGACGCGGGCGAACAGGCCGGGGCGCAGGGCGTCGTCCTTGTTCGGCACACGGGCGCGGACATTGATGCTGCGGCCGTTGACGTCGACCAGCGGGTCGATGGCGAAGACGGTGCCGGCGAACTTACGGTCGGGCACCGCATCGACCACGATGTTCAGCGTCTGCCCTACCTTGACCGACGGCAGGTAAAGCTCGGGCACCCGGAAGTCCAGCTTCAGCGTCTCGATCGCTTCCAGGTTAACGATGTCCTTGCCGGCCTGGACCACGTCGCCGACGCTGACTCGCCGCAGCCCCAGCACGCCGTCGAACGGCGCGTTCAGTTCCAGCTTGGCAAGCTGGGCGCGGGCCAGCGTCACGGAAGCCTCGTCGGCCAGCAGCTTGGCGCGCGCCTGATCGCGGGCACGGGCGCTGCCGGAACCCTGGCGGTACAGCTCGTCCGCCCGGTCCGCTTCCGTCTTGCTGAGGTTGAGGCTGGCGAGCGCCTGATCGACCGTCGCCCGCGCGATGGCGTCGTCCATGCGGAGAACGACGGCGCCCTTGCGGATCGCCTGCCCCTCGCTGAACCGGATCTCGGTAATCTTGCCGGCGACTTCCGGCCGGATGATCACCGACTCGTCGGAGAACAGCGTGCCGACCGACGTGACCGAGCGCGACACGGCGCCGACCTCGACCTTCTGCGCCTCCACGGGAATGCCGCCGGGCGGTCCACCCCCGCCGGATGCGGGAGCTGGTGCCTGGGCAGTCACTGGCATGGTGCCGGCCAGATAGACGTTATAATACCAGTACGCGGCACCGCCCGCGCCGAGCAGGGCGGCGAGGATGATCAGACGTGAGAACAGCTTCATGCGTCGTTCCGGCCGCCCCTGGTGCGGCGTCCTCCCTGAAAGCACAGAAAATCGAGGCTCGAAGAATCGGGAGCACACGAAACTATCAGCGCCCCTTAGCTAAAATTATAATGGCTTTCTTCTGAAACAAAGTCGAGCGCGGCGGAGACTTGTCCGCCGCGCTCGCCGTACTATCGATCGGTAGGGGAACGGTCAGCGGTGGCTCAGCATACCCGCCGCAGCACCCAGGGCTTCCCGCCGGGCCGCCGCATCCTCGATCCGGCCTGCTTCCCGTACTGCGTGCTCGTAGGCTGAAATCCGGGCGGTTGACGTCGAAGCAGCCATGCCCTTCTCGATCTCCGCGCGGGTGGATGCGCGGGCCGCGTCGTCGAGCCCGCGACGATGCGTCTCGCCCTCGGCGACCCGGCCACGGGCTTCGGCCTCGCGACCGCGTGCTTCCGTCTCGCCCTCGGCGGCACGTCCCCGGGCTTCGGCTTCCCGGCCCCGGGCCTCGGTCTCGCGACCGCGCGCTTCCGTCTCGCCCTCGGCAGCACGTCCCCGGGCTTCGGCTTCCCGGCCCCGGGCCTCGGTCTCGCCTTCGGCAGTGCGCCCCCGGGCTTCGGATTCGCGGCCACGGGCTTCCGACTCCCGGCCACGGTCGTCAGACCGGGAACTGCTGGCGCTACGGCTTTCGGAACTCCGTCCACCACCGCCACCGGCGCTGCTGGAGCTGGAGCCACCAGCGCTGCTGCCGCCGGAGCTGCCGCCACTGCTCGAACCGCCGCCACCATGACCGCCGCCGGAGCCGCCTGAACTTCCGCCTCCGGATCCACCGCCCCCGTGGCCACCGCCTGATCCCCCGCCGCCGCCGCCGTGACCGCCACCGCCACCGCCACCGCCCGATCCACCACCGCCACCCG
>NZ_AVFK01000091.1 GCF_000936425.1 Skermanella aerolata KACC 11604 | reverse complement strand
CAGGCCAAAGGCGAGCAGAATGAGCACCAGCCTGGTGCGCAACTTGAGGCGCAGGCGTGCCATCAATCCCTTTTGGTCAATTGAAGATTTAATAGTTCTGAGCGGCGCCTGAGTGGGGTTGTCATGATTGGGTGAGATTTGTTTGAGCATTGTTTTTCCAAAGGAATGGCTGCACGGGTCGGACCGACCAGAGCGAGCTTCACAGCAAATGCTCAAGGTGCGGATCCACGATCCCTCCTTTTTCACTGCGTCGCAATAAAGATATGATTAAAATGTGAGCAGAAATTTACGGCGTCAGGCGAGGCGAGAGTACCGCAATAAGCGCCCCGTGCTGGTGCTGGTTGAGGGATGCGGCGATTAGCCGTGATCCGTTATCGATGAAATGAGGGTTTCACGTCATACGACGGATTTTAGTATCGGAGCAGGAAGTTGGGAAGTCACTCAATAGCGTTGGCCATCTGCTCGGGAGCTGTGTGCAGTCGGTGATGCGCTGAGTTTTCAGGTATGTTGATCACCACTGTCGGAAACCGACACCATAAACGATGTCCAATTATCAAAGTCGACGGGACATGGTACCTTCTGCGTGGCAGGACAAACCGAGGGATGCATCCTGATGACCATACACCTCCAAGGCAGAAGCATGAAATCTGCTGAAGCCTCAGCCCACGCAGGAAGCACCAGCCGAAGATCGACACGCCGTAGTCTTGCATTGTCTTACTACTCATGTTTCGAGCAGCCTCAGCAGATATAGCAGCGCCAAGGACAGCAGCTGATCCCTCAAAACCATGGAAATGTAGTGGTTTTTAGGTAAAGAGTTATTAATTGTTGACCGGTACGGTCTGACCACCCTGACGCCGGTGTTCAGCACGCCGGCGCCGGCTCCATTATACATGGCATGATACAGGAGGTTCAGACATGGTCCTGGCAGCTTTCCGCCCCAGGGCTTCCCGCGCCGGGACAGGGCCGCGTCACCTGGGCACCCTTCCCGATACGCTGCCCGTCGCGGTCAGGACCTGCACCATCGCCACCTTCAGGATCGACGACGCCAACGCCGGGTTCAGGAAGCTGCTGAAAACGATCAGCCACGTGCTGAGGATCGATCCCGATTGGATCGTCGGCACCAGCATCGACATCTTTCACAGGAAGCTCGGACACCAGCGTCGGCTGCTGACTGACCCGGGGAACCTGCCGCACGCCGCCCGGATTATGGTCAGCGACGGGATCCTCGACCTCCACATCGACGCCGTGCGTGATCCGGCCGACCGCTACACCTGCGCCACCCTCAGCCAGCCGGCTGTCAAAGGCAGGATCCCGCGGCGAACTTCCTGTCGGCCGTCTCCCTGTGCAGGGCTGACCTGATCTTGAGGAAATCTCTAGACTTGGATGTCCTGGTCACCGCTGTCCGGTCGACACTGACCAAAGACCCGGTTCCCCCGGTCGCTTTCTGCCGGAACTGACGTCCGGCAAAAGCAATCCTTCAAACAGTAATCTCCACCGGATCGCCGGTTTTTGATCACGTCCCCACCGCAGTGTGGCGGCCCGTCGACCCGCTGTTCTGATCACCGCCACTCCTGTTTCAGAAAGGCCACCATGATGTTCCGCTTTGCCAAATCCCGGAAGATGGCAGAACTTAGCGCCCGGCTGACAGCCATCGGCAGGTCACAGGCCGTCATCGAGTTTGAGCTCGATGGCACGGTGATCACCGCCAATGGCAACTTCCTGTCGGCGATGGGTTATACGCTGGCCGAGATCCGCGGCAAACACCACCGCCTGTTCGTCGAGCCGGCCGAAGCGACCAGTGCCGAGTACGCCCGGTTCTGGGAGCGGCTGCGCTGCGGCGAGTTCCAGGCCACCCAGTTCAAGCGCATTGCGAAAGGCGGCCGCGAGATCTGGATCGAGGCCTCCTACAACCCCATCCTCGACGCCAGCGGCAAGCCCTGTAAAATCGTCAAGTTCGCCACCGACATCACGCAGCGCAAAGCCCGGGAAGCCGACCTCCAGGGTCAGGTCGACGCCATCAGCAAGTCGCAGGCGGTGATCGAGTTCGAGCTCGATGGCACCATCATTACCGCCAACGAGAACTTTCTCGGAGCGATGGGATATACTTTGGCCGAGATCCAGGGCAGGCATCACCGCATGTTCGTTGAGCCGGCGCTTGCGGCCAGCGCCGACTATATGCAGTTCTGGGACAAACTGCGACGCGGCGAGTATCAGGCTGCCCAGTTCAAGCGCATTGCCAAAGGCGGTCGTGAGATCTGGATCGAAGCCTCCTACAATCCCATCCTCGATGCCGGCGGCAGGCCCTGCAGAGTCGTCAAGTTCGCTACCGACATCACCGCACAGGTCGAACTCATGAATCAGCTCAAGACGCTGATCGACCGCAACTTCGGTGAAATCGGCGAGGCGCTGGGCCGCTCCGACGGGCAGTCGAGAGCGGCGATGGATGCCGCGACGGAAGCCTCGGCCAATGTCCAGACGGTTGCGGCGGCGTCCGAGCAGCTGGCCAGCTCGACGCTGGAGATTTCCACCAGCATGACCAAATCGACGTCCATGGCCGAGCAGGCCCGGCAGCAGGCCGAGGCCGCCGACCAGGCGACACAAAGGATGTCCGGCGCGGCCCGCCAGATGAACGGCATCGTCGAGCTGATCCGGAGCATTGCCGGCCAGATCAACCTGCTGGCGCTCAACGCCACGATCGAGGCGGCGCGTGCGGGCGAGGCCGGCCGGGGCTTCGCCGTGGTGGCGACCGAGGTCAAGAACCTGGCCACCCAGGCGGCCCGGGCAACCGATCAGATTTCCTCCGAGATCGACGGCATCCAGTCGATCTCCGGCGATGTGGTGGACGCGCTCGGCGGTATCCGGCAGTCGATCGAGGCGGTACGCGACTATGTTCTCACCACCGCCAGCGCCGTCGAGGAGCAGACCGCCGTCACCACGGATATGTCACGCAGCATGCAGGGTGCCTCAAGCGCAGTATCCGCGATCACCGGCAACATCGGCGAGATCGCGGCCTCGATCCATCAGGTGACGGAAGCAGTGAGCCGGACGAAGGATGCCGCCCGGGTCCTGGCGCGCTGATCGGAAGCAGCGGCGTCGATGCATTATCGATAACCGGCGAACTGAAGGATGTTCCGGGGTCCGCCGGGTTCCCGGATTGCTGAGACGTCGCTGCATTGAACAGGCAGCAGCAGGAAAAGCAGGCCGTGCAGGACTTCGGCAGGGATGCTGTCTGCCCTGATCCGCGACCTTGTCAGCATCAGGATCAACCACGACAACACCGGGTTCAGGCAACTGCTGAAATCGATCCGGCACGCGCCAAAGATCGATCCCGACTGGATCGCCGCTGCCAGCGCCGTCTGCCGGCGGATCCGAACAGCCTGCCGCGGTCAGTTTGAAGAGGAAACCCTATCTCATGCACCCACAGCTCGCCGTCCGCCGATTACAGGTGCTGCACGCCCAGCTGGAGACTCAGAAGGCGTCCCTGCTTGTCTGGCTTGGTCAGAGTGAGGATCTGGTACGCCAGCTCCACCAGGCGACCGATATGGAAATGTGCCTGGCACTCAGCCCCTTGATTGCCGAAATGCGCCGGGAGGTGGCCGGGCTGGATGCGCGATCGCCGACATCGATCACTCGACTGGCTGAGCTGACAGCACGCTTCAACACCGTCGCTCAGGCTATAACCAGCGGAGTTCGGACCATGGCCGCAGCTGAACAGGATGGTTTATCCTCCCCCTTAGCAGCAGGGGTTGAGGATCATAGCTCCCTTTCACCCCCAGCCTTCGGTGACGCCCTGCCGGCGCGCCCGGGTCCGGCCGGCGACGGGAGCTGAGGTCTTCGCCGCCGGCCAGGTTGGGGTGGGAGTGGCCTTGCCGAACAGCCAGCCCTGGCCATGCCGCACACCGATGGAGCGCAGGAACTCGGCCTGCGTCGCGGTCTCGATCATCTCCGCGGTGGTGTCCACTCCGAGATCGCTGCACAGCCGGACCAGGCCGCGCAGCAGGGCGTCGTCGCGCGGAGACTGGCCGATCTTCCGGATGTAGGCGCCGTCGATCTTGACGCCGTCGATGATCAGGGACTGCAGGTACGGGAACGAGGCGGCGCCGGCGCCGAAGTCGTCGAGGCAGACCGCGAAGCCGCGCAGTCGGCACTCCTGGATGACCCGGTCAGCCTGGGCCAGGTCGGTCAGCTGGACGCTTTCCGTGATCTCGAGCGACAGCTGGCCCGCCAGGTCGCGGTGCTGATCCAGCAGGGCAAGCAGCAGGCGGACAAACAGCGAATTGGCAATCGACCGGCCGGACAGGTTGACCGCCAGCCTGAGCGGTCGGGCCGCTCCGGGGGGCGGCGAGCGCAGCAGGGCGAGAGCCCGGGTACAAACCGCAATATCGAACCGCTCGATGATGCCGATCTCCTCGGCGAAGCGGATCTTCTCGAACGGGCTGACCTCGCCGGAAAAGCGGGACAGCACCTCGAAGTGGTCGAGTTCCCCGGTGGCGAGATCGACGATCGGCTGAAAGGCGAGCTCGAAGTCCTCGCCATCGACCGCCGAAGCGAACGCGCTCATCCGCTGCAGGGTGTCACCGACCATCTGCTCGAACGCCGCGCCGACCGACCCGGGCATGGCCGAGCCGCCGGCGAAGCGGTTGACCGTGAAGCGCACCGCCTGCATGAGTTCGTCGTGGCCGAGATCCCGGGCGTCGAGCTCCATTCGGTGCCCGGTCATGCTCAGCCGGACGCCGGCCTGCACACCCGCGGCGGCGACGTCCTGGAGACGGTGGCCCAGTTCGCTGGCGTCGGTGTCGTGAACGACGGCGAAGCGCGTGGCTGTCAGCCGCCCGGCGGAGTCGCCGTCGATCGCACCGGCGCGCAGCAGCGCACCGATACGGTGCACCAGGTCAGCGCAGGTCGTCGGTCGGCTGGCCGCCAGCCCAGCCAGTTCCGGCAGGTCCAGAAACATCAGCCCGAGGTCACGGCCCGCCTCGCGGGCAGCAGTACCAATCCCGGCGGCCGCGGTTGTGAAGCTCGCCTGATCGAGCAGACCGCTCTCGGGATCACGCGGCCTGGCGACCGGAGTGTCGGGATCGGCCGGGGAAGCGGCGGACAGAGCACACGACAGCCGGTTGCCGTTGCCCGGCAGCCGGCAGGCGTTCAGCAGGGCCGGACGCCCGGCATCGGCCGAACCGTTACCGGCCAGGCGCACCGGCAGGGTGCCGCAGCGGGCTCCGGCGGTCAGGGATGTGGCCGTAGCCTGGACAAGCGCGCGGTCATCGGGATGAAAGAGGTCCAGCCAGGGCTTGCCGAGCCAGGCCTCGTCGCGCTGATGTGTCAGACCCGAGGCGGCTCCCAGGACAAAGCAGATAGTCCCCTTCTCATCGACTTCGATCAGCAGGTCGGCGACGGCGAAGGCGAAGGAGACGAAGCGGTGGAGCTGGCGGGGCATGGTTTGGATCCTGATCGCAACCGGCGAAGACCGGTTGCGCTCCTGTGACAGGGTTGCACCGGCTGGTCAGCACAGAGGAGCAGAGTTAAAGCCGCACTCCGCTGCCAGAAACCCCCGCAGCGTACTCAGCTCTTTGCTAAGATTATGATAACGCTGGGCTCATTTCCTGTCGTAGGTTGTTTTCTAGAGCACCAGTGTAAGGCTGCAGAGCTGCCCGCCCAGTTCCTGTAAAATCCGAAGAGAGGTCTGACTATCGGCACCGAGCGGGCGCGCTTCATCGCGCATGCGGTTGATCAAGGACAGGATCCGTGAGTATTCCAAGCGCTTTGTCAGCTTCATCCCAGCGGTCAGAAAGACCATTGGCAAGAGGAACCCTGGTCTTTTGATCCATTATCCAATCATGGCACCACCAAGCCGGCTAACTTGACGGCCATGATCATATCTTTGGCCGACGGCCGGCGCGCCTGACCGGTACCGCCTCTGGATCCGGTTTGAACCGTTTCCTCCCCAAACCTAATTCCCTGGCCAGCGCACTCCGTTGCCTGGCATAGGCGGGAGCGACCATGGGGTAGTTATCCGGCAGGTTCCACTTCTCGCGGTACTCCTCCGGGGTCATGCCGCAGGTCGTGCGCAGGTGCCGCCTCAGCATCTTCAGCTTCTTGCCGTCCTCCAGACAGACGATATAGGCGTCCGTGACGGATTTGCGGACCGGAACAGCCGGCTTCCGGACCTCGGGTTTCAGCGGATCCGCCGGCTGATCCAGCCGCTGGAGCGAGTCGTGGACAAGCTCGATCACCTCCGCGATGGCGTCGACCGGCAGCGCGTTGCCGCGCAGGTACCCCGCCATGATGACGGCGCTTAAAGCTACCAGATCGCCGGGGGAAGCCTCCGACTTATGGTCCAGTGTCATGGCAATCACCGTCTGTTACGGGCGGAGGACGACAGGGCCGCAGCATGATCCATCTGACGTGATACGCCAAGACCTTTGGATATCGAAAATCAGGGAAAGCCCTGACACACCAACCAGCACGAGGCGTCTGCCAGCAAGCCAGCAATCTTCGTTTCTAGTCGCGTTCCAGAGCCTTACGAACCTCAAGACGCATTTCCAGCTCGTCCGACACGATCCCGGCCAGCTCTTCGAGCATGGCGATTTCCCGGTCGTCGATGCTGCGCGGCTGGTAATCGATGATGCACATCATGCCGAGATTGTAGCCGCTCCTGGTTCGCAGCTGACTACCGGCATAAAACCGCAGACCGGCCGCTCCCGACACCAGCGGGTTCGCCAGGGCGTGCGGATCGGCGGCGGCGTCGGTGAGGACATAGGGATCATCCTGTAGAATGGCCGAGGCGCACAGGCCAGGATCGCGGGCAATCTGGTTGAAGTCGATGCCCTGCCGGGACTTGAACCAGATCCGGTCGTGATCGACCACCGAGATGATGGCGACAGGAACCCGGAAGATCCTGACCGCCAGCCGGGTAATCCGGTCGAACGCGCCATCCGGCGGTGTGTCCAGGATCGCACAGCGTCGGACTTCGGCAAGCCGGGCCGTTTCGTCGCGGGAGGGAACGGGACTGTTTTTCGGCATGGCACGTCACCATCCTCAGGAACCTGCCACACCGGGCAGGCTTCCGGCATGATCAGTGTTCACCGTCAAGTCGACAGCTTAGCAGGTGCCTGGTCGTTATGATACCGGAGCGCGCCGGATCCGGAACATCATAGCTCGCCATCATGAGCTGCGTTATCCCATCTCCGGCAACCATCGGCAGCAGCAGGTCGCGGCGTGGCCGGCCTCCGAACCGCTGCGGCGCAGCGTACTGGATCAGGGCCGGCTGTGTGGTGGCACAGCACTGCCGGCAAACCGACCCGAGAAGAACCGCCATCGGCTCCGGCAGGTCGGTCAGGAGCTGTCCGGTCAGGTCCTCCTGCCATGATACCGTCAGCAGCGATCCGAACAGGCGGAAGCGGAAATCGACATCGATTTTCTCAAGAACCGCCAGATGACCCAGCCATGGGACGAGATCCTCGGCCGGCAGGTCGCTCCGGGTGGGAGCGGCGGCACTGCCGCGTCGCCTGCACCAGAGGCGCAGCAGCGGCACCAGGTAACCATCATCAGGCAGGTTGTGTTCGCTGACGTTGAAGATGATGATTGAGCCGAGTTGATCCGAGGTGATCACTGTCGTCACCATTTAGCTAAAACAGATCGATTTTCTTTGATGAACCAACCAGGACAATACTTGAATTTTCCCGCCGCCGGGGAGTTAAATTACTGGGTGCCACATACGAACTAGCTGAAGATAGTACCCTGATTTATGTATGAGGCTCTACTTCAGCCGCTGATAGTTCCTGATACTCACCAGAACCTGGCCGTAACGCTGCTGAACGACTCGCGCGACAGCCACTGGAGAGGCTGTGGGCCTGAAGCGGCTGTGGACTACCGGACAGATCTTTAACTGGGGGTTTAAGACCCAACAGTGACACTGGTGGCGAAGACGTTTTCCCAGAGGTCATGCGGCTTTCTGAAGGGCGGCGAACCATGAACAGCGGGTCTGGTCGGTCGGGATGCCGTTCACCCAGTTGGCGATCCGCACCAGGTTGATGGCGGCAGCGCTGATGAGATGCTGCAGGTGTGTTTTGGCCAGCCCTATATAGCGACAGCGCCGCAAGGCGCATCGGCGAACAGCCTGTCCGTCGTCGCTTCAATGCCGGCCCGGGCAGCATAGGACTCCCACTTCGCCACCATTATCACTGTTGGGTCTACTCCTACGGCGTCGGGGTAGTTTATCCGACTGTCAAGTCAGAGTAGCTTGGCCGGGTCGTTGTCCGGCAGGCTACCAGGCATCCAGCCGACTCGGCACACTGCCACCCCGTAACCGGAACGGATCTGTCCCAGTGCTTTGCGGGAGCAGCGTGAACAAGGACGTCGTTGTCATTCGCTCAGCCGCCGTTGAGAGCGTCCTTGACCGCCTTGGCGGCGGTGAACTTCGCACCCCGGGACGCCGCGATCGTGATCGTCTCGCCGGTCTGCGGATTGCGGCCCCGCCGCTCGCCGCGCTCGGCAACGCCGAACGTGCCGAAACCGGCGATGCGGACCTCGTCGCCCTGCTTCAGGGCCTCGGTCACCACGCCGATCAGGACAGCCAGCGCCTTCCCGGCGGTGGCGCGGCTGAGATCCGCCTGTTCGGCCAGGGCGTCGATCAGTTCCGCCTGGGTCATGCTCTTTCCCTGCTGTTATGACTGCCCACCCGGCAGCGGGCATTCTCCTTGCCAGCACCCGGGCAGGTACGCAAGCAAAACAGCTGTTTGGAGCACCGCTCCCGTGCTGCTGGCTACCCGACCCCCGGTGCAGGTCCTCCGCTTCAGCGGCACTCCGGCCGCTTTATTCCAAGAATGGCGATATACCGGCAGCCGCCGGTCAGGGGCCTCGCCGGATCCGGTCGGCCGACCATCCGGCGATCAGCACGCCGATCAGGACCAGACCACCGAGCATCGTCCAGCCCAGAGATGGCTGCCGTCCTCTCAGTACATCGACGCCGGTGCTGACCAGCATCACGATCCAGCCAAGCGACACGACCAGGCTGAACAGCAGTGCCGTCAGGGCGGCGAGCCGCCGGATCAGGGCCATGGATGTGCTCCTTCCCGTACAGGGCCGCAACTCCTGGACAGTCTCATCTTCAGGAGGGATCCGGAACCGGCCAGAGGCACTGGATTACCTGCCCGGCGGCTCTTTTATCGTCCCAGACCGGCAGCAGGGCGCGGCTGAACACCAGCAGTTTGCCCTTCGCGGGAAAGTACAGCGGGTCGATCAGCGGCTGCCGCGAAGCCTGGACGGAGCGAAGAGCCTTCAGCAGCGGCTGGCCATTCCCCAACTGGGAGACCCGGCGGCCGGTCCACTCGGCGCCGGTCAGTTCGACAACGCCCTGACCATCGAGGCGAACGAGATAATCGCTGCCCTTCTCGATTTCCTCAAAGATGGTCAGGCAGCCCAGCCACGGCTTCAGCGCGAAAACGTTGAGGTCACTGCGCCGGGGAATGTCGTCCGGCCCGCACCTCAGCTGCCACAGCTCAACGAGTGACCGGATCCGGGGATGAACCTCATCCATGCTCCCCACCTCTTGAGAGTTACCGATCTGTGAATTGCGCAAATAATTCAAATTTGTAAACAAATTGAACAGAAAATAAGATCGACTTTAGTTTTAGTTTCTCGGCCTAGTCTTATCTAATGTAAAGCTGATATTATTTTCCGATCACGAACCTACTATGCGGTTGCGATGAGGCGGCATGCTGATTATTTGGTTTTTCCCATCGTGAGACAATTTGTCACAGGCTGTAAGAACAGTGTACTTAAATCCCGCCGGTATTTATCTCATAAATGCCGTTTCTTCCGCCCCTTGATCATCCTAAAAGTTCCCGCAGCTCTTTACCTGCTGGTTGAAACACTTGTCCGCGTTTCGCCAGGAGACCTCCTGTTCTGCCTTGGTCGGAGCAATGATTGCGCCGAACACTTCGATCACTCCAGTCCCTGAACGGACTTAACCACTCCTTCACATTTTATCGATAATTTCCCGATCCCATCGAGACTCCTCCGCCTCGAGCCCACCTCCCCCAGCACGGGGTGCGGCGGCCCGAGGCATGATCAGGGAAGGCAGACATGGGTATTTCTGACAGGCCGTCGTGGTGCCCGGCACTGGCCGCGGCGCTGCTCGCCGGCGGCGTGTTCGTGGCCAGTGCGGCGCCCGCCGCGGCTGATGATCCGGCGGATCTCAAGGCGCAGTACCGGCGGCCGAACGAGATCCCGTTCCCGGCGGCCAATCCCTACAGCGACGCCAAGGCGG
>NZ_AVFK01000090.1 GCF_000936425.1 Skermanella aerolata KACC 11604 | reverse complement strand
CTGATCTATGCCTCCGCTCAAGATCTGGCGTGAGACCTGACGAAACCGCGTTGGAAGCTCATCTGATCGCCTGGATGGGCGACATCGCCGACGTGCGCATCCATGGCACGACAGGCGAGCGGCCGATCGACCGGTTCACGCGGATCGAGGCCGCCAGTCTGCAGCCGCTGGAGGGACGTCCGCCCTATCATCAAATCCGGGAACTGCGCCGCAAGGTCCACGCCGAGGCCACGATCGAGATCGACACCAACCAATACAGCGTGCCCTGGCGGCTGATCGGTACGAGCGTGACGATCGAGATCAGCGCTGGAATGGTGCGGGTGTTCCAGGCCGGCGTTGAAGTGGCGCGTCATGAGCAGGCGAGTGGCCGCCGCCAGCGGGTCCTTGATCCCGGCCATCTCGCCGGCATCGTCGGAAGTCCCGCAGGTGCTCGTCATCCGGCGTCGCCGAGCAGTATCGCACCGGCACCGCCGGAATCAGAGCTGCTCCGGCCGCTGACGGAATACGAAGCGGTGATCGGAGGTGGATGGTGAGCACCAATACCGATGAGTTGGCCCAGATGCTGACGCGTTTGAAGCTGACAGCGATCCGTGACCAGCTCGACGCGCTGCTCGATGAGGCGGCGCGGCGACAGATGAGCCTTCGGGAGACGGTTGTCTTTTTATGCGAGGCCGAGATTGCCCGCAAGGATGAACGCCGCGTTCACATGGCCCAGAGCCTTGCCAAGTTCCCGTATCTGCGCACTCTGGATGACTTCGAGTTCGACGCCCAGCCGTCGCTCGACCCGCGGCAGATCCGCGATCTGGCAACGTGCCGCTGGATCGCCAACGGCGATGCACTTCTGGTTCAGGGGCCGCCAGGAGTCGGCAAGACGCACCTGGCCGTGGGGCTTGGCCGCGAAGCGATCCGGCGCGGTTCCTCAGTCCTGTTCATCGGCGTCCGCACTGGTAACGGTTCTGAGCAAGGCGCAGGTGGACGGACGACTGGAAGAGCGGCTGACCCACTTCGCCAAGCCCAAGCTGCTGATCGTCGATGAACTTGGTTATCTTCCCCTGGAGACCCATGCCGGGCACTTGTTCTTTATGCTGGTCAGCCGCCGGTACGAAAGGGGCAGCATTCTAATCACCAGCAACCGGAGCGTAAGCGAGTGGGGGAGCATCTTCAATGATCCAACGACTTCATGATGCCTTCCTCCGTGATAGACTGGTGTGTCGAACCAGGGCCCGCAGTTCCGGGATACGCTCTTCGTCGAGCGTGATCTGCCAGGGCATACCCCTGGCAAGTTGATGGCCGGAAAGCCATCCCCTTTTCAACCATTTGAAGATGGTCTGACCCGTGATTCCGAGGACCTCGGCCGCACCCTGGATCGAGTAGGTGCCGTCAGGCCAGCGCATCGGATTAGGATCCGTTCCGTTGATCTTGACGGTCGCGATGCCCCACTTCCTGCGCAGCAGGTAGATGAGGTGGTGCCCGAATGTCCTGCCACGCGGTGTCAGAAAACCCTCGGCATTGAGGATGGCGGCGATGTCGGCGTCGATCCGGCCCGCCGCGTTGAGAGCGCGCACCCGGCTCTCCAGTTCCCCGGCCTGGGCATAGTTGTCGTAGGCGTGTACCGTGCGCCGAAAATCGTGATCGCTGACGGTTCCGGTCTGCCAGACCAGGCGGACCAGTACGCGACCGGGCGACCGCTTCTGGTCCAGGATGGCTTCCTGGAGGACAAGGCGCACGATGCGCTTGCGATCCGCCGCGGTCGTCGTCGGCGCATGCCAAACGTCATCGACGCTCTCGCCGAGCGCCAGGATCTCGGCCCGGCCGGCATCGTCCAGCGCCAGCGGCTGTTCCCGGCGCCAGCGTTCGTATTCCTCCTCGACCTGTTCGACGGCACGCAGCCGTTCCTCCCAGCCCCGTTCCAGCGACCGGGCGACCAGCCGGTTCTCCGGTTCAACCGTGTCGTACTGGCGGCGGGCGCGTTCCGCCTCATACCGGGCGCGCTCGCGCTTGAGCGCCCATTGCCGCTCCAGCAGGCGGGCCTCCTCCTCGATCTCGCCCAGGGCGGCGACGGCAAGCGCCACCTGATCGGGCGCCAGCGCCGCCAGGATCAGGCGCTCGACCTCGGCGTCGAGCGGCAGGGCGCGGACTTCCTGGCAGGTTGGATCGCCACGCTGGCTCTTGTCGGCGCAACAGCGATAGACCGGGTATTCGCCGTGCGGCCCGGAATATCCCAGCGTCATCCGGCGTCCGCAGCGTCCGCAGACGGCAATGCCCTGGAGCAGGGCCATGCCCTTGCGCGGCGCTCCCCGGTGATTGGCCTCATAGCGGTTGATGTTGTCCGACAGCCGTTTGCGGTTAGCCATGAACTCCTCCCAACTGATGTAGCCGGGATGTGCGTCGATCAGGCATACCGGCCAATCCTCCGGAGCCCGCGTCACCGTCCCGCTGCGCGGCGATCCGGAGCGCCGACGACCGGGATCCTGCCAGTGCCGGCCGTAGACGTAGGCTCCTGCATACCCTGGATTCTTCAGGATGCTGAGCACCCGGCTGCCGTCGGCTGGCCTCCATACTACCGCGTGCGGGGCCGGTCCCCGCAACGGCCGCATCGGCAGTTCCAGTCCGGCGCGCCGCAGGGATCGCACGACGGCGTGGGCGCTTCCCAGGTCATGAAACAGGTGAAAGACCAGATGGAGGCGCGCCTGTACTTCCTCATCGGGATTGAGGATGATCGCACCGCCGCGTTCCTGCGCCAGACCGGCGGGCAAGGCCTGGCGCAACTCCCCGCGTGCCGCCTTCTGACGCTCGCCCTGGTGCAGGCGAACCTTGATCTGGTGCAGTTCCGCCTCGCTCATGATCCCGGACAGCCCGAGCAACAGCCGGTCGTGATAGGCACCTGGATCGAACAGGCGCTCGCCGTCGGCGATCAGCACGCCGAACAGGGCGCACAGTTCCACCAGCTGGTACCAGTCCCTGTTGTTCCGGGCCAGGCGCGAAGCATCCAGGCTGAGCACGAGGCCGGCGTGCCCAAGACCGATCTCGGCGATCAGCCGCTGGAAGCCGTGCCGGCCGTCGCTGGTGGCGCCCGAGCGCCCGAGATCCTCGTCGATCACCTGGACCCGCTCCCGGGGCCAGCCCAGCTGCAGAGCGCGGTCAACCAGGCGATACTGCAGCTCGGTGCTCTCCTGGTTCTGCCGAACCTGGGCGACCGATGACTGTCGCACATAGATGTAGGTTAGCTTGGCGCGATGCGCCGTGGTGATCCTGTCCTCACCGGGGGTCGTCGCCATCAGCATGAGGGATCTCCGGAGTTGCGGGAAAACGTGCCGCCCGCATCCGGACCATCATGGCGGCGTATTCCCTGGCGATCCTCCGCCGCACGTCCGGTAGCAGTGCCAGCCACAGTGTCCGCGACGCCGTCGGACAATCCGGCGGCGGCTTGGATGGCTGGCTGGTCCGAGGTGCAGGAGCGAGACTGGTCATCGGTGACTTCCTCTCTGGAAATCCTCAACAGCGCTCGCAGACAATCGGCCAGGGGCAGCAGGGTTCGCACGGAAATGCGCGCATTGCCCCGATCGGAAACGGCGTGTGCATTGGTCGAGGCCGGCGCGAGATCGGTTGCCGTCCGTCGCACGTGCCGACGCCGTCCATCGGGCAGGATCACCGTTATCCAATCCGGACCACGGCACGACACTTCGGGAGCGACATCAAGCCGCTGGCCGAAAAGAGAATGTCGCCGCTCCGTGATCGTGACCTCAGTGATCAGTCGATTGAAAACAGCGGCAGTCTGCGATGATCGGGGATAGTCTGGTCGCCACCGCGATCCTCGACCGCCTGCTTCACCACAGCCACGTGATCACCATTCGCGGCGACAGTTATCGCCTGCGTGAAAAAAGACGCTCGGGCCTGATCAAACCAAGTCAGGTCATCACTGATGCACAAGCGACAGTATGACTTGGCAGATACCCCCAGGAATGAGCGGCAGGCCAGCGCCTGCTCCCATCCCTGGACGATGATCTCCTGTTGGGTGAGCCCCCTCAAGCCAGGCCCTGCGGGCCTCCGCCTCCAGCGGCTTCGGGCTTGACCGGGCTCACCCAACAGGAGAAATGCTCCACCATGGATTGTAAGCAGTAATGACGCTGAACTGAACCGGGGACCCTTTCCTCATGTCGCCAGGGGGCCCTATCCTGACGTCGGTTGACACATTGCCGACTTCGCACAGCTCCCGACCAGATGGCCGACAGTGTTGAGCGCCGGGCCGATGCCGTACAACTGACCGCCGCCTGCTTCACCTCATCAGGTTGCCATAGTCATCACGATGCTCGAACAGGTACCAGCACCATCGACACAACCATTGTTGCCTGCCCCGGGGCATGCCCGGATTTCACCACCCGCACGCTGCCGCAGCGCGGGCAAAAGGACGATCCTGCACTCCACGTCACCAAGCTTCTGACTTCCTGCTCCGACATATAAAATCCGCCGTTACGTCGTGAAACCCTCAGCCAGCCCGCTGGTCTGCGTTTAAGATTATGTTAACCATAACGTCACAGTGTTGCCGCAACTTACCTGTGGAGACCTAAGATGGTTGCCTGGACCGACGGCTATGTTGCCGAGAACGAGTATGGGGCCGGTTTCTACCATACATGACATCGTCTTTTCGTTCCCTCTGCGTACACCTCACGGAGCGACTCCCATTACTCGCGGTTTTGCTCCTGCTTGCTGCTCGGAGGAAAACTGAAATCAGTGGATCTCGCATGACAGGCGATCCCCGTGCAAGGGCAGCCCTCTTGAGCTACGAAAAGGGCTTGAAGACGGCCGAGGGCACTCTGTTCGAACTGCGAACGCGCGCCGAAACGCCTCGGATTCCGCTGCTGCCGCTGCCGGAAACAGCCTGACATGGTGACGCGATGGCTGATTTGATTCTGATTGCAGGATGGAGCGCGCTGGCGCTGGCTGTTGTGGTCGGCTGCCTGGTTCCGGCTGACCGGCTACCCCGTCATCTGCCCAACGATAAGTTGCTGCATCTGCTCTCGTACGCAGCTCTCGCGCTGCCGGTCACAACGGTGGCGTCCAGCTCCCAGCATGCCATTGCCAACGCGGTGATCCTGCTGCTGGCCGGCCTGTTGATTGAGCTCGTCCAGCATTTCGTTCCCGGACGCTCCTTCTGCACGCGCGATCTGCTGGCAAATACCGCAGGCGTGCTGATCGGCACATTGACCGGTCTTATGCTTCCCTTCTGACTTCCTCCCCCCGCTGAAGCGAGGGGGTCCTTTCCGGTCATGCGACCCTGAGGAACTCCGGCACGCCGTCGCCGGCGAGCCGTTTCGGATTGGCGGAGCGGTTTTCCCAGCGGTGGAGTGTCCACCGCCTCGTCACGGTCCGCAGGGCGGCCTCCGCCCCGTCCCAACATACGCTGGGTTTGTTCTGTTTTAGCATATTCCTGCTGCCGGCCTGATCCGAGTGGATCACCTCACCGCAGTCGCGGCAGCGAAGCGCCCAGCGCGTGTGCCGGACGACGTTCTCGCCGCCGCAGCGGCAGCAGGTCGAGGAGGTGCCGCGCTCGCCGACCCGGACCAGGATGACGCCGACGGACACGCGCTGGCGGACCAGGCGGCCATGACTGTCGTCGAACACCGGCTTGGCCGTGGCATTGCAGGCGAAACGGTGCTGCTCGCAACACTCCTTTACTGCCACGAACGCCTTGCTATGATTGGCCTTGAGCACCAGCAGGTAATCGGCGCGCCCCGCTCCAGGATCCGGTCGGCGATTGCCTTTTGGTAGCCCGTAGCATCCAACGTCACGATGCAGTTCTTCAACGACAGCGTCTCGAGCAACTCCGGGATCGCGGTGATCTCGTTCGATTTGCCATCGATCTCGCGCTGGCGGAGCGCCAGTCCCTGCTCGCTGGCCCAGGCGCTGACCAGGCGCAGCGGTTCCTGTGTTCGGCCACGGTCAAAGGAGCGGCGCACGGTCTTGCTATCGATCGGCACGACTTCCGGTCAAAGGCCTCGGCAAAAGACTGAGCCTAGGCGCTGAAGCAGGCCTCGAAGGCATCGGGGGCGATTAGCATGAAGACGCGCCGAAAAGTGTCGTGCGACGGAATGCCGTTGGCCAGGGTCAGAAAGGATCGCAGCCAATCCAGCTTGTTGCAACCGTAGAGCGCGATGTCGTCCCAGCTCTACGCGCATGCGATCACCGCACACACCGCGAGGATCAGGATGTCGATCAGCCGATGATCGACCTTACCCGCGCATTGCGGATCCTCGATCCCTGAAAAGTCCTCGACTGTTTTCTTCACCGACATCGTCACCTCCCTTCGTTGTCGGAGGGAAAACCGGCATGGCCGGTCAGACTGTCAGATCCTGCCAACCCATCTCATGCGGCGCCCGTGGGGAGATATCCTTCGCATCGATGGCGTAGCTGCGAAGATGCTTGATCGGGATCAGGCCGAAGTGGCGTTTGCGGCTTTTTCTGTTTTTGCGGTACCGGCGCAGGCCCGGCTTCTGGTTTTTGTCGGGCGTCTCGCGCAACTTGGCCCGGAGCTCGAAGTAGCCGGTCCACGCTTCCGAGAGCTTTTTCAGGACCTTTTGGGCGATGGCAGCTGCCGGTACTCGGGTTCGCCCTTCATGATGTTCTGGAGGCGGGATCCGGTCGGCACTTCCTCCTTGGCGAGAAAACTCTGCCGGCAGCGGTAGTTGCCGGCATTTCACAGCCGCGATACGCGGTCGCCGACCAGCCTCAGATCAGTGCCTGAGCGTTCGGTCGGATCGATCCTGACGGTGTTGGCTGTGTTCATGACGTGAACAATGATGGAACGCTGGGGGTTTTGCCAAGGGCGGAAGGAGTGCCGCTTATGCGGCATCGCGTTTCCTCCTCCGGCTGAACCGGGAGGCTTCCACGTGCGAAGAGGCTGAACAAGCCCCCTGCATCCCGTTGGGAGACAAATTTTAAAGCCGAACTTGGACATTAATTTGTTTTAAGTTAAGCCATTCAAATATTATGCTAGTACTGTATAATACTCAATCATCCTTAAACAGAATATTATACGTGATAGGATCATAATACTGCATAATATTCCTAACGAAATCACGGGGCTTTAAATCCATTACAGCTGCCCACAATTCGTATGACTCGGGAGGAATTCTTCTGCGCCCCGACTCGATCATGGAAACCATGGTATAATTTTCCAAACTGGTCGCCTCGGCTACCTGCAGCTGCGTCAAGCCTTTGTTCAGGCGGCATTGCTTTAACCAAGCCCCACCCGCTTTGCGCAGATTTCTCACTTCCGCGCCACGGCCATGCTGAGGATGGACATACATGTCTTGCCCGCTTTCCGCTGAACCCACAACCTCAGAAGTCGCAATAAGATAGTTTAATCGATAGAGGTATCATTTGTAAAGACTGATAGGAGTTGAGACGTAAGCATGTTGGTTCTCTTGTGTTCCGACGCAGTACGCGAGTACAGCCGGTTTGCACACCATGGAACACACCATCTCCGCAGTTGATCGAGGGCCAGCCACCCTCTTGCGCTTGCGCCGTCGTGCTGATCGGCACTGCCAAGGCAATCCTAAGAGGGTTCCGTCAAACATGGCTACCAGCGCTTCCGGTTCCGGAGTTGCGGACGAGGCTTCAATGAGCGGACCGGTTCGGTGCTGAACCGGCTTCAGCTGCCAATCGATATGATGTTTTGATCGTGCTTTGGAGATTGCAGATGAAATCGAGGCTGCAGGGCCGGCAGAGCGGGGGAGATGAACCCACACCTGCCCCCGGTGACGCTAATCGACAATCTCTGCCAGCGCTTCTTCAATCTCGCGCAATTCAGTGTCCAAACGCTCCCTGTCGCGCCGCAGTTTCTCCCGGCGCGCTTCCAAATCAGCCCGCGTTCTCACCGGCTTACCCATGCGTTTTTGCCGCCAAGCTACCAACTCGGCGCGCCGTAGGTCCGGACGAATCAGCCCGTCATGCTTCGCACGCTCCAGAGATGACCGGTCCAATGTCGACAGGAGGTATATGGTCGAATACGCGCCTGGTAATTGGTTAAGGGATATCGTCTGCAGGCGGTCCATCTCCATTGCCCACCGCGCTGCCTCGCGCAATTGGTACGCCGTCCGTCCAGAGAAGGGTAAACGGGCCTCCACGGCCTCGGTATATTCCCCGTGCGCCAGAGTGTCCTTGGCTCGAATCAACAGCTTACCTATTTCCAGAAACGTGCCTTGGGCCTGCCGCCATAGATGATTAATGGTGGCAACGTAATCCTCCGCCGCCTGCGGCTCATTCCGAAGCGCTTCCAGCGCCAGCACACGCGCATCGCCTTCGACCAGCACCGGCTCCGGTGCATGATCCAGTTTAAGTCTACGCGACATCGGCTACCTCTTCATGACCCCAGATCCTCGAGCGCACAAAGCTCCACACCGCCCGCATTTCGTCGTTGCCGACATGGTTCGGCACGTCAATCAGACCTAACCCCTTAGCCCCTGCCCGCCAGTAGTCAGTACGGTCCATCACTTCCACTGGACACAACTCTCCCGCCTTCAACAGATACGTCTTCACCGCGTTGACATTTACTCGCGGCTTAACAAAGTTCAGCACAGCTACAGCGGGTCTGCCCTGTTCCCGCAGGTGCCGCAAGAATGGTGCTACCGATTCTGCATCATCGAAGGTCGGACGCGTCGGTACGACGATCAAATCGGCAGCATCAAGCAGCAGCTGGAATGCCGCGGGTTGGGTCTCGATTGACGGCGGAGTATCAATGATGACCAGATCAAACTCGCCCAATTCAGTATCATCTAAAAGAGCGTCGGCATCCTCCCACTTCACGCGGAAATGCGGGATGGCAGGAAGATTTTTTGGACGGCGACGCGACCAAGCCGTAAGCGTGGCCTGCGGGTCGAGGTCAGCGGTGACCACGTTCAGCCCATGGTGAACGGCAGCGGTTGCCAGATTACGCGCCATTGTCGTTTTGCCGGATCCGCCTTTTGGACTGGCGAGAACGAGGCGATACATAGCCCATCTCCCATAGTGGAGATGCCTTTTAACACACGGTCCGTCTTGGGTGTCAATGGAAGCAAATCACTGACCGGTCAGTATTGTAGGCCTGTGACTATGATACCTCAATCTGGCGACATGACGACCGCCAACAAGCTGACGCTGCACATCTCAGCGATGGTTCCGTCAGGTCGCGCACCAGATCGTGAATGGAGGCACAGATCAGCCTCGGCGAGTGGTGTCGTGGTCAAGCGAGTGCGAGCATACCAGGCAGGAGGGTGACCTTCTGGACAGGAGCACGACTTGCCAGTCGGCGCTGGGCTGACGATCCGCAAATCCTAGGACGTTCAGCATCGTCAGCATTATCGCCGAACTCAAGGTACGGTGGCACCGCGACCTTCCGGCAGTGACCAAGGGTCGCAGCCGCCATGCTCTTCCGGTCGCGTGGCAGGTGGCATATCTGCTTCTCGGCCGAGACCCCTGACGCCTGTGAACACTCGGCCGCCTGAAGGCGGACGGCTTCTGGAGCAAGCTATGCAGCCACCCGCGGGCTTAACGCTCCAAGGCCCGCTCCTGGCCCCTTTGACCACGGGAATGCCTGATGCTTGATGACCTTAGCCGCGTCAACGTCCCGATCCACAACCGTCCCGTAGCCGGGGCAGTTGTGGATGCGGTCGCTCAGCTTCTTCGGTGTCACCCGTTCGCAGCCATCGCATTCCTGGAAAGTTCCGTGTGGGTTGACCTTCGTGACCAGACCACCAGCATTTGCGGCTTTGTTATCGGTGAACGAGATCAGCTGGCCCCACGCGGCATTGAGTACCGACCGGGCGAGCATGCCACGTGCCAATCCGGTGACGTTCAGGTTCTCGAAGGCGATGTGAGAGTAGCGGCTGACCAGGATACGGGACAGCTTGTGGGCAAAGTCCCGCCGCTGGTTGGCCGTCCTGGCACTGTGTCGGGCAAGCCTCATCTTCGCCTTGAGCCGACGCCTGCTTCCCCGCCTACACCGGCCGAGGGCACGCTGGAGACGACGCTGTTTCCTGGATGCCTTGCCGGCCCATTGCGGTGTCGGCACGGTATCGCCGTCTGAGGTGGCGATCAGACTGGTCAAGCCGACATCGATGCCGATCACAGCCCTGACTGGGTAGGGTCCGTGAGCGGCGGGGGGTTCAACAGAGAAGCAGATATGCCACTTGCCGCACGACCGGGAGAGCACGGCGGCTGCGATCCTGGCTCCTGCCGGAAGCTCGCGGTGCCACCGGATCTTGATTTCGCCGGGGATGCCGACGATGCCGAGCTTCCTGGATTTGCCGATCGATAGTCCATCGCCAACTGGCAAGTCGGCACTGTCGAACATGCTTTTCGCCCGGAAGTGGGGGAAACCGCCCTTGCCCGTCCTGACCCTGCCGAAGAACGCCCTGAA
>NZ_AVFK01000089.1 GCF_000936425.1 Skermanella aerolata KACC 11604 | reverse complement strand
CCAGAGGAATCCTCAATCGACGAGTCAATCTTCAATGCCGTTGGTATGAGATAAGCCGGATTCTCTACTTTAGGAAACGGGCTATTGACCCTAAGACAAAAGGCCCCGTGCTAGCGGGAGCCTTTTGAATGTCTTGTAGCAGGGTACCTGCCGGGCTGCCCACCCCCGGATCTCTTCACCTCTTTGTGGGAGGATACTCTACTGCCTGCCACTCAACGAGCGCTCAGCGGCAGGGCCGTGTGTGAGGAGGCTGTTCTCACCTCAGGTTTCCTGAAGAGTAAGGAATGACGATCGGCGCACCATCCGTCACTGACCATCGAGAAAACGCCGGTAACTCGCTGCGAATTCGTCCGGCCACTCGAAATGGACTAGCGCACCGGCATCGAACGGCTGAACGGTCCAGTTCGGCCGTTTGGCGACCAGATCGACGCCGCTGAAGTCCTTGAAGTCGCCGCGCGTGCCGTGGGGCATCCAGACCGGCTGGGTCAGGCGCTCGTAGAGGTCGCGGATGTCGCTGCTGAACAGGCGGCCGGACAGGAAGGCGAAGGGGGCGTGCTCGGCGCCGGGCTGGTGGGTCGTGATGTGGTCGTACTCGACCATCTGGTCGTCGATCTGCTTGGAGCCCCAGGTGCGTTCCAGGAAATAGCGGATGCTTCGCTTGCTGGTCAGCAGACTGTAAAGTCCATGGCCCCACAGCGGGAAGCTGAGGACCTTGTGCAGACCCGGCATTTCGCGCGACGCTTTCTTGCGCAAGCCGCCATGGGCACGGGTCGAGCCTTTGCTGAAGCCGGTCGGCGTCACGAAGGCCAGCGTCCGCAAACGCTCCGGCTTCTCCACGGCGGCACGGGCCAGGAATTCCGACGACAGCGAAAGCGCCAACGCATCGACGGGCTGGGCGCCGGTCTCGCGCTCGATCAGGTCCAGCATGTCGTGGACGGCGTCGGTGAACAGGCGGATGTCGTAGCGCCGGTCGGAGCGGTCGGAATGGCCGTAGCCCGGCAGTTCGACCGAGTAGACGCGGCGGAAGGTCCGCATGCGGTCGTAGACCGGTTTCACTTCATAGGCGGAAGCCGCCGCGTTGATGCTGTGGACCAGCAGCAGCGGCGGGCCATCGCCGCCGACATAGTAGGCCAGCCGGCCGGAGCGGCCCGTCGTTTCGTGAAGGTCGGCGTCGAGCGCCCGTGGCAGGGTTGGTGGCCGGCTCATGTATTATATCCGCTGTCGTGCCGCATTCCGGAACCCATCGCTTGTTTCATCTCCGGTCAACACGAATGGCAGCCTTTAGGGTGCATCGGCAAGGGCCAGTTGCTCGACGAGGCGGGATATCAGGTCCGGGCGCTCCTCGTGGGCCAGATGGCCGAGACCGGGGAGGACTTCGACCGTCGCAGCGGGTACGAGGTCCCGGACGCGGGCGGCCTGTTCCGGCGGGACAGCGCTGTCCTTCGCTCCCGCCACCAGCACGAGCTGGGGCTCCAGGCGGCGGAGGTCGCGGACCAGCGGGTGCAGGTCCCAGTTCGCCATCATGCCGAGTGCGGCGGAGACATGGCCGGGGCAGCGGATCAGCCGGCCATAGAGGTCTATCGCCGCCTTGTCCGGAACCGAACCGGTGTTCCGGATAAGGCGCTCGACCGCGCGGGAGTCCGCGGTCCAGGAGAAGACGCGCGGCGCCAGCGGGTTGATGACCAGAAGCTTCGCCAGCGGCATGAAGAGATGGCCGGGGACTCCCCGGAACGGCAGGAAAGCGCCGTTCAGCGACACCAGCGTCTGCGGTTCGATCAGGCGGTCGATGCACATGCGGGCGAGGATCGCGGCCCCGGCGGAATGGCCGACCGCGATCGTGGGAGAGAATTCGAGCTTGGCGAGCAATCCGCCAAGCGCCTGCGCCATTCCAGGCAGGGACAGGCGATGCCCCGGCAGCGGATCGGTGAAGCCGTGGCCCGGCAGATCGGGCGCCAGGATATTGAAGTGCCGGGCGAGTAGCGGGGCAAGGCCGCGCCAGGAATGGGTGGCCGCTCCGGTGCCGTGGATCAGCAGGAGTTCCGGCCCCTGCCCCATCCGCTGGATGTGCCAGCGCAGCCCGGCGGCCTGCACGAAGCTGCTGGCCTCGCGGTTGGGCCAGGCGCGGCCCTCGATCTCCCAGCGCGGTCGCCTCATGGACGGAGCGAGGGGGCCTGCGCCGCCCGGATGGATCGGGAAATAGCACCGGCATCCGCCCTCGGCAGCGGCAGATAGGGTGCGGCCATCGCATCGGCGAGGCGGCGGGCCGCCGGTTCGGGACGGGCGGAAGTATCGATCACCAGCGCTTTGAAGCTGGCGCCGCGAATACTGCGGGCGGCATCGAGAGCGTCGGCTTCGGCGGCGGCCCGGCCGGCCGCGCCGCCGCGTGCGATGTTGGCGCGTCCGTCGGTCAGGATGACAAGGGCCGGGGTGCCGCCGCGGCGGCGGATCGCGTCGGCCAATGCTGCGGCCGCGTCGATCCCGGCGGCAAGCGGCGTGCCTCCCCCGCCCGGCAAGCCGGCGAGGCTGCGCTTGGCGCGGACCAGCGAGCGGGTCGGCGGCAGCAGGAGTTCGGCATCCTTACCTCGGAAAGCCAGCAAGGCGACTTCGTCGCGGCGCACGTAGCAATCGGCCAGCAGCAGTTCGACGGCTCCCTTCGCTTCGGCCAGCCGCTCGGACGCCGATGAGCCCGATGCATCCACGACGAAGATCGTCGTGGTCCGGCTTCGCTGTTTCAGGCGGGTGATGCGGAAATCGTCGCGCATGACCCTGATGCGGGACGGGTCGGTATCGCCGTCCCGCCGGCGGAGTTTCTGCCAGGGAGCCGCCGCGCGCAAGGTCTCGATCAGGTTGAGGCGCAGCCCTGGCGCTGGAGTGGCGCGGCGGACTCCGGCGGGACGGCCATGGGTTTTGGCGGACTGCTCGGCTCCGCCGCGCCCGGACGCGGACTTTGTACGGGACGCTGCTTCGGCCTGAAGTCGCTCAAGGAGATGATCGGGGATGGCGGCGCGGACGGCTTCAAGGATGACGTCGTCGAGCGGTCGGTTCTCGCTTTGGGGGCTGTCGTCCGGGGGACATTCCGCCGGCGGCTCAGGCTCGGGCGCTGGAGGTTGCGGCGGTTCGGCCGGCGGCATCGCGGTCGCCCGTGAGCTGAAGACGAGACGCGCGGCAAGCGTTGCGTCGTCTTCGATTACCTCATCCCGTCCCGCCAGTGCGGCGGCGGCGCAAGCTGCCCGCAGGGCCAGCAGCGGCGCGCGGATCGAGGCGATGCCCAGCGCCTGAGCCGTGCCGCACAGCGCGTCCAGGACGTCGTCGGATGCCGCGACCCAGGGCAGCAAGTCGCGGGCTGCCGCAATATCGTCGGCGGGAATTTCCGACTGCGCCGTAGCACCGGCGGCAATGCCGCCGAGATCGATGTGGAAGGCGAAGCGGTCGAGCAGCGCTTCGGGCGTGGCCTCGTCCTCGTCGGCGCCTTCGTCCAGGGCAACCATGCCGACGTTGGCCGGCAGGGTGCGGGCGAAGCCGTCGCGCTCCAGCCGGACCGTGCCGTGGTCGAGGACGCCGGCCAAGCGGCCCGCCATGTGGGGAGACAGCCGCTCCGCCATCGCCAGCACGACGACTCCGCCGTCCGCCTCGGCCAGGATGCCGCGCTCCACGACCGGGCGGCCGGCCTGGAGGGTAGCGGGAAGGTCCAGGCCGCCGAGAAGGCGGCTGTCCTCGACGTGGCACGGCACGCGCCGCAGGGGAGTTTCGGGCGGAAGAACGCCGCGCAGGAGAGCCAGCCAGCGGTCGCGGACCGGTCCGGCCGATGCCCGCAGGGAAACGCCGCCAAGGCCGGCGGGATCGACCGCAAAGAGACCGGCGGCCAGGATGGCGTTCTCCCAGGCAGCGTCAGGGGGAGTCATCGTGCCGGCTCAGGCGCCGAACAGCTCTGTCACGGCGCGTTCGATCCGTGCGGAGGAGCCGGCGTCGTCCAGTGGGTTCCGCCTCAGCCGGTGGCGCAAGGCGGGAGGAGCCATCCGGCGCAGGTGGCTGTCGGCGACGGCATCGGCCCCTTCGAGTGCGGCAAGGGCGCGGGCGGCTCGGATCAGAGTCAGCTCTCCGCGCAAGCCGTCGGCGCCGAGTGCCATGCACAGGCGCGCCGCCCGCTCGATCGCGGCGTCGGGGACCTGGATCGCCGGCAGGCGCGAGCGTCCGGCTTCGATGGTGCGGCGCAGGCGGGATTCCTCGCGCTTCCAGCGGGCGGCGAAAACGGCGGGATCGCGCTCGAAGGTATCGCGGCGGCGGACGACCTCGATCCGGTCGGCAATGTCCGTGGGGGTCTTGACCTCCACGGACAGGCCGAAGCGGTCGAGGAGCTGGGGCCGCAACTCGCCTTCTTCCGGATTGCCGCTTCCGACCAGGACGAAGCGGGCGGGATGGCGGATGCTCATGCCTTCGCGCTCGACCACGTTCTCGCCGGAAGCGGCGACGTCGAGCAGCAGGTCGACCAAGTGGTCTTCCAGCAGGTTGACCTCGTCGATGTAGAGGAATCCCCGATGGGCACGGGCCAGCAGGCCAGGCTCGAACGCCTTTTCGCCCCGGGTCAGCGCCCGCTCCAGGTCGAGCGCGCCGACGACGCGGTCTTCCGTTGCGCCGAGCGGCAGATCGACGACGGGGATCGGGACGCGGACGCTCCTCAGCTCGCCGGCGGCGCGCTTCGCCCTGCATTCCGGGCACAAGGCCGCATGCTGGGTGGGGTCGCAGTTGTAGCGGCAGCCGGCCACGGCGCGCATCGGCGGCAGCAGGGCCGCCAGTGCCCGGACGGCAGTCGACTTGCCGGTGCCCCGGTCGCCGAACACCATGACGCCGCCTATGGTGGCATCGACGGCGGCGACCAGGATGGCCTGCTTCATCTCTTCCTGGCCGACGATGGCGGCGAAGGGAAAGCAGACCCGCTCCGGCGCGCGCTCGGGAGAGGTTTCCTTGACGGGACGCACGAGGGCAACGGGTGCCATGCTGTTCTCCCTGAACCCGGCTTTTTTTATGGCCTGACGACACCCAGCAGGTGCGCCAGATCCTTGAAGAAGATCTTGACGTGCGCGACCGGTTTGGCGCGCACCAGTTCCTTGTTCATGTAGGCGTCCCAGGTCAGCTTCTGCACGTCGGGATCGCGGCACATGCTGACAAAGCGCTCGCGGCGCTTGTCGCTGCTGTACCAGAACCACTGCATGACGCCGAGTATCCAGAACACCCGGCCATGAGCCTTCATGAAGCGTTTGCGTGCCGTCGCCAGCTTGCGGGCGTCGCCCGTTTCCAGGCAGGCTTCGACCGCGTCGGCGGCGAAGCGGCCGCCCGCCATCGCGTAGTAGATGCCCTCGCCGGAGGCAGGAGCCACGATGCCGGCGGCGTCGCCGGCCAGCACGACATCGCGGCCGTTGTCCCAGCGCTTCAAGGGCTTCAGCGGGATCGGGGCGCCCTCGCGCCGGATCGTCTCGGTCCCGTCGAGGCCGGTCGCGGCGCGGAGGGTTTCGACGGAACGGCGGAGCGAGAAGCCCTTGTTGGCGGAACCGGTGCCGATGCTGACGGTGTCGCCGTGCGGGAAGATCCAGGCGTAGAAGTCGGGCGACAGCGTGCCCTGGTACCAGACGTCGCAGCTCTCGGGGTTGAAGTCAGCCTGGGATGCCGCAGGAGCGCGGACGATCTCGTGGTAGGCGAAGACGCATTTCATGCGGGTGGCGCTGGGGACTTCCTGCTTCGCCACCGCCGACAACGCGCCGTCGGCGCCGATGACGGTGCGGGTACGGACGCATTCTTCAGTGCCGTCGGCTGTCTTGTAGTGGACGGTCGCGACGCCGTCCTCGCGGGTGATTCGAACGAAGCTGCCGGTGCGCCGGTCGGCTCCGACGGCGGCGGCCCGGCTGCGCAGCCATTCGTCGAACACCTCGCGGTCGACCATGCCGACGAAGCCGCCGTCTATCGGCATGATGACGCGCTTGTCGGACGGGGCGATCATGCGGGCCGACCTGATCTTCGCGACCAGCAACCCGTCCGGGATCTCGAAGTCGCGGATCAGGCGGGGCGGGATGGCGCCGCCGCAGGGCTTGATCCTGCCGGCCTTGTCGAGCAGGACGACCGAGCGGCCGCGCCGCGCCAGATCGGCGGCGGCGGTAGCGCCGGCGGGTCCGCCGCCCACGACGACGACATCGAAAATCCGGGAATTCACCATGGACATGGGCATGGTCAGGGGACCTCCGGGAAGATGCCGCGCAGGGCGAAGGCCCCGACCAGCATGCCGATGACATACAGGCTGGTGCCTGTGGCGTTGTACCAGGGGGCGCGTTCGCGGGGGTTTTCCAGCAGGCGCACCATCAGGAGGAATTGGGCACCGAGCAGCAGCAGGACGACGAGGGCATGGATCGGGCGGCCCCAGGCCGCCAGCATGACGACCACGACGATCTGCGGCACGCCCATCACGACGCAGGCGAAGCGCACCGCGTTGTCGATGCCCAGGCGCACCGGCAGCGAGCCGATGCCCATGCGCTGGTCGCCCTCGACCGACTTGAAGTCGTTGAGCGTCATGATGCCGTGGGCGCCGATGCTGTAGAGCACGGCCAGCACCAGGATGCGCCAGTCGGGCTGGGCGGCGGCCATGACTGCCGCACCCGTGAACCACGGCAGCCCTTCGTAGCAGGCGCCGACCGCCGCATTGCCCCACCAGCCGTTCCGCTTCAGGCGGATGGGCGGCGCGCTGTAGGCCCAGGCGAGAGCCAACCCGACCACGGCGGCGCCCAGACCCCAGGGGCCGAGCCCGGTCGCGACCAGCAGCGACAGCGCGGTCCAGCCGAGAGCGATATAAAAGCCCCAGCGTCCGGGCAGCCGGCCCGAGGGGATAGGGCGGTTCGGTTCGTTGATGGCATCGACATCGCGGTCGTACCAGTCGTTGACCGCCTGGCTGGTGGCGCAGATCAGCGGGCCGGCCAGCAACACGCCGGCGAAGACCAGCAGCCAGCGCCCCTCGATCGGGACGCCGGAGGACACGACCCCGCAGGCATAGGCCCACATGGGTGCGAACCACGTAATGGGTTTCAGGAACTCGAGGACGGTGGAAGGAGCCGGGTGTGCCATACCTGGAAGTATGAAGATTGACAGTTCAGTGTGTCAATCAGAAATGACAGGCCCAGCACCCTCTTCCGTTTACACGTCCAGCAGGTCTTCGATGCGGATCGGCAGGTCGCGGATGCGTCTGCCGGTAGCGTGGAAGACAGCGTTGGCGATGGCCGACGCCGTGCCGACATTGGCCACTTCGCCCAGTCCCTTGACGCCCGCCGGGTTCACCTCCGCGTCCTCCTCCGGCACCAGGATGACGTCGACCTGGGGCACGTCGGCGTTGACCGGGACGAGGTACTCGGCCAGGTCGCGGTTCATGTAGCGGGCGTGGCGGGCATCGATCTCCGTCTTCTCGTGCAGCGCCGAGCCGATGCCCCAGATCATGCCGCCCATCAGCTGGCTGTGCGCCGTGCGGGTGTTCATGATGCGCCCGCCCGTGAAGGCGCCGACGATGCGCGGCACGCGGATCTCACGGGTGCGGGCATGGATGCGGACCTCGACGAACTCCGCCCCAAAGGCGCACATCATCTTCTCGCCTTCCAGACCGCCCTTCAGCGTGCTGGCGCCTTGGTAGAGCTTCTTGATCGCGTCGGGTGGAGCGCCCGGCGGAATCCATTCCGCGTATTCCTCGATGGCGCCGGAGCCCATCTTCTCCAGCACCGCCTTGACCGGTCCCTGGTTGGGCTGGCCCGCCGACTTGAACAGCTTGTCGCGGATCGCGTCGCACGCGATCAGCACGGTCGAGCAGACGCTGGCCGTCGTGTTCGACCCACCCGCCACGGGGGCCGGCGGCAGCGACGTGTCGCCCAGTTCGACCGTCACGGCGGCGAGATCGACACCCAGCCGTTCCGCCGCCATCTGGCCGATGACGGTATAGGCGCCGGTCCCGAGGTCGTGGGCGGCGGTCTGCACCCGCACGGTCCCGTCGGCCGAAAGCCGCACGCGGGCCGTCGCCGCTCCGACATTGGTTGGATAAAGCGCCGTGGCGCAGCCCATGCCGATCAGCCAGTCGCCGTCGCGCATGGAGCCGACGGCGGGGTTGCGCTTGGCCCAGCCGAATGCGGCCGACGCCTGATCGAAGCATTCCATAAGCGCGCGGCTGGTATAGGGATAGCCCTTGATCGGCTCCTTCATCGTGTCGTTGATCCGGCGAAGCTCCACCGGGTCCATCTTCAAGGCGATCGCCAACTCGTCCATCGCGCTTTCCAGCGCATAGATATACGGCACCTCCGGCGGCGAGCGCATGTAACCCGGCGTGTTGCGGTCGGCCCGGACCATGTTGACCTTGGTGGCAACCGCTCCGTAGCCGTAAAGCCGGGCGCTCGCCTCTGTTCCGGCGACGACGTAGCTGTCGGGCCGCGACGTTACTTCCCAGCCTTCGTGGCTGAAGCCGGTGATCTTGCCGTCCGGCCCTGCGCCCATGCGGATGTGGTGGCGTGTTTCCGCGCGGTAGGTCGCGGTGGTGTAGCCCTGTTCGCGCGTCACGACGCAGCGCACCGGGCGGTTGATCCGCTTGGCGGCCAGCGCCACGATGCCGGTGCGGGGTGTCATCGAACCCTTCGCCCCGAACGCGCCGCCGACATAGGGGCTGACCACCCGCACCTTGCCGATGTCGATGCCGAGCTGCTTGGCGACCATCGCGCGGAAACCGTAGACCGACTGGCTTGGCTCATAGACGGTGAGCTGGTCGCCGTTCCAGACGCAGGTGGTCGAGAACAGCTCGATCGGGTTGTGGTGCTGAGTCGGTGTCGAGTAATCGACCTCGATCACCGTCGGGGCGGACCGCAAGGCCGCTTCGGCGTCGCCGACCGCCGGGTCTTCCTTGTGGCTCTGGGCCTGGCCGACGGCGGGCAGCGTCTCGGCCCCGGCCGAACCGAACCCGGCGGAGGGCTGTTCGGCGTTGTAGGTGGCCTTGACCTTGTAGGCAGCCTCGCGCGCCGCCTCGAACGTGTCGGCAAGCACGAGCGCTATGATCTGGCCGTCGTGCCAGATTTTGGCATCGGTCAGCGGCGAGATCGAGGTGGCGGAGCCGTTGCCGAACGGCAGCGGCTTGATGGCGCTTCCGACGTTGTCGTGGGTCAGGATCTCGATGACGCCGGCAACGGCCTTGGCCTCGCCAAGGTCGAGCGACGCGATGCTTCCGCGCGCGATGGAGCTGGTGACCAGAACGCCATGCGCCAGATTGGCAGCGGGGAAATCCGCCGCGTAGCGGGCCTCGCCGGTGACCTTCAGGCGCGCATCGACGCGCGGCGCCGGCTGGCCCATGTTGCGGCCTGGTTCGGGAGCGGCAACGCTCATGTCAGATCTCCATCCGCTGCGTCTCGAGCAAGGCCCGGATCAATGTCTGCTTCGCCAGCGGCACCTTGAACGCGTTGTGTTCCTGTGGCTTGGCGCCGGCCAATGCCGCTTCCGCTGCGGCGGTGGCGGAGGCTTCGTCCAGCCGCTTGCCGCGGAGGGCGGCTTCGGCCTCCGTGGCGCGCCACGGCACGCTGGCGATACCGCCGAGCGCTATCTTCGCCTGCCGCACCGTGTCGCCGTCCATATCGAGCGCCACGGCGGCCGATGACAGCGCGAAGGCGTAGGAGTCGCGGTCCCGGATCTTCAGATAGCGCGACCGGCGGGTCCAGGGACCGGCGGGCACTTGGATCGCCGTGATCAGCTCGCCCGGCTCCAGCACGGTTTCGATATGCGGCGTATTGCCGGGCGGACGGTGCAGTTCGGCAAACGGGATCAGCCGAAGCCCCTTGGGGCCGCCCGTCGTCTCGACGATGGCGTCCAGCGCTATCAGCGCCTGGGCGAAGTCGCCGGGATACGAGGCGATGCAGTCGCCGCTGGTGCCGAGCACGGCATGCTGCCGGTTGACGCCGCCGATGGCGGAGCAGCCGGAACCGGGCACCCGCTTGTTGCAGGGCCAGGAGACTTCGCGAAAATACTCGCACCGGGTCCGCTGAAGCACGTTGCCGGCAAGGCTCGCCATGGTGCGGATCTGCTGGCTGGCCGCCAGCTTCAGCGAATCCGCGATGACCGGATACGACGACCGGACGGCGGGATGGGCTTCGGCCTGGGCCATTCGGACCAAGGCGCCGAACCGGATGCCGCTGTCGGTCACCTCGATCTGGCCGGCCCGCGAGTGGGTCAGCGGGTTGATGTCGACCAGCTTTTCCGGCCGCATGACGTCCAGCTTCATCAGGTCGGTCATCGTCGTGCCGCCGGCGATGAACTGCCCGCCGGCCTTCACAGCCCGTTCCGGGCTGTCGGCGTGCTCGTAGAGGAAGGGTCTCATGTCACGCCCCTCTCATGTCGGACTTGGCCTGCTTGACGGCGGAGACGATGTTGGGATACGCGGCGCAGCGGCAGAGATTGCCGCTCATGTAGTCGCGGATGCCGGCATCGGTTTCGGCATGGCCTTCGTTGACGCAGCCGATCGCGGACAGGATCTGTCCGGGCGTACAGTAGCCGCATTGGAAGGCGTCGTGGTCGATGAAGGCCTGCTGCATCGGATGCAAGTCGCCGTTCGGTCCGGCCAGACCTTCCACCGTCGTCACCTCCACACCTTCGGCCATCACGCCGAACGTCATGCAGGACAGGGCAGGCGTGCCGTTGATCAGGACGGTGCAGGCGCCGCATTGGCCATGGTCGCAGCCCTTCTTGGTGCCGGTTAGCCCGACATGGTCGCGTAGCGTGTCGAGCAGCGAGGTCCGCCCGTCGATCGCCAGCCGATGTTTCCGGCCGTTGATCGTCAGCGTGACGTTGACGGGGGTCCGGGCATCCGGCGCTGCCGCCGCTGTCTGCGCCTGCGCCGGAGCGGAGGCCGCGACGGC
>NZ_AVFK01000088.1 GCF_000936425.1 Skermanella aerolata KACC 11604 | reverse complement strand
AGGGCCACCGCACCGTAAACCACCACGGTGACGCCGATTGCCACGATGGGGACTGTCAACGGAATGGGGGATCAGGCAGCCATAGGCAGGTTGGACACAGGATCGGCTTCAGCTTTGAAAATCTGACCGGGCCCAGAACCAAGCTTGCCATTGACGACAGCGCAACGAACCTGGAGCAGGAGGTCAGCGCCGCGGCGGGACCATCGCATCTGCTGGGATTTGTTCATGCGACGGTTGACCAGGAAGTTGGCGGTGCCTTCGGTGATCGACGTGCCGACCCGCAAACCGGCACGGTGGCGTTCAGCATAGTTGACCAGCCAGGCGCTTTGGCTGGTCAGATAGCGGTCGATCTCGCGCAGTGCCGTCCATAGTCGGCGTGACGGCGGATCCGTCTTTCGGCCGCTCTGTTCGCCCTGGAAGACCGGCATGACAGCCCGGATGCGCTCGAGGGTGAGCTTGGCATTCTTGGCCTTGCCATTCCAGATGCGCCAGCGCAGGCGATCGACTTCCGCGACGATCACCACCTTGGCATTCTCTCGTTCCGAGGTGTCAGCCGGCAGGCTGCCGGCTGTCTTCTCAGCATGCTGCAACCGCATGGCGATGTGGAACCAGTCGAGGCCCGGCGAGGCCGTGACACCGGCATCGACCAGGATCGAGCGCAGCCCGGAACAGCCATCGGTGAAGGCGGTAATCCCGGTCTCCTGTACCTGACCAACCTCGGCAAGGCTGCGCTGGATCAGCGCCGCGATCGCGGTGTCGGTTTTGGCGACCGCGGCAAAGACCTGCCGGGATCCATCAGGTGCCTCGACATTGCCGAGCCGGACTTCCAGATGGCGCTGGTCCTCCTCGCAGCTGCGGATGAAAGTGGAGTCCAACGACAAAATGATCGCCGAGGCGGCAGTTGTCGGTTCGAGCGCGGCGCCGTCGCGCAACGCCTCGCCGAACCTCAAGGTGCGGGCACGCATGCTTTCGTGGCTGATGCCGGCATCGACCGGCAGAAGATGTTCGAGCAGGTCGGCGGCTGTCCGGTAGGGCATGAGGGCAGACAGGTGAGCTTGAAGCTGATCGAGTTCAGGCGTCGATCGGCAGCGCGCTGGCCAGTCGACAGCGGTCTCCCTCGTGCCGCAACCAGCACAGCGGAAGCGCGGCAGACGGACGGTGACTTGGCCGAACAGGGTGGCGATCTGGCGCGAACGGTAATCCTTGACCTGGCACACCGCTGCGCATGACCGGCAGGTCGGCCGCCGCGCGGCATGGTCCCGGCACTGCGCCGCGACGAACTCCTGCTGGATGAGACCCAGAAGCTGTTTGCCTTGCGACAGGGTTATACCCAAAGCCGCGATGTCGCCGGGATCATTCCGACTCATGATTTCGAGCACGTCGACACTGCGGTTCGAACCGTCCGATCCCATTTCCACCAAGCGCAAAACCAACTTCATCCTCATTCCCCAGCCGCTGAAACGGACAGCTGGTCATAGCTTGCTCAGCGCAAATCCCCCATTCCCTTGACAGTCCCGTTCCGGATGATCCAATACATCCAGCTCGCGGGCTGTTCAACAGCAGCCAGTGCCTCCGGACAGCTGAGCACGCGCTGACAGGCCGTTTGAACCAGCTCGTTGGCGGCATCGGTCGATCCGGTCAGCGAGCGGGCAAAGCGCCGCAGATCGGGTATCAGGTCGATGATGGCGTGCTGCACATCCTGCTGCATCAGCGAGGTCATGTCCAAATCCGTTGATAAGCGACAGCCGCAATGCTTGTCGATTGGTTCAAGCATCGAAGTTATCGCCGTCTTTCAAATTTGGAAGCAATCAGGAAAGATACTTATATACTTTAAGACTGTTTTTTGTCATGACGGGGGAGTTCAAGGCTTGCTCGTTGGAGAGGGATTCGTTCTCAAAAGAGATGATCAGCCGCTGCTGCGTACCGGCCTATGGCTGCCGTGGTTTGCCCAGCGGCCCCGATCAGTCGGAAGCCCCCTGTGCCTCAGCGCCACAATCGCCAGCAAAGCACCGGATCAGAAACGGGACGGCTCGCAGACCTGCGGCATTTTGTACCGTAAGTTGAAGTTCGATGTGCGGCGGCTATTTCCTCCTGGCTGCCCTACCGTAGTGCGGTTTGCACTTTGCCGGAGACTCTCGTGAGCACCCCACCGTCCCCCTCAACGATGTCGCAGCTCCGGCATGCGGTGGATGCTCTGCCTAGCGACGAGCGCCTGGCAGTTCTGCTGGTCTGTGTCAAGGGCCTGAGTTACCGGGATGCCGCCCGGATCCTTGACGTATCCCTTGCGGTGCTCAGCGCCCGCCTGCTGCGCGGTCGCCTGACGCTGATCGGGACGATGCGGCAAAGCCTGTGCCGGGATGCTGCAGGCGACAGCCGCCTGTGATCACGCGACGGTGCTGCCTTCCGGGAAGGCTTCCTTGAGCAGCCGGTTCAGGTCCTGAAACTGGGCAACACGCTGGCATGCCGCCATATCATGGGCCAGCAGATCCTCGACGGCGTGTCGCTGGTTTAAGTCAAGCTCGCCATCGACATAGGCGAGCAGCAGTATGTCTGTGGGGTGTTCTGTAAATTCCACGATCTTCCTTCCCCAGCAACGGCACAGATGAGCTGGTGTGTTGAGTTGTCATCACTGAAACAAGCCAAGAGAGAGTGTAATCCTTGCAATATGGCAAAAGTCCGCACGCGGAACGCGTACTTCCCAAGCTTTATCGCTCCCCTCTGAAGTAGTCACGGAATATCTGTTGCCCACTGGATGCGGCGACCTGTTTTTTCGTCCGGACAGCCATATGCTGGACCTTGCCCCAGTCCCCCACCTTACATTTCCCTTCATCCTAGTCGGGGCAGGATGTCCGAGGTTGTCTGGCGGCCTCCCGGGTCAGCTGTGCCGGACCTGCTCCGGCGCCTGCTGCGTGCTGTCCAGGCTGAAGGTCTTCTCCTGAACCGGCAAGCGAACGACCAGGGTGGCACCGTGGCCTATACCGTTGCTTCGCGCCTCAATGCTGCCGCCCATGCCCGCCAAGCTGTTGGCACACCAGTGCAGGCCGATGCCGCCTGATCCATTCCGGCGCGTGCTGTAGCCGCGCTCGAAGATGCGGTCGAGCCGATCCGGCGCAATGCCCTGGCCATCGTCGCTGAAACGTACTTCGATCATGTCGACGCCGTTGTGGTCAACGACCCCGCCGTCGACCGTGATCGTGCCGGTTCCCCGGCCGGCGTTCAGCACGGCCTCCTCGGCATTGACCACAAGATTGCCGAACACCTGCGTCAGAATGACGGCGTGGCCCCGGACCGGCGGCAGGGTGGCGACATCCGGCAGGACTGAAAGGCTGACTGCCTCGCCGTGCTGCAGCAGCCTGACCGCTTCCTCCACTATCCAGGCAAGATCGATGGTCTCGATCCGGCGTTCGGCCCGGCTGAAGCGCTCGTGATCCTGGAAGACCTGCTCGATATGGGTGGTCTGGTCGCCGATCACGGCAAGGTCGGCCCTGATCGCGTCATGACTGGAATGCAGGTTGTCAACGCACGCCGTCAGGTAGGCCGTGGCTGGGACACAGTCCTCCCGGTCGGCCGTACCGGCCGCAAGCCGTTCGACCACACTCGCCATCCGGTCAAGGTGGATCCGGTCGAGGGCGCGGCCGATGTTCCACAGCTTGATCGAGATCGGCGTCAGCGCATTACGCACGTTGTGGGTCATGCCGCTGACCAGCTCCGCGGCACCAGTGTAGAAGCTCTGCTCAATCAGCCTATTGCGGGTTTCCTCAAGCTGTCTCAGCGTTTCCTCGAACTCCCGCCCCAGGACGGTGATCTCGTCTTCTCCAACAAGCGTATTGGAGCCGCACCGGACAGCTGCTCCGCGCACCTCCAGGACCCGCTCCAGCAGTGTTGCAACCGGCCTGACAACGGTGCGGTTGAGCATCGCCAGCATTGCCAGCCCAGTTGCCGCCAGCACAGCCGTCATCAGCCCCAGCACCAAATTGACCATGCCGGTGCCGGCGGCGCTGATCCGGCGGGAGTAGCTGGTTTTCAGCACCAGGACCGGATTACCCGCCATGTCCCTGAGCCGGACGTCGACGCTCAGGTGATCATCCTCGACCGTGATCCGGGTTTCCTCACGCTCAGCACTCGCGTCGCGTGGCACCAGCTCTCCGGTCGGCTCCTGGAGCACTCCCGCCGCCGACGCACCTGAGCCGACCGGAGCCAGGGTAAAGCGGGTGTGGACCTGCTGACCGAGTTGATCGACCAGAGTGTCGTCGAGGAACCGGCCCAGGATCAGGAGACCGGCGTCGGGACCGCTGCCGTTGGCCCTGAGGATAGGGACGGCGGCAACCAGCAGCGGACCTTTGTCGGTCATCAAAATGCCGGACGGCACCTCCTGTCCGTCCTGCTCCTGCGTGAACAGGGCCATCCGGTCAGCCGGCAGGCGGTCCGACAGGAAGCCGGCAGGATCGATCGAGTGCCCGGTGGCGGGATCGAGGGTCCCGCCCCAGGTGACCGTGCCGTCCCGCCGGACGAAGTACATGAGATTGACCTGGATGCCGCTGAAGCTCTGGGGCACGAGGTTCTGGCTGATGAACTCCTCGACATGCTGGCCCCGCATGAAGTCGTAGCTGCTGTCCCAGCGCGCCCAGTCGAGGGCCGCGGCTTTCAGTTGGGCGAGGTTGCCGGCGATGGCGTCGACGGCGCGGTCGGCGTTGCGCACCGCGAGCGTGCTCTCCAACGTCCTGAACTCCGTGGCGACAATCAGGTGGAGGATCAGCGTGTTGCCAATCACGAGAACCGCCGTGGCGGCTGCCAGGATAAGGATGACCCGGTGGATCAGACGCATGGAGGGAGATCTCCTGCGATTGGGCGGATGCTGCCCGTCCGCCGGGCAGCATGAACTGAAAACGGCTGATCCCGGACCGGCTATGCCGGGATGGTGCCAAAACCCGCAGCAGCAGTACCGGGGAGCTCCCGTGCAGGTGCTTTTCAGTCGGAAGAATGTCTTCCGGAGGAACGAGCCCGCACGTGTCGGCTGTGATTGGATATGGGCATCTGTGACAGTGCTGCTGGTGGGACAAATCTCCATGGAGTTGTGCCGGGAACCGATACCTGAACAGCCAGCTGACCCGCTAGTATCCGCCTGTTGATCGCTGGCTGACGTCAAAGGCAGCCTGTTACCGAAATGGTTAACATTCGGTTAAACAGCTGCCTGATTGTATGCGCTTATCGCTCCGGTCACCCAACACCCGCAACCTGGTAGACCATGGCGATGTCCTTCGGGTGGTACATCGCGTCAGCCACAATCAACCTCCCGTGCACCTGGCTCGGCTTTGAAAGTTCGCGGCATTACAAGCCTGCCCCACCGTGGCAAGCAGCTGCAGACTGTGGAGTTTTGCCTTGAAAATCCAACAAGCACCCGACGATCAGTCCGATTGCTGTCAGCGTTCTGTTTTAGAGAGCGATTTGTCTCGCCGGCAGGAGAGATTGCTGGTCGGGATTTTCCTCAAGGCTCCCGTCCGCTCCGGCAAAGTACGCGTTTCACTTCCACCTGCGCCCGAAGCCGTGATCCAAACCGTCGTCTGTCCAGAACTGCCGCTCCAGGGTCCGCCGCGAAGAACTGGTAGGCGCCATCCTCCTCCCGCAGCAGGATGCCGGCTGCGCTGCCGTCGATTTCCAGGACACATCGATCCGGGCCATCGTGATTCTCAGCCATATCCCTTTCCTTTCGATTAGCCCTTGCCCGCTTGATCCGATTTGACTGACGGTCTTCCTCAACAAAAGCGCGCGGTGTTACCGGCATGTCTTTGACGTATGTCAAAATTCAGGATGGATGGAAAAAATGGAAAGCTGCGTCGACACGGCGATGGGGGCTGTAGCCAAGCTCATCCTGACCGCGCTCAAGCAGACAGGGCTGGGATAAGATTGCTGCATTCGAACCTCCAGGGCTCGGGAAACGTTCATCAGCGACGACCCAAAGCGGGACGCTTCAGGCAGATCGATGACCTTTTCCGTTTGATCTTTGGCCACAAGGCGGCACAAACCCGGTTCATGCCCTGTTGCCTGCCATAACATCAGCAACCAGTTCGGCTTGAACAATGTGACCACCTCCAAAGACGCCCCTCAAACCCTGAGTTCTGTCCGGACGCATCATAACATGGAGGCTTGGCCCTTCGTCGCCGTGGTCCAGGCATCTCACACCCCGACGGAGCTGACCGATCCGCAGCAACCTGACAACCCGATTGTCTTCGCCAACGAGGCTTTCCTGCAGCTGACCGGCTATGGCCATGACGAAATCGTCGGACGCAATTGCCGCTTTCTCAGCGGACCCGGCACTGACTGTGAGGTCAGCGATCAGGTGCGCACCGCGATCGAGCAGGGGCGTCCCGTCAGCGTCAGGCTGCTGAACTACCGCCGGGACGGCTCATCCTTCTGGAACCAGCTGCACATCAGCCCGATCATCGACGAAGCCGGCATTGCAGCCTACTTCGTGGGTTACCAGCACGACATCACGCGGCAGGTCGAGGCTGAGCAGGCCCTGCAGCAGGCCCGCCGCGAGCTTGAAGCACGGCTGGCTGAGCGGGAGAGGCTGATCCTCGAGATCCATCACCGGGTCCGCAACAATCTTCAAACAATCATTGCCCTGCTCAACCTGGAAGCCAGGCGGGGCGCTCCCCCTCTGCGCCGGCAGTTCGCTCTGATCACGCAGCGTGTCCGTGTACTGGGCAGCATTCACGAGCAGCTGGAGAACTTCGGCCAGTGGACGGCGATCGACTTCGGCCGGCACCTGCGGGAGACCTGCGGTGCGCTGGCGGTTCTGTTCGAGGACAGCGTCGCAATCGCGGTCGAGGCCGAACCGCTGCTGTGCGATATCCAGGCCGCCGTGCCCCTCGGCCTGATCGCCAACGAGCTGATCGCCGCGCAGTGCCGGCACTTCGGCAATGGAACGGCAGAGCCGGCCACGATCAGGGTTGTGCTCAGGCGCCGGCAGGAGACTGGCGTCGTCGAACTTACGGTCGGCCCGGCAGCAACCGGGCAAATCTCATGGTCAATCGATGATGCGTCGCAGACCAGCGACATCGTCGATGTTCTGGTTGAGCAGATCGGCGCCGACCTGGCTCTCGATCCGGATGCTGGTCTGACCGTCAGGCTGACTGTCCCTGCCGATTACTTCGCAATCGAACCAGACTAAACCTGAGCTCGTCAACCCGAACTGCCGGCTACCCGGTCCCGACGACCGCACCAGTATCAAAGTCGCCGCGCGGCTGACCGTCTACAGCGCCAGAGACATATCTCATCCGGACAGCAGAAACCTGGCCCTCGAAGTGGGCGCAGTTTAACTGGTCCCTGGATGTTCCTGTATCGCCTGGCGCAGCACGCGCGACAGCTCCTCGACCGTGTAGGGCTTCCGCACCAGCGCAAAGCCATGTCGACCCTCCGCGATCAGCACGTGGCTGTACCCGGAGGCAAGCACCACCGGAAGGCCCGGGTACCGGCGGCGGATCTCCCGACCAAGTTCAACCCCGCCCATCCCCGGCATGACCACGTCGGAGAACACGGCGTCGAAGTTATGCTGCTGGCCCAGCAGGTTGAGCGCCTCATTGGCGCTGGCTGCCCAGGTCGCCTGGTAGCCCAGGTCCTGGAGCAGCTGCGTTGAGAAGATGCCGACCTCGACGTTGTCCTCCACGACTAGCACCCGGCACCCACGTCCATCCTCAGGCGGCAGCGCTCCCGGTGCGTCAGCTGGGATAGTGTCCGCCGCCTCGTGCTCGACCCGCGGCAGGTAGAGCGTGAAGGTGGCGCCCCTGTTCGGGTCACTATCGACGACGACGTCGCCGCCCGATTGCTTGACGAAGCCATAGACCTGGGACAATCCCAGGCCCGTGCCCTGGCCAATCTCCTTGGTGGTGAAGAACGGCTCGAAGATATGCTCCAGCTTATCAGGCGCGATGCCAGTGCCGGTATCGTTCAGCGAGATGGCAACGAACCGGTCCGCTTCGTGCCTGTGTCTCCGATGCGCGGACAGGCCGGATACGCTCCTGATCCGCAGTGTCAGGACACCCTCGCCGTTCATCGCGTCACGGGCGTTGACGGCCATGTTGACCAGTGCCGTCTCGAACTGGCTGATGTCGGCCTCGATCAAGAAATGCTCGTCGGTAAGGTCGGTCACAATCCGGATGCGCCCACCCACGATGGTGCGCAGCATGTCCGCCACGCCGCGCACCTGCCCGGCTACGTCGAATACTTCAGGCTTGAGCGGCTGGCGGCGCGCGAAGGCGAGCAGTTGACCGGTGAGCTTCGTGGCGCGGTCAACCGTCTCGGTGATTGCATTCAGATAGCGCTGCCGCCGGTCCGCGGTGAGATCAGGCCGGCGCAGGAAGTCGGTGGCGGAGCGGATGATGGTCAGCAGGTTGTTGAAGTCGTGGGCCACGCCGCCGGTCAGCTGACCGATGGCCTCCATCTTCTGCGCCTGGCGGAACTGCTCCTCGGCCCGTCGCCGCTCGGTCAGCTCGGCGGCCTCCGGCACGATGGCGATGACCCGCCCGGTTTCATCGCGTATGGGACGCATCGAGAAGTCGAACGCCCGCTGGCCGGTCGGGAGATTCACGACGATCTCCCGGCGCACCGTCTCACCGGCCACGACCCGCGGGATGGCCGCACGCACTGCCTCGGGCATGCCGGGCGTGCCGGTGAACCAGGGTGTCTCCCAGAAGGGTTGCCCAACCACATCCCCGATCCTGGCTCGAATACCCTCAAGCGAGGCCGCGTTGGCGTCCAGAAGCGTGCCGTCCAGCGCCATCAACCCCTGGTACTGGTAGCTCGTCTCGAAGATGGCGCGCAGGCGGGCCTCGCTGGCCTGGAGCCTGGCGGTGCGATCAGCAACACGCGCCTCCAGCGTGTCGTTGAGCTGCTGCAGCGCCTCCCGCGCCCGGTGCGCGTTGGTGACGTCGTAGCCCTCAACGAAAATGCCGGTGACTTGGCCGTTCGCATTGATCACCGGCTCGTAGATGAAGTCGAGAAAGCGTTCCTCGGGCGCGGCATCTGACATGGGACGAAGGCGAATTGGGACATCGTGGGCAATGAACCGTTTGCCGGTGGCATAGACCTGATCGAGCCATTCGTAGAACCCCTGCCCGACGATATCGGGAAATACCTGGCGCACTGTGCTGCCGACGAAGTCGCGGCCGCCAAACAGCCGCGCGTAGGCATCGTTGACGAACTCGAAGACGTGCTCGGGGCCGCGCAGGATGGTGATGAAGCCCGGCGCCTGCTTGAACAGCTGCCGCTCCGTCCCGGCCGCCAACCGATGCCTGGTGAGCACCGGGCCGCTTGTCTGCGGGCAAACGCAGAACAAGCCGGCAAGCGTGCCGGTATCATCGCGGATCGGTGTGCAGGAGAAACGCATCTCGTCCGGAGAGTCGATGTGGTGCAGGACAAGCGCGTTGTCGTCGATCGGGAGCGCCTCGCCGGTACAGGCTCGTGCCAGGACAGGTTCAAGGTCGTCCCGGAGTTCCGACCAGACTTCCAGCAGGGGCCGGCCCAGCGCCGCCGGGTGTTTCGGTCCCATGATCCCGACACAGGCGTCATTGTAGAGCAGGATGTGCTCCGGTCCCCAAACAACGAACATGGGCTGCCCGGCACCCAGGATCAGGGTGACGAGGGTGCGCAGTACTGCCGGCCAGTTCTCCGGCGAACCGAGAGGCGTCAGCGACCAGTCGAAAGTGCGCATCAGCGTGCTCAGTTCGCCGCTGATGGCGAAAGCTGGGTCAGGAGCGCTTCGCTCAGGATTGTCGGGCACAGGGACCTCCGCTGTGGCAGCCGATTGCCGCCTTTGGCCGATAGGTGAGATAAGCCTCTTCTTCGATTTCTCTATGATTTGGTCCAAGGCAAGAGGGTGACATGCCAAACCGTTACGAGTGGATCGCCGCATAGTTTCGGGAGATGTGATCTGCCGTCGATGAATTTGGATGCCGGATTGCCCATATGTGGGTCACGCCAAAAACTGTGCGTAGCTGTACGACAGAGAAGAACCTAACGTAAACATACGGTGCTGCGGATCAGGTGACTGCGATGAATTTCTCTTTGGCCTGCGGAGCGGCCGGAAGGTGCGGGTGACTTTCATGGCGGAGGAGGCCAGAATGGGTATACCGAACCGGGCCCACCGTAGACGGCATGGTCAGGAATGGCAAAGCCGATGTAAGTTGGCCATCTATGTTGGCCATCACCGGGTCGTCAGCATGAGGCAACCGAGCGGGAGATCGCGGCGCGGTGCCGGCGCTGCCAATCCCAGGTTTCCCGTTGGCCGCTGGCGATCGAATCCTAAGGAAGATACAGGAGCCCGACGTCGAGTTGCCGATTGGTTCTTCTGTGTCGTACAGCTACGCACAGTTCTTGTCGTGACCCCAGGTTCACCCATATTACCGCTGGATAAAGCTCCGGTAAGTTGAGACTAAACTTTTCATGTGTCGCCCCTGCTGGCAAACGCCGTGACTGCCTGAGCGTAGCTCAAACTCAGCTTCTTCAGGACTTTAACGACCGCTAACGGCTTGCTCAGGCGCCTGCCGATAAAGCCACCATGCGGTCGGACTAAAAATTCCAGTTATTTAACAGAGCAGCCGGGAATGGAATCGAGATGCCACTGTTTTAGAATTCAGCAATGAATCACATCGGAAATTGTTATGAGATGGAAAATCTACTTTTTTGTCGTTGTCTTAGCGGTTGGGATCAGTGGTAACGCTATCGCCCAGTATAGCAACACACCAGCTGGCCAAAACTACGATGCCAAGATTTTGGGCCATACCCCCGCTGATCTCCAAGGCCGAACTCTCCAAACATCGTCCGGCGAGTCTTTGGGCAAGTTTGAAGGTATCGTTCGCAGCGGACCGAGCGTATTTGGCGTTGTGTCTTTGCTGAACAAGGCTTCTCGTCACGTTGTCTCGCTGACAGAGTTCAGGATTGACCGGGAAGGCCGAATGACGACCTCGCTTTCCGCTGAGGATATTGCTTCGAAGGAGAAATATGAGAGCGAAATCGGATACCAGGAGGTCGCGGGCGACGACATGACAGTCGGTGATGCAGTGAGTTCGTTCGACTAGCAGCCTGTCGGACTTAGGATCTGATCCAAAATAAGTGAACAGGATTGCGACCTCTTCGAGTAGATAATTTTCGGATGGCATGACGTCGTGTAGGTTCATCGGCATGATCGATGAAGCCTCTGTTCGGCGTCAGT
>NZ_AVFK01000083.1 GCF_000936425.1 Skermanella aerolata KACC 11604 | reverse complement strand
CCAGCGCCGCCGGCGGTACTTCCGCAGCGGGCGCCGCCACGGCGGCGGGTGCCGGTGCCGGCTCCGCCGCCGGGCCGCTGTCCGTCAGCAGGATCGCGTCGGTGTCGATCGAGGGACCGCGCGACAGCAGCACCGCGCGGTGCATCGTGTTTTCCAGCTCACGGACATTGCCGCGCCACGGGTGGACCTTCAGCATGTCCAGGGATTCGGCGGTCAGGTGCTTCTCCGGCAGCCCGTTGGCCTCGGCGTATTTCTTGGCGAAGTGGACCGACAGCGCCAGGATGTCGGCGGGACGTTCGCGCAAGGGCGGCAGGCGCAGGTTGACGACGTTGAGGCGGAAGTAAAGGTCCTCGCGGAACCGGCCGGCCCGCGCCTCCTCCTCCAGCTTGCGGTTGGAGGTGGCGAGCACGCGGATGTCGATCTTGACCGGATGGCTGCCGCCGACGCGGTCGATCTCGCGCTCCTGGATCGCGCGCAGCAGCTTCGCCTGGAGCCGGATGTCCATCTCGCTGATTTCGTCCAGCAGCAGCGTGCCGCCGTTGGCTTCCTCGAACTTGCCGACGCGCCGGGCGACGGCGCCGGTGAAGGCGCCCTTCTCATGGCCGAACAGCTCGCTTTCCAGCAGGTGCTCGGGGATGGCGGCGCAGTTGACCGCGACGAACACCTTGTCGGACCGCCGGCTCTTGCGGTGGATGTAGCGCGCCATCAGCTCCTTGCCGGTGCCGTTCTCCCCGGTGATCAGCACGGATGCGTCGCTGGGCGCAATCTGGTCGGCCATCCGCAGCACCGATCCCATGGCGGGGTCGCGGCTGACGATCGCGTGGCTTTCCTGGACCACCGCCTCCAGCACGGCGGCGATCAGCTCGGCGTCGGGCGGCAGCGGGATGTATTCCTGGGCGCCGGCGCGAATGGCGCGCACGGCCGCCTGCGCGTCCGTCCCGATGCCGCAGGCGATCACCGGTATCGTGATGCGTTCCAGCTTGAGGGCGTCGATCAGGCGGGCGATGTCGAACTTGACGTCGATCATAACCAGATCGGCGCCCTGACCGCCGCGCAAAGCGTTCAGCGCCTTGTCGATGCCGTCGGTATAGGAGACCTTGGCGCCGCGATCGTGGGCGATCTTGCCCGCGGCGGTGATGTAGCCTTCCATGGTGCCGACAATCAGCAATCGCATGACGAATTTCTCCCAGGGTCCATCCCGCTACGGTCCTCCGCGGCGGGTGCGCTCTACGAACGGTCGGATTTGATGATTTCGGTCATGGTCACGCCGAGACGGTCCTCGACGACGACCACCTCGCCGCGCGCCACCAGGCGGTTGTTGACGTAGATGTCGATCGCCTCGCCGACCTTGCGGTCCAGTTCCACGACGGCGCCGCGGCCCAGCTTCAGCAGCTGGCTGACCTGCATGGTCGCCTTGCCGAGCACGGCCGAGATCTGCACCGGGATGTCGTAGATCGCTTCCAGGTCCTTGGCGGCGTGGCTGTCGAACTCGCCGACGTCGCGCGACCCGGCATCGAGTTCGTCGAGCGAAAAGCTGTCCTTGCTGGCCATGTGGCGTTTTCCTGAGTGACTGTTACGGGGACTTTAAGACGAAGCGCCGGCCAGGGGGCTACCCAGGTGACCACCGGAGTGGCCACCGGAGTGACCGCCGGAGTGGTCTTCCGTGCCGTGGCCGGCGCCCAGCAGGCGGGCGACGGCCAGATCGATGTCGTGCCACAGGCGGGCGCTGTCCCGCTCCACCCCGCCGTCGGCCCACTCGATCCGGCAATCGCCGGCCGCGACCGTCGGTTCGGCCAGCAGCACGACCTTCCCGGCGAAACCGCGCCGAGCCGTGATGGTGTCGATCCGCTCGGACAGGGCGTCCAGGTCTTCGTCGGCAACCCGGATGACCATCCGGGGTTCGTCGATCAATTCGGCGATGACCGTGCTCAGCATGGCTTCCGCCTCTTTCGTGCCCTGCCGCCGCGACAGGTCGGGCAGCAGCTTGCGGCAGATGGCGGCGCCGATCTCGATCACGCCCTCGCGCTGGCGCGCCGCCGTGTCGGCGGCGCTCTGCACGATGTATTCGAGCTGGTCGGCCAGCCGCTCCAGCGTCGCCGAAAGCCGTGCGTTGACCGCCGCTTCCGCGGCGGCCTTGCCGTTGGCGAAACCGTCGGCGTAGCCGTCCTCGTGCGCCTGGAGCAGGTCGGCCGACTTGAAGACCGGTTCCGGCGGGGGCGGCGGTTCTTCCGGTTCGGGCGGCGGCGCCGACTTGGCGATGAGCGCCTCCGACGCGAGACGCTCCTCCCGCCGGCGTGCCACGTCCACGTCGAATTCGGTGTCGAACAGAAACCTGCGGGTCGATGTCATGATCGCGTCGTGACCAATGGGTTCGGGGTGAGGGCCGGCACTAGTAGATCAACTCGTCTTCGCCCTTGCCCTCGGCCATGACGATCTCGCCGCGGGCGGCGAGGTCCTTCGCGACCTGGACCATGTACATCTGCGCCTCGTCGACGTCGCGCAGCCGCACCGGTCCCATCGCCGCCATGTCCTCGCGCATGATCTTGGCCGCGCGTTCCGACATGTTGGTGAAGAACAGGTCGCGCAGCGTTTCCGACGAGCCCTTCAGGGCAAGGCCCAGCTTCGGCTTGTCGACCACCCGCAGCAGCGTCTGGACGCCGGACGGGTCCAGCTTGGACAGGTCCTCGAAGGTGAACATCAGCGCCTTGATGCGCTCGGCGCTGTCGCGGTTGCGCTCTTCCAGGGCCGCCAGGAAGCGGCTTTCGGTGTTGCGGTCCAGGTTGTTGAAGATCTCCGCCATCATCTCGTGGGCATCGCGGCGGCTGGTGCGGGCAAGGTTCGACATGAACTCGGTGCGCAGCGTGCGCTCGACGTCGTCCAGCACTTCCTTCTGCACCGACTCCATGCGCAGCATGCGCATGACGACTTCCATCGCGAAGCTTTCCGGCAGCTGCGCCAGGACGCGGGCGGCGTGCTCGCCCTTGATCTTCGACAGCACCACCGCGACGGTCTGCGGGTATTCGTTCTTCAGGTAGTTGGCGAGCACCGTCTCGTTGACGTTCGCCAGCTTGTCCCACATCGTACGGCCGGCCGGACCACGGATATCCTCCATGATCTGGTTGACCTTCTCGTTGTCCAGCACCTTCAGCAGCAGCCTTTCGGTGCTCTCGTAGGTGCCGACCAGCGAGCCGGTGGAGGAGATCTGCTCGGCGAACTCGACGAACAGCCGCTCGATGATGGTGGAACTGACCGTGCCCAGGTTGGCCATGGTCTGCGACAGCTCGCGGATTTCCTCGTCGTCCATGTGGGTGAAGAGCTTGGTCGCGTGCTCCTCCCCCAGCGCCAGCATCATGATGGCGGCTTTCTCCGGACCGGTGAGGGTGCGGTAATCTTCGCGTATGCGCAGCGCTGCCACGATTCAAATTCCCCCGTTCACCGGTTCACGTTTCCTGGTAGAGCCAGCTTCGGATGATCGAAACCGCCTCTTCCGGATGCTTGTCCACGATCTCGCCGACCTTGCGGAGCGACGAGGCGCGCACCCGGCCCTCGACGCGGTTGATGTCGATCATCTGCTCCAGCTCCTCGCCGGCCTGGGCGTCTTCCAGCGCCAGGTCCTGCGCCAGGGCTCCCGGTCCGGTAAGCTGCGCCTGTCCCATGGACTGGTCGGTCAGCAGGCGCTCGGCCTCCTCCTCGGCGGAGCTGCCGTCGTTCCGTTCGAAGGCGCGGGCCATCAGCGGGCGGATCACCAGCAGGATCACGAGGATGGCGACGATCGCGAGCACCACCATCTCGGCGATCCGGAACAGGTCCTCCTTCGCCATGCCCAGGAAGATCGCTTCCGATCCGTCGGCGAACTCGGCGTCCGGCGTCGCAAAGCGCATGTTAATCACTTCGACCGTATCGCCGCGCACCGCGTCGAAGCCGATGGCCGAGCGCACCAGCGCCTCGATCTGGGCCATCTCCTCCTTCGGGCGGGGCGCGTAGGTCGGGGCGCCGCCCTCGGGGTTCGGCGTATACTGGCCGTCGACCAGGACTGCGACCGACAGGCGGCGAACCTGTCCGGATTCCCGGACATGGCTCTTGACCGTCTTGCTGATCTCGTAGTTGATCGTTTCCTCGGTCCGGGCGCCCTTGGTCTTGCTGGAGGCGCCGTTGGCGCTCTGGTTGGTGTCGCCGGTCGGCAGCTGGTTGGCCACCGTCACCGGGTCCAGCGCGTCGCGGTCGGTCGATTCATTGTTGTCCTCGACCGTCTGGGTCGACCGGATCACCTGGCTTTCCGGGTCGAAGATCTCGGAGCTGGTGGTGATGCGGTCGAAATCGAGGTCGGCGGTGACTTCCGCCCGGACCTTGCCGAAGCCCAGCGAGCGCGACAACAGGTCCTCGATCACGCGGGTCGTCCGCTGCTCGTAGGCCTGCTTCTTCTCGTCGGCATTGGCCTGGGAATTGGCCTCGGCGCCGGTGCCCATGCCGCGTGCCAGCAGGTTGCCGCGATCGTCGATGATGGAGATCTGGTTCGGCTCGAGCTGGGGGACCGCGGCGGCGATCAGGTGCTGGATGGCGACGACCTGCTCGCGCTTCAATTGCTGTCCCGGACGCAGCTTCAGGAACACGCTGGCGGTCGCGGTCTGCTGGGTGCGGCTGAACATTTCGCGCTTGGGCAGCACCAGATGGACCCGCGCCTGAAGGACCGGTCCCAGTGTCGCCACCGTGCGCGCCAGCTCCCCCTCGGTCGCCCGCAGGTGGTTGACGCCCTGGACGAAGCTGGTGGTGCCGAAGCCTTCGGGCTTGTCGTAGATCTCGTAGCCGATCGACCCGCCGGCCGGCAATCCTGCCTGCGCCATCACCATGCGGAGACGTCCGACCTGATCGGCCGGCACCATGATCCTGGTGCCCTCGGCGTTGACCTGATGGGGAACCTTCTGCTCTTCCAGCTGGCGGACGATAGCGCCGCCGTCCTTTGGGTCCAGGTCGCTGTACAGCAGCGCCATGTCCGGAGTGGATAGGCGAGTCATCAGGTAAAAGAAGAAACCGATCAGCCCAAGCGCGACTACACCCATGGCGGCAAGCCGCACCGGGCCTAGATTGCGCAGGGTCTGGAAAAACGTGTTCAAGCTTGGCTGCCCCCGGGCAACGTCCTATGAGGTCGGATCGGCGGACTGCGGAAGCACCCGCCGGCCCTGGCCGTCATGAGCCTGAAACGTAACGATATTTCCGTAAAGGGATGGTTAAAACGGGCTGGGTTCGGTCGTCACCCGGCAAATTTTGCCCAGTCGAATGCCCAATAAAATCGCTTCAAGTACTGTGTTCAAGACAGGGTGCGTTCAAGATCGGTACTGTGTTGAAGACAGGTCAGGGGCCGCCGTTCAAAGTCATTCGGCAGTCATCCCGCAGGATATGAATTGGGCCATAGGATAAGAACCGGGCCTCGGGATGCAATCCGGCGGAAGTCATTCCGCGAGCGAGGCCTTTTCGGTACCCTGGCGATAGTCCTGCAACCGGGTGGCGCGAAGGCCGCGCACACCATGGCTGTCGATAAGCCTCTGCCAGGATAGAAATTCCTCTACCGACAGAGTGTATCTGCGGCACGCTTCCTCAAGGCTGATCAATCCACACCGTACGCCGGCCACAACTTCGGCTTTGCGCCGCATGACCCAGCGTTTCGTCTCGGGTGGCGGAAGATCTGCCTCCGTCATTACCCGCGATGCCAGGTCAGCGACACTGTCAATCATCGGGTCTTCTTTATGCGCTGTCATTCGACAGTGTACCTCGCGAATCCTTACTCATCCGTCGGCAGCGTGCGTCAGTATCCGAGTGCCAATTTAAAAAACTGCTAACTTGCGAAAATCTTGTCACTCGAAAGGGGTAATATGCCTCTTTGGATGTCATTCGCGGGCGTGACCGGCAGGCCGACGAACGATAAGATCTCTAATCTACCTCTCCATGATGGGGAATTTCTTAATGAACGGTGTAAACAAGAAAGAAACCCGATCTACGAAATTAAGAATCTCTTGACTCCTGACGGTCGAGATATGACCATATCGATTGGGTCACCAGTGTTGGATTAGCCATGATGGACGCCATTGGAAATACGCTGCAGGGGACGACTGCGATACGCGGTTCGAGCCAGCAGGCTGTTAACCAGCAGGCTCAACCGGAAGCCGATCCGCTCGCTGGTTCCGTCAACGAGCCTTCACGCTACTACAGCCCCGTCGTGCGCATCGACAGCGAAACGCAGCGTACGGTCCTGCAATTCCGCGACGGCTCCGACGGTAAGGTGCTGGTCCAGTATCCCTCCGAGAAGCAGCTCGAAGCCTACCGGAGCAAGGCCAGCACCGAGCGGGCGAAGGAGCAGGAACAGGCCGAAGCCAGGAACTCGGGCGATACAGACGCCGAAGGCAAGACTGCGGGCGGGCGGCGGATCGCCGGTTCGCCGGTCGCTGGACTGTCCTCGGGCGGCAACGAGTCGGCGGGCGCGAGGGCGGCGGTTTCCTCCGGCATCCAGGCGGCACCGATCTCGGTGTCGGCTTCGCGCTCGGTAGCGTCGGCGCCTGAGTCTCCTGGACCCGTCCTGGGAGGCGGCGGCACAGGCCGTCCCGTCCTCCAGTCGATCTCCGCCTGACCGGAACTGGTCCGGCCGGTTTCAGACCGGTTCCGGGATAGCCGCCGGCACATCCATGCGCATCGGATGCGACCCCAGGGCGACGTAGCGCACGCCGTCCTCCAGCGTCAGCCGCTCGGGAATGAAGCTGTTCCAGAAATCGTAGACGATGGCCGGACGCGCCATCGTCTTCGACAGCGCGGACAACGGCATGCCCTGGAACTTGGGGTGGTTGTTGTGGATCACGACGAGATGGGCGCCGTCGAAGGCCTCGTCGAGGCTCGCCGCCGGCGTCAAACCCAGCCCGCTCAGGTCCTCGGCCGAAACGATCGGATCGTAGCCAAGCAGCCGCGCCTCCGGCAGCAGCTTTCTCAGCTCCGCCAGCAAGGGGATGGCGGTCGATCCGCGCAGGTCGTTGGTCTCCGGCTGTCCCTTGAACGCGAGGCCCATGACGGCGATCTTCAGCGCGCTCGTGCGGAACCAGGGTTTCACCTGACCGGCAAGGTATTCAGCCACCTCGACCATCAGCCGCTCGTTGATCGTGCGGGCCGCCGAGGCGATCTCCGGCATGATCCCCCGGTCCAGCATGCTCTCGACCAGGATATGGCCGTCCTTGCTCAGGCAGGGACCGCCGACCGGTCCCGGCATCGGCAATTGCGTCCGGGCATAGCCGAGCTTGCCGAACGTGATGACGTCGGCCGCCGATATGCCGACGGCGCCGCATAGCCGCGCCACTTCGTTGGCAAAGGCGAAGCCGACGTCCCGGCTGGTGTTGTCGATCAGCTTGATCATCTCCGCGGTCTCCGGGTCGCGGACCCGGATGACGGTCGGCGTCAGCGCGTTGAACACCTGCGCCAGCCGGATCGCTCCGCGTTCGCTGTTCGCCCCGACGATCTGCGGCAGATGGGTCAGCTCGTAGAGCGCGCGGCCCTCGAGCGTCCGTTCCGGGCAGAACCCGATGTCGAAATCGCGGCCGGTCGCGGCCAGGATCGGCAGCACCACGTTCCGCGTCGTCCCGATCTTGACGGTCGAGCGCAGCACGACGGCGTCGCCGTCCTTTAACTGGGCGGCGATCTCCGCCGTCACCCGCTTCACCATGTCCATGCGGACGCGGCCGTCCTGTCCCAGCGGGGTCCCGACCGTGATGATGTACAGGGAGACCGCCGGGTCCTGGGGCAGCGAATTCAGCACCAGCAGCCGTCCGGCTTCGAGCTGGTGGCCCAGCCGCTCGTCCAGCCCGGGTTCGAAGAAATGCGCTTTCCCGGTGACGATCTTGTCGGTGAAGTCCTGGTTGATCTCCACGCCCCAGACGGTGTAGCCGGCCTCCGCCATCGTGATGGCGAGCGTCAGTCCGACATAGCCCAGACCGATGATGCAGACGGTGCGGTCGTGCTGGTAATCCATGGGTCGGGCTTTTCCGCTGGAGGTTTCGGCGTAATGGGTTCCGGCGTTCACAGGCGGCCGGCGTTCAACTCGGTCCGGACCCAGCCGACGACTTCGCGGACGCTGTCCCGGACCGGGACCTCGGCCTGGAAGCCCAGCACCCGTGCCGCCTTGGCGGTGTCGGGTATGCGGCGCTGGACGTCGTATTCGAAGGGCGCGTCGCTGGTGTAGCGGAACGGGCGGTCGCCGTTGACCTCGCGCCAGACCAGTTCCGCCAGATCCAGCACGGTCGTCGCGTCCGATGTCGACAGGTTGAAGTCGTCGTTGAGCGCTTTCTCGCTTTCCACGCACAGCCGGATGCCGCGCGCCAGATCGGCGCCGTGGGTGTAGCAGCGCACCTGACCGCCGTCGCCCAGGATGTGCAGCGGGTCCTGGCCTTTCAGGACCTTCTGGGCAAGGTCGGGCAGCACGTGCGACATGCTGAGCTTGACGTTGCCGCTCATGATCTCGGCGTCGCCCAGCGCCTTGCCCTCGCCGATGCCGACGCAGTTGAAGGGCCGGACGATGGTGAAGGGCAGGCCGTACTGCTGATGCGCCGCCCGCGCGAAATACTCGACCGCCAGCTTCTGGAAGCCGTAGCTGCTGGCGGGCGGTGGCGCCCGGCTGATCTCCGTCTCGGGAGTCGGAAACGTCGCGGCGCTCTCGAACACCATGCTGGAACTCAGCACGTTGATCTTGGCCAGCCGCCCGGTCTTCCGCGCCGCGATGGCCGCATCGAAGGTCGATGCCGTGATCCGCTCGTTCTCGGCGATCAGATCGTAGGCGTACTGGTGGAAATAGGAGATGCCGCCGATCATGGCGGCGCCGGCGACGATCTGGTCGCACCCCGAAGCCAGCTCCGTCATCAGCGCCACGTCCTTGCAGTCGCCGAACACGAAGCGGTAGTTGGGGTGGCTGTCGTGCGCCTTGGCCACCGGACCGTATTTGCTGAAATTGTCGATGCCGACGACATGGTGGCCATGCCTGAGCAGTTCGGCGACGACGTAACCCGCAATGAAGCCGGCGGCTCCGGTGACCAGGATTTTCATGTGCTTTCCGCGCTTGGGAAACCGGCGGCAGCCGCCGCCGGATATCGCCGACAAGGCTAGGCCACAACGGTTAACCAATTATGATGAAAGCGCGGGCATCGACGCGGCGCTTCGCTCCCGCCACATCCGGCGGTAAGCCTCTTCCAGCGTCCGCGTGAAGCCGGCCCCGTCCAGCAGGGGCGAGGCGGCCAGCCGCTCCCGCAGCCTCGCCCGTAGGCTGGACAGACGCTCCAGGTCGGCCGCCAGACCCTCCGCCCGGTCCAGGTAGGAGGACGCGTCCTCCGCCGCCAGCCCGCTGAGGCCGGCGGCGGTCAGATGGGACAGGCTGTGCCGGGTGCAGAAGCGGTCGCCCGGCAATGTGATCACCGGAACGCCCATCCAGAGCGCTTCCAGCGTCGTCAGGCCGCCGGAATAGGCCAGCGGGTCGAGGGCGATGTCCACCGCGTTGTAGCTGTCCAGCAGGTGCGGATGGGACGCGGCCGGGCTCAGGATCAGTTGCTCCGGCCTGACCCCATGGGCCTCGAAGCGGGCGGTGATCCGGTCCCGCACGCGCGGCACGTCGAGCGCGAAGGTCCGCAGCAGCAGCCGGCGGTCGCCCCGGTCGCGCAGCAGGGTGCTCCACAGCGCGATGCTCGCCTCGTCGATCTTGGCGAGGTTGTTGAAGCAGCCATAGGTCACGCAGCCCGTTCTCAGCGCCGGCAGGGGACCCACGGGCGGCGCATAGGCCGGCGGCTCGTAGCAGACGTAGCAGTCGGGCAGCCGGACGATCCGCTCGACGTAGTCGCCGTCGCAGCCTTCCGGGGTCTGGCGCGGGTCGGAGATCAGGTAGTCGATCTCCCCGATGCCGGTCGTGCCGACATAGCCCGCCCAGGTCGCCTGGACCGGCGCCGGCCGGTAGGTGAAGGCTTGAAGCCTGTTATTCGCCGTATGGCCCGACAGGTCGACCAGGATGTCGATGCCGTCGCCCCTTATCTTTTCCGCGAGCGGAAGGCCGTCGAGCGAGGCGACGTCGTGCCAGCGGTCGGCGTAGTCGCGGAACCGGGCGGTCATCGCGTCGGCGTGACGACGCGACGAGTAGCAATGGACTTCGAACCGGGAGCGGTCGTGACGCGGGACCACGCCGATCAGGAAGAACCCCACCGGATGCTGCCCGAAATCGGCTGAGACGTAACCGATCCGCAGCTTCCGTTCCGGATCGGGATCGCGATTGGGCGTCATGGCCGCCCCGGACCGTTTGGCCGACCCATGGCGCGCGCGCCAGACCGCATGCAGGCGCTTCAGGTCGGCGGCGCTTTGCGTCAGGTCGTATTGGCGGGTCAGCAGCAGGTTGCTGTGCATCTCCGGATTCGCGGGCTGAAGCAGCAGCGCGCGGGCAAGCAGCCGGGCGCCGGTCAGCGGCTCGCCGATGCCGTTCAGCAGGACGCCGTAGGAGTTCAGCACGAAGGGATCGGCCGGGCCGTAGCGCAGTGCCGTCCGGAAGATGGCTTCGGCCGCCGCGATGTCGTGCAGCGCCGAGTGCAGCATGCCCAGGCAGTGCCGCAGGTCGACGTCGTCGGGCCGGTGCCGGACCACCAGCGTCGTCAGCGGGATCGCCTCGCCGGTCCGTCCGGCATCGCGCAGCGCTATCGCAAGCAGCCGCATCAGGCTGCAATCCACCGCCTGCGGCGCCAGACGCGCCTGCCGTTCCAGCGCTCGCAGCGACCCGTCGAGGTCGCCGGTGCGGAACCGGATCAGGGCGATGTGGTGATATGTCGAATGGTTGTCCGGCCGGTGCGCCACGGCACGCCGCAATGCCGCCAGCGCCACGTCGTTCTGTTCCAGCGCATGGCGGGCCACGCCCAGATTGTGCCACGACTCGCTGTGGTGCGGATCGAGCAGCAGGGCGCGCCGGTACGCTTCGGCGGCGGCTTCCGCCAGTCCGCCGTCGAACAGCACATTGCCCAGATTGTACCAGCCGTCGCGGTCCGCCGGATCGACCGCCAGCAGGCAGCGATAGCACAGGATCGCCGCTTCGCGGTTTCCGGTGGTCCGGTGAAGTGTCGCGAGGCTCAGCCAGAGGGGCGTCGAATAGGGATGCGCCGACAGGGCCTGACGCCACAGCGCGCTGGCGTCGGTCAGCCGGCGTTCCCGCTCGGCAATCAGGCCGAGCAGGTGCAGGGCGCCGGGATCGTCGGGATCGGCTTGCCGGATTTCCTCGCACAGCCAGCCGGCCATCACGAGGTTGCCCGCCACAAAAGACCGCTCCGCTCCGGAAAGCAGCTCGGCGGCCAGGGCGGCCTGGGCGGCGTCAAGGGCGGCCCTGGAAGTACGGGCCGCCGGGTGCTCTTCAGACATGCCTAGTCCGGTGAAGCGTGGTCTTATGGCCTCAGCCGGCGGGGAACTCGCGCACCAGCGCGTCGTCGAACTGGATCAGGTGGCGGGTCAGTTCGAGAGCGCCGAGATAGTCGCCCTTGCGGGCCAGTTCGGAGATGATCGCGAGGCTGCGCAGCACCGGCTGAAGCTCGGTTGCTTCGGCCCGGTCGTCCAGCAGGTTGATCAGGGCGTCGTGATGCTGGGGGGCGCCGGCCGGGTCCAGGGTGAGAAGCTGGAGCGCGTAATAAATCTTTTTGGTCGCCGTATCGGCGTCCTTCTCGTCCAGGATCAGCTGCTCGCGCGACAGCACGGGCGTATCCTGCGGAACCCGGAGCTTGCCGTCGGTGTTCATGTGGACCGGAATGCCCTTGACGATGACGGTGCCGCCGGGCTCGAGCGGCAGGAGCGTCCAATCGTTCGTATCAGTCATGTTCGTGCCACCCCAGTTGTGTCGTCGTTGGTTCTGCGGGGCGACTGAGACATGCTCCCGCCCGGTCGCGATTCGGTCGGGATTATGTCTACTTCGCAAATGTTTTGCAAGTCGGAGTTACACCGTTAGATGTAATCCGTTCGCTAAGCCCCTCATGCGGCAATGCGTCTTCATGAATTAGACAGGGTGTTATTCTGCACGGGCGAGAGATGGAACCTTGTCAAGCCGCGCGTTCCGGCATGAATCTTCCGGCATGGTTTCACGTGGGCGAGAGTCTCGATGCTGGAATTTTCCCGCCGGACGCTATGACTAAAATTCTGGTTTCCAAAAAATGACCCAATCCAAGTCGATGGCCC
>NZ_AVFK01000080.1 GCF_000936425.1 Skermanella aerolata KACC 11604 | reverse complement strand
GAGCGCTCTGGGTCTCGTCCTGTGGCAGCACCGGGCATTCCGCTTCGAGCTGACCGCGACCCACCTGTGGTTCCGGGCCGGTGCTTCCACACCCACCATCCTGATCCCGCTGAACACCATTCATCAGGTCGAGCCGGTGGATTATTGGGGAAGACCACTGACCTGGGATCAGCTCAGGGCAATCGGCTCTCTCCGGCTGCTCTTTCCGGACGGTTCCAGCATCACTGTCGCCGGCATCCGCGAACCGCGTGAGGTTGTCGGCGCCGTCCGGGTGCTGAGGGACCTTGGTCCTGCTGGTGTCGACAGGCCGGAATGACGACTGCGCGACCGGCAGCAACTAATCCGCACTTTGACTGGTGCTGAGAAGCCTGTAACTAAAAAGAAAATTTTCCGTCCTCCACGCCCGGCGTTACGCGCCTCGTTTCCGTTGCGAAGACGGATGCACCGCAACGCTTCTTCAGGGTCATCAACGTTCTGGTAGTCGAGCCATCCAACAGGACGATGACCAGAATATCAGGGTTGGATCGATAACACTGGCCTCAGGGAACCGATCTGGCAAGCTGCCTACAGGTGCCTCCGTAGCGATCACACTGAACCGACAGAAAATTGGGTAAGTCCAGGTCCTGGTCTTAAGGCCCTTCCGGTGCTGGATATCTGTTGCTGGGGCATTGCGGCCCGTTCCACGAGGAAACGCATTCATAACCCTGTGGCAGATCGGCGGAGGTGCAGACCGGTGACGCCATCGGCTGCGCCGGCGCAGCTCTTCCGGGATCACCTGGGAGATGCACCCTATTGAAACAGATGCCGCCAGGGTCACGAGGAAGGATTTCATAGCGAGCCATAGGACTGTGATGGTCGGAACGACGAAGTCGCAGGGCTGATAGGATGTCCCTGAAGCTTCCGCGTGAGCAGCGGTGCTGCCTGTGCAGTTCCTTAACTACTGTGATTTGATTTAGGCTCATATCGGGTTTTGGGGTGATGAGTTTCTGGTATAGTGCCCAGTGGTTGGGTTGCGGTATCGAGTGTGATGAAGACGGTTTTATCCGGTTGATCAGGGGGACGATCCTCCTGCCGAGTTGAAGGTTCCATGGGCTCCGACCTGATCCGCCTGTCCGCGCTGCTCGATGACGCCAAGTGCTTCGACCTGATCCGGCAGCATCGCTGGCCGGACGGCGTGCGGTGCGCGTCCTGCGACAGCGGCCAGGTTGTCCGGAACGGCTGGGACGATGCCCGTCACACGCGCCAGCGCTGGCTGTGCAAGGACTGCAAGGCGCGCTTCGACGACCTCACCGGCACGGTTCTGGCCGGCCATCATCAGCCCTTGCGGGTCTGGGTGCTGTGTCTGTATTTCATGGGCCTCAACCTGTCGAACCGGCAGATCGCCCAGGAACTCGATCTCAACGAGGGCGACGTCCAGGCCATGACCGGCCAGCTCCGCCAGGGTCTGGTCGAGCGCCAGCCCGACGTCCGGCTCGACGGTGAGGTGGAGGCGGACGAGGTCTACGTCGTGGCGGGTCATAAGGGCAACCCGGCCGCCGTTCAAAAAAAGGCCGGCCGGGACGCCGGCGGCGGCTGAAAGGCGAACGCGGTCGCGGCACCCTGGAAAAGGAGAAGCCTCCCATCCTGGGGCTGATCCAGCGCGGCGGCGAAGTTGTTCTCCAGATGCTGCCCAACGTTCAGCAGGCGACCATTCAGCCGATCATCACAAAGACTATCAGCTCGGGTTCGTTGGTCTATACCGATGAATACGACATCTATGCCCGCCTGGAAGACTGGGGCTATGGTCACAAATCGGTCTGCCATGCCTGGGGTGAGTATGCCCGCGATGACGATGGCGACGGGTTCTGCGAAGTCCACGTCAATACCATGAAAGGCTTCTGGTCGCTGCTCCGCTCCTGGTTGCGTCCGCACCGCGGCATCTCGCAGGAGAAACTGCCGATCTATCTCGGCTTTTTCCAGTTCGTCCACAACACCCGCCGACGCGGAAAAGCCCTTCTCGGAGCCCTTATCGCCGCCTTGGTCGCATGACTGGCCGCCATCACCCCAAAACCCGACATGAGCCTTGATTTAATCACGACATTCAAGCGATGTATCACCGGCAGTGGTATTCGACAGGGATAAAACGGATCGCATAAACCGTGGCAGGGCCTGTCATCGCCGCCGTCCGGTCTTATGCGGGATCACCTGTCATCGGTCGCACCGCTTCGAAGCCTGTCGAACCGAACCTGCTGACGCAGCAGCTCATCAGCCAGCGGGGTATGAACCAGTCGCTGGCCGACCTTGTCGGGAAAACCCAGAAGTCCTACCTTGCAGTGCCGCCCATTGCTCCAGCCTGGATAATCCGTAACCGGATAAAGACAGATGCCGTCCACCGGCACACCCTCTTCAAGTGCCGCGCAAACCTCGTCGCAGACGTACCGGAACCAGGGGACGCGGACATCTCCCTCCGCTCCGGTTTCCGCAACGATAAGCGGCTTGCCATAGCGCCGGTGAGTTTCCAGCAGCAGCTCCCGGAACGGATGGTAGAGCGGATGGCAGCGCTCAATGCTTCGTCCACCCAGGAACCACTGATTGCCGGGATAGTAGTTGACACCGACGATGTCGAGACAGCCGGGATTTTCGCCGAGGTCAGGCCGGTTGCGGCCGGCCAGCATATCCCAGGCCTCGTACTGGGCCCGTCGGTAACGCTCGGCGCCGACGCGGGAGCGCGGCGATCTCGGGATGACGTTGATGACGGGATCGATCTGCACGAACCGGGCACCGGGATCGATGCCGCGGATTGCTTCGATGGCAGCAATCGAGGCGCGCACCAGCTGGACCTTCAGCTCGGCACCCCGACCCCGCGCATGGAGATTGAACATAGCCCTGTCTCCGCCGGCCCATGCCCAGTACGAAATCTCGTTGACGGGCGCGTAGAAGGGCACGCCGTCCGTTTCATCACGCACCAGGGAAGCAACGGCCGCCGCGAAGCGCGCGGAGCGGTCTACGAAGTCGGGTGACCATATGTCGATGTGATCGGGCCAGCCGTAGTGGCACAGATCCCAGACGACCTGAAGGCCGGCCTCCTGTGATGCACGGAGCATCGGCAGGAAGCTTGACCAGTCATAGCTATGGGGTGTCGCCTCGACAAGATGCCAGCGAACACCATCGCGAACTGTGCCGATGCCGTGGCCAACCAGTCTCCGGTTAGTCTGCCGTGACAAAACGGTCATGATCAGTGGCGGCGATCAGGTCGAGCCGACGGCGGTCACGCCGCCGATGCGCCGAGCACTCGAAGCCGGCCATGAAGAAGCTGTTGAAGGTGCTGGCTCGGTACATTCCTCCCTTGCCGAGCAGACAGGGAAATCGCTCGAAGGACCGCTTCACTGAAGATGGGCCTCGAGTTCCTTTTGTATCCGACTAAAAGATCAGACATTGAAGGAATCAAGGGGACTCATTCCGAGGCAACGGTCCTAATCCCAGGTAGCTGCACCTTTAAGCGATTGCTCTGCCTCAAGGTTGACTGGTTTAAGGCAGGCGGGAGCTCTTTCCGCACCGCTTGCCCCGTAGCGTTTTCGACTGATCGCTTCCTCATCATGTCTCCGGCAAATGAGTCAGCTGGTTCTCTCGAACGACCCGTTCATGACCATCCCGCACATTCCTGACCCGGTACTGGTTCTCCGGACCCTGCGGCGGCAGCTGGCGGACAATCTCATAGAGGCCAAGGGATACTGTGCCGGGCGTAAAATCAACAACCTGGCCGATCTGGTACTTATGCTCCCCGACTGCGGACATGACCCTGGCTGGCAGCTGGCTGCGGCGGATCGCCCGGTGGTCGTTGATTTGCCTGTTTGAAAGCGCTCCAGTTACAGGCTTGTCGCTGGAAACCAGCCCGATGGACGGCTCAACAACCGAAGCTTTCATTTTCAGAGGATCTTGTTTCTTCGCCGTGGGGTTGCCCTGTCCTTGACGAGGGGTCATGGCATTTCTCCAGATGATTAGCGGGCGGGAAAATTGACATGCTGGTACGTGACCTGCCCTGGTTTTTCACACCTTTATGAAAAGGCGCTTTATATGGGTTGAGGCAACGTCATCCCAGGTCCTTTCGCTGCATTCCCTGGCGTGGTGTCGGCGCAACCGATATCCAGTGGCAATTATCAACATCCCGGCAAGGTACGGCAGACCCTGCTGCTTTTCACGAGTAGTTTGACAAACTACAGATCGGAATCGACTTTGGGTATTCGGTTATCTGAAAGGTACTGCGCGTGCACAGAGGTGGAGCATCGGTGACGACCGGGGTCGATGGGCTGGATACGGTTCTCGGAGGCGGGCTCCTGGAGGGGCGGGCCTACATCATCCAGGGCCAGCCTGGTGCCGGCAAGACGATCCTGGCCAACCAGATCTGCTTCCATCACGCGGCCGCGGGTGGCAAAGCCCTCTATGTCACATTGCTGGCCGAGTCGCACGCCCGGATGATCGAGAACCTGAGCAGTCTTGAGTTCCTGGAGCCGTCGCTGGTGCCGGATGGGGTCTACTACATCTCCGGCCAGCCGGCGCTGAAGGAAGGTCTCGACAGCCTGGTCCGGCTGCTGCGCGGTGAGATCAGGCGCCATGGCACGACGTTGATGGTCCTCGACGGACTGCTCAATGTGCGCGAGGCCGCCAGGTCCGGCTTGGACTTCAGGGAGTTCATGCAGAACCTCCAGGGGCAGGCGGACTTCGCGGGCTGCTCGGTTCTGATGCTGACCAGCACCGGTCTGCCCATGGCCAGCCCCGAGCACACCATGGTCGACGGTGTCATTGAGCTGACCGACGACCTCTCAGGTGTTCGCACGACCCGGCACCTGATGGTGACGAAGCACCGCGGCGGGCCCCATCTGCGCGGGCTGCACCAGTTCGACATCGTCGAGCGCGGGGTTGCCGTGTATCCGCGCCTCGAAGCGCGGTACGGCCAGCCATCGCGAGGCGACACGGCTGGGACCGAGCGGATGTCGTCCGGCATCGAGACCCTGGACGCCGTGCTGGGTGGGGGACTGCCCGCTCCCTCCATGACGCTCGTGCTCGGTGCCTCGGGAACCGGCAAGACCACGACCGGCCTGCACTTCCTGGCAAGGTCCTCGCCCATGGAGCCGGGACTATACTTCGGCTTTTACGAGACGCCACCGCGCTTGCTGTCGAAAGCGGCGGCTGTCGGGATTGACCTCGGCGCCCTGGTCGATCAGGGGGCTGTGGAGATCCTGTGGCAGGCGCCGACGGAGAACCTGCTGGATGGGCTTGGACATCATCTGCTGGAGGCGGTTGACCGGCGCGGCGTGCGGCGTCTGGTGATCGACAGCATCGGCGGCTTTGAGCGCGCTGCCGAGCATCCCCGCCGGCTGCTGGCGTTCCTGACCGCGCTGACCAACGAGCTGCGCGTCCGGGGCGTCACCACGGTCGCCTCGTGGGAACTGCGGCAGATGCTGGGATCCTCGATCGAGGCCCCGGCGGTCGAGATCTCGAGCCTGGTCGAGAATATGGTGGCGCTGCGCTTTGTCGAGCTTCAGGCGCGGGTCCGTCGGATCCTTGCCGTTATGAAGATCCGGGATGGCGCCTACGACAGCCAACTGCGGGAGTTCGAAATCACCGATCGCGGGATTGAGCTGGCTTCGGCACCGGACGGCGCCGAAGCCCTGCTCGGTGGCTTTGCCCACAAACGTGATGAGCAGGCCAGCCGATGAAGCGCGCCCTGGTGGTCGATGACGAGACGATCATCGCGATGAACCTCGCAATGGCGCTTGAGGAAGCCGGGTTCGAGGTCGTTACCGCCAGCAACGGGCAGAAAGCCCTGGATCTGTTTGCCAGGGATGGTTTCGACATCGTGGTGACCGATTACATGATGCCGCGTAAAAACGGGGTTGAACTGGCGCTCGCTCTCCGCGACGGTACGTGTTCAAGCGATGTGCCGATCGTGCTGGTGAGTGCGGCGCCGGGTGCAGTCATGCAAACAAACCCTGACCTGTTCGCCGCCTTCCTTCCGAAACCTGTCAGGGAGGAGGACATACTGCGCGTTGTTATCGGTCTGCTGAGCCCTGTAACAGGCCCTGCTGATGCATAAGATCAATCGCGCAAGCTTTTATCACACCTCCTCTGAACGCTTTCCTCAGTGAGTGACTGATTGTATTGCACTCCGCATCATGGTGCGATAGCCTGTGGCAAAGCACGGAGACCCTCGTTCATGAAGAAGGCCATCACGGTACGCATCGACCCTGACCTGCTGACCGCGGCCCAGCAGTGCGCGCGGCAGGAAAACCGATCGCTGACCAATCTGATCGAGACAGTGCTCAGGCACTGGATTTCCGGCAAGGCGGCAGCCGACACCCCAGTCGCTGCCTTTTCCAGTTCCAACACGAAGTCTGCGATGCCCGATCATGACTGATGTCGCGCCAGCCCCCGCCCGTGAGGCGCCGTCACTTGTCAAAGCGCCGACCGGCATTGACGGGTTCGACGACATAACTATAGGTGGGCTGCCGGCGGGGCGACCGACCTTGGTCTGCGGCGGCGCCGGCTGCGGCAAGACCCTGCTGGCCATGACCTTCCTGGTCAATGGTGCCGAGCAGTTCGATGAACCCGGCGTGTTCATGAGCTTCGAGGAACGGGCTGAGGATCTTGCCGCCAACGTCGCCTCGCTGGGCTTCGACATTCCCGGACTGGTCGCCCGGGGCAGGCTGATGATCGATCACGTCCGGGTCGAGCGCGGCGAGATCGAGGAAACCGGCGAGTACGACCTCGAGGGATTGTTTGTCCGGCTCGACTACGCGATCTCGAGCGTCGGCGCCCGGCGGGTCGTGCTCGACACGGTCGAGGCCCTGTTCTCCGGCTTCACCGACACCGCGATCCTGCGCGCCGAACTGCGGCGGCTGTTCGGCTGGCTCAAGGACCAGGGTGTCACCGCGATCATCACCGGTGAGCGCGGCGCGGGGCAGCTCACCCGCCATGGTCTGGAGGAGTACGTCTCGGACTGCGTTATCCTGCTCGACAACCGGGTCGAGGATCAGATCACCACGCGCCGCCTGCGCATCGTCAAGTACCGCGGCTCGGCTCACGGCACCAACGAGTACCCGTTTCTGATTGACGATCAGGGCATCAGTGTCCTGCCGGTCACTTCCGCCGGTCTCGATCATGAAGCCCTGAGTGAACCGGTGTCGAGCGGCGTACCCGGGCTTGACGCCATGATGGCGACCGGCGGCTACTACCAGGGTTCGAGCGTGCTGATCTCGGGCGGCTCGGGCACGGGCAAGACGATCCTGGCGGCCCAGTTCGCCGACACCACCTGCCGGCGGGGAGAGCGCTGCCTGTTCTTCACCTTCGAGGAGTCGCCCGAGCAGCTGGTCCGCAACGTGGCGTCGGTTGGCATCGATCTCCGCCAGCATCTGGTCAGGGGTCTGCTGCGCATCGAGGCGGCGCGCCCGAGCCTGTTCGGCTTCGAGATGCACCTAGCGCGCATGATCCGGGATGTCGGACGGTTCCAGCCGGCTGGCGTCGTCGTCGATCCGGTCTCGGCGTTCCGCGGCCCCTCGTTCGAGATCCAGGCGACGATGCTGCGCCTGGTCGACAGCCTGAAGGCCGGGGGAGTCACCGGCGTGTTCACCAGCCTGACGCCGGCACATACGATGACCGAGGCGGATCACCGGATCTCGTCGCTGATGGACACCTGGATCTCGCTGCTCGACATCGAGGAAAGCGGCGAGCGCAACCGCGGCCTCTATGTCCTCAAGTCGCGGGGGATGAGCCACTCCAACCAGATCCGAGAGTACCGGCTGACCGAACACGGTGTTGAACTGAGCCGGCCCTATGTTGGAGCGGGCGGCGTGCTGACCGGCTCGGCGCGGGTCCTGCAGGAAGCCCGCGAGCAGGCCGAGACGGTCCGGCTTCGGCAGGAGGCGGAGCAGCGGCGCCGCGAGTTCGAGCGCAGACGCACCGCCACCGAGCGGCAGATCGCCGAGCTGCGGGCCGCACTCGAGGCCGAGGCGGCCGAGGTGGCGATGCTGAATGAGCAGGCCGACCTGCGCGAGCAGACCGCTGAACAGGACCGCGAGGCCATGGCAGCCAGGCGGGGAGCCGCGGAATGAGCAGCACCGACAAGCAGAACCCGCATCTCTACGTCGTCAGTTCAGCGCCGGATACCGGAGCTGGTTTGCCTGATGATTACTACAGCCTGCGTCTCTATGTCGCCGGACAGACGACGAAGTCGCTGGCGGCGATCAGCAACCTCAAGCGGATCTGCGAGGAGCATCTCGCCGGCCGCTACACGATCGAGGTCATCGATCTGCTGGACAGGCCGCAGCTCGCGGCGGGCGATCAGATCCTGGCCATTCCGACCCTGGTGCGCCACCTGCCGCAGCCTCTGAAGAAGATCATCGGTAATCTGTCAAACACCGAGCGGGTGCTGGTCGGCCTCGACATCCGGCGCGAGGACAGGAAATGACCGAGGGTCCAGCCGATCAGCCTGACCAACCGCAGTACGTTCTGCGGCTGTATGTAACGGGTTCCACCGCAAGATCGGCGCGGGCGATCGAGAACATGCGGCGGATCTGCGAAGACCACCTGGAGGGGCGCTACGATCTGGAAGTGGTCGATATATACCAGAACCCGACGGCCACGATCGAGCAGCAGATCATCGCCGCCCCGACCCTGGTGAAGCTGCTGCCCTCGCCCCTGCGCCGGATCATCGGCGATCTGTCGAACAAGGAAAAGGTTCTGGCTGGCCTGGACATCCACCTTCAATTGGACAAGCAGCTCGCCGATGAAGGATGATCATGCTGCCGCGGCCTGAGTCTCCGGACACGGCTTTGGAACGGCTCCAACGCGAGAACGTGGAGTTGCGCGCTCGGCTGCGCGAGGCCGAGGAAACCCTCGAGGCCATTCGCCAGGGCGACGTCGATGCCGTCGTGGTCGGCGGTGCGGAAGGTCACCAGGTCTACACACTCGAGAACGCCGACCGTCCCTACCGGATGCTGATCGAGCAGATGCAGGAAGGCGCGGTCACACTGAACGCCGATGGCCTCGTGCTCTACTGCAATCACCGCTTCACGGCCATGCTGGGATACTCTCAGGAGCGTGTCGTCGGCGGCGCCTTTCACCGTTTCGTGCCCGGGGAGGACCGTGCAACGGTTGATTGGCTGATCTCCAGCAGCGCCGAGGCGGGCGGTCGCGGCGAGTTCACTCTGGTGCGGGAGGATGGCGCCACCCTGCCGGTGCACCTGTCCTTCGCCGTCCTGGCCAGTGACGGTGAGCGGATTCTGTGCGGCATCGTCACCGACCTGACTGGGCAGCGGGAACGCAACCGCGAACTGGCCGAGACCAACGCCCGGCTCCAGGCCGAAATCGCCGAGCGCGAAAGTGCCGAGGCGCGGCTGCGCCAAGTCCAGAAGATGGAGGCGGTGGGCCAGCTGACCGGCGGTCTCGCCCATGACTTCAACAATCTGCTGATGATCATCGCCGGCAATCTCCAGCTGCTGGAGGCTCGCCTCACCGACGAGCGCCTGGCTCCGCTGATCGGCCACGCCCTGAGCGCCGCCGATCGCGGCGCCCGACTGACCGGACAGCTCCTGGCATTCTCGCGCCGGCAGGATCTTCAGTCCCGGAGTGTGTGCATCAACAGCCTTCTGCCGGCGCTGGCGCCTCTGGTGCGTCAGGCTATCGGCGCCGGCATAGCGATGGAGATCATCGAGGGAGAGGCTCTGTGGCATTGCTGCACCGATCCCAACCAGCTGGAGAACGCGCTGCTCAACCTGGCGATCAATGCCCGGGACGCCATGCCCGGCGGTGGCAGCCTGAGGTTCGAGACGGCGAACGTCACCGTGGATGCGGATGCCGCGGCGATCCTGCCGGATGCCCGGCCTGGACGCTACGTCGCGGTTTCCGTCATCGACACCGGCGAGGGCATGCCGCCGGACATCGTAGAGCGCGCGCTCGAGCCGTTCTTCACCACTAAGGAAATCGGCAAGGGCTCTGGTCTGGGCCTGAGCATGATCTACGGCTTCGTGCGCCAGTCGGGTGGGCATCTCACTCTTGAGAGTGCGCCCGGCAAGGGAACCCGGGTCAGCCTGCACCTGCCCTGGGCCGAACCGCCCCCGGCGGAAGAGCATGCCGAGGATCGCGTCCCGAGCCGGCAGGCGGCGAGTGGCACGGTGCTGGTAGTCGAGGACGATGCCGATGTCCGGCAACTGGTCGTCAGCCTAGTGGCGGCTCTGGGCTACAGCGTCCTGGACGCCGCCGACGGTGCCACCGCCCTGGAGATGCTCGACCGGCATGCTGCCGTCGATCTGGTGTTCTCGGACGTGGCGATGCCGGGCGGCATGAGCGGGATCGATCTGGCGCATCAGATCCGCCGGCGCTGTCCGGACACCGCCATTCTGCTGACCTCGGGCTTCACGGCGCGGGCACAGGTGCATGACCCGGCCCTGGCAACCACCTTCCCGATCCTGAACAAACCATACCGGCACGAGGATCTGGCCGAGGCACTCCAGCTTGCCCTCGAACAGCGGCCGGGGCTGGCACCAAGCCCTCCCTCGGCCGTTCTGATCGGTGAGACTGGGGAGCGGCAACCGCGCGTGCTGCTGGTCGAGGACGAACTGCTGGTGGCTATGGCAGTCCAGGAGATGTTTGATGAGCTTGGCTATGAGGTGGTCGGTCCAGTCGCCCGCCTTGACGAGGCGATCGCGGCCGCCCGCAGCGAGAGCCTGGACGCGGCGCTGCTTGATATCAGCCTGGCCGGTACACTCTCCTACCCGGTCGCTGATGTGCTGGTGGCCAGGGGCGTGCCCTTCGTCTTCGCCTCAGGGTATGGCCTCCCGCCGGACCGCAACGATTATTCCGGAATACCGACGCTCGTCAAACCGTACAGGATTTCTCAACTCGAGCAGGTGCTTGCCGGCCTGATCCGGAAGACTGCCTCTGACTGAAAAGCGATGCGATCCGGAACTCTCCACCGCGCCGACCATGCCGGCCTCTCTTGCACAATGTCTTCAAATTAACTGCACCAGCCGGCGCCTGGGTCTCTCAACGACCGCGGTATGGAGCGCTGAGGGCTTCCCACCCAGCAATCGGTCAGCCCTGCGTCATACTGGATTTCAGCGACCTTGGCGGGCGGCCGCGCCGGCGGGGAGCATCCGGTGCGGGAAGCGGCCGGTCTTCAAGAAGGCCCTGTGCGACCGCCTGGCCCAGCAGATTCTGCACCGACGACACCGACCAGCGGGTTTCGCCACGCGGCGTGCGACAGTGAAGGCCCTCGAGATGGCGGGCGATGTTGGCCAGTGTCGGTGGCTTCAGCGTCCTGACCGCCATGGCGACCAGCGTTACCAGGTCGTCGGTGTCGCGGCGGCGCGGGGTACGTTCCAGAACGCTCGCGTCCACGAAGCCGTCGCGGACCAGTCGGCGCACGGTACGCGCCAGGGCTGGGCCGGTCCAGCGACCACCATCCGGGCGGCGCGCCCCTGCCCTGTCGAGGCTGCGGGCCACAGTTTCCCAGGGATAGGCCGGACGCATTTCCCGGACGTGGTGCAGGATGTCATCGGCGACCCGCAGCACGTCAGCGTCGCGCCGGGCCTCGCGAGCGCTATGAACAGCACGCGCGGCCGCGTCCGAGCGAAGCCGGAGTCCCGGGTTGCCGCCAATGCGGCCCCGTTCCCGGGCCGAGCGGAGCCCGGCCTTCGTGCGTTCCCGGATCAGGGCGCGCTCGAACTCGGCGACAGCGCCGAGGATCTGCAAGGTGAAGCGGCCTTGCGGGCTGGTGGTGTCGATCGGGTCGCCGAGCGAACGGAACCCCGCCCCCCGGGCATCGAGCGTCTCGATGATCTCGAGCAGGTGGGCGAGCGAGCGGGCCAGCCGGTCGATGCGAACCACGACCAGGACATCGCCCCCAGCGCAGCGCTCGATGGCGCGCTTCAGCTCCGGGCGCGACCGGTCGCCTCCGGAGCCGTGTTCGCGGTGAATGACAGCGCAGCCGGCGGTCCTCAGTGCGTCGATCTGCGGGTCGGTCGTCTGCTCGTCGGTGGATACGCGGGCGTAACCGATCAGCGCCATGATGGAAGTCTCCGGTGATGTGAGCTTTTCTGTCATTGCTGGTTTAAAGGGGCGAAAATTGGTCAAGGCGTTTCAATGGGTTCAGTCCGGTTCCTGTACTTGGGGCAAAAAGCCGGGCAGGTATGAGGTTGAGTGAGGTTGCATCCGCTCTTTGCGGACCCGATTTGTTCCTGGCATGTCGGTTCCAGAGAAAATCCCGCTTTCCGAGCTGTCGCGTGGCGACCTTGAAGCGCTGACCGAACGCCTGCTGGCAGAGAACGCCGAGTTGAAGCAGGTGGTGGCGGAACGGCGTGCGGAGATTGCCAAGCTCAAGGGCGTTACGGGGCGTCCGGTGCTCCGGCCGAGCGGCATGGAGCAGAAGACGGAGCCGACGGACAAGGCCGGCAAGCGCGGCGCCAAGCAGTGCAAGACCGAGCGACTGGTCATTCACGAGGAGCGCGTCATCAAGGCCGGCGTGCCGGCCGGATCGCGCTTCAAGGGATACGAGGATTTCGTCGTCCAG
>NZ_AVFK01000082.1 GCF_000936425.1 Skermanella aerolata KACC 11604 | reverse complement strand
CGCGGCCGGATACGCGGCCTATGGCGGCGGCAGGATCATGGCCCCTGCCCCGCCGCCCGCCAGCGCGCCCGCCGCGGCCGGATTGCCGGGCAGCCTGACCGGACTGGTCGGCCGCACGGTGGCCGCCGTGGAGCGCGACCTGATCATCGACACGCTGCACCACTGCGTCGGCAACCGGACCCACGCCGCCAACATCCTGGGCATCTCGATCAGGACCCTGCGCAACAAGCTGAAGCAGTACAGCGAGGAAGGCGTCGCCGTCCCGCCGCCGGGCGATGTGGAGAGGTTCGCGTCGTGAACGGATGCGGCATCGTTAAGTACGCCGACAGGAAGAACGTGCCATGAGCGATCAGACCGGCGCCGGAAACTTCAACGCGGCGGAGCTGTTCAGCACCGCCAAGACGATGCTGGCGCGCGGCGACATCGTGCTGGCGATCGGGCTGGTCTCGATCCTGGTGGTCATGATCCTGCCGATGCCGTCGTTCCTGCTGGATATCCTTCTGGCGCTGTCGATGACGATGTCGGTGCTGATCCTGATGACGGTTCTGTTCATCCAGAAACCGCTGGAGATTAGTTCCTTCCCGACCATCCTGCTGATCACGACGCTATTGCGCCTGTCGCTCAATCTGGCATCGACACGCCTGATCCTGGCCCATGGCCACGAAGGTCCCGACGCGGCGGGCGCCGTGATCGAAGCCTTCGCCGGCTTCGTCATGGGCGGAAACTTCGTCATCGGCGTGATCGTCTTCGCGATCCTGACCATCGTCAACTTCGTCGTCATCACCAAGGGGTCGGGCCGCATCGCGGAAGTGGCGGCGCGCTTCACCCTGGACGCCATGCCCGGCAAGCAGATGGCGATCGACGCCGACCTGTCGGCCGGCATGATCGACGAGCCGGAGGCGCGGCGCCGCCGCAAGGAACTGGAAGAGGAAAGCGCGTTCTTCGGCTCGATGGACGGTGCGTCCAAGTTCGTGCGGGGCGACGCCTCGGCCGGCCTGATGATCACCTTCATCAACGTGATCGCCGGCATGATCATCGGCATCGCGCAGAACGACCTGCCGTTCATGGTCGCCGCCGACACCTATACCCGGCTGACCATCGGCGACGGCCTGGTGTCGCAGATCCCGGCCCTGATCATCTCGGTCGCCGCCGGTCTGCTGGTGTCCAAGGCCGGCGTTTCCGGATCGGCCGACAAGGCGCTGTTCGGCCAGCTCAGCGGCTATCCGACGGCGCTGGGGCTGTCGTCGGCCATGCTGTTCGCGCTCGGCATGCTGCCGGGCATGCCGTTCATCCCGTTCATGGCGCTGGCCGGGGCCACCGGCTTCGCAGCCTATTACCTGCCGAAGGTGCGCGAGAAGAAATCGAAGGAAGACGCCGAACTGGCGATGGAGGAGGCACTGCCCGCCCCCGTCGCCGACGAACCGATCGGCACCGCGCTGTCGATCGACTCGGTCCGGCTGGAGCTGGGCTACGCCCTGCTGACGCTGATCAACACCGCCAACGAAGGCTTCCGCCTGACCGACCAGATCAAGGGCCTGCGCCGCCAGCTTGCCGGCGAAGTCGGGTTCGTGCTGCCGTCGGTCCGCATCCAGGACAACCTTCAGCTTCCGCCCAACACCTATGTCGTGCGGATCAAGGAGATCGAGTCGGGACGGGGCGACATCCGGCCCAACATGCTGCTGGTGATGGACCCGCGCGGCGAGGCGATCTCGCTGCCCGGCGAGGCCACGGTGGAGCCGACCTTCGGCCTGCCCGCCATGTGGATCGAGCAGGGCTACCGCGAGGAGGCCCTGTTCAAGGGCCTGACCGTGGTCGATGCCTGCACGGTCATCACGACGCACCTGACGGAAGTCATCAAGGACAACATGCCCGACCTGCTCTCCTACGCGGAGACGCAGAAGCTGCTGGACGAGATCGGGCGCGAGAGCCAGAAGCTGGTGGCCGACGTCATTCCGGGCCAGATCACCATGGGCGGCCTTCAGCGCGTGCTCCAGAACCTGCTGGGCGAGCGCGTCTCGATCCGCGACTTGGGGACCATCCTGGAAGGCGTGTCGGAAGCCTGCGGCTTCACCCGCAACATCACGGCGATCACCGAGCATGTCAGGACCCGGCTGGCCCGCCAGATATCGGAGTCCAACACCAACGAGGCCGGGTTCATCCCACTGATCACCCTGTCGCCGGACTGGGAGCAGGCCTTCGCGGAATCGATCGTCGGCGACGGCGACGACCGGCAGCTTTCCATGGCGCCGTCGCGCCTTCAGCAATTCATCACCAATGTGCGCCAGACTTTCGAACGGCACGCGATGATGGGCGAGACGCCGGTGCTGCTGACCAGCCCCGGGGTCAGGCCCTATGTGCGATCGATCATCGAACGGTTCCGTCCGGCGACCATCGTGATGTCGCAGAACGAGATCCACCCAAAGGCGAAGATCCGTACCTTAGGACAAATCTAAAGTTATGTGACTAAAGGCGTGGGCCTTAAGTCACGGGAATTGACGGTCTGGCAATGATGATCTGGCAGGATCGGCCGCAGGATAAGGAAAGGTAGGAACAAGGTGCGGCTCAAGAGCTTTCATGCTCCGTCCATGGTGGAGGCGATGCGGCTGGTCCGCGACGCCCTGGGCGACGACGCCATCATCGTCGCGACGCGCGAGGAGGAGGGTGGCGTCCGCCTGACCGCCGCGATCGACGATGTGGAAGAGCCGCCGCTTCCGCCGCCGCCCAGCCACGATCCGGAGCCGTCCCACGGCGGTTACGATCAAGGCAGGGACGATGGCCGGGACCAGGGCCGGGACCAGGGCCGGGATCATGGCCGGCACTATCGCCGCGAGCCGGAACTGGACGTCGTCGATCTGGTCTGCGACGCATTGTCCCGCCACGGCACGCCGCCGCTGGTCACGGACCGGCTGCTCAATACGATCTCGACCTACGATACCGAAGACCCGCTGGCGGCACTGTCGGCGGCGCTCGACAGCATCTTCACCTTCCAGCCGCTTCCCCTGGGCCGCGCGCCCCGCCCCTTCATGCTGATAGGCCCTCCCGGCGCCGGCAAGACGCTGACCATCGCCAAGCTTGCCACCCGCTCCACACTGAGCGGCCGCAAGGTCGGGGTGATTACGACCGACACCGCGCGGGCGGGCGGGATCGACCAGCTCGCCGCCTTCACCAAGCTGCTCAAGCTGAAGCTGCTGGCGGTCGAGGATACCGATGCCCTGGCCGACGCGCTGAGCGTTCAGCGCGGGGTCGAGCAGGTGCTGATCGACAGCGCAGGGCGCAACCCGTTCGACCCCGACGACATGAACGACCTCGGCGACCTGCTGAACGCCGCCGACCTGGAACCGGTCCTGGTCCTGCCGGCCGGCTGCGACGCGGCAGAAGCTGCCGAGGTAGGATCTTCCTTCCGGGAGCTTGGAGCCCGCCGTCTGCTGCTGACCCGGCTCGACATGACCCGCAGGCTGGGCAGCCTGCTGGCCATCGCCTACGAAGCGCGCCTGAGCTTTTCCGACATCAGCGCCACTCCGCAGGTAGCGGAAGGCCTGAGCCCCCTCAATTCATTATCTCTGGCACGACTCTTGCTACCGAATCACGTGCAGCACGCCGCACGAACAGCCAAGCAAACGGGAACTTTTTCATGACCGACGTATCATCGGTTTTCCCCGCCAACATCACCCAGTTGCGTGGCCATAACGTCATTGCGGTGGCGAGCGGTAAGGGCGGTGTCGGCAAGACATGGTTCTCGATCACCCTTACCCATGCGCTCACCAAGCTGGGCCGCAAGGCCCTGCTGTTCGACGGCGACCTGGGGCTCGCCAACGTCGACATCCAGCTGGGACTGATGCCGAAACGCGACCTGGGGGCCGTGGTCGACGGCCGCTATTCGCTTCAGGCGGCGGCGGAGCGGTTTACCGACGGCGGGTTCGACATCATTGCCGGCCGGTCGGGATCGGGCAACCTCGCCAACCTGACGGTGGCGCGGCTCAACGAGCTGCGGAACGACCTGATGACGGTCGCCCGCAGCTACGACGCCGTCGTGATCGACCTGGGCGCCGGCGTGGACCGCACTGTGCGGCAGCTGTCCGGTCCGGCCGGGATCACCCTGGTGGTAACGACGGACGAGCCGACGTCGCTGACCGACGCCTATGCCTTCATCAAGGTCACGCATGCGACCAACCCCAATGCCGACCTGCGCGTGGTCGTCAACATGGCCAGCAGCGTGCGCGAGGGCGAGCGCACGTATTCGACGATCCTGAAGGCGTGCCAGAACTTCCTGAAGTTCGCGCCGCCGCTGGCCGGCATCGTCCGGCGCGACCAGAAGGTGCGCGACGCGATCCGCAACCAGACGCCGCTGCTGATGCGCTCTCCCAGTTCCGACGCTGCGTCGGACGTCCGCAATCTGGCGGCTAAGCTGTTCGGCCCGCAATGACCGTTCCCTCATGACCGGACCGGTCCCGCCTCCGGCGCCGGCGACGCCTGCGGGCACTGCCGGCACGAGCGCCGGCACGGCCGGGACCGTGGCGGCGACGCCTCCGGAACCTGCCGGGGAAGCATCGCTCGAGAAACTGCCGGAGAAGCTCAAGGAGCTTGTCCGGACCGTCGTCGTGTCCGGCACCGTGGTCGAGCAGAGCGGCGACGGCAGCGTGAAGGTCAGGACCCAGGCGGGCGAGGTCAGCCTGAAGACGCCCACGCCGCTGCCGCAGGACCGTCAGGTGACGCTCCAGATCCCGCCGGGCAATCCGCCGCTGAAGGCCTTGGTGTTCATGGTCGGCCCGCCGCAGACACCACAGCAACCACCGGCACCGCCGCCAGCGCCACCGCCGGCTCCATCGCCGCTGCCGTCCATGGCGGTGCCGCCGGCGCAGGTGCCCTTAGCCGCTTCCCGTACGCCCCCGCCCATGCCGGGGATGCCCGCCACGGCGGCGCCCGCACCGGTGGCGGTAGGCACGGTCATAGCGGCGACGGTGGCATCGACCAGTCCTCCACCAGCGCCCGCGCCGGCACCGCCGCCAGCACTGCCGATTGCTCCGCCTGTGCCCAAAGCGCCTGTCATGCCTGCCGCGCCTGCTTCAAGTCCCATGCCGCCTGTTCCGCAGGCTCCGGTCGCTCAAGCGGCCGGTCAGCCCATCGGTCAACCACCTGTCGGCCAAACCGTCGGTCAGCCGCCAGCGCCATCGACTCCGGCTCCCGCTCCGGCCAGCACGTCTCCGGTGCCGGTAGACCGGCAGGAAGCGCCGACGCGCCCGCAGTCCGCCCAGCCGGCGCCACAGCAGGCCAAGCCACAGCCGACGCCTCAAGTGCCGCCATCAAGCCCCACGCCGGTACCGGCTGCTCCTGCACCACCGCCACCTGCGGGCCAGCCGGTACCTGCGGCCCAGCCGGCCCCACCGCCCGCTGCTCCCGTTCCAACGGCCCCGGCTCCGGCAATCCCTCAGCCAGCGGCTCAGCAGATGCCGGTTCTGAAGGCTGGAACCGCCGTCGAGGTGCGCGTGGTCGCTCTGCCGCCGCAGCAAAGTCCGCCGCAGGGTCCGGCGCCTCCCCAGGCATCGCAGATCCCATCCAGCCCGCAACCGGCACCGCCGCCGGCGGCGGCTCCGATTGCGCCACCCGCCCTCCCGACCCTGGCGGCGACGGTCGCGGGAACGACCAGTGCCGGACAGCCGATCGTGACGACGGAACGTGGCGTCATGGTGCTGAACACCAGAACGCCGCTTCCCCATGGAACTCAGGTGGCGATCGGGTTGCCGCCGGTCCGGCCCGCCCCTGCCGAACCCTTCGACCCGCTGCGGGGTCAGGACTGGCCGGTCCTGCGGGAAACGCTGGAGGTGCTCTCCAAAGCCGATCCCGTGGGCACGCGGTCGCTGGCGAACGCGGTCCTGCCCCAAGCGAATGCGCGACTGGCCGGCACCCTGCTGGCCTTCACGGGTGCGGTCAAGAAGGGTGACGTCCTTGCCTGGCTGGGCGAGGAGGCCGCCAAGGCGCTGGAAAAGCTTGGCCGCGCCGATCTGCTGGAGAAGCTGGACGACGACTTCAAGCAGCTTGCCCGGCAGGCGGCCGACATCCCGCCGGGCGACTGGAAGCCGTACTCGGTCCCCTTCTCCGACGGGACCGAACTGCACCGCATCCTGATGCATGTCCGCCAGCCCGGCGCCGATGACGTGGACGAGGATGCCGGCGGCGCCGACGGACACGGCGCCCGCGCCAACCGTTTCCTGATCGACCTGACGCTCAGCCGGATCGGCGAACTTCAGCTCGACGGCCTGATCCGCCCCCGCCGCTTCGACCTGATCCTGCGCACCCATTTGCCGCTGCTGCCCGATATGCGCCACGAGATCGGCAGGCTGTTCAACGATTCCCTGGAAGCGCTCGGCATGGCCGGCGCGGTATCGTTCCAGGCGGGGACGCAGGGCTGGGTCGCGATCCAGCCCGGCCCGTCGGGCCGCGTCGGGATGAGCGCCTGAAGCCGGCTATCATACCAGGGGCCGAAGATATCGACCTGTGTGGCCCAACACTGCCGACCGCCGGTCGAACTCTTCGGCTTCTGGTATCAGTGTTCCCGGCGGCGGGTGAAGCCGCTCAGGGCAACTTCGTCCAGCGCCGCGTTTTCACGAGTCTTGCGCTTGGCGTCTTCCCGGCGGTCGCGGCCTTCCTGCGCCAGCTCGTACCGTTTCAGCTCCTGGAAGGCCTCCGCCATTTCCTCGGTCGCCTCGGCGATCTGGTGTTCGACCTGGGCCACCGACTGGGCCAGCCGCTTGCGGCGCTCGATCGCCTGCTTGGCGAAGTTGCCGTAGCCGAACGAGGCTTCCGGCGAACTGCGGGCGATCTCCTGCTCGGCCAGGATCTCGCGCTCAAGGCGGGCGGTGTCCTGGGCCAGCTTGTCGGCCAGCGCCTGCAACTCGGCCAAGGCGCGGCGTTTCTCGTCCAGGCGCCACTTGTGGAGACGGATCAGGGTATGCAGGCCGCTGCTCATGGCCAGGTTACGTTCAGGATCTCAGCCAATCTGGCGTAGCCGGTGTCCATGTCGGTGCGCTCGCGCTTGCCCTGTTTAAGGAATTCCTCGATCGCCGGATTGTACTCGATCGCCTCGTCGACCAGCGGATCGCTGCCCCGGCGATAGGCCCCCAGCCGGATCATCTCGGCCATGTCGTTGTAGGCCGACAGCAGCCGCCTCGCCCGGCCGACCAGCGCGTTCTCCTGGTCCGTGTTGCAGCCCGGCATGGTCCGCGACACGCTGCGCAGGATGTTGATGGCGGGATAGCGTCCGCGCTCGCCGATCGCACGCTCCATCACGATATGGCCGTCCAGGATGCCGCGCACGGCGTCCGCGATCGGTTCGTTGTGGTCGTCGCCGTCCACCAGCACGGTGAAGAGGCCGGTGATGTTGCCGTCGCCGATGCCGGGGCCGGCGCGCTCCAGCAGGCGCGGCAGTTCGGCGAAGGTGGTCGGCGGATAGCCCTTGGTGGTCGGCGGCTCGCCGGCGGACAGCCCGATCTCCCGCTGCGCCATGGCGAAGCGGGTCACGCTGTCCATCATGCACATGACGTTCTTGCCCTGGTCGCGGAAGTATTCGGCGATCGACATTGTCATGTAGGCCGACTGCCGCCGCATCAGCGGCGCTTCGTCCGACGTGGCGACGACGACGACGCTGCGCGCCATGCCGTCCTCCCCCAGATCCTCGGTGATGAACTCCTGCACTTCGCGGCCGCGTTCGCCGATCAGGCCGATGACGTTGACGTCCACCGACATGTAGCGGGCGAGCATCGACATCAGCACCGACTTGCCGACGCCGGAACCGGCGAAGATGCCCATGCGCTGGCCGCGGCAGCACGACAGGAAGGTGTTCATCGCGCGGATGCCGAGGTCGATCTTGCCGCCGACGCGGCGGCGCGAATGGGCAGGCGGCGGGTTGTTGCGGATCGGGATGCCGACCTTGCCGTTGAGCAGCGGCCCCTTGCCGTCGATCGGTTCGCCGAGCGCATTGACGACGCGCCCGAGCCAGCTTTCGTCCGGAAATACCTCCGGCTGGCCATCCGACACTTCCGCCTTGCAACCGAGACCGACGCCGTCAAGGTTGCCGAGCGGCATCAGAAGCGCGCGCCCATTGCGGAACCCGACCACTTCGCACGGCACGCGCCTTCCGGCGCGGGCGATAATCGTACAGCGGCCGCCAATCGACAGAAGCCGCTCAACTCCCCCCACTTCAACGAGTAGACCGAGCACAGCAGTCACGCGGCCGAAGTATCTATACTCCGGTATGCGTGCAATTTCGTTAATTATGTGGCTTTGCTCAAGGCTCACGATGTGAGATATCTATACGTGTATTAACCGTGAAGACGGGCGAAATACCGGCAAATGCGGCAAAAGCTACAATATGAGGGAATGATTAACTTTCTGTAAACTTTGCTAACGGTAGCATTAAGCTGAATCGTCTGTTAACATGAGTATCACCTGGTTCGGCAGGTTGTGCCCTGCCCCATCAACGTCGGGATGTCGCCATGAGGGTTTTGCTGGTCGAAGACGACTCCTCGGTCGCAAAAAGTATTGAACTGATGCTGCACTCCGAGGGCTTCATCGTCGATTCCACCGATCTCGGTGAGGATGGGCTGGAGATCGGGAAGCTGTATGACTACGACATAATCATTCTGGACCTGATGCTGCCGGATATAGACGGCTACGAGGTCTTGCGCCGTCTCCGCTCCGCCCGCGTCACCACGCCGATCCTGATCCTGTCCGGTCTGTCGGAACTGGATCATAAGATCAAGGGCCTGGGCGTCGGCGCCGACGACTATCTGACCAAGCCCTTCGACAAGCGCGAACTGATCGCCCGCATCCAGGCCATCGTCCGCCGCAGCAAAGGCCATTCCGACAGCGTGATCCGGACCGGCCGGCTGACCGTCAACCTGGATACCCGCACGGTCGAAGTGGACAGCTCGCCGCTCCACCTGACCGGCAAGGAATACGGCATCCTGGAACTGCTGAGCCTGCGCAAGGGCACCACGCTGACCAAGGAGATGTTCCTGAACCATCTCTACGGCGGCATGGACGAGCCGGAGCTGAAGATCATCGACGTCTTCGTCTGCAAGCTGCGCAAGAAGCTGGCGCAGGCGACCAAGGGCGACAACTACATCGAGACCGTTTGGGGCCGGGGCTATGTCCTGCGCGATCCCCAGGAAGACGCCATGCCGCCGCAGAAGGTACAGGCCGCAGGCTGACGCCAGCCTGCGGCGACCGTGAGTTCATGAACGACGAAAAGCCGGCGGCAGAAGTATCTGCCGCCGGCTTTTCGTCGTTCATGCGGGAGTTTGATGTTGGGCCACGGCCCAACCTAGGCACGGCCCAACCTACGAGTGACGATACCCGCAGGTTGAGCCGTGGCCCAACAACTTCACGTCAGCTCGCCACTGCCCTGGCCGCCTGAGCGCCCGCCGGAGGATTGACCACGTAAAGACCGCGCTGATTGTCCATCGGCTTGAAGCGCTCGGTAATGCCGAGGACGGTTTCGGCGCCGCCCAAATAGAGCACGCCATCCGCCGGCATCAGCTTGGCGATGCTGTCCAGGACCTTGCCCTTGGTCGGCTGATCGAAATAGATCAGCACGTTGCGGCAGAACACGACGTCGAACTGGCCGAGCGGCGTCAGGTCGGTCAGCAGGTTGTACTCCCGGAAGCTCACCATCTGGCGGATCTTGTCGGAGACCTGCCACTTGTCGCCAACCTGCTTGAAGTACTTGACCAGATGGGTGATCGGCAGGCCGCGCTGCACCTCGAACTGGGTGTAGATGCCGGCCTTGGACTTCTCCACCATCTCGGAGGACAAGTCGGTGCCGACGATCTCGAACCGCCAGCCGTCGAGCTTGGCGCCCTCCTCCAGCAGGAGCATGCAGAGCGAATAGGCTTCCTGGCCGCTGGAACAGGCCGCCGACCAGATGCGGACCGAGCGGCGTGCCGAGCGGCACGCCAGCATCTTGGGCAGGACGACCTGCTTGAACTGCTCGAACGGCTTCTGGTCGCGGAAGAACGACGACTCGTTGGTCGTCATCGCCTCGGTGATGTCGCGCAGCAGCGCTTCCTCGCGCCGCGTGCGGATCGCAACGGCCAGCTCGTCGAGGCCCTTCATGTTCCACTTGCGCGCGACCGGCATCAGCCGCGACTCGAGCAGATAGGCCTTGTCCCGCGACAGCACGAGGCCGGAGCGCTGTTTCAGCAGAACGCTGAACATGTCGAAGTCTTCGACCTTCATGCTGCGGTCCTCAAAGCAATCTTGCGGATAAAGGGTCCGATTTCACGCAAAGGCATAACGGCGCTGCATAGTCCCGCCGTGGCCACGGCGCCGGGCATTCCCCAGACGACGCTGGAAGCTTCGTCCTGGGCGATCGTCAGGCCGCCGGCCGCCACCAGTTCGGTGCAGCCGCGCATGCCGTCCTGGCCCATGCCGGTCAGGATGATGGCAAGCGCGCGCTTGCCGAATATCTTGGCGATGCTGCGCATCATGGGATCGACCGCCGGGCGGCAGAAGTTCTCCGGCGGCTCCTTGTTGACCGACAGCACCGTGCCGGTCCCCTTGGTCGCCAGCACCATGTGGAAGTCGCCCGGAGCCAGATATATGCGTCCCCCCACCAGCGCCTCGCCGTCCTTGGCCTCGGAGCAGGGGATGCCGCATTGCCGCGTGATGTGTTCGGCCAGGATCGTGGTGAAGGTGGCTGGCATGTGCTGGGTGATCAGGATCGGCTGGCGGATGCCGCCCTTCAGGTGCGACAGCACCTCGAACAGGGCCTGCGGTCCGCCGGTCGAGCTGCCGATCGCGATGATGTCGGGCACGGGCGGCACCGCCGGCATGGGCCGGAGAACCACCGCCGCCGGGTCCATCGATCGCGGGCGCGGGAAGGCGCTCAGCGGCGCCGGGAGCCGCTCGTTCCGAAGGCCGGGCCGGTTGCGCGATCCGGCCCGCCGGGCGGCGATCGCCAGCGCCTTGACCTTGCTGACCAGTTCCCGCTTGAACGTGTCGGCAGCCCCCAGTTCACGCGTCGAGGACGGCTTGGTCACGTAGTCGGCCGCTCCGGACTGGAGCGCCTTCATGCTGACCTCGGCGCCGCGCAGGGTCAGCGTCGACGCCATGATGATCTTTACCGCCGGATCGATCGCGACCAGCTTGGGGATGGCGGTCAGCCCGTCCATCACCGGCATCTCGATGTCGAGCACGATGACGTCGATGCCCTGACGGGAAAGCGCGTTGAGCGCCATCTGGCCGTCGCCGACCGACGCCACGACGCGCAGTTCAGGGTCGCCTTCCAGCGCGCGAGAAAGCAGTCCACGGATGACCGCACTGTCATCGACCACCATCACCCGATGGGGGTCGTCCACACCCACCGCCTTGACGGCGGCTTTGCCCGGAATTTCGCTCATGCTCCTCCGGGCCTCAGATCAAGCCGATCTGGGCGAATTTGGTCTGGATGATATCGCTGTCGAAGGGCTTCATGATGTACTCGTTAGCCCCGGCGCTCAGCGCTTCCTGAATGTGGGCCAGATCGTTCTCGGTGGTGCAGAAGACGACCTTCGGCTGATCGCCGCCGGACATCTTGCGCAACCGCCGGAGGAAGTCGATCCCGTTCATGACGGGCATGTTCCAATCCAGCAGGACCGCGTTCGGCATTTCCCGCGCACAGGCTTCCATCGCCTGCTTGCCGTCCTCGGCCTCGGAACAGGTGAAGTGCAGCTCCTCCAGGATCTTTCGCGCCACCTTGCGGACAACGCGGCTGTCATCGACGACAAGACAGGATTTCATACGAGACCTCGGCTAGGGCGCAGGTTCTGGGTGCTTGTACTGAGCGACGCACCGGCGGGAAACTAGGTCCCCACCGGAGCGTCGTCCCAGGACTACACGGCCTCCAGATTGGCGAAATTCAACAGCCGGGACACGTCCAGCACCACCAGCAGCGTCCCGTTCAGGCGGTAGATGCCGGTCGATAGCTCGCGCCACCGGACATCCAGGGTTGACGGGTTGCGCTCGAAATCGTCCGACGACAGGCTCAGCACCTCGCCGACGCCATCGACCATCAGGCTGTAAAGCTCACCCCGGAGATCGACCACGATGCTCATGCCCGGCTTTTCCTTGGGCCGGGCCGGAAGGCCGAGCCGCAGGCGGACGTCGATCGCCGTGACGATCCGGCCGCGCAGGTTCAGCGAACCCGCTACTTCCGGCGGCGCCAGCGGGATACGGGTGATCCGCTGGTTGCCGAGCACGTCCTGAACCTGGAGCACCGGGATCCCGAACAACTGGTCCGAGATCATCATGGTGACGAAATCTTCGTTCGCATTGACCGAGAAGTCGTCGAACTTGGTCTTCTTTGCCGGCAGGTTGGCGGTCATGCGGCACCTTTGGTCTCGGAGAGGGTCTGCGACAGCGTGAACAGCAGGGCGTCACGGTCGAACTTGGCG
>NZ_AVFK01000240.1 GCF_000936425.1 Skermanella aerolata KACC 11604 | reverse complement strand
GACGCGTGGCTGCTCAGCGCCACCAGCGGGGTAGCGTGCCAGCGGGTATCGCCGCGGATCGCCTGGGCGAACTCGAAGCCGCTCATGCCCGGCATCTCGATATCGCTGACGATGACGTCGAAGTCCTCGCCCGCCTCGCACAGGTTCAGCGCCTCGTCCGCACTCTGCACCGTGGTCACCTGATAGCCGGCTACGGTCAGCAGCGGGGTCAGCAGGTTGCGGAAGAACGGACTGTCGTCGACCAGCAGGACCCGGTGCGCCTTCTCCTCCTCGTAAGCCTCGCGGGCCGACGAGCCGAACCAGTCGCCATAGGCCTGGGTCAGGAAGAAGCCGGCGTCGATCAGGTCGGT
>NZ_AVFK01000079.1 GCF_000936425.1 Skermanella aerolata KACC 11604 | reverse complement strand
ACCTGCCCGGTGGCGGCGCTGGAAACCTGGCTGCGCCTGGGCCGGATCGCCCACGGCCCGGTGTTCCGCCGGGTCTCGCGCGACGGCAAACGGGTGCTGCCCGACCGGCTGTCGGACAAGCACGTCGTCCGTCTGGTCCAGCGCCTGGCGCTGGCCGCCGGCGTCCGCGGCGACCTGCCCGAGGGCCGGCGGCGCCGGCTGTTCGCCGGCCACTCGCTGCGCGCCGGCCTGGCGACCTCGGCCGAGGCCGAGGAGCGCACCGTCCAGCGCCACCTCGGCCATGCCACCGCCGAGATGACCCGCCGCTACCAGCGCCGGCGCGACCGCTTCCGCATCAACCTGACCAGGGCCGCCGGCCTGTGACCGCCGACGATCAGGCTCTGCGCTCCCCCGGCGCGCCCACTGCCCTCGCGGATCACCGGACGGCGGCGGACATGGCAGGGATTGGCGTTCCTCGGCAGAAACAATTGCAGTGACTAAGGGATCGTTGAAGTCGTTAAGGAATAAGCGCAATCGCTAAGGAAAAGCCACACATGCGCCGCCATGACAACCTGAACAGCCTCCACGATCCGGGCACTCGGGGGAACAGGGGGGTCGGGGTCTCGCCGCGCCTCCGGTGGACGTCGGGATGCAGCGGCCTTCCCTCGGGCTGGCCTTTTCGGTTCCGACAGCAGTTGCTGCAGGCCGGCCCGCTTGTCCCAGGCGCGGTTTGCCCACACCTTCTGCCGCCGCCGTTGAACCGCCGACGCCATCCTCAATCCCGCTGCCACGTGCCGATACTGGAAGGGGCCAATGTTTGCAAACTGCGAAAGCCGCTGGGTTCGTCGGGGGAACTCGCCGGAGAACAGGAGACCGATCAGGGCCGCATGGTTCCAGCCAGCCTCCGCCAGGATCAAGTCATGGTCGGGGGCGTTCCGGCGATGGTCGGTCAAGGCAACGGCAAGGGCGGCATGGCCCTCGTTCCCAGGTTGCTGGCCTATCGACATGGAACCGCTTGCCAACAAGGAGGCCAGGATTTCACCGAGCCAGATCTCCAGCAGCAAATCGAGCAGGCCCGTCACCTGGGCAATGTCCTGCATCGACTTACGCCGGACAGGATGGAGTGTCCGCATCCCGGTCAACAGGGTGCGCAGGGGATCGATGGTCAACTGCCAGGCCAGGAGCAGGGACAGTGCAGGCGTGTTGCGCTCCGCCGCCGGCAGCGGCATGGGGGCGCCGCCCTCGTTCCGGTCGAAGCAGCCCACGATCCGGAACTCAGCCCGGTCGCGCATCGTGTCGAAGCCCGTGATCCGGATGCGGAGATGGGCGTTCAGCAGATAGACGAAGCGGACGAACGCACCGACCGTGATCGCCGACGCCAGCCGTATGCCGACCAGATCCGCGAAGGCTGTCCGGTCAAAGGCCGCCCGGTCGAGAAAACCCAGGATCGTCCGCAGCTGTTCGTCAATGGAAGCCAGGGGAATCCCCGGCGCCACCTCATCCGACCGGGGGATAGGAAGATGAACCGGGCAAACGACACGCCAGGCCGCCCGCGCTGACAGCAGCCTAACCGATCGTCTCGCTGGCTGTCCGGCATCCTTGTCACAGGCTGGACAGGGGGCGTGATGCCGGTGGCAGGCTTCCTCCAGGTCACGATCCAGACCGTCAAAGGTCATCCCCAGCAGCACCGGTGTGGCAACCCCCGTGTCGGCCTGAAGCGCCTGGATGACGGCGGGGCAGGGCCGGACCACGAGATCCCGCTCGGTGCGCTCGGTGGCCGCCGCACCACGCCGGTGGGGAATTCCCAGGCGCCTGAGATATTCGGCCAGTGGCATCCCATAGGTCTGCGCGACGGCCGTTACCCAACTGCCCAGCGATTCCCCGGGGACGGGCAAAGGAACGACCGGCAATGCCGGCAGGGACGAGAAAATCTCCGGCCCGGTCACGCCGGAACCGGCGGATCGACGTAGTCGGACACCATTTCGGGCGTGATCCGTTCCTCGCCCGTCCGGATGGCCTCGATGCCTAGGTCGACCAGGGCCTCGAACAGCGCGGCGGTCCCGCCATGGGTGTGGGACAACAGCACCTTGAGCGCACGGTTCGTCAAGGGCGAGGGACGGCGCAACGGCAGGGCCCGCAGGATGCTGCCGACCAGCGCCCGAAACTCCTCCCCCGCCCCCCACATCGGCAGCTCGACGAACCGGAAGCGGCGCATGAGCTGGCGATCGTGCATCAGGGCTTCGCGCGCGTCTTGAATGCCGAACAGCACCAGCGGGATCTTCAGTTCATTGGTCAGGTGCCGGATCACTGTCAGCATGATCCGTTGTTGTCGGAGCGTTCCCATCAGCATGTTATGGGCTTCGTCGATCAGGATCTGGCGCACCCCCGTCAGGCGATAAAGCGACGCCACCCGCTCAGCGATCAGCGGAAGGTTGCCCCGGACTTCGGTGACCGGCGCATCGATCGCGCGCAGCAAATCCGTGTAGAGCCAGCGGACATCGCACATGGGCGGCATTTCCATGCCGACAACCGCCGTCCGCCGCACGCCCGCCTGCTTGTCGAACAACGCCGGATGGTCCCGCAGGTGTTTCGCCATGATCGTCGACTTGCCCTGTCCGGACTCCCCCCAGACCAGCAGGTTGGGCTTGGCCACGCCGCCCGGCAGGCCGATCTGCTCGCGCATGAGATCCAGGACGAGCCGGCATCGGGGATATTCGGTGAAGCGGCGTGCCTGAATCCTGGCAATCCGCTCCTCCGGCGACAAGGCGATCACCTCCAGCGCCGAGGCTCCGAGATGCCCATGCGGGTCAGTCATCCCAGTCCTCGGTTTCGTAATAGGGCAGCACCAGGGGAGTGTCCTCGTTGTCGCCCCCGACATTGCCTTCGTCCGGAACGATCCGGTACTCGCCAGGGATCGTCCGCCCCTCATCGCCCGGAGTGATCGCCAGTCCCGGCCGTGCTCCCCGGACCCGTTCCAGCCGCGCCCGCCGGCTCCGGCCGCTGGCTTCCTCCACCATCCTCCGGCGCGCCAGCACCATGTCGAAAATCATGCCTTCATCGACACCGGCCCGGCCCTGACGGCGCAAGGCGCGCGTTGCCGCGCGAAGTTCCCACTTTGAAATGGCCGGACGCCGAAGGTTCCGGTAAGACACTTCGACGTACTCGCCGGACACACCCCGGACAAAAACCTTCGACAGGTTGGTCGGATCGTAGTGGACCATGACTTTCTTCTTGTCGTGAAGAAACGGCGTCAGCGCATCGCTCCAGTAGGAAATGCCGAACACATGGATGCCGTCGCGCTGCACCACGCGCTCTTCGAAAGGCAGGAAGTCACGAAGGAAAGTCCGCGGATCGGCCGGCATCCGAAACGTCCGGCCCGCCGCCTCGTCGTCCCATTTGGCGCCCGGGGACGTGCCGATCCCCTCATGAAACGTCGCATGGTGCTCTAGGATGACGCTGGCCACCAGCCATTCCACCTCCCGGATGGTCAGGCAGGCATGACCCTCCGGATCATAGGCGCCCCTCTCCTTGATGTTCGAAAAGGTCGATCCCGGCAGCAGGTGCAGTTCCTGCGCCAGATGGCCGATCCGGCGCTCGACGTGCCCGCCCATATGGGGCGTCGCCGGCGGCCGGTATCGAACCTCGATGCCATAGTCCTCGCAGGCGCGGGTGAACGCCTTCGAGTGGAATTCCTTGCCGTTGTCAACGTGGATCACCTCGGGCAGGCCAGACACCGGCCATTTGGACGGAAGGCCACGCGCGGCCAGCCAGTCGCCCTTATCCATCACGGCATGCGCCACGCACGCCGCCACGCTGGCCGCCGACGGCGGGTCGAAGGTCAGGTAGAAGCCGCAGTACATCCGCGTCCGGACATCGACGGCCAGCGTGATGAACGGCCTCCCGATCACCTCCAGGGTGTCCGGCTCGACCACCATCACGTCGGTCGGCGTATGGTCGATCTGGACGATCCCAAGGGGTCGCTCCGCTTCCAGGGAGCCGCGGATCGGATCGAACCCGTCCCGCGCCTTCTTGGCCCCGTGGCGCCGCTTGGCTTGTTCGCGCTTGCTGATCCCCGCCAGGCGAGCATTGATTGTCTCGCGCGCTGGCTTGGCCAGGCCTTCCTGTGTGCAGCGGGCTTGGACGCCCTTTACCAGCAGAGATTTTCTCGGCTTCAGAAGGTCCAGGTAGCGCGTCTGGATCTCGTCCTCGATGATCGCCTCGACCCGGCTGTCCAGCCGACGGATACCCGTTGGAGGGCCGGGTGACCGTGGCAGCAGCGACCGCGTCCTGGGGTCGGCCTCATAGACCTTGATAAGCCGGTAGAGATACTGAATGGTCACGTCCAGCTCAGCAGCCGCGGCCGCCACAGCCTCACTGCGGGCACCGTAGGCCACCGGGTTCTGAAGCAGGGCCCGAACGATTTGTTCACGCCGCCGGGCCGTTTCCCAGGCAGCGTCCGGCACGCCCGTCAGGCCCTTGGCGGAATGCGGTCGACTCAAGACCTCTAACCTGATCCAGTCTCAACTTCTAAACAGAACCCCTCTCCTTCTAAACGGATCTATCCGACAACACGACCTGGGAACCCGCGCTACTCCTCATGAACTTCTAAACTGATCTATTAGGCAGCGACAGCCAGTTGCGCAGCGGACAGACGTTTGACTACCAGAAGCTGTATCAGGCGGCGGAGATCAGGTCCTGCAGTGCAGCCACGCGCTGCACGTGGATGACCCGCCGATGGGCGAGCGGGATGGTCTGGTTGATGTAGGTAGCCGGTCGCAGAAAGTTGCGGACCTCATCAAAGGCCCGGCAGAAGCGGTGAGCCGCATCGAAATTCTTGAAGCCGCGCATCGGCCGATAGCGCCCTTTCACCCCTCGGTGATCTTGTTCCAGCACGTTGTTTTTATACTGACTGGTGCGGTGATCGACGTCTGTGCCGAGTTCCTTGGCGATGGCCTTGGGATAGCTGGTGTGGCCATCGGTGGTGATCTGCTCGGGCTCGACCTCGGTGACGGATCTGGCGGAGCGGAGGAATTCCTTGGCGGCGGCCATATCGCGGGTTTCGCTGAGATAGACGTCGACCAAGTTGCCGTCGCGGTCGATCGCCCGATACAGATAGCACCACTCCCCGGTGACTTTGAGGTAGGTTTCATCGACGTGCCAGCACCGACCAGCCTTGCCGGCCCGCCGCTTGCGCAGACCTTCGGCCAGCGTCGGCGCAAGCTTGGCCTCCCAATCCCGAACCGCCTCATGGGTGAACACGATGCCTCTGATCAGGAACATCTCCGCAAGATCGCGCAGGCTCAGCTTGTAACGGAGCCGCCAGAAGACGACCAGAAACACGATGTCGGTCGGGATCTGAACCCGGTTCAGCGCCGTGCTGGTTCGCTCGTTGAACCGCCGCCCGCACTTCCGGCACTGGAAGCGCCGGAAACCATGAACCGTTCGGCCCTCCCGCTCGGTGGTCAACGACGACTGGCAATGCGGGCAGTTCATGACGGCTCTCTCGTTCTCTCAAAACTGGCCCGGGAACCTATCCGCTGGGGGCGCTCACGGCAAGCTGCCCTGAGATCTGACAGAACCGAATGGGCGGGATGGCGTAGGGGACAGTCCGTTTCGATGCTCCGGATCTCGCTTCATGCCGCATAAATACAATGCCGACCGTCGCCACCACATTGCACGGCCGAAGCGACGCGTGACGAATTGGGCAGCGTATAATGAGGCGCTGCGGCAGCGGGGCAGTTTGACCGTGTGGTTTACGGATCAGGCGATCGCCGCTTGGAAAGCGGCGCCGCGCACCACGCCGGGCGGTCAGCCGCACTACTCGGATCTGGCGATCACGACAGCTTTGACACTCCGCGCGGTGTTCCACCTGGCGCTGCGCCAGACGGAAGGATTGATCGGCTCGATCCTTCAGCTGGATTGCGGTCGAGTAGCTCAGCCATTCGGCTTTCGCCCTCACAGATCCGGGCGTGCGGCTTTCCCGCACCCGGCTCTTCCCGAGGGTCACCCACGTCATGCAGACCTCCCCGCCCATGGCCGAGTGATTTTGGGGTAACGGCAGGGAATAGCGCAGGACGAGGGCCTTGAACCGATCCCAGTTCAGGCATCGGGCCTTCTGGCTCCGATGCCGTAGTGCGTGGTACCAGATCCGACGGACCGCCTGATGGAACGCGCGCCCGCCAGAGCGCCGCCTATGCGGTTCTAGGTGTTTCCGGGTTCCAGGAGGCGGAAAAGCTTAGAAGCTATTCCACGGTCAGAAAATCGCCCGCCTTGAGGATATGTCTCAGGCGGGAGATTCACTGTCGGGTTGGATTGTCGTGCACGGCCAACTCCCGTGAGCCATTAGCGTGAACGCTGGGAGTGCTCCATGAACGCACGCAACACGGCATTCATGCGTGTCTGGTACTTCGGCCCTTGAGCCTTGAAGAAATCCACCACGTCCTGATCGAACCGGATCGTGAGCTGGACCTTCGTCGGTAGCTGTTCTGCCGCAGCCTCGAACCAAGAGGTGTCAAGGATCGGAGCAACGTCATCATCGGCATCAACCGACGCAGAGATATCTGCGTCGGTGAGCGAATTCAAACGCTTCCAATCCGTACCTCCGTGGTCAGGATCTGCGAGAGACCGCTTGGTGATATCTTTGTCTTTCAGCATCATTCGCTTTCCTAGCAGAAATAATGCGTCTGTTTGTTCCTCGCCATGTGTAGACGACTACTAGAACAACGCTATCCACTTCTCCAATAGCAATATATCTATCCTCACCGTAATTCTTACGGATATCTTGTGTCTGTATCACTTCGCCAAGCCAAATATGTTTGGCTGTGTCGAATGATAAAGAGCGTTCCTTGATGTTCTTTTGGTTTTTCGATTCATCCCATTTGTACTCGGTCATAGAGATAGCCTACTCTTGATAGTGATCGGTGGACTTTTGTGTGATAGCTCATGGCGGCTTCTGTCTTTCCTGTAGAACGGGCAGTATTTTTATGTTTTTTGTACATTTTATTGTATGTAACGGAACCTGTGCCTAGGCTGTCGTTACATCCAATAACGACGAATGTAGTTACAACGTGTTTTGCTGTCAAGGAAAATTTATGCCGCCCTTCGAACGTGGGGTGGTCCTTAACGTGGCCCGCATTGGCTATGGTTTCTCAATCGGGCTTTTTACTGCCCGGTTTCCAGTGATTGCGGCCTATCCATGATGAGGGAACGGGGATTTAGAGCCTGTGGCAAGTGGCCTTGACTTCATACGTCGAGCGTGCGATCTAAAACCTATCCTCTGACGGGGAACGGCAACTACATTGGAAGCAGAAAATAGCTTTCAGCCAACTATCCCCTGACGGGGAACGAAAACTAGTTCAGCCCGCTGGAAGTCCGTAACCCTAGCCGCGTTTAGTAATGTACGTATTCTTTGGCATCAGTGACGATGGGTGGGTCAGGCTTTTCCGGCGGCCTGTACTAGAACGGGGAAAAGATTTGGACCCGTTGGAAGCGTTATCCCCCACATGGGGAACACGACCGGCCTGCGATCTTCACTGATCCGGGCCGTTGTCGTATCCAGTCAACTTCGCTTATTGCCAAACCGCATGACCGGTACCGACCATCGGCTTGATGATCGGGAACTCCTTCACGATGTAGTAGCCGAGCGCATCGCTGATATGGCTCAAGGCCGGATCGGCGGCCTTGTCGATTTCCCCGCTGCCGCCCTTCAGCGCCCGGACGCCTTCCAAGTCGCGGACCATGTTGGGCGCCTTCACCGGGTCGACCATCAACCGGATCTCTCCACTAGCGGACTTGAGCCGTGAGTTCATCGCGTTGATCCGGACACGCACCTTCGGATTGCCGTCAGGCACGCGGAAATGCAGCCGGTTTCCAAACGTTGAACGAAGCTCGGCACGGATCAATGCCCAATCACTACCGGCCACCTTAGCACTGCCGCTTGATCCTCCCGAGGCATCTCCGTAACACAGGACTAGACCCTCGTGGTTTCCCCAGTCCGCAATGATCTTGCGGCAGACCGCTGGCGTTGTGCTGTTACGCGGTATGTAGACCTCACCGATCACCGCCGTTCCATCCAAGCCATTCGGTAATGTCTGCTTGAGTTTGCTATCGGATGACGGCCCACTTTGCTGACGAAATTCGGCCCCCCTTTTGTCGAGGCGTCCCATCCTTCTGCTGAACAAGCGGGAGAGGCGGGGTGGACAGGAGATCGAAGGTGGAGCTATTCGAGCAGTTGCGCCGCGAGTATGAATTCGGAATTGGAACGATCAAGGGTATCGCCCGGAAGTTTGGTGTCCACCGCCGGCTTGTGCGTCAGGCGGTGAACAGCGCGATCCCTCCGGTTCGCACATACCGCCAACGACCCAGGCCGGTGCTGGGAGCGGTCGAAGGGTTCATCGACGGCATTCTGGAGGCGGACCGGCAGGCTCCGCGCAAGCAGCGCCATACGGCGCGTCGGATTTATCGCCGCATCCTGGCGGAGATGCCGGGCCACGCGGTCGCGGAATCGACGGTCCGCAATTACGTTCGTGACCGCAAACGGTCACTTGGGCTGCTGATCCAGGAAACCTACGTGGCGCAGTCCTACCAATGGGGCGGCGAAGCCCAGGTGGATTGGTACGAAGCCTATGCCGTACTGGCCGGCGATCTCACAAAGCTTCAGGTTTTCTGCATGCGCTCGATGGCCAGTGTCAACCGACGTCAGGATGGGGTCCATCCGCATTCCCGGTGCAGCGGTATCGGGCTGGAGCACCACCATTTCAGGCGGCTTCGAGAACCCGGTGACGCAGCAGATCGAACTTGGCACGACCGGACATGGTTCGCTTGATCGTCTTCAGGTAGCTGATCTGTCCCTCCACCGGCCCGGTGCTCCACGGCAGCGACAGCGCTGCCCGAATCGCCGCAAGATCGCGGACAAGGCCTTCGGCAAACCCGGCTAGGGCGGTGTCCTTCGCCGCTGCCAGCCAGGAGTCCAGCCGCTCCGCCTGTTGGTATCGCACCATAGCATTGAACGCGCGCGCCAGCTCGATTATCCGGGCAAGCTCCACCGACGCAGCACTCAGGGTTTCGACAAACCGCTGCTCTGTGGCATCGATTGTTTCAGGATCAGCCACCACAAGCCACGCGGCCCGGCGCTTCGACGGCATCTTCCATGCTCTCTCGAACGGCCCTGTTCCGGGGGATGACGGATCAGCATCCCGAAGGCGTCTGACCCAGCGCTGCACGGTCCGGAGTTGCCCTCGAAAACCGCGCCCGCGGATCTCGTCCCATAGCTGTGCCGCGTTGTGGCAGCCCTCGTTCCAGCGCTGGTGCAGATACTCGGCGTGGACGTCAACCGCACTGCCGCGGGACCGCTGGTCCCAGGTCGGCAGCTGACCCGATCGCAGCCATCGGCGCACCGTTTTCAGATTGAGACCGAGGGTTCGGGCAATGCGTTTGATGGGCCAGTTCCTGTGATGCAGCGCCATCACCTCGTCGAAGCGAGCGCGGCGGACGGCATGCCGATCCGAGTGCGACAGCTCGGGAACCGGCATGGCGGTCACCTCAGGCGTCGCGGGTGCCGATGCCGGTACGTCAGGAGCCTTACCCGTTGCAGCCGCCGCTGTTGCCGCACGCAGGTCACGGTGATGCCGGTCGAAAGCCCGCGCCACGGCATCGTTGAGGTTGCGCAGGAGATGCCACCGATCGCTGACCTGGATGGCATCCGGAGCGCCGGTTCGGATACCATCGGCATAGCCGCCGGCGCGATCTCGGGCAACGATCTCAGTACCGGGATGATCCTTCAGCCAGGCCGCGACCGTGTCACCTTGGCGGTCCGGCAGCAGGTCGATCGGCCGATTGCGTTCCAGATCGACGATGATCGTGCCGTAGCGCTGGCCCTTGCGCCAGGCCCAATCATCGATGCCGATTACGCGCGCCGGCGGAGCTGGTTCAATCGGCACAGCCCGGATCAGGCGCAACAGCGTGTCGCCGCTGACCGGCATGGCGAGCTGGTGCGCCAGGCGGGCGCCGGCTTCGCCGCCGGCATGCAGAGCGATGCGGCGTTGCGCCTCGGTGAGCCGGGTGGTCCGTCGAACCCTCGGCAGGGCCACCTCCGGCAGTTGTTCAGCAAAGATCCGGCGCGGGCACCTGGGAGCGGAGCAGCGAAAGCGACGGACCTGAAGATCGAGATGGCCGATCCGGCCCTGCCAGGGAAGATCTCCGAGATGGCGGACATAGCGGCTATGGACGCGGCGCGAGCGGTGGCGGCACAGGGGACAGGACGCTGCGGCAGCGCGAGTACGAACCCTTATGACCACGCGATCAGAGTTGACGATGACCTGCTCAACCGCAAGACCGGCTGGAAGCAGGGCAGCAGTGAATTGGACACGAAGAAGACGGCACTCTCTGAGGAAAAACGTTTCTCCCCATATGGTTATCTTCATCCTCCAGTACATTCGTGCTGCACCGGGAATGCGGATGGACCATTTTCTCACGTCGCCTGACAACGTGCGGACAACAAACCCCATAGAAAGCGTCTTCGCCACGGTTCGACACCGGACGGTCCGCACTAAGGGGGCGCTTTCCCAGGACACTGCCAAGCTCATGGTCTTCAAGCTGATCTCGGCTGCATCCAGAACCTGGCGACGGCTTCAGGGCGAAAATCAGTTGCCCAAGATCATCCAGGGCGTCAAATTCCGCGACGGCATCGAGGTTAGTGTGCCGACATCACAAAGCGCCGCCTGAACACCTCGTCACCCAAATTCCGCCGTAGCTCGTCTTCTGGTTGCCGGCGCCGGCGTGGGGCTCGCGAGATCATCACGGCCGGTTTCCTGGAGCCGAACTGGCACTTCACCGCTGTTGATCCTTCACAGCCCATGATGACTTGGCCGTTGCCCAAGTGAGGGAGAACGGTTTCCAGGACCGTACCAAGGTGCTTCTCGGCACGGTGGACGACGTTCCGGCTGTTCCGCCGTTAGATGCCGCGACGCTGTTCGGCGTGCTGCACCACGTGCCAGGCGACGAGGCCAAGCGCACGATCCTGTGCGCGCTGGCCGTCTGCCTGAAACCGGGAGCCCCGCTGATCCTCGCGCTACGTCGTGATCGGGTGAGTGTAGCGCAACCCTCCCGGCTCCTCTCCTGAACACAAAGTGCCAGATCAAGTTCAAGCTAATTCACGTCGGCTCAAGGACAGCGGCCATAGCGCCGTTTCTCATTAGCGGTGCGCTTAGTATGCGTTATCCTGCCGGTCCTGGGAGTTGGCAACCGTATCGCGCCCACGGGTTCCACATTCAATGCTTCGGGACATCTTTACCAAAGAGAGGTCAGGATTATAGAATTGCTGCCAGTGTGAGAGGACATTCCTGTTTTGTCACATGAAAACCTGGCTTGTGACGTAAAACCTCGCCAGTCTGAGGCGGAACTCACTCGGTGCCTGTCCACACTGACCATTCACAGCTGCTTCTCAAACCAGTGGTGGGCATAAGGCTCGGAGTTGAACGGCTCCACCTCCTGATAGCCCTCCGCTCGGTAGAGCGCCTGAGCCTCTGTCAAAGCTCGATTTGTCTCCAAGCGTAGCCGCGTCAGGCCACTCTCGCGTGCCTGCATCTCCAGCCGCTGCAGCACTCGGCGTGCGATCTTGAGCCCTCTTGCATTCGGAGCTGTCCACATCCGCTTGACTTCGCCGGTGCCCTCCATCCCCGCCTTCAGCCCTCCACACCCCACAGGAGTACCGTCGAGCCAAGCGACCACGAAGAATCCCGCCGGGGGCATCATCTCCTGGATGCTGGCCGAGTTGCTCTGGGCTGGGTCAAAACCCTTCTCGAAGCGTGCGCTAAGCTCTATGAAGTATTGCTCCAGGCACCATTGTGCAGCGGCGCTATCCGGGATCTCGGCACGTATGTCCACCGCTCCGGCGCGAAGCAAGTGTTCGATCTCGGCCATGGCGCTCACCAGTCGATCGCGCTGGGCCAAGTCGAGGGACTCCAAAAAGGACCAGGCCAATTTATTTGAAAGCGCATCGTAGGTCGTGCGTTCGGCAACGCCCTTCGGCGTCAGAACCACGTGCCGCACCCGACCGTCGCTCTCTGCCTGAGCCTCGGTCTGGATGAGCCCTTCAGCTTCAAGCGAGCGCAACAAACGGCTGAGATATCCTGAATCGAGATTGAGCCGCTCGCGCAGGACACGCACGTCGGTGCCGTCAGATCCAACCTCGTAGAGCAGCCGGGCCTGCCCGAGAGGGCGCCCTCGCTGAAGGTAGCTGTCTTCAAGCGCGCCCACGTGCTGCGTGACGACGCGATTAAAGTGCCGCACTTGTCTGACCTGATGTTCATTCATTCTCTGACTCTAGTCAGAGATATCAGACGCATGCAAGGTTTATCAGCATATAGTATCACAAAGCTTACAAAACTCGAAAAAAGCCAGAGAATGACATCCTTCTCTCCGAGGTTGAGGATTGGGGCAGTTGACGGACCCGAGCACGATTATGCAGCGCGCCGTTCAGCCGGTAGATGCCGCTGAACAGCTCGCGTCAGCGAGTGTCGAGCGTTGCGGGCGTCCGCTCGGGTTCTGTCAGATCTCAGGGCAGCTTGCCGAGAGCGCTTCCAACGGATAGGTTCCCCAGCCCATTTTGAGAGATCAAGAGAGCCACCATGAACTGCCCGCATTGCCAGTCATCGTCGACCACCGAGCGGCAGGAGCGAACGATTCATGGCTTCCGGCGTTTCCGGTGCCGGGAGTGCGGGCGGCGGTTCAACGAGCGCACCGGCACGGCGCTGAACCGGGTCCATGTGCCGACCGACATCATGTTTCTCGTGGTCTTCTGGAGATTGCGCTATAGAATCTGTTCGCAGAGTGGGCATGCCGGCCTGTGCTGACCAGGATGC
>NZ_AVFK01000007.1 GCF_000936425.1 Skermanella aerolata KACC 11604 | reverse complement strand
GGGACCCCGGCGGCGGTCGTCGTCGCCGGACCGGGAGGCCGGGGCATCGCCGTCGGCCCGTGCCGGGCCACGGCCCGCCGGTGCCGCCGGACGCCTTGCGGCCTCGGCTTCCTTGCGCTTGGCTTCCTCTTCCTGACGCTTGCGCTCCGCCTCTTCGGCGATGGCGCGCTCTTCGTCCTGGATGCGCTTCAGCTCTTCCACTTCGCGCTGGCGCAGCGCCTCGGCGGTGAGTTCCGGCTCGGGAGCTTCCGCGTCCTCGATGACCGGCGGCTCTTCCTCGATCACGACGGCGCTGGCCAGCTCGGCTTCCATCTGGCGCCGTTCCTCGTCGGAACGGATCGCGTCCTGGAGCGCCTTGAGACGCGATTCGCGCTCTTCCTTGGTGAGCTGGCGCACCGCGGGCTGCCCGCGCTGGCCGCGTCCGCCGCCCGACCCCTTCGAAGGCAGGCCTTCGGCGGCACGGCGCGCGGCGGCGCCGCCGTCGGCGACACCGGGTGCTGCACCCTTCTCGATGGTCCGCTTGCGCTTGACCTCGACGGTCACGGTCTTCGACCGGCCATGGGAAAAGCTTTGCCGGACGGAACTGTCGGCAGCGGGTTTGTTCTTCAGTTCGAGCTTACCCTTACCGGAGAGGCTCAGAACTTTCTTGCGGTCCTGGTCGTTACTGTCAGTCATCTGTGTCCGACTAGCTCGTCGTTAAATCTGTTGCCCGGCCGGCCGATGCCGGACCGCAATTTCCATCACCCGAGATACTCTGGCGAAGACCCGCATACCGCCGGCAATCCTCCAGAAAGCGCTTGGCCAACCGGCCCGGCGCCAGCATCGCATGCACCGCATGGTCGCGACCGAAGGCGTGTCCCAAGTCCCCGGTGTCGAACAGGTCGATCACCGGAGCTTCGCCCGCCAGAGCCCTGACCTTCGCGCGTCCATCGTCGGCACCGTCGGATGCCGCGAGCAGGACGCCCGCCTTGCCGTGCTTCAAAGCCTCGCGGACCTTTTCGAACCCGGCCACTGCGATACCGGCGCGTCGCGCCAGACCGATCGTGTCCAGGCAGCGGCGCTTCAGAAGCGCTTCCACCAGATCGGGGAGGTTCCGATCGACCCTGACGGAGCGGCGGGCCGCTCTGCCGAAGGCGCTCTTCTTGAACGCCTTGATCAGGACGTTCCGATCCGCGGTAACCCAAAGCCCCCGACCCGGCAAGTCGCCTTCCAGATCCGGCACCACGAAGCCTTCCGGCGAAATGGCGTAACGGATCATGCCGGAACGGTCCTGGACCGTTCCGGTGACGATGCAGCGCCTGAGGGGGCTGCGGCGGCCGCCGATCGCCTCTTCCTCCAGGGCCTCGAGACCGGTGGTACCGGGATCGGGGTCCTGCTGGAAGGCGAATGGTTCCGGAGGCGGAGGTATATGGGTGTTCAGCGATATCATCCCTTGCTGGGTCGATCCTTGGTTGGAGGCTAAGTCGTTCGGGCCGAGGTGTGTCTCGGTTGGTGTCTAATATGGTCCGTCCGGTGACGCTTACTTGTCCTGTCCGGTATCGGCGCTTTCGGTGGCGCCTTCCTCGGTGAACCAGTGGGCACGGGCAGCCATGATAATTTCGTTGGCCTCGTCGAGGCTCATCGCGTCCTTGCCGAGGATCTCGCGAAGCTCGTCGCCGGCCAAGTCGGCAAGGTCGTCCAGCGTCTTGACGCCGTTCTCACCCAGCTTGACCAGCATGACCGGGGAGAAACCCTCGATCCCGGCGATCTCTTCCGAGACCCCCAGAGCCTGGCGGCGTTCCGTTAGTTCGCTGTTCTGCTGATCCAGGAACAGCCGGGCGCGGTCGCGAAGCTCTTCGGCGACGTCTTCGTCGAAGCCTTCGATCTCGGCCAGTTCATGGATCTCGGCGAAGGCAATTTCCTCGACCGAGGAGAAACCTTCGGCAACCAGCAGGTGGGCGATCACGTCGTCGACGTCGAGAGCGTCGATGAAGAGCTGCGAGCGGGTCTTGAATTCCTCGGACCGGCGCTCGGACTCTTCGTTCTCAGTCATGATGTCGATGTCCCAGCCGGTAAGCTGGCTGGCGAGCCGGACGTTCTGACCGCGGCGGCCGATCGCCAGACTCAATTGGTCATCGGGAACCACGACTTCAATGCGCTTGCTCTCTTCGTCCATCACGACCTTAGCGACCTCGGCCGGAGCCAGGGCATTCACCACGAAAGTCGCCGGGTCCTGGGACCACGGAATGATGTCGATTTTTTCACCCTGAAGCTCGCCGACGACGGCCTGGACGCGGCTGCCGCGCATGCCGACGCAGGCGCCGACCGGATCGATCGAGCTGTCGTGGCTCAGCACCGCGATCTTCGCGCGGGAGCCGGGGTCGCGGGCGACCGACTTGATCTCGATGATGCCGTCGTAGATCTCGGGCACTTCCTGGGAGAACAGCTTCGCCATGAAGGTGGGATGGGTGCGCGACAGGAAGATCTGCGGACCCCGGGCTTCCGCCCGTACGTCGTAGATGTACGCCCGTACGCGGTCGCCGTTCTTGAAGTGCTCGCGCGGCAGAAGCTCGTCGCGGCGCAGGATCGCTTCGGCGCGGCCCAGATCGACCGTGACGTTGCCGTATTCCACGCGCTTGACCAGACCGTTGACGACTTCGCCGATGCGGTCCTTGTATTCCTTGAACTGGCGCTGCCGCTCGGCTTCGCGGACCTTCTGGACGATGACCTGCTTGGCGGTCTGGGCGGCGATCCGGCCGAAATCGATCGGCGGCAGTTCGTCCGTCAGGAACTCGCCCAGGGCCGCGTCCTTCTTCATCCGCTGCGCTTCGCGCAGGGTGAGCTGGGTCACCTCGTTCTCGACGGTTTCGACCACTTCAAGATAGCGCATCAGGTGGATGTCGCCGGTCTTGCGGTCGATGCGCGCCCGGATGTCGTGCTCGTGCCCGTACTTGGAGCGGCCAGCCTTCTGAATCGCCTGCTCCATCGCTTCCAGGACTTCGTCCCGGTCGATGTTCTTTTCGCGGGCGACCGCATCGGCTACTTGTAGCAGTTCCATTCCAGAAGTCCCTGGCGTTCGTTTAGGTTCTAGACATCGAGACGTGAGGCGAAAAGCCGGCTACTGCTGCGCTGCCGTAGCGGCGATCAGCTCGTCGGTCAGGAGCAGCTTGGCACGCTGCACGGCATCGAAGGGGACGGAAGCCGGACCGGTGTCGGTATCGATCCGCACCGCCCCGTTTTCGACACCCTTCAGGATACCGCGAAACCTTTTGCGGCCGTCGAGCGGGAAGCGCGTCTCGATGCGCGCCTCGAAGCCGGCGAACCGTTCGAAATCCTTCAGCCGGGTCAACGGCCGGTCGATCCCCGGCGAGCTGATTTCCAGCGTGTAGGCGGAAGAGATCGGGTCTTCGACATCCAGCAGGGCCGAAACGGCACGGCTGATGTCTGCGCAATCCTCCACCGTCATCGCGGCATCGTCCTTCCGCTCGGCCATCACCTGCAAGGTGGGCTTTTGCGTGCCCGACACCTGCACCCGCACGATCTCGTAGCCCATGGCTTCGACCGAGGGGGCGATGATCTTTTGTATCCGATCGGTTGCGTCCATACCACCTGACTTGAAACAACGCCCCGGGTTTCGGAAACCCGGTGCGGAAAACGAGAAGAGCGAAATAAAAAAAGTGGGCCAGTGGCCCACCCGGATGCGAGCCGGCATGGCCCGTTTTGGCGGGACCGCCGGATCGTATGGGATCACGGAAGGGAATATAGCGAAGTTGCGGCACGTCGCAAGGATTTTCCACAATCTATTGCCAGACGTGTCCCGTGGACGGGTCTTCCCCTCCGCCTGCATTCCGGCGGGAACGGCAGGGGAGAGGAGTACCGGGACGCGCCTTACCCTGGAATGCGGGCCTTACGCCTGAAGCGCAGAAACACGGGGTTGCGCCCTGCTTCCACGCCTTTCTGCTCGTAGCGCGACTGCGGCCAATCGTCTGGACGGCTACGCCAGTCTTCCGGCGTGCGGGCCAGCCACTCGAAGTCGGGATGAAGCCAGGTATGCTCCAGCATCCACATGGCGACGCCCATGACATCGCTGGCCATCCGCAGTTCCGCGCCGTCCTTGAGAACGCGGGAGAGCCGCGCCAGATTTTCCGGGCCGATGAAGCGCCGCTTGTGGTGGCGGGGTTTCGGCCAGGGGTCGGGAAACAGCACGAAAGCCCTGCCGACTGAGGCCTCGGGCAGAGCGTCGAGCAGCGGGCGGGCGTCTTCGGCCAGGATGCGGATGTTGCGCTGACCGCCGGTATCGATGTGTTCCAGCAGGTTGGCCACGCCGTTCAGGAACGGTTCGCAGCCGATCATGCCGATATCGGGATTGGCTGCCGCGTGCGCCGCCAGATGCTCGCCGCTGCCGAAGCCGATCTCGACCCACAGGTCGCGCATCGGCTGTTCGAACAGACCGGCAGGGTCCAGGTGCGCGCCCTTGTCCGGCGGCTCGATCGCCAGCCGGGGCAGCAGGGTCTCCAGCAGGTCGGTCTTATAAACGCGAAGTCTACGGCCGCGTCGGCGGCCGTAGACTTTTTCCGGCAGATCGGTCGGCGCATCCTTGCGCGGACCAGGAGGACGATCAGGCAAAGGCGGACCGCAGATCCGTGACCAGATCCGTCCTCTCCCACGAGAAACCGCCGTCAGCTTCCGGCGCGCGGCCGAAATGGCCATAGGCGGAGGTGCGGGCATAGATCGGCTTGTTGAGACCGAGATGCTCGCGGATGCCACGCGGGCTCAGGTTGACCAGTTCCTGGAGGACCTTGGACAGGCGCTCCTCGTCCACCTTGCCGGTGTCGTAGGTGTCGATGTAGACGGCCAACGGGCGGGAGACGCCGATGGCATAGGCCAGCTGGATGGTGCAGCGCTCCGCCAGTTCGGCGGCGACCACGTTCTTGGCGAGATACCGGGCGGCATAGGCGGCCGAGCGGTCGACCTTGGTCGGGTCCTTGCCGGAGAAGGCGCCGCCGCCGTGGGGTGCCGCACCGCCGTAGGTGTCGACGATGATCTTGCGTCCGGTCAGGCCGGCGTCGCCATCGGGACCGCCGATCACGAAACGGCCGGTCGGGTTGACGTAGATGAACTCCGCCTCCGGCAGCCAGCCCTGCGGCAGCACGTTGACAATATGGGGCAGGACGATCTCGCGCACCTTATCGGTGTCGATCGAGGCGTCATGCTGGGTCGACACCACGATGGAGGTGGCGCGGACCGGCTTGCCGTTCTCGTACTGAAGGCTGACCTGCGTCTTGGCGTCGGGGCCGAGCAGCGGAGCGGCGCCGGAATGGCGCGCTTCCGCCAGGCTCTTGGCGATGCCGTGCGAGAAGTGGATCGGCGCCGGCATCAGCGCGTCGGTCTCGCGGCAGGCGTAGCCGAACATGATGCCCTGGTCGCCGGCGCCTTCGTCCTTGTTGCCGGCGGCGTCGACGCCGACGGCGATGTCGGCGGACTGCGCGTGGATCAGGATCTTGACGTCGGCCTTCTCCCAGTGAAAGCCTTCCTGCTCGTAGCCGATGTCCTTCACCGCCTGACGCGCTGCGGCTTCGATCAGCTCATGGGTGATCGTCTCGGGACCACGGACCTCACCCGCCAGCACGAGCTGGTTGGTCGTCGCCAGCGTTTCGACAGCAACGCGGGCATAAGGGTCATGGCCGAGATAAAGATCGACGATAGCGTCGGAAACGCGGTCGCAGACCTTGTCTGGATGGCCCTCGGAAACCGATTCGCTGGTGAAGACGTAGTTGCGTAGAGCCACAGGTAGCCTCGGCACGTTGCGGGTTTTGACAAAATACGAAGATATGCAGGTCTCACGAAAGATTGACCCGCCTCTTTCTCTTTTCGCAATCCGCGTACCTGTGGTCAAGCGACTTCGATTGGGAGCATGCCGCCTGATTACCCCGCGCGGCTAACTTGCAGGGCTATTATCGAAGTTTGATAAGGTACCTATCAATCCGAAATTAGATGCTTTCGGTTACCGGACGAGCCGGCCGGGACCACGTTCTCGAACGGGTCCGGCCAGCGGCCGGTCCATTCAATCGCCTTCGGCATTGGCCGCGTTCGCGACCGACTTGGTCAGCTCGAACAGCCGCTTGCGTACCTGCGGATCGGTGATCCGGTAGTAGGCGCGGACCAGTTCCAGCGTCTCGCGCTTGGCCATCGGGTCCGGTTCGAAGGAGCTGGACTTCTCTTCGCCGAAACCGCCGGCGGAACCTTCGGATGTCGGAATGCTGTCGGGATCGGCCGGCATGTCGTCGAAGAAGAAGGAAACGGGCACATCGAGCACCCGGCTCAGGTCGAACAGGCGACTGGCACCGATACGGTTCGCGCCACGCTCGTATTTCTGTACCTGCTGGAACGTCAGGCCGATCGCCTCGCCCAGTTTTTCCTGGCTCATACCGAGGAGAGTACGCCGCAGCCTTACCCGTGAACCGACGTGTACGTCGATGGGATTCGGCTTGCCGGTCTTCGGGCGCCCGCCGGTTCCACGCCGGCCTCGTGTCTGTGGTTGCATGCGCTCAAACCCCTGTTGAATGTTTAGGTTCTAATTAGCTATGCACGTGTATGCATTCAATAGTACGTATTACCGCATTCTTGTGCACGTGCATACAAAAATATGTGCGATATTTAGCGGGTTTGTCGAGCGATGGTTGTGACCAGCGAGAAACTCATGAGGAGTAATACCAAGATAATGTCACCGAACCGTCCGTAAGGCGTAATCGGAAGCATAACGGGTAGATCTGCATCCACCACGCCGCGTTCGCCCAGGCCGAGATATGCCGTAACGCGACCGTAACCGTCGAAAATTCCCGAAATGCCTGTATTGGCGGCGCGTACCAAGGGTAGTCCTTCTTCAACCGCACGCACGCGCGCGATCTCGAAGTGCTGATGGGGTCCGGCTGTTTTCCCGTACCAGGCGTCGTTCGTCACGTTGAGCAGCCAGTCGGGTCGGTTGTGGAAGTCCTTGACCGCTCCCGGAAAGATCACTTCGTAGCAGATCAGCGGGCTGAACGGCGGCAGTCCCGGCACGTCGAGGGTTGCCGGTCCGGGTCCGGACGAAAAATCGGTAGCGCCGGCCGCGATCCCGCCGACCGGCAGGATGCCGCGAAGCGGCATGTACTCGCCGAACGGCACCAGATGGAACTTGTCGAAGCTGGCGACGACGGCGCCGCTGCCATCGACCGCGTGCAGGCTGTTCCAGAACCGGTTTTCACCGTCCTCTTCCACTCGGATCCGAGGGGCGCCGGTGATGATGCTGCCGCCGGGCGGGGTGACCGATGCCATCGCCTGACGTGCGCCACCGTCCCGCTCCACGAAGAACGGCACCGCCGTTTCCGGCCAGACGACATGGGTGACCGGGGCGGTTCCGGCAGCGGCCGGTTCCGCCGTCAATTCCAGCAGCCGCTCGAAGTTGCGCGCCTTTTCAGACGGCACCCATTTCAGCGTCTGCGGGATGGCCGGCTGGACCACCCGAAGCCTGACACCCGGAACGGTGGCGGAGTCGGCCTGCGACAATCGGACCCAGCCCGCAAGACCCATTGCGCCCAGGAGAACAAGGCCGACGGCGACGCTCGCACGCGCCCGCATGACCGACTCGGATGGATCGGGGAGAAGCGCCGGCAGCGCCGCCACCGCCACGGTCAGCAATCCCAGCCCATAGATGCCGATCACCGCGACGCTTTGAAGCACGGGGAGGAAGCCGGTCCAGGAATAGCCGATCAGGTTCCAAGGGAATCCGGTGAAGACGTGGCCGCGCAGGTACTCGAACACCGTCCAGACAATGGCGAAGGCCAGGATGCGCGCAAGGCCCGACAATTTCAGGCGGCCGCAGACGATATGCAGGACAAGCGTCGCCAGCCCGATGAAGATCGCGAGCAGGGCTGGAAGGCCGGCTATGGCGAACGGCATCATCCACCAGAACTTCGCCACGTCGGTCAGCAGCGCGAAGGAGATCCAGTAGAGCCCGAGGACGAAATGCCCGAAGCCGAACCACCAGCCGGTGAAGAAGGCGGCTCGCCTGGTGGCCGTCCCCTCGAGCAGCCAGAGCAATCCCGGAAAAGCCAGCAGCAGTACCGGAACGGCACCGGCCGGCGGCAATGCGAAGGTAGCGAGACCGCCGAAAGCCGCAGCGGCTGCATAGCGGCGCCATCCGGTCAGCGTTGCCAGCCGGGATGCTAAACGATGTCCGGGGCGCCCGGCCGCGATGCCGCCTGCGCCCGCCGGGCGCAGGGTCGCGTCAGGCATGTGGTGTTTCAGTCATAATGAGTGAGTTCGGAGAGTATGGGATCAGGCATGGGCCGCCGCTGCCGCTTCCGGTAGGTTGCGGACGCGCAGGCGCTTGATCCGCCTGGGATCGGCGTCGATCACCTCGAACTCCATGCCGGAATAATGCTTCAGCAACTCTCCCCGGCTCGGCACGCGGCCGGCAAGGCTGAACACCAGACCGCCCAGGGTATCGAAGTCTTCCTGTTCCTCATCGTTGAGGACGGGGCCGACTTCGCTCAGAAACTCGTCGATCGGCAGGCGGGCGTCGGCCAGCAGGGTTCCGTCGGGCCGGGTCACGAGCATGGGAGCTTCCTCCTCGTCGTGCTCGTCCTCGATCTCGCCGACGATTTCCTCGACCAGGTCCTCGATCGTCACCAGACCGTCGATGCCGCCGAACTCGTCCACGACCAGCGCCATGTGCTGGCGGGACTGGCGCATCTGAAGCAGCAGGTCGAGTACGGGCATGCTGGGCGCCACAATCACGACGTCGCGGACGATATCGCTCATCTGGAACGGCTTCTGCTTCGCGATGCAGCTCAGCACGTCCTTTATGTGGATCATGCCGACGACGTCGTCGAGCGTCTCCCGGTAGACAGGCATGCGGGAATGGGCTTCCTCCGACATGCGCTCGATCAGCGCCGGGAGCGTGGTGTCGATATCGACCGCCACGATATCGGCACGCGGCACCATGGCGTCCACCACGGTGCGGTCGTGCAGCTTCAGGATATTGGCGAGGAGCACGCGCTCGTCGGCGGCGATCGATCCTTCGGCTTCGCGCCGTTCCTCGATCAGCTCCTCGATGGTGTCGCGCAGCGTCGTATCGCCGCGTCCCCCCAGGATCGTCCTCAACCAGCCGCGAAATTGACCGGTGAAGGAGTTTTGCTCGTCGGCCCCGTCTTCACGGGGCGATCTACTGCCGGATATGTCTGTCATTGTCATATGGGTTGGAGTGTGGTGGCGCCGTCCGCGCCAGTCTCCCCTTCAGCCGCGGCCGATCTGGCCGGGTTGGCGGAATAGGGATCGGCGATGCCCAGGCGGGCGAGGATGCTGGTTTCCAGTCTTTCCATGCGGTCGGCGTCGGGGTCGGATTGGTGATCATAACCTAGTAGATGAAGAACGCCATGAATTACCAGATGCGTCAGATGATCCTCGAAGGATTTTCCCTGTTCCAGCGCTTCACGCTGCACGGTTTCAAACGCGAGGATCACGTCGCCTATCAGTATAGGCATTCCCTCATCGCGCGCCAAGACATCATCGGTGCTCTCATCGGTATCGTCCAAATCGTCCAATAACGCGAAAGAAAGTACGTTGGTCGGCTTATCCTTGTCGCGGTAGTCGCGGTTCAGGGTCTGGACCAAGGCGTCGTCGGCCAGCACAAGACTCATCTCGACCGGGGTATCGCCACCCAGGATCTCCGGCTTTTCGGCTGCCTCGAAAGCGGCCCTGGCAGCCGCGTCGGTCAGTCGTTCGACGTCGGCTGCCGCCGTTTCCCAGTCACCGGACTCCAGGCTGAACGAGATATCGAGCCGTTCGGCAGGCGATGCGGTCATCGCCGGTATCCATCGGCCGACCGGCCGCCCTGGCGGTCCACCTCGTGCCGGGCCGCTTCCTGCCGGGCCGCGTCGTGCTTGTCATAGGCGCGGACGATGTGTCCGACCAGCGGGTGGCGGACCACGTCGGCGTCGCCGAACTGGACGAAGCTGACGCCGGGCACGCCCTGGAGGATCTCGATCGCGTCCTTCAGGCCGGATCGGGTGCCGCTGGGCAGGTCGATCTGGCTGGTGTCGCCGGTCACCGCCATGCGGCCGTTCTCGCCCAGCCGGGTCAGGAACATCTTCATCTGCATCGGCGTCGTGTTCTGCGCCTCGTCCAGGATGACGAAGGCGTTGGCGAGCGTGCGGCCACGCATGAAGGCGAGCGGTGCTATCTCGATCTCGCCATTGCCCAACCGGCGCGCCACCTGCTCGGCCGGCAGCATGTCGTAGAGAGCGTCGTAGAGCGGGCGCAGATAGGGATCGATCTTCTCGCGCAGGTCGCCCGGCAGGAAGCCCAGCCGTTCGCCGGCTTCCACGGCGGGACGCGACAGGACGATGCGGTCGACCTGACCGCTGGTCAGTGCGACAACGGCCTGGGCCACCGCCAGATAGGTCTTGCCGGTGCCGGCGGGACCGAGGCCGAACACCAGCTCGTTTTCCTGGAGCGCCTGGATATAGGCGGCTTGGGTCGGGCTGCGCGGCGAGATCGACCGGCGCTTGGTCTTGACGTTGAAGTCGGGCCGGGCGATGGCCTGCATGGCGAGCGCACGGGCGGCTCCGTCGCCGACGCCGGTCGCCATGCGGAGTGCCGCGTCAACTTCGGCCGATCCCACGACCATGCCGCGCTTCAGCCGTTCCCACAGGGCGTCCAGCGCCGCGCGGGCGCTTTCGGAGGCATCGGGAGGGCCGGAAACCGTCAGGGTGTTGCCGCGGCTGATCAGGGAGACGCCGAGCTGGGTTTCGATCCGGGCGAGATGGCTGTCATGCTCGCCGTAAAGCAGCGGCAACAGCCGATTGTCGTCGAAGGACAGGTCGATGCGACGGTCGGGGAGCCCCGTCAAGCAGTTACCTCACAAGCTGGGGGTTCGGAAAAGTTCATGGCTGGCGTGGTCCTGGTTTCGGCGGTCAGGCCGGTGACGCCGTCCGCCAGCACCAGTTCGCCGGCAAGGCTGTTGGCGTGGGCAGCGGTGATACGGACATCAACCACCGTTCCGGCAAGGCGTTGCGGTGCGTCGACCGGCACCGACTGCATATAAGGACTGCGGCCCATGAGCTGGCCGGGGCGCTTGCCCGAGCGGTCGAGCAGGACCGGCATCGTGCGTCCGATCGAGGACTCGTTGAAGGCGACCTGCTGGGCGTTGAGCAATTGCTGCAACGAGGCCAGCCGCTCGGTCTTCACGGCTTCCGGGACCTGGGTATCGTCAAGGCCGGCGGCGGGAGTGCCGGGACGGGCGCTGTACTTGAAGGAATAGGCCTGGGCGTAACCGATATCGGTGATCAGCCGCAGCGATTCCGCGAAATCGGCGTCGCGCTCGCCGGGGAAGCCGACGATGAAGTCAGACGACAGCGCCAGGTCGGGCCGAACCTTTCGCATCCGGTCGATGATGCGGCGATAGTCATCGGCCGTGTGCTTGCGGTTCATCGCCGCCAGGATGCGGTCGGAACCGCTCTGCACCGGCAGATGGACGAAGGGCATCAGGGCAGGCACGTCGCCGTGGGCGGCGATCAGGTCGTCGTCCATGTCGCGCGGGTGCGACGTGGTGTAGCGGATGCGGAGCAGGCCGTCGATCTCCGCCAACTCGCGGATCAGGCGGCCGAGGCCCCAGGTGGTGCCCGAAGCCGGGCCGTCGCCATGGTAGGCGTTGACGTTCTGGCCGAGCAGCGTGATCTCGCGGGCGCCGGCGATGACCATGCGCCGGGCTTCGGCGAGGATCTGCGCCGCCGGGCGCGAGAACTCGGCGCCGCGCGTATAGGGCACGACACAGAAGGTGCAGAACTTGTCGCAGCCTTCCTGAACCGACAGGAACGACGAGACGCCGGTGGCGGCGCTCTCGCCCGGCAGGAAGTCGAACTTGCTCTCGACCGGGAAGTCGGTGTTGAGCACCCGCTCGCCGGCGGCGCGGCTGGCTCTAGCGACCATTTCGGGGAGCTGGTGGTAGGTCTGCGGGCCGAATACCATGTCCACGAAGGGCGCGCGGGCCATGATCTCCTCGCCCTCGGCTTGCGCTACGCAGCCGGCGACGGCGATGATCATGCGGCGGCCGTCTTCCTCGGCGGACTGACGGTTCTTCTCGATACGCAGGCGGCCGAGTTCGGAAAAGACCTTCTCCGATGCCTTCTCGCGGATGTGGCAGGTGTTCAGGATGACCATATCGGCCCCGTCTGGGGCCTCGACCGGCTGATAGCCCAAGGAAGCCAGGACATCGGCCATGCGGGCGCTGTCATAGACGTTCATCTGACAGCCCCAGGTCTTGATGAACAGTTTCTTCTTGGTCAAATGCTGAACCCTGATGCGCGTGTCGATCCGCGTGACGCGTTGAGTGTGCAATGCATATAGGCGCTCCGGGCGAGTTATGCCCGTGCGGCGGCGGAAAAATAGCATTTTCAGGGGTGGGGGAGTCAACTGGGTGCTGTTTCGCCGATAACTCGATACGGTGGTATGGAATTCCCCACGATTGCTGGCATTCTCAATTCCGTCGAAACCTGGACTGAAGGAGCGGCTGCATGACGGCGGGTGATTCGATCTTCGTGGGCAAGGGTGGGGGAGAGGCACAGGCGCTCCTGCTGAAATACGCCAACCGGCACGGGCTGATCGCGGGGGCGACGGGGACCGGCAAGACCGTCTCGCTCCAGGTGCTGGCGGAAGGGTTTTCCAAGGCCGGCGTGCCGGTCTTCCTGGCCGATGTGAAGGGCGACCTTGCCGGTATCGCCCAAGCGGGCGGGGCCAATCCGAAGATCGCCGAGCGGGCCGCCTTGCTGGGGATCGCCGACCACGCGATGGAGGCCAACCCGACGGTGGCTTGGGATGTCTTCGGCGAGCAGGGGCACCCGATCCGGGCAACGATCTCAGAGATGGGGCCGTTGCTGCTGGCCCGGCTGCTGGAGCTGAACGACGTCCAGGAAGGCGTCCTGAACCTGACGTTCAAGGTAGCGGACGACGAAGGGCTGCTGCTGCTCGATCTCAAGGACCTGCGGGCGATGCTGGCCTATGTCGCCGACAACGCCTCCGACCTGGGGACGCGGTACGGCACGGTCAGCAAGGCTTCGGTCGGCGCTATCCAGCGGCAGCTGCTGGTGCTGGAACAGCAGGGAGCGGAGAAGTTCTTCGGGGAGCCGGCGCTGGAACTGGCCGACCTGATGCGGGTGACGCCGGAGGGGCGCGGCATCGTCAGCCTGCTGGCCGCCGACAAGCTGATGCGCTCGCCCCGGCTCTACGCGACCTTCCTGCTGTGGATGCTGGCCGAGCTGTTCGAGGAACTGCCGGAGGCGGGCGACCTTGCCAAGCCCAAGCTGGTGTTCTTCTTCGACGAGGCTCACCTGCTGTTCGACGATGCGCCGAAGGCGCTGGTGGACAAGGTGGAGCAGGTGGTCCGGCTGATCCGGTCCAAGGGTGTCGGCGTCTATTTCATCACCCAGAACCCGCTGGACATCCCGGAGGAGGTCCTGGGTCAGTTGGGTAACCGGGTCCAGCACGCGCTCCGCGCCTTCACGCCGCGCGACCAGAGGGCGGTACGGGCGGCGGCGGAGACCTTCCGCGCCAATCCGGAGTTCAACGCGGCGACCGCGATCCAGGAACTGGCGGTCGGCGAGGCGCTGGTGTCGCTGCTGGAGGACAAGGGCATCCCCGGCGTGGTCCAGCGCGTCATGATGGCGCCTCCGGGGTCCCGGCTGGGGCCGATCACGGCGTCGGAGCGGGCGGCGCTGCTGACGGGCAGTCCCGTCAATGGGATCTACGACCGTCCGGTGGACCGGCAGTCGGCCTACGAGCATCTGCGCGACCGGGCGGCGAAGCCTGCGGTGGAGGCATCCAGTTCGGGTTCGGCTTCGGGGTATTCAAGGCCGGGCGGTTCGTCTTCCAGGCCCGCGCCAGCGCCGAAGCCGGCACCCGCTCCGAAGCAGCCGCGTGCGGCGGCGCCGCGCCAAAGTCCGGGGGAGGCGATGGTCAACAGCGCGCTCCGCAGCCTTGGAACGCAGTTGGGCCGGCAGATCGCGCGGGGTATCCTGGGCGCCATCATGAAGCGCTGAGCCGGCGCTTCGGGCGGACGGGAGCGGAGTTGAGTGAAGAAGCGTGGCGCAATCCTGTCCTGGTGCTTCTATGACTGGGCCATGTCGGCCTACAACACGGTCATCGGTACCTTCATCTTCAGCGTCTATTTCACCCGGGGCGTCGCCGAATCGGAAGTGGTCGGCACGGCGCAGTGGGGCAGGGCGGTGGCGGTATCCGGCATCGCGGTGGCGGTGCTCAGCCCCTTGCTCGGCGCCATCGCGGACCGTAGCGGGCGGCGGAAGCCGTGGCTGGCGCTGTTCACGGCGCTGACCGTGGCGGGGACGGCGCTGCTGTGGTTCGTCAGGCCGGACCCGGCCTATGTGCTGCCGTGCCTAGTGCTGATAGCCTTGACCAACGTGGCGTTCGAACTGGCGAACGTCTTCTACAACGCGATGCTGCCCGCGCTGGCGCCGCCGGGATTCACCGGGCGGGTTTCCGGTTGGGGCTGGGGGCTTGGGTATATCGGTGGCCTGGGCTGCCTGGTGCTCTCGCTGTTCGGGCTGGTGCAGGCGGAGAATCCGTTGTTCGGCCTGATCGGGACGGAGGATCAGGCCAATGTCCGGGCCACCGCCCTGCTGGTGGCGCTGTGGTACGCGGTCTTCGCCTTGCCGCTGTTCCTGGTGACGCCGGACCAGCCTTCGACAGGGATCGGGCTGGGGGAGGCGGTGCGGGCGGGGTTGAAGTCGCTGCTGGACACGCTGCGGCACATCCGGCGCTACGGCAACATCGTCCGCTGGCTGATCGCCAGCGCGCTCTACCGCGACGGGCTGAACACGCTGTTCGCCTTCGGCGGGATCTATGCGGCGGGGACGTTCGGCATGTCGTTCCAGCAGATCGTCATGTTCGCGATCGCGCTGAACGTGGCGTCGGCGGCGGGCGCCTTCGGCTTCGCCTGGATCGACGACTGGATCGGGCCGAAGCGGACGATACTCGGTTGCTTGGTGGGGCTGATCGCGTTCGGCATTCCGCTGCTGTTCGCCGAGTCGCAGGCGGCTTTCTGGGGATTGGCGCTGGGGCTGGGGATCTTCGTCGGGCCGGCGCAAGCGGCGGGGCGGACCATGATGGCGAAGCTGTCGCCGCCCGCGATGGAGACCGAGATGTTCGGGCTATACGCCTTATCCGGCCGGGCCGTCTCGTTCGTGGGACCCCTGGCGCTGGCGTGGGCCACGGAATCGTTCGAGAGTCAACGGGCGGGGATGGCAACCATAGTCCTATTGCTGGTGTTCGGTCTCGTGTTGTTGTGTGCAGTGCGGGAAGAGCGCACAGTGTGACGAATGGCTGACCGATTGCCGCATCGGTCATTTCAGGCAAGAATCTTCTTGTTGCTGCGCAACATTTGGATTACTCCGCCGATCAGAGACGTAGATGGAGAGATACGATGCTGAGCTACCACGACCTGGAAGACTTCATGGGTATCAACGACGCTCTGACCGACTCCCGCGTCAAGCATCGCGAGACGGTGACCGCCTCCAAGCACGACCGGGGCGATGCCGCCGACGATGCCTCGGTCGACGAGGACGCGGAAGGCTGACGGCGCCTGCTCAGGCGGGACGCCGCAGATAGGGAGTGAGACGCCATTCCGCGTAGCGGATCAGGCGGGTGATCAGGAAGTTGATCACCAGATAGATCGCACCGGCGACGATGAAGACCTCGAACACCGCGAAGGTCTGGGAGATGATCCGGCGTGCGATGCCGGTGATCTCCAGCAAGGTGATCGTGCTGGCCAACGAACTGGCCTTCACCATCAGGATCACTTCGTTGCCGTAGGCGGGCAGGGCCTGCCTCATGGCGATGGGGGCGACGATCCTACGGAACACCAGGAAGCGCGAATAGCCGCAGGCGCGGGCCGCCTCGATCTGGCCCGGGGGCACCGACTGGATGCCGCCGCGGATCATTTCGCTGCTATAGGCCGCCGTGTTGAGCGTGAGGGCCAGGATGCCGCACCAGTAGGGCTCGCGCAGGATAACCCAGAAGATGCTGGACCGGACCTCCGGGAACTGGCCGAGCCCGTAGTAGATCAGGAAGATCTGGACCAGCAGCGGCGTACCCCGGAAGACGAAGACGTAGGTGGCTGCGAAGCTCGAGGCGATCCGGCTGCCGGACAGCCGCATCAGCGCGATAACCGCCGCCAGTACGAAGCCGAACAGCAGCGCCAGCGACACCAGCTGAAGGGTGACAGGCACGCCCGCCAGCAGCTTCGGCACCGCATCCCACATGATGGACAGGTTCATCGTCTCAAGCCCGCCTGACGCCGCGATTGGCGTGCTTTTCGGCACGGTCGAACGCGTATGTGGAGAGGGAAGTCAGCACCAGGTACAGGACGGCCGCCAGCACGTAGAACAGGAACGGGTTGCGCGTGACGCCGGCCGCGATCTGGGCGGAGCGCATCAGCTCAGCCAGCGCCGTGACCGAGATCAGCGCCGTGTCCTTCAGCGTGAGCTGCCAGACGTTGCCAAGGCCGGGCAGGGCATAGCGCAGGGTCTGGGGCAGCAGGATGCGGAAGAAGATCTGCCCCCTGCGCATGCCGACCGCCCGTCCGGCCTCGATCTGGCCGAAAGGCACGGCCTGGATAGCGCCCCGGATGACCTCGGTCGAATAGGCGCCCGAGATCAATCCTACGGACAGCACGCCGATCGTGAAGGCGTTGACCTCGATATAGCCCGTGTAGCCGAACAGGGAGGCGATCCCCATCACGGCGTTGCTGCTGCCGAAGAACAGCAGGTAGATCACCAGCAGTTCCGGCACGCCGCGAACGACCGTCGTGTAGACCTCGGCGATGGCGCGGGTGACGATGCCGCCGTTGAGCTTGGCGGTGGCGCCCAGCCCGCCGAAGACCTGCCCCAGCGCGAAGGAGCAGAGCGCCACCGCCAGCGTCATCAGCGTACCGCGCACCAGTTCGTCGCCCCAGCCGGTATCGCCCCAGGCGAGCAGCTCAAGCATGGGGCGGATACCGGCGGCCGAACCGGCGCGACTTCACGGTTACGACCCTGATTTGATCGAGATGTCGTAGCCGAACCACTGGGTGGAGAGCTTGCCCATCGTGCCGTCGGCGGTGGCGTCCTTGATCGCCTTGTCCAACTTGGCCTGAAGCTCGGTGTCGGCCTTGCGGACGCCGGCGCCGACGCCTTCGCCCAGAAGCCCTCGCGAGAAGGCCGGGCCGAACTTGGTGATGTCCTTGTTCTGATCGCTGGCCGCGATCAGGCCGTTGATCGCCGAGCCGTCGGCGACCAGCGCGTCGATGCGTCCGGACACGAGGTCGAGGCCGAGGTTGTCGACCTTGTCGTAGGTCCGCACCTCGACGCCGGGCATCAACTGCTCGACCATGTTCTGCTGGATGGTGGAAACCTGGACGCCGACGGTCTTGCCCTTGACGGATGCTGCGGTCTGGTCGATCAGCTTCTGCTCGTCCGGCGTGATCGTGGCCATGTCGACGGCGGTGGTCGGCAGGTTCAGGCCGAGCAGCGGGCTGCCCTTCATGGCTGCGAAACTAGTCGGCTCAGTCGCGTAGGGGCCGGCGAAGGAAATCACCTGCTTCCGCTCGTCGGTGATCGACATGCCGGCCATGATGACGTCGTATTTCCGCGACTGGAGGCCGGGGATGATGCCGTCCCAATCCTGGGCGATCACTTCGCAGGTGGCGCCCATGCGCTTGCACAGTTCGGCGGCCAGATCGATCTCGAACCCGATCAGCTTGCCGGACGCGTCCTGGCCGTTCCACGGCAGATAGGCACCTTCGGTCGCGATGCGGATCTTGGTCTGGGCCTGGGCGGTGCCGGTCACGGCGAAAAGAGCTAGTCCGGCCGCAAGGGCGGTGAGGGTCTTCTTCACTTTACTGCCTCCTGTTCATCGACGTTCGTCGCTGAGCTTTTTTTATTGGATTGATGGATCAGAGATTGCGGGCGAGGAACTGCCGGCACCGGTCGGATTGCGGATTGGCGAGCACCTGATCCGGCGGGCCGTGCTCCTCGATCCGGCCCTGGTGCAGGAAGATGACCTCGCTCGACACTTCGCGGGCGAAACCCATCTCGTGGGTGACGATGATCATCGTCATGCCTTCCTCGGCGAGCTGGCGCATGACGCGCAGGACCTCGCCGACCAGTTCGGGGTCGAGGGCCGACGTCGGCTCGTCGAACAGCATGACCTTCGGCTGCATCGCAAGGGCGCGGGCGATGGCGACCCGCTGCTGCTGGCCGCCGGAGAGATGGCTGGGATATGAGGATGCCTTGGCGGCAAGGCCGACCTTCTCCAGCAGGGCCTCGGCCCGCTCGATCGCTTCGCGCTTGGGCACGCCCAGCACATGGACCGGGGCCTCGATGACGTTCTGGAGCACCGTCATATGGGTCCAGAGGTTGAAGCTCTGGAACACCATGCCGAGGCGGGAACGGATGCGGTCGACTTGGCGGGCGTCGGCGGGAACGGCGCCGTGGCGGCCCTCCTTCATGCGGATCAGCTCGCCGTTGACCCAGACGCGGCCCTCGTCCGGCGTCTCCAGCAGGTTGATGCAGCGGAGGAAGGTGCTTTTTCCCGATCCGCTCGACCCGATCATGGAGATAACGTCGCCTTCGTGGGCGACCAGGGAGACCCCCTTCAAGACTTCAAGCTTGCCGAACCGCTTATGAAGGTCTTCGACGACGACGGCGGCCCCAGGGACGGGGCTTGGATTCAGGTTATCCGGCGAGGACTGGGAAAGGGCCATGCTTCCGTTCTGACTCGTGCCAAGGACAGGAAACAGGCTAGCCGCGCCGCAGGTGCGGCGCAAACCCGATTTTCGGTACGCCGATAATTTAACGAGAAAACGAACCGAAGGGTTGTGGCGGTACCCGTTCGGATATGTTTTTCAAGGTCACCCACCCCGCGCCAGGCCGTCTAGCCGGGACTGAACCTCGGCGTGCTCGGGGGAGCCGGGCTGAAGCTGGGTCAGCAGCTTGCCCCAGAGCTGGGAGGCTTCGCCCTTGTTAGCGGTCCGCGCGGCATCCAAGCCCAGGAACCAGAGCGCCTGCGGGTTGTCGGGCTGGATGGCCAGAACCTCGCGCAGGACCGCGACGGCGGAGGGGGGCGGGGCGTCTTCCTCGCCGCCGGCGACCATCAGGGCGTCGGCATAGGCCATCAGCACATCGACGCGGCCGGGGGCGGCCTTGGCGCCGGACGCCAGGGCCTCGACCGCTTTGTCCTGTTCGCCCAGCACCTTGTAAGCGCGGCCGAGACGCAGCCAGCCGTCGGCGTCGTTCGGGTTGTCGCGCAGGCGGGTGGCGAGGCCGTCCACCATGCTGCGGATCATCCCCTCGCGCTGCTCCGGCGTCATGTCGGCGGCGCCCGCCATCTGCTCGCGGGTCGGACCGGGTGCCGGTGCCGCGGCTTCGCCCTGCGGGGCGGCGGGGAGCGGCTGGGGCATGACGGAGGCGACGTCGATGCCGAGTTGCCCCGCCGTCTCCGTTATGCGCTGGCGAACCGTCGGCAGCCACGGCGCATCGGCCGGGCTCTGCGCCGCCAGTTCGACCCAGCGGTCGAGAGCGCCGCGCATGTCGCCGGCCTGTCCGCGCGCCAGCGCCAGATAGTAGCGGGCGCGGGCGTCGTTGGGATCGGACTGGAGCACCGCCTCGAAGGTACGGGCCGCTTCTTCCGGCACCATGCCCTGGTTGGCGGCGATCATCGCTTCCGCATAGGAGGAAAGGATGCCGGGCTCCTTGCCCTGGCTGATGCCGACAGCGTGGCGGTAGGCTTCCACGCTGTCGTCGAAACGGCTCATGCGGGTGTAGGTCTGACCCATCAGCAGCCAGCCCTGAAGGTCGTTCGGCTCGTCCTTCAGGTGCTGTTCCAGCTTGGCGATGGCCTGCATCACCTGGGCAGGCGCACCGTTCTCGGGCTTTGTTTCACGGGACGCGAAGGGCTGTCCGGGAAGGTTGGGCTCGCCGGTCGGGATATAGACGGCAAGCGCGCCGACGGGGATCACCACGCACAGCGCCAGTGCAACCGCCCGGCTGGCCTTGCCGGAAGAGGCGCCGGGCGATGCGGTCTCGCGCTTGCCTTCCTCCGCCACCGCCAGCATGCGGCGGCCGATCTCGGTCCGGGCGGCCTGGGCCTGACGGTTGTCGATGACGCCGCGCGCAAGGTCGCGCTCAAGCTCGGCCAGCTGGTCGCGGTAGACTTCCATGTCATAGGCGGCGCGCGGTCCGGGCAAGGCTCCACCGGTCTGGCGGTTGCGCAGCAGCGGGGTCAGCACCAGGGCGGTCACGGCCGCCGTCATCGCGGCGGCGACGATCCAGAACAGCATCTCTTCAGGTATCCTCGCGCAGCAGCTTGTCGAGCCGCGCGCGTTCATCGGGTGTCAGCGGAGCCTCGGTATCGCCGGCGGCGGCGGGGCGGTTGCGGCCGCGCAGGAACAGCGCCGCTCCCACGGCTCCCAGCAGCAGCACGACCACCGGACCGATCCAAAGCACATAGGTGCTGGCCTTGAACGGCGGACGCAGCAGGACGTAGTCGCCGTAGCGAGCCGTTATGTAGCCCAGCACGCCGGAGTCGTCGTCGCCGGCCACCAGTCTTTCGCGGACCAGCACGCGCAGGTCGCGGGCAAGGGGAGCGTTGCTGTCGTCGATCGACTGGTTCTGGCAGACGAGGCAGCGCAGTTCCTTGCTGATCTCGCGGGCGCGGGCCTCCATCGCCGGGTCCTTCAGGACCTCGTCCGGCTGGACCGCGAAAGCCGGGGAGGCGAGGCCCAGGAAGAGGGCAGCGGCTGCAACGCCAAGGAAGCGTTTCATCCCTGAAGCTCCTTGATCAGCGGCAGGATGTGGCGCTCGACCTCGTCCGGCATGACGGGGCCGACGACCTTGTAGCGGATGCGGCCCTGGGCATCGATCACGTAGGTTTCCGGCACGCCGTAGACGCCCCAGTTGATCGAGACGCGGCCATCCTGGTCGGCGCCGATGGCGCTGTAGGGATTGCCGCCCTGGTTCAGCCAGCGGACGGCGTCCTCCGGCTTGTCCTTGTAGTTGATCGCCTTGACCGTGATGCCCTGCTCCTTGGCCAGCCGCATCAGCACGGGATGCTCGATCCGGCATGGCACGCACCACGACGCGAAGACGTTGACGAGCTGGACCTTGCCCTTAAGGTCGGCGCTCGCCAGACCCTCACCGTCCTTGAGCAGTGGCGGCAGGGTGAACTCGGGCACCGGCTTGTCGATCAGGGCGGACGGCACGACGGACGGGTCGCGCGTCAGCCCCAGGGCGAAGTAACCGGCCAGCACGGCGAACAGTACAAGCGGCAGGATGAAGATCAGGCGGCGCATTTCACTGGCACTCTGCTATGGGTCGGCTCATTCGGCGGGCAGGGGAACCGGCTGCCGGTTGCGCTTCTTCTCCGGCACGCCGATCCGGAAGCGCCGGTCGCTGAGCGAGACGCAGCCGCCGACCACCATGACCACGCAGCCGATCCAGATCCAGGGAACCAGGGGATGGTGGTATAGGCGGGTGGCGTAGGCGCCGGTGCCCTGCTGCTCCTGCCCGAGCACGACATAAAGGTCGGACACGAAGTTGGTCCGGATCGCGGCCTCCGTCGTGGACATCCGGGCAACCGGGAACCAGCGCTCCTCGGGGTGGAGGGTGGCGACGAACTTGCCGTCGCGGCTGACGGTGAAGGTCGAGGTCTTGGCCTGATAGTTGGCGACGGAACGTTCGTGGACCTCGTCGAAGCGGAGTTCGTAGCCCGCGATCTGGGTCGTGTCGCCCGGCCGCATCAACTGGATGCGCTCGGTCATCCAGGCCGCCGAACCGGTCATGCCGGCAATCGCGATGCCCATGCCGGCATGGGCGATGGTCATGCCCCAGGCGGAACGCGGCAGCCCGCCCGCCCGGCGCAGGCTCTCGCCCAGCGGCGCCCGGAACAGGCGAATGCGGTCGGCGAACTCGGCGAGCGCGCCGAAGAAGGCCCAGGCCGCCATCGCCACGCCCAGCAGCGCCAGCACCGGGCCGCCCTGATACATGTACAGGGCGCCCAGCACGCAGATGACGGTCAGGACGGCCGCGAACTTCAGGCGCGACAGGGCGCCGGCCAGATCGGCGCGCTTCCAGGCCATCAGGGGACCAACCGACATCGCGGCGATCAGTGGCACCATCAGCGGGATGAAGGTCGAATTGAAGAACGGCGGCCCGACCGAGACCTTGCCGGCGTCGATCGCATCCAGGAACAGCGGGTACAGCGTGCCGAGGAAGACGGTGGCGGTCGCGGTGGACAGCAGCAGGTTGTTCAGGACCAGCGCGCCTTCCCGGCTGATCGGGGCGAACAGACCGCCCATCTTCATCGACGGCGCGCGGATGGCATACAGCAGCAGCGCGCCGATGGTCGCGACCGACAGCAGCAGTAGGATGAAGACGCCGCGCGCCGGATCGACCGCGAAGGCATGGACCGAGGTCAGCACGCCGGAGCGCACCAGGAAGGTCCCGATCAGCGACAGCACGAAGGTCAGGATGGCGAGCAGGACGGTCCAGCTCTTCAGCGCGTCGCGCTTCTCCACCACGATCGCCGAGTGCAGCAGCGCGGTCCCTGCCAGCCATGGCATGAAGGAGGCGTTTTCGACCGGGTCCCAGAACCACCAGCCGCCCCAGCCGAGTTCATAATAGGCCCACCACGACCCAAGGGCGATGCCGAGGGTCAGGCCCGACCATGCGGCCAGCGTCCAGGGCCGCACCCAGCGCGCCCAGGCGGGGTCGATACGGCCTTCGATGAGGGCGGCCACGGCGAAGGAGAACGCCATCGAGAAGCCGACATAGCCGAAGTACAGGAACGGCGGGTGGAACGCCAGACCGGGGTCCTGGAGCAGCGGGTTGAGGTCCGTGCCGTTCAGCGGCGCCGGATCGACCCGGATGAAGGGGTTGCTGGTGGCGATGATGAACAGCAGGAAACCGACGCCGATCATCGCCTGGACCGACAGTACGCGGGCCCTCAGGGTCGGCGGCAGGTTGCTGCCGAACAAGGCCACCGCAGCGCCGAACATCGCGAGGATCAGCACCCACAGGACCATCGATCCCTCGTGGTTGCCCCAGACGCCTGCCACCTTGTAGAGCATCGGCTTCATCGAGTGGCTGTTCTGGACCACGTTCAGGACGCTGAAGTCCGACACCACAAAGGCATATGTGAGCGCCAGGAAGCTGACGAGGATCATGGCGAACTGGCCGATCGCGGCCGGTTTCGCCACGTCCATCCAGGCGGCGTCGCCGCGCGCCGCCCCCACCAGGGGTATGACCGACTGAACCAGCGCCAGGAAGAGCGCCAGGACGAGGGCGTAATGGCCGATTTCAGGGATCATGGCGCTATTCCTTGGCCGTCTTGGAGACAGGCTCGGCAAGCGGATTGACCGGCTCCGCAAGTGATTTCGTCGCGTGCTGCGGCGCGCCGGCGCGGTTGAGCGCATCGGCCACTTCCGGCGGCATGTAGTTCTCGTCGTGCTTCGCCAGCACCTCGCGGGCGACGAAGACGCCGTCGGGCCGCATCCGGCCTTCGGCGACGACGCCCTGGCCTTCGCGGAACAGGTCGGGGACGATACCGGAATAGGTCACCGGCACTGTCTGCGCCGTATCGGTGACGCGGAACTCGATCGTCAGGCCGTCGGGCAGCCGCTTGACGCTGTTCTCTTCGACCAGGCCGCCCAACCGGAAGCTGCGTTCGCCGACATGCTGGGCCGCGATATCGGACGGGCTGTAGAAGAAGACTAGGTTGTCCTCGAACGCGGTCAGGGCCAGGGCAGTGGCGGTGCCGAGGCCGAGCAGGGCCAATCCCAGCATATAGAGGCGGCGTTTCTTGCGGGTCATCCTTCGTGTCCTTCAGCCGCCGGCACTGTCCCGGATGCGGACACGGGAGCGCGTCGGCTCCGCTCCCTCCGGCGCGGCCGGCTCGTTTCCAGGGTTTTCAGCAGCGCTTCGTGCCGTCGCAGGCCGCGCAGGCTGACGATCAGCATCGCCACCAGAATGACCGCCGCGACGCCGTAGGCCGGCCATACATAGGCGGCGTAGCCGCCCATCGAAAAGAACTCAGCCATTGTCCCGCCAGATGATCCTCAGCACGACGCCCAGCCGGTCGATCCGGTCCGCCGTCCTCTCCGCCAGTCCTTGCACCAGCAAGTCCTCCCACCAGAATGCGCCGAATAAAGGGCAAGGTGCCCCGTTCGGTCTATTGTCAATTTGGCCCTGCATACCGGTGGGACACCTTATCGCGACGCCTTGCCGCATGCGTCGCGCCGATGCGAGTCGTTTGCACACCGCTACCCGGCCGTCTGCGGCCAATATGACAGCGCGGCAGATGGTAAACAAGGCGGGCCGCTGGGCGGACACGGGAACTTGACAGCGGGAACCGTCCCGGCCCTTCCCCTGTTGGCGCGACGGAGAAAGCCGTGGAAGCATCACGGCGACCCTGTCCGCATCATCGAAAGGCACTCCATGCGCGTGCATCTGAAACCCGTTGAAGACCAGATCATCGTCATCACCGGAGCCACCAGCGGCATCGGCCTCGTCACGGCGAAGATGGCGGCGAAGCGCGGCGCGCGACTCGTGCTGGTCGGGCGCGACGAAAAGGCGCTGAGGGAGGTCGAGACGGATATCCGCCGCGACGGCGGCGAAGCGATCTTCGTCGTGGCGGATGCCGCCGACGAGGACGCCATGATGGCCGTCGCGGAGACGACGTTGCGCGAGTTCGGCGGGTTCGACACCTGGATCAACAATGCCGGCGTCTCGATCTACGGCAAGGTGCAGGACACGCCGCTGGAGGACCAGCGCCGACTGTTCGAGACCAATTACTGGGGGGTCGTGATCGGGTCCCGAATCGCCGCCACCCATCTTAGCCGCCATGGCGGCGCGCTGATCAATTTGGGCAGCGTCCTGTCCGACCGCTCGATCCCGCTCCAGGCGGCCTACTGCGCGTCCAAGCATGCGGTCCAGGGCTTCACCAACGCGTTCCGCATGGAGCTGGAGGCGGAGGGAGCGCCCGTGTCGGTCACCCTGATCAAGCCCGCCGCGATCGACACCATGTTCGAGGAGCATGCCCGCAGCCTGACCAATGCCGAGCCGCTCAACCCGCCGCCGGTCTATGCGCCGGAAGTGGTCGCCCGCGCTGTTCTGCACACGGCCGCGCATCCGACGCGCGACCTGATCGTCGGCGGGGCCGGCAAGCTGATCTCCCTGTCGGAACGCGTGGCGCCGCGCCTGACCGACCGGATCATGGAAGCGATGCTGCCCGTCCTGCAAAAAGCCGGCGGCCCGCTGCGCCGTTCCAGCGACAACCTGTATCACGGCTTCCGCGGCGGCCAGGACCGGAGCGGACGCCATGCGCTGGTGCGCGAACACAGCGCCTACACCACCGCCGCGATGCATCCGCTCGCGACGGTCGCGGCGGTCGCCGGGCTTGGCGTGCTGGCGGCGGCGGTCATCGGCGGGGGTCGCTACGCGTCGCGTCCGAGTCGCAGCAGATCTTTCGATCCCAGCATCTGATGGCCGGCATCTTACGGGCAAGCGCCAAGCGGCGCCTGCCCGTCTTTACCCCTGCGCCTGGGTCAGGCGCAGGGTCTGGATCTTGCGGGCGGCGATCTCGCTGCGCACGCGCAGCAGGACGACCGTCACGAAATACCCGGTGAAGGCGAAGCCCATTATCAGGAGCGGCCACAGCATGCTGGGGTCGATGCTCGGGCCGCCCATGCGGACGACGCTGGCCGGCTGGTGCAGCGTGTTCCACCAGTCGACCGAGAACTTGATGATGGGTACGTTGACCACGCCGACCAGGACCAGGATCGCGCCGGCCTTGGCGCCCCGGATCGGATCGTCGAAGGCGTTCACCAGCGCCATGTAACCGAGATACAGGAAGAACAGGATCAGGACGCTCGTCAGCCGGGCGTCCCAGACCCACCACGTGCCCCACATCGGCTCGCCCCACAGGCTGCCCGTTATCAGGCAGAGCGCCGTGAAGCCGGCGCCGATGGGTGCCGCGGCCTTGGTGAACAGGTCGGCCAGCGGGTGCTTCCAGACCAGACCGACGGCGGCCGCGATCGCCATGTTCGTATAGATGAACAGCGCCATCCAGGCGGACGGCACGTGGATATACATGATCCGAACCGTGTCGCCCTGCTGATAGTCGGCCGGCGACGCGACCAGCGACAGATATAGCCCGGCGATCATCAGGACGACGGTGATGCCCGCCGCCCACGGCAGGACGGCGTTGGATATCCGCAGGAAACGCGCGGGATTTGCAAAGCGATGCATGGCTCGGTCAGGCCTCTTGTTTCCCTGGAATATGACGCGTCGGCGGCTCGGCTGTCAAACGCCGTGACCCGTATATGACTGACCCGGATCAGGTGATATACATTAAGTCAATTATGACTTATGGCCTGAACGGCCGTTCTATTACCCTAAAAGAAATAACCCAATAGAATTATGTTACTAATTAATCACGAATACCCGGATTTTAGAATGTCACGAAAATTCGGACTTTTAGATTTTTGGATATTGCGCATCAATAAGGCGACCGACGCGGAAGTAATAAACTCAATGGCCGCGACGGGATAACAAATTTTGGACGGGGCAGACACATGAAGCGTATCCTTCTCACTGGTACCGCGCTTGCGGGCGGTATGCTGTTCGCGTCGGTTGCACAGGCACAGATCACCGTGTCCCTGGGCGGTTACACTGAGTTCTTCGCGGGCTTCTACGACGACGACTCATCGAACCGTACCAACCGCGAGTTTGAACTCGAGACCGAAATCGTCGTCCGTGCCGACGGCAAGGCCGACAACGGCCTCCTTTACGGCGCCAAGATCGAGCTGCAGAACAGCACTGGCGGCGGGGGTGCGACCGGCGTCGGCACCGACGAGGCTTCGGTCTATCTGGGCGGCACCTGGGGCCGTATCGAACTGGGCGACTTCGACGGCGCCGCCGACACCCTGAAGATCTATGCTCCGCTGGTCGGCATCGAGCAGATCGACGGCGACTACGGCGACTTCGCGTCGGTCACGGACCCGGTTTCGGGCCTCGACTTCGGCGGTCAGCCCGCCTTCGGCATCCACATCCCCAACTCGGGCGATGCGACCAAGGCCATGTACCTGACCCCGCGCTTCGCGGGCTTCCAGGCCGGCATCAGCTATACGCCGGAAAGCGACAGCCAGGCGCAGAACGTCGTCCAGTTCAAGGATACGGTCGGCTACAAGGACTGGCTCGAAGGCGGCGTCAACTATACCGGTGAGTTCTCCGGCTTCTCGGTGGCCTTGGGCGCCACTGTGTCGAGCGCCAGCGGCAAGGGCGACGCGGTGGCGGGCACCGAGCTGGAAGACTTCACGGCTTGGAACGTCGGCGCCCAGGTCGGCTTCGGCGGCTTCCTGGTCGGCGGCGGCTATGTCGATGCCGACGACTTCAACGTGACGACCGGCAGCACCGGGGCCGACCAGTCGGTCTGGCACGCCGGCATCAGCTACACCGCCGGTCCTGTCGCGGTCGGCGCCAGCTACATGGATGCCGAGGGCTACAAGGGCGCCGGCGGCACCTATGCCAGCGACTACCAAGCCTACGGTGTCGGCGCCGCCTACACCCTGGCGCCCGGTCTGGTCGTCCAGACGGAGTTCATGTACATCGACGAGGAACTCCGCGCCGCTCCCAACACCGCCTCGGTCAGCAACGAAGGCTATGTCTTCATCGTCGGCACGCGCCTGGACTTCTGATCCACGCATATAGCGCCGGCTGCACGAAGCGCCGGGTTCTTCCGTCCCATCAGGGGCGGCGGAGCCCGGCGCTTCGTCTTGTGGGGCTCAGAGTTCCGAGGGATCGAAGGCCACGGTTCCGCCGTCCCGTTCGTAGTCCTGGATGGTCGCCCGTTCGTCCGACCATGGATCGATGAAGGACGCGTAGAGGCATACGAAGATGTGCGACACCGTCTCGCCGCCGTCGGAGAACGGCAGGAACAGCTTGTCGATGCCGGCTTCGAAACGACCGAAGCCCGAAGTCCGATAGCTGAACGCCATGGGCCGGCCCGATTCGGCGCAATCCTCGTACTGACGCAGCACGACCTTGTCGACGGGCGGCTTCAGGACTTCGTCGAGATAGCGTCCCGTGAAATCGGCACCGTCATAGGCGACGATTTCCAGTCCGATCAGACGCAGGCGGAACCGGAGCGGACCGCGCTCGACTCCGGAATCGCGTTCGACCCTGGAGTCGCGCTCGACTCCGACGATCCCGATATTTCCCATCCAGGGCTGAAATTCTTCAGGGCTGAAGGCCGTGCGCTTGGGCAGCCGGTCTTGTTCGAGTCGCGACTTCCAGAATCCGAAAAGTGACCGCAGTTTCCTTCTGGAGGGAAGATCACGAGACTGCATAGGCTGTTTTCATGAGAAGCCAAGTTGTATCGTCGTCGTGACGTCGGTGCGAGCCACGGCGGATCCGGAAAATTGCTCGGTCATTGTCGTTCCGTTCTCAATCGACAATACAGACGTATGTAACCATTAGCTATCAACATAAACTCGGGATGAACTGCGGCCGGACGATCGCCGATATGAAGCGCACACAGGCTTCCTGGCACCGTCACCAAATGACGGCCGACGCATTCCGATGAAATCACCGTCCCTTGCTCCGGGGATTGGTAAGAGCTTAGACAGGAGGGTGACGATGGCTGAAACCGGCACGTGCATATTCCGTGTTTCGCTGGAGCCGGAGCTCTACCGGGACATCGAGCTTCCGGCCGACCAGACGCTCTACGATCTCGCGGGAGCTATCGTGTAGGCCTATGGCTTCGACCTCGACCACGCGTTCGGCTTCTTTCCCAAGCTGACCGGCAACATTTTCGATGCGAAACCCCGCTACGAATTGTTCGCCGATTTGGGTGAAGCCGACGGTTCCCTGAGCGTCAAGCGTACGACGGTGATTCAGGGATTCCCCAAGGTCGGCCGAAAAATGACCTTCCTGTTCGACTATGGGGACGAGTGGCGCTTCCGCGTCGAGCTGGTCGGCATGGGGCAGAAAGTGCCGAGAGCCCGGTACCCGAAGATTCTCGCTTCGGTCGGTCAGGCTCCAGAACAGTATCCCGATATGGAAGACGAAGACTGAGAGGTTTTAGCGTCGCCAGTGGACGCTTGAGGATTGGTGGAGCCGAGGAGGATCGAACTCCCGACCTACGCATTGCGAACGCGTCGCTCTCCCAGCTGAGCTACGGCCCCACACCCGATCCTTCACCGCACAGGGTCAAGCGGTGAACGGGGCGCATATTGGTAGGCGGAAACCGTGCTGTCAAGGACTGTATGACGAGGTTCGGATACCGGCTTCCGGTGGGCTCTCCGGCATGGGACCCAGCGAAGGCGAGTCCTAGCGCAACGCTTGCCTCCCGCTGGCCGTAAGGGTAGGGTGCAGCGCATTTTTTTGACCCCTTGGCCCGGTAGACCATGCAATCCTTCTTCATGCTGATCGACACCATCCTGGGGCTGTACGTCTGGATCCTGATCGCCTCGGCGATCCTGAGCTGGCTCGTCGCCTTCAACGTGGTGAACACCCGCAACCGCGCGGTCTACGTGATCGGCGACTTTCTCTATCGCGTGACCGAGCCGGTTCTGGCGCCGCTCAGGCGTATCCTGCCCAACCTGGGCGGGCTGGATCTCTCGCCGATCATCGTCATCCTGATCATCTTCTTCATCCGCAACCTGATGCGCGAGTACGGGTTGCTGTTTTGATGCCATTCAAGCCGGTCGCCGACGGCGTCCGGATAGCGGTCCGGCTGACGCCCAAGGCGTCGCGCAATGCCATCGCCGGCATTGCCTCGTCGGGACAGGGCGAGACGGTGCTGAAGGTCATGGTGACCGCCGTACCGGAAGCCGGCAAGGCGAACGAAGCGCTGATCAAGCTGTTGGCGAAGGAGTGGGGGATTGCCAAATCCTCCATTTCGCTGGTTGCCGGAGCGACCGACCGCAACAAGATCGTCCATGTCGCCGGCGATGCCGCCGACCTGATGGCCCGGCTGAGCCATGGCGGCGTCATCCGAACCGATACCTGAACCGCCCAGTTACCTGACGACCCTGCCGGAAGACGAAGACATGACCAAGGCACGCATCATCGACGGCAAGGGCTTCGCCCTCGACCTCCGTACCCGGATCGCCGCCCAGGTGGCGGCCCTCAAGGAATCGCATGGGGTGGAGCCGGGCCTCGCGGTCGTGCTGGTGGGCAACGACCCGGCCAGCCAGGTCTATGTCCGCAACAAGGGACAGGCGACGCTGGCCGCCGGAATGCAATCGTTCGAGCACAAGCTGCCCGATACGGTCGATCAGGCGACGCTGGTGGCGCTGGTCGAACGACTGAACCGCGACCCCGCCGTCAACGGCATCCTGGTGCAGTTGCCGCTGCCCCGCCAGATCGATCCGGCGGTCGTCATCGCGACGATCGACCCGGCCAAGGACGTCGACGGTTTCCATGTCGAGAACGCCGGCCGGCTGGCGCTGGGGCTCCCCGGCCTGGTCCCCTGCACGCCGCTTGGCTGCATGATGCTGCTGCGCGACACGGTCGGCGACCTCAGGGGGCTGCGGGCGCTGGTGCTCGGCCGCTCCGGCATCGTCGGCAAGCCGATGGCGAGCCTGCTGCTGGCGGCGGACTGCACGGTCACCGTGGCCCATTCCCGCACCCGGGACCTTGCCGCGGAATGCCGGCGCGCGGACATCCTGGTGGCGGCCGTCGGGCGGCCGGAGATGGTGCGCGGCGACTGGATCAAGCCGGGTGCGACCGTCATCGATGTCGGCATCAACCGCGTGGCCGGTGCCGCCGAGGGCAAGACGAGGCTGGTCGGCGACGTCGATTTCGCCGGTGCCGCCGAGGTGGCGGGCGCCATAACGCCCGTGCCCGGAGGAGTCGGCCCGATGACCATCGCCTGTCTGCTGCTTAATACGCTGACCGCCACCCGCCGCCAGAACGGCATCGCCGCACCCGACGACGCAGAGGCATGATCACCACATACGGACAGGATGGCGGCAGGTCGTTCGGGCGGACGATCGATACCGGACAGATCCTTCCCGCCGGCACCGTCTGGATCGACATGCTGCATCCGACCGAGGAGGAGCGGGCCGCCATCGCCGGCATGGTCGGCATCGACCTGCCGACCCACGAGGAGATGAAGGAGATCGAGGTCTCCAGCCGTCTCTATGTCGAGAACGGCAGCATCTACCTGACCACGCCGGTCATCACGCGGGCTGATACCGAGTATCCCGGCCTGGGGGTGGTGACCTTCATCCTGACCAACGGCACCACAAAGGGCGGCTACTTGGTCACCGTCCGTTACGTCGAACCCAAGAGCATCGAGACCTTCGCCAGCCGGCTCAACCGCCAGCCGGAACTGATAGCCGGCGCCGAGGCGGCGCTGCTGGGACTGCTGGACGCCGTCGTCGGCCGGGTGGCCGACCTGCTGGAGCTGATCGGCAGCCGGCTGGACGGCATCGGCCGGCGGGTCTTCGACGACCCGCTGCCGGCCAAGTCGAAGGAAGCGGCGAAGAAGCCGGATGCGCTGCGCGAGGTGATGCGCGACATCGGCAGGGTCGGCGACCTGACCAACAAGGTCCGCGACAGTCTGGCAGGGCTGGACCGGCTGGCTACATATCTGGCGACCATCAGCACCGGGCGCCTGAACAAGGAACAGAAGGCGCTGCTGAAGAGCCTGAACCGAGATCTGCGGTCGCTGGGCGAGCATGCCGGCTATCTGAGCCAGCAGACCAACTTCCTGCTCGACGCCACGCTGGGCGTCATCAACATCGAGCAGAACGCGATCATCAAGATCTTTTCGGTCGTCGCGGTCGTCTTCCTGCCGCCGACCCTGATCGCCAGCATCTACGGCATGAACTTCCACTTCATGCCGGAACTGGACAAGCCCTGGGGCTATCCGCTGGCGCTGGGCCTGATGGTGCTGTCGGCGATCCTGCCGCTGCTGTACTTCCGCCGCCGGGGCTGGCTTTAGGTTTTGGGCGAGGCCCTTATACCAGGGGCCGAAGACATTGACTTGTATGGTCAGTGTTTGTTGGGCCACGGCCCAACCTACAGGCTCCTGCTTCGTAGGTTGGGCCGTGGCCCAACAATTTCCGGAGCGCCGGTCAAACTCTTCGGCTCCGGGTTTTACAGGGCTCTCGCGGGGCTTTCATGCGGGCCGGCGCAAGCCGGCCTGCATGGGTCCAGGCCTAGACGCAGCGTCCGCCATCCACCTCCAGCGCTACGCCGGTGATGAACTCGGCCTCGTCCGAAGCCAGCCACAGCGCGGCGTTGGCGATATCGTCGGGGCGGCTCATGCGGCCGAGCGGAATGCCGGAGATGAACTGGCGCCGCTTCTCGGGCGTATCCTCGCCCATGAAGTCGCCGGTCATGCCGGTTTCGCCGATCACCGGGCACAGCGCGTTGACGCGGATCTTCAGGGGCGCCAGTTCCACCGCCATGCTCTTGGTGGCCGTTATCGCGGCCCCCTTGGAGCTGTTGTACCACGTCAGCCCGGGCCGGGGCCGCAGCCCCGCCGTGGACGCCGTCGTCAGGATGACGCCGCCGCCCCGCCGCCGCAGGGCCGGCACGGCATGACGGGCGGCCAGGAACAGCGCCTTCACGTTGACAGCGAAGATGCGGTCGAACTCGTCGTCGGTGACTTCCAGCATCGGCTTGTTGCGATGGGTGTAGCCGGCGTTGTTGACCATGATGTCCAGCCCGCCGAACCGGTCCTCGGCGGCTGCGACCATCGCCGCGACCGCGGGGTCGTCGGTCACGTCGGCGCCGAAGAACATCGCTTGGCCCCGACCGGTCCCGTCGCCCGAACTATTTATCGAGTCGGCCACACTGCGGCCCTTTTCCTCGTCCAGATCGTTGATCAGGACCTGCGCGCCCTCGCGCGCGAAGGTCCGGGCGATGCCCTCTCCGAAGCCCGAACCGGCCCCGGTAACGATGGCGATCTTGTTCGTCAGACGCATTCTTCCACCCTGAACTTGTTGTATTTGCCGCTTTTTGTGTCTTTTGAGACTCTCTCGCAAATAGGTATCGCATGAGCAGTTCGATGTCTAAACGAAGTATCCGTCAAGGATGCCGCAGCCTTGGAAGATTGCTCCCGATCAGCAGAATCAGGTATTCTCCGATTGCATCAATCTTAGTTTTCGGGACCGAAAATTATCGCTAACGCAAAGGTTTTGCTGGTTGAAGATACGCCGTCGCTGGCGCGTGTCTATACCGAGTACCTCAAGAAGGCGGCTTTCACGGTCACTGCCGTCGAGACCGGCGCCGCCGCTCTCGACGCGCTGCGGGAGGCACCGCCCGAGGTCGTGCTGCTGGATCTCCAACTGCCCGACATCAACGGCATGGAGATCCTGAAATACGTTTCGGGCCAGCAGATCCCGACCGCGGTCGTCATCATCACCGCCCATGCCTCCGTCAACGTGGCGGTCGAGGCGATGCGCTACGGCGCCTACGACTTCGTCGTCAAGCCGTTCACCGCCGACCGGCTGATGGTGACGGTACGCAACGCGGTCGAGCGGCTGCGGCTCGCCCAGATCGTCGACACCTACGCCGAGGAACTGGCGCGCAGCCGCTTCCACGGCTTCATCGGCAGTTCGCTCGCGATGCAGGGCGTCTACCGGATCATCGACAGTGCCGCGTCCAGCCGGGCCACCGTCTTCATCACCGGCGAGTCCGGCACCGGCAAGGAAGTCTGCGCGGAGGCGATCCACCGGCAGAGCCCCCGCCGCGACAATCCCTTCGTGGCGATCAACTGCGGCGCCATCCCGAAGGAGCTGATGGAAAGCGAGATCTTCGGCCATGTGAAGGGAGCCTTCACCGGCGCCGTGGCCGACCGTGAGGGGGCGGCGGCGCGGGCCAATGGCGGCACCCTGTTCCTGGACGAGATCTGCGAGATGGAGCCGGGGCTTCAAACCAAGCTGCTCCGCTTCATCCAGACCGGCACCTTCCAGAAGGTCGGCGGCACCAAGCTGGACAAGGTCGACCTGCGCATCCTGTGTGCTACCAACCGCGACCCGCTGCGCGAGGTCGAGGAGGGCCGCTTCCGCGAGGACCTTTACTACAGGCTGCACGTCATCCCGGTCCACCTGCCGCCGCTGCGCGAGCGGGAGGACGACGTCCTGTCGATCGCCCATCAGTTCCTGCTCGATTACGCCGCCGAGGAGGGCAAAAGCTTCAGCCGCTTCCACCCCGATGTGGAACAGGTATTCCGGGCCTATTCCTGGCCCGGCAACGTCCGCCAACTCCAGAACGTGATCCGCAACGTCGTCGTCCTTCATGACGGCGATCAGGTTATGCTGTCGATGCTGCCGTCCCCCCTGAACCAGTCCGCCCAGAGCCTGTATCCGCAACAGCGGGCGCTTGCCGCGGTGGCCCACGGGGCCGGACATGGCGGCGGACCGGGGCTGGCGGAGCAGGGCGGGGTTTTCGGCCAGCATGCGGCGGGGCAGCGCGGCGTCGCCGTCATGACCCATGCGGCACCCGAGCCGCGTCAGGTCCGGCCGCTCTGGCAGGTCGAAAAGGAAGCCATCGAAGAAGCCATCGCCGCATGCGACGGCAATATCCCGCGCGCGGCGGCGCTCCTGGAGATCAGCGCTTCGACCATCTACCGAAAGCGGATGGCTTGGGAAGCCGAAGGACGCGCCTGACCAAGGTCAGTCTGCAAATTCCCGTTCAAACCATGTGTTCGTTTAAATTTTAATCCAACTTGTAAATCCAGGCATTTCATGCAACGCAGTCGATCACTATACATGGTCTGTGTTCTTTAGACATAGATTGACCACTCAGTACTATACTTTATAGACGAAAAAGATATATCCATGAATTCTGGTCTTGTGCGGCTAAGATTGAATCGTTAGCGTAGTCTTAAGTTATCCATGGTTTGGATCTTTGCTACGTCAATTCAAGTTCTTGCGACGGGCTGCTCCACCATCGACTACGACGTCAGGCTTCGGCCCGACACAACAGCCGGAACGACTGAAAAAAGATCCGGCATTACTGGCCTAGGACGATCAGGGAGTTTCAGTCATGGCGACTGGCACGGTGAAGTGGTTCAATTCGACCAAAGGTTATGGATTCATCGCTCCGGAGAACGGGGTCAAGGATGTCTTCGTCCATATCTCCGCTCTTGAACGTTCAGGTATCCGCAGTCTGAACGAAGGCCAGAAAGTCAGCTATGAACTGGCGCGCGGCAATAACGGCAAGGAAGCGGCCGTGAACATCAGTCTGGCTGATTGAGCCGTATCGAGTTTTCCGCATCGACTCCATCATTGAAATCTACCGCCGGATTCAAACTGTAGAATACAGTTATCGGCAAGCAGGGGGGAGGGCCGGCGCCTTCCCCCTTTTCATATGCCCGGATGATCTGAACCTCAGGTTTGCCTGTCCTGAGTGCCGCTTTCCACGGCGTCCCCGGCCGCCACCACCCCCAGGGCCCGGTAAGCGCCGGCGGCTTCCTCGACCAGTGCCAGGATCTCGCCGCACAGCAGGTTCGTCTCCGCCGGTTCTTCCGATCGGCAGGTCCGTTCCAGCGTCTTGACCGCCTCAGCCAGACGTGCGGCGCCGAAGGTGCTGGCGGAGCTTTTCAGGGTATGGGCCTCCCGTTCGATCACGGTCATGTCGCCGACGGCCGCGGCATCGGCCATGCGCCTGCTCCGCAGCCGCGCTTCGGCCAGGAACGCCTCGATTAGGTCGGGCAGGACGATGTCGTCCAGGTCGTGCCGCAGCTGTTCCAGCACGCCGATGTCCAAGGCCATGTCGAGCGGGGAAGCGGCGCCCGCGGCGGTACCCTGATCGGAAGCGGAACCTTGCGGCCGTACCACGGCCGGCGCGGCCGGTAGCCAGCGGGCTATGGTCGCGAGTAGGTAGGGGCGCTCGATCGGCTTGGGCACATAGTCGTTCATGCCGGCTTCCAGGAAGCGTTCGCGGTCGCCGACCATGGCGTTGGCCGTCATGGCGATGATCGGAATCCTGCCTGCGGGCGCCGGCAGGGCGCGGATCGCCCTCGTCGCGGCGATGCCGTCCATTTCCGGCATGGCGATATCCATCAGCACCAGATCGAAGGGCTTGGACTTGACCGCGGCAATGGCTTCCATGCCGTTCGACGCCACTTCCACCCGGAAGCCGGCGATCTTCAGCAGGGTGCCGGCCACCAGTTGGTTGGTCACGCTGTCTTCAACCAGCAGCAGTCTCCGCGCGTCGTCCGTGGCCTTTGGCGCATCGTCCTTGCCCGGATCGCCGAAGCCGTCCCATCCCGGCCCCGCACGATCCGCGTGGGCGGCGTCCGGCAGCCCGAGTTCGATCACCCGCTCGCCGCCCAGCGCCGCCGCCAGCATCGCCTGCCTCGCCGGCTTGCGCAGGACGGATGAGAAACCGGCCGCTTCCAGGTGATGCCATTCGACCGGGTGGCCGGGCGGGCAGAGCAGGATCAGGTGAACGATGCCCGCGTCGCGCAGGCGGCGGGCGAGTGCCGTGACCGGCAGGTCCGCGTCATGGCTGTCGATCAAGGCGACATCGAACGGAGTGGGCCGGACCGTCCCCTCCCCGGTCGCCGAAGCTGCGGGGATCAAGGTTGCGGCGGCCAGGGCCGCGGCCCCATCCGGTACGGCCTGGACGGCGGCGTTCCAGGAGGCGAGCTGCCGCGTGAGCGCCTTGCGGCTGGCGCCGTTGCCCTCGATCAGAAGAACGCGCAGGCCGCTGAAGTCGTGGCCGCCGTCGCCGTCCTCAGTCCTGCATTCCAGGGTGACCACGAACCAGAAGTGGGTGCCGATGCCGGGAGCGCTGTCGAAGCCGATGGTGCCTCCCATCAGCTCGATCAGGCGTCTGGCGATGGCAAGCGCCATCCCGTTGCCGGCGGCTCCGTCCAGGATGCGCGCGTGGTTCGCGGCCGTGATGCCGATACCCGTGTCGGCCACGTCGAAGCGCAGCTCCGTCATGGCGCCGCCCTCGGCCCTGGAGGCGGTCAGGCTCAGCGAGACGCCTCCCTGTTCGGTGAACTTGACGGCGTTTCCGATCAGGGTCGTCAGCACCTGGCGCAGCCGCCCGGCATCGCCGCGCACCGAGCGGGGGACATCGGCCGCCACCGACGATACCAGATCGATGCCCTTGGCCGTCGCCTGGGCCGCCTGCGGAGCCACGACGCTCTCGACCAGATCGATCAGGTTGAAGTCGTTGTCGGCGATCTGCCGCGCGCCGCTCTCTATCCGGGCGAGATCCTCGACTTCGGCGAGGGTGGCGGCCATGGTCTGGACCGACTTCCGGACCGCCTGGACCCGGTCCCTCTGGTCGGCGGCCAATTGTCCTTCCGACAGCTGGCGAAGCACGTCCAGGACGCCGCGCAGCGAAGTCCGCAGTCCCTTGCCGACGACGGCCAGGAAATCGGAGCCGGCCCGTCTTTCCGTTTCCGCCCGCTGCCGTGCCGCCCTCAGCTGGTCCTCGACCCAGCGGTAGCCGGTTATGTCGTGGAAGGTCAGGATCCCGGCGAAGCGCCCGCTCTGGGGAACGAGCCGCTGGGAAACCTCGCATAGGATGCGGCTGCCGTCGGGCCGCAGGAACCACGCCTCGCGGTGCTGCATCCTGCCGCACTCGAAGGTCTCGCGCAGCGCCGCGTAGTCGGCCGGCGCGATCAGCCGTTCGGCGGAGCGCCCGATCAGGTCGGCGAGCGGGCGGTCGAGCAGAACCAGAGCCGCGTCGTTGGCGTCGATGATGACGTTCCCGTCATGGACCAGTACGCCTTCCCGCGTGGCCGAAGCCAGGCGGCGGAACCGCTCCTCCGCCTCGCGCAGGTCGCGTTCCACCCTGCGGTAGGCCGTGACGTCGCTGTAGCAGACCATCCGGCCACCATCCGGCATGCCGGCGCCGAACACGTCGAGCACGTGGCCGTCCGGGCGGACATATTCGTACCGGACCGGAATGCGCGGCGACTCGGACGGCGCCGGCTCGGCGGCACCGGCCAGGGCCTCCTCGCCGCGCGCCGCGAGGAATGCCTGGAACTCGGCGAAGGGGCATCCGGCCGTCAGCAGGTCGGCCGGCAGGTCGAGCAGGCGGGCGGCCTGTGCGTTCGACATCGTCAGGCGGCCGTCGGCGCCCCAGATGCACACGCCCCGGTCGGATGCGTTCAGCGTCATCTCGAGCAGGCGCGACCGCCGGGCCAGTTCCGCCTTCTGGCGCTTCAGCTCGGTCACGTCGCTACTGACGGCGATCCGGTAGCCGTTGCGGGTGCGGTGCCCGTCCATCCTGATCCAGCGCCCGTCCGGCAGTGAACGCTCGCCATCGCCCGCCGTGTCAGCACCACCGGAAAACGGCGACAGCGAGCCTTGCAGCTCGGCATAGCGCTGGTTGACGAGCACGGGACGGTCGGCGGGATCGAAGACCGCGATGGCCTGGGGCAGTACGTCGAGCGCTTCGGCCAGCAACTGCCGGGTATGCTCGGCCCGGCGTTCCGCCGTACGGGCCTGCCGGACCCGGTGACCGGTGACGGCAAGCTCGATCAGCACGATGGCCCACAGGGCGATCGTACAGCCGATCTTCAGCGCAAGCTGGACAGGACCCTCCTGCGAAGGCAGCCAGACGATGCCGATAGCCAGGATACCCGCGACGGCGGCAAGGGCTGAGCGGCGCAACAGGCGCCGGGATCGGCTGTACTGCTCGACTAAACTGGTCATAGATGGTCAGGTTGTTCAACCGTCGGTCTGACGGCACCACAGCCTAACGGGTCACCGCATTTGAGACAACATCGTTGCGCTCCGCGCCATGGGGATCGTCGGGACCGAGGCGAAGGGCAGAGCGCCGCCGGCCGAGGATGCCGTGACGCGGGGCGAACAGGATGGCCGCCGTCAGCAGGACGCCCGCCAGCGTGGCGATCATGCCCGCCGCGTTCAGGGCATCGGCCGGCTCTCCCATCAGGACCGTCGGACCAAAGGCGCCCAGCAGATAGCCGCCGGCGCCGGTGGCGCCGCCGATCCCGACGCTGAGCCAGAGCTGGACCGGCAGCCGGTCGGTCAGCAGCCGCGCGGTCGCGGCGGGGCAGATCAGCATGGCAACGACCAGAATCGACCCGACCGCTTCGAACGAGGCGATGGCCGCGACCGCCACCAGCACGACGACGCCGTAATGGAACAGCCCGGCCGGGTAGCCCAGCGTCGTCGCGAGGTGTGGATCGAACGAGGTCAGCGCCAGTTCCTTGTAGAACAGGGTGACGCAGACGACGCACAGCAGCGTCACGGCCGCCAGGACGACGACCTGATGCGGCAATTCGGTCCAGACCGCGGGATCGGCCAGATCGGACCAGCCCGACGGCGCCAGCCACAGGATGGCTTCGAGCTGGCCGTAGAGGACGCAGTCGGCGTCCAGGTCGACCGCGCGGGCGGCGCCCTGCTCGATCAGAACCACGCCGCCCGCGAACATCACGGTGAAGACCACGCCCATCGCCGCCCCGCCGTCGAGCCGGCCCAGACGGCGGACCGCCTCGATCAGGACGCCGGCGAGCACGGCCGCCGCCAGCGCGCCCAGGATGACCGGCAGGCCGGCCCGGCTACCGGTGACCAGGAAGCCCATGACGATGCCGGGCAGGATCGCGTGGCTGATGGCGTCGCCCATCATGCTCTGGCGCCGGAGCACCAGGAAGTTGCCGACCAACGCGCAGGACACGCAGGCGAGCACCGCGGCCGTCATGGCCGGCAGGTCGATCTGGAGGAATTCCTGTGAGGTCATCATGGCAGGCTCATCATGGCGAAAGCTGCTCCGGAAGACTTTCCAGCTCGAGGACGAGGTCGCGCGGCAGCACCCGGTCGATCGGGTCGATGCCCCAGTTGGCCCGTCCCGGCACCAGCGTCGGGTAATGGATCAGGAAACGCTCCCACAGGCGGCGGTTGCGCTCGGATGACCGGGCGGCATCCCGTCCGCGCGCCGTCAATGCGCTATCCCGGACCATGCCCCGGACCCTGAGCCACGTGTCCATCCCGCCGGACGCGGGGGGCCGGCCGTGCAGCAAGCCGGTGAGCGCCGCCTGCTCGGCATAGGCGAGGCGCAGGCGGGCCTGCCGCCATGCCGTGGCGACGACGCCGCGCGCCGGGGCGAACAGGAAGCTGAACAGGAACAGCGAGCCCGCCACCAGCACGATCACGGCGCCGGCCGGCAGGCGCGGCACCAGCGCCGACAGGCTGGCGCCGAGCCAGCCGCTGATGCCTCCCAGGACGGCCGCGATGACCAGCATCGCCCATAGCTTCTCGGTCCAGAAACGGGCCGCCGCCGGCGGCACGATCAGCAGGGCTATGATCAGGATCAGGCCGACGGTCTGGAGCCCGATCACGGTGACCAGGGTCGTCAGGCCCATCAGCGTCAGGTCGATCCGCACCGTCGGCCAGCCCTGGCCGGCGGCGAAGCCGGGATCGAAGCAGAGCAGCCGGAACTCCTTGAACAGCAGCACGCAGGCCGCGAGCGCCGCCAGCGCCAGCCCGGCGATGGCCATTGCCTCGTTCCGGTTCATGGCGGCGGTCTGGCCCAGGATGAAGGTCTTCAGCCCGGCCTGGTTGCCGGTGGCGAGCGTCTGGATGTGGCTCAGCAGGACGACGCCGACGCCGAAGAAGACGCTGAGCACGGCCCCGATCGCGGCGTCTTCCGGCAGTCTGGTAAAGCGCGAGATCGCCTGGATCGCCAGCACGCCGAGCACGCCCGAGAACAGCGCCCCGGCCAGCAGCACCGGCAGGCTCCTGCCTTCCATGCCCAGCGCCGTCGCGATCAGGAAGGCCAGCGCTATGCCGGGCAGCGTCGCATGGCTCAGCGCATCGCTGACCATGGCGCGCTTGCGCAGCAGCATGAAGCTGCCGATCACCCCGGCCGCCACCCCCAGGCAGGCCGTTCCGGCGACTACCACCGCGGAGTTGAAGCCGGCGCGCAGGGTCAGCGTGGCGAGGATCTCGTCGGGGATCATGTCACGCGGCCCCGGCTTCCGCCACGTGTTTGCGCACGCCCGGCACGTCGGCGGGGCCCAGCCGCCCGCCATAGGTCCGGTGCAGCGTCTCGGCGTTCAGCGTCGATCCGACCGGTCCGGCGGCGACCACACGGGTATTGAGCAGTAGCACGTGGTCGAAGTAGTCGGCGACCGTCTGGAGGTCGTGGTGGACGCAGATCACCGTGCGGCCGGCGGAGTCGAGGTCGCGCAGGACCTGGATGACGGCCCGCTCGGTCGCGGCGTCGACGCCGGCGAAGGGTTCGTCCATGAAATAGATCCGCGCTTCCTGGGCCAGGGCGCGGGCCAGGAAGACGCGCTGCTGCTGGCCGCCGGAAAGCTGGCCGATCTGGCGGTCGGCGAAATCCGCCATGCCGACGCGGTCCAGGCAGGCCCGGGCCGCTTCCCGATGGGCGCGGCCGACCGGCCGGCACCAGCCGATCATGCCGTAGCGGCCCATCGCAGCGACGTCGAGGGCGGAAGCCGGGAAGTCCCAGTCCACGCTCTCGCGCTGGGGGACGTAGCCGATCAGCGAGCGGCGCTTGCCGAGCGGGCTGCCATAGACCTTGACCGAGCCGGAGACCGAGGGCACCAGCCCCAGGCAGGCCTTGACGAAGGTGGACTTGCCGGCGCCGTTGGGGCCGACGATGGCGATCAGCCCTTGCGACGGGGCGGTGTAGTCGACCGACCACAGGACCGGCTTGCGGTTATAGGCGACGGTGAGGTCGCGGACCTCGAGCGGGCTGGCCGGCGCCGCCGGTCCGTCGCCGGGCTTCTGTCCGGAGCGAAGGGAGAACAGCATGTCCATCACCGCGCCAGCGCCGCGAGGCGGCCTTCGAAACCCTGCGCCGGAGGATTGCCGCCGAGCGCCTGGGCGATGGTCGTGACGTTGTGGTCGATCATGCCGACATAGGTCCCTTCATAGGTTCCGGGCGTGCCCATAGCATCGGAATATAGCGAGCCGCCGATCGTCACCCGATGGCCGCGCGCCGCGGCGCCGTCGATCAGCGCCCGGATATTCCGTTCCGACACGCTGGTCTCGATGAAGACGGCGCCGATTTTTCTATCCACCAGCAGGTCCACCAGCCCTTCGATCTCGCGCAATCCTGCTTCCGACTCGGTGCTGATACCCTGGATGCCCCGCACCTCCAGGCCATAGGCGCGGCCCAGATAGTTGAAGGCGTCATGGGCCGTGACCAGCACGCGCGACCGTTCGGGGATGCCGGCGAGCGTTTCCTTCGCATAGGCGTCGAGCCGCGCCAGCTTCGCGGCGTACCCGGCGGCGTTCTCCCGGTAACGGTCGGCGCCGGCGGGATCGAATTCGATCAAGCGGTCGCGGACCAAGTTCAGCGCCATGATCCACAGCGGCACGTCCATCCAGACATGCGGGTCGGCATTGCCGTCGAAACCGTCGGGCGTCAGCAGCCTTGCCGGATCGAGCCGGTCGGCCACGGCATGGACCGGCTTGCCGGAACCGCCCATCCGGGTCAGCGCGTCGATGATCTTCCCCTCCAGCAGCAGCCCGCTGTAGAAGACGATATCGGCCGCCGCCAGCTTCGCTACGTCGGAACGGGTCAGCTTATAGGTGTGCGGGTCGACCCCTTCGCCCATCAGTCCCGTGACCGAGGCACGGTCGCCTGCCGTCATGCGGACGAGGTCCGCCACCTGCGAGGTGGTCGTGACGACGGCGAAGGGGATGTTTGCCGGCGGCGCCGCGGCACGCGCCGCGTAGGGGAAAACGAGGGTTGCGGCCAGCAGGGGGACGATCAGGAACCATCGCATGATCGATCTGGTCATGCCGGCACTCCGCTATATTGCCCTGACATTGAACAGGTGTTCATATTGACATATCCCGACATTTATTTGATGACCGAAATGCTTATTGACAGATATGCTTAAGTTCTTGCCGTTTACAAGTGCATCACAAGGCGTAATGTTGCAGGGGCGTTGCCGATGATTTTACTATTCACTGATTTCGGCCTGTCGGGTCCTTATACCGGACAGATGAAGGCCGTGCTGGCGAGCCATGCTCCGGCCATGCCGGTGATTGACCTGTTCGCGGACGCACCCGCGTTCCAGCCCCGCCTGTCCGCCTATCTGCTGGGGGCCTACCGCGGCGCCGTGCCGGAGGGCGGCGTCCTGCTGGGCGTCGTCGATCCCGGCGTCGGCACCGACCGGCTGCCGCTGTGCGTGCGCGCCGACGGCCGCTGGTATGTCGGGCCGGACAACGGCCTGTTCGAACTGGTGGTGCGGCGGGCGGATTCGGTGGAGGCCTGGACCATCGACTGGCGCCCTGGTGTGATGTCCGCCAGTTTCCATGGCCGTGACCTGTTCGCCCCGGTGGCGGCACGGCTGGCGCTGGGCGAGCCGCCGCCGGGGACGCCGGTGCCGGTGGAGCGGATCCGCCGCCCGGACTGGCCCGACGACCTGGACCGCATCGTCTATGTGGATGTCTACGGCAACGCGCTGACCGGCCTGCGCGCCGCCGTCCTGGGGGATGGGGTGGAGCTGGAAGCCGGCGGCAGGCGGATAGCGCGGGCGCGAACCTTCGGCGACGTGCCGGTGGGGGAAGCGATCTGGTACGAGAATGGCAACGGATTGGCGGAGATCGCGGTCAACCAGGGGCGGGCGGACGGCGTGCTGGGGCTGAAGGTCGGGGACGAGGTCGGCGTGTTCGGTACGAGGAAGTGAGGGGATACCGACTCTCTTCGCCTTATGGGACGGACCCCAGGGCCAGACGGCGTTCGATGTCCTCTATCACGGGTATCAGGTTGCCGATCCCGTCGATGACGTAGTGGGCGCCGCCCGCGCGCAGGCGATCGTAGGCGGCGGTGCGTTTCGCCTTCAGGTCGTCTTCCGACAGCGCGGCCAGTTCCTCGACCGAAAGCCCCAGTTCGTTGCCGGTCAGGGCCACCGCGACGGTCCACATGCCGGCGCCCAAGCCTTCCTCAATGCCGGGAACGGTGTCGTCCACCTTGACGCAGGCGGCAGCCGGCCAGACATCCAGTTCCACCATGGCGCGGAAGCACATCAGCGGCGAGGGACGGCCTGTCGGCACATCGTCCGTGCAGACGACGCAGTCCGGCGTGAAGCCCTCCGCGGCGGCAGCCGGCATCAGCACGTCCATCACGGTGCGGCCGTAGCCGGTGGTCGATCCGATCCTGATGCCGCGCTGGCGCAGTTGAGTCAGCGTGTTGCGGGCACCGGGGATCAGGCTGGCATGGCCGGCGGCGGTTTCCAGGTTGAGCGGCAGCAGGCGCGCGTGCAGCGTATCGATGTCGCCGTCCGTCATGGGACGCCCGTGGGTCTGCTCCCAGCGCCGGGCGACGTCGGGCAGGGCGGCGATCGCCCGGATATGGTCGCGCTTGGGCAGGCCCATGAACGGCTTGGCCTCGTCGATGCCGATATCGACCCCGGCCGCTCCGAAAGCGGCCACGAACACGCCCATCGGCGCCCGGCTGCCGAAATCCACCACTGTCCCGGCCCAGTCCAGGACGACTGCCCGGACCGGACCGTCGTAGCGCTTCATCGCCATGCCGTCATTTCCTCCCCAGGAGAGTACCAGACCTTGGATAGAGGATATCTGCGGGTCATTTCAAGGTCCGGTGGCAAATGCAGGGCCGGCCGACATCGTCATGCGGCGTCGAGCGCCGTCTTGAGGACGGTGGAGAGCTGTTCCAGCGTGAAGGACCTGCCCAGGAAGCCGTTGACGGGAAAATCGGCCGGCACCGCCGAGATGGTGTCCGTGACCAGCACGATCCTCATGCCGAACTCTTCGTGCAGCCGCCGGGCGACGTCCATGCCGTCGAAACCGCCGGAACCGGGCTGGTGTATGGGCTGCTGGGAGTTGGTCTGACGCGAGCCGGAGATGCTGACCAGGGCGACGGTCGGCTGATATCCGGCGGCGCATTTCCTCGCTTCCTCCAGCGAAGCGGCCAGGACGGAATCGCCGAAGCCGGCATTGCCGATCAGCCCGGCGACGTTCTCCGCACCGGCCGAATCCGGATCGACGATCAGGAAGTTCCGGACCGACGGGGCGGAGGTCCGGCGCTCCTCGATCAGTGCCGCGACCTCGCGAAGCAGTTCCCTGACCGTATAGGGCTTCCGCAGATGCCGCCACCGGGCGGAGCTTTCCAACCTGGTGCCGCCCGATCCGGACGTCAGGACGACGCCGAGCGCGGGATTGCGGCCGCTCAGCCTATGGGCCAGTTCCAGGCCGTTCATGCGCCCCATGTGGATATCGGTGACCAGGAAATCGATCGTGCCGATGTCCGCGACCTGCAAGGCTTCCTCGGCGTTGGCCGCGTCGATGACGATGAAGCCCTTTTCCCGGAGGAACATGACCGCGCCATGGCGGATGGCGTTGTCGTCGTCGACCAGCAGGATGGTATGGCGGCCGCCGGCCTCGCTTGCGGCTTCAATCGGTTTCTGGAGCGGCAGGGCATGGCTTCGGGGCAGGCGGATCCGGATGGTGGTGCCCTGTCCTTCGGTACTCAGGATCCGCATGTCTCCGGCGAACTGCCGGGCGAAGCCGAAAACCATGCTGAGGCCGAGCCCGGTACCCTGGCCGGCGCCCTTGGTCGTGAAGAAGGGTTCGGCGGCGCGGTTCGCCACCTCGCTCGACATGCCCTTGCCGGTATCGCTCAGCGACAGCACGACGTAGTCGCCGGGGGGAAGGTCGGCATCCCGGCTGCCGATGCGCTCGTTGGCGGTGCCGATCGTCAGCTTTCCGCCGTCCGGCATCGCATCCTGGGCGTTGACGACGAGGTTCAGCAGCGCCGCCTCGAGCATGCCGCGGTCGGCGGTGCAGGGCCACAGGCCCTGGGCCAGCTCCAGCTCCACGGCGATGTCGGCGCTCAGGGACATCTGGATGAAGCGGTCCATGCTCTCGACGGCGGCGTTCAGGTCGATCGGTTCCGGTTCCACCTTCTGCTGCCGCGCGAAGGCCAGAAGCTGGCGGATAAGGCTGTTGCCATGGGCCAGGGCCGCCTGCGACGCCCGCAGGTGTTCAAGCAGGTCGCTGGACGGCAGCCGGCGCTCGATCGACTCGAGGTTCAGCGATACCGCCGTGATCAGGTTGCTGAAGTCGTGGGCCATGCCGCTCGACATCCGGCCCAGCGCCTCCAGCCGCTGCGACTGGCCGAGCATCGCTTCCATGCGCCGCTTCTCCGTCAGGTCGCGGACGTTCACGATCAGCGACCATGCGGTGCCGGGGGCTTCGGCCCGGACGGCGTTGCACTCGCACGGGACCTCGCCGCCCGCCCTGGACAGGAAGGAGTATTCGCGGTTCAGCGGCCGGTTGGAAAGCAGCACCGCCGCCAACCATGCCTGCGCGTCGGTCCGTTCGCCGGCGGAGACCAGATCGGTGAAGCGCTTGCCCTTCAACTCACCCGGTTCGTAGCCGAGCAGGCGATCCGAGGAAATGGCCTCGTCGACGAAGCGCCCTTCGGCGTCCAGCGGCGCTATCAGGTCGAAGGAGTGGCGCAGCAGGGTCTGGTAGCGCTCGGTCGTGTCGTTGGTCACGCGCGCCTGCCGCGCCAGCGCCTCGGCATTGCGCCGGTCGACGCGGGACGCCATCAGGACCAGGAGCATCGCCGTGGACAAGGTGATGAAGATCGAGAACGCCAGCAGCGACACGGGGATCGGCGCCTGGCCGATGTCGTCCAGGTCCGGCACCATCGAGATCCTGGAGGCCGCCATCGCGGTATAGTGCATGCTGCTGACGGCCATACCCATCACGACGGCGCCCGCCGCCGCCAGGGGAAGGCTCCGCGCCGGCTTGAAGGCGATGAACAGCGCCGCGGTGGACAGCACGACGGCCAGCGCCACGGAAAGGCCGACCAGGAAGGGATCGTGACCGACCGTCGCGTCCATCCGCATCGCCGCCATGCCGACATAGTGCATGACGATGATCCCGGTCCCCATGATGAAGCCGCCCACCAGCAGGGCCGCGACCGACTTGGGATAAACGACGACCAGCCGCAAGCCGGCGCCGGTCAGGATGATCGGCAGCACCAGGGACAGGAACGTCCACCAGAAATCATAGGTGACGTCCATCGGCATCCGGACCGCGAGCATGCCGATGAAATGCATCGACCAGATACTTCCGCCGGCCGCCACCGCGGCACCGGCCAGCCACACCGACCGCATCGCGCCCGCCGAACTGCGCGCCCGCAGGCAGATGTCATAGGCGACGAAGGATCCGATGATGGCAATCGCGATCGAGATCGCGACGATCCCGTAGTGGTATTCGATCGTAAGGGTTGATGGACCCGGTAAATGATGCATGAGCATCGGCCTGCCTGAATGAGCTTTGAATTAACTATGGCTCATCAGCAAACATTTATTTCCACGGATGGTTTCAAGATGATCCTTTCCGGGCACGGTGAGAGGCCTGGAGCGGGCTCAAACCGTCTGGCGGATCACCGCCAGGAAGGCGTCGCCGTAACGGTCGAGCTTGCTGGTGCCGACGCCGGGCAACTGGCCCATGCGGTAGGGGTCGCGCGGCTTCTGGCGGACCATCTCCAGCAAGGTGCTGTCGTGGAAGATGACGTAGGGCGGGACGCCCTGGGTCCGCGCCAGTTCCAGCCGGCACGCCTTCAGCTTGTGCCAGAGATCGTCGTCGGCCTGGCTTAGCACGGCGGGAGCGCTGCTGCCGCTCCGGCTGCCGCGTTGGGCGCGGAGCGACTTCTTGACCGCCGCTTGGTTGTCGCGGCGCAGGCGGACGCTCTGCTGGCCCTTCAGGACCGGTGCGGCCGATTTCGTCAGGTGGAGCGCGCCGTAGCCCTCGTGGTCGACGGTCAGGTAGCCGGCGGCGACGAGCTGGCGGTAGACGGAACCCCATTCCTGCTTGCTCATGTCGGCGCCGACGCCGAAGGTCTTGATCTGGTCGTGGCGGAACTTCTCGATCTTCTCGGTCATCGTGCCGCGCAGCACGTCGATCAGGTGGCCGGTGCCGAACATCTGGCCGGTGCGGTAGACGGCGGCCAGGGCCTTCTGCGCCGCGATGCTGCCGTCGAAGGTCTCGACCGGCTCCAGGCAGGTGTCGCAGTTTCCGCACGGCTCCGGCAGCACCTCGCCGAAGTAGTTCAGCAGGACCTGACGGCGGCAGGCGGCGGTCTCGCAAAAGCCGATCAGGGCTTCCAGCTTGTGCTTCTCGATCCGCTTGATCTCAGGCGGCGCCTCGCTGGATTCCAGCATCTGGCGCATCGCCACCACGTCGGACAGGCCGTAGGCCATCCAGGCATCGGCCGGCAGGCCGTCGCGTCCGGCGCGTCCCGTCTCCTGGTAATAGGCTTCCATGCTCTTCGGCAGGTCGAGGTGGGCGACGAAGCGCACGTTCGGCTTGTCGATGCCCATGCCGAAGGCGACGGTGGCGACCACGATGACGCCTTCGCCCTTGATGAAGCGGTCCTGATTGGCCTCGCGCGTGCGGGCGTCCAGGCCGGCGTGGTAGGGCACCACCTCGCGGCCCTGGGCCGCCAGCCATGTGGCGGTTTCATCGACCTTGGCGCGGCTGAGGCAATAGACGATGCCGGCGTCCTCGGCATGGTGGGTCTTGATGAAGGCCCAGAGCTGGCGCTTGGCTTCCTGCTTGGGCAGCACGCGGTAGGTGATGTTGGGCCGGTCGAAGCTGTCGATGAAGACCTTGGCGTCGCCCAGGTTCAGCCGCGCCTGGATATCGGCGCGGGTCTGGGCATCGGCCGTCGCGGTCAGCGCGATCCGGGGGATCGTGGGAAAGCGCTCGTGCAGGATCGAGAGCTGGAGGTATTCCGGCCGGAAATCATGACCCCACTGCGAGACGCAGTGCGCTTCGTCCAGGGCGAACAGGCAGACCTTGCTGCGCTCCAGCAGGTCCAGGAAGCGCGGGGTCACCAGACGCTCGGGCGCCACATAGATCAGGTCCAGTTCGCCGCGCTCGACCTGCCGTTCGATCTCGACCGCGTCGCGCCAGTCCAGCGAGGAGTTGAGATAGGCGGCGTTGACGCCGACCTGGCGCAGGGCGTCGACCTGATCGCGCATCAGCGCGATCAGCGGAGAGACGACGACCGCGACACCGGGCCGCACCAAGGCGGGGATCTGGAAGCACAGCGACTTGCCGCCGCCGGTCGGCATCAGCACCATCGCGTCGCCGCCGGCGATCATGTGGTCGATGATGCCGGCCTGCTGCCCCCGGAACGCATCGTAGCCGTAGACCCGGCGCAGGGTTTCCAGCGCCGCGTCGCGGCTCTTTATGGATAGGGCTTGGCTCAAAATATTGAGGTGTACTCGTTTTCCAACGCAAGCCCTATGAATTACACGGATGCCCCGGCCGAGGGAACCGGATTATATTCAACCCACCCCTCAATCATCCGCATAAACGGAGCGGTACATGTCCAGGTACCGCCGGGCCGACGCCGTCCAGGAGAAATCCCTGGCCATTGCGGCACGCTGGACCGAGCGCCAGCGTTCGGGCTCCCGCCACAGCGCCAGAGCCCGGCGGCAGGCCCAAAGCAGCTCGTCCACCGAGGCATTGTCGAAGACGAAGCCGGTCGCCTCCCCCCGGTCGATCGCCCAGTCCTGGGCGTCGGCGACGGTGTCGGCCAGCCCGCCGGCCCGGCGGACCAGCGGCAATGTGCCGTAGCGCAGGCCGTAGAGCTGGATCAGGCCACACGGCTCGGAGCGCGACGGCAGCAGGATGACGTCGCAGCCGGCCTGGACGCGGTGCGATAGCGGCTCGTCGTAGCCGAGGAAGACGCCGACCTGTCCGGGGAACTGTTCTTCCAGCGACCGGAAGCCGTCCTCCAGCCAGCCCTCGCCGCTGCCGAGCAGGGCGAACTGGGCGCCCTGTTCGACCAGGGGCGGGATCGCGGAAAGCAGCAGGTCGAAGCCCTTCATGGGGGTAAGCCGGCTGACCACGCCGAACAGCGGCGCATCGGCCCGCACGTCCAGGCGGAATTCTGCCTGCAAGGCCGATTTGTTGGCCGCCTTGGCGTCGAGATGGCCGGCATCGTAGCGCTGGACGATGTGTGGATCGGTGTCCGGCGACCAGACGTCGTAGTCCACCCCGTTGAGGATGCCCCAGAGGTCGCCGGCGCGCGACGCCAGCAGGCCGTGCAGGCCCCAGCCGCCGTCGGGCGACTGGATTTCCTCGGCATAGGTCGGGCTGACCGTGGTGATCCGGTCGGAATAGAACAGGCCTGCCTTCAGGAAGCCGATCTGGTCGTAATACTCCAGCCCATCGACCGAGAAGCTGCTTGCCGGAAGCTGGAGCGGTCCCAGCAGGCTGGCGGGGAAGAGGCCCTGGTAGGCGATGTTGTGGATGGTCAGGACGGTGGCGGCGCGCGGTCCTCCCCCCAGCGTCAGGTAGGCCGGCGCCAGCCCCGCCTGCCAGTCGTGGCCGTGGACGACGTCGGGCCGCCAGCGCCGGCCGCCGTCATCGCCGGCGATCCAGGCGGCGGTCCAGCTCAGCAGGGCGAAGCGGAAATGGTTGTCCGGCCAGTCCTTGCCGTCCGGCCCCAGATAGGGATTGCCCGGCCTGCCGTACATCTCCGGCGCATCGACGACGTAGCAGGGCACACCGTCGGGGGTGGTGCCCTTCATCAGGACGGTGCCGCCGTTGGTCCAGGGATCGGCCAGCGTGCGGACGGGGCGCAGGTCGGCCAGCTTGTCGAGCACGGCGGGATAGCCTGGCACCAGAATGCGGGCATCGACCCCGATCCGCATCAGGGCGGCGGGCAGCGCCGCCGCGACATCGGCCAGTCCGCCGGTCTTGATCAGGGGATAGACTTCGGAAGCGACGTGCAGGACGCGCATGATCGGGTGTCCTTTCGCTCAGCCGGCCAGACGGGAAAGCATGTCGCGGGTGATCAGCGTCACCCCGGACTCGGTCCGGTGGAACCGGCGGGCATCGGCGTCGGGATCTTCCCCAACCACGAGATTGTCCGGTATGTGGCAGCCGCGATCGACCACCACCTTGGTCAGCCGGGCATGGCGCCCGATCTCGCACTGGGGCAGTACGACCGCCTGTTTCAGGCTGGAGTAGGAGTTCGCCCGGACCTGGCTGAACAGCAGGGAGTCCTGGATCCGGGCGCCCGAGACGATGCAGCCGCCCGATACCAGGCTGTCGACCGCCATGCCGCGCCGGTCGTCGTTGTTGAAGACGAACTTGGCCGGCGGCAGCTGCTCCTGATAGGTGAAGATTGGCCAGTTCCTGTCATAGAGGTTCAGGTCGGGCGTCACCTTGGTCAGGTCGAGATTGGCTTCCCAATAGGCGTCGATCGTGCCGACGTCGCGCCAATACGGCTCGGCGTCGGGCTGGCTGTAGATGCAGCTGTCCTGGAACCGATGGGCCATGACCTTGGCGCGCGGCACCAGATAGGGGATCAGGTCCTTGCCGAAATCCCGGCTGGAGGTCGGGTCGGCGGCGTCGCGGCGCAGCTGGTCGTACAGGAACTTTGCGTTGAAGACGTAGATGCCCATGCTGGCGAGCGCCTTGTCGGGCTTGCCGGGGATCGCCGGGGGATCGGCCGGCTTCTCCAGGAAGCTGACGACCTGATCGGTGTCGTCGACATGCATGACGCCGAAGCCGGTGGCTTCCATCCGGGGCACCTCGACGCAGGGGACCGTCACGTCGGCGCCGCGCTGGATGTGCCACGCCAGCATGGCGGCGTAGTCCATCTTGTAGATGTGGTCGCCGGCCAGGATCAGCACGTGCTCGGCACCGTGGCTCATCAGGATGTCGAGGTTCTGGTACACCGCGTCGGCGGTGCCCTGATACCAGGATGTCTCGTCGATCCGCTGCTGGGCCGGCAGGAAGTCCACGAACTCGTTGATCTCGCCGCGCAGGAAGCCCCAGCCGCGCTGAAGGTGGACCAGCAGGCTGTGCGACTTGTACTGGGTGATGACGCTGATCCGGCGGAAGCCGGAATTGATGCAGTTGGACAGCGCGAAGTCGATGATCCGGAACTTGCCGCCGAAATGAACCGCCGGCTTGGCCCGCCGGTCGGTCAACTGCTTCAGCCGGCTGCCGCGTCCTCCGGCCAGCACCAGGGCGATGGCGCGCCTGGGAGCAAGACGCAATTCTCGTTCGACGGGAACAGGCACGGATAGGATCTCCTCGACCTTACTTTTATGATTATCGGTACTTTTCTTGCGATCCGTTCAGGGAAATCGTGGAAGCGCCGGCCGGGACCTGGGGAAGGACCCGCTTCCGTTACCACCCTGACACATTTTGCCGGGTAGAGCCAACGCTTGGAAACCCGCGACGGGTGCCATGCCGGCCGGGCGGCACCCGGCGAGCCGGATCAGGCTAATTCTGCCTGTTTTGTGGGCAATCCTGTAATTTCGGCTTATTGGAGAGCAATTGTGGCAAAGTTTTGGGTCCCGGACAGGGCTGAATCCGGTTCGGCGCGGGGAAACCGGACTTCGGCGATCAGCCTGTTTTTTGTGCATTAATCCTCTCCCAGGGCCGATTCAGTGCCCCAACCTTGCGCGCCGCCTTGCATGCTGCTCCCGCGAAGTTGCTCATTTTTCGAGCGGCACGGTTCTTGAAACGCAAGGGGCGGCCTGAATGCCTCGGCCGTATGCCGAAGCCGACTGCCCAACCCGTCACAGGATCAAGCCTCGGTCCGCCCCTGGGGCGTCCGAGAGTTCGATCGAGCGGGCCGCGTCGAACTGATTCGAGAGGATTTGTCCATAATGAGCCGTCTGTTTGCCTTCGCTGTTCCGCTGCTTGCGGCGATACTGGGGGCGTTCGCCTTGCCGGCCGGCGCGCTGGCCCAGACCGATGCCCCTACGATCGATACCGGCGACACCGCCTGGATGCTGACCTCGACCGCCCTGGTCCTGATGATGACGATCCCCGGTCTGGCGCTGTTCTACGGCGGCATGGTCCGCAAGATGAACCTGCTGGCCACCGTGATGCAGAGTTTCGCGATCACCTGCCTGGTCGCGGTGCTCTGGGTCGTCGTCGGATACAGCATCGCCTTCGGCGGCGGGAACGCCTATTTCGGCGACTTCTCCCGCGTGCTGATGGCCGGCATGGACATGAGCGCGCCCTTCACGCTGGGAGCCGCCTCGTCCACGCCCGTCGCCTTCACGATCCCGGAATCGGTGTTCGTGATGTTCCAGATGACCTTCGCGATCATCACCCCGGCACTGATCACCGGCGCCTTCGCCGACCGCATGAAGTTCTCGGCGATGCTGGTCTTCAGCGGCCTGTGGTCGCTGCTGGTCTACTCCCCCATCGCCCATTGGGTCTGGCATCCGAATGGCTTCCTGTTCGCTGAAGGCGTGCTGGACTTCGCCGGCGGCACCGTCGTCCACATCAACGCCGGCGTCGCCGGTCTGGTTGCGGCCCTGGTGATCGGCAAGCGCCGCGGCTATCCGTCCGAGCACTTCGTCCCCAACAACCTCGTCCTGAGCCTGATCGGCGCCTCCCTGCTGTGGGTGGGCTGGTTCGGCTTCAACGCCGGTTCCGCTGGCGGCGCAAACGGCCGCGCCGGCATGGCGATGCTGGTGACCATGGTCGCCGCAGCGGCAGCAGCATTGGCCTGGATGTTCGCGGAGTGGATCGCCAAGGGTAAGCCCAGCGTGCTCGGCATCATCTCCGGTGCCATCGGCGGCCTCGTCGCCATCACCCCGGCTTCCGGTTTCGTCGATGCCGGCGGTGCGCTGGTGATCGGCGCCGTCGCCGGCGTGATCTGCTACTGGGGCGCCACCAGCCTCAAATACATGCTCGGCTATGACGACAGCCTGGACGCCTTCGGCGTGCATGGTGTCGGCGGCATCGTCGGCGCCGTCCTGACCGGCGTGTTCGCCCGTCAGGCGATCGGCGGCGACGCGGCGGTCGGTTGGATCGACGGCAACAGCGGCCAGGTCATGATCCAGGTCTACGGCATCATCGCCACCCTGATCTACACCGCCGTCGCCTCCTTCATCCTGCTGAAGGTGATCGACGTGGTGATCGGCCTGCGGGTCAGCGAAGACGTCGAACGCGAAGGCCTCGACCTCGCCCTGCACGGCGAAGCGGTCCACTGACCGGACTCTTTTCCGAAGTAGCGACGTTGCCGAAGCCGCCGCCGGGGTTCTCCCCGGCGGCGGTTTTCGTTATCGGCGGTCCGAAGATCTTCTGAAGTTGAGGGATCATTGGAGGAAAGGGCGTTAATGCCGTGAAATTGCCGTCTTATTCAGGCATCGTAGGCCTGTGGATGAGCAACCCTGACCGGTCACCTTGAGAAAAACTCCCCCTCGACCGCAGCCCGGCCGCGTACCTGGACGTGAACCTCCCAGGCGCGGGCGCCAGGAAGCCAAGGCGGCGCCGTCGCGGCTGCCTTCGTTCCGGGGCCGCAACATCCTTGGCATTCTCGGAAGCTGGACGCTGGTTGCCGGGATCTGGTGCGGCGTCGCCGTTGCCGCCGTGCTGGCGTTCTATGCCTACGACCTGCCGGATGTCGGACAGGTCGCGCAGGCCGAACGGCGGCCCACGGTTACCGTGCTGGCGGCCGACGGCAGCACGATCGAGCGCTATGGCGACATCTACGGCACGACGATCAACGCGGCCGACCTGCCGCCCAATCTCGTCAATGCGGTCATCGCGACCGAGGACCGGCGGTTCTTTAGTCATTTCGGTATCGATCCGATCGGTCTGCTTCGTGCCGCCTTCGTAAACTTCCAGGCGGGCCGGGTGGTACAGGGCGGCTCGACGATCACCCAGCAGCTTGCCAAGAACCTGTTCCTGACGCCCGACCGCACTATGGGCCGCAAGATCCAGGAAGCGATGCTGGCGATTTGGCTGGAGCGGGCATATTCCAAGAACCAGATCCTGACCGCCTATCTGAACCGGGTCTATCTGGGCGCCGGCACCTACGGCGTCGATGCGGCGGCAAAGACCTACTTCAACAAGCCCGCGACCGAGGTCAACTTGCGGGAGGCCGCCACCCTGGCCGGCCTGCTGAAGGCGCCGTCCCGATATTCCCCGACCACCAACCCCGACAAGGCGGCCGAGCGGGCCGGCGTCGTGCTGGGCGCCATGATGGACGCCGGCTACATCACGGAAGCCGATATCCGGACGATGCGATCGGCCCCTCCCACGCCCCGGCGGAAGCCGGAGGGCGACGGCGACCGCTATTTCGCCGACTGGGTCGCCGATCAGGTCTCCGGCTTCATCGGAAAGGAGCATGACGACGTCATCGTCCACACGACGATGGACCGCCGCATGCAGAGGGCGGCGGAGCGCCGGCTGTCGGCTGTATTGACGGGGGCGGGCGTCGCTTCCCGCGTGGACCAGGGAGCATTGGTGGCGCTGGGCCCGGACGGCTCCGTCCGGGCGCTGATCGGCGGGGCCAGCTATGGGGCAAGCCAGTTCAACCGCGCCACCCAGGCCTTGCGCCAGCCCGGTTCGGCGTTCAAGCCGATGGTCTTTCTGGCGGCGCTGGAAGCCGGCATGACGGCGGATACGCTGGTGGACGACTCGCCGGTCAGGATCAAGGACTGGCAGCCGTCCAACTTCGAGAAGGGCTTCCGCGGGCCGATGCCGCTGCGCGACGCGTTGGCCCATTCGGTCAATACGGCGGCGATCCACCTGCTGGAGCGTACCGGCGTCGATCCCGTCCGCGCCGTCGCCCGGCGCCTTGGCGTCACGTCCCCCATGAGCCGAGACCTCAGCCTTGCGCTTGGGACCAGCGAAGTGACGCTGCTGGAATTGGCGGGCGCCTATACCGCCTTCGCCAATGGCGGGCGGGCCGTGTGGCCCTATGCGGTGACCAGCATCCAGGACAATGCCGGCCGGGTGCTCTACCAGCGGCGCGGATCGGGCGGAGCGACGCCGGTGATCGATCCGGTCAAGCTGGCGGAGCTGAACCGCATGCTGCTGGCCGTGGTCGAATACGGCACCGGCAAGTCCGCCAAGCTGGACCGCATGGCGGCCGGCAAAACCGGCACCAGCCAGGATTACCGCGACGCGTGGTTCATGGGCTTCACGGCGGACTATGTCGCGGGGGTCTGGCTCGGCAACGACGACAACCAGCCGATGAAGCGGGTGACCGGCGGCGGCTTGCCGGCCCGGATCTGGCACGACTTCATGATCGACGCCCATGCCGGGCTGCCGGCGCGCCCGCTGCCGGGCCTGGACATCGCCCCGCCCAGGCCCGGCGCCCCGATGCTGGTGGCGGAAGACACTCCGCCGCCGGGACCGACCGGCGCGCTGGAGGACGTGCCGCTGATCGGCCAGTTCCAGAAGCTGATCCAGAGCCTGACCGGCAGCGGGAAGGTGGAATACACCTATCCGGAGCGGAACTGAGGGGATGGGTCGGGGGCGGGTATATTTTAGTTAACGCTTTCTCTCTAGACTCGCCCCGGTCCAACGGTCGGGGCTTGTTCCGCCATCCGTGCTTCGAGCCGGATGCGAGGCGACGCCATACCGACGGGGCCGTGCGTTTCCCTCGGGCAGGTTCCCCATGCTGTATGATCTTACCGGAAAGCGCGTCTGGGTGGCCGGCCATACCGGCATGGTGGGCTCGGCGCTCGTGCGCCGCCTTTCCGGCGAGGACTGCACGGTCCTGACGGTGGACAGGCGGAGCCTGGACCTGCGCCGTCAGGTCGATGTCGAGGCCTGGATGTCCGGCAACCGTCCGGACGCCGTCTTCATCGCGGCGGCCAGGGTCGGCGGCATCCATGCCAACGATGCCCTGCCGGCCGACTTCATCTACGACAACCTGCTGATCGGCGCCAACATCATCCGCACCGCCCATCAGGTCGGCGTGGAGAAGCTTCTGTTCCTCGGGTCGTCCTGCGTCTATCCCAAGCTGGCGTCCCAGCCGATGGCCGAGGACGCCCTGCTGTCCGGTCCGCCCGAAGCTACCAACCGGCCCTATTCGATCGCCAAGATCACCGGCATCCAGATGTGCCAGGACTACCGGCGCCAGCACGGCTGCGACTTCATTTCCACGGTGCCGACCAACCTATACGGTCCTAACGACAACTTCGACCTGATGAGCGGCCATGTCCTGCCGGCGCTGATGCGGAAGATCCATGCCGGCAAGCGGGACCGGCTGGACCGTATCGAGCTTTGGGGCACGGGAGCGCCGCGGCGGGAATTCATGCACGTGGACGATGCCGCCGATGCCTGCGTCTTCCTGATGAAACGCTACTCCGGGTCCCAGCATGTCAATGCCGGGGTCGGCCAAGACGTCTCCATCCGTGAACTTGCCGAGCTGATCGCCGACGTCGCCGGATACCGGGGCGAGTTCGTGTTCGACCCCGGCAAGCCCGACGGCGCTCCCCGCAAGCTGCTGGACGTGTCCAGGATGACGGGCCTGGGATGGCGGGCCCGGATCGGGCTGCGGCAAGGGATCGAGAGCACCTTCCGGTGGCTGAACGACAATCCCGGCGCGCTGGATGCCAGGAGATGACCATCGGGAGCGGCAGATAGGATGACGGCGAAACGGAAGGTCCTGATCTGCGGGGCGACCGGCTTCATCGGGCGCAACCTGACCGAAGCCCTTACCCTGCGCGGCGATCTGGAAATCCACGCGGTGCGCTTCACCCGGCCGGCCTACGATTGTCCGGGCATCGTCTGGCATCAGGGCGACCTGCGTGACGCCGATACCGTTTCCCGCCTGCTGGACGGCATGGACGTGGTGATCCAGGCCGCCGCCACGACGTCCGGTTCGAAGGACATCGTGACGCGGCCCCACATCCATGTCACCGACAACGCCGTCATGAACTCGCTCCTGCTGCGCGCCGCCCATGACCTTGGGGTGGCGCACTTCGTCTTCTTCAGCTGCACCATGATGTATCCGTCGTCCGGGACTCCCCTGGCGGAAACCGACTGGGACCCGGCCGAAGCCTTGAACGACCGCTACTTCGGGATCGGCTGGACCAAGATCTATGTCGAGAAGATGTGCGAGTTCTTCTCCCGCCTGGGAACCACCCGGCATACGGTGATCCGGCATTCCAACGTCTACGGTCCGCACGACAAGTTCGACCTGGAAAGAAGCCATGTCTTCGGCGCGACCGTGACTAAGGTGATGACGGCGGCGGACGGCGTCGTCACCGTCTGGGGCAGCGGCGAGGAGGCCCGCGACCTGATCCATGTCGCCGATCTGGTCGACTTCGTCCGGCGCGCCATCGATCTCCAGAAAACACCGTACGAACTGTTCAACGCCGGGGCCGGACGGGCGGTGGCGGTCAGGGACCTTGTCTCCATGATCGTCGCCGCATCCGGCCGGGACCTGACGGTCCGCTACGACCTGTCGCAGCCGACGATCAGGACGGCGCTCTGCCTGGATTGCTCCAAGGCGCGCCGGGAACTCGGCTGGACCGCGACGATCCCGCTGGAGGAGGGTATCCGCCGGACGATCTCCTGGTGGCGGGACGCCTTCGACCGGCGCTCAGACTGACGATGCCGTGTCCGGTTCGTGGAAGATGAGCTTCGTCCCGCTACGCTCGAACTCGATCGGGATGGTCAGCAGGTCGCCGAGCGCGCTCCGCACGCTCGGCTGAGCGTCCGGCGGCACGAAGAACAGCATGAAGCCGCCGCCTCCCGCCCCAAGCAGCTTGCCGCCCACGGCTCCGGCCGCGCGGGCGGCCTGGTAGATTTCGTCGATGAAGGCGGGTGCGATCCTGCCCGACAGGCTGCGCTTCAACTGCCATGATTCATGAAGCATTCGGCCGAAGCCGTTCAGGTCCCCGCCGCCGGCCAGACAATCGACGGCCTCTTCGACCATCTGCCGCATCAGCGTCACTTCCTGATGCTTGTTCGGCATCGAGGCGACGACATCGGCGGCGATGCTCGACCCGAAGCGCGATACGCCCGTGTAGAACAGCATGAGATTGGAGCGGAGTTCCTCCATGCGGAGCGCCGGGAGGATGAGGCGCTGGACGTCGTAGGATCCGTCCTGCCGGATGGTGATCCGGTTCAATCCGCCGAAGGCGGTCTCGATCTGATCCTGAACCCCGACGCTTTCAAGCAGCAGCTTCTGCTCGACGAAGATCGCCTCGTCCGCAAGCTGCTGCTTGCTCCTGAGCCGGCCCTCCAGGGCGTGCAGGGCGTGGAGCATGCCGACCGTGAAGGCCGAGCTGGAACCCAGCCCGGAGCGGGCGGGAAGGTCGCCGTCGTGATGGATCTCGATGCCGAAGTCTATCGATAGGTGCTTCAGGACGGTACGGATCACCGGATGCTCGATCTCCGCGTGGTCGCGGACCGTCTCGATCCGTGACCACGCCACCCGGCTCTTGTGCTCGAAGAAGGGCGGCAGACGTCGGCAGGTGATGTAGCAGTAGCGGTTGATGGTGGTCGCCAGCACGGCGCCGCCATGGTCCTGGAACCAGGCCGGGTAATCGCTGCCGCCGCCGAAGAACGAGATTCGGTAGGGGGTCTGGGTGATGATCATGGACGCGGTTCTTCCCCGGTCCGATCCGCGTGACGGCTCGCGTCCTGGCCCGGGTCCTGGACATCAGCGGACAAGGAAGCTGTCTCCCCGGCGGCTGACCTCGCCGCGCCAGTAGTCGAGCAGGTCGCGCATCGTGCGCTCGAACGGGATCTGCGGTTCCCAGCCGGTATGGGCCTTGAAGCGCCGGGTGTCCGGCACCTGGAGGTCGGCGTCGATCGGCCGGAGCCGGTCGGGGTCCTCCTCGACCCTGATCGCGTTGCCGCGCGGGGAGAAGCCGATCAGCGTATCCAGGATCTGGCCGACCGAGCAGCTATAGGTGCCGCCAATGTTGTAGCAGGCCCCGGCGACGGGATCGACCGTCACCAGCGCGTGATAGGCCCGCACGGCATCCCGGACATCGGCGATCGTCCGCAGCGAGTTCAGGTTGCCGACCTTGACGACCGGCTCGATCAGGTCCGCCTCGATCAGGGCGATCTGCTTGGCGAAGCTGGATTCCGCGAAGACGTCGCCGCGCCGGGGTCCGGTATGGGTGAACATCCGGGTGATCAGCGTGGTCATGCCGAAGGCTTCGGCATAGTAGCGGCCGACCAGATCGGTGCCGACCTTGGAGATGGCGTAGGGCGAGGCGGGATGGAAGCTGCAGTCCTCGTCGATCGGCAGCTTCTCGCGCGGGACCCGCCCGAACACCTCGGACGAGGAGCAGACGTGGATCACCGCGTCCCGGGCATGGTCCTTGAGCGCGTCGAGCACCCGCACCGTTCCCTGGACATTGGTTTCCAGCGTGTCGAGCGGGGCGTCGAAGCTGGTGCGCGGGAAGCTCTGGGCAGCCAGATGGAAGACGTAATCGGGCTGCGCCTGCCGCACCGCCTGCTGGATCGACAGCGTGTCCCGTAGGTCGCCGTATAGCAGTCGGATGCGGTCGCCCCGGTTGATGCGCGGGACCAGCGCTTCCAGGTTGTTCAGCGGGCTGCGCCACCGGCACAGGCCGTAGACGTCCCAGTCGGTATGCTCGATCAGGTATTCGGCCAGGTGGGACCCGACCATTCCCGTGATTCCGGTGATCAGCGCGCGCGGTTTCGTCATTCCGTCTATCCATCCAGTCCCGTTTTGGCCCCGTTCAAGCCAGGCCGCGGTCGCGCATGAAGGCGCCGATCCGGTCGGTGACGTAGCTGCGGGCCTGTTCGCCGATCGCCTGATGGTTGCCGAACGAAAAGGCGTTGGTCATGACCCGCGTCCCGTTCCGCAGATCGCCGACGACGCGGTGGGGCCAGTCCTTCAGGGCCGGCTGGAGGGCGATGTTGCCGCAGATGATCGGACGCGTCTCGATCCCGGCCCGGTTGAGCGATGCGGTCAGGTCGGTCACGGCGAAGGGTGCTTCGTCGCGGACGGTGATCGGAAAGCCGAACCAGGAATGACGGCCCTTCGGCGTTTCCTGCTGGAAGTCGAAGAACTCGCCGAATCTGGACAGGTCCCGCGCGAACCACGCGGCATTGGCCCGGCGGGTGTCGACGAACCCGGCCAGCTTCGGCAACTGGACCGAGCCCATGGCGCCCTGCAACTCGGTCGGCCGCAGGTTGTAGCCGACGTTGACGAACAGGAACCGCTTGTCGATATGCGGGTAGCGGTCGTACCAGACCTGCTGGTCCTCGACCTCGCGGACCCAGCCGTGGGCACGCAGGATCCTGTAGAGCTCCGCCAGCTCGAAGTCGTCGGTGACGCAGATGCCGCCTTCGAGCGTCGTCATGTGGTGGGAGTAATAGAAGCTGAAGGTGCCGACCCGGCCGAAGCCGCCCAGCGGCTTGCCGTCGTAATAGGCGCCCAGCGCCTCGCAGCAGTCCTCGATCAGGATCAGGCCGTGCCGGCGGCACAGGTCCGTGATGGCGTCCATGTCGCAGGGATTGCCGTAGACCGGGACGATCATGACGCCGCGCGTCTTCGGTCCGATCGCCCGCTCGATCTGGGCCGGATCGATGTTCAGGGTCAGCGGGTCGATGTCCACGATCACCGGGACCAGCCCGAGCTGGATCAGCGGCCACACCGTGGTCGACCACGACAGCGCCGGCACGATCACCTCGTCCCCCGGCTTCAGCCCGTCGCGGGCGGCGGGGTTGGCCAGGCCGGCGATCGCCAGCAGGTTGGCGGAGGAGCCGGAATTGTTCATTACCCCGTGCCGCCAGCCGAACAGGTCGGCGAACTCCCGCTCGAACGCCTTGACCTTCCGTCCCATGGTGACGTGGGTCGTCAGCATGCATTCCAGCGCCGCGTTGATCTCCTCCGCGCCGAACGTCGGCTCGTGCAGCCTGACGACGGGAGCGTCGGGATCGAAGCCGAAGTCGTGGGCGGCGGCGCAGTATGCCGAAACGCTGTCGCGGACAATTTCAAGAAGATCGGCCGGGTTCCGGTCGTCGGTGCTGGTCATGTCGGGTTCTCCCTCTACCGCCCGCTTCAGAACGGGCCCTTGAATTCGACGATCTCGCGCGGATCGTCCTGCGCGATGGTCCAGGTCGGCGCGCCGGCGCCATGGACGAGCTCATGGGCGGCGAGCGCTATCGACCGCGATGTCGGATAGAAGATCTGTTCCAGAGGCCGCGTGGTCGGGCAGGGGGTCGCCAGATAGCCGAGGCGCTTCACCCTGAAAGTGGATTCGCCCTGGAGCCGCTCGACCACCTGGGACACGATCTCGGCGCTGGCGCCGCAGCTCAACCAGCCATTGTCGACCACCAGGAGACGCCTAGTCCGCCTCACCGACGCGGCGATGGTGGCGATGTCGAGCGGCGCCAGACTGACGGGGTCGATCACTTCGGCGCCGATGCCGCGCTCCGCCAGCAGATGGCCGGCGCGCAGGGCCTCCACCACCATGTGGCTGATCGCGACGATGGTGACGTCGGACCCGGCGGTCAGCCGGCGCGCCTGACCGAACGGCACCTCGTAGGCTTCCTCGGGTACGATGCCCTTGAAGCCGTAGAGCATCCGGTGCTCGACGAAGACCACCGGGTTGTTGTCGCGGATCGCGGCGATCAGGCAACCCTTGACGTCGTGCGGCGTGGTCGGCGCCACGACCTTCAAGCCCGGGACATGCATGAAGTAGGAATGGAACGCCTGGCTGTGTTGCGCGCCCTGGCCCCAGCTGCGGCCAATGACGGCGCGCACCACCAGCGGCACGGCATGGGCGCCGGAGAACATGTACGACTGCTTGGCCGCCATGTTGACGAGCTGGTTCATGCACAGCAGCAGGAAATCCATTCGCTGATGGACCTGGATAGGACGCAGGCCGGCCAGTGCCGCGCCGATCCCGATCCCAGTCATCGCGTCTTCGGCAAGCGGCACGTCGAAGTTGCGGTCGGCGCCGAACTCTTCATGAAGGCCCAGGGTGGTCCCGTACATGCCCTTGGCGTCGTCGACCCCTTGGCCCATGACAAAGACATCCGGATCGCGGGCCATTTCCTGCTGGATCGCTTCCGCGATCGCCTGGGCATAGGTCAGGACGCGTTCGTCGCTATTGGGCGAAGACATGGTCGAAAATTTCTTGTTCCGGGGGATAGGGGCTGTCTTCGGCAAAATCGATCGCCGCCGCCAGTGCGATTTCCACCGCCTGCTCGACTGCCCGGCGTGCCGCTTCACCGATGGTCCGGTCCAGGCGTTCCGCCAGTGCCGCGACCTGGTCTGTGGCGATCCAACTGTCGAGCTCCGCTTCGCAGCCGGTCCGGTACTGCCGGTCGTCGCCGGGGCCGACATGGTCGTGCCAGCGGTAGGTCTCGCATTCGAGGAAGCGCGGACCCGACCCGACGCGGATTGCCCCAATCGCCTCCGCCGCGGCATCGAGCAGGTCCAGCACGCCGCCGCCCTCGATCCGGCGGGCGGGGATGCCATAGGCTTCGGCGCGGGCGCACAACCCCGGTCCGGCAAGGCGGTCCTCGACGCGCGAATATATGGCGTAGGAGTTGTTCTCGCAGACGAACAGGATGGGCAGCGCCTTGAGCGCCGCGAAGTTCATGCTTTCGTGGAAGGCGCCCTCGTCGGTGGCTCCCTCGCCGAAGAAATTGACGACAATGCCGGGACGCTTCCGGACCTTCTTTGCGAAGGCGTAGCCGACCGCCTGCGGGATCGCCGATGCGACGATCGCCGAAGTGCCGACCATGCCGACGGAGGCATCGACCAGATGCATCGAGCCGCCCTTGCCGCGCGCGCAGCCGCCCGCCTTGCCGTAAAGCTCCGCCATCATGGCGTTGAGGTCGCCGCCCTTGGCAAGATAGGCGGCGTGCCCGCGATACGTGGCGAACACCACGTCCCGGACGGTCAGATGGGCGCAGACCGCCGCCGCGACCGCTTCCTGGCCGATCGACAGATGCACCGGACTCTTGATCTTGTCCGTCGGGTAAAGGCGGATGATCTCCTGCTCGACGCGGCGGATGAGATACATCGTCCGGTAGACGGAGGTAACCGTAGTTTCGAAATCGGGATTCAACATGCTATCATTTCACCGATTCGCTCGAAAACTGGTTTCAAGACTATCAAATGCTTATGCTAATCGAGGATTTTCTTGATGGCAGATATTTACTCTCAAGAGATTGAATTTCGCGCAATGCCCTTTCCTCCACAGTGGAAGTTAGGCTCAAAGGACTATTTCATCTCATCCTTACGGAATAGTTAATGGCGCACACCCAGCCCTTTGATTTAAGCATATTAGGTTATGTTATCCGCACGGACGCCTTTGTCAGGGAAATGGCTGCGTGTTGACCCTGCTTCCTGATGGCTGACTTCACTTTCGTCGTATGCTCAAGCCGTAAATTATAAAAAAATTAACGCTCTTGGTCCTATCCAGTTACGGATAGGTCAACTGTGCAGAATGTCATGACCGAAGCAATCTCGTTCCGATCGAACCCCGATGCCGCCCTAGCCCTGTTCAACGAACAGGGGTTCTTCATAGAGCAGGACGTCCTGTCCCACGAACAGTGCGACCGCGTCATCGCCGCGACCCGCAGCCTGCCCAATGCCTTGAACGGCGATTTCCGGCCTCAGATGAACGTCCACAAGATGGACGCCGTCTTCTACGAGGTCATGAGCCTGCCGGCCATCGTGCGGGTCATGGATCTGCTGGTCGGCGGCGAGGCTTTCGGGTTGCAGAGCCAGCTTTTCATGAACCCGCCGGACCGGATGGGCATGGGCGTGCATCAGGACAACTACTTCGTCGAAGCCCCGGACGGCGCCTTCGCATCCGCCTGGACGGCGCTGGTCGATGTCGAAAAGTCCAACGGCGGCCTTTACGGCTATCCCGGCATTCACAAGGCCGGCCGGCGGCCGGTACGCGAGGTGCTGGACAAGGCGAATGCCGGAATCACCTACGAGCGGACGGATACCCTGAGCGAGGAAACCGATATTCCGGACGGGCTGGACAGGGTGGATGTCCGCATTCCCAGGGGAGCGGTGCTGTTCCTCCACGGCGACTTCCCGCACGGCTCCTACCGCAATATGTCCGATGGCCATCGCTACGCGCTGCTCAACACCTATATTCGGGCCGGCGAGCCTTTCCGCCGCGGCAATACGGGCAGGCGGGAACAGGTGCCGGTCCGCGGGATCGCTGCCGCCGATTTCGTGGCGCGGTTCGAGGGACAGGATGTTTGAGGATGCGATCGGCTGGCTATCCAATCCGGCACTCGATGCGCTGACCGGGCATCCACTGTTCGAGGAAACGGCCGTCGCCGCGTTCCTGGCCGAACAGCCACTGACCTTCATCGATATCGGCGCCCGGGGCGGTACGCACCACCTCGTCAGGCCGGCCGCCGGCCGTGTGGCCGTCCTGGCGTTCGAGCCCGACCCGGAGGGTTACGAAACGCTGCTGAACGAGGCGGCATCGGGGACGCCGTGGGCACATTTTCGAGTTGAGCCGGCGGCTCTCGCCGGACGCGAGGGGCGCATGCCCCTGCATCTGCTGGCGGTCCCAACCAACCACTCGCTGCTGCCGCCCAACGAGGCGTTCACCCGGCGCTACGCCATGGAGAAGTTCGCCAAAACCGGCGAGATCGAGGTGGAGGCGACGACCCTGGACCGGGTCGTCTTCGCTGACCACGGTCCAAGCGGGGAAGGGAACGGTCCGCATCGGGGGCTTCCCTGGGGCGAGTTCATCAAGCTGGACACCCAGGGCAGCGAATACGACATCCTGACCGGCGCCGAGCGGACATTGCGCGAGACTACCGTCGCGGTCTTCTGCGAGGTCGAGTTCTGCGAACTCTATCAGGGACAAAGGCTGTTCTCGGACGTCGAACGGTTCCTGCGGGAGCGGGGATTCTCGTTCTTCGGCTTTCTGAACTTCGCCGGTCGGTCGCGCAAGCAGCTCGATAAGCGGACCCGGCTGGGACGCGAACGCGCCCTCTGGGCCGATGCCCTGTTCTTCAAGGACCCTTTGCCCGGCGGTCCGGCGGCGCCGGACGGGACGGCGGCGACGCCTCGACAGTATGCGGTGCTGATCGTCGTAGCGCTGCTGACCGGCTACTTCGACTATGCGCTCGAACTGAATGCCCTGCTCGGCTCGCCCTCCCAGCGGGAGGCGATGGAGCGGCTGGTGCAGGACATCGCGCGGCAGCCGCCGGACCGGACGGTCGCCGCGATACGCGACCTTGCCGCCGCGGCCGAACGCGATCCCGGCGGCGCTACCGTCGCCCTCGGGCGGCTGGTCGACTCGCGGCGCAGTTTCTTCGACTACATGGACCTTCCGGTGAAGCCGGAGAAACAAGACCCTTCGGCGAAGCCGGAGAAACAAGGGTCGGATCCGACCGTCAAGCCTTAGAAAGGGCCGATCAGACCATGCTGCCGACCGATACCAGATGCTTCATTAGCCACGAGAAGGGCTTGCTCGACCCCGGCGTCCTGGGAAGCGTGCGCGAGCACTTCCTGCGCGAAGAAGAGGTCAGGCAGTCCCAGGTGCTCGACGAGAACGACGCCCTGCGGGTCAGCATGGGCGCCTCGACCTCCGCGTTCCGGTTCGATCCGCGCTGGTACGATCCCTGGCGCAATGCCCCGGCGGAACTGGTGGAACGGCTGCGCCCCTTCACCTGGCTGCTGTTTCCCGTCCAGATCCGCCATATCAGGGCCGGCGACCATCTGGTGCCGTGGCATCAGGACGCCGGCTACGTAAGGCTGATGTCCCGCAAGCATGCCCGGTTGATCACCTGCTTCGTGCCGCTGGAGCCCGACCCGCGCCAATGCGCCTCGCTGGAATTCGCCGAGGGCGAGTACGGCGAGCTGGACCATGCGGCGTTCGGCAACCACGGCGCCGCGATCCTGGACCGTGACTTCGCCGGGCTCCGGCGTTTCGAGCTGTCGTTCGGGGATGCGCTGGTGTTCGGCGACCTGGCGCCGCACCAGACCATCCCGGCTCCTGACGGCACGATCGACCGGCGGTCCTTCGAGTACCGGTTCGTCATCCCGGCGGAGGCCCTTCCGGACAAGGATTATTTCGACATCGAGAAAGGCTGCTTCGTCCGGACGGACGGCTCGCAGCGGGAGTTTCCGGAATGACCAAACCTTCCTTCGACGGGCGCGTCAATTTCCACGCAGACGACAACGTCGAGGAGATGCTCGAACGGCATTTCGAGACCTTCGACATCTCGCGGACGGAAGTCTGGAAGAACTTTCCGCTCTATGCCCGCCGGACCTACCTGAAGCGGTTCCTGGCCCATTACGAGCTGTTCCGCGCAACGGTCGACCTGCCGGGCGACATCGTCGAGCTGGGGGTGTTCCGCGGGACTTCCCTGCTGTCCTGGGCGAACTTCCTGGAAGTGCGCAACATGGGCGACCGCCACAAGAAGGTGGTCGGCTTCGACAACTTCCGCGGTTTCGGCGACCTGGACCCCAAGGACGGCGCGGCCGTCGGCGACGTGCAGAAGAAGGCCGGCGGCTTCGACAGCGGCGGGTTCGAAGCGCCGCTGGAAGACGTCATCTCGATCTTCGACGCCGACCGCTTCATCCCGTACAAGCCGCGGATCCATCTGGTCAAGGGCGATATCGAGCAGACCGTGGTCGACTACGTGGCCAACAATCCGGGCATGCGGATCTCGCTGCTGCATTTCGACGTCGATCTCTACCGCCCGACCAGGATCGCGCTGGAACAGCTCTGGCCGCTGGTGGTGCCCGGCGGCATCGTCGCCTTCGACGAGTACGGCATCCCGCCATGGGAAGGCGAGAGCCGGGCCGTCGACGAGTTCTTCGCCGGGCAGAGCATCGAGCTGCGCCGCTTCCACTGGTGCAGCAATCCCGGCGCCTACCTCGTCAAGAAATAACGGCGCGGTGGACGGACCGGTCCGGCAAGGTGCAATCGCCCTGCGGAAATTTGACCGCATATGACTATCGTGTTAAATAATTCGGAAAACACATACCCCCATTCGGCTGATGCCGTCGGACGCCTCGTCGATGCGGGTGCTACGGCGGACGGTTCCACTGTATTCCGCGAGACGTAATGAGCCAGGACAAACCGACCACCGACGTGCCGCAAGGCGAGACCCAGGGACACCGCACGCGCCAGGACGCCGACTATTGGGAGCGGGTCACCGGAACCGTGGAGGACCACGGCCACAGCCTGAAACATGTCCTGTCGCTGTGGCCCAGCTATGTGCGGCGCCAGCACCTGACCCGGTTCCTGGCCCATTACGAACTGTTCAAGATGGCGCTGGACCTGCCGGGATGCTTCGTCGAGATCGGCGTCTACCGGGGGTCGAGCTTCCTGACCTGGCACAAGCTGATGGAAACTTTCTGCGCGACCGACCGACGGCGCAAGGTCTTCGGCTTCGACCATTTCCAGGGGCTGACCGATTTCAACGCCAAGGACGGGGCGATGGACCCGCGCGACGGCAAGATGCCGGGCGGTTTCGAGACGAGCGACGTGCGCGGCGAGATCCTCGAGCTGATCGACGTCCATAACCAGGACAACCTCATCCCCGGCGTCGCCCGCAGCCATCTCGTGGAAGGCGACGTCAAGGAAAGCCTGCCGCGCTTCCTGGAGGAAAATCCAGGCCTGCGGATTTCCCTGCTGCATCTGGACGCCGATCTCTACGAGCCAACGCGGGCGGCCCTGGAACACCTTTTCCCGCTGGTGGTCAACGGTGGGGTCGTCGTCTTCGATGAATACGGCCTCATTCCCTGGCAGGGCGAGTCCGCCGCGGCGGACGAGTATTTCGACCGGATCGGCTACAAGCCGAAGTGGCGCCGCTTCGCGTGGTCCACCCAACCCCAAGGCTATTTCATCAAGGATTGAATCATTTATTGGGCTGCATCGTCGAGATGGACGTCTACCGGATAACCCTTGCTCACGGCTACCGCATGCCCTGGTCTCCGGCACCCGCCAGCGCATTCGATAGGTCGATCTTCGTTCCTCGACGATCGGAGGCAAGAGTTCGTCCGCGACGCCGACTGACGACGATCGACACTGCCGCACGCCCGGAGCGGAGCGGCTGGCCCAGCGCTACTTACGCATGAAGAAAGGAGCGACATGATGCGGAACGACTGGTCTGAACATGGCTTCCTGCTGTGCCGCGACCTGATCCCAGCTGACCGCATCGAGAGGCTGCTGGTGGAATACCGCGCCACGGTGCTGAACGCGGACGACGTGCTGGCCCGCCAGCCGCGCTTCCGCCGCGAGTCGGGCGACAGCCGTCATCCCCATGCCTACGACGCGCCCAACCGCCTGACCGAGTTCGGCTACCTCGCCGAAGGCCTGAAGAACCCGCACGTCCTTGAGAACTATCCCGGCTTTTCCGGGTTGGCCCTGTCGATCCTGTGCAGCCGCGAAGTCCAGGACCGCTTGGCGGACTTGAACCCTGACTATGCCGAATATTGCCTTCACCAGTCGATGTTCTTCGACTTCAATCCAGGGACGGAGCCGCATCAGGATTCCTACTACATCGATTCCGAACCGCGCGGCGCCATGATCGGCTTCTGGCTGGCGCTGGAAGACATCCATGTGGATGCAGGCCGCTTCTACGTCGTCGCCGACTCCCACGTCGAGGGGCCAGGGGTGGAGTTGTTCAACGCCGACAACGCCGCCTATCTCAACGCGCTCGAACGGACCATGGGCGGGCTGGAAGCCAAGCGGTTCGTACCGGACCTCGCGGCTGGCGACGCCCTGATCTGGCACGGCGACGTCATCCACGGCGCGCTGCCCAACGTCGATCCGAGCCGCTCGCGGAAATCCCTGACCGGCCACTATATCCCAACAAAATTGTTGGGCCGCAACCGGTTCAGGGTCTACGGCAACACGGTCGAACGGACCTGTCTTGGGATGCGCTACGTCGTCACCAACCGTCCCGAGGTCGAACCGAACCGGCCGGTGGCGATCCGCCGCAATACGGTGGAGGTCGCGGGGGAAAGCGTGGAGTTCCTTGCCGTAAGGACCGTCGGCGGCGAACAGGCGGCCTTCTCCCTGCCCCTCGGAGTTCGGCTGGAGGACGCGCTCGGGTCGGTCACGTAAGGGCCGCTACGACATCGGGCAAACCGCCCGCGGCGATCAGGTAGACGGGCAGACCGGCGGCGGCGGACGCCGCCAGATCGTCCCGACGCCCGGTCGCGAGAAAGCTGCCGCACGGCTTCGCCAGCCAGCGTTCAAGACACTGTCCGATCGCGCTGGCAACGCCGTCGACACCCTCCACGACATCGTCGAGATGGCCGCCGATGGCGCGCAGGTCCTTGGCGATCCGCCGGATCGCCGCTCCCCGCGCAGCCAAGCCTTCGCCCATGACGAACACGTAGTAGCCGTTGTCGTTGAGCCGCTTGACCGCTGCCCGTGCGTTGGGCATCCAGCGCAGGCCGCCGTCGTGGAGCAGGCCGTCATGGAGCAGGCAATCGAGCCGCAGGAACGCCGCCGGCCGGTGCAGGAAGGCCGGCACCTCGGTCTGGCTGCGCGCATAGTCGTCCGGGACGCCGATATCCAGGAAGAAGCGGTCGTAGACGCGTCCCGCCAGCCGGTCCGCCGATGCGAGGCGAGGGAACACGTCCTGTTCCAGCGAGCAGGGAACCCGCTCGATCCAGTCGAGCACCTCGCGCCGTAGGACGTAGAGACCAGCATTCATCGGCCCGTCAAACCCACCCGAGGCGGCATGGAAGGCGGTGACCCGTCCGTTCTCGAGTGTCACCCTTCCGTAGCGTCCGCCGGGAGGAATGGCCCGCAGCGCCATCCGGCCGACCACTTCGTTCCCGGCATCCCAGGCGGCAAGGTCGAGCCAGTTTATGTCGAAGCAGGAATCTCCGTTGGCTAGGAAGAAGATGTCGTCCAACCGGTCGGCAGCGTGGCGCACGGCGCCGCCCGTACCGGCCGGCTCGGTTTCGACGATCATGTCGAGCGTTACGCCGTCGAACCGGCGTCCGGCGTAATGGTCGGCGATGTGACCTGCCCGGTAACCGCATAGCAACAGGACGCGTTCGATGCCGAACCGGCCCGCCTCGCCGATCAGGTGGTCCAGGAAGGGACGGTCGCCGACCGTCAGCATCGGCTTGGGGGCGTCGTCGGTCAGGGCACCGAGCCGGCTGCCCCGCCCGCCCACGAGAAAGACGGCTTGGCGGGGCAAGGGCGGCTGGGGCAAGGGTGGTTGGGGCATGTCCCGGTGTTCTCCGCCGCGGTGCTGTTCCATCCGGCGCTTCAGCCTAGTGCCTGGAGTGCCCGGTCCAGAACCTCGCGCAGTTCGTTCGGCCTTATCATGAAGTTTGTCATGTAGCGCATGTACTCCTCGTCGGCTCCGGACCATGTGAAGCCCGGCCCGGTGACAGTGCCCAGCCGGGTGCCGGTCACGAGCCCCACGTGCCATGCATCCTTTGTGGGCATTCTCCAGCGTCCGCTCTGGTTGATGGCGAAGAACTCTTCGGAAGCGAGCTCGATGAAGACCGACCCCGGCTGCTTGAAGATCAGCGCCTGCGCGAACGGGCCGGAGGTGCCGACGATGATCCGGGCCTTGCGGACGCGCGCGATGGTCTCGGCGAGGCCCATGCCCCGGCCCGTCAGCACTTCGAATCCTCTGGACCGGACGACATCGATCACTTCCTGCTCGTTCATGATGAAGCGATGGGAGGCGTCGAGCCGCGACAGGTAGATCCGGTCGCCGCCCTCGACATCGGGCAGGCGGAACGGGCGGGCGGCATGGCGACCTTCGGCGACCGTGCCAAGGTAGCTGTCCTGGTTGCAGTTGGCGTAGGTCAGATGTTCGAAGACCTTGCCGTCCCCGATGGACATCAGCTTTGCCGGGTCGATGTCCAGGATTTCGCAGCCCTGCCTCGCCAAGTCGAGGAAATTGTCGGGAACCACGACGTGGTCGTACCCGTCCGCGCCGATATCGCTTAGGACCAGCATCTTGGTGAAGACCTCGGACATGAAGTGTCCGAAGTTGTGGGTCGAGATGTTGAGCGCGTGGAAACTGCGGCCCGGTACGAACTCGCTGCCGGCGCGGTCGGAGTGGAGATAGCGGCTGACGACGATCCTGTCTTCCTCGCCGGCGGAATGCAGGCCGTGGAAGAAGTTCTCGAATGCCGTCATTGTCTCGAGCGACGGGCGGTAGACGTAGTCCCCGGAAAACACGATCGCCGACGGCATTGCCACGCGGCAATGGCTGAAATGGCTGAGATAGATCGGCTTAATGTCGGTCCTTACGTCCTGTGCGACGGCGGCGACATCTGCTTTCCGACTCACTGGTACGAATTCCGGCGCCGGGGTCGGCTGCCGCAGGAGGCCCCAGGCGTACATCTCATGCCGGACGCCCGGGGCCGGGAGGCCGGCGCCGACCAGCGTACCCAGGGTTTCGCGCGGGGTCGGCGCACGGCCCAGCCGGATCTCCGGCCGCGGCAGTCCCGCCTCCATCATGCAGATGCGCAGAGGGCGAACCTCCAGGGTGCGGCTGTCCCAATCGTAGAAGATCCGGCCGAGCACCTTCTCCCTCATCGTCAGGCGCCCGTCGAAATCGCCGATCTCGTTCGCGACCAGCCGGGACGCGGCTTTGTCCGCCGGAAAGCAGACGATCTTGGCGAAGCGGTCGCACCGTGGAAGGAAGTCGTTCAACAGGGCGACCAGGGACGCCTCGTCCAGGCCGGGTGAGCAGACGATCGTGGCGACAGGTGTCTGGCCGAGATCCTCCGGAGTGTGGAAGATGCTGAGGCCGCCGGCGCGGGTCAGTTGGAAGGCATCCCGGCAGAACGGTTCGTCGTTGCCGATACCCGGCGATTCGGACAGCCTCGGCATCCAGCCCATGGCCTTGGGAACCGACGCCATGCCGGCGAAGCAGTCTAACAGGCTGCCGACGGCGAGGTGGATCGCCGCCTCCCGCATGGCTTGATGCGCAGGGTGACACCCGAACACCTGGACGCTGGCGGCAGCGAAGTGGGCGAGGCTCCAGATCGCGAAACGCCCCACGAAGGGCTCATCCGTCCGTGCCGCCAGCCGGCCGACCGGTTCCCGGTAACGGTTCCTCTGGGTACGGAGAAAGATCGATGTTTCCTCGGTACCCTGGACGCCGTCAAGGTCGAGAGCCGTCAGGACCATGCGCCGCTCGGCATCGTCCTCCATACCGGCCAGCACCTTTCCGAGTGTCTTCAGCGATTCCACGTTTTCCAGGGCCGGGGACGTATGGAGCGAATCGATGAAAGTCCCCAACTCCATGAAGTCCTCCCGCGATAGCCGAGCCGGGCTGCACCCAGCTCAATTCCAAGCTCGGATTCAAGTCTCCGATCGCGTGGATGCGGGCGATCCGCGGTCCGCAGATTTAACGGCAAATGGTAAATAATTTCATCACGCCGCTGGGCGGGTGCCGATATGGAGGATCTCGTTAACAAAATTGCGGGATCATGGCCGTCCCCCCGCATTTTCCAGTACGGACACGCCATGGAACAGGTCACGATCGAGGGTTTGATGGCCGCCGATGCCGACCGGGCGTTCCGGGACATCGCGCGGAACTTCGAGGCGCTGAGGTCCTGCGGTCCGGTCGTCGCGGCGGCCGCGGTCCGCCTGATCCGGGCCTTGCGGGCCGGCAACAAGATCCTGTTCTGCGGCAACGGCGGTTCCGCCGCCGACAGCCAGCATCTCGCGGCGGAGCTGACGGGACGCTACCGGCGGGATCGGCGGCCCCTGGCCGCCATCGCCCTCACGGTGGACACCTCGGCTCTGACGGCGATCGGCAACGATTATGGCTTCCAGGACATCTTTGCGCGCCAATTGGCCGGGATCGGCCGTGCCGGCGACGTCCTGGTCGCCCTGTCGGCCAGCGGCACCAGCGAGAACATTGTTCGCGCGCTCGAGACGGCGCGGCGGATGGGCATCGCGACCATCGGCCTGACGGGCGAGGGCGGCGGCGCGATGGCCGATTTGTGCGACCTCTGCGTCAGGGTGCCCTCGGCCGATACCGCGCGTATCCAGGAAATGCATATCGCGGTCGGACACCTTCTCTGCGGTTTCGTCGAAGACGCGGTCGATGCTCCGCTCTGAACGGCGCTTTGCCGGGCAGATGCCGGTCCGCCGCCCCGCGGCGTTTCTCGACCGGGACGGCGTGATCAACCTGGATCACGGCTATGTCCACAGTCCCGACCGCTTCGTCTGGGTAGAGGGTGCGATGGCCGCCATCCGGTGGCTCAACGAGCAGGGTTACCTAGTGTTCGTGGTGACCAACCAGTCCGGCATTGCGCGCGGCTATTACGACGAGGCGGCGGTGCATGCGCTGCACGGCTGGATGGCGGCGCAACTGGCGTCCGCCGGTGCCCATATCGATGCCTTCTACTTCTGTCCGCATCATCCCGACGCCGTCCACCACGCACTCAGGCTTAGCTGCGACTGCCGCAAGCCGAAACCGGGAATGCTGCTGCGTGCCCTTGCGGAGTGGCCGGTCGAGCGGCCTGGCAGCTTCCTGATCGGCGACCGGTCGACCGATATCGAGGCGGCGGCGGCGGCGGGCATTCCGGGCCATCTGTTCGACGGTTCCGACCTGCTGAAGACCGTCCGGCAGGCGGCGCGGACCGCCTTCAGCGCGCCCCGTGAACCGGAATTATCGATCCGCTGACATAGGACGAACTGTCCGACAACAGCCAGCATATGGTTTCGGCGACCTCTTCGGGCGTGCCCAGCCGGCCCATCGGAATGCTCGCCTCCAGCGCCGCGCGGCGGTCGGCCGGGATGTCCGACTGCTGGTCCGTCTCGATGACGCCGGGACTGACGGCGTTGACCCGGATGCCCTCGGCCGCCACTTCGCGCGCAAGGCCTATCGTCAGCGCATTGATCGCCGCCTTGGAGGCGGCATAGGGACCGAGCCGGTTGCCGCCGAACCGGGCGGCCTGGGACGATACCAGCACGATCCCGCCGCCCTGTCCGCCATGGGCGGTGGACAGGCGGCGAACCGCCTCGCGGCAGCACCAGAACGTCCCGTAGACATTGGTTTCAAAGACGGCGCGCAGCGTGTCGCCAGTGACGTCGTCGATCCGGCCGAAGCCGCCGCTGATGCCGGCATTCGCGACCAGGGCCGAGAGCGGCCCCAAGGCGCGGTCTACCTCCGCGAAGAGCCTGACGACATCCTCCTCCCGGGCGATATCGCCCTGGATCGCCGCCGCCGTGCCGCCCGCCGCCCGGATGCGGGCGACGACGGCTGCCGCCTCGGCTTCGCCGGTGCGATAGTTAACGCCGACGCGGTATCCGGCGCCCGCTAGGCTGATCACGGTCGCGGCACCGATACCGCGGCTCGCTCCCGTCACCAGGGCGACCCGGCCGGCGGCTTGAAGGGAAGCGCTGCGCTCCGTCATGTCGTCTACCTGCAATTCGAAGCATGTGTTCAGGCGCGATGGAAAGTTACATCAGGCTCGCGGCAGCTTCTTAAGGAATTACTAAGCGCATTTTGGCAATGCTGGGCCTTACGACGTTGGCCATACCTGCTTGTGCCGTTCGGCCGGTGCTGTCCGGCCAATGCCTCTCGGCCGGCGTCGTTCGGATTATCGAGCCAGATTAAGCGGCGCTGGAGCAATATGATAGGGGCGGCAGCATGACCACCGGCACCCTGGCTATCGGCCAAGTCCAGATCAACAACAGCTTTTCCGGCCAAAGCTATCTGCCCTATTCCCTCGGTGTCCTCCAGGCCTTCGTCCAGCGGCATGCGCGGGAACCGTCGCGGTACGAGTTCCGGCTGCCTGTCTACCGGCGGATGCCGGTATGGCAGGCCGTCGAGCAGTTGCTGGGGGTCGATGTCGCCGGGTTCAGCCTGTATGTCTGGAACGCCCGCATCTCGGTGGAGATCGCGCGCCGCCTGAAGAAGCTGTGCCCCCGGACAGTGATCGTCTTCGGCGGCCCCCATGTCCCCGACCGGTGCGAAGAGTTCCTGCGGAAGCATCCCTTCATCGACGTCGCCGTCCATGGCGAAGGCGAGCGCGCATACCTGGCCTTGCTGGAGAGCCTGCAGGACGGCGGTTGGCACGACGTTCCCGGCATCAGTTTCATCGCACCGGACGGCACGTTCCGGAACAACCCGGCCAGCCCCCGCATCCGCGACCTGGACGAGATCCCGTCACCTTTCCTGACCGGCGTGTTCGATCCCCTGATCGAGGCCCATCCCAGCGAAACCTGGATCGGACTGTGGGAGACGAACCGGGGATGTCCGTTCCAATGCACCTTCTGCGACTGGGGATCGGCGACGGCGTCGAAGGTCGGGCAATTCGCCATGGAGCGGCTGAGGCGCGAGGTCGAGTGGTTCGCGGACCGTCGGATCGAGTATATCTTCTGCTGCGACGCCAATTTCGGGATCCTCAAGCGGGATGTCGAGATCTCCCGCTTCGTTGCGGAGACGAAGGCGCGCACCGGCTATCCCCATGCGCTGTCGGTGCAGAACACCAAGAACGCGACCGAGCGGGCTTATGAGACCCAGAAGATCCTATCCGACGCCGGACTGAACAAGGGAGTCGCGCTGTCCATGCAGAGCCTGGACGCGACGACCCTGGCCAGCATCAAGCGGCAGAACATATCGCTGGACGCCTATTTGGAACTTCAGCGGCGGTTTGCCCGGGACCGGGTGGAGACCTACTCCGACCTGATCCTGGGGCTTCCCGGCGAAACCTATGAGAGCTTCGTCGGCGGCGTCGACCGGCTGATGGAAAGCGGCCAGCACAACCGCATCCAGTTCAACAACCTCTCGATCCTGCCCAATGCCGAAATGGGAGATCCGGAATACCAGGCCCGCCACGGCATGGTCACCGTCCAGTCCGATATCATCAACATCCATGGGCGGCGGGAGGATATGGAGGACGACGTCCCGGAGAGCCAGCAACTGGTCGTCGCCACCGCGGCGATGCCGCCGGCAGACTGGCGCCGCACCCGGACGTTCTGCTGGATCGCCGCCTTGCTGCATTTCGACAAGCTTTTCCAGATCCCGATCATCGCCGCCCGTTCGCTGGCGGGAACACCCTACCGGACGCTGATCGAAGCCTTCGTGGATGTCGATGCCGGCCGTTATCCGCTGCTCGGCGAGATCCGCGACTTCCTGATGGCCGAAGCGCGGTCGATCCAGCAGGGCGGGCCGGAATACGTCCATGCCCCGGAATGGCTGGATATCTACTGGCCGGCGGACGAATACATATTCATCAAGCTGACCGCCGAGGGCAGGCTCGGCGACTTCCATGCGGAAGGCGGACGCCTGATCCGCGAAGTGACCGGAGTGCGGGGAGCCGCGGCGGAGGCGATCGCCGATGCCGTCCGCCTGAACCATGCCCTGGTCAAGCAGCCCTTCGTGCGCGACGACCTTGACGTGAAAGTCGAGTTCGACGTCCTCGGCCTCTACGCCGATGAACTCCAGGGCGAACCGGGCGAGCCGCAGCCAGCCGGCGAGCTGCCCCGGAGCCCGGCCATTGTCCATATCGAGCGCTCCAGCCAAGCCTATGACGACTTCGCGACATGGTGCCGGGAGGTCGTCTGGTGGGGCAACAAGAAGGGCGCCTACCTCTACGGCAACCGGACCGTCCACCGGGAACTGGCCGGACACTACTGACGATCCCTGCCGACCGCGAACTGGGGAAACTCTCCATGAAATACCGCCCGCTCGGCTCGACCGGCCTGGAAGTATCGGAAATCGGCTTCGGCGCCTGGGGGATCGGCGGGGCGACGGCCGGCGCGACATCCTACGGCGCTACCGACGACGCCGGGTCCCGAACGGCGCTGTCACGCGCCTTCGATCTGGGCATCACCTTCTACGATACGGCACCCGCCTATGGCGACGGCCACAGCGAGACGCTGATCGGCGAGGCGTTCCGGCGGCGGCGGTCCCGTATCGTCGTCGCCACCAAGGCCGGCCAGCAGCGATGGGGCCAGCCACCCGACTTCAGCCCGGCCGCCTTGCTCCGCTCGGCCGAGGCGAGCCTTCGCCGGCTGGGCGGCGACGCCATCGACCTGCTGCAACTTCACAACCCGCCGGCCGGCCTGTTCGCCGCCGACCCCGATGTCGTGGCGACGCTGGACGGCCTGCGCGAGGCCGGCACGATCAGGGCGTGGGGAGTTTCCGTCAAGTCGCCGCAGGAGGCGTCGGCCCTGATCGGCGTCGTTCCCGCGGCGGTCGTCCAGGTCAACCTGAACATGCTGGATGTCCGGGCGGCGACATCGGGGCTGCTGGCGGAAGCCGCTTTCCACGGCATCGGGGTGATCGCCCGGACGCCCCTGTGCTTCGGTTTCCTCTCCGGCACCGTGGACGAGACCACGCGCTTCGCCGATGACGACCATCGGACCGCCTGGAGCCGTGCGCAGATCGTCCGCTGGGCCGACGGTGCGAGGCAACTGCACGATGCCGCCGGATCGGGCCAGGCGCCGGGTCGGGACTGGAGCCGGACGGCGCTGCGCTTCTGCCTTTCGTTTCCCGAAGTGGCGACCACTATCCCCGGCATCCTGAGCGCGGCGGAGGCGGAGGAAAACGCCGCCGCCTCCGCCGCCGGGCCGTTGGACGGAGTGGCGGTGAGCCGGATACTCGACCTGCACTCCCGCGAGTCGTTCTTCCTGCGGAGCTGAATCCGGTTCAGCCGGCGGTTCCCGCCGCCGCCTCCCGCACCCGGCGGGCTTCATAGGCTTTCAGGTGACCGAGGACGATGCGGAGGGTCGGGTTGGCCGCCGGGTCGCCGCCTCGGCGCAGCAGGTCGCCGACGATCTGGTCGGCTTCGATCGGACCGCCGCGTTCCATGTCGCGCAGCATGGAGGCGGTCATGGTCGAACCGGGCTTGGTGTAGGTGTCTCGGGCGCGTTCCGTCGCGGCTGCCCGGGGCGGGAAGCCTTCCGACGCCGCGATGGCCGAGCTTTCGGCCAGCAGCGACGTCACGACGTGGTCGGCGCCCGCTGCCACGATGTCGCCGATAGCGGCGCGCATCAGGCAGGTGGCCCCGGCTCCGGTCGCGATGAAGATCCACTTCTCCCACATGTCCTGAAGGATCGACCCGCTGAGGCGGGCATCGAACCCGGCGCCGGTCAGTTCCGCCGCGACGGCGTCGACCCGGGAGGTGCGCCCGCCGGCCGGCTCGCCGAAGGTCAGGCCGTGGAGGTCGTTGAGGTGGAGGACGCGGCCATCGGGATCGAGGACGACCGAGATCAGGCACAGGCCGCCGAGCACCCGGCTTGCGCCGAAGCGGGCGGTCAGCAGGTCCATGTGGCGCATGCCGTTAAGGACGGGAAGGATCAGCGTGTCCGGTCCACAGGCCGGCGCCAGAGAGTCCATCGCCGCTTCCAGGTCGTAGGCCTTGCAACTGAGCAGGATGAGGTCGAAAGGGGCCGCGATGTCCTGCGCCAGGACGGTCGGCGGGGCCGGAAGGTCGAGATCGCCGTGGGGGCTGCGGACGACCAGACCGGCTTCCGCCAGTTGGGCGGCGCGGCGCTGGCGGACGAGGAATGTCACGTCCCGCCCCGCGTTCAGCAGCCTGCCGCCGTAGTAGCCGCCGATGCCGCCGGCCCCGACCACGAGAATCCGCATGTCTTTTCCACCCTGTTCTTTTGCCCGGTTTCCGTGCGTAGACCCTATGGGCAACGGACCGTGCTGTCCACCCGCGTCGCCCGTAAGCGGGATGTACCCCGAACGGAGTGCGAAAGGATTGCCCGGCTGTTCTGTTGGGCACACCAGAATCCCGGGGGAAACGGGTTTCGGACCGTTGATCCAATGGAGATCGCATACCATGGCAAGACAGAACACGGGGGCTGGAGAGAACAGGGGCGCTATCCGGAACCGGGGCCGCTCCGGCGAGAACGGGGAGCGGCTGGCCCAGGGCCTCGGCTGGTTCAGCCTGGGACTGGGTCTGGCCCAAATTGCGGCGCCCGGCGAAATGGCGCGCCTGATCGGTGTTCCCGACGATGACGAGAACCGGCAGATGATGCGCGCCGTTGGGATGCGCGAGGTCGCCAGCGGATTGGGTATCCTGTCGCAACCCCATCCCGAGGGATGGGTATGGGCACGGGTCGGCGGCGACGTTATGGACCTTTCGCTGCTTGGCGGCGCCTGGGCATCGGACCGTACCGACAAGGAACGGGTCGCCGCCGCGACCGTCGCCGTCGTGGGCGTCATGGCGCTCGACCTGCTGTGCGGCCGCCAGCTGACCGAGCACGACGCCGATGACGCCTCTGCCGGAAGGCAGGGTGTCGGTGGCCGTGACCATGCCCGGTCCGTGGAGGATCAGCGCTGGAGCGGCGCCGTCCACGTCAGGAAGAGCATCACCATCAACCGCCCGCCGGAGGAGCTTTACCGCTTCTGGCGCGACTTCGACAACCTGCCCCGGTTCATGACCCATATGGAAGAGATCCGGAAGCTGGACGACAAGCGCTCGCACTGGAAGGCCAGGGGAGTGGCCGGCTTCACGGTCGAGTGGGACGCGGAGATCACCGAGGACGTACCGAACGAGCGGATCGCCTGGGCATCCGTGGCCGGATCGAGCGTCCACAACGCCGGTTCGGTGACCTTCAAGCAGAGGCCGGCCAACCGGGGCACGGTGGTCGAGGTCGAGATGCGGGTCGATCCCCCTGGTGGGGCCATCGGGGCCAAGATCGCTAAGCTGTTCGGCAAGGAGCCGGTCCAGCAGGTGGCGGACCACCTGCGGGCCTTCAAGCAGATCGTCGAGACCGGCCATCTCACGCGGTCGGACACCAGCTTCGCGCTGGTCAGGCATCCGGCCAGACCGCCGTCGAAGCTGCCCGAGGCGGTCGAGGCGGAACTCAGGACGGGAACATATCAGGGGGCGAAATCATGAGAGCCACATGCTGGATGGGGACCAAGGATATCCAGGTCCGGAACGTGCCCGATCCCAAGATCCTGAACCCAGACGACGCGATCGTCCGGATCACGTCCACGGCGATCTGCGGGTCCGACCTTCACCTGTACAACGGGTTCATCCCGTCGATGGAGAAGGGCGACATCATGGGCCATGAGTTCATGGGCGAGGTGGTGGAGGTCGGCCGCGACGTGAAGAAGCTGAAGGTCGGCGACCGCGTCGTGGTGCCGTTCCCGATCGCCTGCGGCCATTGCATGAACTGCGAGAGCCACCTGTACTCGGTCTGCGAGAACTCCAACCCGAATGCCTGGATGGCCGAAAAGCTGTGGGGCTACTCGCCGGCCGCGATCTACGGTTATTCCCACATGCTGGGTGGCTATGCCGGCGGTCAGGCGGAATACGCCCGCGTGCCCTATGCCGATGTCGGACCGATCAAGATCCCGGACGGCATGCCGGACGAACAGGTGCTCTTCCTGTCCGACATCTTTCCGACCGGCTACATGGGCGCCGACAATTGCAACATCAAGCGGGGCGACACCATCGCGGTCTGGGGCTGCGGCCCGGTCGGCCAGTTCGCGATCAAGAGCGCCTTCCTGCTTGGCGCCGAGCGGGTCATCGCGATCGACCGGTTCCCCTACCGGCTGAAGATGGCGAGCGAGCAGGGCGGGGCCGAGACGATCAACTACGCCGAAGTCGACAGCGTGCCCGAGGCCCTGCGGGAAATGACCGGCGGGCGCGGTCCGGACGCTTGCATCGACGCGGTCGGCATGGAAGCCCACGGCATGGGCCTGATCGGCGCCTATGACCGCGCCAAGCAGGCGATGATGCTGGAAACCGACAGGATCATCGCCCTGCGCGAAGCGATCCTGTCATGCCGCAACGGCGGCACTGTTTCGGTGATCGGCGTCTATGGCGGGTTCGTCGACAAGTTCCCGTTCGGCGCCGTCGTGAACCGGTCGCTGACGATCAAGGCGGGGCAGGCCCATGTGCAGCATTACATGAAGCCGCTGCTGGAGCACATCCAAAAGGGCGACATCGACCCCAGCTTCGTCATCACGCACCGGCTGAACCTGAACGACGCGGCGTCGGGCTATTCGACCTTCCTCAACAAGCAGGACGAATGCATGAAGGTCGTGCTGCGGCCCTGAGGGCGGGGCCTGAATGGCCTTTCACGTGAAACATCGGCGGCCGCAGCGGAAGCTCCGGCCGTCGTGGTGCCGGCGTGGGTGAGGAAAAAACGGTGTTTCGTCACCGTTGGTCACTGAAGCTCACTATCGCGGCTCCTGGCGGCGGCTGGAGACTGCCGCCAGGAGGGTCGGGCGCTCTGGCTCAGGCGAAGACAATGGCCTTGCCGGGGCCGGTCATTATGTCCTATGAGTTCGCATTCGATGGCGTGCTTGTCGTTGAGCAGGAGCCTGCGATGCCTGCCCGCGGCATCGAGTCCCGCCTTGGCGAACCATTCCTTCTGAATGTTCCGCCGGGTGCTCCACGCATCCATCCTGACCCTGTGCAGCCGGCGCGCTTCCTCACGCGTTTCGGGATCGGGACTCGATATCCGGCAGAAGAACCGGATGAAATCGTCCTGAAACGGGCGCGACGGCATCTCGGCCATCACCGCCCGTGATGCTACCTTGGTGTGTATGGGTATACGAACCGGCTTCAAAAGCGTTTTTTAAACGGCGCTGGACAGGGGACTAGCCGCACTTTTCAAAAGTGGATAGCAGAGCTGTTCGGTTCCCAAATGGAGAAGATGCCGGGCTTTCCGCTAATTCTTCATACCGTCTTGCCAAGATCAAGTCTTGTAAGCGCTGGTTTTGGCAGACTTGTCCCCTTCCCGTCATACCAAGACTTGATCTTGGTATCTCCTTTCAGGAGCTTGGCTGCTGGTAGTCGGACTTCAGGTTGAAGTCTTCTAGTCAGCTTTCGCCAGGAGATGCCAAGATCAAGTCTTGGCATGACGGTAAAGTGGAGGAGAATGCAAGCTTGGCGTGCGGGAATGTTTTAAGGTGACGCCTATAGGCCCAAGCCCTGGACTAGGCGGCATACAGCCGGAGATCGTGGCACGGTGCCTGTTCAAGAAATACCCAAGTAAATCACCTGTCACGTTACTCGGATATGCACTCTACCAAACATACAACAGTATTGTTCCTCCGAAGTAACATAAAAATTAATACTAATATTCTTGACTTAAATACCGCATTTCTGTTGTCGTTCTCCCGCATCCAATAGCACCCCCGATAACGGCCATGGTTTCAGCCGCCGGGGATTTCTCAAATCAATATTTTCCGGGCAGGAGTCACCTGATGAGTTCAGCGGAATCGCAATGGACATTGGAACAGTTGCAGGAGCATTTGCAGGCGGCTGTCGATCTCGAATTCTGGACCATCCCGTACTACATGGCGGCGGCCTATTCTATCAAGGATCAGGGCGAGGCGGCGTTCCAGCTCATCCTGTCGGTCGTCAATCAGGAAATGCTGCATGTCCAGCTGGCGGCCAATATCGCCAACGCCTATGGGCTGAAGCCGCTATTCAAGTGCCCGGTCTATGAGGGAACGCATATTCCGCACCTGGATTTCTCGCTGGACGATCCGGACCCCCGGACGCTGTTCCCGTCGGCGCGGGCGGAGATCGGGCAGCTCGACATCGCGCGGCTCCAGGGCTTCTGCCTGGTCGAATATCCGTTCTGGGATACCGGCCATCCGGTGGACGCGAACCCCGACATCGCCGTTTACGGCTCGATCGGGGAGTTCTATCAGGCGGTGACGGTCGGCGCGACGCAGTTGAAGGACCACATCAAGGCGGTCAATCAGGTCGATGCCTTCAAGCGCTTCTACGCCGACTTCGCGCAGCCGACCATCACGCTCGACGGCTCCGACGGGCTGGCACAGGTCGCCAATCTGGTCGATGCGATCACGTCCCAGGGCGAAGGCACCCAGCGTCCGGCCGGCCTCAAGAGCCATCCGAAGCATCCCAACCTGCCAGACATCGCCAGCTACTTCCAAAGCGCGTCGAACCCGCCGATCAAGAAGCAGTTCCGGAACACCGCCGACGACATCGAGCCGTCGTGGCCGCATTTCGAGAAGTTCTACAGCCTGATCCAGGGCGGCGTGCTGCCGGAAACCTATGCCGCAGAGCGCTTCCCGCGTGAGGGCACGCCCGGCTACGCGGCTCAGCTTCGGCTGGTCGAGAACTTCACCAAGTTCCGCTGGGCCATGACGGAGAAGTTCGCCGGCAAGCAGGTCCCGCAGTTCTACGTCCACATGGTCACGCTTGCCGGCAATATCCTGGCCTGCTGGCAAAACGGCGCGGTGCCGGCCTTCTCGCACCACGACCTGAACCATTCGGCGCAGACCAGGGCGACGTTCGCGGCCCTGGAGTCGGAGCCGCGCTTCCCGCTGGCGAAGGCGGCCAACGCCAAGGCGGCGGCCTGGAAGGCCGAGCCCGCGACCGCCTGACCTCTGAGTCAATTCAAGGTCGTCAAACAAAGATTCAGGGATCAGCCCATGTCCAAGAGCATCCTGCGCATCCATCCCGCCATCGCCTTCGCGCGAGTCGGCAACAGCGACGACTATTATCTGGCGCCCGAAACCATGGCCGGCGTCCCGGTCGCCGGTAGCAAACCGCCGGTGATGGGCGGCCTGCCGATTCGGCGCGGCACCGAGCACGACACGATCACCGACGAGGACCTGCGCGACGCCTCCGGCGCGCTGAAGCGTCAGGCCGCCCGTTTCAAGATCTTCGCCTACAGCGAAGCGGAGGCCAAGGCCTACCCGGCCGCCACCGAGCAGGAGATCAGGATCGGCGAACCGCTGGGAGACAAGACGGTCACCGACATCATCTGGACCGTCCATGTCGCCAACAAGAAGGCCAACACCTTCGTCCTGGAGGTGAGCAACGCCAACGGTCCCGTCATCGACAACTACGGCAACGGCAACCTGCCGCCGATCCGCAATGCCTCGTTCTATCCCGGCGACGAGGGCACGGAAGAGCTGGCTGTTCTGAACAACCCGGAGCGGGTTTCCAGGCTGACGATCGATTTCGGGCCGCGCACGGTGCGGGGAGCCGGTGCAGCACCGGTGCGGTTCGATGCCGCTACGGAGGCTTCGGTCTACAGCGCCGAAGGCGGCCTCAAGGCCCTGCCGGACTATCCCAAGTCCTGGCCGGCCAAGTCGTTCCCCGACGGGCTGTACTCGCCGACCGGCGAGGTCGATACCCTCGGCCACCTGGAGACCGACGAGGCCGGGCGGCTGGTGGTGCTGGGCGGCTACGGCAGGGCGAGCGCCTGGAAGCAGGCCGACGGCAGCTTCTACCAGCTCGTCAGCAGCGTCGATAACGACGGCTGGTTCGACGACACCAGCGACGGCCCGGTTTCGGCGGTGGTCGTGCTGAACGGCGGCCTGCCCGACGAAACCCGGATTTCCGCCGGGACGGCCTGGGTCGCGACGGCCGATCCGTCCTATGCGCCGCAGATCCTCAACGTCGTGTCGCTGTGGGACGAGGTCTACGACACCTTCGTCCGCAAGCTCGACCTTCAGCCGGAGATCTATTCGGACGGCGAATACCGGTACGACCGCTACGCCAGCTTCGAGGACGACGTCGCCCATATCTTCCGGGGCACGGCTTTGCAGGAATGGATTTCCAACCTGCCTCAGCCTGCCAAACACGCGCACCGCGCGGTCGGCCGCATTGGCGCGGAGACCGTTCCCGCCGACACGATCCTGTCGGGGCTGGCCTATATCCGCAACCCGAACCTGCCGCAGCAGGCCATGCTGGGCGTGCCGCTGATGCCGGGTGCGCTTGGCGATTCGGGTCAGGCCTTCCTGTCGCCGACGCTGACGCAGTACTATTTCCTGACGCAGTGGAACGACCGCAAGTGCAGTGCCGAGCCGGTCAAGCCGCTGTCGCCGGGCGACCTGTTGGACAAGGCCTCGCTGATCAACTGCCTGGGCGGCCGTTTCAGCCCCGGCATCGACCTGACCTTCACCGTGCGCCAGGAGGAAATCTACGTCCAGGACTGGCGGAAGAAGGAGGTTGGGCCGTTCCGGATCGCGCCGAAGCCCTTGAAGCTCGACGGCCTCGATCCGGACGTGCCCGTGCTGTCGGAGGGCTACGTGCCGCTGCACAGCACCGGCGAGGATCTGGTCGAGCCGGGCGACATGACCAAGTTCATGTCCGTGCCGTGGCACACCGACTACAATTCCTGCGCCACCCATCCGACCAGCCCGACGATTCCGCACAACACCACGCTGTACTGGTCGTGGCCGGCGCAGCGCCCGGTCCATGTCCATCTCGCCTCCGAGGTCAAGGATGGCAAGCCCGGTCCGCAGCGCTATTCGGTCCGGGGTCCCGGCACCGGCAGCGAAAATCCGGCGAACCAGGGCCGCTATCAGGATATCGAGAACATCCTGCCGAACTGGCACAAGATCGGCTTCGTGATCCAGGACAGCGCGATCATCGGTGGGCAGCGCAACCCGGACCAGTTCTTCGAGGTGCGGAGCGAGCTGCCGGTCGACGAAGGTCTTGTCATTCCGCCCTGGCCGATGAACGACAAGAGCACGAGTGCCGGCTGAGTTGCCGTCAGTGGTCGCTGGGAAAGCATGACAACCCATCATGACAGGACCGTCGCCATTCTTGGCGGCGGTCCTGCCGGCTGCGCCACGGCACTGGCGCTCCACCGCCAGGGCATCCGCGATGTCCTGGTCATCGAAGCCGGCACCCATGAGGTTCGACGGATCGGGGAGAGCATCCCGCCGGATACCGGGCTGATGTTCCGCACGCTCGGGATCTGGGACGATTTCGTGGCCGAAGGGCACGAGCCCTGCCTGGGCAGCCGCTCCGCCTGGGGCGACAACCGGCTGGGCTACAACGACTATCTCTACAACCCGCACGGTCAGGGATGGCACCTCGACCGGCGGCGCTTCGACGCGTTCCTGCTGTCCCGGAGCGACGGGCTGGGGATGGGGGTGTTGAGCGGGACCAGCTTCGACAAGGCGGAGCCGATGCCCGGCGGCGGCTATCGGCTGCGGCTGGTAGGGGGTGACGGTGCCGTGACGGCGCTGACTGCGCGCTTCGTGGTCGATGCCACGGGGGCGCGGGGGCTGTTCGCCCATCAGCGCGGGGCCGGCCGCCGGCGGCTGGACCAGATGGTCGTGGCCGCTGGCTTCTTCCATGTGCCCGACGGGTCGCGCGGGTCGCATCTGACGCTGCTGGAAGCGGTCGAGTACGGCTGGTGGTACGCGGCCCGGTTGCCCGCCGGGGAGCATGTCGCGGCGCTGGCGACCGATGCCGCCCTGCTGAAGGAGGGTGGGCTGGACCAGCCCTTGGCGTGGATGGAAAGGCTGGCGACGACGCGGCACGTCGCCGGCGACGTCGCGGGGGCCGTGCTGATGCCGGACACCCTGCGGGTCTGGCCGACGCCGTCGTTCCTGCTGGATTGTCCGGCGGGCGCCGACTGGCTGGCGGTGGGGGACGCCGCCTCCACCTATGACCCGCTGTCGTCGCAGGGTATCCACAAGGCGTTCGTGGATGCGATGGCGGCGGCTGCGGCCGTCGCCGGGCTGATCGAGCGGGGGGAAGCGGTCGAGACGTCGGGCTATGCCGAGGGGATCGCGGCGCGGTTCGGGGATTATGCCGGCAACCGGAACTACTTCTACGACCTGGAAGCCCGCTGGCCCGATGCCCCCTTCTGGAGGCACCGGCGCGAGCGCACCAAGCTTGGGGATGCTTAAGGCTTGAGCCGAAGAGTTTGACCGGCGGTAGGCAAGTGTTGGGCCACGGCCCAACCTACGAAGCAGGAGCCTGTAGGTTGGGCCGTGGCCCAACAAACACTGTCCACATAGGTCAATCTCTTCGGCCCCTGGCTTAGTCCACCACCACTGGCACCGGCTCGTTGACGAATGCGAGGGTGTTGACGGTGACGTGCGGCCACTTGATCAGGCCGGGCGTCTCATCGAAGTGCTTGTGGAAATAGATGTCGACCGTCTGGGAATACTGAAGCTGCTGCGACAGCTCCCCGGTGGTCGCGTCCTTGACGGTCTCGACCCAGAAGGTGCTCGCCAGCGCCTTGGCGTCGGCGTATTGGCGGATGAACGGGATGTTGACGATGCCGCCGTCGACGTCGTCGGAGGTCGTGACCGACAGCGCCAGCGTCGACACGATGTCGGCCTTCTTGTTTTGGTCGATCAGGAAGCTGTTGGGTTGCTGCGGATCGAAGTTGCCGCGCTTGCCCCGGTAGCTTTCGCTATAGCCATTCAGAGCTCCCTTCACCGGTGTCGGCAGTCCCGAAATGTTAGGGATCTTCGGCGCTCCCTTGAACTTGCTGAACGGGCCGATCGCGACCAGCGAGTTGCCGTGGGGAACGGTGGCGATCCGGACGACGGTATCAGGCGTGAAGATCTCGTCCGTGGCCGTGGTGTCGGTGACTTCCGGTCCGAGATTGGTCGGCCACAGCCACATGCCGTTTTCGACGTGCAGCAGGTTGCCGAAGTTCGGCCCCTCCGTTGCGTCGGTCACCTTGACGTCATAGCTGACGCCCGCCAGCAGCATCGTGCCGCCGCCGTTGCTGCGGTTGGGGACGAGTGCTTCGATCGCGGTGAAGGTGATCGTCTCGTCGATTTCGTTGACCAGAAGCTCGAAGCCGCCGTTGCCGTTCGGTACGGCGATCATGTTCCAGCCGATGCCGGACCATTTGCCGAGCAGAGCCGCCAGCGGACCCAGGGAGTCGACGGATTTCGCGTCGGCGAGATTCAGGGGGACGTGCTTGGGAAGAGGGGACTTAACAGGGGCGTCCACAGCGGTCATGATTATAGTCTCCCGAAGATCAATAAATCAGAAGATGCAATGAAAGAGCAACAAAAGGAGCAGTATCCACGGGTACTTGGGTATGCGGATGCGGCAGCTCTTGTCTTATGGTGAAGTGTAAATACGTGAAGAGAAACTCTCAAATCGATTCGCTTATTGTTTAAGTTTTGTAATCATTAAATATTGGCGTGTGCAGGTTCGGCCCTGCCGTGCATTGAAATTTGCCCTGGTGGTACGGCGATATGCGGTGAAGGGCAGGGCGGGGGGCGCCGTCCCTCCGACTCGGTCGATGCCGTGGGATCAGGTCGCCAATGCCGCATAACGTCGCGTGGCGCGAATAACCCTTCATTCCTTGGTACTATTATCCGCCGTCCGGCCCGGACTTATACTGCCGCGGCAACCTGTGAAAGGGGACAATCACCATGAAGCTGCTGGCCCTCAGATTGATGGGGCCGATGCTGGCTGCCGCGTGCTCGCTCGGCGCGAGCCAGGCGTTTGCCGAGACCAAGCCGGTTTCGGACAGCCATCCGTTCCATCAATGCGCGTCGTGCCATTCGCTGGATACCTCCGCCAACGCCTTCGGCCCGACGCTGATCGGCGTCTACGGCCGTTCCGCCGGCACGGTGCCGCGCTTCGCCTATTCCGAAGCTGTTCAGAAGTCCGGAATCGTCTGGAACGAGGACAACCTGCGCAAGTGGATTTCCGGTAACGACGCGTTCATCCCCGGAACCCGCATGCGCCACGTCGCCATCACCGACAAGGCGAAGCAGGACGAGCTGATCGATTTCCTGAAGGCGCTGAAGTGAAGTAACCGTCGGATACGCGGATGCGAAAACGGGCGGCAGGGTGATCCTGCCGCCCGTTTTCGTTTGGGACCGATCCGGTTTTTAGTGGCGGAAGTGGCGCATGCCGGTGAAGACCATGGCGAGGCCGCGCTCGTCCGCCGCCGCGATCACCTCGGCATCGCGCATCGAGCCGCCGGGCTGGATGATCGCGGTGGCGCCCGCGTCGGCGGCGGCCAGCAACCCGTCGGCGAAGGGGAAGAAGGCATCGCTTGCCACGACCGAGCCAATGGTGCCGGCCTGCTCGCGGCCGGCCGCCTTAGCGGCGTCGGCGGACTTCCAGGCCGCAATGCGTGAGCTGTCGACCCGGCTCATCTGGCCGGCGCCGACGCCGACCGTGGCGCCCGCCTTGGCGTAGACGATGGCGTTGGACTTGACGTGCTTGGCGACGCGGAAGGCGAACAGCAGGTCGGAGAGTTCCTGATCGGTCGGTGCCCGCTTGGTCACGACCTTCAGGTCGGGCAGGGTCACCCGGCCGCTGTCGCGGGTCTGGAACAGGAAGCCGCCGGCGACGGTGCGCACCGTCATGCCGGGAGCGGCCGGGTCGGGCAGGTCGCCGGTCAGCAGGACGCGCAGGTTCTTCTTGGACGCCAGGAACTGCCGGGCGCCCTCGTCGGCGTCGGGGGCGATTACGACCTCGGCGAACAGCTTCGCGATCTGCTCGGCGGTAGCGGCGTCCAGCGTGCGGTTCAGGGCGATGATGCCGCCGAAGGCGCTGACCGGATCGCATTCCAGCGCGCGGCCATAGGCGTCCAGCAGGCTCTCGCCCTCGGCGACGCCGCAGGGATTGGCGTGCTTGATGATGGCGACGGCGGGCTTCTCGAACTCGGCCACCAGCTCGAAGGCGGCGTCCGTGTCGTTCAGGTTGTTGTAGCTCAGCTCCTTGCCCTGGAGCTGGGTCGCGGTCGCGATGCCGGGCCGGGCATCGGCGCCGCTGACGTAGAAGGCGGCCGCCTGATGCGGGTTCTCGCCGTAGCGGAGCGTCTGGCGCAGGCTGCCGGCGACGGTGACGCGGGCGGGGAATGTCTCGTCGTTCTGGCCGGCGAACCACTGGCTGATCGCGGCGTCGTAGGACGCCGTGCGGGCATAGGCCGAGGCCGCCAGCCGGCGGCGCAGCGCCAGGGAGGTGGCGCCGTCGTTGGAGTCCAGTTCGGCCAGGACCGATTCGTACTGCGAGGCGTCGGTCAGCACCGCGACGAAGCCGTGGTTCTTGGCGGCGCTGCGGATCATCGCCGGGCCGCCGATGTCGATGTTCTCGACGCAGTCCTCGAACGGAGCGCCGCGCGCCACGGTCGCCTCGAACGGATAGAGGTTGACCACCACCAGATCGATCGGCGGGATGTCGTGGGTCTTCATGGCGGCCAGATGGCCTTCCAGGTCGCGGCGGGCCAGGATGCCGCCGTGGACGCGCGGGTGCAGCGTCTTGACGCGGCCGTCCATCATCTCGGGGAAGCCGGTATAGTCGCCGACTTCGGTCACCGGCACGCCGGCGTCGCGAAGCTGCTGGGCGGAACCGCCGGTCGAGAGGATCTCGACGCCGCGCGCGGCGAGCGCCTGACCGAACGGCACGAGGTCGGTCTTGTCGGAAACGGAAATGAGGGCTCGTGTGACGCGGATGAGATCGGCGGTCATGACGGCGGAATCCTGCGTAAGGCTATGGCTGAGTTTAAGGGGGAGTTTTTATGGCGCGGTTTTTATGTTTGCGGCGGCGGCTTCTTCTCGCGGCGTAACGCCCATTTGATCTGAGTGGAATCGGACACGGTGTCGCCGGTCACGACGACCTGATTGGTCCGGCGTGGCTCGTCGCCGTCGCCGAAGCCGCCACCGAGATAGATGCTCTCCGACACTTCCAGGACGGCGCCGGCCGCGCGCAGGCGCCAGACTGCGCCGCTGGGCAGTTTCAGCAGCACGCTGTCTCCGCCGGCCACCGCCGCCGGGGTGACGCTGGGATGCAGGTGGAAGCGGAGCGCGAAGGAAGTGCCTGCCGGCCCTTCCAGCGTGTCCTCGCCGCGCAGGTCGTCGCCGTTGTCCGCCAGATAGAGGCGGCGGCGGTGCAGCAGGCCGAAGGAGCGGACGTATCCGTCATGGGTCGCTTCGACCAGCGTGGCGCCGTCGCCCTCGATCCGCTCGCAGGTGATCCGGCCGGGCCGGCGCCCCAAACCGCCCTGTTCCAGGACCTGGGCCGAGTTGGTTTCCGCCACCGCCAGGGTCGAGTGGGCGGCGGTCGCCGCCAGCGCGCCGCGCCAGGGGCCGAAGCGGCTGGGATGGGAGCCGCAGTTGACGATCAGCCGCTCGCGCCCGACCGTCAGCTCGAAGCTGAGCGTGCCGGCATGGGCATCAGTGTCGAGCCCCGGCGGCGGCGCCTTGCCCGTGTCCATCACCAGCGTCGTGCGGCCCGCCAGCATGCGCTCGAAGCCGCAATGGGGGGCGCTTTTCAGCGGACGGCCGCGTGCGTCGGACTGGGCGAGCACCGTGTCGGTCATGGCGGGATCGGCTTCCCGGCCGCCGTTGAACAACGACAGCCCGCCGTCGCCGTGGCGGAAGAAGCGGAGCGCCGGGGTCATACGGTCGATGGCGTGCTGGAGCACTTCCGGAACTTCGTGCCGGGCGGCGCGCAGAACAGTCCGGATGTCGATCAAGTGGCGCAGCACCAGCATGTGGCGTTCGGGATTGCGCTCGACATGGCCGCCGTCGGGCAGCACCTGGGCTGGAAGCTCGCGTTCCAGCAGCTTCAGGGCTTGGCCGAGCGCCTTGTCGCAGCCGGGCAGGCACAGCCCGCCGAAGGCGAGGCCGCGGACGGCGCTGAGCAGGGAGGAACCCTGGAGCGGGCCGGGGACGACCCTGGACAGGTGGGTGGTCTGGCGCGCCAGACTTTCGAACACGCGCGAGCGGAAGGCGTCGTCGGCGCTCTGGCAGTAGAAGTCGTGCTGCGCGATCCAGTTGGCGATGCGCGTGCCCAGCACGTCGGGCGCCCAGGATGCGGAGTTCCAGCCATGGTTCTGGTCGAGCCAGCTTGTGATCAGCGTCCGGGCCTGCCGCCGCGCCACGTCGCCGCCGACGGCGCGCAGGTCGCGCAGCCAGTCGAAGCTGTTCATGCAGGCGATCCACGTCCGGCCATAGCCGAGCGCCGGCACCCAGACCGGCTCTTCGGCCTGCATCACGTCGCCGCCGAAGGGGAAGACGCCGTCCATGATGGCGGCGCCCATGTCGGAGTCGCCCGGCCACGGATCGTTCGGCACCGCCGCAAGTCCGGTGACGCCCCGGCCGCCCAGCGTCAGGCCGTAGAGGGGGTTGCCGAAGGCGAACGCCCGCGCGCCCTGCTTCAGCCAGCCTAGGGTGTCGCGCTGGCTCGTCATGCCGCCTCAGGCACCCCGCAGGCGGCGGATATTGCCGGCATAGGCATCCGCCCCGCCGGTGAACGTCGCCGTGCCCGCGACAAGGACGTCGGCGCCGGCCTCGATCGCGGCGGCCGAGGTATCGAAATTGATGCCTCCGTCGACTTCCAGGTCGATCTGCCGCCCGCTCTCGTCGATCCGGCGGCGCAGCGCCCGGATCTTATCGAGCTGCGAGCGGATGAAGCTCTGCCCGCCGAAGCCGGGATTGACGCTCATCACCAGAATCAGGTCGAGATCGTCGATTAGGTAATCGACCGCTTCGACCGGCGTCGCCGGGTTCAGCGAGATCCCGGCCTTCTTGCCGAGCGACTTGATGAGCTGGATGGTGCGGTGGGTATGGGCGCCCGCTTCCGGATGGACCGTGATGATGTCGGCGCCGGCCTTGGCGAAGTCGGCGATGAAGAGATCGACCGGCGAGATCATCAGGTGGACGTCGAACACCTTAGCGGTATGGGGCCGCAGGGCCGCGACGACGGCGGGACCGATGGTGATGTTGGGGACGAAGTGCCCGTCCATCACATCGATGTGGATATAGTCGGCGCCAGCCGCGTCGACCGCGCGCACTTCCTCTCCCAAGCGGGCGAAGTCAGCCGACAGGATGGACGGTGCGATCAGTGTCGAATGTTGCATGGCAAAACAGTCCTACCAAGTCGGGTGGGGTGTGCGCAAGATCACACATGATCCTGCCGGATGCAGGTGAGAATTGCGTTAAGTCGACGGGACTATCTTTTCCCCGCGTCATGTCCGCTTGACCAGCCGTGCGATGAAGAAGCCGTCGATCCCGCCAAGTTCCGCCAATTGGCCCGGCAGCGTGCGGACTTCGCCGTTCTCGTTGATCAGTTCGGACAGGCCGCCGAGTTCGTCGGGAGTTACCGGCGACCGGTCGACTTGCGCTCCGGTGGACAGCAGATGGGCGATCCGCTGTTCGCCCTCTTCCGGCTGGAGCGAGCAGGTGCAGTAGATCAGCGTGCCGCCCGGCTTGACCAGATCGACCGCATGGGCGAGCAGGCGGCGCTGGGCGCCGGCCAGCTTGGTCACGTCTTCCTGGGACTTCAGCCGCATGATGTCGGGATGGCGTCGGATGGCGCCGGTCGCGGAGCAGGGCGCGTCGAGCAGGACGGCGTCGGCCAGCTCGTCCGGCTTCCAGGTCGCGGCATCGGCGGTCAGCGTGTCGGCCCACAGGTTGAGCCGCTCCAAATTGGCGGTCAGCCGGCGCAGGCGCCGTTCCGAGCGGTCGAGCGAGGTCACCTTGGCGCCGGCCGCCGCGAGCTGGGCGGTCTTGCCGCCGGGCGCCGCGCACAGGTCGTAGACGGTCTTGCCCGCGATGTCGCCGAACAGCTTGGCCGGCAATGCGGCGGCGGCGTCCTGAACCCACCAGGCGCCGTCGTCGTAGCCGGGCAGTTCGGAGACCTGCCCGCCGCTGGCTCGCCGGACCGTGCCGGTCGGCAGCACGGTGCCGTCCAGCTTCGTCGCCCATTCATGGGGGTTGGACTTGGCGGTGAGGTCGAGCGGCGCCTCGACCAGGTTCGCCTCGACGATGCCGCGCGTGCGCGGCGTGCCGTAGGCCGTCCGCCACGCCAGCCACAGCCAGTCCGGCGTATTGAGCCGGCCGGCGTCCTGCTTTTTCACGATGTCGGCGCCTTCGCGCGAGACCCGGCGCAGGACGGCGTTGATCAGGCCCTTGTAGTGCTGAAGACCGCGCTGCTCCGCGATGGCGACGGAGGTATCGACGGCGGCATGGGCCGGCGTGTCGAGGAAGACGAGCTGGGCGGCACCAAGCCGCAGGATGTCGAGCACTCCGGCCTTGATCGGGTCGGGCTTGGTCAGCGTCTCGGTGATCAGCGCGTCGATCTGGCCGAGCCGGCGCAGCACGGTTGCGACCATCAGCCGGACGAAGCCGCGGTCGCGCGGTTCGAGCGCGTCAAGCCCCTCGTGCGCGTCGAACGCGTCATCGAGCGGGATCTTCTTGCGCAGGACCGTTTCGAGCAGGTCGAGGGCGGCGCCGCGCGCGGCTAGGGAGGCATCGGTCATGCCGCGCGGTTTAGCGCGCGGAAGGGGGCTTGTCGAATCGGAAAAGCCGTCCCGCCGCAATCCCTTTGGCATCGCTGCCATGAAGGTCGGGCGTCACGGTCCCGGCGGAAGAAGGAACCTCCCGCCGGGCGTACCTATAGATGACTGAAGGCCGCGCGTCAGACCGCGACCTTGAACTCCGCTTCGGTCTTGGACTTTATGTCGTCCACGGTGACGCCGGGGGCCATCTCGATCAGGGTGAGGCCGCCGCCGTTCTCGTCGACCTGGAAGACGCCCATGTCGGTGATGATCAGGTCGACCACGCCGGTCCCGGTCAGCGGCAGGTTGCACTGCTTCAGGATCTTCGGCTCGCCATCCTTGGAGGCATGCTCCATGACCACGACCACCTTCTTGACGCCGGCGACGAGGTCCATGGCGCCGCCCATGCCCTTGACCATCTTGCCCGGAATCATCCAGTTGGCGAGATCGCCGTTCGATGCTACCTGCATGGCGCCCAGGATCGACAGGTCGATATGGCCGCCCCGGATCATGCCGAAGCTGTCGGCGCTGCTGAAGTAGCTGGTCTTCGCCAGTTCGGTGATGGTCTGCTTGCCGGCGTTGATCAGGTCGCTGTCCTCATCGCCCTCGAACGGGAAGGGACCCATGCCGAGCATGCCGTTCTCGCTCTGGAGCGTGACTTCGATCCCTTCGGGGATGTAGTTGGCGACCAGCGTCGGGATGCCGATGCCCAGGTTTACATAGAAGCCGTCGCGCAGTTCCTTCGCGGCGCGCGCCGCCATTTCTTCACGTGTCCATGCCATTTTATCGATCCTCCCCTTAAATCTCAGGCGCGCTTGCGGACGGTACGCTGCTCGATGCGCTTCTCGGCATCGGGCACGTGGACGATGCGCTTGACGAAGATGCCGGCGGTGACGATGTGGTCGGGATCCAGCTCGCCCGGCTGCACGAGGTTCTCGACCTCGGCCACGGTGACCTTGGCCGCCGTCGCCATCATCGGGTTGAAGTTGCGCGCGGTCTTGCGGTAGACGAGGTTGCCTTCGGTGTCGCCCTTCCAGGCGTGGACCACGGCCAAATCGGCGAACAGGCCGGTCTCCATCACGTACTGCTCGCCGTTGAACTCGCGGACTTCCTTGCCCTCGGCGACCAGGGTGCCGACGCCGGTCTTCGTGAAGAAGGCGGGGATGCCGGCGCCGCCGGCGCGGCAACGCTCGGCCAGGGTGCCCTGGGGATTGAACTCGATCTCAAGCTCGCCGGCCAGGAACTGCTTGGCGAAGGTCTTGTTCTCGCCGACATAGGACGAGATCATCTTCTTGATCTGGCGCGTCTCCAGCAGCACGCCCAGGCCGACATTGTCGATGCCGGCGTTGTTGGAGATCACGGTCAGGCCCTTGACGCCGCTGTCCCGGATGGCCTCGATGAGAGTTTCCGGAATGCCGCAAAGGCCGAAACCGCCGGCCATGATCGTCATATCGTCGAAAAGCAGTCCTTGAAGGGCGCTCTTGGCGTCGGCATAGACCTTCTTCATCCCCTTGTCCTTGTCTCTTTATTGTTGATACGCCGCTTTGGCCTGTTCGGTATTCTCAGCCGTTGGCGTCAGGGATAGTGCGGTGCGGCACGTCCTGTCAATCCAACGCATGCTTGCGGGCGGGATGAGCGCGTTTTATCCATGCCTCTGCCGTTATAAACCCCCATTTCCGCTAGAAGGTTCTGTCGCGATGTCCATCCACTTCCTCGGGCAAGGGTCCGGCCGTGCTTGATCTGGCCGTGACATCGGCGGTGGCGCTGCTGGTGACCATCGATCCGATCGGGACAGGTCCGATCTTCGCGGCTTTGACGCGCGGGTCCGACGACGCGCACCGGCGGCGGATGGCGATCAAGGGCGTCCTGATCGCGGCGATCATCCTGTTCGTATTCGCCTTCGTCGGCGAGTTCCTGCTGCGGGCGCTGGGCATCGGCTTTCCGGCCTTCCGGATCGCCGGCGGCATCCTGCTGCTCCTGCTCGCCATCGACATGGCCTTCGCGCGGCCCAGCGGGATCCGCAGCACGACCGCGACGGAACAGGAAGAGGCGACCCACAAGGAGGACATCTCGGTCTTTCCGCTGGCGATCCCGCTGATCGCCGGGCCGGGCGCGCTGACGTCCCTGCTGCTGCTGATGGGCAAAGCGCACGGCGACATCTGGGGCCAAGCCGTCGTGCTGGGCGTCCTGGCGCTGGTGCTGCTGGCGAACCTTGCCGTCCTGCTGGCAGCGGCCAAGGTCAGCAAGCTGATGGGCGTCACGGGCGTCAACGTGATCAACCGGGTGCTCGGCATCCTGCTGGCGGCGCTGGCCTGCCAGTTCGTGATCGACGGCATCCTGCAAAGCGGAATCGTGAAGACATGACCAGTGAGAATAAGGCCAGTGACAACAGGGCCGGCGAGACCAAGGCCGGTGAGAACAAGACGGGGGGCTGGACCATCGGTTTCGACGGCGACGACACCCTGTGGCACAACGAGTCGATCTTCTCCATGACGCAGGACAAGTTCCGCGCCATGCTGGGCGAGGACTTGGCGGCCGATGGCGACCGCCGGCTGCTCGACACCGAGCGAGGAAACCTCGGTCTGTTCGGCTACGGCATCAAGGGCTTCATCCTGTCGATGATCGAGACGGCGATCGAGGTCACCGACGGGCGGATCGAGGCCCGGGACATCCAGGCGATGATCGAGGCCGGCAAGGCGATGCTGCGGCATCCGGTCGAGCTTCTGGACGGCGTCGCCGAAACGGTCGAATACCTCAGCCACAGCCACCGGCTGGTGCTGGTCACCAAGGGCGACCTGTTCGACCAGGAAAGCAAGATCGCCCGCTCCGGCCTTGCGGAGATGTTCGACGCGATCGAGATCGTGTCGGAAAAGGACCCCGCCACCTACCGGCGGGTGCTGACCCGGCACGGGATCGCGCCGGAGCGGTTCCTGATGGTCGGCAACTCCGTCCGGTCCGACATCCTGCCGGTGCTGGAGATCGGCGGACGCGCGGTCCACGTGCCCTACCACATCACCTGGGCGCACGAACATGTCGAGCCGCCGGAGCAGGGATACGAACGGATCGACGCCATGGCCGAACTGACCGGCATCGTCCATGGGCTTGGACATTGAACGGGACGGCCGATGAGGTGAGAGGGAACGGCCGCAGGCCCGATCCCAGGGTCACCGGGCTGACGCCCGAGTTCGTGGACGAGGTGCGCGACGCACTCGACCTGGGCCAGCCCGAGCGCGTTCGGGCGCTGGTGACGCCGCTCGGCTATGCCGATCTGGCCGATTTGCTGGAACCGCTCGACAGCCGGGAGCGCGCGGCTCTGATCCAGGCGATCCACGACACCTTCGACCCGACGGTGCTGACCGAGCTGGACGACAGCGTGCGGCTGGACGTGGTCGAGCAGTTCAGCACCGCCGACTTGGCGGCGGCCATCGCCAAACTGGAAAGCGACGACGCGCTGTACCTGATCGAGACGCTGGACGATGAGCGCCGGATCGCGGTCATGCAGGCGATGCCGGCTGCCTTCCGCGCGATCCTGGAACAAGGGTTGTCGTATCCGGAATCGAGCGCTGGGCGATTGATGCAGCGCGACGTGGTCGCGGTTCCCGGCTTCTGGACGGTCGGCGAGACGATCGACTTCCTGCGCCGCAGCCACGGCCTGCCCGACGATTTCTACGACCTGTTCGTGGTCGATCCGGCCCATCGTCCCGCCGGGACGGTGCCGACCAGCCGGGTGCTGCGCAACCCGCGCGAGACCCGCATCCGGGACATCATGGACGACCGGGGCCTCAGCGTTCCGGCCACGATGGACCAGGAGCAGGTGGCCGACATCTTCCGCCGCAACGATCTGGTCACCATCCCGGTCGTGGACGATGCCCAGCGCCTGATCGGCGCCATCACCGTCGACGACATCGTGGACGTGATCGACGAGGAGGCGGAGGAGGACATGCTGGGCCTCGCCCGCACGGGCGAACGCGACATCTTCGCCTCCCCCCTGCGGACGGCGCGGCGGCGGCAGAGCTGGCTTCTGGTCACTCTGGTCAACACGATCCTGGCGTCGCTGGTGATCTCGCGGTTCGAAGGCGCCATCGCCGAGATCGTGGCGCTGGCGATCCTGATGCCGATCGTCGCCGCCATGGGCGGCAATGCCGGGATGCAGGTGGTCACCGTCATGGTGCGCGCCCTGGCGGCCCGCGACCTGACCGGCGGCGGCACGTGGCGGGTGGTCGGCAAGGAGATCGTGGTCGGCCTGATGAACGGCGTCGTCTTCGCCACCGTCATGGGCACGATCGCGACCCTGTGGTTCGGCGACTGGGGCCTGGGGGCGGTGCTGGCGAGCGCCATGATGTTCAACATGGTCTGGGCCGGGCTGGCCGGAACGGTGATCCCGCTGACGCTCAACCGGTTCGGGGTCGATCCGGCGGTGGCCGCCGGACCGTTCCTGACCACAACCACGGACGTGCTGGGCTTCTTCGTCTTCCTGGGGCTGGCGAGCGTGTTTTTGCTTTAGGGAACGGCCGGTCTAAACAATCACCTTGTTGTGCAGCAGGTCGAGCATCGGCACGTCGCTGGGGCGGTTACCGTAGCCCCAGGTCTCGCCGAACGGGCCGTGGTGGTGCAGGTAGGCGGAGACGCGCTGGGCCTTCATGGCGCGGACGCAGTTACCGCCCTTCATGTGGCCGGTCAATACGCCGTCCACCTCCTCCAGCCCAGTCGCCAGCAGGTCGGTTATGCCGAGGTCCTTCAGGAGTTCGGGCATGTAGAGGTCAAGCGCGCCGGTCGCGATCACGACCCGGCGTCCGGCGTCCTGATGGGCTTTCAGTGCGTCCAGGATCGGGCGGTTCCAGCGCACCCAGCCGGGAAGGCGCTCGGCGGCGGCGCGGGCTTCCGCTACGGGCACGTCGGCGAGGGTCAGGCGCAGCAGGATCGCCTTGGTCGAGGTGCGGATATCGCTGCCCAACTGGCGCTTCGTCGCGTGGAGCTGGATGGCGCCGTGGACCGCCCGCATCAGCGACAGCCGCGCCCGCTTCTTTCCCACGATCAGCGACAGGAACGGCAGCAGGCTGTCGCCGCGCACCAGCGTCCCGTCGAAATCGAAGAAGGCGATTCCGGGATGGCCCGAAGACCGCGCGCCGGGAGATGGAAGCCCCTCAAGATGGGGAGGTGCGGGAAGGGCGATGCCGGTGGTCAAGATGGCGTTCTCGGGTGAGGCGATCCGGGGAATGAGATACCCGAGTCAGACTGTCCGGTGCAAGCGAACGCGTCACAGCACCGAACCGTGCCGTCGAATGCCGTAAAGCGATCGGCGGCATAATCCCATCGTAACCGCGCGACCAAATGTTTCATCGCAGGTTGAGGGCCATGCATACGTGCAATAATGAAACTTGGAGGAACGATAATGCGCAAGGTGCGCCTCGCCACTGCCGGTTTTGCTCTCGTTGTTCTGGCTGGTTGCTCCAGCCCCTTCGGTATGGCCAACCTCGCAAAAGAGTCGTCGTCACTCAGCGCCGCCGACCGTAGCTTCATTTCCCAAGCCGCCTACGGCAGCCTTGCCGAAGTCGAATTGGGTGAACTGGCTCAAACCCAGGCGTCTAGCCAGCAGGTTAGAGAATTCGGCGGCAGGATGGTCACCGAGCATACTCAGATGAACAAGGATCTGGTGGCACTCGCCTCCAACAAGGGGATCACGCCGCCCAGCTCGCCCGATCCGGGACGCCAGGAAATCGGCGACATGCTCGAACAGCTGTCCGGGGCCGAGTTCGACCGGCAGTACGTTCCGCAGCAGCTTGCCGACCATGAAGCGACCTTGGGCCTGTTCCAGATACAGTCCAATCGGGGACAGGATGTCGAACTTAGACAGTTCGCCCAGCGCTATACTCCTGTAATCCAGCGCCATGTCGAGATGCTGCGCCGGATGTCCACGCAGGCCATTTCCTCGAATTGACATGGTGATGGGGCCTTTCGCCAGGGCGTGAAGGGGGCTATCTGTTTCGGTCTAGCCTGAATAGACAGATAGACCCTACAGACGGACAGGTTTCCCCATGACGCCACGGCGGATCATCATCGACACCGATCCCGGTCAGGACGACGCGGTCGCCATGCTGCTGGCGCTCGCGTCTCCCGAGGATCTCGAGATCCTCGGCGTGACCGTCGTGGCTGGCAATGTGCCGCTCAGCCTGACGGAAAAGAACGCGCGCCGGATCTGCGAACTGGCGAGCAGGCCGGAGATCCTCGTCTATGCCGGGTGCGCCCGGCCCATGGTGCGCACCCGCCTTGTTACCGCCGAGCATGTCCACGGCAAGACGGGACTGGACGGTCCCGATCTGCCTGAGCCGTCGATGGCGCTGAGGCAGGGCCATGCGGTCGATTTCCTGGTCGATACGCTGATGGCGGCGGAAGACGCCTCTATCACGCTGTGCATGCTGGGGCCGCTGACCAACCTTGGCATGGCGCTGGTCAAGGAACCGGGCATCGTGCCGAAGATCCGGGAGATCGTTCTGATGGGCGGCGGCTGGGCGGAAGGCGGCAACATCACCCCGGCGGCCGAGTTCAACATCTACGTCGATCCGCATGCCGCGCACAACGTCTTCGAGTGCGGCGCGCCGGTCACGATGATGCCGCTGGACGTCACCCACAAGGCTATGAGTACCCGTGTCCGGGTCGAGCGGTTCCGGGCGCTGGGTTCTCCGGTCGGGCTGGCGGTTGCTGCCATGCTCGACTTCTCCGAACGGTTCGACGAGGCGAAGTACGGGACGGACGGCGGGCCGTTGCACGACCCCTGCGTCATCGCATGGCTGCTGCGGCCGGAGCTGTTCCAGGGCAAACGCGTCGCGGTCGAGATCGAGACGGCGTCGGAACGCACGCTCGGCATGACTGTCGTGGACTGGTGGGGTGTCACGGGCAAGCCGGCCAATGCCCTTGTAATCAACCAGATCGACTCGGACGGATTCTACGAGTTGCTGACGGAGCGGCTGGCGCGCCTGTAAGGGACGCGCCGATCCGGACCGTTACAGCGCTGATCCGGCCAGCGCCATGTCGGCCTGGACTGCGCGTCGCTTCGCCGATTCCTGGCGGGCGAGTTCCCGGCGGCGGGCGAGTTCGTAGACGAAGGCGCCCAGGATCGTCAGGCCGATCATGATGACCGATAGGGCGTTGACGGCGGGGGTCAGGCCGGTGCGGACCTTGGACGCGATATAGACGGTCAGGGTGGTGTCCAGCCCGCGCACGAAGATCGTCGTGTTGTAGTTCTCGAAGCTTTGCAGGAAGGCGATGAAGGCGGCGGACAGGATCGCCGGCATCAGGTAGGGCAGGGTGATCCGGCGGAAGACCTGGAGATGGCTGGCGCCGAGGTCGAGTGCGGCTTCCTCCAGCGTCAGGTCGAAGCGTTGCAGGCGAGCCATGAACAGGAGCATGGCATAGGCCGCGATGAAGCTGGATTGGGCGATCACGGTCAGGAAGATGCCGCCCTTGACGTCCAGCCAGCGGTCCCAGAACACCAGCGTCGAGATGCCGATGATGACGCCGGGAGTCAGCAGTGGCGAGACCATCACGGCGTAGAGCACCGTCCGCGCCTTGCTGTGTAGCCGGTACAGCAGCAGCGCCGCCGAAAGCCCGATCGGAACGGCCAGGACGATCACGCCGACTCCGATCAGAAAACTTGTCCACAGAGCTGTCCACATGGCCCGGTCGTTCCACAGCACCGTGAACCAGTCGAGCGTGAAGCCCATCCAGGGCGCCACCGTGGGGAAGCGGCTGGTGTTGAACGTGGCCGCCGTCATGATGATCAGCGGCAGGAACAGGTAGCCGAAGAACAGCACCATATAGGCCGTCACCAGCGAGGATCGGATACGGTCCGCCGTCATGTCACTTGGCCCCCATTACTTCGCGACATCGGTCAGGCCGACCTTGAAGATCCGCATCATCAGCAGGATGAAGCCGACGCACAGGACCAGCAGGATGAAGGCGTAGGCCGCACCCTGGTTCCAGTTGCCGCCCTCGAAGAACCAGTTGTAGATGATCTCGGTGAACCAGCGGCTGCTGGGGCCGCCGAGCAGGGCCGGGACGGCGTAGCTTCCCGCCGCCAGCATGAAGGTCATGATGCAGCCGACCGCGATGCCGGGCTTGGCGTGGGGGATGACGATGCGGCGGTGGATGCGCAGCCAGCCGCTGCCAAGGTCCCTTGCCGCCTCGATCTGGTTGCGGTCCAGCGACTCGATCGCGTTGTAGAGCGGGAACACCATGAACAGGATATACACATAGACCATGCCGACGATCACGCCGGCCGGACTGCCGAGCAGGCGGACGGGCTGGTCGAGCAGGCCCAGCCAGACGAGCGCCAGATTGAGCGGGCCGTTGAAGGCCAGGATGATGTACCAGGCGAAGGTCCGGAGCAGTTCGTTGATCCAGAACGGGATCACCAGCAGCAGGATCAGCAGCGGCAGCGACTTGGGCCGGGCCACCTGGGCCATGAAATAGGCGACGGGATAGCAGACGGCGAAGGTGATCGCGGTGACCAGAGCGCTGGCCCAGATGGTCTGGAGGAAGATGCTCCGGTGGATCGTGTTGTTCCACAGGGTGACGTAGTTGCGGGCGGTGTAGACGTCTTCCGGCCCACCGAGTTTCGCCGGCGGCAGGCTGGGGCGGAGCGAGAAATCGATCATCAGCAACTGCGGCAAAACTATCAGCATGACGACCCAGAAGGCGCACAAGGCGACGATCGCGGCGGTCAAGCCTGGGCCGTAGCGGCGCAGCACCTCTTTCATGACACGTCTTCGGATTGGGGAAGGACGACGGCGTCCTCGGGGCGGAAGGTTATCCGCGTGGTGGCGCCGGGCTGCCAGGGGTTGCCAGCGCCGTTGCTGTTGCTGGTGCCGGCGTTGGTGGTCTGGACCACGATGGTCCGGCCCTGCACCGGTTCCAGGAAGACGTTGACGAAGGCGCCTTCGAACTCCTGGTGGCTGACGGGGCTTTCGACGATGTTGTGGTCGGCGGCGCCGTCGGCCGGCACCATCCGCTCGGGCCGGACGAAAAGGATCGCTTCGTCGCCCTCGCGCAGGTCGCGCGGGTTGCGGCCGACCATCTTGCCGGCCGGTGTGTCTATGGCGGCCCTGCCGCCGGCCGCCGCGATGACGCGGCCGGTGAATCGGTTGGTCTCCCCCACGAAGGAGGCGACGAAGGCGCTGGCGGGATCGTCGTAGATCGACCGGCCGTCTCCTACTTGGCAGAGCACGCCGCGCGACATCACGCCGATCCGGTCGGACATGGTCAGCGCTTCGCCCTGGTCGTGGGTGATGTAGATGAAGGTGACTCCGGTGCGTTTCTGGATGTCGCGCAGTTCGGAGCGCATGTGCTGGCGCAGTTTCAGGTCCAGCGCCGACAGCGGCTCGTCCAGCAGCAGGACGGCCGGCTCGACCGCGAGCGCCCGGGCGATGGCGATCCGCTGGCGCTGGCCGCCGGACAGTTCGGTCACCTTCTTGTCCGCCGTGTCGGGCAGGGCCACGAGGTCCAGCAGTTCCTTGACGCGGCGGCGGCGGTCGGCGGAGGCGATGCCCCGCACTTCGAGGCCGAAGCCGATGTTCTCGGCCACCGTCATCAGGGGGAAGAGCGCGAGGTTCTGGAAGATCAGGGCGGTCGGCCGCTTGTTCGGGCCGATGCCGCTCATATCCTCGCCGCCGATCCGGATGACGCCCGATGTCGGCTCCATGAAGCCGGAGATCATGCGGAGGATCGTCGTCTTGCCGCAGCCGGACGGTCCCAGAAAACTGAAGAACTCGCCCGCAGGGATGGTCAGATGCACGTCGGAAACGGCGGTCAATGCGCCGAAGCGCATGGTGACGTGGTCCAGTTCGATGTCCTGGCTCATGAATCCTCTTGGAAAAGACGCTATTCCCCCTGCGCGAAACGAGTCGAACAGGGGGAAAGGCGCCGGTCCTTTACGCCGCCAGGAAGCGGTCCTGATATTCGTTGCGGATCGAGACGTACCACGGTTCCTGGATCGGCCACCACCACAGCTTATCCAGCGCGTCGCCCGGATAGGCCGCGGCGAAGAACTTCTTGTTGAAGTCGCTCAGGTAGGCTTCAGCGCCCTTGGCCGTGGTGTTGATGCTGGTGTGGTTGGAGTACAGGGCACCCGCTTCAGGCGTGTAGTACCAGTTGATCCATTCATAGGCTTGGCTCAAGTTCTTGGCGTCCTTGGTGATGCAGAAGCCCTCCATCCAGGCGAGCGCGCCTTCCTTCGGGGCGACGAAGCCGATGGGGAGCTTTTCCTTGCCCAGGGTCGCGGCCGAGCTGTCCCAGGTCTGGCCGATGACGCAGCCATTGGTGCGGAAGGCGCCCTGGGCCTCGTTCTCGTTCGACCAGAACTGGCCGACCGACGCCTTGTTCTCGGAGGCGACCTTGATGATCGCGTCGAAGTTGGCCCTTGCCTTCGCCTCGTCCTTGAACTGCTCCTTGACCGGGTGCGGCAGTTTGCCCTGGCTCTCCAGCCACAGGGCGATGCCGATCAGGCTGGAATGGCCGCGAACCGTGACCCGGCCCTTGTATTCCGGCTTCCACAGGTCGCCGTAGCTGGCCTCGCCGTATTTCAGGGGAGCGGCCGAGGTGTCGAAGGCGATCGCTTCGGTTCCCCAGTCGCTGGGTGCCATATAGCGCTTGCCCGCGACCACGCCGCCCATGCCGGCGGAACCCTTGACCGCCGAATCGATGCAGCCGTCGAACTTGACCTTCGACTCGTCCAGCGGCTGGACCAGATCGAACTCCACGTAGTTCGGCACGCGGTCGACGGTCGGCATGATGATGTCGAAGCCAGAACCGCCAGAGGCGCGGAGCTGATTCAGCAGCTCGTCGTTGGTGCCGTATTCAGTCAGGGCCGGCTTGATGCCGGTCTTCTTCTCGAAGTCGGCCAGCATCTCGGGCGAGATGTAGCCGGACCAGGCGAAGACCCTGAGTTCGCCGGAGGCGGCCCGCGCGTTGCGGACGATGAAGGGGCCTGCCGCCGCCAGGGTGGCCGTTGCGGCAGCACCCTGGAGCAGGGTGCGGCGGGTGAAGCTCTTCGCCGCGAGCTGGGTTGCCCGGCTGCTGTCTTTTTCCAAGCTGTCGCTCATCGTCTCTTGTTCTCCCTGAACGCTTCCACTCACGCCGTTTTTATCGTGGCCGCCGGACTATGATGCAGACGGGCGCCGGACGGCAATTTGGCACGAGCGGGTCCGCCAAATTTTCATCAATGTGTCATGGGTTTTCCCCAGCGCGCAACACTCCAACCGGTAACGATATCAAACCCTTTGGCGGATTCATGCCGGTGCCGTCACGCCTCCGGGACTGGATGCGTCCGGCTCGGCGGACCGGAGCTCGATGACCCGGCCGGCCAGGTTGCGGGCCATCGCATGGTCATGGGTCACCATCAGGACGCCAAGGCCATGCTCCGCCGCCAGTTCATGAAGCAGGTCCGCCACTTCCCGCTGGGTGATGGGGTCCAGCCGTGACGTCGGCTCGTCGGCAAGCACGAAGGCCGGTTCCAAGGCAAGCACGCGGCAGAGGGCGAAGCGTTGCAGTTCGCCACCGGAAAGCTGGCCGGGCCGCCGGTCGAGCAACCCGGACGACAGCCGGAAACGCTCGAACAGCGGAACGAACCTCTTCCAGTCCAAGCCGTGGCGCTTCGCCAGATCGGCAAAGGCGGTGCGGACCGTCTGGTGCGGCGCAAAGGCGCTGGGCGGGTCCTGGTAGACCTTCTGGAACCGCAAGGGGCTCAAGCCCGCCTTCCGCCTGATCTCTCCGCGATCCGGGCGCAAGAGCCCCAGCAGCAGGTTGCCGAGCGTCGATTTGCCTGAACCGCTCGGCCCGAGCAAAGCCACGACCTCGCCGGCGAGAATATCGAGATCGACATCCTCGATCACAGGAACGCCGCCGAAGGACTTGGTCAGGCCGCGTGCCTCGATCACGGTGTCCCTGGGCGCAAGCGGCTTGCGCGGAGCCCATGCCGACGGATCGGCCATCAGCAATTGCCGGGTATAGTCGTGGCGCGGCGAATCGAGGACGCTGCCGGCGGGACCGTACTCGACCATGGCGCCGTCGAGCATGACGCCGACCTTGCCCCCCAGGACCCTGGCCACGGCGACGTCGTGGGTGATGGTGATCAGGCTCCGGCCGCGGTCGGCTTCCGCTTTAAGGCCGTTCGCCACGTCGTCGCGCAGCGCCCGGTCAAGACCTTTGGTCGGCTCGTCGGCCAGCAGCAGGTCCGTTTCCGCCGCCCGCGCGATGGCGAGCGCCACCCGCTGGCACATGCCGCCGGAAAGCTGGAAGGGATAGCGCCGGGACGCAGCTTCCAGGCCCAGCTCCCGCAGCCGCGCCCGCCCGGATTGCCGCGCCTGGCTCCAGGGCAGGCCTCGGACGTGGCGGTAGACTTCCGCCACCTGTCCGTCCGCCCGCATGGTGGGGTCGAGCGCCAGCCACGGCTCCTGCGGCAACAGGCCGATGCGGCGTCCCCACAGGGCACGCCGGTCGGTGCCGAGGATGTCCTTGCCGTCCAGCACGACGCGGCCCGTGACGGACAGCTCGGCCGGCAAGGTTCCCATGATCGCCTGGACCACCAGCGACTTGCCCGATCCGCTCTCGCCGAGCAGGGTCAGCGGCACACCCGGCCGGACGGTGAAGAACACGTCCCGTATCAGCTTGTGCCCGCCCGAGGCGATGGTCAGGCCGTCCACTTCCAGAGAGGCGGTCATGAGCGGTCCTCCCCCGCCAGTAGATGGAAACCCAGTACGGTCAGCAGGATCATCGCCGCCGGCATCAGGACATGGAACGGAGCTTCGAAGTAGTAGGGCAGCAGTTCGGTCGCCATGCTTCCCCATTCCGCCGTCGGCGGATGAAGCCCGACCCCGATGAAGCTGAGCGTGGAGATCGCGAGCACGGCCGTTCCCATGTTGAAGGCCATCAGGGTGGCGAGCACCGGCGCCAGTTCCGGCAGGATCAGGCGGCGGGCGATGTAGCCCGGCCCGAACCCGAGCAGGCGGGACGCTTCGACATGGGGACGGGAAAGAAGCGTGCGGGCCGTGGCGCGGGTGACACGGAAATATTCGACCCATTGGGCCAGCGCCAGACCTAGGTAAAGCGGCAGGAACTGTCCCGGTGCGAAGGCGGCCAGCAGCAGGACCAGCAGCAATCCGGGAAGCGCCAGGATCATGTCGGACACGATGCCGAGGGCGCGGTCGGCGATGCCGCCGGCCCAGGCGGCGGCGATGCCGAGAAGCGTGCCGGGAATGGCGGCGCTCAGCACCGTCAGGACCGCCAGCCCCAGCGACAGGCGGGTGGCATGGGCAAGGCGGGCGAGCAGGCTGCGGCCGTAATGGTCGGTTCCCAGCAGATAGTCGCCGCCCGGCGGGGCCAGCGGCGCCAGCAGATCCTGTTGCGCCGGATCGGCGGCGATTACGGCGGGGCCGAGGGTGCCGAACAGCGCCAGCGCGCCGATCAGCGCGGCGCCGGCGGCGCGGCGGCGGGAGAACGTGAAGGTCATCGTCTTCGTCTTCGTCATCGGGCGGCCTGCCTCGGATCGAGCGCCGCGCAGGCAAGATCCACCAGCATGTTGACGGCCACGAAGACGAGCCCCATGACCAGGGCGGTTCCCTGGATCATGGGCACGTCGCGCGCGAAGATCGCATGGACCAGCGCATGCCCGATGCCGGGATAGGCGAACAGGCTTTCCACGACCACGACACCCTCGACCAGATATATGAGTTGAAGCCCGAGCAGAGACACCACCGGGATGGCGCCGTTGCGCAAGCCATGGCGCATCACGACCGTCCGTTCCGGCAGTCCCTTGACGCGGGCGAAGGCGAAATACGGCGAGGCGGCGACGGCCACCATGCTGTCCCGTACGACCCGGCTGGAAAGCGCCGCCAGACCCAGCGCCAAGGTGAGCGCGGGCAGCGTCAGTTCGCGCCAGGTGCCGAAGCCCGCCGGCGGCAGCCAGCCGAGCCAGACCGAAAACAGGATGATCAGGCACAGGCCGGTCACGAAGGCGGGCAGTGCCCGCAGCAGGATCGCCCCGGTCAATGCCGCCCGGTCGGGCCAGCGTCCGGCGCTCAGCCCCGCTATCAGCCCGATGGGGACCGCCATCGCCACCGACAGCGCCAGCGCGAAACCGGCCAGCCACAGCGAGTAGCCCAGTTGAACCGCCAGTTCATCGATGACCGGCTGCCCCGAGACCAGCGAGTTTCCCAAGTCGAAACGGACGAGACGGCCAAGCCAGTCGGCCAGTTGGAGGGCGAGGGGCTGGTCCAGGCCCAACTCGGCCCTTACGTCGTCGGCGGCCGTGCCGCTCAGCAGGTCGGGTCCGTAGCGGGACGCGGCGATCCTCAAGGCCATGTCTCCGGGCAGCATCCGGACGAGCGCGAAGCTAAGGACGCCGACAAGGCCCGCCACGGTGACGGCCTGCATTGCCCGTCCCGCGAGGAGGCGGCCAGTCTGGCGTTGTATCGAGATCGCCATGTCAGGGTGCCTCCGCATCGGCCCAGGTGAGGTCGGCAAGGTGATAGCTGATTTCGAACGGATCGATGGTCACGGAACCGAGCCGCTTGTTGACGGCGACGCCAAGCTCGAACCAGGCGATGGGGATCACCGGCAGTTCGGTCTGGATGATCTCTGACACCCGTGCCCGGAGCGGCGCCCGTTCGGCCGGATCGAAGGTCGTTTTCAGCGCTTCCAGCGTTTTGGTCAGGGCGGGATCGGACCAGTTCATCGCTCCCCACTCGCCCCCGTCCGGTCCGTAATCTTCAAGCAGGGTCCCGAGCGGATCGGGAACGAGCGAGAAGTTGCGGGATGCGAGACCCATCTGAAGCGAGCCGTCCCGGTGACCGGCGGGGATCTCCGAACTGTTGCCGACCGCGACGTCCAGCTCGATGCCGACTTCGCGCAGTTGCGCCTGCATGGCGGTCGCCATCAGCGGCAGTTCCGGCCAGTTGGTGAAGGTTCGGAGCTGGACGCTGAAGCGCTCCCCGTCCGGGGAAACGAGTATGCCGTCCTGCCCGGCTTTCCAGCCGGCGGCGGCGAGCAGGCGCTTCGCTTCCGCCGTGTCGCGGCGGAGCGGCGGCAGATCGTGGACGTGCCATTCGGCCATGGATGGCGGCAGAAGCTGGCCGGCGGCGTTGGCCGGGTTGCGCAGGATGGCGGTCGCCATGCCGGCGCGGTCGAGGGTGAGGCTCAGCGCCCGCCGTTCCTCCACCTGATCGAAGAAGACCGATCCGGCATTGACCTTCAGCATCCGGGTGCGCGGTATCGGGACGACTCGGACATCGACGCGCGGGTTGCGGCGCAGCCTGTCCATGTGAGCCGGCAGCAAGGCGAAGGCCAGATCTGCTTCCCCGCTCTCCGCCATCAGGGCGCGGGTTTCACCGCGCGGGACGGAAAGGTAGCGCGCCTGTCCGACCTTCGGGGAACCGCCCCACCATCCGTCGAACCGTTCGACATCCAGCCGGAGCGGGGGCGTCAGGCCGCTGACGCGATAGGGGCCGGACCCGACGATGCCGGCGACCTTGCCCTCCCCGTTCCAGGAGGCGGGGGCCAGCACGATGCTGGTGTAATTGGCGAGGAAGGCCGGCAGAGGGGCGAAGGGCGTGGCGGTGCGGATCACCACATCGGACCCCTCCGCCGTGATTTCGGCGATGGGCGTGCGCGAGAGAACCCCGGCCCCGGAGCGGGCCTTCTCCAGCGCCGCGACGGCGGCTTCCGCCGTTACCGGCGTGCCGTCGTGAAACCGCGCGGCGGGCCGCAGCGCGAACCGCCAGACCAGCCGGTCGTCCGAAACCGACCAGCTTTCCGCCAGTGCCGGTATCGGGTTGCCGTCGCCGTCGACGGTCACCAGCGTTTCCGCGACGCCCATGCGGCCGAACACATAGCCCGCGCGGATCGGGTCAATTCCGGTGATTTCCCACGGTCCGACGACCTGGAGCACCCGGTCCCTTGCCAGTGAGTCGGTGGTGCAGGTCAGGCCGAGCATCGCCGCGATGAGGGGAGTCATGACTGAAACAGCGCGCATCGGCGGTCTCCATCGGTTAAAAAAGTAACGTTATAACGTTACATAACCGAGCTCTGGCATGCCGGGAGCGGGACCGCAACCGATCAAACGGATTGTCGCGGCTCGGGAGGGGTCGGGAAAGCGGGGGGAAGGGGAAACTGGAACCCAGGGTCCAGACATGCCAAAGGGGGCGAAAGCCCCCTTTGATAGTTTGATCCTTAACGCAGTCCGCTTAAGCGGCACGGCCCCATTGAGTGGCCTCGGCATCAAGGTCTGAGAGAATTAGACCGTCTTTGACGCAAGGTCAAGGGGGTAATTTAATATTCCATTATGCCGCTTTGCAGCATTAAATATAATACTGCGACAGCGGCGAGAAGCCGTTGAAGTTAACCGAGGCGTAGGTGGTCGTGTAGGCGCCGGCGGAGTGGATCTGGACCAGATCGCCGATCCGCAGGTCGAGCGGAAGCTGGTAATCGGCCTTCTCGTACAGCACGTCGGCGCTGTCGCAGGTCGGGCCGGCCAGGATGACGCCTTCGGCATCGCCGCTGCCGTCGCGGGGCGTCATGATCGGGTACTGGATCGCTTCGTCCATCGTCTCGGCCAGACCGCCGAACTTGCCGATATCCAGGTAGACCCATCGTCGGTTGTCGTTAGCCGACTTGCGGGAGATCAGCACGACTTCGCTCTGGATCACGCCGGCGTTGCCGACCATGCTGCGGCCCGGCTCGACGATCGTTTCCGGCAGGCGGTTGCCGAAGTGGTGGCGGAGCGACTCGAGGATCGTCATGCCGTAGGTCTCGGCCTCCGGCACGTCGGTCCGGTACCGGGTGGCGAAGCCGCCGCCCAGATTGACCATGCCGAGCGTGATGCCGAGCGCTTCCAGGTCGCGGAACATCTCCGCCACGGTGCGCAGCGCGGTATCCCACTGGGTCGGATCCTTCTGCTGGCTGCCGACATGGAATGAGACGCCGTAGGGAACGACGCCCTTCTGCGAGGCGGCTATCAGCAACTGCCGGGCCATGGAGGGATCGCAGCCGAACTTGCGCGACAGCGGCCATTCGGCGCCTTCGCCCGAGGTCAGGATGCGGCAGAAGACGCGGCTGCCCGGCGCCGACTCGGCGATCTTGTCGAGCTCTTCGATACTGTCGAACGCGAACAGGCGAACGCCCAATTCATAAGCCTTCGCGATGTCGCGCTGCTTCTTGATGGTGTTTCCAAAGGAAATGCGCTCCGGCGGTGCGCCGGCGGCCAACGCCATCTCGATCTCGGGAACGCTCGCGGTATCGAACGAGGAGCCCTTGGCGTTCAGCAGTGACAGAATTTCAGGCGCGGGGTTGGCCTTGACCGCGTAGTAAATCTTCGCGTCGGGCAAGGCTGCGGTCAGAGACCTGAAGTTCTCTTCAACAATATCAAGGTCAACCACCAGACAGGGAGTGGCCGGCTGCTGCTCCGCCAGGAAGCGGGCAATCTTCTCGTTCATCTCAGTCTCCCGAGAACAGAAAGGAGTGATGTGATGGGTGCGTGGGGTATGGGCAGGCAAAGCAGGCGCCGTCAGGGCGCGGGCTGAACCCTAGGGCCGTTTAAGGCCTGCACACAATCGACCACTGTGCGATGGGCGACCGAGATGCTTGAACTGAGGCGGATGGGCGTGCGGCCCACCGACAACAACATGAAACATAGTATCCTCCAAGACGCCGCCTTGCTTAAGGGACGGTCGGGGGTTACACGTTCGTCGTTGCATAACCCCACTTGGAAAAACCGTGGGGGCCAGGGGCACGTGCTAGCGCGGAGCGATCTGATACACCGAAACCTCTCCGCGCAAAAGGATAAAATGACCCCTCGGCGAAAAAAGTTTCGCCCCCGAAAAAACGCCGACAAGCCTATCCGATCAATGACATAGATCAGGGGTGATAAGCGCCTGAATCATAACGATCCGGCATAGCGGGCGATACGCCGCGCCGCGTCCTCGATCCGGGCGTCGGGTGCGGCCAGCGAGATCCGCAGATGGCCGACCGCACTGGGGCCGAAGGCGTCGCAGGAGAGGGTGGCGACGCCCTGGGAGTCGAGCAGGCCGTCGGCGAAGGCGGCGGACGACAGCCCCGTCCCGCGCACGTCCAGCATCACGAACATGCCGCCTTCCGGCGCCTTGGCGCCCAAGCCGGGAACGTCCTTCAGGATCGACGCCATGATGCCGGCGCGGCGCTGGTAGGCTTCCGCCATCTCCGCCACCTGCGGGCAGTCCTCCGTCAAGGCCACCAGCGCTCCGGCCTGGATGAAAGGCGGGCCGCCGTAGAGCATGCAGAGCACCAGCTTGGCCAGATGCCCGGTCAGTTGCGGCGGTCCGACGATCCAACCGGAGCGGAAGCCCGGCACCGCATGCGACTTAGACAGGCTGGAAACGACCACCGTGCGCTCCGCCATGCCGGGGAGGCTCCAGGGGCTGACATGCGGTCCGACATAGGCAAGGTCGGCGTAGACTTCGTCCGATAGCAGCCAGAGATCATGGCGGCGGCAGAATTCGGCGGCCGACTCGACTTCGGCGCGGGTCATCACGGCGCCGGTCGGGTTATGCGGACTGTTCAGCCACAGGACCCGGGTGCGCGGGGTGAGGGCGCGTTCCAGGTCGTCGAGATCCAGGTGGAAGTTGCGTTCCGGCCGGAGCGCCACGTTGACGACCGTGGCATTGGCGGCGCCGGCGACCGCTTCGTAGGTCGCGTACATCGGTTCCGGCACGATGACCTCGTCGCCGGGACCGGCCAGGCATTGCAGGGCGCAGTAGAGGCCGGCCTGCGCGCCGGGGATAAGCACGACATTCTCGGCGGTCGTCGGCTGGCCCGTGCGCGCCTGATGGCGGGCGGCCACGGCGGCGCGGACTTCGGGGTTTCCGATTATGGGAGAGTAGGTCGTCCGGCCGGCCCGGAGAGCGTCCACGACGGCTTCGATCACCTGGGGCGGCGGGGCCATATCGGGGTCGCCGACGGTCAGCATGATGACGTCGCGGCCTGCGGCCTCCAGTTCGCGCGCCCGCCAGTGGATCGACCACGCATCGGCGCCCTTGCCGGAGATCCTGTCGACCAAAGGGGAAAACCGCATGACAACCGCTCCCTGAACATGCCCGTAAACGTCTTTGCGCCGCAGTCATAGCGCGAACCGGGCGGCCAGCCAGCCCGCAATTTGGTAAGGGCCGGGTTGCAGTTGCCAAGTTTCGGCGAATGCGGAACACTCCGCCCCATAACCATAAGAACACGTCGAGCAGGAGGAAGCCCCCGTGACGCTGGCCCCGGAAAAACTTGAAACGCCTCCCGGCTATCGCCCCCTCGATGACGGCACCCTGGCAGGTTATCTGGCCCGTTCGGGCGACATCGCGGCGCGCTTGGGAGGTGGCCCTGAGGAATGGCAGGTGCGGGAGGTCGGCGACGGCAACCTCAACCTCGTCTTCATCGTGACCGGGCCGGCGGGCGGCGTGGCGGTCAAGCAGGCGCTGCCCTATGTCCGGCTGGTGGGCGAAAGCTGGCCGCTGCCGCTCAGCCGCGCCTTCTTCGAGCACGAGGCGCTGGCCGAGCAGGGCCGGGTGGCGCCGGCTCAGACGCCCCGGATCTATCATTACGATCACGAAATGGCCTTGACGGTGATGGAGCTTCTGCGGCCTCACGTGATCATGCGGAAGGGTCTGGCGGCCGGCATCCGCTACCCGCACTTCGCCCGCGACATCGCGCAGTTCATGGCGACCACGCTGTTCTACACCTCCGATCTGGCGCTGCCGGCGGCGGAGAAGAAGCGGCGGATGGCGGTGTTCTGCGGCAATACAGCACTTTGCAAGATCACCGAGGACCTGATCTTCACCGATCCGTACCGTGTCGCGGAGCTGAACCGCTGGACGTCGCCCCAACTCGACAAGACCGCGGCGGAGTTCCGGGCGGATACCGCCGCCAAGGCGGCGATTTCGGAGCTGAAACGAAAGTTCCTGACCTCGGCCGAGGCCATGATCCACGGCGACCTCCATACAGGCTCGATCATGGTGACGGCGACCGAGACGAAGGTGATCGACCCGGAGTTCTCATTCTACGGTCCGATGGGGTTCGACATCGGCGCGGTGATCGGCAACCTGCTGCTGGCCTATTTCGCGCAGGCCGGACACGAGGCCGAGCCGTCGCAGCGCGACGGTTACCGGGCCTGGATCCTGGATCAGGTCGATCAGGTCTGGACCAAGTTCGAAGGCATCTTCCTGGGGCTGTGGAAGGATCACCATGGGGGCGACCTGTATCCCGCCGACCTGTTCGCCGATGCGGAGGGGCAGGCGGCGCTGCGGCGGGTGCGGGCGGACTATACGACGCGGCTGTTCGCCGATTCGGTCGGCTTCGCCGCCGCCAAGATGATCCGGCGCATCCTGGGCCTTGCCCATATCGAGGAGCTGGAGACGATCGCCGATCCGGATGTCCGCGCTACGTGCGAGAAACGGGCGCTTCGTCTGGCGCGCGACATGCTGGTCAATCGCGGTTCATACAGGAGCATCGGCGACGTGACGGCGGCGGCGAAGAAGAGCTGAAAAAGACGCAGAATTCACCCTGAGGGATTAATCCGCATGCGAAACGGTTTGTTGCGTTCCTGTAACTCCCTCTTTTTCCTTAAGTTTTTTGGAAGCTCAGGAGGATGCGGGTTAAACGCTTGGTGCGACATCTAATTTTTGCCACACTCGTCCCCTATATGCTTGTTCAGACGAAGGGCGCCCCTACAGCGTAAGCCGCAAGGCGAACGAAAAGCCCTTCACAGCGGCGTCCTTATTTCAGGGCGCCAACCAGCCCGGCCCCGGCTGGATCTACCGGCCACCGCAAGAGCCCCCCGCGGTGGCCGTTTTCTTTTCCGGACCATAAATCGACTCAATGTTTGCCGACGGCATGGGCCGCCGCGATGAAGCGGCGCGCCAGCGCGTGGTAGAGCGGCACCGGGCAGACCATTCGCGAGACGCCGTAGGCGATCATGGCCGAAGCCATCAGCGGCACGACCATGCCCTGGTTGGCGGTCATCTCCATCACGATGACGAAGGCGGTGATCGGCGACTGGGTCACCCCGGCGAAATAGGCAACCATCCCCAGCATGATCATGGCGGGACCGGGAACGTCGGACAGCAGCGGCGACAGCGCCGAGCCGATGCCGGCCCCGACCGACAGGCTGGGCGCGAACAGCCCGCCGGGAATGCCGCTGAGGGTCGAGACCGCCGTGGCGGCCAGCTTGGCCGGGGCGAACCACCAGGGCAGGTCGCCCGTTCCGTCGAGCGCCATCCGGGCCGCGTGGTAGCCGGTGCCGAAGGTCAGCCCGCCGGCGGCGACTCCGATCAATGCTATGATCAGTCCGCAGGATGCCGCGAACACGACAGGGCGGCGGACCGCCGCTCCCCCGAGCCACAGCGGTAGCAGGCGGCCGGCCTCGATCACGGCGCGGCTGAACAACCCGCCGGCGAGGCCGCCGACCACCCCGCAGACGGCCATGGCGACCCAGCCCTGGGCCTGGGTGATCGCCATGTCGGTCCGGCCGAAATAGGCGTAGTTGCCGGTCACCGCCAGCGACGAGATGCCGGCGAGCACGACCGCGACCATGACCAGTCCGCTGGCGCGGTTCTCGTAGCTGCGGGCCATTTCCTCGATCGCGAAGACGATGCCGGCCAGCGGCGTGTTGAAGGCCGCCGCCACTCCGGCGGCTGCCCCCGCCAGCACCAGCCCGCGCTGTCCCCCCAGGCCGGCGAGATTGCCGCACCCGACCATCAGCGCGGCACCGACCTGCACGGTCGGCCCCTCGCGCCCGATGGAGGCGCCGCCGGCCAGACCCAGCAGCGTCAGCAGGATCTTGCCGACCATGGTCCTGGGCGCCAGCAGGCGCCGCCGGCTTTCCGGGTCGCGCAGATGCCGGGCGGCGATGGCCTGCGGTATGCCGCTGCCCTGTGAATTGGGAAACCAGCGCAAGGTCGCCCAGGCCGATAGGGCGAAGACCGCCGGGGAGAGGACCAGCGGCAGGTAGGGCATGACGCCGACCGCATGGTCGAAAGCCTCCTGCACCCGGTCCGCCGCCAGCGCGAAGCCGACCGCGACGAGGCCTACCGCCAGCGCGCCGGCCCAAAACACCAGCCGCTGCCGCCAGGAAGTCGTCGATAGCCAGACATGTCGAGCCCGGCGGGAGCGGATCTTGAACATGGGGATTTTTTGGTGGAGCAGGTGATGACAGGCCGATGGGGAGGAAATGTCCGGCTGGCTTGATTGTTCATCGTCACGCCGGCGGTCGAAGCCCGATAGACCTTGGCAGGTGCCGTACCGTGCTGTACCACGGCACGTCGATCATGCAGCCCGCCAACGCTCGAGCCGATAGTCCAGTCCCGATGCCCCTTTTCGCCGCCAACGACCTGACCTGCCTGCGTGGCGAGCGGCTGGTGTTCCAGGAGCTGTCGTTCGCCGTGGACGCCGGCGGTGCCCTGGTGCTGCTCGGCCCCAACGGCAGCGGCAAGTCCAGCCTGCTGCGCATGATGGCGGGGTTGCTGCGGCCGTTTTCCGGCGGCATGAGCTGGGACGGCGAGCCCGTCTCCTCCGATCCCGACCTGCATCGCAGCCGCGTCCACTATGTCGGGCACCTGGACGCCGTGAAGCCGGTGCTGTCGGCACGCGAGAACCTTGCGTTCTGGGCCTCGATGGGGGGAGCCGCCGATCCCATGGAGTCGGCGATGGCGGCCCTGGAGCGGCTGGGCGTGCCGCATATCGCCGACGTTCCGGGGCGCTACCTGTCGGCGGGGCAGAAGCGGCGGTTGAATTTGGCGCGAATTCTTGCGGCCCCGGCGCCGCTCTGGCTGCTCGACGAGCCTTCGGTGGCGCTCGACCGGGCCGGCATCGGCCAGCTCGAGGAAGCCATCGCCGAGCATCGGCGCGGCGGCGGCATCGTCGTGGTTTCGACCCATGCCGAGATTGCGATACCGGGGGCGGACACGCTGCATATGGACGACTTCGCGGTAAACGCCGTGCCGCATGACGGCTACGACCATGAAGACGATCAGGATTACGAGCCATGAACCGCTTCCTCCGGCTGGTTTCGCGCGACCTGCGGCTGGCTCTGCGGCAGGGCTCGGACGCTACGGTCGCGGTGATGTTCTTCGTGCTGTGCGTCGTGCTGTTCCCGTTCGGCGTCGGTCCCGAGGCCAATATCCTCGCCCGCATCGCTGCCGGGGTGATCTGGGTCGCGGCGCTGCTGGCGTCGCTGCTGTCGCTGGAGCGGCTGTTCCAGAACGACTACGAGGACGGCAGCCTGGAGCTTCTGACGCTGACCAGCCTGCCGCTGGAAGCGGTCGTTTTCGCCAAGGTGCTGGCGCACTGGCTGGTGACGGGCCTGCCGCTGATCGTCGCGGCCCCGCTGCTGGCCCTGCTGCTGAACATGAATCCGGAAGGCTTCCCGGTGCTGATCGGCACACTGGCCATCGGCACGCCGACGCTCAGCCTGATCGGCGCGATCGGCGCCGCCCTGACGCTGGGCGCCCGGCGCGGCGGCGTGCTGCTGTCGCTGCTGATCCTGCCGCTCTACATCCCCGTGCTGATCTTCGGCGCGGGCGCCATCGACGCCTCCCTGTCGGGCTTCACGGCGCGGCCCCATCTGCTGCTGCTCGGGGGATTGCTGGTCGCGGCCCTGCCGCTGGCGCCCTGGGCGGGAGCCGCCGCCTTGCGGCAGGCGATCGAGTAGCGCCGAAACTTCACGCAACCTTACTCCCTGGACCCATGTTCACCTGCTACACTCCGGCCTGACCAGAAGCGGGCGAACCGCCGAAGCAGGCTGCAAAACGGGAGGCAGGCATGGCCCTCAAGGCTGAACAGCTCAAAGGCGAGCTTACGGAACAGATCGTCAGTCGCGTTCACGACCGGCTCAACAGGGACAGGGCCGATACGGCCGAACGCTTCGTCCGGCAGTTCTATGCCAACGTGCCGCCCGACGACATCATCGAATCGAGCCCCGACCAGCTCTATAGCGCCGCCCTGTCGATCTGGCAGTTCGCCGCCCAGCGGAAGCCCGGGACCGCCCGTGTCCGGGTCTATCACCCGCAGTTGGACGAGCATGGCTGGCAGAGCGGCCATACCGTGGTCGAGATCATCAACGACGACATGCCGTTCCTGGTCGATTCGGTCACCGCCGAGCTGAACCGGCAGGGATTGACCGTCCATCTCGTGATCCATCCCGTGGTGAGGGTGCGGCGCGACGCCGCCGGCCAGTTGACCGACCTGTACGAACCCCAGGCGGCCCCCGCCGACGCGACGCCCGAATCCTTCATGCATATCGAGGTGGACGAGCAGACGGCGCCGGAACTGCTGGAACAGGTGGCGGCGAGCGTCGAGAAGGTGCTGACCGACGTCCGCTACGCGGTCGAGGACTGGCAGAAGATGCGCGCACCCATGCTGCGCATCCTGGAGACCGTCGACCATATGCCGCACGCGCTGCCCGACGACGAGGTCAGCGAGGCGCGCGATTTCCTGCTGTGGCTGAACGACGACAACTTCACCTTCCTGGGCTATCGCCGCTACCGTTTCGAGGGCGACGGCGACGAGGCACGGCTGGCCGTGGTCGCCGGCGAGGGCATGGGCATCCTCCGCGACGACGATGTCCGCGTGTTCGACGGGCTACGCAACTTCGCGTCGCTGCCCCCCGACGCCCAGCAGTTCCTGCGCCAGCCGCGCTTGCTGCTGGTGACCAAATCGAACCGGCGGGCCACCGTCCACCGTCCGGCGCTGATGGACAGCATCTTCATCAAGGAATACGACGACAACGGGGTGGTGGTCGGCGAGCACCTGTTCGTCGGGCTGTTCACCTCGGTCGCATACAACACCAGCGCCCGCGACATCCCGTACCTGCGCAACAAGGTCGTACGCGTACTCCAGCGCGCCCGCTTCGACCCGCGCAGCCACGACGGCAAGGCGCTCGTCCACATCCTGGAGAATTTCCCGCGCGACGAGCTGTTCCAGGTCACCGACGACGAGCTGTTCGAGATCGTGATCGGCGTGCTGCATCTGCAGGAACGCCAACGGACGGCGCTGTTCGTCCGGCGCGATCCGTTCGAGCGCTTCGTCACCGGTCTCGTCTATATCCCGCGCGACCGCTACGACACCGACCTGCGCCGGCGCATCCAGGCGATCCTGGAGAAAGCGTTCGACGGTACCTGCTCGGCCTTCTACACCCAGCTGGCCGAAAGCGTGCTGGCTCGGGTCCAGTTCGTCATTGAAACGAAACCGGGCGCGATCCCGGACTACGATGTCGGCGCGATCGAGGAGCGGCTGATCGAAGCCAGCCGCGCGTGGCCCGACCGCTTGCAGGATGCCCTGGTCGATGCCCATGGCGAGGAAAAGGGCCTCCGCCTTCACCGCCGCTACGCCGCCGCCTTCGATGTCGGCTACCGGGACCGTTTCGGGGCCGATCCGGCCATCCTCGACATCGAGCGGGTCGAGGAGGTGCTTCACACCAGGCGGCTCGGCCTGAACCTGTACCGCCCGATCGAAGCTTCCGAGTCGGAGATCTACCTGAAGCTCTACCATGACGGCGGGCAGGTCGCGCTGTCGGATATCCTGCCCATGCTGGAGCATATGGGCGTCAAGGTGATCTCCGAAGGCGGGCCGTTCGAGGTGACCATCCCCGGACGGGTCGAGCCGGTCTGGATCCACGACTTCGCGATGCGCACGAAGGACGGCGCCGCCGTCAACCTGGGCCGCGTCAGGCAGTCCTTCCAGGACAGCTTCCTGCGGGTCTGGGAAGGCAGGATGGAGGACGACGGCTTCAACCGGCTGGTGCTGCGGGCGGGGCTGGGCTGGCGTGAAGTCACAATGCTGCGGGCCTATGCCAAGTACCTGCGCCAGATCCGCTTCCAGTTCAGCCAGGACTACATGGAGGACACGCTGGCCGACCATGCCGGCATCACCCGGCTGATCGTCCGGCTGTTCCAGGCGATGCACGATCCGGCGCAGGCGCGTACCGGCGGCGTCGCCGACGACATCCAGGTCGCGGTCAACGGTTTGCTGGTGGAGATCGACCACGCGCTGGACGACGTCGCCAACCTGGACGAGGACCGCATCCTGCGCCGGTTCCTCAACCTCGTCCGCTCGACCTTGCGGACCAACTATTTCCAGAAGGGCGCCGATGGGGAGCTTAAATCCTACCTATCGATGAAGCTGGACAGCCGCTCGGTCGACGAACTGCCGCTGCCGCGGCCGCTGGTCGAGGTCTGGGTCTATAGCCCACGCGCCGAGGCGATCCATCTGCGCGGTGGCAAGGTGGCGCGCGGCGGCATCCGCTGGTCGGACCGGCGCGAGGACTTCCGCACCGAGATCCTGGGCCTGATGAAGGCGCAGATGGTCAAGAACGCCGTCATCGTGCCGGTCGGGTCCAAAGGCGGCTTCGTGGTCAAGCGCCCGCCGCCGGCCGATGCCGGGCGCGACGCGCTGATGGCCGAAGTGATCGAGTGCTATAAGACGCTGATGCGGGGGCTGCTCGACATCACCGACAACTATGCCGCCGATGGCTCGGTGATTCCGCCCAACGATGTCGTGCGGCTGGACGGTGACGATCCCTATCTGGTTGTAGCGGCGGACAAGGGTACGGCAACGTTCTCCGATATCGCCAACGGCGTGTCGGAGGACTACGGGTTCTGGCTGGGCGACGCCTTCGCGTCGGGCGGCTCGCGCGGCTACGACCACAAGAAGATGGGCATCACGGCGCGCGGCGCCTGGGAGTCGGTCAAGCGGCACTTCCGCGAGATCGGGGTGGACTGCCAGACGCAGGATTTCACCTGCGTCGGCGTCGGCGACATGTCGGGCGACGTGTTCGGCAACGGCATGCTGCTGTCGCGGCACACCAAGCTGGTCGGCGCCTTCAACCACATGCACATCTTCTGCGATCCGAACCCCGATCCGGAAGTCAGCTTCGAAGAACGACGGCGGCTGTTCGACCTGTCCCGGTCGTCCTGGACCGACTACAACACCGAACTGCTATCGCCCGGCGGCGCCATCTTCGACCGCAAGGCCAAGTCGCTGAAGCTGACGCCGGAGATCCAGACCCGTTTTGGGCTGACGCGGGACAAGGTGACGCCGGTCGAGCTGATGCAGGCGATGCTGCGGTCTGAGATCGACCTGCTGTGGTTCGGCGGCATCGGTACCTTCATCAAGGCGACCGAGGAAACCCACGCCGAAGTCGGCGACAAGGCCAACGACGCGACCCGCATCGACGGGCGCGAGGTCCGCGCCAAGATCGTGGGCGAGGGCGCCAATCTCGGCGTCACCCAGCGCGGCCGGATCGAGTTCGCCCAGAGCGGCGCCGCCGATCATGGCGGAGGGCGGATCAACACCGACGCCATCGACAATTCCGCCGGCGTCGATACTTCCGACCACGAAGTCAACATCAAGGTGCTGACCGGCGACGTGCTGGCCCGTGGCGACATGACCTTGAAGCAGCGCGACCAGTTGCTGGCGAGCATGACCGACGAGGTCGGCGAACTGGTGCTGAGTGACAACTACCTTCAGCCGCAGGCGATCAGCGTCGCCGGCGCCGCCGGAGTGGGCGGGCTCGAGGAACAGGCCCGCTTCATGCGGGTGCTGGAGAAGGCAGGCCATCTCAACCGCGCCATCGAGTTCCTGCCGGACGAGGAGGAGATCGCCGCCCGCGCCGCGCGGGGACTGGGGCTGACCCGGCCGGAACTGGCGGTGCTGCTGGCCTACTCGAAGATCACCCTGTACGACCAGTTGCTCGACTCGAACCTGCCGGACGATCCGCGCATGGTGGACGATCTGGTCAAGTACTTCCCCAAGGCGCTCCGCCGCGACTACCGGGAGGCGATCGAACGGCACCGGCTGCGCCGCGAGATCATCGCGACATATGCGACCAACAGCATGGTCAACCGGGTCGGACCTACCTTCGTGACGGAGATGGCCGACAAGACGGGAGCGGGAGCGGGCGACATCGCGCGGGCCTATACGGTCAGCCGCGACGCCTTCGCGCTCCGGGCCTTGTGGACGGGGATCGAGGCGCTGGACAACAAGGCGCCGGCGGCTGTCCAGTATGAGATGATCGCAGCCACCCAAGGCCTGATGAACCGGACGATCCCCTGGTTCTTGACGAACGTTCCCCAGCCACTCGACCTGGGCGCGGAGGCGTCGAACTACACGCCGGGCGTCGAGGAGCTGACGGCCGGCCTGGACGCGGTGATCGGCGAGGACGACAGGGCGCAGCTTGACGAGCGTGCTGGCCACTGGATCGAGCAGGGCGTTCCGGCCGAGCTGGCGCGCCGGGTGGCGAGCCTGGGCATCCTGGCATCGGCCCTGGACATTACCCGCATTGCGCGCCTTGCCCGGCGAGATGTGCCGGATGCGGCGCGGGTCTATTTCGAACTGGGCCACCGTTTCGGCATGGAATGGCTGCGCGCCAAGGCGGCCAAGGTCAAGACCGAGAACCACTGGCAGAAGCAGGCGGTCAGCGCGATCATCGACGACCTCTACGGCCTGCAAAGCGACCTGACTGCCCGCATCCTGAACGACGGAGAATCGCACGAAGCCGCCATCGCGACCTGGGCCGGCGCTAGGCAGGGTCCGGTCGACCGCATCAACCAGCTTCTGACAGAACTGCGCGGAGTGGCGCGGGTCGATCTTGCCATGCTGGCGGTGGCGAACCGGCAATTGCGAGGGCTGATCGCGAGCTGAGGCCGGTAGCACTTGAATGAAAGAAGGCCCGGTCTTGCCGACCGGGCCTTCTTTCATTGGGGGTGATAGGGTGATTTCAGGAAGACGATGGAGGGGGCCAAACTCCAAGGATCTCTGGTACATCCTCATCCAGTTTCAGCGGGATCGGAAACTTCGTAAGATATGCCCGAGCGCGACGAAGACGTTCTTCCAATTGGTCCTTGTTCATCGGTGGCCGCAATCCATAAATCCCGGATTGCATGTCTACATTGAAAAGCAATGCGGACTTTTCGAGAGGCTTGCTTTCCAAGATCTCGTACTTTCTTGTCGAGGAACGGTATGTTGAATGATCGAGGAGCGGCCTATTATACCAACGGCATTGAAGATTTACCGGTAAGTTCCGGCCAAGATGTCGGGCTGAAGAGGCCCGACCTACAAAAACACACTTGGGCAAAAGCACGCTGGCGTAGGTCGGGCCTCTTCAGCCCGACATCTGACGCTCCTGACTAGTTAATGTTTAATGCCGTTGAGATTACTCGACATGAGAGCGACGTATTAAGCCTATCGTGGTAGGTTATCAACCATATTGATAAAATGCGCATGGGTTCTCATACTGTCGTTCAGCGCAATGCCAATTCGCACTCCGGTGAGGCTGATCCCGCCTTGCATCAGGCTCAGAACGGCAATGATGCGGGTGCGGGGTCACATCCTCATCGGTATGATCCCATATGTGATGTGAACAGGGTGTGGTCCTGCCGGGTTGAGCCGGTCGGGCGGTACCGTCCAGACCGTGAGTGCGTTTTCCAGATATGCTGACACCTTCCGAAACCATCCCCGACCGGGGAGCTATCGTCTCAAAGCGCAGCCTGAGCGCCGAACTGGCCGCCTTGGTCAAGCAGCACGGCACGGGACCGGCCCTTCGGCCCCATGTCCTTGCGACCTTGCGCGCGGCGCTGGAGCAAGGGCGGGCGGAGGTGCGGCGGCGGTTGGAAGCGGGGGGCAGCGGCACCGACTGCGTGCGCCAGAACGCCTACCTGATGGATCAGGTGATCCGGGCGCTGGCCGACCACGTGACCACCGGCATCTATCCCGCCGCCAACCCGACGGCCGGAGAGCTGTTCGCGATCGCGGCCGTCGGCGGCTATGGCCGGGGGGAGATGGCGCCGTTCTCCGACCTCGACCTGCTGTTCATGCTGCCCTATAAGCGGACGCCTCGGGTGGAGCAGGTGTTCGAGCACATGCTCTATATCCTGTGGGACCTGGGGCTGAAGGTCGGCCACGCCGTCCGGTCGGTGGACGAGTGCATGCGGCAGGCCAAGGCCGACGTGACGATCCGCACCAGCCTGCTGGAAGCCCGCTTCCTCCATGGGGAAGAGAAGCTGTTCAACGAGTTGCGCCGCCGCTTCGCCAAAGAGATCGCGGCCGGCACCGGCCCCGCCTTCATCGAGGCGAAGCTCGAGGAACGGGATGCCCGCCACCGCCGGCTGGGCGACAGCCGCTACGTGCTGGAACCCAACATCAAGGAAGGCAAGGGCGGTCTGCGCGACCTCCAGACGCTGTTCTGGATCGCGAAGTACTACTACAAGGTCGATGAAGTCTCCGAACTGCTGGACAAGCAGGTGCTGCTGGCGGAAGAAGTCGCGAAGTTCGCCAAGGCCCAGGACTTCCTGCTGACTGTGCGCTGCCACCTGCATTACCTGACCGGCCGGGGCGAGGACCGCCTGACCTTCGACGTGCAGGCCGACATCAGCCGGAGGCTCGGCTATACCGACCATGCCGGCCTGATCGGGGTCGAGCGCTTCATGAAGCACTACTTCCTGGTCGCCAAGGATGTCGGCGACCTGACCCGGATCTTCTGCGCCAACCTGGAGGCGGAGGCCAAGCGCCCGCCGCGCTTCTCGCTGATGCGGCTTGCTCAGGCGCGGAAGGATATCGAGGGATTCCTGCTCGACGGCGAGCGGCTGAACATTCGCTACGACCGCCAGTTCAAGGACAACCCGCTCGACACGGTCCGCCTGTTCCACGTGGCGCAGGTTCATGGGCTGGACATCCATCCCAACGCCCTGCGGGCGCTGACCCGCGCGCTGGGCGTGGTCGGACCCAAGCTGAGGGCCGATGGGGAAGCCAACCGGCTGTTCCTGGAGATGCTGACGTCCCGCAAGGACCCGGAAGTGGCGCTGCGCCGGATGAACGAAGCCGGCGTGCTGGGCCGTTTCGTGCCGGATTTCGGCCGGATCGTCGCCCAGATGCAGTACGACATGTACCATGTCTTCACGGTGGACGAGCACACGCTGTTCGCGCTGGGCATCCTGCACGACATCGAGTCGGGCGCGCTGAAGGACGAGCTGCCGCTGGCGAGCGAGGTCATCCACAAGCTGGTGTCGCGCCGGGCGCTGTTCGTCGCGATGATGCTCCACGACATCGCCAAGGGACGCGGCGGCGACCACAGCATCCTGGGTGCCAAGGTGGCGGAGAAGCTGTGCCCGCGCCTGGGGCTCTCGGCGGAGGAGACGGAAACGGTGGTCTGGCTGGTGCGCTGGCACCTGAACATGTCGGATGCCGCCTTCAAGCGCGACTTGGAAGACGACAAGACGATCCGCGACTTCGTCGAACTGGTCCAGTCGCCGGAACGTCTGCGCCTGCTGCTGGTGCTGACGACCGCCGATATCCGCGCGGTCGGTCCCGGTCGCTGGAACGCCTGGAAGTCGACCCTGCTGGCCGAACTCTACCACCGGGCCGAGGACCTGATGTCCGGCGTAGTCAGCGCCCTGCGGCGCGAGCGCAGGGTCAATGCGGCACAGACGGCGCTGCGCGGCCTGCTGACGGACTGGACGGGCGAGGATATCGAGAACCACCTGTCCCACGGCTATCCGGCCTATTGGCTGAGCTTCGATCCCGACACCCACGCCCACCATGCCAGGCTGATGCGGCGGGCTGATCGGGAAGGGGCGCCGCTGACGGTGGACACGCGGATCGACCGCAGCCGGGCGGTGACCGAGGTTACGATCTACACCCACGACCATCCCGGACTGTTCTCGCGTCTGGCCGGCGCCTTCGCGCTGTCGGGCGCCACCATCCTGGACGCCAAGATCTTCACGATGACCAACGGCATGGCCGTCGACGTCTTCCTGGTGCAGGACGCGGCGGGGGGCGCCTTCGACAGCGGCGACAAGCTCGCCAAGCTGGCCGTGATGATCGAGCGCACCCTGTCCGGCCAGCTCCGTCCGTTGCAGGAGCTTGCCAAGCGGAAGCCGGGGCTGACCAACAGGACGCGGGTGTTCAAGGTGCCGCCGCGCGTGCTGATCGACAACAAGGCCAGCACGACCCATACCGTGATCGAGCTGAACGGCCGCGACCGGCCCGGCTTGCTCTACGACGTCACGCGGGCGCTGACCAATCTGAGCCTCCAGATCTCATCGGCCAAGATCTCGACCTATGGCGAAAAGGCGATCGACGTCTTCTACGTCAAGGACGTCTTCGGGCTGAAGATCACGCATGAGAGCAAGCTGGCGCAGATCCGGGAAAAGGTGCTGACGGCGCTGTCCGACCCGGTCGCCGACGCCCAGGCCGACAGCGGGCGGTTCTCCGCCGCCGAGCGCAGCAAGGCGCGCTCGAAACAGAAGAAGCCGGCACTGCCCCGGCGCAAGACCCCGGCGGAAACGGCCGCGGAATGACGGCGGTGCTGCGTTGCCTGTGGCCGGCGGCGCTGCTGTTCGCGGTTCTGCTGGCGGGCTGCGCCGGCCCTGTCAGTGTCAGCGCCAAGGGCGGCAGCGCCAGCGACACCGAATGGCGTGTCGGCATTCCGTTTTGACGCGGACACCCGACTGACACGGCTCTGGCCGACAGCCGCCGCTTTGCCGCATCCGCATTGCTCTTTCGCACTGCAATGATATAAGTCGCGCGCCTGATGGTGCCCGTCGAAACCCTTGCAGCACGGGGCGCTTGCGATGACCGAGACTCTTGCCGCCGGATTGATCTGCGCCTACGGCTTCGGCTCCGACGGAAGCGTCCGGGAGCTGTCGCTGCCGGTATTGGGCGACCTGATGCGCACACCCGACGGGTTCCTCTGGGCGCACCTGAACATCGCGGTCTGGCCTATGCGCAACTGGATCGGCGACCGGTCGGAACTGCCCGAGATCGTCCGCGAGGTCCTGGTCGCGTCCGACGACATCCGGCCACGGTTCGAGCGATGCGGTGACGGGCTGGTCGGCACCCTCAGCGACGTCCAGCACGATTTCTCCGGCCAATCCGGCGACATCGGCACCCTGCACGTCTGGTTCACCCGCAACACGCTGATCACGACCCGCAGCCATCCGCTGACGGCGGTGGACAAGCTGCGCCTGGACATCCGCGACGGCTTCCATCCCGCCACCACCGGTGAGCTGATCGGCGCCCTGATCGACCATCTGGCGGCCAGCTTCCATAAGGTCATCGAGGAGATGGTGGAGCGGCTGGACGAGATCGAGGATGCGATCCTGGTCGGGATTTCCAACGACCTGCGCAGCCAGCTGGGCGACCTACGCCGCCAGATCGTCAGCCTGCGCCGCCAGTTGCTGCCTCAGCGCCGCGCCTTGTCGCGGCTGCTGAGCCAGCCGCCGTCCTGGTGGTCCGCCGACGACCTGCACGACCTGCGTGAAGCGGGCGAGCGGTTCTCGTCGGTCGCCGAGGACCTGGGCGCCGCCGAAGACCGGGCGAAAGTGCTTCAGGACGAGTTTTCCGCCAAGCTGGCGGAAGAGGCCAACCGCAACCTGTTCCGCCTGTCGATCGTCACCCTGATCTTCCTGCCGATGACGCTGGTCACCGGCATCTTCGGAATGAACGTGGCAGGCCTGCCCGGCACCCATGACGCCCTGTCGTTCTGGTGGGTCATGGTGCTGATGGTGGCGTCGGCCGGAGCGACGCTTCTGCTGCTGAAGGTCAAGCATTGGTTCTGACCAACCATTCGTGTCCATATGAAATTAATCATCGGCGGGTTATCAGAGGGAAGCTCTGAAAGCCCGGCGTTATGACAATCGATATCTTCACACTGGTCGTCGTCCATTCTCTCGTTTCGCTGGCGCTCGGCATGCTGATGCTGGTGTTCTGGTTGCAGCACCGCCATTTGCCCGGGCTGACGTTCTGGACCCTGGCGACGCTCCTGCTGGGGATCAGCACGCTGATCTCCGTACTGAGAGGCTTGGCCCTGCCGGAGCTGCCGGCGATCCTAATATCCAACGCGCTTATCGCGCTGAGTTTCGGCTGCTTCTACAACGGAGTGCGGGCGTTCAACGCGCTGCCGGTGCGCTGGACGGCGATAGTGGCCGCGACGGCGGCGCTGGTCCTGAACCAGGGCTGGTTCACCCTGGTTCAGGACGACGTTTCGGTCCGGATCGTGGCCTTGTCCCTGGCGCTGGCGGCCGGCGGCTTGATGACATCGCGCGAGCTGCTGCGGAGCGCCGTGCCCGGTATGAGGCTGACGACGCTGACGGCCGCCGTGCTGTTCGCGCTGGTGTCGCTGACGCTGGCGGCGCGGGCGGGATCGACCCTGATATCGCCGCCGGAACCGGACCATATGGGCCGCTTCCCGGCGCACGCGATCCATTTTCTGGTGTCGATCGTCAGCAATATCCTGGTGGTCTTCTGCCTGCTGATGATGGCGGTACAGCGGCTGAACCGGCAGGTCCAGGAGCGCAGCGTCCAGCTCGAGGATGCCCTGAACCGGTCGGAGGACGCCAGCCGGGCCAAGGAACAGTTCCTGGCGATGATGAGCCACGAGTTGCGGACGCCGCTGAACGCGATCATCGGCTTTTCCGACATGCAGCGGAGCGAGATCTTCGGCCCGCTCGGCCATCCGCGCTACCGGGAATATGCCGACGACATCCACTTCTCCGGGACCCATCTGCTGGGGCTGATCAACTCGATCCTCGATATCTCCAAGGCGACGGCGGGCAAGCTGACGGTCGCGGTGACGCCGACCGATCCGCTGCCCATCGCGGAGGAGATGCTGAGGATCATCGACCATGCCGCCCGCGTCAGGCGCATCACCCTGGTCTTCGACGCCGTCCAGCCGCCGCCGTGCCTGGCCGATCCCCAGGCGCTGCGCCAGATCCTGCTGAACCTGCTGTCCAATGCGGTCAAGTTCACCCAGCCCGGCGGGACGGTCAGCCTGGCGATCCTGCGCTTCGAGCGCGGGCTGGTCCGGTTCGTCGTCAAGGATTCCGGTATCGGCATGGACCCCCACGATATTCCCCGCCTGCTGAAGCCGTTCGAGCAGAGCTTCAACATCTACGCCAATTCCGGACAGGGTACGGGGCTGGGTCTTCCCATCGTCGATGCGCTGGTCGGGCTTCAGGGCGGCAGCCTGAAGATCGAGAGCAGTCCAGGGCAGGGTACGACCGTGATCTTCCACCTGCCGATCGCCGCCTGACGCAGTCGATTGATGTTAAGTTGCCGGAAGACTTCGTTTTTCCCTTGTTGATTCTATGGAAAGGAACTTATCTTTTAATTTCACGGTGGTTGATGAGATCGCCCGGCGTCACCAGTTGCAGGGCCGACAACTTCGGGGGTTTGTCCGTCATGACGACGCTCAAGGAATTCGAAGAAGCGCTGCGCGAGCAGGGGATGGACAATGCCCTCGCCGTGCTGGAAAAGCTTAAGGAGCGCGACCGCGCCAAGCGGTCCGTAGCGCCGGCCCGTCGGGTGACCGGGCGGAAGATGACGCCGGATCTGGCGCAGCAGATCGTGATCCTCCACGAGAACACCAAGATGACCCAGCAGGAGATCGCCTTCAAGCTGGGCGTCAACCAGGGCCGCGTCAACGAGGTCATCAAACGCGGAAAATGGCTGAGCGGCGATCCGCAGTCGCCCGAAGCCATCGCCAGGGACGAAGCGCTGGAGCGCGCCGCAAAGGGCGTCGGCAAGTCGCCAAAGCCGGCGGGGGAGCGGAAGCCGGCCGCCCGCAAGAAGAAGGCCGAGAAGCTGGAGCAGCCCGCCGCCGAGGTCCAGGCCGCTCCGGTCGAGGCGGCGCCCGCGAAGCCTGTGCCGGAGAAACCTGTGCCTGTGAAGCCGGTACCGGAGGATAAGGCCGCCGCCGCAGCGGAGGCGAAAGCGGCCAAGGCGGCGCGGAAGTTCAAGCCGGAAGTGAAGCAGCTGACCTTCGGCCTTTGAAGCACCGAACATCAGTCGGTCTGGAAGGTTAGGTGTCGGGCCGAAGAGGCCCGACCTACGGGTGACGCTGTCCTGAAACGCCAGTGCCGACACCGGATCGAGCCGTGTCGGGCCTCTTCAGCCCGACATCGACGCGCCGACAAGTTGGAACTTTCCGGCTGCGGTATCACACCATCCAGCAGGAGCAGCCGAGCGCGCCCCAGAACGTGCGGAGGTCGGAGACCGGGACGGACGAGCCCCAGGCGTCGGCATGGGCGTGGCCGTGGACGCCGCATCCGCTGGCGCAGCTGCAGGCCGAGGCAGCGACACGTTCCAACTGACTTGGCCGGGCATCGGCGGTCTGCTTGTGGTAGCCGCCGAAGGTCCGGACCGGCGACCAGTCCGGCATGGCGGGCGGTGGGGTCGGTGCGTCGCCGGCGAAGGGGCCGACGCCGTAGACCGGCTTGCCGTCGACGATGGTCAGGACCGATTGCAGGTGCCGGATGTCGTCGCTCGGGACCTCGAAGTAGTCGCGGTCGAGAACGACCAGATCGGCAAGCTGGCCGGTCTTGATGTTGCCCTTCTTGTCCTCCTCGTTGGAGAACCAGGTCGTGTTCTCCGTCCACATCCGCAGCGCCGTCTCGCGGTCCAGGCAGTTCCGTTCGGGATAGAGCCGCAACCCCCCCAGGGTCTTGCCGGTGACGAGCCAGGAGATCGAGACCCAGGGGTCGTAGGACGCGACGCGGGTGGCGTCGGTGCCGGCGGAGATCTTGACGCCCGCGTCCATGATGCGCTTGATCGGCGGCGTGTGCTCGGCCGCCTCGTTGCCGTACCGCTCGACGAAGTATTCGCCCTGATAGGCCATCCGGTGCTGGACGGCGATGCCGCCGCCAAGTTTGGCGATGCGGTCGATCGACTTGTCGCTGATCGTCTCGGCATGGTCGAAGAACCAGTGCAGGCCGTCGAGCGGAATTTCCGCGTTGACCTTCTCGAAGACGTCGAGCGAGCGTGAGATCGTCTCGTCGTAGGTGGCGTGCAGCCGCCAGGGCCAGCGGTTTTGGGCCAGGACGCGGACGACCTGTTCAAGCTCGCCCTCCATCTCCGGCGGCATGTCGGGACGCTCGACCCTGAAGTCCTCGAAGTCGGCGGCGGAGTAGACCAGCATCTCGCCAGCCCCGTTCAGCCGGAAGTAGTCGTCGCCCTGCTGGTACTTGGACTGGGACGTCCAGCGCAGGAAATCCTCCTTCTCTTCCTTCGGCTTCTGGGTGAACAGGTTGTAGGCGATCCGCAGCGTCAGCTCGCCGTCCTTATGCAGCCGGTCGATGACCTCGTAGTCCTCGGGGTAGTTCTGGTAGCCGCCGCCGGCGTCGATGACGCTGGTCACGCCGAGGCGGTTGAGGTCGCGCATGAAGTGCCGGGTCGAGTTCACCTGATACTCGAACGGCAGCTTCGGCCCCTTGGCGAGCGTCGAATAAAGGATGCCGGCGTTGGGGCTGGCGATCAGCAGGCCGGTCGGGTTGCCCTGGGCGTCCCGCTCGATGATTCCGCCGGGCGGGTCCTTGGTATCCTTGGTGTAGCCGATGACCCGCAGGGCCGCCGCGTTCATCAGCGCCCTGTCGTAGAGGTGCAGGATGAAGACGGGAGTGTCAGGAGCCGCCCGGTTGATCTCCTCCAGCGTCGGCAGGCGCTTTTCGGCGAACTGGTGTTCGGTGAAGCCGCCGACGATGCGGACCCATTGGGGAGCCGGCGTGTTGGCGACCTGCCGCCGCAGCATGTCCATCGCGTCGGCAAGGCTGGAGACGCCGTCCCAGCGCAGCTCCATGTTGAAGTTCAGCCCGCCCCGGATGACGTGGATGTGGTTGTCGCACAGGCCCGGAATGGCGCGGCGGCCGCCAAGGTCGATGACCCTGGTGGACGGTCCCTTGGCCGCCATGACGTCCGCGGCGTCGCCGACGGCGGAGAAACGGCCGCCGGTGATCGCAACAGCCTGGGGTGACGGGTTCGACCGGTCGAGCGTGGTGAACTTGCCGTTGATCAGGATCAGGTCGGGTGTGGCGGTCTGGCCCATGGCGGGTGTCCTCATCAGGGCTGTGAGGCCGAGCGCCGTGGCGCCGGCGATGATGTCGCGGCGGTTGGGATCGGTCATGCTGCGGTCTTCGCCTTGGGTGCGGTATTGGGTTCGATATTGCCGGAGCAGGTCCGAGCGGTCGGCAGGCGTCCGAAGACGTGCTCGCCGCAATTCTCGCGGAGCGACGACACGGTGATGGCCTGCCCGCCCAGCAGCCGCTTGGCCATCGGCGGGATCTGCTCGCCGATCAGGATGCCGAGCAGTCCGATCAACGCTATGACCGGCGGGGCGGGGGAGCGCACGTTCAGCAGGCCGTAGAGGGCGCCGACCAGGAGCCCGACGGCGAGGGTTATGACATAGGCTTTCATGGCAAAACCTCTCGCCACGGGAAGGAAAGGGCTGCTCCGGATTACTCGGCGGCCAGCTTGTTCGCGGCGACCGGGTCCAGGCGCTGGCCGTGCTTGACGCGCTCGGGCGCCTTGTGGACCATCGTGTAGGCGTAGTCGACCCCCATGCCGTAGGCGCCGGAATGCTCCCGCACGATGTTCATGACGGCGTCGTAGGTGTCGCGGTGCGCCCAGTCGCGCTGCCATTCCAGCATTACCTGCTGCCAGGTCACGGGCACGACACCGGCCTGGATCATGCGCTGCATGGAGTAATCGTGCGCTTCCTTGCTGGTGCCGCCCGACGCGTCGGCGACCATGAAGATCTCGTAGCCGCCCTCGGCCATCGCGGAGAAGGCGAAGCTGTTGTTGCAGACTTCCGTCCACAGGCCGGACACGACGACCTTCTTCTGGCCGTTCTTCGCCAGCGCGTCGCGGACCTTCTGGTCGTCCCAGGAGTTCATCGAGGTCCGCTCGAGGATCGGGTGGTCGGGGAAGACGCCGAGCAGTTCCGGATAGGTGTGGCCCGAGAAGCTTTCCGTCTCGACCGTCGTCAGCGTCACCGGGATGTCGAATACCTTCGCCGCCTTGGCGAGCGCCACGGTGTTGTTCTTCAGCACCTGACGGTCGATCGACTGAACGCCGAACGCCATCTGCGGCTGCTGGTCGATGAAGATGACCTGACAGTTGGTCGGAGTCAGAAGCTCCGGCTTGGTGGTGATGCCCATGGCTCGTCCCTCTTCTTGATTCCCTGCGATGCCGCGCAGCATGAAGATTCCGGCCGGGGGGCGATATTGCCTCTGGGTCTCTTTTATATATACGTTGGTATTGCTGTTAAGGCTGACGGGCGAATTAATTGGTTTTGGATCGATTTGGGCGGGACATGCTGAGGCTGGAAAACGAGTTGCCGGACGACCGGAAGTTTCTTGTCTCGACGGTGCCGCCCAGCCGGGGGCAGGTCCGGCTGGCTGTCTGGGTGCTTCTGGCATTGGTGCTGGCCCTGATCGTGACGGTGCCGTTCGCGCGGGTCCCGCTGAACGACACGCAGATACTGCTGCCGGCTTATGCGACCGCGGTGCTGATGGCCGAACTGATCACCTCGGCGCTGCTGTTCGTCCTGGTCGCGATCCAGCGCTCCCGCGCCATGCTGGTCCTGGCGGCAGGCTACCTGTCGACGGCGCTGCTGATAATCCCGTGGGTCCTCACCTTTCCCGGAGTGTTCGGACCTTCCGGCCTGCTCGATGCCGGCCTTCAGGGCACGGCGCTGATCGCGGCGGTCCGGCGCATCGGACTGCCGCTGTTCGTGCTCGTCTACGTCCTGCTGAAGGATTCCTCTCCCACCGAGGGCGATCTGTCCGGACCGGTGAACAGGATCGTTCCTGGGAGCATCGCGGCTGTCGTCGCCGCGATCTGCGGACTGACCTGGATCAGCGTTTCGGACGACGCCCTGCTGCCGCGCCTGATGACCGACACATCGCGGGTTTCCGCGATCTGGAGCTACGTTCCGGCAACCGCGTCCGTCCTCTGCCTCGCGGCGCTGGCGCTGCTGTGGTCCCGGCGGCGTTCCGTGCTCGATCTCTGGCTGATGGTCGTCCTGTGCGTCTGGCTGATCGAGACTTTCCTGCTGGGATACATCAGCGCCGGCCGCTTCAGCGTCGGCTGGTGGGCCGGCCGCCTCTACGGGCTGATGTCGGCAAGCTTGGTGCTGCTGGTCCTGCTGTCCGAGACGACGACGCTGTACGCGCGGCTTGCGCGGTCCGTCTCGGCCGAACGCCGGACGCGGGAAGCGCGGCTGACGACGATGGAAGTCCTGTCGGCTTCGATCGCCCACGAGGTCAACCAGCCGCTGACGAGCATGGTCACCCATGCCGATGCGGGCCTGCGCTGGCTGCAAAGGGAACAGCCCGACCTGGACGAGACCAAGGCGGCGCTGAAGAGCATCGTCAACGACGGACACCGCGCCGCGAAGATCATCGAGAGCGTCAGGACGGTGTTCCGGAAGGGCGCGCAGGACCGGTTTCCGCTGAACGTCAACGGGCTGATCCAGGACGTGCTCGGGCAAACGCAGAGCGATGTGCGGTTGAGCCGCGTCGCCGTCCAGACCGAGTTGGACGGTGACCTGCCGGCGGTTACCGGAAATCCCGTCCAGCTTCAGCAGGTCCTGACGAACCTGGTGACGAATGCGATCGACGCCATGAGCACGGTCACCGACCGGGCGCGCGTGCTCCGCATCCGGTCAGGTATCCATGAGCCGCACTGCATCGTCGTATCGGTGGAGGATGCCGGCACCGGGCTGGATGCCAAGCACGAGGACCGGATCTTCGAGCCGTTCTTCACGACCAAGTCATACGGGCTGGGCATGGGACTGATGATCTGCCAGTCGATCGTCGAATCGCACGGCGGACGGCTGTGGATGACGAACAACCTCCGGCACGGCGCCACCTTTCACTTCACGCTGCCGGTGGACGAAACCGCGGCATGACGGCCGGAGCCTTGCGCGATCCGGCGGTTCAGGCGGCCGGGCGCGACAGGGCGTCCGTCAGCGCCGCGGCCAGGGCCGCTTCCGCATAGGGCTTCTGAAGGATGGGACTGTCGGGGAAGACGCCGTCGATGCCGGCGGCGCCGTAGCCGGTGGCGAATACGAACGGCACGCCCCGGCGGGTCAGCACCTCGGCGACCGGAAAGACCTTTTCGCCGGCGACGTTGACGTCGAGCACGGCGGCGTCGATCTCCGCCTCGCCGGCGAGGCGGAGAGCGTGGCGGATGCGCGACGCGGGTCCGATCACGAAGCAGCCGAAGCCCTGGAGGATTTCCCCCAGCTCCATGGCGACCAGCATCTCATCCTCCACCACGAGGATGCGCAGCGCCTCGAGGCTTTTCGGTTCCGCAGCACCCTCGGTCACGCCACCGCCCCGGCCGCCAGCCTCGTTTCCATCCCGGCGCCGGCTCCGGCAGCGGCGCCGGTGACAAGCGGAAACTCGATCACGCAGCGGAGGCCGCCGACCGGGAAGTCCAATGTCACCATTCCATCCAGTTGATTGGCAAGCCCGCCGCCGAGCAGGCGCGTGCCGAATCCTTGGCGCGTCGGCGCCGCTACGGGAGGCCCGCCGGCTTCTTCCCACACGATCTTCAGCCAGGGCTTGCCGTTGATCGGGGCTATCGACCAGCCGACCCGCACGTGGCCGCCGGCAGTCGACAGAGCGCCGTATTTGGCGGCGTTGGTCGCCAGTTCGTGGAAGGCCATGCCGATCGCGACGGCGTCCTGGGGTGGCAGCAACACGGCCGGGCCTTTCACCACGGCGCGGCTTTGGCCGTAGGGCGCCAGTTCGGACCGGGCAAGTTCCGCCAGCGGCGCGTTTTCCCAGTTGCCGCGCGTCAGCAGGTCGTGGGTGTGCGAGAGGGCGAACAGACGACCTTCGAAGGAAGCGGCGAACGCCTCGGGCGTCGGGGCGGACCGCGAGGTCTGGCGCGCGATCGACTGGACGGCGGCCAGCGTGTTCTTGACCCGGTGGTTGAGCTCGTCGAGCAGGAGCTTGCGGCGCTCCGCCTCCTTCTGGACCGCGCCGAACAGCCGGGCATTGTCGACCGCCACGGCGGCCTGGGCGGCGAGGCCGGCGACCAGCCGCTCGGCGCGGATGGTGAAGACTCCCGGCTTGCCGTGTCCGAGGAGCAGCCCGCCCAGCGTTTCGCCGGAGCGGGAAACGACGGGGACGGCCAGATAGCTGCGGACCATGGGATGGCCCGGCGGCATGCCGCCATGCGGCGCGTTCCTGCCGTAGCGGGGGTCTTTCGTGATGTCGTCGGACCGGACCGGAGCCTCGCCCCGGAAGGTGGGGGCGAACAGCTCCGTGTTGCGGGGCATCGAATAGCCGGCGAACAGGCGGGGATTGGCGCCGGACAGCGCGTGCAGCATGTAGGATTCGCCGCGTTCGTCGTGAACGTTGTAGAAAAAGGCGCCGACCTGGGCGCCCGAAACGCGGGTCGCGGCGTCGGTGATGGATTGTACCAGCCGGTCGAGGTCGAGCTGTGCCGAAACCTCGGCGCCGACGGCATTGATGATCTCGAGTTCCTGCGCCCGCAGCAGCTCGGCCGCCGAAGCGCGCTCAGCTTCGGCGCGGGCGCGCGACTGGAACCACGCGGCGACCAGCAGCATCGCGGTGGCGAGCAGTCCGCCGACGGCGACGACGCTGACCAGCCAGCGCCCCGACGTCGCTTCAAGGCCGGGACCCGCGATGTAGACGGTCGTCCAATGCCGGCCGGCCACCTCCAGGGAGCGTTCCGTCCTGTAGCGGACGTCGCTGAAGGCGCTCCAGTCTCCGGACCGGTGCATCAGCGTACCGGTGTCCGGTTCGCCGTCATGGACCTCCAATGCCAAGTAGGGCCTCGTCTCGCCGCCCAGGAGCTTGCCGAGCAGGTCGTCGGCGCGGAACGGGGCATAGGCGTGGCCCAGGAACCGCCGGCGCCGCTCCTCGACCGTGGCCGGGACGGTGCCGTTCCGATAGACCGGCACGTAGATCAGGAAGCCCGCCTGCGCCTGCCGGTCGATCTCCTGGACGAGGCGGACCTTGCCGGACGAGGCTGGCTCCCCGGTGTCGCGCGCCCGCTCCATGGCGGCGCGGCGCACCGGATCGACCGACATGTCGTAGCCGACCGCGACCTTGTTGCGGCGGTCGAACGGCTCCAGGTAGATGATCGTGTTGATCTCGTCCCTTGGCGTGTCCGGCCAGATCCGGAACCCCTCGGCGCCTTGAGCCCGCATCTCGGCTTCGATCTGCTTTACCTGGCCGGGCGGCACGTGCACGCTGTAGCCGATGCCCTGGATGCCGGGGTAGCGCTCCCCCAGGGTCAGCTTCGTGACGAAAGCCTTGAACTCCGCCCGCGTCACTTCTTCGCTCGCGGCGAAAAGGGCGGCGGTGGACCGGATGACCGCGATGTAGGTCTCCATGCGGTCGAGCATCGCGGCCTGGGTCTGTTCGACCCCGCGCAGGAAACGCTCCTGATCCGTCCGCTCCACCGAAGTCCAGGTCGCGCCGGTCGCGATGACAGTGGCAAGCAGTCCCAAGGTCGCGATCAGTACCGGCCAGCCGAGATGGGTCCACGGCATCCGTCGTGAAGAGGAGGCGCCGGTCGAATGGCCAGTCGGATGCACCGATCGCTCGAAGAAGTATTGGGACCGCATCATCAACTTATACCCGGCAGCCACATAGCCTGAGAAGCCCGCTCTTGGCGGGATGTGGAACGAATAACTGCACTTTGGATATTTCGGGTAAGGCCTGTCAGGGAGAAACCGTTCGCGGTTCCTCTACGGGAAAAGGACCGCCGGTCTCAATCCTGGTCCAGATGGAGTGCCATGGCAACGGCGCGAAGGATGGCTTTTTCCGAAACCGGCTTGATGAGGATGTCGGTCGCGAGCTCCCGGCCCTCGTGTCCCGCCCGCTGATAGTCGCCGGTCAGGAAAATGACCGGCACGCCGAGCGGAGCCAGTTCGGCGGCGACGGAAATGCCGTCGATCATGCCCTTCAGGCCGATGTCGATCAGGGCCAGATCGGGCAGGCGCCGGTAGGATTCGGCCAGCGCTTCGACGGCCGTGTAGGTGGGGCCGACGACCTGACATCCCGCGTTCCGCAGGATTTCAGCAAAATCCATGGCGGCCAGCGGATCGTCCTCGCAGATCAGGATGCGGAGGCCCGCGGTGGATGCCGGCTTCAGGGGCGGATCGGCGAGTGTCGTCATCATGGCTTTGACCTTCAGGATAAGTCATGGATAATGCACAAGACCTAGTTAATAATTAGTTACCGGAATACCCAATTCGAGAGTTGATCCAATCACCTAAAGATTGGCTATAAATGTTCACGCCGGAATTTCGCCGTAATTCGATAAAATGATTGCGTATATGCGCAACATTGTCCGGTTCTACCACGATCACTCTCTTAAGGGGTATGCCGCTGGTATATCGGAGACTGGCCGCCGTAAACGCCGTTATACTGTCCAGGCGACCCGATCTTGTTCATCCTATTGAAGAGGTGACGTCATGGGACTGCTACTTGCCATTGTTATCATCGGGGTTCCGACCGCGGTGGCCATTGCCGACATGATGAGAGAGAACAAGCCCGCGACGACCCAGCACTGAGGGTCGGGGCTTGAGGTCCCGGTAGCAGGGACGGCGCCCGTCAGGTCGGCAGACGCCGATCGACGGGCAGATCCCTGACGGTGGCCAGAAGCGCTTCGCGGAAGGCGATTTCCGCGCGGTTGAACTTGGATTGCTGGTTCCAGATCAGATGCACGTCGACGGGAGCCACGCCTTCGTAGGGCGGCAACTCCCACAGTTCCCCGTCGGCGACGTCACGGGTCGCGATGTGTTCGGGCAAGGGGCCAAGTCCCAGGCCGCACACGATCATGCGCCGCACTTCCTCCAGATTGGCGGAGGCGCCGACGATCCGGCCGCCGAAGCCCTCCCGTGCCCGGAACACTGCCAGCGGCGACAGTGTGCCGTCGATCTGATCCGTCGTGAAGGACACGAAGTCCTCTTTCCTGAGGTCCGCGACGTCGAGGCCGGTGCGGCCGTAGAGACGATGGCCGCGCCCGCAGTACAGCCGATAGGTCTGGTGGATCAGGACTTCGCTCCTGAGGCCGGGGATCGGTTCACGCAATAGGCAGATGCCCAGGGTGCAGATCTTCTGCTGCAAGGCGATGTGGATTTCGGCGGAGGGGATAACGTCGATCCGGAAGGTGACCCTGGGATACCGGATGTGGAACTCCCTCAGGACGCGGTCGAATACGACGGTCTGGATCCGGCTGGTCATGAAGATCCGGATATGGCCGGAGATTTCTTCCTGGATCTCGCGCACCAGGATGCCGAAGCGGCTGATGGTGCCGTAGATGTCGACGACTTCGCGGTAGATCGTCTCGCCCGCTTCCGTGATCCGGAAATGGCCGGGGCCGCGTTCGATCAACTCGCGGTCGAGGCGGGCTTCCAGCCTCTTGAGGGCGAGGCTAACCGCCGGCTGGGTCACGAACAGGCGGCTGGCGGCCGCCGTTATGCTGCCTTCCTGCACGATCACCATAAACGTGCGCAATAGGTTCCAGTCGAGCTGATTGCCGAGTTTGTCGAGTTCGCGCTGTTCCGCCATCGGGTGCGGGTTCCCTTTTCATCGTGACCGACATCGGGGTCATAATTCCCGTTTATGGCCGTGATGAGAATTCCCTATTTGCCGGAGAGATCGTTTCTTGCCCGTAATGATCGGATAGCCGATGCCGGCCATTCCGCGGGAGTCCCCGGTCATGAGTCGATGAACAGGGAGCAAAAAAGAAGCATGAGCAACCGACTGGCAAATTTGAAGCGTCTGGCGACATCCGGGATCGTCGCGTCGGGCCTCCTGGCGGCACTCGCCGGTCCGGGGCTGGCGCAGGAGCAGGTGCAGAAGGGTGGGACGCTCAGCGTCATCGTCCAGCCGGAGCCGCCGATCCTCGTCCTGGGGCTCAACCAGCAGGGTCCGACCCAGACGGTGGCCGGCAAGATCTACGAAGGGCTGCTGCGCTACGACCATGACCTCCAACCGATGCCGGGGCTGGCCGAAAGCTGGGATGTCTCCGCCGACGGCCTGAGCTACGGCTTCAAGCTGCGCCGGAACGCCCAGTGGCATGACGGCACGCCGTTCACCGCCAAGGACGTGGTGTTCAGCGCCACCAAGTTCCTGCCGGAAGTCCATCCCCGCGCCCGCGCCAACTTCAGCCATGTCGAGAGCGTCGAGGCGCCCGACGACTATACGGTGGTGTTCAAGCTGAAGCAGCCTTTCCCGGCCTTCATCAAGGCGTTCGAGGTTTCCACGGCGCCGATCATGCCGGCGCATATCTATGAAGGCACCGACTACAAGCAGAACCCGAAGAACGCGACGCCGATCGGCACCGGGCCGTTCAAGTTCGACAAGTGGGTCAAGGGCAGCAACATCCACCTCGTCCGGAACGACAAGTACTACCTGGAGGGCAAGCCCTATCTCGACGACATCTATTTCCGCGTGATCCCCGACGCCGCCAGCCGCGCGCTGGCGCTGGAGACCGGCGAAGTGGACATCAGCCAGTACAACGACGTCGAGCCGTTCGATGTGCAGCGCCTGAAGGCACTGCCGCACCTGACGATGACGACCAAGGGCTACGAGTTCGTCGCCCCGCTGTCATGGATCGAGCTGAACACCCGCGAGGCTCCGCTCAACGACAAGCGCTTCCGGCAGGCGCTGATGTACGGGCTGGACCGGCAGTTCATCCGGGACCGGATCTGGTTCGGCCTGGGTCGCGTCGCGACCGGCCCGGTCAACTCGGTCACCCCGAACTACGAAGCGGATGTCGCGAAGTACGCCTACGATCCGGACAAGGCCAAGGCGCTGCTGGACGAGATGGGGCTGAAACCGGGCAGTGGCGGCACGCGGGCCGAGATCACCCTGACGCCGATGCCCTATGGCGAGACCTGGGCACGGGCGGCCGAGTACATCAAGCAGTCCTGGAGCAAGATCGGCGTCAAGGTGAACCTTGCCAGCACCGACGTCGCCGGCTGGGTCCAGAAGGTTTCCAACTGGGACTATCAGGCGACCAACAACTTCGTCTACCAGTACGGCGACCCGTCGCTGGGCGTCGCCCGGACCTACACGACCGAGAACATCCGCAAGGGCGTCATGTTCTCCAACACCATGGGTTATTCGAACCCGGAGCTGGACGCGCTGTTCGCCAAGGCCGCCGTCGAGAACGATCCGGCCAAGCGCGCCGGGCAGCTGGGGCAGGCCCAGAAGATCCTGGTCGACGACGTGCCGGTGATCTGGCTGCTGGAGATGGAGTTCCCGACCTTCGTCAACAAGCGGGTCCACAACGCCGTGACCACCGCGATCGGCACGTCGGAGAACTTTGCCGACGTCTGGGTCGAAAAGAAGAAGTGACTCTTGGGGCATAAACCGCCCGCATGAAACCATTCCCAGAGAAAGGGCTGAACGGCCATGGCCGCCATCGCATCGTTCCTGGGAAGGCGGCTGATCAAGTCCGTCTTCATCCTGTTCGCCATCGTGGTGATCAACTTCATGCTCGTCCGCGCCGCACCGGGCGACCCGGCCATGGTAATGGCCGGGGAAGCGGGAGCCGCCGACCAGCAATATGTCGAGCAACTGCGCGAGCAGTTCGGCCTCAACCGGCCGATCCATGAGCAGCTCGGCATTTATCTGGCCGACGTGGCGACGGGGGACCTCGGCTATTCGTACCGGCAGCAGCGGCCGGTCTGGGACCTGATCGGAGAGAGGCTGCCGCCGACTCTCGTCCTGACCGGCTTCGCCTTCGTCCTGGCGCTGACGGCGGGCGTGCTGCTCGGCACGCTGGCGGCGATGAGGGCCGGCACGTGGTCCGACAGCGCGATCACGGTGCTGGCCCTGCTCAGCTACGCGACACCGATCTACTGGGTCGGACTGATGCTGATCCTGCTGTTCTCGGTGCAGCTGGGCTGGCTGCCGGCTTTCGGCTACGAGACGGTGGGCGGCGGCTACGAGGGCTGGGACCGGGTGACCGATATCGGCGCGCACCTGATCCTGCCCGTGGTGACGCTGGGGCTGTTCTACATGGCGGTCTACGCCCGGCTGACCCGCGCCTCGATCCTGGAGGTGCGCGACATGGACTTCGTCAAGACGGCGCGGGCCAAGGGGCTGACGGAGGCGCGCATCGTCTTCCGCCACGTGCTCCGCAACGCCATCCTGCCGGTCATCACCTTCGCCGGCATCCAGGCCGGGCACCTGATCGGCGGGTCTATCCTGATCGAGACGGTGTTCGCGTGGCCCGGCATCGGCAGGCTGGCCTTCGACGCCGTGCTTCAGCGCGACTACCAGGTGCTGCTGGGCATCTTCTTCGTGACCTCGGTGATGGTGATCGTCTTCAACATCGTCACCGACCTCGTCTATTCGCTGGTCGATCCCCGCATCGAGGTGGCCTGACATGAGCCGTGACTTCTGGAAGGCCTTTGCGCGCAACCGGGGGGCCGTCGTCGGGCTGGCGATCCTGGCGCTGGTCGTGCTGGCGGCCGTCTTCGCCAACCTGATCTATCCGCAAAGCCCGTGGGACATGGCGGCGATGCCGTTCCAGCCGCCGCTGTCTGACGACGCGCTGCTGGGATCGGATACGCTGGGGCGCGACATCGCGGCAGGCATCGTCCACGGCGCGCGGGTGTCGCTGCTGATCGGGCTGAGTTCGACGGCGGTCGCCTTGCTGATCGGCGTGACGCTGGGCGCCATTGCCGGCTATCACGGCGGAGTCGTCGACGACGCGATCATGCGCTTCACCGAGCTGTTCCAGACGATCCCCAACTTCGTGCTGGCGGTCGTGCTGGTCGCGATCTTCACGCCCAGCATCGCCAACATCACGATAGCGATCGCGGTGGTGAGCTGGCCGCCGCTGGCCCGGCTGGCGCGCGGCGAGTTCATGGCGCTGCGCTCGCGGGAGTTCGTCCAGGCGGCGATCACCACCGGGCAGGGAACCGGAACGATCATCCTGCGCCAGATCCTGCCCAACAGCCTGTCGCCGATCATCGTCTCGGCCTCGCTGACCGTCGCTACGGCGATCCTGCTGGAAAGCTCGCTAAGCTTCCTGGGCCTCGGAGATCCCAACGTCATGAGCTGGGGCTACATGATCGGGGCCGCCCGCACCGTGATCCGGCAGGCGTGGTGGATGAGCTTCTTCCCCGGCATCGCAATCCTGCTGACCGTGCTGGCGCTCAACCTGGTCGGCGAGGGGCTGAACGACGCCCTCAACCCGAAACTGGCGCGCAAGGGGAGGGCATGACGATGGAGACCGGCAGCGATATCCTGCTCGACGTCCGCGACCTGACCGTCGCCCTGCCGCAGGGGGCCGAGCGCCCCAACGCGGTTGAGAACGTCAACCTGCGGATCGCCCGTGACGAGATCTTGTGCGTCGTCGGCGAATCCGGGTCCGGCAAGTCGATGACAGCGCACGCCGTCATGGGACTGCTGCCCGGACCGCATGTCCGGGTCACCGGCGGGGAGATCGCCTATCGCGGGCGCGATATCCTGACCATGGGCGGTGCGGAGCAGCGCGGCCTGCGCGGCGACCGGATCGCGATGATCTTCCAGGAACCGATGACGGCGCTCAACCCGCTGATGCGGGTCGGCGACCAGATCGAGGAGAGCCTGAAGGCTCATTCCTCGATGGAGCAATCCTACGCGAGCAAGGCGGCCCGGCGCGCCCGCGTGGTGGAACTGCTGACGGACGTCGGATTGCCCGATCCGGAAAGCCTGAGGCGCAGCTATCCGTTCCGGCTGTCGGGCGGGCAGCGGCAGCGGGTCATGATCGCCATGGCGCTGGCGCTGGAACCCGACATCCTGATCGCGGACGAACCGACGACCGCCCTGGACGTGACGACGCAGAAGCAGATCCTGGGCCTGATCCGCACGATCCAGGCGGAACGCCGGATGGGCGTCATGTTCATCACCCACGACTTCGGCGTGGTGGCGGAGATCGCGACCAACGTCGCCGTCATGCAGCACGGCCGCTGCGTCGAGGCGGGTCCGGCGGCGCAGGTGCTCAACCAGCCCCGGCACCCCTATACCCGCCAGCTCATCGCCGCCGTCCCGCACTATATCGAGCACCGCGGCGATTTCCTGAAACGGGGCGATGCGCTGCTGACGGCGGAGAAGGTCCGGAAGGTCTTTCACTTAGGGGGAGGGCTGTTCCGCAAGGGCCGGGAACTGGTGGCCGGCGACGACATCAGCCTGACCATCCATCCCGGCGAAACGCTGGGCGTGGTGGGGGAGAGCGGGTCCGGCAAATCGACCCTGGGCCGCTGCATCGTCGGGCTGAACAAGACAGACGGCGGGCGCATCCTGTTCCAGGGACAGGATCTGGCGGCGTTGAGCCGCAACCAGTTCCGGCCGGTCCGGAAAGACATCCAGATGATCTTCCAGGACCCCTACGCCTCGCTCAACCCGCGCCACAAGGTCGCCGATATCATCGCCCAGGGGCCGGTCGCGTTCGGCGAATCACGATCCAAGGCGACGGCGCGGGCACGCGAGCTGCTGCGGCTGGTCGGACTGCCGGAGAGTGCGGCGGACCGCTACCCGCACGAGTTCTCCGGCGGCCAGCGCCAGCGCATCTCCATCGCCCGCGCGCTGGCGCTGGAGCCGAAGCTGATCATCGCCGACGAGCCGGTGTCGGCCCTGGACGTGTCGGTCCAGCGTCAGGTGCTCGACCTGCTGGAGGACATCCGGCACCGCTTCGGCCTCGCCATGCTGTTCATCACCCACGACCTGCGGGTGGCGGCCCAGGTTTGCGACACGATAGCGGTGATGCAGCGGGGCAAGGTCGTGGAGATGAACACGGCGCGCGAGGTCTTCCAGAACCCCCAGCACGCCTATACCCGCACCCTGCTCGACGCGATCCCCGGCAAGGGCTGGGAGATCCCGGAAGAGCTTCGGACCGGCACGGCCGGGCTCGCCGGCCGGGGTGCCGTCGCATGAAGGTCGCCATCGTCGGGGCCGGCGCGGTCGGCTGCCTGCTGGCGGCGCGCCTGACCCGGACGCCAGCCGGGGTGACGCTGATCGCCCGCGCCCGGGCGGCGGAGGCGATATCCCATGACGGCATCACGATGGTCACTCCCCTGGGCCGCGTTTCCCGCGTGCCGGTCAGGGTGACCGACGACGCATTGTCGGCGGGTACGCAGGACGCGGTCTTCCTGTGCGTCAAGGCCCATGCCCTGGGAGGCGCGCTGGATACGCTGTCCAGTCTCATGGGGCCGGAGACGGCTGTCGTGCCGATGATCAACGGCATCCCGTGGTGGTATCCGCTGGGCCAGCCGGAACCGCTCGAATCCTACCGCCTGAAGGCGGTGGACCCCGACGGCACGCTGTGGCGGTCCATCCCGTCGGACCGGCTGGTCGGCGCGGTCACCTGGGTATCGGTCGAAGCCGACGGCGTCGGGCGCATCCGCCATGTGGACGACCAGCGGTTCGTCTTCGGCGATCCGCTGGGCCGCAGGACGGCGGCGGTGGAAAGCGTGGTCGAGTTGTTCGGCCTTGCCGGTTTCCAGGCGCGCGGCAGCCTGGACATCCGCGCCGATATCTGGACCAGGCTATGGGGCAGCCTCGCCTTCAATCCGCTGAGCGCCCTGACCGGCGCCACCCCGGGGGCGCTCTGCGTCGATCCCGGCACGCGTGCCGTCGCCCGGACGCTGATGGCGGAGGCAAGGGCGGTGGCGGAGCGTCTTGGGATCACCTTCACGGCGGATATCGAGGCGCGGATCGCGGCAGCCGCCGGCGTCGGCGACTTCCGCACCAGCATGCTCCAGGACATGGAGGCCGGAAAGCGGCTGGAAGTCGAGGCCATCGTCCGCTCGGTCGCCGAGTTGGGAGCGCTGGTCGGCGTGCCGACCCCGACGGTGGAGACGGTCGCGGCCCTGGTGGACATGAAGGCCCGGCACAGGGGCAGCGGTACCGCCGGCATGGCGGCCTGACGACACTTACGACAACGGAGAGCTTCGATGCGCTGTTTCCACCATCCCGACACCGTGCTGCACCGGCCGCCACAGTTCCTCGTACGCGGCCAGCCGAAGCCGGTGCCGGAGAAGCCGGAGCGCGTGACGGCGGTGCTCGACGCCCTGAACCGGCGCGGCGACCGGGTCGAGGTGGCTCCGGATGCCGGACCAGCGGCGCGGGCCGCCGTCCATTCCCCGGAATACCTGGCGTTCCTGGAGACCGCGCATGCGCGCTGGATAAAGCTGCCCGACGCGTCCTCCGCCGTGATTCCCAACGTCCATCGCGGGCCGGACATGCTGTCTTACCCGGTCAGCGTCGTGGGGCAGGCGGGATACCATATGAGCGACACCGCCTGTCCCATCGCGGAAGGGACCTGGGCCGCGACCAGGGCGGCGTCCGACTGCGCCGTGGCGGCGGCGCGTGCGGTGGCGTCGGGCGAGGAGCCTGCCGCCTATGCCCTGTGCCGCCCGCCCGGCCACCATGCCGGACGCGACATGGCGGGAGGCTTCTGCTACCTGAACCACGCCGCCATCGCGGCGCAGGAGGCGCTTCGGCTGCTGGCGGGCCGCGGGTTGCCGCCGCGCGTCGCGGTGTTCGACGTCGATGTCCACCACGGCAACGGCACCCAGGCCGTCTTCTGGGAGCGCGACGACGTGTTCGTCGTGTCGATCCATGCCGATCCGAGCGAGTTCTATCCCTTCATGGCGGGCTATGGGCATGAGCGCGGCGCCGGACGCGGCGAAGGCTTCAACCTCAACATGCCGCTGCCGCTCGGGACCTCGGAAGACGACTTTCTTGCGGCCGTACGAGACGGGCTGGCGTCGATCGGGCGCTTCGCGCCGTCGCTGATTGTGCTGTCGCTCGGGTTCGACACCTTCAAGGACGACCCGCTGGCGGCCTTCGGCGTCACGACGCCGGGTTTCGGCAGGCTTGGCCGCACCGTCGCCGAAGCCGGTCTGCCGACCGTCGTCGTCCAGGAAGGCGGCTACGCCGTCGATCATCTTGCCGCCAACCTGACCAGCTTCCTGAACGGCTTCGAAGCCGCATCCACCCGCTGAACCGGAGATTCCAAGCATCATGACCGACGCTTCCAGCCGCCCCAAGGCGACGCCGCACCAGCACATCGAGAACGGCCGCACCCGCGTCACCGAATGGCGCTTCGCGCCCGGCGCCGAGACGGGAGCCCACACCCACGAATACGATTACGTGATCGTCCCCGTCACCAGCAGCCGCATGCGGCTGGAGATGCCGGACGGCACGGTGAACCATGCCGAGCTGGAGCCGGGCCGCAGCTATTTCCGTTCCGCCGGGGTGTCCCACAACGTGATCAACGAGGGCGACGGCGACCTGGTCTTCGTGGAGGTCGAGTTCCTGGAACCAACCGATCGATAAAATCGATCAGTTCGAGCGATACAATGCGTTGGAATGAACGGTCCGTGGGGCTCAGGTTATGCCCATCGGATCGTGAGGCATTCCAATGTCCAACAGCACCAACCGCATCTACGCTCTTCTGCCCGGCCTTGTTCTGTGCGCCGGCGTCACCATCGCCGCGACCGGCTTGCAGGCGGTGGAGGTGTGGCTGTTCGGCCGGGCCTGGCTGGAGGCGCTGGTGCTGGCGATCCTGATCGGCGTCGCGGTGCGGACGGCCTGGACTCCAGGCAAGCACTGGTGCGCCGGGATCGACTTCGGCGCACGGACGCTGCTGGAGGTCGCGGTCATGCTGCTGGGGGCTTCGGTAGGCGCCGGATCGATCCTTCAGGTCGGGCCGGAACTGCTGGCCGGGATCGCGGGCGTCGTGGCTGTCGCCATCGCGGTCAGTTACGGCATCGGCCGGATGCTCGGGCTGCGGCACCGGATCGCCGTCCTGATCGCCTGCGGCAACTCGATCTGCGGCAACTCCGCCATCGCGGCCACCGCGCCGGTGATCGGCGCCGATGGCGACGACGTCGCGACGTCGATCGCGTTCACCGCCGTCCTTGGAGTCGCGGTGGTCCTGGCGCTGCCGCTGGCGGCGCCGGCATTCGGGCTGAGCGATGCGCAATACGGCGTGCTGGCCGGGCTGACCGTCTATGCCGTGCCGCAGGTGCTTGCCGCCACAAGTCCGGTCGCGGCCCTGAGCGTCCAGATCGGCACGCTGGTCAAGCTGGTCCGGGTGCTGATGCTGGGGCCGGTCGTGCTCGCCCTGTCCCTGACGGCGGGGACCGGGCGTCCGACGCTTCGCCATCTCGTTCCCTGGTTCATCGTGGGGTTCCTGGGGCTGGCGGGGCTTCGCTCCGCCGGATTGCTGCCGGAGCCGGTCTTGGAGCCGGCCGCGGCGGTTTCCGGCGCCCTGACGACGCTGTCGATGGCGGCGCTGGGGCTGGGTGTCGACATCAGGGTGGTGGCAAGGGCGGGGCTGCGCGTCGTCGCGGCGGTCACCGTCTCGCTGCTGGCGCTTGCGGCAATCAGCCTGGGCCTGATCCGGCTGCTCGGGCATCCGCTGTGATTTCCGGGCAAGGCGGATGTAAGCTCGTGTCGCATCGAAGGTCCTGGGCATGACGCTTGAACAACTCCGCATTTTCGTCGCCGTGGCCGAGCGCGAGCACGTTACCGGCGCCGCGCGCGACATCAACCTGACGCAGTCGGCGGTCAGCGCCGCCATCGCGGCGCTCGAGGCGCGCTATGCAACCCGGCTGTTCGACCGGGTGGGCCGCAGGATCGAACTGACCCAGGCCGGCAGGCTGTTCCTGACGGAGGCGCGGGCGGTGCTGGCGAGAGCCGCCGCTGCCGAAACCGTCCTGATGGACCTGGCGGGATTGGCGCGCGGCGTGCTGTCCCTGGCTGCCAGCCAGACCGTCGCCAATTACTGGCTGCCGCCGGTCATGCACCGGTTCCGGTCGCTCCATCCGGGGATCGCGCTCGACCTGACCATCGGCAATACCGAACAGGTCGCGGCACTGGTCCGCGACGGAGAGACGGATCTCGGCTTCGTCGAGGGCGAAGTCGACGAACCTGCCTTGGCGATCCATGCGATCGCGGAGGACGACCTGGTTCTCGTGGTCGCTCCGGATCATCCCTGGGCCGGGCGGGGCGCGGTTGACCTGCCGGCGTTTCCGGAAACGCTATGGGTGCTGCGCGAACCCGGCTCCGGCACCCGCGCAATGTTCGAATCGGCGCTGAGGGCTGTCGGCGTCGCGCCGGAACGCCTCGAGGTGGCGCTTCAACTGCCGTCCAACGAGGCCGTCCGCAGCGCCGTGGAGGCCGGAGCCGGCGCCACCGTGATCTCCGGACTGGTGTCGGCGCCGTCCGTCCGAGCCGGGCTGCTGGTTCGCCTGGATGCGGCCTTGCCGAAGCGGCGGTTCCTGGCGCTGTGCCACAAGGAGCGCTACACCACCAAGGCCGGCCAAGCGCTGCTGGGGCTGATCGGCTACCGCCCGGACACAGGGACCGTATCGTCGGTCTGACGATAGATCGCCTCCGCCGTCGCCAGCAGGTCGCGCCGGTCGGCTTGTGCCAGCACCGCATAGCCGAAGCCGGCATCGCGCCAGTAGAAGCCGCCGAGTTCGCCGTCCTGGACATAGCGGAACGACGTTTCACCGCCGTCCTCCGCCGTCAGGTAGACCGTGAGCCGTCGTCCCGTGCCGTCGTCGTACATGAACTGGGCGGCGGGACCGGCGGACGCCGGCAGAAGCCGGCCGCCCATCAGCCTGTATCCCTGGGCCGAAAGGTCCGGGACCCGCAAGGGGCGGGCAAGGCGCTTCGACAGCCACTCGACGAGGTGCTTTTCCTGGGTGACGTCCACTTCGACCGGGTGCCTGACCTCGGCGGCGAAGATGCGGTGGGCGGTCAGGGCTTCCTGGGCGACGGCATTCGCGGGCAATGCGGATGACGCCGCGACCCGCACCGGAGGCGTTGCCGTCAGTTCCTCGTTGGCGATCCAGCCTCCCGCCGCACCGATCAGCAGCCAGAGCCCCGCCGCCGCGACCCGCCCGAGGCTTCGCCGCCACCGGCGCCGCCTTTCGGCCTGGATACCGGCAACCCGCAGCCGGACAGGGACGGGTTCGTCGTATTTATGCTGGAGAGCGGAGCGCAACGCATCCCGCTGTTCCCGGTACTGAAGGACCTGGGCGGCGGCATCGGGATGGGTCGCGATATAGGCTTCGACCGCAGCCATCCGTTCCGGCGTCAGGCGCTGGTCGACATAGCCGTGCAGGTCGTCGTCGCCGATCGGCATGCCCCCCGTCATTTGATTCTCCTGAGCGTCGACGATCGCTCGCTGGTGGTGCGCTCTTCATCGACTGGACCGCCGTTCAGGAGGCGGCGCAACCGGTTCCGCCCCCGGCTCAGTCTCGACATGATCGTTCCGACCGGCACGCCGACGATGCCGGCGGCTTCGGCATAGGAGAGGTCTTCCACCCCGATCAGCAGCAGGACCGACTGCTGCTCTTCCGGCAGGGTGGCCAGTGCCCGCAGCATGTCGCGGTGGATGACGGCGTGCTCCTGGGCGCTTGGGATGCCGGTTTCATGTTCCACGTCCTCCAATGTCCGGTGAGGTCCGCGCCGGAGCGTCTGCCGGCGCTGACTGACGAACAGGTTGTGCAGGATCGTGAACAGCCATGCCCGGACATCGCCGCCGCGCCGCAGGTGCCAACGGGAGACGGCCCGCTCCAGGCAGTCCTGAACGAGGTCGTCCGCCGAGGCGTCGTCCCGGATCAGGGCGAAGGCATAGCGCCGCAGGGCCGGGATATGCGGCTCTATCAGTGCCGCCGTCTCATTCATTCCGAACTTTCTCCGCGCCGCCGCCGGTCTATCCGCCCGGACTCAGTGGACGCCGGAGGTTAGCGAACATTCCACCCTATCCATCATTTTTCTGGCGCAGGGTTGGCTGGCGGACCGATATTCGATGATGACGCCAACTGCCGTAACCAGAAGGATTCGATAGAAAATGCAGTTCCTGATCATCGCCTATGATGGTACCGACGAAGGCGCCCTGGATCGCAGGATGGCGGCGCGCGAACCCCATCTGGTCGGTGCCCGTGCCATGAAGGCCAATGGCAGCATGATCGTCGGCGGCGCCATCCTCGACGACGACGGCCGCATGGTCGGATCGTCCTGCATCGTCGAGTTCCCCGACCGCGCGGCGGTGGACGCGTGGCTGGCCGCCGACCCCTACGTTACCGAAGGCGTCTGGCAGAAGATCGAGGTCAAGCCCTTCCGGTGCGCTCCCTTGGGGTGAACGAAGGGCGCTGACTTGAAGCGTTCCTCCGCGTTGCGCGGGTATTTCGCTCCACTTTACCGTCATGCCAAGACTTGATCTTGGCATCTCTCGGCGTAAGCTGACGTGAGGACTTCAACCTGGAGTTCGGATGTCACCCGCTCAGCTCCCGATAGGAGATGCCAAGATCAAGTCTTGATATGACGAAAATAGCGTGGACGGCCTAAGTTGGCGCCTATGCTGTTTCGATCAAGGATAGTTGCGTTTTCATATACAGTCCATCGACTAGACGATGGATTATAATACGGCACGCGCGACTGCATATTGCAGGGAACACTGTCTCATCCCGTTGGGTATCGCCGGAGTACGTCCATGTCCCGCTTCCCAAGCCTGTTCGTATCGCACGGTGCCCCTACGCTGGCGCTGGAAAAGGACGGGGCCGCCGAGTTCCTGCGCGGCTATGGCGGACGGCTCGGCAGGCCGAACGCGATCCTGGTGGTCTCGGCCCATTGGGAAACGGACGTGCCTTCGGTCGGGACTACGCCCGCCCCTGGGACGATCTACGATTTCCGGGGCTTTCCCGCCGAGCTTTACCGGATGCGCTATGCCGCTCCCGGCGCGCCGGAACTGGCGGAGCGTGCGGCTGAACTGGTGGAGGCCGAAATGGGCGGGGCCGTCCGGCGCGATCCCCGGCGCGGATTGGACCACGGCGCCTGGGTCCCGCTCTCGCTGATGTACCCGGAAGCTGACATCCCGGTGACGCAACTGTCGATCCTGCGCGACGGCGGTCCCGCCGCCCATCTGGCGCTGGGCGAGGCGATCCGGCCGCTGCGGGACGAAGGCGTGCTGGTGCTGGCGTCGGGCAGCGCCACCCATAACCTGTACGAGTTCCGGGGGTTCGACTACGACTCGGCCCCTCCCGGCTGGGTATCGGAATTCGGCGACTGGGTCGCGGGCGCCATATCCGGCGCCAAGACGGCGGAATTGCTCGACTACCGCCGGCTGGCGCCCTCGGCCGAGCGCAATCACCCGACCGAGGAACACCTGCTGCCGCTGTTCACGGCGCTGGGTGCGGCGTCGCCGGGAACCGCCGGCACGCGGGTCCACAGCAGCCACACCTACGGCGTGCTCGCCATGGACGTCTACGCCTTCGACTAGGCCTCGTCGAAGAAGTCGACCGAGCCGTCCTCCAGCGAGTAGTGCGCGCCGACGACCTTGAGCTTTCCGGCACGCTGCGGGTCGAGCAAGGTCGGTTCCGATTGTCGGAGGCGTTTCACGATCCGGCTGATGTTGGCCCGGACGGCATTGTCCAGGAAGTCGCCCGGTTTGTCGCGCACGCTCAGGACGGCGGGGATGATCGGCTCGATCATGGCGCCGATGCTGCCGGGGAAGGTCGCGTTGTCGCGAACCACCGAAACGGCGGCATCGACGGCGCCGCAGCGCTGGTGACCCATCACCACGATCAGCGGCACGCCCAGCTCGGCAACGGCGTACTCGATGCTGCCTATGGCCGAGGTGTCGACCGTGTTGCCGGCGTTGCGGACGATGAACAGCTCGCCGAGGTCGCGGCCATACAGCAGTTCCGGCGGTACCCGGCTGTCGGAACAGCTCACCAGCACGGCGAACGGCGTCTGGCCCCGGGCGATCTCAAGCCGGCGCTCCCGGCCCTGGACACGGCGGATGGGGCCCTCGGTGAGATAGTTCCGGTTGCCGTCTTTCAGCAACTGCAAGGCTTGTTCGGGAGTGAGGTCGGTCTTCTTGGATGCTGCTTGCGCCGATCCACCCAGGACGGGCGCCAGTGCGCCGGCGAGGGCTCCTGCGGCGCCCAAGCCGGCCGTGCGGAAGAAGGCGCGTTTGGACTGGTCGATGGCGGTCATGTCGTTTCCCCTTTTTTATGATTCCCCTGCAATCGGCAGTAGGTGTATCTGCAACAGGAGAATGCACAAAGCGGCGCGACCGAATACGGGCCTACTTTATCGCAGAGTGGAAAATCTTCGGAGATCGTTACACTATTAATCGAAACGATCCGATCAGGAGAAGGCTCAGGGCATGACGACAAATTGGGATGGAAACCCAAGCGAAAACTTGCTGCTGACACCCGGACCCTTGACCACGACGCCGGCGACACGGCGCGCGATGCAGCGCGACTGGGGATCGCGCGACTGTGACTTCATCGAGCTGACCGCCCGCATCAGGCGGAGATTGCTTGCCGTCGTCGGGGGTGAGGCGGCGGCCATGACCTGCGTCCCGATCCAGGGCAGCGGCACCTTCGCGGTCGAGGCCGCTCTCCAGACGCTTGTCCCGCGCGACGGCAAGCTGCTGATCCTGGTCAACGGCGCCTATGGGCGGCGGATGGCGGAGATCTGCCGGGTGACAGGGCGTGCGCATGAGGTGCTGGAGTGGCCGGAGGACCGGCCGGTGGATCCCGCTGCGGTCGCGGCGGCGCTGGAGGCGGACCGGGCGGTGACCGACGTGGCGGTCGTTCATGTCGAAACCACATCGGGGCTGCTGAACCCGCTGGCCGAGGTGGCGGAGGTGGTGGCGACCGCCGGGCGGCGGCTTCACGTCGATGCCATGAGCAGCTTTGGGGCCATCGGGATCGAGGCCGGGGCGATGCAGTTCACCAGCCTGTTCGCGTCCAGCAACAAGTGCCTGGAAGGCGTACCCGGCATCGGCTTCGTCATCGCCGATGTCGTGGCTCTGACTTGTGCGAAGGGGAACGCGGTCAGTCTGGCGCTGGACCTTGAGGCGCAGTGGCGCGGGCTGGAATCGGCCGGCCAGTGGCGCTTCACGCCGCCGACCCATGTGCTGGCCGCTCTGGACGCGGCGCTGGACCAGTTCGATGCCGAGGGCGGCGTGCCGGGGCGGTTTACGCGCTACTCACGGAACTGCGCCGTCCTGTGCGCCGGGATGCGGGAACTTGGCTTCACCCCCTGGCTGGACGACGCGCTACAGGCCCCGGTTATCGTCACCTTCCGAATACCGGACGGCGGCTGGTTCCGGTTCGGCGACTTCTACGACAGCCTGCACGCACGCGGCATCGTGATTTATCCGGGCAAGCTGACCGCCCTGGACAGCTTCCGGATCGGCTGCATCGGCGCCATCGGGGAGGCGGAGATCCGCCGTGCCCTCGGCGTCATTGCGGAGACTGTTGCGGCAATGCGCGGGTGACGAAGGCCTTGAAGCGGCGGGCCACTTCGTGTGGCGGGACGGTCGGCCGGCCCAGCTTCGCCATCGATCCCGGCGCTATCCGGACATGGATCAGGCTGGGGCCGCCGCTTCGGGCAGCAGCTTTATACGCCGTCTCGAAACCATCGAGACCGTCGCAGTCCATCGCGTTCGGGTAGCCGCAGGCAAGCGCCACGCCGGGGAAGTCCACCAGCGGCGACACGGTCGCCTGACCGCCCGTGCTGTCGTGGACGCCGTTGTCGAGCAGGACGTGGATCAGGTTCGGCGGGCGGTATGCGCCTAACGTCGCCATCGTTCCCAGCTTCATCAGGGCGGCGCCGTCGCCGTCCAGCACTACGACGGGGCGAGGGGTCGACAGTGCCAATCCCAGGCCCATCCCGGCGGCCCCACCCATCGAGCCGACCTGATAGAGATGCTGTTCGCGGTCGTCCAAGGTAAACAGCTCCCGTCCGCATTTGCCTGTCGTGGCGACGACGGCGGCTTGGCGGTCGATCACGGACAGCAGGCGTTCCAGCACGGCGGCGCGGGGCGGCGGTTCGCCGTGCGTGCGGTAGTCCTGACGCTTGCCGGGGGGACGGGCAGGGGGTGGAGTCTGGCGCAGGGTTTCCGGCTCGACGCTGTCTTCGGCCATGACAAAGGCGAAGGGCAGGTCCAGCCGGTCCATCTCGGCGCAGGCATGGTCGAGGGCGGCGGTCAGGTCGTCCGGCGTGGTCGGGAAGGAGCGGTGGCCGACGCGGATCAGGTCCAGCAGCCCATGCGTGATCTCCCCCATCAGCGCGTGCTGCGGTTCGTCCTTGATGCCGGGTCGGCCTCGCCATGTCGTCACCAGCAGGGTCGGGATGCGGAACGGCGCGTTCAGCGAGGTCAGCGGATTGACCGCATTGCCGAGGCCGGAGTTCTGGCACATCACGACAGTCCTGCGCCCGCCCAGCCAGGCGCCGGCGGCGATGGCGACCGCCTCGCCCTCGCTGGCCGCTCCGACGTAGCGCAGGCCCGTGCCAATAATGACGCCGTTGATCAGCGGCGTCAGGAAGCTGCACGGGACGCCCGTGTAGAAATCGAACCCGCGCTCCAGCGCGTGTCCGATGAAGGAGTTAGCCGAGATCATGATCTCATCTCAGGGGAAGTGATGGGCATCGTCAAGGTCGCGCAGCGTATCGACATCCAGCCAGTAGCCGGTGACGTAGTGGACGTTGACGGTGGTCCTTCTGGCAAGGCGGTTCAGCAGTTCGGGCAGGTCCGATGTGGGCAGCACGCCCTCCGCCTCCATCGCGTCGATTTCGTCGCGCGCTATCCTGGCCCCCTCGTCGCTGAAGCGGACCATGCCGATGAACTCGCCACAGACTTCGATGCCCTCGTCATGGGCGCCGATCGAGCGGAGCGCCACCGGTTCCTCGTCCAGGAAGTTGCCGGAATAGGCGGTGTCCGCCGCGATCAGGTCGCGCTGGTTGATGGATTCGGACGACCGCCGCTGCCAGAAGGCGTCGGCTGCCACGACGATGTCGCCGGGCGTTTCCATCAGCCCGTCCAGGATGTGCGGCCGGAACAGGATGTCGCCGTAGATCACGACGGTCGGTCCGCTCAGACGGTCGCGGGCGCGGTTTAGCGAGAACAATTCCCCGGTCGAGGCGTAGTCGTCGTTGTCGATCGTCCGGATGCCCTGGACCGCTATGGTCTCCTTGGCGAAGCCGCGCACGACGTCGACTTCCTCGATGCCGCGCTCCTTCAGCGTCGCCACCAGCCGGCCCAGCAGCGGCTGGCCCCGGATGTCGATCATGCATTTGGGCAGGCTCTCGGTCAGGGGACCGAGCGGTTCGCCGCGTGAAGCCGCAAGGATGATCGCATGAGCGCCGGTGCGGACCGGCAGGTAGCGCTTCTCGGCCTCGTTCAGCTCGTCCTGGCCGGTCAGGCGGAAGATATCCTTGACCGTGGGCAGGTCGCGTTCCAGCCCCGCCAGCGACTGTTCCCGGTGGATGCGCCCGGTTACGTCGCGCATCGCGGAGATCGCCGCGCGAATGTTGTGGTTGGCCCAGATCACGGTCGAGACGCCGGCCTCGCGGAATGCTTCCGTCGGGGTCGCGTAGTACATCGTCGGCACGATGACGACCGGGCAGCGCTGCCCCCAGTGCTCCATGAAGCTCAGGATCTCGGCGGCGCTGGAGCGCTTGGAGTGGATCAGGATCGCATCGGCCCCGGCGGCATGGTACGCCTCCGCCCGCCTCAACGCTTCGTCCATGCCCTGGCCTGCGATCAGCGCCTCGACCCGTGCGACGATGGAGAAGTCGTCGTTCGTCTGGCTGTCCTTGCCGGCCCGGATGCGGCCGCAGAACTCCTCCATGTCGGCAAGCGGCTGGTGGTCGCCGATGAAGGAGTTGGTCTTGGGGAACAGCTTGTCCTCGATGCAGACGCCAGCGACGCCCCGGTCGCATAGCTTCCGCACCAGCCGGCGCACGTTGTTGAAGTTGCCGAACCCGGTGTCGCCATCGACCAGCATCGGGATCGACGTGGCGTCGGCCATGAACTCCAGCACTTCGAGGAACTGCGTCCAGGAGGCCTCGTTGTTGTCGCGGACCCCCAGCGAAGCGGAAATCGACAGGCCGGACGCCCAGATGCCCTGGAAGCCGGTCTCCTCGACGATCTTCGCCGACAGGCCGTTATGGGCTTCCATCAGGAACGAGAGGTCGGGCGAGAGCAGGAGCTGCCTTAGGGCCTGGAACCGGTTGAGGACCGGGGGTGATGGGGTGGCGCTGGTCGATGCTATCGGGTTTTCAGTCGCATTCAAGTTACTACGCAACGCTTCCTGCCTCCTTGGAAATACACAAGAGGTAATTCTTATGGATGGTCCGTGACGTTGATAATTGACTCCGGGGTCTTTGCTCAGCCTTTGTCATGCTAGTGTAACTATTAACCTTAGCAGACGATAACCAGACCCCAATCATTAAATCATCCATCAAATTATCCGGGGGGAGTCGATCATGAAAGCCGTCATTCTCGCAGCCGGCCGGGGCCGGCGCTTGGGAAGCGGGGATGACTCCGCTCCGAAGATTTTGCTGAAATTCGGGGGCGGCAGTCTGCTGGAACGGCACCTCGCTATCCTCCATGCCTGCGGGGTGGCCGAAGCCGTCATCGTCGTCGGTTTCGCGGCGGATCGTATCCGGGAGGAAGTGGCGAGGATCGAGCCGGCGATCCGGGTTTCCTTCATCGAGAACCCGCGTTTCGCCGAAGGCAGCGTCGTCTCGCTCGCCGTAGCTGAGCCGGTGATGACGCGGGGAGAACCTGTCCTGCTGATGGACGGCGACGTGCTGTACGACAGGCGCCTGATGGAACGGCTGGTCCGGACCGGGATCGACAACTGCCTGCTGCTGGACCGCACCATCGAACCGGGCGACGAGCCGGTCAAGCTGTGCATCCGCGACGGCCGGATCGTCGATTTCCACAAGGTGCCGAAGAACGCCCATGACTGGCATGGGGAGTCGGTCGGTTTCTTCCGGCTATCGCCCGCCATTGCCGAAGCATTGGCCGGGCGTGCGCGGGATTATGTCGAGAGCGGGCGCGGGGCGATGGAGTACGAGGAGCCTCTACGCGACCTGATCCTCGCCAGCCCGCCGGGGACCTTCGGGTACGAGGATGTATCCGACCTGCCCTGGACCGAGATCGATTTCCCCGAGGACGTCGTGAAGGCCGAGACCGAGGTCCGGCCGGCGTTGCGCGACGATCCGATGACTGGAGGTGCGTGAGATGGATGAAACTCAGGTCGGCGCATTCCAGCGCGACGGTTACCTGCTGCTGCCCAGGTTCTTCGACCGTGATGAGGTTGCGGAGATCACCCGCTGGACCGAGGAACTGGCCTCGGCGCCCGAAGAGGTCGGAAGCCACTGGGTCTACCGCGAAGCCAGCCTGCTCGATCCGGAAGACAGGATCATCCAGCGGATCGAGAACTTCTGCCCGTTCCACGACGGCTTCGACCGCCTAGTCCGGCACGGCCGGCTGATGGAGACGGTGTCACGGCTGTTCGGCGAACAGGCGGTGCTGTTCAAGGAGAAGATCAACTTCAAGATGCCGGGCGGGGCCGGCTTCAAGGCGCATCAGGACCAGCAGGCCGGCTGGAGCACCTATGCGCCGCTGTTCATCACGGCGCTGGTCGGCATCGACGCCTCGACCCTGGAGAACGGCTGCTTGGAGGTGGCGCCGGGCTGGCACAGGCAAGGTCTGTTGGGGGAGGAGTGGAAGCCGCTGGACGACGACCGGATCAAGGAAGTCGGCTTGAAGCCGGTCCCGACGGAGCCCGGCGACGTGCTGCTGTTCGACAGCTATGTCCCCCATGCCTCCGCCGAGAACATGACGGGAGCGGCGCGCCGCATCCTGTACCTGACCTATAACCGGCTATCCGACGGCGACCATCGGGAAGCCTACTACCGCGACAAATTCGCGGCCTTTCCGCCAGATGTCGCCCGTGTCCCCGGTTCCAAATACGTCTTCCGGGTCTGACACAGGCGGATGAGGCTTCTTCCGGTATTGACGGCTCTGGCGGGGATCGGCGTCCTGGTGGCGCTGGTCCTGGGGACCGGGCTGGACGCCGTCCGCGACGCGCTGGCTCCCGTCGGGTGGGGGATCGTGCCGATCGTCTTGTCCCACGCGCTGGCGGTCCTGCTCGACGTGGTGGCGTGGCGGCTGCTGTTCATCGGTCCTGCCCCGTCGCTGGGTGCGCTGTTCGGGATGCGCTGGATCGGGGAGGGCGTCAACAACCTGCTGCCCGTCGCCCAGATCGGCGGCGAACTGGCGCGGGTGCGGCTCGCTATGCTGAGCGGGGTGGAGACGTCGCGCGCGGCGGCGACCGTGCTGGCTGATGTTACCTTCGGCGCGCTGACCCAGATGGTCTTCGCGCTGATCGGGGTCGGCTTGCTGCTGGCCGCCCATGAGGTCGGATCGGTCGTGCCGGTCGTATCGGGTCTGCTGCTGTTCGGCAGCGGCATCTTCGCGTTCTACTGGATACAGCGCGGCCGGGGGTTTGGGGTGCTGTGGCGCTGGGTCAGCGCCGTGCTGCCCAAGCAGGACTGGGCGGCCAGGCTTGGAGGCATGGGATCGTTCCAGACGGAGCTGGACCGGATCTACGCCGATCGGAGGGCTGCCGGGTGGAGCTGTTTCTGGCGGCTGGCCGGCTGGTTCGCCGGTGCTGCGGAGATCTGGCTGTGCCTGTGGTTCCTCGGCGTGCCGGCGCGCTGGACCGACGCGATCATCCTGGAAAGCCTGTCGCAGGCCGGGCGGTCGGCGGCCTTCACCGTTCCCGGCGCCATCGGCGTCCAGGAGGCGGGTTTCGTCGCCATTGGGCTGGTGCTCGGCCTCGATCCGTCCACGGCGCTGGCGCTGGGACTGATCCGCCGGGCGCGCGATCTGGCGCTGGGATTGCCGGCGCTGGCGGTCTGGTCGGCGATCGAGGCGCGACGGTCGGGAGCCGTCGGTCAGGACGGCGCCAGATAGCGCCTGAACTTCCAGCAGGCTCCCAGGAAGAAGGCGGGCGCGCCGATGGAGGCTAGGATCAGGATCGGCATCTCGCCGTTGAACCAGATGGCGAAGGGGATCATCGCCATCGCGTCGTCGGGATCGAACCCGCCCGTGGCCGAGTAGGAGGCGGCACCCATGCCGCCGAGGGATTCGACCCTGGTCATCAGCCACAGCATCGCGACGATGGCGCAGCCGGCCAGCAGCCCCAGGGCGATGGCCCAGTTGCCGAGCTGGCTGTCGCGCAAGCCGATCCCGATGCCGAGGAAGATCAGGATGTTGGACAGCGCATCGGTCACCAGATCGTAGCGGTGTCCCCACGGGGAAGACTTGCCGCTCTGCCGCGCCAGTTCCCCATCGGCCCGGTCGAGGAAGAACGAGAGCAGGAAGCTGGCCGCCGCCCAGTCGTTCCATTGGCCGTTGCCGAAGGCCAGCAGGCCGAAGGCGATCAGGGCGGTGGCGAAGCGCAGGGTGGTGATGTGGTTCGGCGTTACGATGCTCGACGCCAGCGGACGCACCAGTGGGCGAACCATTCCATGCGTCCAGGTATTGTGACTCATGCCTGACCTTTTCTCAGTGTGCCCGATTTGGAACGTTAAATGTCGGGCTGAAGAGGCCCGACCTACGTGAGCGTGCTTTTGCCCGAGAAGGCTTTCGCTGGTCGGGCCTCTTCAGCCCGACATGGCGAAAATTTCATTTGCGGACATACCCCGCCCCCTTGAACCAGTTCAGCGCGTCTTCCAGCCCTGCCACGGCTGGGCGGTGGCGGTAGTTCAGTTCGCGCTCGGCCTTGGCCGAGGAGAAGAACATCAGCTTGGCCGCCATGCGCAGACCGTCGCGGGTGAGGAAAGGTTCCTTGCCGGTCAGGCGGGCGACGCTTTCCGCCACGACGGCCAGCGGGAACAGCGGTGCGGTGGGCAGGCGGACGCGGGGAGGGGTGCGGCCTGCCAGACGCGCGATCTCCCCCAGCATCTCGGCCAGTGTCAGGTTGTCGCCGCCCAGGATATAGCGCTCGCCGATCCGGCCGTGCTCGAACGCCAGCAGGTGGCCCGCCGCCACGTCGTCGACATGGACGAGGTTGAGGCCGGTATCGACATAGGCCGGCATCCGGCCCGATGCCGCCTCCACGATGATGCGGCCGGTCGGGGTCGGCTTGACGTCGCGAGGTCCCACCGGGGTCGACGGGTTGACGATCACGGCCGGCAACCCGTCCTCGGCGGTCATCCGGCGGACCACCTGTTCAGCCTCGTATTTCGACCGCTTGTAGGGGCCGACGATGTCGCCGGGCCGGTCGGGGGTGTCCTCATCAGCGGGGGAACGGTCGGGTTTCAGGCCCAGGGTCGCGACGCTGCTGGTATAGACGATGCGCTCGACGCCGTCCGCCAGGGCTTCCCGCATCAGGCTGCGGGTGCCCTCGACATTGGTGCGCATCATGGCGTCCGGGTCCGGGACCCAGATCCTGTAGTCCGCCGCGACGTGGAACAGCGCCTTGCAGCCCGCCAAGGCGGCGCGCAGCGACGACAGGTCTTCAAGAGAGCCGGTGACGATCTCGACGCCTTCGCCAAGGTCCGACAGGTTGCGGCGGTTGCTGGTGCTGCGGACCAGCAACCGGACATGAACACCCCGCGCCATCAGCGCCTTCGCCACGGCGGACCCGACGAAGCCCGAGGCTCCGGTCACCAGGACGGTGCCGCCGATATCCTCAACCCGCATGGTGCTTCCCCTTTCCCCGGCTTCTGCGTTCCCACTCCATCATCAGGCTGGGTAGCACGATCAGGGAGCAGATAAGGGTGAATAGGATGGCGATGGCCAGCAGGATGCCCATGCTCGACAACCCTCGATGGTCCGACAGGGCCAGCGTGGCGAAGGCCGTCGCGGTGGTCAGGGTGCTGACCAGGACGGCGCGCGGCGTGCTGGTCAGCATCAGGTCCAAGCCGAAGCGGCGGCCGGGCGGCAGGTCGCGCGCCAGGGCGAGCCCGCGTTCCACCATATGGATGCTGCTCGCCACCCCAAGGCCGAACAGCAGCGGGATCACGATCACGTTGGCGAAGTTGAACGGGATGCCGAGCAGGGCCGATGCCGCCAGCGTATAGAGCGCCCCCAGCGTCAGGGGCGCCAGGATCAGCAGGACGCTGGCCACGCTGCGCTGGATCGCCAGCAGCAGCACGGCGATCAGCCCTATGGTCAGCAGGGTGGCTTCCCGAAAGGAACCCATCACGACCTTGCCGGCCTCCGTCACGGTCACGGGCGCTCCGGTCGCCGTCGGGGCTACGGCCATGATCGGTTCGGCAAAGGCCTGCATGTCGCGCGAGTCGGAGATATCACGCTCCGGCTGCACCTCGATCCGGGCGCGTCCATCGGACGCTATCCATTCGCGGCGCAGCGAGTCGGGGATGTCGTCGACGGTCACGGGTTGCTCGACTTCCAAGCCGGCGCGCAGGCGGTCGAGCAGGCCGGGCAGACTGGCGGTCAGCGTATCGTCCAGGGCCGCCAGCTTGGCGGGGTCATCGGCGGGGATGCGCCCAAGGGCGTCTTGCAGCCGGCGGATTTCGGGTTGCGCCTTGCCGTCATCGGCTACTGCCCGGCCCAATGCTGCGCGGATATCGGTCAAGGCTGCTTGCCTCTCGCCGGCGCTCAGCGGAGTAGCATTGGATGGGGTATACAGGCTCGGGCCGAGCAGCAGCGCCATGTCGCCGATGATGGCGAGCTTCGCGTCCTGATCGTCGGGGACATAACTAGCCAGCGTCCGGACGCCTCCGACCTCCGGCAGGCCTTGCAGGGTAGGCACCATCAAAAGGGCGGCGTCGAGGTCGGCCGCCAGGATATTGACGCTGTAAGGCGAGGTCTCCGGACGGGAGGCCAAGTCCCGGTACGTCTGGACCGCCTCGGCGGTTTCGTCCTGGAGGTTCAGCGGGTTGACGTCCAGCCGCACCAGCGGCAGGGCCAGCACCGAGCCGATCGCAGCGATGCCGCTGACGATCAGGATGCGGCGACTGTTTCGCTCGACCCAGACGGCGAAGCCCCGGTCTTCCGTCTGCATCGCGGCAGCGCCCGGACCCGGCTTAAGCAGCACGATCAGCGCCGGCAGCAGGGTCAGGCTGATCGCCAGCGCCACGAACATCCCGAGGCCGGAGATGATGCCGAACTCCGCCAGTCCCAGGTAGTCGGTCGGCACGAAGGACATGAAGCCGATGGCGGCGCACAGGGTGCTGAGCGTCAGCGCCGGTCCGACGCCGACCGAGGCCGCGATGACGGCCGGTATCGGGGAAAGCCCCCGGCGCAACTCCTCCTGATAGCGGAGGCTGAGATGACTGCCGAAATCGTCGCCCAGCCCGAAGAACATCACGGCGCAGGTGACGGAGATCAGGTTGAGCTGGCCGACGCTGAGGGTCGCCACGGCGGCGGCCAGCAGCAGCCCGGCCAACAGCGTCCCCATGACGGCGCCGATCAGCCGGCCGGAGCGCATGCCGACGATCAGCACGGCGGAAACCAGCAGGAACGAGAGCACGGAGGCGATTCCGGCGCTGCCCGCCACGGTATCCAGCTCGGTCTGGCGCAGCGCCATGTCGCCGGTGATCCGCGCGGTCACCCCTTGGCCGGCGGGTTCGGTGCGCAGGGTGGCGATGGCGTTCTCCACGACCGACAGCGACGGCCGGCCACGGGCGAAGGAGGCATTGTCGAGCGACGGCTGAGCCAGCACGAAGCGGCGGTTGCCCAGCCTGTCCTCCTCCCCGCCGGATACCAGTCCGGTCCAGGACAGGCGCGCCGGCGTGCCGTCGGCGACGCTTTCCGCGCCGTCGGCCAGACGGCCCAGCAGGTCGGTGAGGCCGGCCGGCGCCTCGCCGCCGGTATTGCCGAGCACCAGGTCGAGCATCCGCGCCAGCCCGCGCAGGTTGGGATCGCCGTTCAGCATGCCGAGCGCCGCCTGAGCGCCGGCCAGCCGGGTGGCGAGGTCCTGGAGCTTATCCGTTTCCAGGAAAAGCAGGCCGTAGCGCTGGAAATAGGGGTCGGCCGAGGGAACCTCGATATTGGAGAGGATGTCCGGACGAGAGGCCATCAGCTCGGCCATCCGGCTGGCCGCCGCGTCGCCCTGGTCGGGCGACGGCGCGTCGATCACCACGACGATCCGGTCTTCCGTGTCCGGAAACGCCGCGTCGTAGGCCTTGTCGTGCTGCCGGAACGGCACGTCGGGAGAGATCATCTCGGCGGCGCTGGTATTGATCTTCAGCGCCACGGCGGAATACCAGCCGCCCAGCACCGCCAGCAGCAGGACCGCGACCACCGTCACCGCCGGACGGCGGCAGATCGCGGTCACCAGACGCGCCAGCATGGTCGTTTCCCACATTCCCGGACCTTCATAAAGCTTGCCCCCGACTGGGACGGGCCAAGTCGAACCTGCCAGTTCAAGGGGGCCGGTTTAAAGCGGCGCGCGGGGCGATACTACCCATGCGCCGTAACTGGAACCGTTCTGACGGGTTGTTGAGGGTGAATGACTTTTCAAAGGGAGACTTCGAATGAAAAAGCTCGGCATCCCGGTATTGCTGGCGTTCCTGTCGATAGCCGTTCCGGCCGTGGCCCAGGACATGAAGGGCACGACCGAGGGCACCACCAAGGATTTCCAGCCCACGGGCGAGTTCAAGGGAATGGCGCAGGAACAGAAGCTGCTCCATGTCGAGGAAGCGTCCGATCCCGACTCGAGAGAGCAGGAAACCCGTCAGACCATCCGGCAGAACTGCGTGGCCGAGCATGTGGACGCGGCCGTCTGCGACAGGATAACCGGCCTGGACGTCAACAAGGCGCCGAACAAATAACTGTCGGCTCACCTGACCTCACTGCATCGCAGAGTTGCGTCATAAGCGGAGCTGAGGCGGCAGGGACATTTGGTCGCGCTATCATTATGGGCGCATACTACCGTCAGCGTCGTCCAGTTTTCCCCAAAGCCTTGGCAGTCCGTCCCCGTGGCCTCTCTACGCACGCAGTTGTTTCCGTCGAAAATCCCGCTCCCGGTCCAGGGCGCGCTGTGGATGGTAACCGGAGCGGCGCTGTTCTCGCTGCTCAACCTCCTGATCCGCCACGGCGCCACCGAACTCCACCCGTTCCAGGTCGCCTTCTTCCGCAACTTCTTCAGCCTGATGTTCATGCTGCCCTGGCTGGCGAAAGCCGGTCTGGGCGGGCTGCACACCAGCAAGGCATGGCTTTACACGACCCGGTCGCTCACGGGGCTGGCGGCCATGCTGACCTGGTTCTACGCGCTGACCGTGATGCCGCTGGGGGAGGCGGTGGCTCTCAGCTTCACCACACCGCTGTTCGCGACGATCGGCGCCGCCCTGTTCCTGGGGGAGGTCGTGCGGCTGCGGCGCTGGAGCGCCACCGTCGTCGGTTTCATCGGCGTACTCGTGATCATCCGGCCCGATGCCGAGGCGATCACCTTGCCGGCGGCGATCGTCCTCGTCTCAGCCTGCTTCAGCGCCGCGTCGGCGCTTCAGGTCAAGGCTTTGTCGCGGACCGAGTCGCCGGCTGTCATGGTGACGTACATGGTGCTGTTCCTGACCCCGATGTCGCTGGTGCCGGCGCTGTTCGTCTGGTCGTGGCCCAGCTGGGGCATGCTGGTCTGGCTGGTGCTGATGGGCGGCATCGCGACGCTGGGGCATCTAGCCCTGACCCGCGCGTTCACCCTGGCCGATGCCTCCGCGATGATGCCGTTCGACTATACCAAGCTGCCCTTCGCGGCCTTGCTAGGCTATCTGGCCTTCGGCGAGACCATGGACGTCTGGGCCTGGATCGGGGCGGGAATCATCGCGGCTTCGACGATCTACATCGCCCAGCGCGAAGCGATGCTGGCGCGCCGTGCCCGGTCCGCCGCAGCGGCCTCAGCCGCCGTCGGCAGTCCCGCCGAGTAGGCCGGTCCCGAGCAGCACCCGCGCCAGCGACACCGCAAGAGCCGCGATGACCAGGACGGTCAGGGCGCGGCGCAGCGGCAGATACCAGACGGGAGCGTGGCCGGCGCGGACGGCGGACCTGTCACCGGCGTAGAGGGCTGCGAAGGCCAGGATGAAGGTGATCAGGGCTGGGACAGCGTTCATGCAGACGGCGATCCAGGCGACCAGCGGCGGCACGACGCTCCAGCCGAGCCTTGACCACGTCATCGCGGGGGCTGGATTGTCCGGGGTGGCGGGAGCGCCGCCATAGTTGGCGACGGCCAGTCCCCAGTGGACGGCACCCAGGAACGACAAAATGGTCGCGGCGTAGAGGACCTGGATCTGGAGCGCGTGGACGTTCCATGGTGCTGGCGCCAGCCATACGCAGGTGGCGGCGAACCAGAACGGAATCAACCCGGCGAAACCGAGGACGAGGGCGGGACGTGGGGTCTGTGACAGCATGATCCGCCACCAGATAGGGCGGATTGGCGGTTCGTCTATCCCGCCGCCCGGCTGTCGCCGCCATTCGCCTGCTCCGGCGACTGGCCAAGCCCGGCCAGCGTTTCCCGTGCCCGCTCGTAATGGTCGGGCCTCATGTTCATGCGCACGGTCTGGATGGCGGCCATCAGCACGGCGGCGTCGTCCGTGAATCCCAGCAAGGCGATGAAGTCCGGTACGGCATCGACCGGCATCACGAAATAGGCAAGCGCTCCCAGCAGGATCGCCTTGGCCTTGGTCGGGGTCGAGCTGTCCGTGGCGCAGTAGAAGGACGCCACGGCGTCCTCGGCGAAGGGAATGCGGGCGACGGAGGAGCGCAGCTTGCTCCAGAATCGCTCGCGGACCAGCCGCTCGTCCTGCTCCATCCCGGCGCCGCCGGCGGTATCCGAAGTGCTTCGTGTTCTCATGGTTAACAGATATGGGCAGTGCCAGCGGCCGTACAATCGTCCGGCTGCTGCATTCGATGCAGCGGTCTGCTAAAGAGCGGGATGCGGCCGTTCCGGCCGGCAGACTTGATAGAAGACATGGTAAAGGGAGGCGACCGATGAAGGTCAAAAATCATGCCGCCGTCATCACGGGCGGCGGTTCGGGCATGGGTGCCGAAACAGCACGCCGTCTAGCGGCCGAAGGCGCCAAGGTGGCCCTGTTCGACCTGAACATCGACGCCGTTCAGGCGATCGCCGACGAGATCGGCGGCATCGCCCTGCAATGCGACGTATCCGACGGCCCCAGCCTGGAAGCGGCTTTCGCCAAGGCGCGCGATGCCCATGGGCCGGCCCGTATCGCGGTCAACTGCGCCGGGGTGGCGACTCCCGGCCGGATCGTCGGGCGCGAAGGCCCGCTAGACCTCGCCGCCTTCAAGCGGGTGGTCGACATCAACCTCGTCGGCACCTTCAACATGATGCGCCTGGCCGCCTACGACATGAGCAAGCTCGACCCGCTGGAAACGGCGGAGCGCGGCGTCATCATCAACACGGCGTCGGTCGCCGGGTTCGAAGGCCAGATCGGGCAGGCCGCCTATGGGTCGTCCAAGGGCGGTGTGATAGCGCTCGGCCTGCCGGCCGCGCGCGAACTGGCGCGGTTCGGCATCCGCGTCATGACGATAGCGCCGGGGCTGATCGCGACGCCGATGCTGCTGACGATGCCGCAGGAGATCCAGGACAGCCTCGCGGCTTCGGTGCCGTTCCCGGCCCGCTTCGGCGAAGCGTCGGAGTACGCCGACCTCGCCCTGCACATCATCGGCAACGTCATGCTGAACGGCGACGTGATCCGCCTGGACGGCGCGCTCCGGCTGGCGCCGAAGTAAGGTTCCGCGATCCGGACTTAGCGGTCGTGCTCGAGCGCGATCGCATCCATGTGGTGGGCCAGTTCGACATCGCGGTCGGACAGGCCTTCCACATCGTGGGTTGCCAGGATCACCTCTACGCGGTTGTAGACGTTGAACCATTCCGGATGGTGGTCCATCTTCTCCGCCTTCAGGGCGACACGGGTCATGAAGCCCCAGGCCGTCGCGAAGTCCGGGAAATGGAACGTCTTGCGGATGGCGTCCCTGTCCTCGACCTCGGCCCAGCCGTGCAGTTCGGCCAGGGCCGCCTGACGCCTTGCGCCGACGAGTTTTTCCACCATCTGAAGCCTCCCTTGTTGTATCGCTGTAGCGGTTGATCAGGAAGAGTGCGCCCGAATGACCAGTCGAATCAATGCCCCGACCATCGCCGACATCGAATCGCTGGCCGACGAGGCGCTCCAGACGATCCCGCCCGAACTGCTGCGGTTCGTCGGCAACGTGGTGATCCATGTCGAGGACTTTCCCGACGAGGAAACCGAGCGGGAAATGGGGCTCGACTCGCCGTTCGACCTGCTCGGCCTCTATCGGGGCGTCGATCTGGCCCACAAGAGCGTCAGCGCCACGCCCAGCGACCTCGACATGATCTACCTGTACCGCAGGCCGCTGCTCGACTACTGGTGCGAGACCGGCGAGGATCTGGCCCATCTGGTCCGCCATGTCCTGATCCATGAGATCGGCCATCATTTCGGCCTTTCCGACGACGACATGGAGGCGATCGAGGCTGCCGAGCCGGACTGAGCGGCGAGACAGTCAGCACGCTCAAAGCATCCGTGCTACCCGCTCCCGCAGCTCCGGCACCAGTTCCGCCTCGAACCAGGGATTGCGTTTCAGCCACGCGGTATTCCGCCAGCTCGGATGCGGCGTCGGGATGAAGCGGGGGAGGTATTCGCGCCAAGCCGCGACCGTATCGGTCATGGTCTTGCGGCGCCGCTTGCCGAGATACCATGCCTGAGCATGGCTGCCGACCAGCAGCACCAACTCCACTTGCGGCATCAGCGCCAGCAGGGGAGGGTGCCAGAGCGGCGCGCATTCCGGCCGGGGCGGGCTGTCGCCGCCGCTCTTGTCGATGCCGGGATAGCACAGCCCCATCGGCATGATGGCGATCCGGCTTTCGTCGTAGAAAGTGTCGCGGCCAAGGTCCAGCCAGCGGCGCAGCCGGTCGCCCGAAGCGTCGTTCCAGGGAATGCCGGTGTCGTGAACCTTGGTGCCGGGCGCCTGCCCGACGATCAGAAGCTTAGCCGTGGCGCTCGCCCGCAGGACCGGGCGGGGTCCGAGCGGCAGATGCGCTTCGCAGACCCTGCATGCCCTTGCCTTCCCGACCAGCACCGCCAGGGCGGCGGCGCGATCCGCTGCCGTCATTTGACCGCCAGGATGCGGTCGACGAAGGCCGGCACTGCCGCCGTGGCGGCGCCGTAGATCTTCTCGGCGAACAGGGTGGCACCTTCCGACGGCTCCAGGTTCAGCTCGACCGTATGGGCGCCGTTGATCCGCGCCTCCTGGACGAAGCCCGCCGCCGGATAGACATTGCCCGACGTGCCGATCGAGACGAACAGGGCGCAGCCGGCCAGGGCGGCGTAGATCCGTTCCATCTCCAGCGGCATCTCGCCGAACCAGACCACGTGGGGGCGCATCTCGGCGACGGCGCCGCAGGCGATGCAGTCGTCGTTCACCGACAGGTCGGTGCGGATCTCGGAGATTTCGCCGCAAACGCCGCAGCGGGCCTTCAGCAACTCTCCATGCATGTGGATCAGGTTGGTCGAACCGGCGCGCTCGTGCAGGTCGTCGATGTTCTGGGTGACCAGCAGGACCTCGCCCGGCCAGTCCCGCTCCAGCCTCGCCAGAGCGGCATGGGCGGCGTTCGGCTGGATATCGGCCTGGAGCAGACCGGAGCGGCGGTCGTTGTAGAACCGGTGGACGAGGTCGGGGTTCCGGTCGAACCCTTCCGGTGTCGCGACGTCCTCCAGGCGGACCCTTTCCCAGACGCCGCCGGCGCAGCGGAAGGTGTCCAGGCCTGATTCCTTGGAAATACCGGCGCCGGTCAGGATGACGATCCGGTCGGAAGGGCTTAAGATCATGGCGGCAGTTTCCGGAGCGTGAACAAGGAGCGTTTGTTGTCGAGTGTAGAGGTGGCTGCCGTCGAGCCGAACGCAAGAGTGCTTCCTGTCGCGGACCTGCGCGTATTCCTGACGGGTGCGTGGCGCATTTCCCGTACGATCAGTGATGCGCGAAGCGGACAGGACGGCGGTTTCGAGGGGAGGGCGGTCTTCGCGCCGCTGCCGGATGGCGGTTTGCTGCTGACGGAGAGCGGCACGATGCGGCTGGGCGGCTATGCAGGGCCGGCGGAGCAGACTTACCGCTACGCGTTTCCCGAAGGTCCCGGACGGGCGCAAGTCTTCCGCCACGACGGGATGCCGTTCCATGAGCTCGACCTGACGACCGGCAGCGCCGATGCCGTCCATCTTTGTGGGGCCGATCTTTACCGGGGTTCGTTCCGGGTGGAGCGGCATGACGAGTGGGTCGTCGAGTGGTCCGTCAACGGACCGCGCAAGGATTATCACATGGTGACGCGCCATATCCGCGCCGCCAAGGACGGGGAGCAAGCATGACCAAGGTTCTGTTCGTCTGTACCGGAAACATCTGCCGGTCGCCCACCGCCGAGGGCGTCTTCCGCCGGGTGGTCCAGGACGCGGGGCTGGACGGGCGGATATCGACCGACAGCGCCGGCACCCACGACTACCATGTCGGAGAACCGCCCGACGGCCGCTCCGTCCAGGCGGCCAAGTCGCGCGGAGTCGATATCGCCGACCTGCGGGCGCGCAAGGTCCGGAAATCGGACTTCGAGGAGTTCGACCTGATCCTGGCGATGGATCGCGGGCACTTCGACCAGCTTGTCCGGATGGCGCCCGAGGAGCGGCGCGATCGGATCAAGCTGTTCATGGACTATGCGCCGGATGCCCCGAAGCGGGAAGTTCCCGATCCCTACTACGGTGAAGGCACTCATTTCACCGAAGTCCTCGATCTGGTCGAGGCCGCTTCCGAAGGGCTGCTGAACAGTTTGCGCCATTCCCGCCCCGGCCATGTCCGTGCATCCGGCGATTCCTGAACATATCGGCCAAGTCGTTGCCGCCCGGCGGTTCGCCGACGGCAACACGGCGGAGTTGTGGCTGATCGATCTTGCCGGTGGTCGCCGGGTGGTGGCGAAGCGCGGCAAGGGGCTGATGCTGGAAGGCGCCATGCTGCGCCATCTTGCCGACCACTCGCGGCTGCCGGTGCCGGAACTGTTCCATGCCGACGATTCGCTGCTGGTCATGTCGTGGATCGAGGGAGGCGGTGGGCTGAACGCCCCGGTCCAGGAACATGCCGCCGAACTGGTTGCCGGCCTGCATGACGTCGGGGCCGAGCGCTACGGCTTCGCCTTCGACACCCTGATCGGCCCGCTGCACCAGCCCAACCCGGAGTCGAAGGACTGGATCGAGTTCTTCCGCGACCACCGGCTGATGCATATGGCAAGGCTGGCGCTGAAGGAGAAGCGGCTCGACGGCGGCCTGATGGGGAGTATCGAGCGGCTGGCGGAACTGCTGCCCAACCTGATCGGGGAACCGGCACCTCCCAGCCTGATCCACGGCGATTTGTGGGGCGGCAATATCCTGGCGCATCGGGGCCGGATCGCGGGGTTCATCGACCCCGCCGTCTACCACGCCGATCCGGAGATCGAACTGGCTTTCTCGACCCTGTTCGGGACCTTCGGCGAGCCCTTCTTCCGCCGCTATGCCGAGCTGCGCCCGATCCGGCCCGGTTTCTTCGAAGTGCGGCGGGATATCTATAATCTGTATCCGCTGCTGGTCCATGTCCGCCTGTTCGGCGGCAGCTACCGAGGGCAGGTGGCCGGGATCGTCAGCCGGTTCGTCTGAAGGAAGCGTCGGCGGCCGGTTTGCGGATCACGCCCGGTTCGGATCGGTCACTTCGTCCAGGCTGGCTGCCAGGACGCCCCGCCGCATCCAGCTTTCGAGGGTGGCGAGATCGGCATCCTCGATCTTTTCCAGCAGATCCTGTGGCAGCGGTCCGAACTTCTGCTCAAGGACGAGAAGCAGCGAGTCGGCTTTGCCTTTCCGCAAACCGTTCGCTTCGCCTTCCCGGAACGCTTCGACTCTACCTTCGGCCAGCCCCTCGGCCTTGCCTTCCGCGAACAGTCTTTGCAGCAGCGTAGTCATCTGTGAGTGCTCCTCGTTGGCGAGTGGGGCGATCAGGGCTTCCATCGTCGTCCGGTCCAACTCAGCATATACTTCCGCGACATAGCGGAGCAAGGCGAGCACCCGGTCGTCCCGATAGACTTCCTCCGTCGCAAGGGTAAGCAGCCTTCCGGCGACATCCGGCGAACCGCGCGCCAGTTTCAGCACGGCGAGACCGAAGCGCAGGAAAGCCTGGGTGGACAAGTCCTCGTCCGGAGTAGCGCCCAGATCGAACATCAAATAGGCGAAATCCGGAACGAAGGGAGCCAGCGGCGGATCGACGTCGTAAAGCCCGGCGTAGTTCGGGGCCTCGCTCCAGGGCTTGGCACCCTGATAGATCACCAGCGGGATGACCGGGGGCAGCGGCAGTCCGTGACCGTCCTCCAGGTGCTTCTCGCCCATCACGGCCATGTAGCGCATCAGTTTCGGCAGAACGACGGGATGGGAGCGCCGCCTGCTCACATGTTCGATCAGCACTGGGACGAAGGCACTGCGTCCGCTGGTCAGGGGTAGCCGGAAGAGCAGGTCGGTATGATGGCTGCGCCGCCCGCCGTCGATAAACGAGCCGGGCATCAATTCCGGCGGTTCGGGCGCCATCAGCGCCACGATATCAGGCGGCAGCCGTTCCCGCAGGAAGGTCGCCGCCGTGGCGGGCCTTCCCAGCAGGAGCTTGATGAGGTGATCGTGAAGTGAGCCGGTCTGGGTCATGGCGGTTGAGTGCGATACGTCCGCATGACATGCAAGCAGGCGGGCATGCGCCCGAACGCCACGTTTACCAGAACGGGAAGCTTACCTTGCTACTGCATCTTCGCAGCTACGCCTTGGCAGTCACATCTTGATCGTCACCTCGACCACGCCCGGCTCGTCGCGGTTTTCCTTCCGCGTGAAGCCCAGCTCGTGGCACATCCCCAGCATGGTGGTGTTCTCGCGCAGGACTTCGCCGTAGACCTCGCCGATGCCGCGTGAACGGGCATAGTTGATGATCCTGGTCATCAGCACATAGCCCAGGCCCTTGCCCTTCATGTCGCTGCGGACCATCACGGCGTATTCGGCCTTCTGGTTGTCCGGGTCGGCTGCGATGCGGACGATGCCGTAAAGCTCCTCCCGGCCATCCTCGTTGGGGGCCACGGCAACCACCGCCATCTCGCGGTCGTAGTCGATCTGGGTCAGGCGCGCCGCCATCTGGTGGGACAGCCGTTTCATGGGAGCGAAGAAGCGCAGGCGGATGTCTTCCGGCGTCATCTTCTCGAACATCCGGTGGACGATCGGCTCGTCCTCGGGCCGGACCGGGCGCAGCAGGTACTCGCGGCCGTCGTTCAGCTTGACCCGCTCTTCCAGCTTCTTCGGATAGGGCCGGATGGCGAGTCTCCGCGTGCCGGGCTGGACGGTCGGCACCGCGACCTTGATGCGGGCGTCGAGCGCCAGCACGCCGGCGTCGTCCGCCAGCAGCGGGTTGATGTCCAGTTCGACGATCTCGGCGATGTCGGTGATCATCTGGCTGATCTTGATCAGCGTCAGCGCTATCTGGTCGATGGCGGCCGGCGGACGGTCCCGGTAGCCCTGGAGCAGTTTCCAGACCCTTGTCCTGCTCATCATCTCGCGCGCGAGATTGGTGTTGAGCGGCGGCAATCCCAGCGCCTTGTCCTGAACGACCTCGACCGAGGTGCCGCCCTGGCCGAACAGCAGCACCGGGCCGAACAGCGGGTCGTCCGCCATGCCGACGATCAGCTCGTGCGCACCGGGCTTGCTGGCCATGGCCTGTACGGTGAAACCTTCGATCCGGGCATCGGGCTTGATCGCCCGGATGCGGTCCAGCATGGCGACGGCCTTGGCGCGCACTTCCTCCGGCGTCTTGATATGGAGCTGGACGCCGCCGATGTCGGACTTGTGGATGATGTCGACCGACAGGATCTTGAGGGCGACCGGCTTGCCGATCCGGCGCGCCGCGTCGGCGGCTTCGTCCGGGGTGGCGGCCTTCAGGGTTTCGACGACGGGAATGTCGTAGGCTTCCAGCACCTGCTTGGCCTCGAACTCGCTGAGCCAGCCGCGGCCTTCGGCGATAGCCGCGTCGATCACGGTGCGTGCGGCTTTCTCATCGACCTTGAACTGCTCCGGTGTGCTGGCCGGAGTTTCCATCAGCAGTTCCTGGTTCTTGCGGTACCGGACCATATGCATGAAAGCCCGGACGGCCTTGTTCGGCGTCTCGTAGGTCGGGATCCGGTTGGCGGCGAACAGGTGCCGCGCATCCTGCGCGCTGCCGTCGCCAAGCCAGCTCGTCAGGACCTGATGCTTCTTGCCCTTGAGCGTATCGACCACGGCCTGGGCCGCTTCCGTGCTTTCGGATAAGGCGACCGGGCAGTTGATCACCAGGATGCCGTCATGGCTGCGGCTGCCCAACAGCGTCCCGAGAGCGTCGGCATAGCGCTTGGCCGGCGCGTCGCCGATGATATCGACCGGATTGCAGCGGCTCCAGGTCGGCGGCAGGACGGCGTTCAGCTTCTCCATCACGGCCTCGTCGATCGAGGCCAGCTTGCCGCCTTCCTCGATCAGCATATCGGTCGCCATGATGCCGATGCCGCCGCCGTTGGTGACGATCGCCAGCCGGTCGCCGGTGATCTGCACGCCCATGGCCAGCGTCTCGACCGCGTCGAACAACTCGTCCAGCTCGACCACGCGGAGCATGCCGGCCCGGCGGAACGCCGCGTCATAGACATCGTCGTGGCCGGCCAGCGCGCCGGTATGGGATGTCGCGGCCTTGGCGGCTTCGTCGGAGCGCCCCGACCGGATCACGATGACCGGCTTCTGGCGGGCCGCCGCGCGGGCGGCCGACATGAACTTGCGGGCCTCGGTGATCGCCTCGACATAGAGGCAGATGGCGCGGGTATGCTGATCGGCCGCCATGTAGTCGAGCAGGTCGCCGAAATCCACGTCGGCCATGCCGCCCAGCGAGACGAGATGGCTGAAGCCGACCCGGCGGCTGGTCGCCCAATCGACGATGGAGGTGACGACGGCGCCGGACTGGGCGATCAGCGCGATATCGCCCTTCAGCGCGTTGACGTGGGCGAAGCTGGCGTTGAGGCCGATGCCTGGCACCATCATGCCCAGGCAATTGGGTCCGGCGACGCGGAGCAGGTGCGGGCGCGCCGCATCCAGCACCTGCTGTTCGAGCGCCTTGCCCTCGGGTCCCATTTCCCCGAAGCCGGAGGAGATGACGATGGCGGCCTTGGTGCCGCGCTCGCCCAGCTGGCGGATCAGGTCGGGCACCGTTTCCGGCGCGGTACAGATCACGGCGAGGTCGGGGGTGATCGGCAGCGCTTCGACCGACGGGTAGCACAGCACGCCCTCGATCGAGCGGTCTTGGGCACTGACCGGCATGATCGGGCCGTCGAACCCGGCGTTGAACAGGTTGCGCGCGACGACGGCGCCGATCGTCTTCGGTTTGCGGCTGGCCCCGATCAGGGCGATCGATTTGGGCTTCAGCAGGTAGTCGAGATTACGAACGGTCATGGCCGCCCCCGGAACGGTGTGGGCCGTCCGCCCCCGAGAACCGGCACCCGGCTCACGGGGCGGAAGGCCTGATGATGCGGCGCACCATACTCTTCGAAAGACATAGGAACAATTAAGGGCCGTTACAGTCGGGTGCGGTATTACGCCCCGGTGAAGACGGCGCCGGGTTGTCGAAAAAGCGAACGGCCGGCGTCGCCGCCGGCCGGGAAATGGGGACAGGTGCGATCCGATCCCGTCATCCGGTTCGCCGGTCCTATTCGGCGGAGCCTTGGCCGTACTTGTCGATCGAAGCCTGGATGATCTTGGCGGCCTCTTCGGCGTCGCCCCAGCGCTTGATCTTGACCCACTTGCCCTTTTCCAGGTCCTTGTAGTGCTGGAAGAAGTGGGCGATCTGGTCCAGCAGGATCTCCGGCAGGTCCTTGTACGACTGGACGTCGCTGTAGAACGGGTGAAGCTTGTTGACGGGCACCGCCAGGACCTTTTCGTCCAGGCCGGCTTCGTCTTCCATGATCAGCACGCCGATCGGCCGCGACCGCAGGACGGCGCCGGGCTGGATCGGCCGGCGGCCGACTACCAGCATGTCGCACGGGTCACCGTCGTCGGACAGGGTATGCGGCAGGAAGCCGTAGTTGCACGGATAATACATCGCGGTGTGCAGGAAGCGGTCGACGAACAGGGCGCCGCTGGCCTTGTCCACTTCGTACTTGATCGGCTCGCCGCCCATCGGAATTTCAATGATGACGTTGACGTCCCACGGTGCATTCTGGCCCACTGGGATCTTCGAGATATCCATGAACTTTTCCCTCGGTTCCGATCGGTTACGCCCCTTTTGGCGCGCAGTCCCGGCCGCGCCAACGGCATCCGCCGGGCGCGCGTCGGAGTTTAGGGTAAAGATCACAATTGAGCCAGACTTGCAAATAGGCGGATTGTCACGGTCTCTTCCGTCCGCGGCCTTTCCGTCGAACCGGCTTGCATATAGGCATCCCTGTACGGACACTCCAAGCCTATGAACAAAGCCATGTCCCGTGCCTTCCTCCGCGTCCTTTTCGTTTCTATCGCAGTCCTTTGCGCGTCGCCCGCTGTCAGCGGCGCGGCGGAACCGCAGCCGGCCCATGGCATCGCCATGCACGGGCAGCCCCGCTACGCCCCCGGTTTCAGCCATTTCGACTATGCCGATCCGTCGGCACCCAAGGGCGGGGTCTTCCGCAATGCGGCCGTCGGGACCTTCGATACGCTCAACCCCTTCATCGTCCGGGGGCGGGCGGCGCTGGGGCTGGGCTACGTCTCCGAAAGCCTGATGCAGCGGAGCTGGGACGAGCCGTTCTCGCTCTACGGCCTGATCGCCGAATCGATCACGGTCCCGGACGACCGCTCCTGGGTGGAGTTCACTCTGCGCCCGAATGCCCGCTGGCACGACGGCGTTCCGATCACGCCGGCCGACGTGCTGTTCTCCTGGCGCACGCTCCGCGACCATGGGCGGCCCAACCACCGCAGCTACTACGGCAAGGTCGAGCGCGCCGAACGGACCGGCGAGCGCGGGATCCGGTTCACCTTCAAGCCGTCGGCCAAGGCATCCGCCGACCCCGATGCGCCGGGCGACCGCGAGATGCCGCTGATCATGGGGCTGATGCCGATCCTGCCGGAACATGCCTGGACAACGCGCGAGTTCGACCGGACGACGCTGGAACCGCTGCTTGGCAGCGGTCCCTACCGCGTCGCGCGGTTCGAGCCGGGCCGGTCGATCGTGTACGAACGGGTGCCGGACTACTGGGGCCGCGATCTGGCCGTCAACCGCGGGCAGTACAATTTTGCCGAGATACGCTACGACTACTACCGCGACGACGGGGTGGCGCTGGAGGCGTTCAAGGCCGGGGCCTACGATTTCCGTCGCGAAACCGATCCGGCCAAATGGGCGACCGGCTACGATTTCCCGGCGGCGCGCGACGGCAGGGTCACGCTGGAATTGCTGCCCCATGGCCGGCCCGAGCCGATGCGGGCCTTGATCTTCAACACCCGCCGTCCGCATTTCGCCGACCGCACCGTCCGGGAGGCGCTGGGCTACGCGCTCGACTTCGACTGGATGAACAGGACGCTGTTCCACGGCGCCTACCGGCGGACCGCCAGCTACTATCCCAATTCGGAACTGGCGGCGTCCGGCCCGCCCGGCGCCGCCGAACTGAAGGTGCTGGAACCGTTCCGGGACACCCTGCCGTGGCAAGTCTTCGGCCCCGCCTATGTCCCGCCCGCCACCGACGGCAGCGGACCGGCCGGCCTGCGCGGCAACCTGCGGAAAGCGCAGGACCTGCTGGCGAAGGCGGGGTGGACCGTCCGCGACGGACAGTTGCGCGACGCCGGTGGGGCGGCGTTCGAGTTCGAGATCCTGCTGGTTTCGGCAAGCGACGAGAAGGTCGCCCTGGAGTTCGCGCGGGCGCTACAGCGGATCGGGGTGACGGCGAAGGTGCGGACGGTCGACAGCGCCCAGTATCAGGCGCGGCTGGAGTCCTTCGACTTCGACATGACGTTGAACCGCTGGACCTCGACCCTGTCGCCCGGCAACGAACAGATCTACTACTGGGGAAGCGAGGCGGCGGCCTGGGAAGGCAGCCGCAACTATCCCGGCATCCGGAGCCCGGCCGTCGATGCCCTGGCGAACAGCCTGGCGACGGCCGTGGACCGCGACGATCTGGTCGCCCGCGCACGGGCGCTCGACCGGGCGTTGACCTGGGGACACTACGTCATCCCGCTCTTCCACCTGACGGCGGACCATGTCGCCTATTGGTCCGGGTTGAAGCGGCCGGCGGTAACGCCCGTCTACGGGATGGTGATCGATGCGTGGTGGATGGCGGAGTGACGGTCGGTCAGGCGGCCGGGCCAAGGTCCCGGCCGGTGGGCAAGTCAATCAGAAGTTCATCCAGAACGATGTGCGCCGCACGCTCGATTTCGTCCAGGGCGAGGCCGGTCCGTCCCGGCTCCCCGGCGACCTGCTCCGGCAGCGGCGGCACATGGACGAAGCCCATCGGCAGCGGCCAGCCACGCCGTTCCAGGGCGTGGTGGACGCCGTAGAACAGATGGTTGCAGACGTAGCCTCCGGCATGGCCGCTGGCGGCGACCGGCACTCCCGCGTGATCCAGGGCATCGATCAGGCGGTCCACCGGCAGGGTGGACCAGTAGCCGACCGGCCCGTCCTCCACGATCCGCAGGCCGCAGCGGAGCACGCCGGCGTTGTCCGGCACGGTGGCCTCGTCCAGGTTCAGCGCCACCCGCTCCACCCTTATCCGGTCGAAGGAGCGGGCAAGGCCGAAGGCGACCGCCGCAACCGGGCGGTGCTCGTCCAGCAGGGCTTCGAACCGCTTTACGCTGGTGTGGTACTCGACCGGCAGGACGGTGGCGATAACGCCCTGTCGGTCCGCCAGCCGGTCCATCAGCAGCGCGGTCGGGTTCAGGTCGTTGGGACCGAACCGCTCGAAACCGGTGACGAGGATGCGCATCACGGACGCAGGAGGCCGATGATGTCCTTGATGTCCGACAGGTTGGCGGAGGCGATGGCGCTCGCCTTGTCGGCGCCATGCCGCAGGATGCGGTCGATCTCGCCGACGTCGGACATCAGGCGGTTCATCTCCGTGCTGATCGGCGCCAGCTTCGCCACCGCCAGATCGACCAGATTGCCCTTGAAGGCACTGAACTGCTGACCGGCGAACTGCCCCAGCGTGTCCTGACGGGAGGTCCCGGCCAGGGCCGAGTAGATCGTGACGAGGTTGTCGGCCTCGGGCCGCTTCTCCAACTCCTCGACCGCTTCCGGCAGCGGCTCCGGATCGGTCTTGGCCTTGCGGACCTTGAGCGCGATGGTGTCGGCGTCGTCGGTCAGGTTGATGCGCGAATAGTCGGATTCGTCCGACTTGCTCATCTTCTTGGAGCCGTCGCGCAGCGACATGACGCGGGTCGCCTCGCCCAGGATCTGCGGCTCGGGCAGCGGGAAGAAGTCGTTGCCGTAGTGCCGGTTGAAGGCGCCGGCGATGTCGCGCGCCAGCTCCAGGTGCTGCTTCTGGTCCTCGCCGACCGGCACATGGGTCGCCTTGTAGACCAGGATGTCGGCGGCCATCAGGACCGGATAGGCGTAGAGGCCGAGGGCCGCGTTCTCCCGGTGCTTGCCGGCCTTCTCCTTGAACTGGGTCATCCGGTTCAGCCAGCCCATCGGGGTATGGCAGGACAGGATCCAGGCCAGTTCGGAATGGGCCGCGACCGCCGCCTGATTGAAGATGATGCAGCGGTCGGGATCGATGCCGGCGGCGATATAGGCCGCCGTCACTTCCCGCGTATTCGACAGCAGGACGGCGGGGTCCTGCGGCAGCGTCAGGGCATGCAGGTCGACGATGCAGAAGATGCTCTCGAACTGGTCCTGCAAGGCGACCCAGTTGCGCAGTGCCCCCAGGTAGTTGCCCAGATGCAATTGGCGGGTCGGCTGCATGCCCGAGAAGATGCGGTTCACTGGTCGTCTCCGAATATACCCTGAGAGGATGGCCGCGCTGTTATCCCCTCTGCGGCGGGGCCGGTCAAGCGGCGCCGGGCGGTTCCGGTGCGCGCTTCAGCAGAATGCCGATCTCCCCCAGCCGGACGCCGCCGATACCGTGGGCGACGGCGAAATAGACGATGGCGCCGATGCCGACCAAGGCCGTCAGCGCCGTCGTCCTGATCAACATCGGTCCGTCCAGCCACGGCGCCAGCAGCCATGACGCGGCCTGGAGCGCCACCCCCATGACCAGCCCGGCCGCCAGCAAACGGGGAGCGCGGCGGCGCAGCCGGTCATCGATCTGGAAGTTACCTTGCCGGTGGAGCAGCCAGCCCAGCAGGACCGCGTTCATCCAGGCGGTGACGCCCGTCGCCAGTGCTATCCCGACATGGCCGAGCGGCTGGATCAGCGCCAGCCCCAGCGCGGCATTGGTCAGGGTCACCGCTATCGCGACCCGGACCGGCGTTCCGGTATCCTGACGGGCGAAGAAGGCGGCGCTCAGCACCTTGACGATCACGAAGGCGGGAATGCCGATGGCATAGGCCGCCAGCGCCTGCGCGGTGGCGGAAGTCTCATCAGGACCGAAGGCGCCGCGCTCGAACAGGACATGGATGATCGGATGGGCGGTTATCAGCAGGGCGACGGCTGCCGGCAGCCCCAGCATCAGCGAAAATTCCAGCGCGCGGCTGAGGAAATGGCGCACCGCGCCATGGTCGCCGCCGGCGACATGGCGCGACAGGACCGGCAGCAGGGCAGTCCCGATGGCGATGCCGATCACCCCCAGCGGCAACTGGTTGAGCCGGTCGGCATAATAGAGGAACGAGACGGCGCCGGACGGCAGCAGGGACGCCAGCACGATATTGATGAACAGGTTGATCTGCATGACCCCGGTGCCGATCGCCCCCGGCACCATCAGCACCATCAGCTTCTTGACGCCGGGCGTCAGGCGCGGCAGTCGGAGGCGAAGGCCGATCCCCGCCGCCCGGCAGGACGCCGCCAGCCAGACCAGTTGCACGACCCCCGCCACCGTCACCGCCTGCGACATGACGAGACCGGCGGGCATTCCCGCCTCCCGCGCCACCAGCAGCGCCGCGATCAGGGTCAGGTTGAAGGCGATCGGGGCTGCGGCGAAAGGTCCGAAGCGGTCGAGCGAATTGAGCACCCCGCCCAGCAGCGCCACCAGCGAGACCAGCAGCAGGTAGGGAAAGGTCATGCGGGCGAAATCCACGGCAAGCGCGAATTTCGCGGGTTCATCGGCGAAGCCGGGCGCCAGCGCGTGCATCAGCCAGGGCATGGCCGCGACCATTGCGATGACGAAAGGCAGCAGCACCGTCACCATGACCGCCAGCGCCTCTTCCGCGAAACCCTGCGCCGCCCTGCGGCCGTTCCGCTGGAGTTCCGCCGAGAACAGCGGGACGAAGGAGACGGTGAAGGCCCCCTCGGCGAACAGCCGGCGGAAGAAGTTGGGCAGCTTGAGCGCCACGAAGAAGGCGTCGGCGACCGGCCCCGCCCCCAGGATGGCGGCGGTCAGGATGTCGCGGGCGAACCCCGCCACCCGGCTCAGCATGGTCAGTCCGCCGACGGTGGCGATAGCGTGCGCGAAACTCATGATGGAAGGGATTTAGCCGAGATCGCGGGCTGGGGGAAGGCCGCCGAAGAGCCGGTCGCCTGATTGGGGCCGGGCAAGGACAAGATTAGCGAGCACGGGATGTCCAAGATAAACTCAGGATGCAGGTCTTCATACGCCCAGTACTTCGACTCCCAATTTGGCCGCCGCTTTTCGCAAGGCATTGTCCTTCGTCGCCAGCGGGATGCCTAGTCGCATTGCAAGCTCGAGGTAGGCCGCGTCATAGCTGGTCAAGCATTCGGCTCGAACCAATCCCAATATCTCGGTAAAAGCCCGGAACGGAGTTTCCTCATCTACGGTGATCGGCAGCGTATTCAGCAACGCGACGAACTCGGACGTCCTTGCTACGGCAATCCTGTTCTTCCGTTCGGCAAGCGTCAGGACATTCGTGACCTCAAGATGCCAGAGCGACGGGACGAAGGCTTCCTCGGTCCTCAATCGGTCCAGCACCTCCGCTGTCGCTGCCGTTGCCTCATCGTGAAAGCACCATGCCAGGGTAACCGACACGTCCAGGACGAAAGACATCAGCGGCGGCCTTCATCCCGAAGCTCACGAACCGACAACCCGCCGAGCGTCTGGCCTTTGCCGAACTCCTTGATACGGGCGATGGCATGCTCGATCAGGTTTCGGTCTGGTCCGCCGATCGGAACGATTTTTGCTACCGGAGTGCCATGCCGGGTGATCGTTATCTGCTCACCTTGTGCGACACGTTCCAGCAAGCTCGCGAAGTGAGTCTTCGCTTCGAATGCACCTATGCTCGTCATGGTGGACATACCCCTTGTTCAACCAGTCGCCAACCAGACTATACCAGCCTCATCCAAGGACCAACTCCAATTCCGCTACCGCCCAAGGGCATTGCCATCCCGCCTCCCGCACCCCAGCTTCCAACCATGCCGCGCATCCTGAACGAACGACCTTCCGACGCTCCAGCATTACCCTCCGTCGATGCCCGAATCTTCAGGCTGATGCTGCCGTTCCTGTGGCCGCGTGACGACCGCGGACTGCGGGTGCGGCTGGTGCTGTCGATGGTCTTGCTGTGCCTGACGGCCGTGCTGAACGCCGTGGTTCCCATCCTGTTCGCCCATGCGGTCGATCGGATCTCCACACCCGGTCAGGCGGCGATCGCCGTTCCCGTGGCGCTGCTGCTGGCCTATGGCGCGATGCAGTGGCTGGCCAAGGTCTTCAATGAGCTGCGCTGGGCCATGTACGGGCCGATCGAGCAGCGGATGCAGCGGCACATGGGCATGGCGGTGTTCCGCCACGTCCATGAACTCAGCCTGCGCTTCCATCTGGCACGGCGCACCGGACAGATCAGCCGGGTGCTCGACAACGGCATGCGCGGCATCCGCGAGCTGCTGTTCGACGTGGTGTTCCTGATCCTCCCGCTGCTGGCCGAGATCGCGATCATCTGCGCCGTTCTGCTGGGCGCCTTCAGCCCGGCCTTCACCGGCATCATATTGGTTACGCTGACGCTCTACGGCTTCTGCCTCGTCATCGGGTCGGAACGGCTGCGCCGCCGCCAGCGCCGCGCCGTCGCCGAGGGGGCGGAGGCGCACGGCAAGGCGGTGGACAGCCTGCTGAACTACGAGACGGTCAAGTATTTTGGCAACGAGCGCCACATCGCCGACCGCTACGACGGCGCCCTCCAGGAAGTCGAGCGGCTGACCGTCAACGCCATGATGTGGCGCAGCCTGACCGGCATCCTCCAGGTCTCCATCCTGGGCGTGGGGCTGACCGCGATGATCCTGCTGGCGGCGTCCAAGGTGGCAGGGGGCGCCATGACCGTCGGCGACTTCGTGCTGGTCAATACCTACCTGCTTCAGCTTATCCGGCCGCTCGACCGGCTGGGCCAGCTCTACCGCTCCATCAAGCAGTCGCTAACCGATGTCGAGCAGATGCTGACCCTGCTCGACCAGCCGGCCGAGGTGGCGGACGCGGCAGGAGCCGGCAGCCTGCCGAAGGGACCGGGGCGTCTGCGGTTCGAAGATGTTGACTTCGCCTACGATCCGCGCCGGCCGGTCCTGAACGACGTGTCGTTCGAAGTCCCGCCCGGCCGCACGCTCGCGATCGTCGGGCCGAGCGGGGCCGGCAAGTCCACCATCGGCCGCCTGCTGTTCCGCTTCTACGATCCGACATCGGGCCGCATCACGCTGGACGGCGCCGATATCGGCGCCGTCACCCAGGCAAGCCTGCGCGAGGCGATCGCGGTGGTGCCGCAGGACGCCGTGCTGTTCAACGACACGATCCTCTACAATCTGGCGTTCGGCCGGCCCAGCGCCTCCACGGAGGAGATCGAGCAGGCGGCGCGGCAGGCCCAGATCCACGACTTCATCGCCAGCCTGCCCGACGGCTACGAAACGATGGTCGGGGAGCGCGGCTTGAAGCTGTCGGGCGGCGAGAAGCAGCGCGTCGCCATCGCCCGCGCCATCCTGAAGCGCCCGCGCCTGTTCCTGTTCGACGAGGCGACCTCGGCCCTGGACAGCCATACCGAGCTTGCCATCCAGCGGAGCCTGCGGGAAGTCAGCCGGGGCACCACGACGCTGGTAATCGCCCACCGGCTTTCCACCATCGTCCACGCCGACGAGATCCTGGTGCTGGAGGATGGATGCATCGCCGAGCGCGGCAGCCACGCGGCCCTGCTCAACCGGGGCGGCGCCTATGCCGCCCTATGGGCGCGTCAGCAGGCCGACCGGGAAGCGGCGGATTGAACAATTCGCCCTGTTATTGTCAAAAGCTTGAACATGCGCCTGGATTCGTTCTAAATATTTCTGACGAATTTGTGGGCACCTTTTTTCATGCCTCAACCGCTACCATATGCAGGGCCATGACTGGAACACGACCCTTCAAGCATGCACTGGACCGGCTGCAACAGGCCGGCCTTCGTCCGACACGCCAGCGGCTTGCCTTGGCGCGCCTGCTGTTCGACAAGGTCGACCGGCATATCACGGCCGAGCAACTGCATGCGGAGGCGGTCGATGCCGAGGTGCAGGTGTCGCTGGCGACGGTCTACAATACGCTGCACCAGTTCACCGACGCTGGACTGCTGCGCGAAGTCGTGGTCGAAGCCGGCCGGTCGTATTTCGACACCAATACCTCCGACCATCATCATTTCTTCTTCGAGGGCAACGGCAACCTCCAGGACATTCCTGGTGAGAGCGTGACCGTCGCGCATTTTCCGGCTGCTCCCGCCGGGACGCGGGTGGCGCGGGTCGACGTGATCATCCGGCTGGCGCCCGAGGAAGCCTGACAAGACCTTTTGTCGGCCAGATCCTTTCGCAAAATTAAATTAGTAAGTGTTACGAATAATCAGAAAGAAAACATTTTAGAATATTTCTAAATTAATTGACTCTTATTGTCCTCCTGGCGCATAAAAGTTACGGAACGGTACCGCAAGGCAATCATGCGGTCCATATTAAGAACCGTTTCGTAACCGAGGAGGAAGCTATGTCACTCTCAGGTAGCAAGACCGAGCAGAATTTGAAGGCTGCCTTCGCCGGCGAAAGCCAAGCCAATCGCCGCTATCTCTATTTCGCACAGAAGGCCGATGTCGAAGGCTACAACGATGTCGCCGCCGTGTTCCGCTCGACCGCCGAAGGCGAAACCGGCCATGCCCACGGCCATCTGGAATTCCTGGAAGAAGTCGGCGACCCCGCCACCGGACTGCCGATCGGCAACACCGAGTTGAACCTGGCCGCCTCCATCGCCGGCGAAACCCACGAATACACCGACATGTATCCGGGCTTCGCGCGGACTGCCCGCGAAGAAGGCTTCGACGAGGTCGCCGACTGGTTCGAGACCCTCGCCAAGGCTGAAAAGTCCCACGCCGGCCGCTTCCAGAAGGCGCTCGACCAGCTCAATTGAGCGTTCCGGTCCGTCCTTAGACAACCAGCCGCGCCGATTAAGGGGGCCTGCCGCCGGGGCAGGCCCTTGAAGGACTTCCTTTGCCCGGCGCTTCTGGTGCAAAAGTGAGGGCGGTCAGTCATGTCCGAAACCTGTACGATATCCGAAGGCAGCCTAAAGGCTCCCACCCGCCATCCGGTCGATTGGCGGAATCCCGATTTCTACGACGAGGGAAAGCTCGACGCCGAACTGCGCCGGGTCTTCGACCTGTGTCACGGCTGCCGGCGCTGCTTCAACCTGTGCGACAGCTTTCCCCGGCTGTTCGACATGATCGACGCCACCGAATCCGGCGAACTGCATGACGTGGGTTCGGACCGGTTCAAACCCGTGGTGGATGCCTGCACGCTGTGCGACCTGTGCTTCATGACGAAGTGCCCTTATGTGCCGCCACACGACTTCGATCTCGACTTCCCGCACCTGATGCTGCGCTACCGCGCGATAGAACACCGCAAGGGCAGGACGCCGCTGGCGATCCGGGAGCTTACGAAGACCGACCGCAACGGCAAGCTGGCGGCTCTTGCCGCCCCGGTCGCCAACTGGGCGTCGGACACCGGCAATATGCTGACCCGCCCGGCGCTGGAAGCGGTCGCCGGGGTCCACCGCGACGCCCATCTGCCGAGATTTCACAGCAAGACCTTCGCGCTGCGGGCCGAATCCGATGGACTGACGCCGAACCGAAAGGCGCCGGCCTTCGGACGCAAGGCGGTGCTCTACGCCACCTGCTTCGTCAACTACAACAACCCGTCCATCGGCACCGCCGCCCGAGCCGTGCTGGCCCATAACGGGGTCGAGACGGAAGTGGTCTATCCCGCCTGCTGCGGCATGCCGCAACTGGAGCAGGGCGATCTGGCCGCCGTCTCGGACCGCGCCGCCAAGGTAGCGGGGGAACTGGCCGGCTGGATCGACCGGGGTTACGATGTGATAGCCCTGGTGCCGAGCTGTGCCCTGATGCTGAAGTTCGAGTGGCCGCTGATCGTGCCGAAGGACGCACCGCATCGGACATCCGTCGAAAAACTCGCGGCCCACGCCTTCGACATCAGCCAGTATGTCGTGGACATCGCCCGGAACGCCGGACTGGCGCCAGGATTGAAGCCCCTTCCCGGCGGCGTCACCCTGCACCTTGCCTGCCACGCCAGGGCTCAGAACATGGGTCCCAAGGCGGCGGAGATGCTGCGGCTGATCCCGGGCGTCGATGGCAAGGCGCCGGACGTCAAGGTGGTGGAGCGCTGCTCCGGCCATGGCGGTTCGTGGGGAATTATGACGGAAAACTACGAGGTGGCGCTGAAGATCGGGAAACCGGTGGCGACCCAGGCGCTGAAGCAGTCCAAGGCTTTCGTCGCATCCGAATGCCCGCTCGCCGGCGCCCATATCGCCCAAGGGATGGAGCGGCTGGGCAAGGATGCGCCGCAGCCTCCCGCCGAATTCGAGACTTTGCACCCGATCGAAATCTTCGCCCGCGCCTACGGACTTGCCGGCTGAGGCTGACGGCGAGGCTCGGAATTCCCATAGAGGCCGGCCCCAATAGAGACCAGAGAGAGGACTGCACCATGACGACGGCACCCGCCAGGACCGTACTCAGCCGCGCCGACATCCTGTCGATGGAAGACTACGCCCGGATCAGGGCGGACAAGCGCCGGGAGATGGTGGCGGTCAAGAAGAACCGCCGGGTATCCGTCGGGCCTTCGGCGACTTTCCATTTCGAGAGCTACGATACCATGTGGCTCCAGATCCACGAGATGCTGCGCATCGAGAAAGGCGGGGAGGAGCAGATCGCCGGCGAACTCCTCGCCTACAACCCGCTGATCCCCAAGGGCGAAGAACTGGTCGCAACCCTGATGTTCGAGATCGACGACCCGGTCCGGCGGGCCGCTCTGCTGAACCGGCTGGGCGGCGTCGAGAACACGATCAGCCTGCAATTCGCCGGTGAGACGGCCATCGCCGAACCGGAACGGGATGTCGAACGCACCAGCGAGGCCGGAAAGGCCTCGAGCGTCCATTTCCTCCACTTCACCCTGACGCCGGCTCAGATCGTGAAGTTCCGGAAGGAGGGTATGCAGGTGATACTGGGCATTGGGCACGAGCAGTACGGGCATATGGCGATATTGCCGGAAGCGGTCCGCAGCGAGCTTGCCAGGGATTTTCAGTAATCCGGCACCCATATGATTAGTGTATGTCACGAACTTTTAAGATTTATTGTATTTATTTTGCCCTGAAACACCATGACGTTGCACCGGAGTCATGCTGGAAGAGCATCGAGTGTGGGAAATCCCTTGATGGCCCGACCATGCCAGCGCCGTAGGCTCTTTGCGGGATCACGTTCCAATGACGATCAATTTCCGGATCACGTTCGCCAATCTCCTTTTCGTCGCCATGCTGCTGGCGGCGGCCGGCAGCATGTTCGTCTTCACCAGGAACCAGGAAGACAGGATCGAAAGATCTGAGAAGGCGGCAGAGCTTGCCGCCGTCCAGGGCATCCGGCTCGTCACGCTGATCAAGACGATCCAGATCGAGGTCGTGCAGGTGCAGCAGTGGCTGACGGATATCTCCGCGACACGCGGGCTGGACGGACTGGACGACGGCTATGACGAGGCCGACCAGGCGGCGGACGGCTTCGAGGCCGCCGTCGCTGAAGCGGAAGAGCTTGCCCGCGCCATGAATCTGCCCGAAGCCGTAGAAGCGCTCCAGGTCGTCAGCCTTACTTTTCCACCCTACTACGCCCTGGGCAACCGCATGGCGCAAGTCTATGTCGCCGAAGGCCCGGCAGGGGGCAACAGGATCATGGGCGACTTCGACACGGTCGCGGAACGGCTGAACGAGGAACTCGACAACCTGGTGACGCTGACGACGGACGCCTCGAACAGGGCTACCGCCGATCTGCTGGACCAGTTGCGGACTGTTTCACGTGAAGCCCGCTGGCTGGTGTCGTTCATGGTCGTCCTTGGAGCGGTCGGCATCGTGCTGGGCGCTTCGATCACCCTGATGGTCCGGCGCGGCGTCATCCGTCCGTTGCAGGACATGACCGCAGCCATGGGCGCCATGAGCCACGGCGTCCTGGACGTCAGGATCACGGGATCGGGCCGGCGGGACGAGATCGGCGCCATGGCCAGCGCGCTGGAGATCTTCCGTACCCAGGCGCGCGAGAACGAAAGGCTGCGGGCGGAGGGCGACCGGCAGCGCGACGAGGCAGACGGCAACCGCCGCCGTGCCCTGGCCGAAATGGCGGACCGGGTCGAGCGCGAGATGACGCAATCGGTCGAAGCCCTGGCGCGGCGAACCGGAGACATGGACGGCAACGCCCAGGGAATGGCATCGTCGGCGGTGCTCGTCAGCGCGCGGTCGCAGAGCGTGTCCGCCGCAGCCGCCCAGGCGCTGAGCAACGCCGAGCAGGTCGCGGCGGCGGCGGACCAGCTGGCGGCATCGATCGCCGAGATCGGGACCCAGGTGGCGAGCGCCAGCAGCATCTCCCACGCGGCCGTGGAGACCAGCGGCCGGACCAAAACAGCCATTTCCTCCCTGTCGGCGGCGGTGGACCGGATCGGCGACGTGGCGCACCTGATCCAGGACATCGCCAGCCAGACCAATCTGCTGGCGCTCAACGCCACGATCGAGGCGGCGCGGGCCGGCGAGGCCGGCAAGGGATTCGCCATCGTCGCCGGCGAGGTCAAGAACCTCGCCACCCAGACAAGCAGGTCGACCGAGGAGATCAGCCGGATCATCGGCGAGATCGAGCAGGTTACCGGGACGGTCGTCAGCTCCGTCGAGGAGACCGGCGGCCGGATCGTTGAGATGGATCAGGTGGCGAATTCGATCGCCGCTGCGATCAAGGAGCAGGCGGCCGCTACCGGAGAAATTTCCCGCAACGTCGTACAGACCGCCGGCGCCGCGCGCGAAGTGACGCACCAGATCGCCGAGGTGTCGGCCGAAGCCGGCAAGACCGGAGAGCGGGCCGACGAGGTCAGGGTGCTGGCCGGCGAGGTCGCGTCCAGCATCGAAACCCTGAAGCAAGCCCTGGTCCGGGCCGTCCGTACCTCGACCGAGGAGGTCGACCGGCGCCGGAAGCCACGCTTCGCGGTGGATCGCCAGGGGCAGCTGCGCGCCGCGGCACTGGATACCGCCGTCAAGATCTCCAACATGTCGGAAGGCGGCGCCATGATCGACGGCGCGCTGGACTTGGCGCCCGGCACCGCCGGCACCTTGTCCATCGACGGCGTACCGATGGCCCTGCCGTTCCGGGTGCGGGACGCCCACGCCGGAGCCGTCCATGTCAAGTTCGACCTGGACGAAACCCAGGCCGCCGCGTTCCACCAGCATTTCCTGAAGCTTACCGAAGGATTGCAACCGATCGAGCAAGCGGCCTGACCGGCCGATGGCCGCAGGCAAGTCGCCCGTGCGGCCATTTGCCGCCCCTTTGCCGGAGGCAGCCGCGATCTCCCTTCCGTGAAACTACTCGACCGTCTCCGCTGGGTAGACGCCCCAGAACTCCGACTTCTGGAGCCAGCCGCGATAGCCGCCGACATTGACCTCGCACCAGTTGGTCTGGCAGTGCAGCAGCTTGCCGGCGACCCCCGGCTCGACCTTGGCCAGTCCGCCGGCGCTGTCGCCGGCCGACCGGCGCAGGGTGCGGACATCGCCCAGCACCATGATCGCGCGCTTGCCCGACAGCATGCTCTGGTGGACCCAGCCTTCGGTGCCCTCCCAGTCGCGGATGCGCCGCCAGGTATCGAACTCGGCCGTGATTTCGACCGGGATGTCGCGTTTGACGAACACCCATTCCACCGGATAGCGGGTGCCGGGACCCGTCCTGACGTTGACCTCGGCCGAGCGCAGCGAGACGAAGCGCGGGACGGGCAGGCCCGTGGGCGGGGCCATGCCGGGGACCGACTCCGACTCCTGGGCTTGGGAGGACGGCATGCCGGTGAAGGCGTACGGCAGGACGGTCAGGCAAAAGGCGAGAATGCCGATACGGGCGGCAAGGATCATGGACGCGAACTCTGGTCTGGTAAGCCCAACGAAGGGGCTAGTCACTCAATGTGGCAGCGGTATGGCCGATCGGGATCGCCTAATCTATAGCAAGTCCGTTAAGAGGTGGTCACCGGGCACCGGTGCCGCTGGACAAGATGCCATGGGCCTTGGTATGGCAAGGGGAAGCCGCCAGGGAGATCCGGTACGATGCCCGAGAAGAAAAAGCCCGTCGTAGTCGTCACGCGCAAGCTGCCGGACGTCATCGAGACGCGGATGATGGAGCTGTTCGATACCCGCCTCAATCACGACGACACGCCGCCCGGCCCGTCGGAACTGATCGAGGCCGTCAAGACCGCCGACGTCCTGGTTCCCACCGTGACCGACAGGATCGACGCGCGCCTGCTGTCCCAAGCCGGCCCCAACCTGCGCCTGATCGCCTCGTTCGGCACCGGCGTCGATCACATCGACCTGAAGACCGCGCGCCAGCGCGGCATTACCGTCACCAACACTCCCGGCGTCCTGACGGAGGACACGGCGGATATGACCATGGCGCTGCTGCTCGCCGTGTCGCGCCGCTTGTCGGAAGGCGAGCGGCTGGTCCGTTCCGGCGACTGGAAGGGCTGGGGTCCGACCACGATGCTGGGGCACCGCATCTGGGGCAAGCGCCTGGGCATCGTCGGCCTCGGCCGGATCGGTCAGGCGCTCGCCAAGCGGGCGCGCGGCTTCGGCCTGTCGATCCACTACCACAACCGCCGCCGCGTCCATCCGGAGATCGAGGGCGAGCTGGAAGCGACCTACTGGGAAAGCCTGGACCAGATGCTGGCGCGGATGGACATCCTGTCCATCAACTGCCCGCACACCCCGGCGACGTACCATCTGCTGTCGGCCCGCCGGCTTCAGCTTCTCCGGCCGCACTGCTACATCGTCAACACGTCGCGCGGCGAAGTGGTCGACGAGAACGCTCTGACCCGCATGCTCCAGAAGGGCGAGCTGGCCGGCGCCGGGCTTGACGTGTTCGAGCACGAGCCCGCCGTCAACCCCAAGCTGCTGACGCTCGACAATGTCGTGCTGCTGCCGCACATGGGCTCAGCGACGATCGAAGGCCGGATCGACATGGGCGAGAAGGTCATCATCAACATCAAGACCTTCATCGACGGCCACGCACCGCCGGACCGCGTGCTCGAAGCGATGTTCTGAGGCGCCCTGCCGCCTATATCAGGGGTGTCCGGCACGCCGGGCACCCGCCTGATCTCCAGGCGTCACGATACCGGGAGCAGCGGACCATGGACCGGCGCCCTCACAAGACCCTGCGGACCGTTCTGCTGAAAGTGCTGCTGCCGCTGGGCATCGTCGGCGGCAGCGTCGCCGTCCTGATCGTCCTTCACCTCGACGGAACCCTGCGGATGTTCCTGGACCAGCAATCCATGCTCGGCATGATCGCCGTGGTGCTGGTGCTCAACATCGTCGGCTTCGCCTTCATCTATATGCTGTCGATGGTCTGGAAATCGGTGAAGCACGACCTGCTGAACTACCGGGACCCATGACCGGCCCGCGGCTGCCCAACTCCAGGCGCCGCCGGCATCAGGCCGCCTGCGTTTCCGCCGCCTGCCTTTCGGCCACCTGCTTCGCCAGCGTGAAGTGGAAGGTGCTGCCCTTGCCCGGCTCCGAAGTCAGCCAGATCCTGCCGCCGTGGTGTTCCACGATCTTCCGGCAGATCGCCAGACCGATGCCGGTGCCCTCGTATTCACCCCGGCCGTGCAGCCGCTGAAACACCATGAATACGCGTTCGAAATGCTCCGGCGCGATGCCGAGGCCGTTGTCGCGGACGGAAATGCGCCAGTGCTCCGGCTCGTCCGCCCAATCGACCGAGATTTCCGGAACCGTGTCCGCCGCACAGTACTTGATGGCATTGCCGATCAGGTTCTGAAGCAGCCGGGTCAGTTCGTTGCTGTCGGCCTGCACGGTCGGCAGGTCGCCGGGCACGCGGAGGATCGTGCCGCGCTCGCCGATGGCGACTTCCAGATTGTGGCAGGCGCTCGCGACCACCTCGTTCAACGGCGTCGGAGCCATCGGCTTGCTGCGCCGGCCGACCCGTGAATATTCCAGCAGGTCCAGGATCAGCCGGTCCATCCGCACTCCGCCGTCGCGGGCGAAGCCGATGAATTCCTTCGCGTCGTCGTCGAGCTTGTCGCCATAGCGCCGCTGGAGCAGCGACAGGTAGCTGTTGACCATGCGGAGCGGTTCCCGCAGGTCGTGCGACGCGACATAGGCGAACTGTTCCAGCTCCGCGTTGGAGCGCTTGAGATCCTCCGCCTGCCGCGCCATGCGCCGGTGGGCATCGGCGATCTCCTGCTCATGCCGGGTCCGGTCGGTGGTGTCGGTCATGACGCCGACCAAGCCGCCGACTTCGCCGCTGGACTGGCGGAAAAGCGCCTTGGAATAAAGGACGTCGTGGCGGCTGCCATCGGCGAAGTCGAGCTGGGTCTCGTAGACTTGGAAAGCGTCCTGGATCGCCATCAGGCAGGCGTCGGCATTGTCGTCCAGCGCCGCCGTCTCCGGTTTCATCAGGTCGCCGGGACGGCGGCCGACCACTTGGCCGACGCTGACGCCGTGGATCGCGGCGAAGGCGCGATTGCAGCCGATATAGACCCCGTCGGCGTTCTTGTAGTAGATCGGGCTTGGGATGGTGTCGAGCAGCGTGGACAGGAAGACCACCTGGTCGCGGACCGACGCCTCGATCCTCTTCATCTCCGTTATGTCGGTATGGGCGCCGACCAGGCGTATCGGCACGCCGTTCTCGTCCTTCAGATGGACGGCGCGGCTCAGGATGTAGCAGGTATGACCCTGCCTGTGGTGGAACCGCTGGGTCGCCAGGAAGTTCGGCACCCGCCCCAGGTTGTAGTCCTCCACCAGCTTCAAGGCCGCGATCCTGTCTTCCTCGAAGATCACGCCCGCCCACATATCGAGGGTATCCTCGAGTTCGTCTTCCCCGTACCCCAGCATCTCCTTCCAGCGCGCCGAGAACCAGATCCGGCCGGTCCGCAGGTCCCAGTCCCAGATCCCGTCGTTGCTTCCCTGGACCGCCAAATGGAAGCGCTCCTCGCTTTCCCGCAGCGCCGACTCGACCCGCCGGCGCTCCGTCTCGTCCACGGTGACGCTGACGATGGTGACCCCCACTCCGTCGGCATGTCGGTGGGCGGACCGGTAGATGTTCACGTCGCGTCTGGCTCCGATCGCGTCGGTCAGCGACATCTCGAACCGGATCGGGGTCGAGCGGGTCAGCGCCTCTTCGATGCCCTGGTCGAACTCCACGGCGGTTTCCCGTCCGAACAGTTCCGCCGAGGTCCGGCCCAGGACCTCGTCCCGCCGGCGCAGCGTCAGTTCCAGGAAGGCGCGGTTGCAGCGGATGAAGATGCCCTTCTCGTTGCGCATCGACAGCGGCAGCGGGATCGCGTCGATCAGCGACTGCTGAAGCGAAACCTCTTCCGAAAGCGCCCGCTCGCTCCGGTAGACGCGGGCGATCGCCTCGTGCTGCCTGTCCGACAGCCACAGAAGTATCCGGACCGCCCCCGCGATTCCGGCCGCCAGGATGGCGGCCAGTGCCGCTCCGGTGGCCACGTGGTGCCGCCAGAGTTCCATCTCCTTGTGGACGGGCATGCTCACGCTGACGGCAAGCGGCAGGTTCGAGACGCGAACGGTCGCGCCGGCCCGGTCGCCGCCGAGACCGGGGCCGGCATCGCCGGCACCGTCGTCCGCGATGGCGCCGGGAGCGAACGCCACCGACAGGTCCAGCGTATCCATCGTTCCCTGAAGCCCCCGGGCCAGCCCGCCGAGATCGAGGGTCAGCGCGATCATGCGGTCGCCGCTTCCGTCCGGCGCCGTCCCGGCCTCCGGATCGAGACGCCGTGCGATCAGGATTTTCGTTCCCGGCCCGGCGCCGGGCAGCGCATCCATGACAAGCCCCGGCATCCCCGCGCCGGACATTCCCTTGCCGGGCATCCGGATAAGCGGCGCCGGGCAGTTCGCCCGCGCAGCCGCGACGCAAGGCTCGATGACGCGGGCCTCCACCAAGGCCGCATCGAACGATTGAAGCCGCGGGATCAGGTCGCCGAAGCCGTCGCCCCGCCGAACCCGCTCCGCCAGCATACCGAGCAGTGCGTCATAGACCCTGATCTCCCGTTCCGCCTGCCCGGCATGCACCTGGGCCAGCGCCCTGACGTCCTTGTTCAGGTCGTCGAGCAGCGATACGCGCTCCAGTATCAGGTTGAAGGCTATCAGGCCGGCGACGACGAGAGCGAACACGACGCCCAGGACCACGATCTGGCGGGAGGTGGCGGGTTGTCCGTATGCGGGTGAGTAATTGGATATAGACACGATTCGGCCCGGTCGGTACGCGGCGATTGCGCCGTTCCGCGGATACTGGACCTTTTCGGGGGCAGGGCGCCACCGGCCCGGACAATAGGTCGCGGGTGAGTGGGTAAGCCACTCGTTATAGTTCTGTAACGGATCATCCGTCACGATGCGCGGATCGGCCTGACGGTCAGCGGCTGACGAATGGCTGGGCAATGGTGTTCCACGATGGCGATGCGCATGGGCAGTCGATGAAAGCTTCGGTTCGGTGCGGCCCTTCCCTGCGCATGTCCGGTCCGCGTGGCGGTACCGCGTCATGAAACCGGGCTGGTGGCAGAGACTCATGCCGGCAATCGCGGCCGTGGTCGTCATCGCCGTTGTTCTGGGCGGCGTCGTGGTCCTGGACGCATCCGAAGGCCGCCGCTACGCCGAACAGAACGTCGCCACGGTGACTGAACACGCGGCCGCTACCCGCGCCAGGATCGAGCAGGCGCTGAATGCGCGCCTGTTCCTGGTTCGCAGCCTTGTCGCACTGGTGCGCAGCAACCCCGAACTGACCCAGACCGAGTTCGAGGATGCGGCGGGCGCCGCCGCCGAGGGCGTTCCCGGCGTCCGCGGCTTGGCGCTCGCCCGCAACGCCGTCGCCACCCACTTCTACCCGCTGGCCGGCAACGAGCAGGCGATCGGCCACGACCTGCTGGCCGATCCCAACCGCCGGGGCGCCATCCTAGAAGTCATCGGGAAACGCCGGTTCCTGATCCAGGGACCCCTGTCCCTTCTCCAGGGAGGAGAGGCGATCATCGGCCGTCTTCCCGTGATCCTGCCCGACGCCGCTTCTCCGCCGGATGCCGGTTCCGGAAACCGGGCGGGAGCCGGCAAGGTCTGGGGGCTGGCCGTCATCATCGTGGACGTCTCGACCGTCTTTCGCGAGGCGGGTCTCGCGGACGGCTCGGACACGGCGATCGAGTTCGCCATGCGCGGGCGGGACGGACTGGGTGCATCCGGAGAGGTGTTCCTGGGCCGGCCGGACCTGTTCGCCGACGGACCCGTGCTGACCGACATCGTGCTGCCCAACGGGACATGGCAGCTGGGCGCCATCCCGCGGGGAGGATGGCCGCAGGGCGCACCCTATGCCACGACCCTGCGGGTGCTTGGGGCGATGCTGGCGGCGGTCTGCGGTTTCGCCGCCTGGAGACTGGTGCGTGACCCTGTGCATCTGCGGCGCGAAGTCGCCGCCGCGCGCGAAAACATCCTGGTCGGCGAGCGCCGCCAATCGCTTCTGGTGGACAGCGTGGAGGACTATGCCATCTACATGCTGGCACCGGACGGCACCGTCGAGAGCTGGAGCAACGGCGCCCGCCGGATCAAGGGGTACGCGGCGGAAGAGGTGATCGGCCAGTCCTATTCCCTGTTCTTTCCGTCCGACGCCACCGGCGGCATGCCGGAGGCGGAGATCTCGGTAGCGCGCGAGCAGGGCCGGTACGCGGTGGAGCGCTGGCACCGGCGCAAGGACGGGACCCGGTTTCTCGGCACGACGACGATCGCGGCGATCCGGGAAGGCGAGGCCGGCCGGCTGCTGGGATTTTCTGTCGTCACCCACGACCTTTCCCAGCGGATCGAGATCGAAAGCAGCCTGCGGGAGAGCAACCGCCGCTTCCTCGACATCGTCGGGATGGCGGGCGAGTTCATCTGGGAAACCGACGTGGATGGCCGCTACACCTTCGTCAGCGACCGGGTCCACGCGGTCCTGGGGCACAGCCCCGCCGAACTGCTGCACTGCCCGATGGTGGACCTGATGGCGCCGGAGGACGGAGCCCGCATGACGGCGCTGCTCCGCAGTGCTCCCGGCACTGCCAAGGCATTCCACCACGAGGAGTTCCGCTGCATCGCCCAGGACGGGCGCACGGTCTGGCTATGGGGCAGCGGGATACCGATCCGGCATGCCGACGGCCGTTTCACGGGTTTCCGCGGCGCTTCCCAGGATATCACGAACCAGAAGGAGATCGAGAACCGGCTGCGGCGCACGGTCGAGAAGCTGGAGCGGTCCAACGTCGAACTGGCGCGCTTCGCCGAGGTGGCGGCCCATGACCTGCAGGAGCCGCTCCGCATCATGGTCAGCTACGCCCATCTGCTGTCCCGCCGCTACAAGGGACAGTTGGACGCGGATGCCGACGACTTCATCGGCTTCATCGTCGACAGCAGCGTCCGCATGAAGAGCCTGATCCAGGATCTGCTGCGCTATTCGCTGATCGACCGAAGCGACCCGCCGGTGGCGCTGGCCGACACGGCGGCCTGCATCGCCGAGGCGGTGGAAGGATTGGCCGAAGCCCTCCAGGCCTGTGGCGGGCGGATCGACATGCCGTCCATGGCACCGCAGCTTCCGGCCGATCCCCGCCAAGTCACGGAAATCTTCCGCAACCTGTTTTCCAACGCCATCGAGTATCGCTCGCCCGATCGCAATCCGGTGATCCGGGTCGACGTGAGGCCGGTGGGGACGGCCTGGGAGTTCACCGTCAGCGACAACGGCATAGGGATCGAAGCCCAGTACTTCGACCGCATCTTCCTGGTGTTCGAGCGGCTGCACACCCAACGCGCCCATCCCGGCACCGGCGTCGGGCTGGCGATCGTCAAGAAGATCGTGGAACGTCACGGTGGCGCCATGGCCGTATCGTCCGAGTTGGGCCAGGGAACCGCTTTCAGCTTCACACTGCCGGCTGCTGCGGCGGAAGACCACGGGGCTCGCGCAAAACTTGCCGAAGTATCGACTGCACTATAAACTAATCATCCCATCCTTGCATTCAATGGCAGCTTCAGCGTGCACAATATGGTAACTAGCCTGAACATACTGCTTGCTGAAGACAACCTTGCCGATGCAAGACTGGTGAAGGAGGTCATGCGCGAAGGGAAGTTCCTCGCGACGCTCCATCATGTGGAGGATGGCGTCGAAGCCATGGCCTTCCTGCGCCGCCAGGCGCCCTACCAGGACAAGCCGCGTCCCGATCTGCTGCTGCTGGACCTCAACATGCCGCGCAAGGATGGCTGGGAGGTGCTTGACGACATCCGGGCCGATGCCGACCTGTCCGGCCTGCCGGTCATCATCATGACGACATCGGACGTTCATTCCGATGTCCAGCGGGCTTACGACCGGCACGCGAACTGTTTCCTCACCAAGCCGGTCGAGCTTGAGGATTTCATCAGGATGATAACTCTGCTGAAGGACTTCTGGCTGACCGCCGTCCGGCTGCCGCCGGCCTGACGATCGGGAAGGACAGCATGACCGGGCAGCGGTCCATCAGCGTCCTCCTGATCGAGGATAATCCCGGCGACGCCCGGCTGGTCCGCGAACTTCTGGCGGAAGAAGGGGATATGTTCGGCATCGTCCTCGCGGGATCGATGCGGGAAGCGCGGGAGCGGTTGAACGCAGAGGCCTTCGATGTCGTGCTGCTCGACCTGTCGCTGCCCGACAGCCATGGATTCGGGACCATATCCTGCATCCGCGCCCAGGCGCCAGCCATGCCGCTGATCGTCCTGACCGGTTTCGACGATGCCGATTTCGCCGTCGCCGCCGTGGAGGCGGGTGCCCAGGACTTTCTGGTCAAAGGGCAGTTCGAGGGCGGCACGATCCGGCGGGCGATCCGCTACGCCATCACCCGGCGCATGCTGGAGGAGCAGGTGCGCCTGTCGGAGGAACGGCTGAAGGGCATCATCGAACTGGCCCATGACGGGATCGTCGTCATCGACGAGGGATACGACATAACCCTGTTCAACCCGGCGGCGGAGCGGCTGTTCGGCTACCGGGCGGAAGAGGTGCTGGGCAAATCGCTCGACGTGCTGCTGCCGGACCGGGTGCTCGAGCAGCACCGGCGTTTCCTTGGGGATTTCGCCCGCGACCTGACGGGCTCGCGCGCCATGACCAACCGACCGGCCGTTACCGGTAAGCGGAGCGACGGGACCGAGTTCGCCGCGGAGATTTCGATCTCCCAGTTCTCGTCTCCCACGGGCCGCCAGTTCACCGCGACCGTGCGCGACATCACCGAGCGTCGCCGGGCGGAGGACGAGTTGCGGCGGCTGGCCCTGACCGACGCGCTGACGGGGGCCGCCAACCGGCGTCACTTCATGGAGCGCGCCGCCTTCGAGTTCGCGCGGATGAGACGTTACGGCAATCCGGTGGCGCTGGTGATGCTCGACGTCGACCACTTCAAGCGCGTCAACGACACCCACGGCCATGCCGCCGGGGACGCGGCCCTGATCCTGCTGGTCAAATGTTGCCGTTCCCTGCTGCGCGACACCGATCTGGTCGGCCGGCTCGGCGGTGAGGAGTTCGCGCTTCTGCTGCCGGATGCCACCGACGAAGACGCCTTCCAGGTGGCCGAGCGGGTGCGTTTCAATCTGTCCGATCTTGAAATAGCGGCTGAGGGCATCGCCTTCAGCTTTACGGTCAGCATGGGCGTGGCCTGCTGCCAGCCGGCCGAAACCAGCGTGGAGCAGACCATCGGGCGCGCCGACCGCGCCCTGTACCGCGCCAAGTCTGAAGGACGCGACCGCACGCTGAGGGCGGCGCCGTAGCGCTGCCCCGACGTGCGGCGGCAAGTTCTTACTTCCAGCCGGCCCGGTCCATGATCTTCAGGGCTTCTTCGTTGTTCTTGCCGAAGATCGAGGCGTTCAGGTTGTCTTCCTTGAACGATCCCCAGGAAGCGATCACCGGCGAGGTTTCCGCGACCGTCGACACGGGGTACTCGTAGTTGCCTTCCGCGAAGATCTTCTGGGCCGGCGGGCTGACGAGGTATTCCAGGAACTTGACCGCGTTGTCCTTGTTCGGGGCGCTCTTCAGGACGCCGGCGCCGCTGATGTTGACATGGGTGCCGCGGTCGTTCTGGTTGGGGAAGAACACGCCGACCTTCTCGGCGACGGCCTTGTCCTCCGGCTTGGACGAACCGGCGATGCGGCCGAAATAATAGGTGTTGCTGACCGCGATGTCGCCTTCACCGGCGGCCACCGCCAGGATCTGGTCGCTGTCGCCGCCCTGCGGCCGGCGGGCAAGGTTGGCGACGATGCCGCGCGCCCACTCCTCGGTCGCCTTCTCGCCATGGGCCGCCAGGATCGAGCCGGCCAGCGACTGGTTGTAGACGTTGGTCGAGGAGCGGATCAGCAGGCGGCCCTTCCACTTCGGATCGGCCAGATCCTCGTATGTGGAAAGCTCCGACGGCTTGACGGCGGCCTTGTTGTAGATGATGACGCGGGCGCGCTTGGTCAGGCCGAACCACAAGCCGCTCGGTTCCCGCAGGTAGCTCGGCACGGTGTCTTCGAGGGTCTTGGACTTGATCGGCTGAAGGATATCGGCGTTTTGCGCGCGCCACAGGCGGCCGGCGTCGACGGTGATCAGGATGTCGGCCGGGCTGTTGCCGGCTTCGGTCCGGATGCGCTCGATCAACTCGTCGTCTCTGCCCTCGATGATGTTGACCTTGATGCCGGTCTGCTGGGTGAAGGTCTGGTACAGCGACTTGTCGGTGTCGTAGTGACGCGACGAGTAGACATTGACCTCGGCTGCGGAAGCGGAGACGGCCGAGCCCATGATGGCGGCCGTACCCAGAATGGCGGCAAGCGCGCCGCGGGCGAAAAAGTTCATCGGGTTTCCTCAACAGGCTGGCGAAAATGAGATGCGTTCGCAGTGACGCGCACCTTCCCCACAGGGACCTATCCTGTCAAGTGAGATTGCGAACCGTTTGCAGGCAAAGACGGAAGAGAGGACGCGGCCAAGGGTCGCGCCCCTCTCCCGCCTGATCGTCCCGGATTATTGAGCGGGCTGCCGTTCGATCACGCCGCAGCCGTTCCTGTCGCCGGAATGGCCGGCAGGATCGCTCTCGTAGTCGTCCGGTCCTGCATGGACGACCAGGGCGGTGCCGCCCTCCTTGAAGAGGCTATTGGGACCTGCGTCCAGCGTGACTTCCCCCGCGACCACGTCGAGATCCAGCACGCCGTCCTGCTGGACGAAGACATTGGGCAGGTCGCCGGCGTGGGCGCCCTGCGGGTTCTGCAATCCATGCTGGGTGTCGGCCGGATTGTAGTGCCCGCCGGCGCTTTCGAACTTGGGCGGATCGCACCGGCCGGTCTGGTGGATGTGCAGGCCATGGCTGCCGGGTGGAACGTCCTTCAGGCGGAGCTGGATCAGGACGCCCTGCGGGGTTTCGGCCAGGGCTGCCGTGCCGAGCGGCTTGCCCTGCCCATCGTTGAGCTGAGCATGCGCCTGGGGAGACTGGCTTCCCTGCGCCAGGGCCGGGATTGCCGGGATGCCGGCCGCGAATGCGGCGCTCAGAAGAACGGTGCCGGAGAAAGCCCGGACGGCGGTCGGCTTCATGAATGTCTTCCCTAATCTGTTGCCGGATCAGGAAAGACAACCGATGCCGTCCGGGACCGTTCCGAAAAAGCCGAGCGGCCCCTAACCCGCGCGCCGGCGGCGCGTCTGCTGGCCGCGCCCTTGGGGGGCCGAACCGCGGGTGTCCTCGTCGAACAGCTCGGCCAGCTTCTCCATCATCGTGCCGCCCAACTGCTCGGCATCAACGATGGTCACCGCACGGCGGTAGTAGCGGGTGACGTCGTGGCCGATGCCGATCGCGACAAGTTCGACCGGCGATCGGTTCTCGATCTCTCCGATGACCTGCCGCAGGTGGCGCTCCAGGTAGTTGCCGGAGTTGACCGACAGCGTCGAGTCGTCCACCGGGGCACCGTCGGAGATCACCATCAGGATGCGGCGCTGCTCGGGCCGTGCCATCAGGCGGTTATGCGCCCACAGCAGCGCCTCGCCGTCGATGTTCTCCTTCAGGATGCCTTCGCGCAGCATCAGGCCCAAGTTCTTGCGAGCACGCCGCCAGGGTGCATCGGCGTTCTTATAGACGATATGCCGCAGGTCGTTGAGCCGGCCGGGGTTCGCCGGCTTGCCTCGGCCGATCCACCGCTCGCGCGCTTGCCCGCCCTTCCAGGCCCTGGTCGTGAAGCCCATGATCTCGACCTTGACGGCGCAGCGCTCCAGCGTGCGGGCCAGGATGTCGGCGCTCATCGCGGCGATGGTGATCGGACGACCGCGCATGGAGCCGGAATTGTCGATCAGCAGACCGACGACGGTATCGCGGAAGTCGGTCTCCTTCTCGCGCTTGAACGACAGCGGCAGCACCGGGTTGACGACGACGCGGCTCAGCCGCGCCGCGTCCAGGATGCCGTCGTCCAGGTCGAACTCCCAGGCGCGTGTCTGCTTCGCCATCAGCCGGCGCTGGAGCCGGTTGGCCAGACGAGAGATGACGCCTTGAAGGTGCTGGAGTTGCTGGTCGAGCAAGGCCCGCAGCCGTGTCAGCTCGTCCGGGTCGCACAGCTCGTCGGCTTCCACCACCTCGTCGAACTCGGTGGTGAAGGCCTTGTAGGCGTCGGGATCGATCTCGTTCCGGCGGTCGCGCTCAGGCCGCCAGGGCTGGCCGGGCTGGCCCGGTTCTTCCGAGCCGCTGCCCTCCGCCATCTCGCCGTCCATCTGGTCGGCGCCCTCCGTCCCGTCGTCCTGATCGACTTCGCGGGTGTCGGGCTGGGTCATGGTTTCGGTCTGGCTGGTCGAATCCTCGCCGCCGCGCGACTGGCCGTCGTTCGGTTCGTTCTCGTCCGGCTCGCCTTCCTGGTCCTGCTCCTCGTCCTCCTCGGTCGGCTCCGGCTCCCCGCCGACTTCCATGTCCAGGTGCGACAGCAGCTTGCGGGCCTCGCGGGCATAGCCGTCCTGGTCGTCCAGCAGCGCCGCCAGATCCGTCATCTCCTTGCCGATGCGCTCCTCGACCCAGGGGCGCCAGAGATCGACGGCGAACCGGGCGGTTGCAGGCGGTTCCTCCCCGGTCAGCGCCTCGCGCGCCAGCAGGCGCATCACTTCCGACAATGGGACCTGATCCCGGTCGGTCACCCGTTCGAAACCCTGGCGCCGGTAGCGCTCGTCGAGGGCCGCTCCCAGGTTGGATGCGACCCCCGGCATCGAGCGGGCTCCCAGCGCCTCGCAGCGCGCCTGCTCCAGCGCCTCGAACGCTTGCCGGGCGGTGTCGCCCGTCGGCATGCGGTGGCTGTGGATGCCGCTGTCGTGGTGGCGCAGGCGGAGCGCCACGGCGTCGGCCGCCCCGCGCAGGGTCGCGACATCGCGCGGGTTGAGGTCGCGTGCCGGCATCGGCACGCGGACCCTGGTCCCGGCCACGCCCGGAGGTTCGCCGCTGAACCCGATCTGAAGATCGTTCCGTTCGGCGATGGCCCGGATCGCGGCCGAGGTGGCGCGCTTGAAGATCTCGACAGGGTTTTCTTTGTCAGACATCACAATCTTCAGTTCGATTGGTCCGGCGGGCCGTCTACTGCCCTAACCTTGATCCGGTTGGCCTCAGACCAGGTTGGCCTTCACACCCGACTCCGGCAGTTCGGTCCCGAAGCAGCGCTGGTAGTATTCCGCGACGGTCGAACGCTCCACCTCGTCGCACTTGTTCAGGAAGGTGATGCGGAAGGCGAAGGGGATGTCGTCGAAGATCTTCGCGTTCTCCGCCCAGGTGATGACGGTGCGCGGCGACATGACGGTCGAGATGTCGCCCGACATGAAGCCGGCACGGGTCAGGTCGGCCAGATGGACCATCGCGGAGATCTGCTTTTGGCCCTTCTCGTCGGCATAGCCCTGGACCTTGGAGGCGACGATCTTCACTTCGTCGTCGTGCGGCAGGTAGTTCAGCGTCGCCACGATGTTCCAGCGGTCCATCTGGCCCTGGTTGATCTGCTGTGTGCCGTGATACAGGCCGGTTGTGTCGCCGAGGCCGACCGTATTGGCGGTGGCGAACAGGCGGAAGGCCGGGTGCGGCCGGATCACGCGATTCTGGTCCAGCAGCGTCAGCTTGCCTTCGACTTCCAGCACGCGCTGGATCACGAACATGACGTCGGGCCGGCCGGCGTCGTATTCGTCGAACACGATGGCGCAGGGGTGCTGGAGCGCCCAGGGCAGGATGCCTTCCCTGTACTCGGTCACCTGCATGCCGTCGCGCAGGACGATGGCGTCCTTGCCCATCAGGTCGATGCGGCTGATATGGCTGTCCAGGTTGATCCGGATGCAGGGCCAGTTCAGGCGCGCCGCGACCTGCTCGATATGGGTCGACTTGCCGGTGCCGTGATAGCCCTGGACCATGACGCGCCTGTTGTAGGCGAAGCCGGCCAGGATCGCGAGCGTGGTGTCGTGGTCGAACCGGTAGGCGTCGTCCACGTCGGGCACATGCTCGGAAGCGCGGCTGAAGGCCGGAACCTGGAGGTCGCTGTCGAGACCGAAGGTCTGCCGGACGGAAACCTTGATGTCCGGGATCGAGCCGTTCGGCGCTGACTGAGTTGTCGTTTCGGAGGCCATATTATCTGTCGCTTCGTTCCTGGTGTCGGGTGGGCGTGTCGGTCGCTGGTGAGGCATTATTAATACGGCATTTTCCTGAGCGGGCCGTTTTTTGTTGCGGATGCGCGCCTAATCAACCGCCATAGCTGGCTTTCAGCGTCGTATAGGCCTGATTTATCCGCTTCAGCGTTTCTTCCGCGACCTTGTCGCCGCCATTGATATCCGGATGGTGGATCTTGGCAAGCTCCCGGTATCTGGCCTTGATCTGGGAAAAGTCCACGGGCGGCGCCAAATCAAGCACCGATAGCGCCTCTTCCTCCGGTGTCCGCATGCGGTTGGCCGCGGAGCCGTTGGCGCCGTGCCCGTCGTGCGCGCCGTTCCGGGCGCCGCCTTCTCCCGCATCGTGGAAACCGTACTGGCGCATCGCCTCGTCGTGCATCGTCCGCTCGCGGGTCTTCCAGAAACCCATCGGCCATGTCGGGCGCTGCCACGTGGCGTCGCTGCGGAGATGTTGCTCGATCTGGCGCTCCGACATCCCGGCGTAATAGTCCCACGCCTTGTTGTACTCGCGTACGTGGTTCAGGCAGAACCAGAAATACTCGTTCAGCCGCTCGCGGCCCTTCGGCGCCCGGTACTCGCCCATGGCCGAGCAACTGGGCATGTCGCAGCAGCGGGACGCCGGCGGCGGCTCCTGGGAAAACGGGGATGAGTAACGGACACGATTCTTGTGCATCGGAAAAGTATGGTCAGAGGTTGGCGCGCTGGCAAGCGATCCCGCTGGCAGCGCGGCTATTGCGCACGGGGCTTGATGCGATCCCCCAGGGCCAGCCACGCCAGCCCTCCCAGGATCAGCACCAGTCCCGCAAGGTTGGTGAGCGTCACCGGCTCTCCCAGCATCGCCGCGGAGGCGGCGACACCGGCGACCGGAACGCCGAGGGTTCCAAGCGAGGTCGTTATGGCGGGGAGGGCACGGTTGACCGTGACCACCGCCCAGAAGCAGAAGGCCGTTGCGATCGGTCCATTGTAGAACAGGACGGCCACGGCCCGTCCGGTCCAGTCGACAGACCGTCCGGCATCCATGAAGAGTGCGATGGGAAACAGCACCACGGCCGCCACGGTGAACTGCCAAGGTGCCAACTCCAGCGGGGAAGCGTGCCAGCGATGGCCGCGCACCTGGATAATCTGGGCGGCCCAGGCCAGTGCCGCAAGCATCAACAACCCGTTTCCGACCAGAACATCGCGGTCGGTCCAGTCGAAGGCCACCGGGTTGAACATGACGGCGACGCCGGCCATGCCGAGCATGAACCCGGTCAGCTTCGTGCCGGTCAGCCGTTCGCCCAGGAACAGAGCCGCACCCGGCACGACCCAGAGAGCCGTCGTATAGGCCAGGATCGACGATCGCCCCGCGGAAACGAACTGCAAGGCGACCGTCACCAGCCCCAGGAAGGCGCCCATCTGGAGCAGTCCGACCGTCAGGACGATCGGCAGGTCGTGACGGCTGGGCAGGCGGATGCGGTTGCCGCGCAACGCCAGTACGCCGAACATGCAGACGGCGCCCAGCAGCATGCGGATGACGGCGAATGTCATCGGCGGGATATCTTTGATGCCGAGCTTCATGACCGGCCAGTTGACTCCCCAGAGCAGGATGACGGAACCCAGCAGCAGCCAGGCCATTCGGGGAGAAACGGTGCCGCTTGCCTGGAATGGGGCCGCCGGAGCGCCGGCTGACCTTGGATCGGCGGAGGAAGAACCGGACGACGGAGGGGGAGGGTGTATTGCGGGCCGGGTGGAACCGGGATCGGACAATCAGGGGCTTCCTTGACAGCGAGGGTCGGACGATAGCACTTTTCGAGGACTGCGGCCCGATCTTCTCGCCAAACCGGCACGGGCGCAACACGCATGCCCTGCCATGGCATGCGCGGCTCGCAATGCCACATCCCACTTGTCGGCCCACTTGTCGACATCATACCCACGAGGCGGTTTCACCATGGACTACGCGACGCGCATGCGTACCAAGCTTTCCAGTTCCCTCCAGCCGGTCCGGCTTGAGATCGAGGACGACTCGCAGCGGCATGCCGGCCATGCCGGGGCCGATCCGGTCGGCGAGACCCACTTCAACGTAACGGTTGTTTCGGCGGCGTTCGAGGGCAAGTCCCGGGTCGCTCGCCAAAGGATGGTCTATGAGATCGTCGCGGAGGAACTGAAGGAGCGGGTGCATGCCCTGGGCCTCCGGACGCTGACTCCGTCAGAGGATGTCCGATAGCCGCTCCTTGCCGGCGCCTTGGCGCCGGCAAGGAGTTTTTCCGGCCCGCTGCATACGATGGCAACTCAAACGGGTGTTGAAACAAAAATATCTTCCGAAAGGTATATGACAATAGTTGAAATTACCTCGAAATTGCGTACAGTCACACCGACGCAACCATTCGCACGATATGGAATCGATCAGGTTTCTATCGACCTGGCGGTGGAGTTCTGTATGACCGCAAGAGGAATTCAACTTATGCATTCTGAGCCTGAGTCGCCCCTGCCGATTTCCGAAGACCCGGCGGGAGTCCGCGGCTTCCGCGAAGCAACCGGTTCACCGCAAGCGGAAGTCCGCCCGGATATGGCAAAGGTCAGCACGCTGATCAGCCGCAACGTCACCATTGGCGGCCATCGGACAAGCTGCCGCCTGGAACCGTTCATGTGGGACGCCCTCTACGACATCTGCGCACGCGAGCGGGTGACCATCCATTCGCTCTGCACGCGGATCAGTGAGCGCAAGGATGCCAATACGTCGCTGACGGCGGCGATCCGGGTATTCGCGCTAGCCTATTTCCGCGCGGCCGCCACGGAGGAGGGACATATGAAGGCATCGCACGGGAACGGCAATCCGTTCACGAAGACGCCCTTCGATTCCGAAGAGCAGCCGTCCGAGCAGGTGGTCAGCCTTCGCCGGAGCGTCGGCTGACCGCGCTGCCGGTTCATGTCCGGGTGCTCAGGTCACGAGCCCCACGGGCAATGAAGGTCATGGCCGGGGCGTGCCTGTATAATGCTCCGGCCATACCTTCCGCGTGACCTCGCCGTCGCTGCGAAAAGCATGGCAGGTGTTGAGCAGCAGGGGCGGGCGCTTATGCCCGGAGGGGGAAACGGCGGGAGAATCCGCTTTCTTCTCTCCGGCTTCCGCCTTGGCACGCGCCTCTTTCTCACGCGACAGAACCGGGTAGATGGTCTGGAACGCCGTCGTCGCGACGGGACCCAGCAGTTCGACCAGATGGGTGCAGCCCTCGACCCCGCCCAGCAGTTCCTTCACCTTCTGCGTCCAGCCGGACTTGATCCGCAGCCCGACGAGGCGCTGGAAGTTGGGCGTGATGGCGGGGCATACCGCGAAGGGGCTCTTGTCGGTCACCGCCTCGACCGCCTTCACCTCAAAGCCGTCGTCCACCGTCAGCCTGATCCACATGTCGTGGATCGGATCGCCCGGCTGGATGGCGCCCCGGTAGTCGTTGGCGAACGGGTAGGTCTTGATGTCCATGATATGGCCTTCGATGTCCCACAGCCCATCGGCGCGGCGAAAGCCCTGGCAGGTGACCTGACGGGTATGAATGTGCTCGCGCTCGGTCGGGGATGAAAGCGGCATGAAGGCCTGGTTCTCCGTTACGTAAACGTAAAGCGTCTTTCGAATATCGACTCGGCGGCACGACCGGTCAAGACCGCCGACCCCCGCGCCCCGCGGGCATCTCCTATGCGGCGGCGTCTTGATCAGAATTAAAGTTGCGCATCTATCCCGGTTTGTTCCAATTTGCCGAACGCTATTTAAGCAAACGGCATTTTACTTTAATAAGCCGATCTGGAAGGAAAGCAGCTTTAATCAGTGAACCTCCGTCACTGACATCAGGCTTGCGACATCAGGCTTGCAGATCGCCGTTCCGCAACAGCGCCGCCAGTGGCATCAGACGACGTGACGTGACCGAAGGGTCATGGATGTCGTGTACCGCGAGGATGCCGCAGGCGGAACGGCGGATGCGCGTTGACTTTCGCACCGCAACAGCTAGCTTAGGCGAACATGCTGACGACCTCTCGCGGGAGAGATCGCCGGACCTCCGTTCGAGGACCGGTGGCGCCGAAGGAGCAACCGCCCCCGGAAACTCTCAGGCAACGAGGACCGCAGAGGGAAGCACTCTGGAAAGCAGGATGCCGGACGGTCGGGATTGACCACGGCACGCCTCACCGAAGGAGTAAGCCGGTGCCCATCCCAGGGGCTGGTGAATCTCTCAGGTCCGCGACAGAGGGGGCCGTGACCGCGCCGTACGCGCGGGATGGAACTCTGTCGGAGGAAACGTTCCTTGAGTGACAACAAGTCCGGCCAGGGCCAGTCCAATGAGGGTGCCGTACCGGTTCCACCCTCTCCTGATCTTTTGCTGACCACACCGCTCCACGAGCTTCACGTGGAACTGGGCGCGAAGATGGTGCCGTTCGCCGGCTACGACATGCCGGTGCAGTACCCGCTGGGCATCCTGAAGGAACACCTCCATACCCGCGCCGCCGCAGGCCTGTTCGACGTTTCGCATATGGGGCAGGTTCGGCTGACCGGCGACAACCCGGCGGCCGCGCTGGAAACCCTCGTTCCCGGCGAGATCCAGGCGCTGGCGGAAGGCCGCATGCGCTACAGCCTGTTCACCAACGAACACGGCGGCATCCTGGACGACCTGATGATCACCAACATGGGCGATCATCTGTTCCTGGTCGTCAATGCCGGCTGCAAGGCCGCCGATGTCGAGCACCTGCGCACCCGCCTCGCCGGCAAGGCCGAGGTCGAGTATCTGGGCGACCGCGCCCTGCTGGCGTTGCAGGGACCGCAGGCCGCCGAAGTGCTGGGCCGTTTCGTCCCGGCCGCAGAGACCATGAAGTTCATGAGCGTGCTGGAGGCCACCTTCCGCGGTGCCCCTGTCCTGATCACCCGTTCCGGCTATACCGGGGAGGACGGCTACGAGATCTCCGTCCCCAACGCCTTCGCCGAGATCACCGCCCGCCTGCTGCTAGCCGAAGAGGAAGTCGAGGCGATCGGCCTGGGTGCCCGCGACTCGCTGCGGCTGGAAGCCGGTCTCTGCCTTTACGGCCACGATATCGACACCACGACGACCCCGGTCGAAGCCAACCTCAACTGGGTGATCGGCAAGCGCCGCCGGGCCGAAGGCGGCTTCCCCGGCGCCGATGTGATCCTGGACCAGCTTGCCAACGGCACGGCGCGGAAGCGGGTCGGCATCCGTCCCGACGGCCGTGCCCCGGCGCGCGAGCATACTCAGATAACCGACGCTTTCGGCGCATTCCTGGGCGAAGTCACCAGCGGCGGCTTCGGCCCCAGCGTCAACGGTCCGGTCGCGATGGGCTACGTCGCCACGGCGTCGGCGGCGCCCGGCACTCCGGTCAACCTCGTCGTCCGGGGCAAGCCGATGCCGGCCAAGGTCGCCGAGATGCCGTTCTTCCCCCAGCGCTACTACCGGGGCTGACCCTTTTCCGGGAGAGGCCTTCCGGCCGTTTTCCCTGTTGCCTCTTCAGATTTTCCGCTTTTCAGATCCGGGATACCCGCCATGAGCATCATCAAGTTCACCAAGGACCACGAGTGGATCAAACTCGACGGCGAAGTCGCGACCGTCGGCATCACCGACTATGCCCAGCAGCAGCTGGGTGACGTGGTCTTCGTCGAACTGCCCGAGGTCGGGCGCAACGTCGTTGCCGGCAAGGAAGCCGCCGTCGTCGAGTCGGTCAAGGCCGCCAGCGAAGTCTACGCTCCGGTCGCCGGCGACGTGGTCGAGGTGAACGAAGCGCTGGCAGACGACCCGGCGCTGGTCAACCGTGACCCGCAGGGCGAGGGCTGGTTCGTCAAGCTGCGGATCGAGAACCAGGGCGACCTGGACGACCTGCTCGACGAGGCCGCGTACAAGGAATACTGCGAGGGCCTGCACTGATGCGTTACCTGCCCCTGACCGAGGCCGACCGCCGGTCGATGCTCGCCACCATAGGCGTGCCCTCGGTCGACAGCCTGTTCCGCGACGTGCCGGAGGCGGCCCGGCTGTCGGCCCCGATCGAGGGGCTGGCGCCCCATGCCGGCGAGATGGAAGTCGAGCGGACGATCGCGGCGATGGCCGCGAAGAACATTTCCGCCGGCAGCGTGCCGAGCTTCCTGGGGGCCGGGGCCTATCGCCATCATGTCCCGGCCTCGGTCGATCACCTGATCCAGCGCGGCGAGTTCCTGACCTCGTACACGCCGTACCAGCCGGAAGTCACCCAGGGCACGCTGCAATACCTGTTCGAGTTCCAGACCCAGGTGGCGCTGATCACCGGCATGGACGTGGCGAACGCCTCGCTTTACGACGGGGCCACGTCCTGCGCCGAAGCCGTGATGATGGCAAACCGGGTGACCCGGCGCGGCAAGGCCGTGCTGTCCGGCGGCCTGCATCCGCATTACCGCGACGTGACCTTGACCAACGCCCGCTTCCACGGCTTCGAGGTGGTCGCGGCTCCGGCCGATCCGGAGGGCGAAGAAGATCTGCTTGCGCTGATCGATGACAAGACCTCCTGCGTCGTCGTCCAGAACCCCGGCTTCTTCGGCCAGGTTCGCGACCTGACCGACCTTGCTGCCGCCGTCCACGCCAAGGGCGCGCTGCTGATCGTAGCGGTTGCCGAAGTCGTCTCGCTCGGGCTGCTGACGCCGCCGGGCGAGATGGGAGCGGATATCGTCGTAGCCGAGGGCCAATCGATCGGCAATTCGCTGAACTTCGGCGGTCCGTATGTTGGCCTGTTCGCGACACGCGACAAGTATGTCCGCCACATGCCGGGCCGGTTGACCGGCCAGACCGTCGATGCCGAGGGCCGGCGCGGCTGGGTGCTGACGCTCTCGACCCGCGAGCAGCATATCCGGCGCGAGAAGGCGACCAGCAACATCTGCACCAACAGCGGCTTGTGCGCGCTCGCCTTCACGATCCATATGAGCCTGCTGGGCGAGGAAGGCTTCAAGCGGCTGGCGCGGCTGAACCATGCCAAGGCCGTTCAGCTTGCCGACCGGCTCGACGGTCTGAAGGGCGTCGAAGTCGTCAGCGACAGCTTCTTCAACGAGTTCACGGTGCGGCTGAAGAAGCCGGCATCCAAGGTCGTCAACAAGCTCGCCAAGCACGGCATCCTGGGCGGCGTGCCCGTCTCCCGCCTGCATCCCGGCGACGAAGCGCTTGCCGACCTGCTGCTGGTCACTGCGACCGAGACCAATACCGACGCCGACATGGAAGCCCTGGCCCACGGCCTGAAGGAGGCTCTGTCATGAACACCCAGGGACGCAAGACCCATATTGACACCCTCGGGGTCGAAGGCGGCAATGCTGCCTCCGCCGCTGCCGGCACCATCAGCGGCAACCGCGCGCTGATGCTGGAAGAGCCGCTGATCTTCGAACAGGACAGCCCCGGCACCACCGGCGTCGATCTGCCGGAACCTCCTACCTTCAAGCCGCGCCTCGGCAAGGTGCGGGAGCGCGGCACCATCGGGCTGCCAGGATTGAGCGAGCCGGAGGTGATCCGGCACTACACCCGCCTGTCGCAGAAGAACTTCGCGATCGACAGCGGGCTGTATCCGCTCGGCTCCTGCACGATGAAGCACAACCCGCGCCTGAACGAGAAGCTGGCGCGGTTGCCGGGCCTGAGCGACATCCACCCGATGCAGCCGGAACGGACTGTTCAGGGTGCGCTCGAGCTGATCGACACGCTGGCCCATTGGCTGAAGACGCTGACCGGCATGCCCGCCGTCGCGATGTCGCCGGCCGCCGGCGCCCATGGCGAGCTGTGCGGCATGGCCGCGATCCGCGCGGCAATCGAGGACCGGGACGGCAGCACCAGCCATCGACGCCGCGTGCTGGTCCCGGAATCCGCCCACGGCACCAACCCGGCGACGGCGGCGGCCTGCGGCTTCACCGTGGACGCCATCCCGGCCGACGCCACCGGCCGCGTCGATCTGGAGGCGCTGAAGGCGAAGCTGGGCGACGACGTCGCAGCCATCATGCTGACCAACCCGAACACCTGCGGGCTGTTCGAGCGCGACATCATCGAGATCGCCGACGCCGTCCACAAGGCCGGCGCCTTCTTCTACTGTGACGGCGCCAACTTCAACGCCATAGTCGGCCGGGTCCGTCCCGCCGACCTCGGCATCGACGCCATGCACATCAACCTGCACAAGACCTTCTCGACGCCCCACGGCGGCGGCGGTCCCGGCAGTGGCCCGGTCGTGCTGTCGGAAGCGCTGGCGAAGTTCGTTCCCCTGCCTTACGTCGTCCACGGCGAGGACGGCTTCTCGCTGGTCGAGAGCGGCGAGGACGATCAGGCCAACGGCAAGGAGTTCGGCCGTCTCAAGGGATTCCACGGCCAGATGGGCATGTTCGTGCGGGCGCTGGCGTACATCCTGAGCCACGGCGCCGACGGCCTGCGTCAGGTCGCGTCCGACGCCGTGCTGAACGCCAACTACGTGATGGCAAGCCTGAAGGACGTGATGACCGCGTCCTTCGAAGGCCCGTGCATGCATGAGGCGCTGTTCGACGACCGCTTCCTGAAGGGGACAGGCGTCACGACGCTCGACTTCGCGAAGGCGATGATCGACGAGGGCTACCACCCGATGACCATGTACTTCCCGCTGGTCGTCCACGGCGCCTTCCTGATCGAGCCGACCGAGACCGAGAGCAAGCAGAGCCTGGACGCCTTCATCCGCGTCATGCGCGGTCTGGCCGAGCGCGCCCGCTCCGGCGACGCCGAACACTTCCTCGGCGCTCCCCGCATGACGCCCCGACGGCGCCTAGACGAAACGGGCGCCGCCCGCAAGCCGGTGCTGCGCTGGGTGCCGGAGGTGAGCCAAGCGGAGGCGGCGGAGTAGGGGGTTGAGGCGGAACGCCCCCTCCTTGATGTAAGCTGAGGTGCCAGTGTCGTTGCTACGGGTATCGGCACTGGCCTCTCCGGCGCATCTGTCTTTAAGGCTGTTTGTTGTGACGCTGGCGAAAAGAGGGTTATAACCTTTACCTCTTTCGTGGGGCTTATGTGCTCACGTGCTGGTTGACTGCGAGACGCTCAATGCTTAAATTTTGCTTTGCGGTTGGGAGGGCTGCCATGGAGCAGTCCGTTGAGGCTTGGCCCTCACCCGGCCGCCTTTCTTTTTCATAACCGGCATATGTACGTCCTTTACCTGGATGATGCGGGCTCCGTCACAAATCCGAAGGAACGGCATTTTGTCCTTGCCGGTATCGCCATCAACGAGCAGCAAATTCATTGGCTTGGGCAAGAGTTAGAGCGCGTTGTCGCTACGACTAAACATCACACACCAAGCAGCTTGGAGTTACATGGCAACCAGATTTTGGCGGGAAGAAACTGGTGGCGCAGTGTCGATAAAGAAGAACGCTGCCGTATTATCCGAGACAGTCTTTTAGCAGCTCAGTCATTACATGGAAATGATACGTGGTGCCTATTCGGCGTGATCGTAGATAAAACCCAGATCGGTGATGAGGATCCAGTAGAATATGCATTTGAATAAATCGTAATGCGGTTCGACAAATTCCTCATGCGCCGCTATCGGAATAATAAAAAGATAAAGGACTGCTCGTTCTTGATAAATCGACAAGAGAGACACGTTTGCAATCTTTGGCTATCGAATTCAAAAGCGCAGGTCATCGCTGGGGCTTTCCAAGGAACATAGTCGACGTTCCCTTCTTTGTGGATTCACAAGCAACTCGGCTGATTCAGTACGCCGATCTCGTTTCGTATGCGCTTTGGAGAAAATTCGAACAAGGCGACAGCGAGTTCTTCGAAGCGATTTCAAGCTCGTTCGACTCTGACGGTGGGGCTGTCCATGGTTTGCACCACCTTAAAGGCAGATCCGAAGCCTGCGATTGTCCTGCTTGCGCCAACAGGCTCTTGTAGATGCTGTAGCGGCCAACTTGGTTTTTGGATCGATATGTGAGGTGCCAAGACAATACGTGAAGGTCGTATTCACGACGTCGTCATCATCTCCCGCCCGCCACCGGCAGGACCGCTCCCGTGACATAGGAGGCGGCGTCCGAGCACAGCCAGAACACCGCCTCCGCCACCTCGTCCGCCGTGCCGGCCCTGTTCATCGGGATCTCGCCCCGCATGGTTTCCAGCCGGGCGGTGATGCGGTCGGTATCCGCCGGGTCCGACAGGGTCAGGCCGGGAGCCACGGCGTTGACCCGGATGCCCTGTGATGCCACTTCGGCGGCAAGTCCGGCGGTGAACACGTCGATGGCTCCCTTGGTGGCGGCGTAGTGGACCCACTGGTCCGGGCTGCCGCGCTTCGTCGCGGTCGATGATAGGTTGACGATCGACCCGCCGCCCCTCGCGGCCATGTGCTTGATAGCTTCGCGAGCGCACAGGATGGGGCCGATCAGGTTGGTCGCGGTCACGTCCCGCAGCAGGTCGGCGGTCACGTCCTCGATCCGGCGGCGCGGGCCGGTGATGCCGGCATTGTTGACCAGCGCGTCGATCCGGCCGAAGTCGGCCACGACCTGGCGGAACAGGGAAATAACATCCGCCTCGCTCCTGATATCGCAGCGGTAAGCCGATGCGGGACCGCCGGCCGGCGGCTCCCGGGTCGTCCAGGTGAAGGCAACGCGCCAGCCCCGCGCCGCGAACAGTCTGACGGTCGCGGCGCCGATGCCGCGCCCGCCGCCGGTGATGAGGACGGTTTTCCGGATGGTCATGGCGGCCATGGAACACCGTTGTCGCCCGTCTTGCAACCTCCGCCCCGCAGCGGCGGTTATCTTCGGGGGTGCGGTGTGGACCGCCCATACCGGAGGAACCGACGCCATCATGCTCAAGGGACTGGACCCGCTGCTCAATGCCGATCTTCTCTATGTCCTCGCGGCCATGGGGCATGGCGACGAGCTGGCGCTGGTGGACAGGAACTTCCCCGCCGTATCGCTGGGCGCCCGGGTAATAAGGCTGGAAGGCGTCGACGCCCCGAGGGCTCTGGAGGCCATCCTCAGCGTCATGCCGCTCGACGACATGCTGGATACGCCTTACACCCGCATGGTCGATCTGGGGTCAGCCGAGATCGAGGAATCCGATGTCTGCCGCGAGTTCATCCAGATCGTCGAGCGCCATGAAGGGCCGCGCTGGCAGATCGGCCGCCTCGACCGGTTCGGCTTCTACGACCGTACGCGCGCCGCTTTCGCGGTCGTGGTGACGGGCGAGACCCGCGTCAACGGCAGCCTGCTCCTGACCAAGGGAGTGGTCCGGCCGGCGGAGCCGATCCAGCCGCCGCCGGAGGCGGTCCAGGCAGGAAAGGCCGAGTCCGGCAGGTCCGAACTTGAACAAGCCGACTCCGTACCTGCCGCAAGCTCCTGACGCCCTCCCTCCGATTTGCTGCGGGAAACATCTTCGCCGACACGCTCCATTCCTGTTATTCTGTCGGCAAGCAGCAATTCCAGAGCGGGTGGTTCTTTTCATCGGGAGACTACCATGGTGGTAGGGCGCCGTTACCTGATCCGGCAGACATCGGGCGACCTGGTCGAGCTTTCCCACCGGGACTTCGACCGCGCCGACGACCGTATCGCTCCGATCGCCGGCCTCGCCGGCCGTTGCGTCGAGATGGTCTCGGTCGTGGTGGTCGAAGCACCCGATCATAAGCGCGTCGTGTCCGATGTCGCCTTCACCAAGGTCTATTTCGACGCCGACGGGTTCGTCGACGTTTCCAAGCGTGACCTGATGATCCGCCTGATGCTGGAAAGCTGCGCCGACCGGCGTCCCCCCGCTGCGGCGCGCGACCGCAAGTCGCTGACCGGGTTCGCCCACCGTGCCCGCGGCAGGCTCGACCGCGAGTTCCGCTGGCGTCCCGACCGGGCCGTGCTGAACGAGGTCATGATACGGTTCGACCTGCCGCTGTCCGACCGGCTGGCGCCGGAAGCTTTGACAGCGGAGGGTGCGGGACGCTCGGGGGCCGACATGAAGCCGACCGTCCACTGATCCGCCATGACAAGGCGCCCCGGTTCCGCCACATCCACCCTGTCCGTCGGCCGAATCCGCCAGCTTGCCCTGATCGGCATGGGCTGGACCATCGTCGCCGCCGGCATCCTGATAGCTCCGCTGCCGGGACCCTTCGGCTTGCCGATAGCCCTGGTCGGCACGGTCATCCTGCTGCGCAACTCCGCCGACGCGCGGCGGCTGTTCGTCAGGATGCGCCGCCGCAAGCCCGGCTGGTTCGTCGCGTTCGACCGCTACGTGCGGCGGCGGAAGCGCCGTCCGCCGCCAGCATAGTGAACCGGGCATCCTGAACCGCTCTCGAGCTGAAGCGGATCAGCCCAGCAGATACATCAGCAGCGCCATGCGGACGAACAGCCCGTTCTGCATCTGGCGGAAATAGGCCGCGCGCGGGTCGGCATCCAGCTCCAGCGGGATCTCGTTGACGCGCGGCAGCGGGTGCATCACCGACATCGTCGGCTTGGCCCGGGCCATGTGGTCCAGCGTCAATCCATAGTTGTAATCGCCGGTTGCCTCGAACCGTTCCTTCTGGACCCTTGTGACGTACAGCACGTCGGTGCCGGTCAGCACCTCGTCCAGCGTCGCCACCTGACGGTCGGCCGGGAGGACGAGGTCGGCGGGCATCCGCAGTTCGGTCGGCGAGACGAAGTTGATCTTGACGTCGTACAGGCGCAGCAGGCGGGCGAGGCTGTGGACGGTCCTGCCGTGCTTCAGGTCGCCCATCATGGTGACGGTCAGTCCGTCGATGCCGCCCTGTTCCGCCATGATGGTGTAGAGGTCGAGCAGGGCCTGGGTCGGATGCTCGCCGACGCCGTCGCCGGCATTGACGATCGGGACCGGCGACACGGCGGCGGCGCGCTGGGCGGCGCCCTTTTCGGGATGGCGCAGCACGATGATGTCGGTGTAGCAGGCCAGCGTCCGGATCGTGTCTTCCAGGATCTCGCCCTTGGAGACGCTGGAGAAGGTCACGTCGTTGATCGGCAGCACCCGTCCGCCGAGGCGGCTCATCGCTGCGAAGAAGCTCGACGACGTCCGCGTCGAGGCTTCGTAGAACAGGTTCGCCAGCAGCTTGCCGCGCAGATGGCTGATGCTGTGCCCCTTCGCCTTGCTGATCCAGTTCGCGTGGTAGAACAGTTCCTCGATGAGCGGTTTGTCGAACTGGTCGATGGACAGGACATGCGTGAGCTTCATCAGGATCTCCAGCGGCAGCGCTGCCGGGGCCGCGAGCGGGGCCGAAGCAGGGGCCGAAAACGAGGACCGGAAAACAGGCCCGGCGCGCGTGCTTTTGCAGCAAAATCGGATCGGACACAACCCGGATGTGATCCCCGGATGGGCAAGCCGGCAACACCTCCGAAGGGCGTGACTTAAATCACGTTCCCGCTCTGGTTCCGCTGCCGCGATGCGCTAAAATAATTGTCCCATATCCTTCGAGTCCGCCATGATTTCCCGCATCGCCCATCCCGTCGCCCTGCTGGCCCTGCTGGTAGCGTTCCTCATCGCTGCCTCCGCCGCTCCGGCGCGGGCCGGCGGGTTCGATCAGGCGCTGGGAGTATGGACGGCGGCGCTGGAAACCCGTCTGGCGGCGCTGGAGGAGGAGGCGCGGGCGGAGGGCGTGCCGGTATCGACGCGGATCGCACGCGGACCGGTGCTGAAACCCGGCATGGTGGACGAGCGCGTGCTCCAGCTCAGCCGGCGGCTGGTCGAACTGGGATACCTTGCGCCCGGTTCCGAGCGCGACATCCATGACGAGACGGTCGCCGGCGCCGTCAGCGTCTTCCAGGCTGAACGCGGCCTGACCCCCGACGGCAAGGTCGGCGGCGCCACTCTGTCGTCCCTCAACGTCACGCCGGCTCAGGAGATCGCGTCGATCCGCGAAACGCTGGCCCGCATGGCGGAGTTCAGGGCCTCGGTGCCGGCCACCATGGTCGTGGTGAACCTGCCGGCACAGGAACTGGCGCTGGTGCGCAACGGCGAAACGGTCCTGACGATGGATACCGCCGTCGGCAGCCCGTCGCGTCCGACTCCGCTGCTGGCCGACCAGATCACCCACGTCATCCTCAACCCGACCTGGACCGTGCCGCCGACCGTCCTGAAGCAGGACAAGCTGCCGAACCTGCGGCGTACCGGCGCACCCGGTATCGATCATGCCTCCGTCTGGCTGGACGGCACGGTGGTCGATCCCGCCTTGGTGGATTGGACCAACGTGTCGCCCTGGCGGGTCCGCATCGTCCAGGAGGCGGGGGACCACAATGCCCTCGGGCGTTACCGGTTCAACCTGACCAACGACGACCAGATCTATCTGCACGGCACCAACGACCCGCGCGTCTTCAACCGCGACAGGCGTGCCGTCAGTTCCGGCTGCGTGCGGCTGGCGGATCCCAGGACGCTGGCGGAGGAACTGCTGATGGCTTCAGGCTTCAACCCTTCGCGGATATCGGCCATGGTCGATGCGGGGGAGACCCGATGGATCAGGCTGGCCCAGCCGATGCCGGTGCGGTTCGTCTACTGGCCGGCCGTGCTGCGCGGCGAGCGTGTCGTGGTGCTGCCCGACATCTACGGGATCGTTCCGCCGCCGGAACTGATCGCCGCGGCCAACTGATCTTGCCTGGCCAGCCCGCGCCCTGCCCGCGACGTCCGCGCCGTCCAGGCCGACGATGACGAGTAGCGCGATTTCCCCAAAGGGCTGAAAAGTAAATGCTTCCTTGCCTCCCGCCGCCATCCGGTTAACGTACCCGGTCGTAATGGAAGTGGGAGGATATGAAGAATGGACCTCGGACTTACGGGCAAGCGCGCCTTGGTACTGGGATCGAGCAAGGGGCTGGGCCACGGCATCGCCGAGCAGCTGGCGGCGGAAGGCGCCCATGTGACGCTGGTCGGCCGTAACGAGGACCGCCTGCGTCAGGCCGCCGAAGCGATATCGGCGCGCGGCGCCGGCACCGCCCGCTACGTGGCGGTTGACATGAACGGACCAGAAGCGGTCGACCGGCTGATGGCCGGCCTTGCCGACGGTCCCGGCGCGATCGACATCCTGGTCAACAACAGCGGTGGACCGCCACCCGGCAACATCTCCGCCGTCACGGCGGAGGACTGGCTGAAGCACTTCCAGGCCATGGTCGTGACCCTGATCGAGACGACCGGCCGCGTGCTTCCCGGCATGCGCGAGCGCGGCTGGGGCCGCATCCTGACCGTCGCATCGTCGGGCGTGATCCAGCCGATCCCCAACCTCGGCATCTCCAACACGCTGCGTGCGTCCCTGGTCAACTGGGGCAAGACGCTGTCGCTGGAGGTGGCACCCGATGGCGTCACGGTGAACACGATCCTGCCCGGACGGATCCAGACGGAACGGCTGGAGCAGCTCGATGCCGTCGCGTCCCAGAAGCAGAACAAGAGCCTGGAAGAAGTAGCCACCGCCAACAAGGCGCAGATCCCGGTCGGCCGCTACGGTACGGTGGAGGAATTCGCTTCGGTCGCGACGTTCCTGCTGAGCGCCCGGGCGAGTTATGTTACGGGCACGGTCACGCTGGTCGACGGCGGCGCCGTGAAATCCCGCTGACCGGGATCGGGCGATAAAGGTTCAGGTTCAAGACACTGGGACGAACGGGCCGGTCTCCCTGTTGAGTCCGTCAACAACCAGCCTTAAACCAGCAAGGGAGATCGACCATGACAGCGGAACCGATGGCACCGGGCGATGACGCACCGGCGGGGACTCCGGGTACCGGCGAGGATATCTGCCCGGATTGCAGAGGAACGGGGCGTTTGAACGGCCAACCCTGTCCCAACTGCGACGGCACCGGCAAAATCATCGAGGGTGTCGGCGGCGGCTGACCGTCAAGTCTTCGCGATGGCGCTGCTAAGAGCCTGCTGCCGCCATGGCGGTGCGAAGCTGGCGGTCCATCCGCCGGCCTAGCGCCTCCGTCATGCGGTTGAACTGCCCCCATGTCAGCCGGCCGGACGTGAGTGCCACATAAAGCTGTTCCTGCTCGTGCCATGTCGTCAGGATCGCGCGGCCAGCAGCCTGCTCCTGCGGGTTCAGCATCGACTGGGCGTTGGGTTCGCAGGCCGACACGGCGGCAAGATACTCCCTGGCCAGCGCCTGTTCCTCGGGCGTAGGCTTGGACGTATCGCCCAGATGCGTCGAGGTCATCTCACCCAGTCCCGGGCTCTTGAGGCGAAGCGGTGCGAAGGCCGGCTGGTTCTCTATCGACTCGACACAGTCCGACGACTGGCTGATTTCGATGGCCAGCGGCGAGGTCGGCGGCGATGCGGCGCAGCCGGCAAGCACCGCAGCCGTAAGCATGGCCGGCAAAACTCCGTGGAACCGTCCGATGCTTGTCATTTGGCTTTGACCGGGGTGCAGTACTGGCCCGAAGCCTTGAACTCCGAGCAGAATTCCGAGACATCGGCCAATTGGCCGAAACCACCGGCCATCAACCGTACGAAGGTTCCCTGACCGGGAATTTCGGCGGTTAGGGTTACCGGCGACCTGTTGATAAGCAGGTCGCGATGCGCTTTCTGAAGGGTCTTCCATCCTGCCGCCGCATGGACTTCGTCCCGGTATGAGGCAAGGTGCGCCATGTAGCCGTGCTGCTGCCCGGCCGCCTGTCTGGTCGCTGGCGGCGAAGACGCCTTCACCAGGATAGGTGTCGTGACCGGGATGCTTACTGGAATGCTGACGGGGATGGACTCGGCAGCCGGAGGAGCCGGCGGCGCGGCAGCCTCACTGGCGGGCGGCGGCACTGCGGGCGCCTGCGCTGCCGCAGGCGGCACTGTTGGTGGCGGCGCTACCGCAGCCGGCTGCGCTTCGGCCATCATCACGGGCGCGGGTGCCGCTGGAGGTGCCGGCCCCTTGGCCGGACCGGACAGATAGCCCGTGGAACGATCGTCGCTGGTCAGCCACTCTCCGGTCCAGGGGTTGACCAGCATGTCGGCCGTAATCTGTATGTAATTCCGTCCGGCGCTTGGGCTGAGGTGATCTTCGGGCGGTTTTTCGGCGATCTTCCCGACCGGCTTGTCATCCGGCTTCTCCGTGGTCTTCTCGACCGTGGGCTCGGCCGGTTTCTCTTCGTGTACGGCCGTGCGCGGAGGAGGCGGAGGAGCCGGCGTCGGCGGAGCCGTCAAGGGAGTCGAGGAGAGTGCGACGCCCGGTGCCGCCGGCGAGGTCATGACAACGGAGTCGTCCTGGGGAGACGATGCGACCATCGCGACCTGCGGCATCGGAGCGGCCCTGGGCGGCATCTCCAGCTTCGCGACCCGTTCGGGCTTCGGCTGCTCGGCGACGTGGCCGCTGGGACGCTTGCCGACGGCGCCGCCGCCACCACCGCCCTGGACCATGTAGCCGGTTGCCGCGGTGGCGCCCAGCATCCCGTAAGCGATAGCGATGAACTTGAAGCTCAAGACGAATCTCCCCTCCAGGCCGATCCGGGAGCAGCACCTGGAGCCGCAGCGTCGAAACCAATCTCAGCGGATTCAGCGAACCGGAATTCTGGCGCGGCCGGGTAAAGATTCTATAAATCGATTGGGGTATTCGGGGTGGCAGTGTCAATTCGGCTCGCGATCAGCGGCACTGCTCCGGCGAGGCAGACGGCTGCCATGATCAGGAAACCCGGCACATAGCTGCCCGACCACGCCACGATCAGGCCGAACAGCGGCGGGGCGACGACGAGCCCAGCGAAGCTGGCGATCAGCACGCCGCCGGTCGCTTCGCTGACGCGGCCCCGGGGCGCCAGCTTCGCGACCTCGGCCAGGAAGAGCCCGTTCCAGCCGCTCGCGGTCAGCCCGAACAGGAAGCAGAAAGTCGCGAACGTCGGAAAGGTCCAACTCGTTCCGACCGTCGCCACCGCCGCCGCCGCCATGGCGATCCCCAGCAATCCCAGCACCAGCCGGGTATGTCCGATCCGGTCGCCGACGACGCCCCAGAAGACGCGGCCTACCAGACCGCCCGTCTGCGCCACCGCGAGCGCCGCACCGGCCAATGTCAGCGGCATCTCAAGCTCGATTACGCAGAAGCTGACCAGGAACGCGTTCAGGCTGATCTGCATGGCGGAATATGCACCCCCCGCCAGCGCCATGGCGCGCAGCCGGGCATCGTCGCGCACCAGCTTCAGCGCCTTGCCATAGCGGCCGAATATCGTGCCGGTCTGCGGCTCCGCCGGGGTTTCCCAAGTGCGGCGGAGCGGCGCCAGCAGCAGGGCGGCCACGCCGCACAGGCATGCGACCAGCAGAAGCCCGCCTTGCCAGCCGACCAGCGGGACCAGGGCCGGCAGCGCCAGGGCTCCGGCGATGCCGCCGATCTGGTTGCCGGTCTGCTTCAGCGAGAAGACCAGTCCGCGCCGTTCCGGCGGCGAGATCCTCATCAGCAGATGCGAACTGGCAGGCGTCTCGGGCGCGAAGACGCATCCCAGCAGCAAGGCTGCCGGCACGAAGATCCAGGCGGTCCCGCTGGACGCCAGCGCCAGGGCGATCCCGCATCCGGTCAGGCAAAGCTGGCTGACCCGCAACGCCCCCAGCCGCATCACGAGGTCGCCGCCGACAGGCGAGGAGACAATGCCGAGCGCGAAGATCACCGCCATGTAGACGCCGACCAGAGCCGAAGGCTCGACCCCGATATCCGCCGCGATGGCGGGTGCTATGGTCGGCACCGCGAACAGGCCTCCCGACACCAGCGCCTGCACCCCCGCCAGCGCCGCCACGGGAAGCATGATCGCACGCAGCGGCGGCTTGGGAGTGCTGGGTGATTTGGAAGCTGAGGTCAGGTCAGTCGGCATGGCCGGCAGCATATAGGGGACGCGCGGGGCGGCAAGGAGGTAATGGAACCCGGCAGTGCGGGGATTTCCTTTGGAACCATTCTAAGCGCAATCGGTTGAGCAACAGGGATTAGCGGACATTGACTTATCGCCGCCTTTGAGCGGCTTGAGCCATATGGCGCGCCATTACGCGCGCTTCGGACATCCGCGTCATCTCCCTCATACGGAAATTGAAGAAGGCGACCCAAATGCCGGACGACAGGCTTACCAGCAGCCGTACAACAGCGACCTTCGGCGATCAGGAGGTCATCCGCGGCGAGGGGGGAGAGACCCATCAGGTGGCTGGCGGCGATGTGCCGGTGCTGACCACCCAGCAGGGTATCCCGGTTTCCGACGACCAGAACTCGCTGCGGATCGGCTATCGCGGTCCGACAGCGCTGGAAGATTTCCATTTCCGCGAGAAGATCTTCCACTTCGACCATGAGCGTATCCCGGAGCGCGTCGTCCATGCCCGCGGCTTCGGCGTCCATGGCTATTTCGAGACCACCGATTCGCTGTCCGACATCACCCGCGCCGACCTGTTCCAGCGCGCCGGGGAAAAGACGCCGGTCTTCGTCCGCTTCTCCACCGTCGCCGGCAACAAGGGTTCGCCCGATCTGGCGCGCGACGTCCGGGGCTTCGCGGTCAAGTTCTACACCCAGGAAGGCAACTGGGACCTCGTCGGCAACAACATCCCGGTGTTCTTCATCCAGGACGCCATCAAGTTCCCCGACCTGATCCATGCCGCCAAGCAGGAGCCGGACCGGGGCTTCCCGCAGGCGCAGACGGCGCATGACAATTTCTGGGACTTCATCTCCCTGTCGCCGGAAAGCATGCATATGGCGCTGTGGATCATGTCCGACCGGACAATCCCGCGCTCTTTCCGCTTCATGGAAGGCTTCGGCGTCCACACCTTCCGCTTCGTCAACGCCGAAGGCAAATCGACTTTCGTCAAGTTCCACTGGAAGCCCAAGCTGGGCATGCAGTCGGTCGTCTGGAACGAGGCGCTCAAGATCAACGGCGCCGATCCCGACTTCCACCGCCGCGACTTGTGGAACGCCATCCAGGCCGGCGACTATCCGGAATGGGAACTGGGCGTCCAGCTCTTCGACCAGGACTTCGCCGAGAAGTTCGACTTCGACGTGATCGACAGCACCAAGCTGATTCCGGAAGAACTGGTGCCGGTCCGGATCGTCGGGCGCATGGTGCTCGACCGCACGGTCGACAACTTCTTTGCGGAGACCGAGCAGGTCGCCTTCTGTACCCAGAACATCGTCCCCGGCATCGACTTCACCAACGATCCGCTGCTCCAGGGTCGCAACTTCTCCTACCTGGATACGCAGCTGAAGCGTCTGGGCAGCCCCAACTTCACCTATCTGCCGATCAACGCGCCGAAGAGGCCGGTCAACCACTTCCAGCAGGACGGCCATATGGCCATGGTCAACCCCAAGGGCCGTGCCAACTACGAGCCGAACTCCTGGGGCGGAGCGGCCGGCGGTCCGCGTGAGGCTCCCGATATCGGGTTCAAGTCGTATCCGGCGGAAGAGCAGGGCGCCAAGCTACGGATCAGGGCGGAAACCTTCTCCGACCACTACAGTCAGGCCCGCCAGTTCTACATCAGCCAGACGCCGGTCGAGCAGACCCACATCGCCGATGCCTTCATCTTCGAACTGAGCAAGGTCAAGACCCCGGCGATCCGCTCGCGGATGGTGTCCCATCTGATGAACGTCGACGACGAGTTGGCCGACAAGGTGATCACGGGCCTGCGGCTGGAGCAGAAGCCCAAGCCCGCCGATGCCGCCCGCCCGACCCGCAAGGACCTGCCGGCGTCCCCGGCGCTCAGCATCCTGCTCAACGGGCCGGACAGCTTCAAGGGCCGCAAAGTCGGCGTGCTGGTCAGCGACGGCGTGGACATCGATCTGGTCAAGTCGCTGAAGGAAGCCGTGCTCGCCGAGGGCGCCATGCTGGAGTTCGTCGCTCCCATGGTCGGCGGCGTCAAGGCCAGCGACGGCACCTGGATCGAGGGCGACGAGAAAATCAACGGCGCTCCCTCCGTCGTCTACGACAGCGTGGCGATCCTGCTGTCGTCGGCTGGAGCGGCATTGCTGGCGAAGGAGGCGACTGCCCGCGACTTCGTCAACGACGCCTTCGCCCACGCGAAGTTCATCGCCTACAACACCGATGCCATGCCGCTGCTGGACAAGGCCGGCGTCGCTCCGGATATCGACAAGGGCTTCGTCGAGCTGAAAGGCTCGGGCGATGCCAAGACCTTCGTTCAGACCTGCCGCAAGGTCAGGTTCTGGGAACGCGAAGCGAAGGTGAAGCAGGTCTAATTTGGAGGCCTGAAATCGGCTGGTAAGTAAATGCGCGGCTGGAAGCATCCGCGCATTTTTTATTGATAGTATTACGCCTGATTTTACCTGAACGATCACGTGCATGTGACGGGTAAATGGGAACTGCCGGTTGGTTTTTCTTGTTGGAGTGATTTGAATAAGACAATGAAGATCGTGGCGCCGGAGCGTGCCGCATCGCGAAAGGTTAAGATGAAGAATCGGCCGAAGCATTCCTCTCTCGCCCCGCTGCTGATGGGGGCCGTGGCCCTGGTGGCCCTTGGGGCCTGCCAGCAGATGTCCAATCTGGGGACCGCCGTGTCCAAGGACCCGGCCGCCGCAGCCCAAGGCGTTCCCACGCTGGCGAGCGCCGACACCGACATGGCCTCCGCATTGCTGGCGCTCCAGGCGCTGGGTCCGAAGCCGATCGAGACGCTGTCCGCACCGGAGGCCCGCAAGCAGCCCACGCTGGGCGACGCGGTCAAGAAGTTGCTTCAGGACGACGGCCAGAGCACCGCTCCCGAAGCAGTGGCATCCGTCCGCAACGTCAGCATTCCCGGTCCTGGCGGTTCGCAGCCGGCACGCATATACGTTCCAGGTGCTGCACGCAGCCCGCTGCCCGTCATCGTCTATTATCACGGCGGCGGCTGGGTGATCGCCGACCTCGACACCTATGACGCGTCGGCCCGCGCGCTGGCGAACCAGTCCGGCGCCATCGTCCTCTCGGCCGAATACCGCAAGGGTCCGGAATCGAAGTTCCCTGCCGCCCACGAAGACGCGCTGACTGCCTATCGCTGGGCTCAGGCCAACGCCAGTCAGTTCGGCGGTGACCCCAACCGCATCGCGGTGGCGGGCGAGAGCGCCGGCGGCAACATGGCGATCGGCGTATCGCGCATGGCAAAGGAACAGGGACTCCGTCCACCGGTCCATCAAGCGCTGATCTATCCGGTCGCCGGCAACGACATGAACACCGAGTCGTACCAGGAGAACGAGAACGCCAAGCCGCTGAACAAGGCGATGATGGGCTGGTTCTTCGACAAGTACCTGCGCAACCCGCGTGACGGCAACAATCCCTTGATCAACGTCGTGGATGCGCCCGATCTGGCAGGGCTGCCGCCCACCACCATCGTCACCGCCGAGATCGATCCGCTGCGTTCCGAAGGGCAGCTGCTGGCTCAGCGGCTGCGCAACGCCGGCGTCGAAGTGGCGTCCAACAACTACGAGGGCGTCACCCACGAGTTCTTCGGCGCGGCTCCGGTCGTGGAAAAAGCCAAGGAGGCGCAGGCCTATGTCGCCAGCCGGCTACGCGAGGCCTTCGTCGGGGGTTCGGCCGGTTCCGGCTCCTGACCTGTTGAGGATATGAAAGAGTAGGGGACATGATGAAGCGGATCGCACGCGCGACGACACTGGTCCTGGGCATCGCACTTGCCGGGGCCTCTCTGATGCCGGTGCGGTCCGCTCTGGCCGATCCGATGCTGGCGGACTTCGACTATCCGCATGAGGTCCGCCGGTTCGAGTTCACGTCACAGGGCCAGCCGCTGTCGATGGCCTACATGGACGTGCCGGCGACGGCCGATCCCAACGGCCGGACCGTCGTGCTTCTGCATGGCAAGAACTTCTGCGGGGCGACTTGGGAAGGCGTCATCCGGCCGCTGACGGAGGCGGGATACCGCGTCGTCGTTCCCGATCAGGTAGGATTCTGCAAATCCAGCAAGCCTCGGGCCTACCAGTTCGGCCTCCACCAGCTGGCGGCCAATACCCGAGCCCTGCTGGATCAAGCCGGTGTCAGCGATCCCATCGTCATGGGCCACTCGATGGGCGGCATGCTGGCGATGCGCTACGCCCTGATGTACCAGGACGAGATGTCGGGATTGGTGCTGGTCAACCCGATCGGACTGGAGGACTGGAAGGCGGAGGGCGTGCCGGTCGTGACGGTGGACGAGCTGTACAAGTCGGAACTGAAGACCGGTGCCGACAGCATCAAGAAGTATCAGCTATCGACCTACTACAATGGCGAGTGGCGTCCCGGCTACGACCGCTGGGTCGAGATGCTGGCCGGCATGTACCGGGGCGAGGGCGGCGATCTGGTCGCCTGGAACCAGGCTTTGACCTCCGACATGGTCTTCATGCAGCCGGTCGTCCATGAGGTGCAGAATATCCGGGTGCCGACGCTGTTGATGATCGGAGAGCGCGACACCACCGCCATCGGCAAGAACCGGGCGCCGGCCGAGCTGGCGAAGCGGCTCGGCAACTACGCCGAACTGGGACGGCGCACGGCCGGACGGATCGGCGGTTCTGTTCTGGTGACTTTCCCGGACCTGGGCCACTCGCCGCAGGTCCAGGCGCCGGATCGGTTCAACGCGGCTTTGCTGGAAAACCTCGGGCAGGTGTCGGCGCAGCGATAGGTACAGTACAGGTAATGGACATGACGGACGCTATCACCGACAACGCGGCGCGAAGCCGCTATGAACTGGATGTGGACGGCAGGATCGTCTTCGCCAATTACCGCCGCAACGGCTCGATCCTGCACATCCCCTATGTCGAGGCGCCGCCGTCCTTGCGCGGCACGGGTGCGGCGGGCCGGCTGATGCGGGGCGTGATGGAAACCGCGCGGGCGGAAGGGTTGAAGGTCGTGCCCATATGCAGCTATGCATCGGCCTGGATACGCCGCCATCGCGAATATCACGATCTGCTGGAGTAACGGGCATTGACCTTCGAAGAGCACCGCGACACCAATCCGGAAGCACGCTTCACCGACTGGCTGCGGGACGGGGCCGAGCCGCACTGGACCCGCATGACGACGCACCGGTTCGCCCATGAACTGGGGGCGGGTACGCTTGGCGATGCCGTCGCCGCCCGCTATCTGGTCCAGGACTACGCCTTCGTGAACAGTTTCGTGGCGCTGCTGGGCTACGCCATCGCCTACGCGCCGTCCATGCCGTCCAAGCGCCAGTTCGCCCAGTTCGCCGCCGCCGTCACCGCCGACGAGAACGACTTCTTCCTGCGGTCGTTCAGGGAACTTGCTGTCCCCGAACCGGTCTGGAAGACGCCGGAGCTTGGACCCGTCACCCGCGATTTCATCGATCTGCTTCAGTCCGCGGGGCGCAGCGGCAGCTATGCCCAGGCGCTCAGCGTCCTGTGTGCCGCCGAGTGGAGCTACCTGACTTGGGCCAAGGCCTGTCCGCCCGAGCGTCCCCGGCAGTTCTGGCTGTCCGAGTGGATCGAGCTGCACGCCATTCCGCCGTTCGAGGCCTTCGTCACCTGGCTGCGCGAGGAGACGGACCGGGTCGGCGCCTCGGTGGACGACGAAACTCGGCGCGTCATGGCCGCGAACTTCCGGCGCATGATGGAACTGGAGGAAGCCTTCTTCGACGCAGCTTATGAGTGAAGTGCGAGGTTACGGCGTTTTCAGCAGATTCCGCAGTGCCACCTCGAAGCCCTCGGTCGAGAAAGGCTTCAGGAGCTTCGGCACGGAGCGGAAGCGGTCCGGCAGGGCATCGTCCGAACTGTAGCCGGTCGCCAGCATGAAGGGTATGCCGCGCGACGCTAGGGCATCGGCGACGTCCCAGGATGGCGTACCGTTGAGATCGACGTCCAGCACGGCGGCGTCGATGACCTCGCTCCTGGCGAGCCTGAGCGCAGGTCCGACCCGGGACGCCGGACCCACCACTTCGCAGCCCGCTTCCTCCAGCAGGTTCTGGATCTGCATCGCGACGAGGCCGGAGTCCTCCACCAGCAGGATGCGGCTGGGAAGGACCGGCTCCGCTTCCATCCGGGGACCGGCTGCCGTCATCGATACCTGCGGGGTCCGTTCCCAATCGACGACATGCTCGACCGGGATGCGGACATGGCACCGGACACCGTCCGCCGCGAAGACCAGCCTGCTTTCGCCATCGACTTCGTAGGCGAGGCTCTTCTCGATCACGATCCGGCCGAAACCGCGGCGTGTCGGCGGCGAAACCGGAGGACCGCCGCGTTCGATCCAGTCGAGCGTGAAAGTCGCTCCCTCGCCGTTCTTGCCGCTCTCGTTCAAGGCCCAGGAGATGTCCACCATTCCATCGGGTACCGACAAGGCGCCGTATTTCGCCGCATTGGTGACCAACTCGTGGATGGCCATGCTGAGCGCCAAGGCGGCCTTCGGCCTCAGCATGACCTCCGGCCCGGTGAGTCGCGTGCGGATCGTCGCTCCTTCCACTCCCGCGGTGTGGGCGCGGGCTTCTTCCTCCAGCAGGCTGCGCAGGTCCGCGCCCTCCCAGCGGCTCTGGGTCAGCAGACTGTGAGCATGGGCCATCGCCCGCAGGCGATGACCGAAGGAGGCGGTGAAGCCGTTCAGCATCTCGGAGGCGGCGCCCGTGACGGCATCGCCACCGCTTCCGCCGCTGGCCGAGGCGTATTGGACCAGCGCCTGGATGTTTGCCAGCGTGTTCTTGACCCGGTGGTCCAGTTCCGCCAGCAGCAGTTCCTGCCGCTGCCGGGACAGCTCGCGTTCCCGCGCCACTTGGTCGACCCGCTGGAGCACGACCTCCAGCAGCGTGGTTCTCAGGGTTTGGGCCGCCGTGATTTCAGCCTCGCTCCAGGGCACGGCCCTGAAACGCACCTGTTCGACCCAGGCATCGAAGGAGCGCCGGGGAGACAGACGGAGTTCGCCCGGCTTCGTTTCCACCGGCTTGTTTGGATTGCCGGCCCAGGTCACGGTCCGGAGGACTTCGGGCCGGAACCAGAAGATGTAGTCGCGCGGACTGCGCGACACCGAAAGCACGAGCACGCCGCAGGCCTGCTCGGCCATGTCGTACCCGTCTTCCCAGACCAAAGGCAAGCGGTCGGTCGCCCAGACGCCCGGCGCATTGCTGGTAGTCAGCCATTCCGCCAGCTTCTTGATCTTCCCTTCATCGGGCGTCGTTCCGATCGACGAGTACCTGCCGTCCAACCACAGGGCGACGCCGCTTGACGGCAGATAATCCTGGAGGTTCGGCTGATGCTGGACAAGGCCGTGGACGATGTCCGGTTCGCCGGAGATCACGGCGACCAGCCGGTCGTGGATGTCGCGCATGCGCATCGCCTCTTCCAGCGTATCGGCCTTGATCCTGGCTTCGAGCTGGAAGGAGAACATCTGGGCGAACAGTTCGCAGGCGGCTCTTAGGCCGGGCGCCAGATGTCTCGGCTGGTCGTGATGGCAGGCGAACAGGCCCCACAGCTTGCCGCCCCGCATGATCGAGACCGACATGGAAGCACGCACGCCCATATTGGCCAGATATTCCAGATGGAGCGGCGAAACGCTGCGGAGAGCGCAGTGGGACAGGTTGACCGGTGCTCCGGTAAGGGGACTGAGGGTTGGAGCCAGCGGCGCCGGCTGGTACCGCGCGTCGACGATCAGGCGCAGCCAGTTGCGGCTGTACAGGTCCCGCGCCTGCGCCGGAATATCGGACGCCGGGAAATGCAGATCCAGATATGTACCGATCTCTCCTTTCCGGGCTTCCGCGAAGACATGGCCGCTGTCATCCTCGTTGAAGCGGTAGACCATGACGCGGGCGAACCCCGTCGCTCGCTGGACCTCCTCGGCCGCACGCTGACAGAAGTCCTTGAGGCCGCCGGCATCCTGTACCGATGCCAGCATCGTCTGGACCAACCCCAGCGGCCCGCCCGGCAGCGGGGGAGCGGACTTCACGGGCTCCATCTCGACGATCATGCCCGCTTCGCCGGCATGGACGGCGGCGTCGAACCTCTGTCCGACCGCCGTCACCTCGAAGCTGAAAAGGTTCTCCGACCGGGGGCCGTGACTGGCGCGCGTCAGGATGTCCCTGATGACCTGGATCGCGTCGGCGCTGACCAGGGCTCCGAACTCGACGCCCAGCAGGTCCTCCGCCGTCAGCCCCAGCAGGACGTCGGTCGGTCCCGCCGCCTGAAGGATGACCAGGCTTTCCGGGTGAAGGACTACCAGGATGCCGTGCGGCTGGATCGATCCGGGTATTTCGATCGGTTCGCGATCGCAATTGGTCAAATCCGCCGTGCCGAACGATGGGTTCGTTACGACCATACAACAACCCCCGGTAAGTTCTTATAGACTGATATCAGTGGCTATCAGCGGCACCGATCATAACCCACCAGCCAGGAATTAACACGCCGACGCATATAAAGAGGTAAAGACGGTCAATATTCGCAACGGCTTAACGTTTAAGCGAAATTTTATTAGCTTTTTGGTTTGTAAAGATTCGGACTCGGGCCGGTAGGACGTGCACCAGGACATGGGGAGCAAGCCTACCTGTCGATACAAACAAGTGATTAGAATCAACAAGCTTCGTAGATAATAGAGTTTAAGACGCAAATCTCTTAAAAAATGGATCGTTCCCGCTATGCCGATTTTAGAACACGGCTATGAGATGTCCGCCAAACGCTATGAATCCTGTTATAAATTTGTTACCATATCGGCCTGTTGATGACTTACGGAACAGGAGTTCAGGTGGTCGAAAACCGCTAAACTCTTGAAAAACGATGAGGAAGGCTTATCTGTTGTCTGTTCGTCGGGGCTTTTGAGCCCATTTCGCAGCGACGAACTTTCCCGGAAATCCCGACCTATCGATCCGGTGGATGTGATTTTCAAAAATCGCCCTCCTTCAAGGGGCGATTTTGTCGCGTCCATGCGGTTCTGGTGGTCAGGGTGGGACATGTCGACGGAAGAGGAGGCTCGACGAATGACGTTATTGAACATTGCGCAGAGCGGCGGCGGCATGGGCCGCTACCTTGAGGAAGCCAAACGCTTTCCCATGCTGAGGCCCGATCAGGAGCAGGATCTGGCGCTGGCATGGCGTGACCGCAGGGACGAGGAAGCGTTGCGGCAACTGACCGGCAGCCATCTGCGGCTGGTGATCAAGATCGCCCGCGGTTTCGCCGGCTATGGCCTGCCTGCGTCGGAACTGATCGCGGAAGGCAATGTCGGCCTGATGCAGGCGGCGCAGAAATTCGATCCCGACCGCGGCTTCCGATTCGCGACCTACGCGATCTGGTGGATCAGGGCCTCGATCCAGGAATACATCCTGCACAACTGGTCGATGGTCAAGATGGGCACGACCGCCGCCCAGAAGAAGCTGTTTTTCAACCTCCGCCGGCTCAAGGGCAGGATGGAGGAACTGGAGCAGGGCGACCTCTCGCCGGAAACGGTCACGAGCATCGCGACCGAGCTGGATGTTCCCGAAACCGAAGTGGTCGAGATGAACCGCCGGCTGTCGATGGGTGACAGTTCCCTCAACGCGGCTGTCGGCGGCGAAGGCGACACCGACTGGCTCGACCTTCTGTCGGACGAGCGTCCGACCCAGGAAGCGGTGGTCGCCGAAGCCGATGAGATGGCGCTGCGCCGCCGCCTGCTCGGCCAAGCGCTGGAGAAGCTGAACGACCGCGAGCGCCAGATCCTGCTGGAACGCCGGCTTGCCGAAGAACCGGCTACGCTGGAGGTGCTTGGCGAACGATACGACGTATCGCGCGAGCGCATCCGTCAGATCGAGGCCCGCGCCTTCGAGAAGCTTCAGAAGGCTGTCCTGAACGCCTCCCAGGCGCTCCGCAAGCCCGTCCGCCAGCCGATGCTGGCGGCGGGCTGAAGGCCCAGGTCCATTATTTTGTGACTCGTTCCGACTCGATTTGAAGATAGCCGGCTCAGATACGGACCGAGGATGTGCTGAACGCTTCGGTCACCGGTTTCTGAACATAGCCTTGCAGGACGACCGCCGAGCCGACGGCCAGAAGGACGGCGGTGAGGATGCCGAGAAAAAAGGCTTTCATGACTGGCTTTCTCCCTGAAGCGAGTGGGGCTGGCACTTCGACGGCGAAGCCTGCCCCTTTATCGTGAACAATACGCTTTGAATGCGCTTGATGCAATCGCACGCCGCCCATTGCGCCCGAACCCAGTCTCCGGCATAGCTTCTCCGGCATAACTGCGGTTCCGCGATCACAGCGCCAGGGGAACTCCCTTCATGACCGACGTTCCGGCCGTCACCGCTCCGGCCCGGCCCTATGGCCACGGCGTCACGCTGGCCCAGGCGTTACGGGTCTGGATGCGAATCGGCCTGCTGAGCTTCGGCGGGCCGGCGGGGCAGATCGCCATGATGCACAGGGTGCTGGTGGAGGAGTTGCGCTGGATCGGTGAGACCCGTTTCCTGCACGCGCTGAACTACTGCATGCTGCTGCCGGGACCGGAAGCCCAGCAGCTCACCGTTTACATCGGCTGGCTGATGCACCGGACGCTCGGCGGACTGATCGCCGGCGTGCTGTTCGTGCTGCCCGGCGTCGTCTCGATCATGGCTTTGAGCTGGATCTATGCCGGTTTGGGCAACGTTCCGCTGGTGGCGGCGCTGTTCTTCGGCCTCAAGGCGGCGGTGCTGGCCATCGTGCTTCAGGCGGTGGTGCGGCTGGGAAACAAGGCGTTGAAGAACGGCGCCATGGTCGGCATCGCGGCAGCCGCCTTCGCCGCCATCTTTCTGTTCGACCTGCCGTTCCCGCTGATCGTGCTGGGAGCCGGGGTGATCGGCTTCCTCGGCGGCCGTTCCGGGCTGCGCGCCTTCCAGGTAGGTGGCGGCCATGCCTCCGCCGGAGGCAAGCCTGTCGCGGATGCGGAGACCCTGCTGGGGGAGGAGACGCCGGACCATGCCCGCCCGTCGCTGGCTTGGTCGTTGAGGATTTCGGCAATCTGCCTCGTCCTCTGGTTCGGACCGATCCTGATGCTCGGACTGTCGCTGGGCTGGGACAGCGTCTATGCGCAGATAGCGCTGTTCTTCTCGAAGATGGCTGTCGTCACCTTCGGAGGCGCCTATGCCGTGCTGGCCTATGTGGCCCAGCAGGCGGTAGAGAACTACGGCTGGCTCCAGCCGGGCGAGATGCTGGACGGCTTGGGCATGGCGGAAACGACGCCGGGGCCGCTCATCATGGTGCTCCAGTTCGTCGGCTTCATGGGAGCCTTCCGCGATCCCGGCGGCCTGCCGCCGCTACTGGCGGGCACTCTGGCGGGGCTGCTGGCAACCTGGGTCACCTTCGTCCCATGCTTCCTGTGGATCTTCCTCGGAGCGCCCTTCGTAGAATCATTGCGCGGCAACCGCGCCCTGACGTCGGCGCTGAGCGCCATCACGGCGGCGGTCGTCGGCGTCATCCTCAACCTCGCGATCTGGTTCGCGCTGCACACCCTGTTCAGGGAGGTAAGGGAGGTCCAGATCGCCGGAATGTCGATCGACTGGCCGGTTGCGGCTACCATCGATCTCGCCGCGCTGGTGCTGACCGCTGCGGCTGTCGTGGCCATCTTCCGCTTCAAGGCCGGCGTCCTGCCCGTCATCGGCGGGTGCGCGGCAGCGGGAGTGCTGCTGCACCTGATCTCGTGAACGCGGATCGGGCCGTGGAGCAATCCCCACGGCCCGCCGCTTGTCTGACTTATTCGGCGGCGGCTTACTCGGCGGCAGCAGCCGCCTGACCACGATGGCGGCCCTCGCCGATCTCCTCGATCAGCTTGGCGCAGAAGGCCGGCAGATCCTTCGGCGTGCGGCTGGTCACGAGACCCTTGTCGGTCACCACTTCCTGGTCGAGCACGGTGGCCCCGGCATTGGTCAGATCGACCCGGATCGGCGTCACGGCGGTCAGCGTCCTGCCCTTGACCAGACCGGCGCTGATGAGGACCTGCGGTCCGTGGCAGATGGCGCCGACCGGCTTGCCGGCCTTGAAGAACTCGCGGACGAACTGGAGCGCCGCCTCGTTGGTGCGCAGTTCATCCGGATTGTAGAGGCCGCCGGGGATCAAGAGCGCGTCGTAATCATCGGCCTTGGCCTCGCTAAGGGCGCGGTCCACGGTGACGTTCTCGCCGGGATCGAGGTGCTTAAAACCCCGGATCGAGCCTTGTTCAGGCGACACGACATGCACGGTGGCGCCGGCGTTCTTCAAGGCCTTTTGCGGTTCGGTCAGTTCAGTCTGCTCGAAGCCATGAGTAGCCAGAATAGCGACCTTGCGGCCATCAATGGACTGAGCCATCTTGTTCCTCCAAATCATGTCGATGCCCAGCATCATTCTTGTTCTAGTCTACAGAGATTCAGTGAATGATGCTGGCTGAGTGCGTCGCGATCTTGCGCGTTGCCCTTGTCAACAGAATTGGGGCCGGTTTCGATATGATCAAGGGGGAAATATTTCGGTTTAGGGAAGGGAACTTTTACCTGTCTCCTGCGGCGAGACGGGCAGGTGCATTGATCCGCCGCAACGGTTAACATCCCGGCGCGCCTTGTAAAGAAGGCGGCGACATTGCGGAAGGACGGCGAACTCCATGCTGCTGGCGATAGGTGACGGCGCCCTGGACGCGCTGCTGGCCCAGGATGCCCCGACGGGTGACCTGACCACCCACGCGCTCGGCATCGGCCGGGCTGCCGGGAGGATCACCTACGCCGCGCGGGCCGACATGGTGCTGTGCTGCGCCGAGGAGGCAGCCCGCATGTTGGAGCGTGTCGGCGTGGCGCCGGACCTGCGTTACGGCAGCGGCGACAGGATCGCCGCCGGAACGGTCTTTCTGGAGGGACGAGGACCCGCTGCGGGTATCCATCTCGCTTGGAAGGTATCGCAGACTTTGGTGGAATATGCCTCCGGCATCGCGACCCGGACCCGCAGGATCGTCGAGGTGGCACGGGCCGAAGCGCCGAATATCGCCGTCGCCTGTACCCGCAAGAACTTCCCCGGCACCAAGGAGATCAGCGTCAAGGCGGTGCTGGCCGGAGGCGCCCAGATGCACCGGCTGGGATTGTCCGAAACGCTGCTGGTCTTCCCCGAGCACGCCGTCTTCCTGGATGGCACGACGGATTTTCATGGGCTGAAGCGCCGGCATCCGGAAAAGAAGCTGGTGGTGGAAGTATCGTCCGTCGAGGCTGCCATGGCGGCGGCGGAAGCCGGCGCCGACGTGCTGCAACTGGAGAAGCTGCCCCCCGAAGCCGTGGCCGACGTAGTCCGGCGCGTGTCCTCGTTGCCGTCGCGGCCCCTTGTCGCCGCCGCCGGCGGCATCAGCGAGACCAATGCCGCCGCCTACGCCGCCACGGGATGCGCCGTGCTGGTGACGTCGGCTCCGTACTTCTCCGGGCCGATGGACGTGAAGGTGGTCATTTCCCGTATCGAAAACTCCGCTGGAGAACGGCCATGACCGGTAACCTAGGCTGGCTCGCCCTCGCCTCCGCCTTCCTGCTGGCGACCCATTTCGGCATCGCCAGCACGGGCCTGCGCGCCACGCTGATCGGGAAGATCGGCGAGGGCGGCTACCGCGCCGTCTATTCGCTGATCTCGCTGGCGGCCTTCGTCTGGCTGGTCATGGCCTATGGCGCGGCTCCCCTGATGCCGGTGTGGTTTCCCGATACATGGATGTGGTTCGTGCCGCTGGCGGTGATGCCGCTGGCCTTCCTGCTGCTGGTCGGCGGCGTCAGCACTCCCAATCCCACGGCGGTCGGCCAGGAAAAGTTGCTGGAGCAGGAGTTGGGGCCGCGCGGCGTGCTGAAGATCACCCGCAATCCGGTGATGTGGGGTATCGGCCTGTGGTCGCTGGCCCACATGGTGCCGAACGGCGACTGGGCATCGCTGCTGTTCTTCGGCACGCTGGCCGTGCTGGCGCTGCTCGGCTCCGTCCTGATCGACGCCAAGAACGCCGCGCGCCATGGCGACGCCTGGACCCGCTGGACCCAGCTAAGCTCCAACATCCCGTTCGTGGCCTTGATCCAGGGCCGCCAGGACCTGGGCATCACGATCCGCGAGATCGGCTGGGTCCGGCTGGCGGTGGCCCTGGTGCTGTACGCCGGTCTGCTGCACGGCCATAGCTGGTTGTTCGGGGTATCGCCGCTGCCGCCGGTGTGAATGTCGTTGACGGTTAGCTGACGGCAGGCCTACAAATAAGATCAAGGCATTGATCTTATTTGTAGGCTGGATATGGAACAGATCACCGATACCGAGATCCGTCGCCGTCTGGCCTTCGACAATCCGTGGTGGACAGCCGGAGTCGGCATCGACCGGGAATACCGGGCTTGGCCGCGACGGGCCTATTTCAAGGCTTTCTACGATCTGGTCGAACGCCGCTCACCCCGCCGCGCCGTTGTCCTGATGGGACCGCGACGGGTCGGCAAGACCGTGATGATCAATCAGGCGATTCAGAGCCTGCTCGATGGCGGCGTCGTGGGTTCGTCGATCTTCTATGTCTCGCTCGATACGCCGCTGTACACCGGCCTGTGGATGGAGAAGCTGCTCAACCTGTTCATGGACGAACACGGCCATGGTCCAGGCGCCGAGCTGTTCGTCTTCTTCGACGAGGTGCAATATCACCCCGATTGGGAGCGGCATCTGAAGTCGCTGGTGGACTCGTTTCGAGACGTGAAGTTCACGGTTTCCGGCTCGGCTGCGGCAGCCTTGCGGCTCAAGAGCCAGGAGTCCGGGGCTGGACGGTTCACCGACTATCACCTGCCGCCGCTGAGCTTTTCGGAGTTCCTGGATTTCCGAGGTCATGGCGCTGGAACATTTTGGGAAACTGAAAAACTCAATACCGAGTTCATCGACTATATCAATTTTGGCGGCTTTCCTGAAGCGATCATGGACGAGGCGGCACGTTCCGATATGTCGCGCTATATCGCCAACGACATCGTTGACAAGGTGTTGCTGCGGGACCTTCCAAGCCTCTATGGCATTGCCGATGTGCAAGAGTTAAAGCGTCTCCTGACCATGCTGGCCTATAACACTGGCAACGAGATCAGCTATGAAAATCTTAGCAAGGAGTCTGGTATTGCCAAAAACACGCTACGGAAATATCTCGAATACCTTGAAGCCGCCTTCCTGATCCTCAGACTACATCGGATTGATCATAATGCTGCACGGTTTAAACGCGAATCCTGCTTCAAGATCTATCTGACGAATCCCAGTCTGCACACAGCCTTGTTTGGCCCTGTTTCCGACGATGAGGACGCACGTCTTGGCCGCTTGGTCGAGACAGCCATCGTAAGCCAAATCGCGCAGGGACCCAATTTCTCAGACTGGCATTATGCTCGTTGGGACAAAGGCGAGGTTGATCTCGTTCAGTTATCAACCATGACTCAGAAGCCAATTAGCGCAATAGAGATCAAGTGGAGCGATCGTATTGCTCAACCGCCCTATGAGGGCATCAGGCATGTCGAGAGCTTCTGCGAAAAGAATGGGCTATCTATTGGTTTAATTTTAACTAAAACTGCTTGGTTTGAGTTGGATAGATCTCGTATAGAACTTAATTTTATGCCAAACAGTCTCTATGCTACTATGGCTGGAGTAGATGGTATTCCTAATGCTATCAAAAAGCGTTTAGCCGCAGCATTTGCTGAGGCAGGGCAATCTTAAGAGTGCCCCCTGTTCCATGATGTATATTAGGTATGCTTGGTATATGAGAGACTTCAAACTTTAAGATTTTCTGAATTGTTTCTGTGGCGGTTCTCCGGCGACCAATCCGGATTTTGGAGTTGCTCCAGGGTATAAGGGCATTCTTACGGGAGTGCCGCTTCTACCATGCAGTCGTCCTGAAGCGCATCGTCACAGCCGTCGAGCCATGCATCCGTCAGGATGATCTGTGGATAGGATAAGAGGCTGGGATGGCTAGCGATCTTGTCGTTCAGGTGACGTCGGGCCTTGCGTACCGATGCGCGCCACTTCGTCCATGAGCCGGTATCAGGTGAATGCTCAAGCTTGAGCAGGTGTTCGATCACGGCCGCCAAGTCGCATCGGATCGAGTCCTTGATCAAACCGCCTAACTGTTCAAGCTCATCGGCAAGGTGCTCCCAATCCAGCGGAGCGTCGATCCGGTCCCGCTGGGCACGTCTCAAAGCCGCCGCTTGATCCTGGGTCCAGGCGAAGAAGTCGTGGTCGTATAGGGTGGGGGGATCGGCCATGTCCGTCCCCCCGTGGTCGCTGCTCAGCTACCCTTCGCCATCGCGCCCAGGCGCAGGCGCAGCGCGTTCAGCTTGATGAAGCCTTCGGCGTCTTTCTGGTTGTAGACGGAGTCGGCTTCGAAGGTCACGTAGTCCAGGCGGTACAGGGAGTTCGGGGACTTGCGACCGACGACGCTGGCCTGACCCTTGAACAGCTTCAGGCGGACGGTGCCGTTGACCTGTTGCTGGGTCGAGTCGATCAGGGCCTGGATCGCCAGACGCTCGGGGCTGAACCAGAAGCCGTTGTAGATCAGCTCGGCGTAGCGGGGCATCACGTCGTCCTTCAGGTGCATCGCACCTCGGTCGAGCGTGATGCTCTCGATGCCGCGGTGGGCAGCCAGAAGGATGGTGCCGCCGGGGGTTTCGTAGACACCACGGCTCTTCATGCCGACGAACCGGTTCTCGACCAGATCGAGACGGCCGATGCCGTTCTGGCCGCCAAGCTCGTTGAGCTTGGTCAGCACCTGCGCCGGCGACAGCGCCACGCCGTCGACCGCGACGGCGTCGCCGTGCTTGAACTCGACCTCGACATAGGTCGGGGTGTCCGGAGCCTTTTCCGGAGCGATCGAGCGGGTGAACATGTCCTCGTCCGGCTCGACCCACGGGTCTTCGAGCGCCTTGCCCTCATACGAGATGTGCAGCAGGTTGGCGTCGGTCGAGTAAGGGGCCTCTCCGCGCTTGTCCTTGGCGATCGGGATCTGGTGCTGCTCGGCGTAGTCCAGCAGGCGGGTGCGGCTGTTCAGGTCCCACTGGCGCCAGGGGGCGATCACCTTGATGTCGGGCTTGAGGGCGTAGTAGCCCAGTTCGAACCTGACCTGATCGTTGCCCTTGCCGGTGGCGCCGTGGGCGACGGCGTCGGCTCCGACCTCGTTGGCGATCTCGATCTGGCGCTTGGCGATCAGCGGCCGGGCGATCGAGGTGCCGAGCAGATACGTTCCCTCGTACAGCGTGTTGGCGCGGAACATCGGGAAGACGAAGTCGCGGACGAATTCCTCGCGCAGGTCGTCGATATAGATGTTGCCCGGCTTGACGCCCAGCAGCTCGGCCTTGGCACGGGCGGGCTCCAGCTCCTCGCCCTGGCCGATATCGGCGGTGAAGGTCACCACCTCGCAGCTGTAGGTTTCCTGCAGCCAGCGCAGGATGACGGAAGTATCGAGGCCGCCCGAATAGGCCAGCACGATTTTTTTGATGTCGCCGCTCATGTGGGTGCCCGTACAGTCCGAGTGTTTCAGTCCGAGAGTTGCTGTGCGAGGTGTCGCAAAACCGCCGGGACATTAGGGCTATCCGCGCCGGGCCGCAAGGCTGTCCGTTTTGTCATATGACGGAACCGGCCCCTGATGGACCGGTCCCTGACGGAACCGGCCCCTGATGGACCGGTCCCTGACGGAACCGGTCTCGCGCAACAAACCGGTCGCGGGGCCGGTTTGACTCCGGCAGGATATCGTTCCTGAATTTCCATTGTGACAAGGTACGGTGTCGCCATGAAAACGGCTTTGGTAATCGGCGTGCTCGTCGCCCTTCTGGGGGCGGCCCTGGTGTTCGGCATCGCGGGCTGGACGCTCGACGGCGCCGACGTGACCATCAGCCCTCACGGGATGCTGGCGCTGATCCTGGGCGGCGTCGGTACCCTGGCGCTGGGCGGAGGGCTGATGTTCCTGGTGTTCTACAGCAACCGGCGCGGCTATGACGACGCGGTGGACGACCGGCCGCATGGCCGGAGCAGGCGCGGACCGCACGGCTCCTGGACGAGCTATGACGATCCGAAGCCCTGAGGAAACCTTCCAAACCGTCTTTACCCGTGGGGTTCTGGGGTCCAGCCCTTGTGCTTGGCTTCTTCGTATCGGGGCCAGCGCACATAGGCGAACAGCCAGATCGCCAGCACGTTCAGGCCGGGCAGCACCAGCAGCAGCACCCACAGCGGCTTGATTCCAAGCCGCGCCAGCAGGAACGATCCGGCGGCCAGCGTCCATGTCAGCATGATGCCGATCACGATCAGCGACACGTTGGGATCGGTGTTGCGGAAGAAGGTGACGGTTTCGATCAGGTTGTCCATGACTTGTACCTTCTCCCTCAAGCCGTCCGGGGCTTCTTGCGTGGCGGCGGCTCGGGCTTCGGCGGCATCGTCGGCCATTTGGAATGGAACAGCACCAGCAGCACCAGCAACTGGCCGAGCAGCGGGATGACGACCGAGACGAAGGTCAGCAGCGACCAGACCGGGTTCAGGCCGGCGCGGATGAAGATCCGCCACAGCGGCCAGAGCGAGGCGAGGCTGAGGATTAGGTTGAACCAGAACGGGTCGAGAAAGTACTGCACGGCGGTCTGTCCAACCTGAGTTATCCGTTGGGCCACGGCCCAACCTACGAGTGCTTGTCTGGTAGGTTGGGCCGTGGCCCAACACCGTTGCTAAAGCGTCAGTTCAGCTTCCTTCTCCGCCACCATCAGCGCCACGGCGGCACGGGCCGCCGCTTCCTCGGCCAGCCGGTCGGACGCGCGCTGCTTGACGCTGTCAGACTTCAACTGGCCGCAGGCGGCCATGATGTCCTCGCCGCGCGGGGTGCGCACGGGGCTGGCGAAGCCGGCGTTGTTGATATAGTCGCCGAACGCCTGGATCGACGCGTTGGTCGAGCGCTCGAACGGCGCTCCCGGCCACGGATTGAACGGAATCAGGTTGATCTTGGACGGGATGTCCTTTAGCAGCCGGACCAGTTCGCGCGCGTCGGCAAGGCTGTCGTTGACACCCTTCAGCATGACGTATTCGAAGGTGATTCGCCGCGCGTTGTTGATGCCAGGATAGGTCCGGCAGGCGTCCAGCAGTTCCTTGATCGGATATTTCCGGTTCAGCGGCACGATCCGGTCACGCAGCTCGTCGTTGACGGCATGCAGGCTGACCGCAAGATTGACGTTCAACTCTTCCCCGCATCGCCGCATCATCGGCACGACGCCCGAAGTCGACAGGGTGATCCGCCGCTTGGAAATGGCGATGCCTTCGCCATCCATCACGATCTTCAGCGCCTTAGCGACGTTGTCGTAGTTATAGAGCGGCTCGCCCATGCCCATCATGACGATGTTGGTCAGCATGCGGCCTTCCTTGGGCGCCGGCCACTCGCCCAGCCGGTCGCGGGCATGCATGATCTGGCCGACGATCTCCGAAGGCTCCAGGTTGCGGACAAGCCGCTGGGTGCCGGTATGGCAGAACCGGCAGGTCAGCGTGCAACCGACCTGGGAAGAAACGCACAGGGTGCCGCGGTCTTCTTCCGGGATATGGACCGTCTCGAACTGCTGGCCGTCGGCCATCTTGAGCAGCCACTTGGCCGTGCCGTCCGACGACTTCAGGTCGCGGCTGACTTCCGGCCGGTCGATGAAGAAGTGTTCAGCCAGCTGCTCGCGCACCGGCTTGGCCAGCGTCGTCATCACGTCGAACGTCGTGGCGCCGCGATGATAGAGCCAGTGCCAGATCTGGCGCGCCCGAAACGCCGGCAGGCTCAACGCGTTAAGCTCGGCCGCGAGTTCATCGCGGTCGAGCCCGATCAAATTCCGGCGCCCGTCAGCCCTCGAGGCCGCCGGCGCGAACATACTTGCATGACTTGAAACACCCATGGCGCGCTAGATGGGGGTTTTCAGCGGTTCTGTCAAATGCTGCGTGGCCGAAAGACACCCCGAAGCCGCGTAAACAGGGGCGATGCTGCCCCACGTCTTCATCGCTTGACGTTGCAGGCCTTGTTGATCGCGTCATAGGCGGCCGACGTGCCGGAGAGGCTGTAGGTGTCGGTCGTGGCGGTGCCGCGATTCGAGGTGCCCTTGATGACCATGGCGGACCCCGTACGGATCGCTTCGACCAGGGACTTGTCGGTCCGCTCGTCGCGTGCCCAGGCGGTGTCGCCGTCGGTGAACAGCTTGAAGTTCTGGTTGCCGACGGAAACCGTCGCTTCGCTGTTGGGCTGATAGGTATAGCCGGTGGTCACGCTCACCACGTCCAGGCTCTTTTCCGCCGGACGATGGGTGATCAGCACATAGATGTCGCCGCGCTGCTTGTAATTGCCTTCGTCCTTTTTGGGACGGCTCGACATGTAGCAGACCTTGTTGCCGTTCTCCTCGTACGAGAAGGCGTTCCAGTCGCGGAACGAGCCGAGCAACTGCGGCTCCGCCGCCATGGCGGTGCCGGAAGAGGCAAGCGCTGCGATAGCGAGGCAGAGTGCGGGAGCGAGGCTGGCGTAACGGGAGAACGTGTATCGGCGGGTCATTGTGCAGGTGCGAAATGGTATCGGCATGGCGCCACACTATACAGGTTGAGGGAGGATTTCCAGCGCCCGTAGCGCCATTTGTCTGTGCTTAACTCCGTTGTGCCCTCATTTGGAAAAATTTCCGTTAACCAGTGATCCGATATAGCGGTCTTGCCGTAGAAATGGCTATGGAACGCGCATGAACTTCACGGCCGCCGGCAGGGAGCCGCCGGCCGGGCTCATCGCGGGGCTTGTTCCGTCAAGCGTCTTCGCCTCCAATGGGAAAATGCCCGATGTCCCGTCCCCGGCCGCCCTGGATGGCCGATCGTCAGACGAACTTCTGGTCGCGATCGCACGCGATCGGGACAAGGACGCTTTCGGCCTGCTGTTCGGCCGGATGGGACCGCGGCTCAAGGCCTATCTGCTGCGCTCGGGCATCGCGCCGTCGCAGGCGGACGAATTGGTGCAGGAGGTGATGCTGATGGTCTGGCACAGGGCCGATACGTTCGATCCGGCGCGTGCCATGGCATCCACCTGGATCTTCACGATCGCCCGCAACAAGCGGATCGACGCCGCAAGGCGCGACCGCCGCCCTGAATTCGATCCGGAAGACCCGGCGCTGGTGCCCGATCAGCCTGCCGCCGCCGACCGGTCGATCGAGCAGGCGGAAGCATCCGCGCGGCTGCGTGACGCCATCGCGAAACTCCCCGCCGAACAGGCGGACCTTCTGCGGCTGGCCTATTTCGAAGACCAGCCGCATTCGGCGATCGCCCGGCACAAGGGACTGCCGCTCGGTACCGTCAAGTCGCGCCTCCGCCTCGCCCTGGAGCGGTTGCGGCGGGAATTGGCAGGAAGCTGATGGATAGCCGTTGATGCTCCCGGTCCATCACCCGAGCCTGGAACTGCTGCTCGACTACGCCGCCGGCTCCACCGGAGAAGCCGCCGGCTTGGCGCTCGCGACCCATCTGGCGCTTTGTCCCGAGTGCCGCGAGGTGGTGGCGCAGTTCGAGTCGTTGGGCGGCGCCCTGCTGGAGGCGATCGAACCGGCTGCCGTGCCGTCCGAGGCGCTGGACAACCTGCTGGCGCGGCTGGACGAGCCGGTTCCGGTTCCGGTTCCGGTTCCGGACCGCCGGTCTCCGGCTGACGACGCTACGCTTGGCCCAGTGCCTCAGCCGCTGCGGGGTTACATCGGCCAGGATCTTGAAACGATCCGCTGGAAGCGGGTCATGCGAGGCGTCGAGCAGGCCGATATCGCCGTCGGCAGGGGCCGTACCGGCAACGTCCGGGCGCGACTGCTGCGGATCGGCCCTGGCGTCAGGGTTCCACGTCATACCCATGCCGGCACCGAGATGACGCTCGTGCTTGCCGGCGGCTTCAGCGATGGGGACAAGCAATACCAGCGCGGAGACTTCAGCTTCTGCGACAGGGAAACCGATCACAGCCCCGTGGCCGACGACGATGGCGAATGTCTCTGCCTGACGGTGATCGACGCGCCGCTTCGCCTGACGGGACCGCTGATGCGGCTGCTGAACCCGTTCATAAGGTTCTGAGCTCCGGGTTCGAAGCATCGGGCATCACCGGCAGGCTCGCCAGCGGCCCATGTCCAGGTGGAAGTGGTCGCGGTGGGCTGCGTTGTAGTCGGGACCGAGCACCGCGTTGAAGAAGCGGCAGGCGCCGTCGTTGACCTCGCGGAGAAAGGCGGCTTCGGCCCCACGGTTGCCGTCCCAGTGACGCGCCAGCGAGACGATCCGGCCATCTTCCAGCACGAACCCCCGGATGTCGATCGCGTTGGCCGTCGCATGCTCGCTGCGCCGGCCCGCCTCGCGGCCATAGACGTTCCGGCAGCTGTAGGTGCCGACATGGTTGATCCGGGAGACTCCGGTCCCCAGGTGCCGGCGCGCCGCCGGGTCCAGCACGTGGCGCTCGAACAGGTGGAGTGCCGCCACCAGCGGACAGGTCGCGACGAACCTGTCGCTATAGGAGATGGAAGCCTGCTCGACACGCGCCGTATCCACCAGCCCGCAGCCGTTCTCGATCGCCCGTCGCGGCTGGGGAGTGAACCGGATGCCGGCCTGCTCCAGCGCCGCGAAGCAGGTCCCCGGCTCCTCACGGAGACCGGCAAGCTGGAGTCTGGTGAAAGCGCCCGGTTCCGCCGTCAGGTCCAGCGGCCCCCACGGGCTCCACGAAGGAGGCACCACGACGATACCAACATAGATCAAGGTGGTGGTGACGCCCGCCATGATCCCGATAAGAAAAACCAGCAACTTTCCCATGGCGAGTACATATGGATCTATGAATTCTCCGTTCCAGATCGGTCGGCAACGCTGTCGCTACTCGCCATGCTTCAGCCTTACGGCCGCCATAATCCGGAGCAGCCCTTTTTTGTCATGTGGCCGGGGACTAAATGGGGGCGTTGTGTGTTTGATGCCGGAAAGCCAGCCCGATAGGGCAGGCCGCATCGGATCAGACGGGTCGTGAAGATCCACCGGCACCGCCAACGGCTCTGAAGGACCATGAACGATATATCGCTCCGCCCGCATTTCCATCGGCCGCTGACCGGTTTCGACCGTCGCCGCTTCCTGATCACCGCCGCCGGCGCCGGCGCCGCCGGGCTGTTGCCGGCCGGCTCCCTGCTGGCTCAGGAAACCCCGCCGCCGCAGCCGGCCCAGCCTGCGACCCAGCCCGCTCCTGCCCCGCCGCCACCGCAGTTCGGGTTCGAGATCGTGCAGCAGGCCGCCCGCGATCTGGCTAAGCAAGGCTATTCCGACGATCGCGCCGAACTGCCGCAGCCGCTCCGGAACCTCTCCTACGACCAGTACCGCGACATCCGGTTCAAGCCGGACCAGTCGCTCTGGCGCGGCCAGAAGCTGTTCCAGCTTCAGTTCTTCCATGTCGGGTTCCTGTACCAGCAGCCGGTGCGGATCAACGTGGTCAGCGGCGGGCAGCCGGCTCCGGTACCCTATCAGCCCGGCATGTTCGACTATGGCGCCAACAATTTCGGCGACAAGCTGCCGGATGACCTCGGCTTCACGGGCTTCCGCGTCCATTATCCGCTGCATCGGCCCGATTACTTCGACGAACTGGCGGTGTATCTCGGCGCCAGCTATTTCCGTATCCTCGGGCGGAACCAGATCTACGGCGCCTCGGCACGCGGTCTGGCGGTCGATACCGCCGCCACCAGCGGCGAGGATTTTCCGCGCTTCCGGGAGTTCTGGATCGAGGAACCGGGCGCCGACGCCACCCGCCTGACGATCTACGCCCTGCTCGACAGCCGCAGCGCCACCGGTGCCTACCGTTTCGTGCTGACGCCGGGCACCGATACGCAGGCGGAAGTGACAGCATCGGTCTATCCGCGCCGGGATATCGGCAAGCTGGGCATGGCGCCGCTGACCAGCATGTTCTTCTTCGGGGAGAACCGGGGGCGCGGCTTCGACGATTTCCGGCCGGAGGTCCATGACAGCGACGGTCTCCTGATGGAAACCGGGCAGGGCGAGTGGATCTGGCGTCCCCTGCTCAACCCGAAGGACCTGCGCGTCTCCTCCTTCACCGACGAGAATCCGCGCCGGTTCGGCCTGATCCAGCGCGACCGCGACTTCCTGCATTACCAGGACCTGGAATCGTCCTATCACCGTCGGCCCAGCTACTGGGTCGAGCCGGTCGGCGACTGGGGCAAGGGCAGGGTGGAACTGGTCGAGATCCCGACCGACGAGGAGATCAACGACAACATCGTCGCGTACTGGGTGCCGGAACGGGCGGTTCGGGGTGGAGAAGGGCTGGACTTCAGCTACCGTCTGCGCTCGGTGCTGGACTCGCCGGAGCGTCCGCCGCTGGGCCGCGTCGTCTCGACCAAGATCGGCAGCTCACGGGTGCCGGGACGACCGGACCTGCCGCGCGAGGGCCGGCACTTCGTGCTCGACTTCGAGGGCGGCGACATCAGCGTCCTGCGCGCCGAGCAGCCGGTGGAAGCGGTGGTCACCACCAGCTCCGGCGAGCTGCGCCAGCCCATCGTCCAGAAGAACACCGAGACCGGTGGCTGGCGCGTCTTCTTCGACCTGCTGCCCGAAAACAAGCCGGCCGACCTGCGCTGCGTCCTGCGCATGCGCGGCCGGGCTTTGACTGAAACCTGGGTTTACCTGTGGTCACCGGGATGAGCGATCCTTCTTCCTCCCTCGATAGAGAACAGGTCGTCGCGGAATTGAGGCGCAAGGCGCTGTGGCGCAGGGGGCTCTATTTCGCTTGCGTCATCCTGTCCACGCTGGCCGGCTCCTATCTGATGGCCGACGTGCTCAGGGCCAACGGCTTCACCGGCATCGAGATGGCGATCCTGGTGCTGTTCACGATCAGCTTCGCCTGGATCTGCACCTCGTTCTGGACCGCCACCATCGGCTTCCTGGTGCGGCTGGCCGGGCGCGACCCCGCCGGGCTGGACCCCCACAAGCCTGTCGTCCTGACGGCCCGCACCGCCATCATCATGCCGGTCTACAACGAGGACCCGACGCGGGTCTTCGCCGGGCTGGAAGCGACGTGGCGTTCCCTCCAGCGGACCGGAGAGGAGAACGAGCGGAATTTCGACCTCTTCATCCTCAGCGACACCCGCAAGCCGGAAATCGCGGAGGCCGAGGAGGCAGCCTGGGCGGCGCTGTGCAACCGGCTGAACGCCGGCGGCCGGATGTTCTATCGGCGGCGGGAGAGCAATATCGGCCGCAAGGCCGGCAACATCGCCGACTTCCTCCGCCAATGGGGTCTCGCCTACGACCACATGCTGGTGCTGGACGCCGACAGCATCATGTCGGGCGATACCATGGTGGCGCTCGCCAAGCTGATGCAGGACAATCCCGGCACCGGGATCATCCAGACCCTTCCGGCCCCGGTGAACCAGGAAACGCTGTTCGGACGCATCCTTCAGTTCGGCAGTCGGGTCTACGGCCCGGCGCTGGTCAGCGGGTTGTCGTGGTGGCAGTTGGGCGAAGGCAATTATTGGGGTCACAACGCGATCATCCGGACCAGCGCCTTCATCGAGCATTGCGGCCTGCCGACGCTGTCTGGGCAGGCCCCGCTGGGCGGCGAGATCCTCAGCCACGACTTCGTCGAGGCCGCCCTGATGCGCAGGGCCGGCTGGCAGGTCTGGATCGTGCCGGAGCTTGAAGGCAGCTACGAGGAACTGCCCCCCAACGTGATCGACTACGCCGTCCGCGACCGGCGCTGGTGCCAGGGCAACCTTCAGCACCTGCGGCTGCTGCCTGCCAAGGGGCTTCACCCCTTGAGCCGCCTGCACCTGATCATGGGCGTGCTGGGCTACGTCTCGTCGCCGCTCTGGCTGATCCTGCTGACGCTCAGCACGATCGATATCCTGACCCAGACCATCGTCGGCCATAACTACTTCGAGCCGGGCTACAACCTGTTCCCCGTCTGGCCGGTGTCGAAGGTGTCGGAGACGATCTCGCTGTTCGTCGTGACGATCGGCATCCTGCTGGTGCCGAAGGTCTACAGCCTGATCCTCACCATTGCCGATGGGCGACTGCGCCGGGGATTCGGTGGGACAGGCAAGCTGCTGCTCAGCGCCTTCCTGGAACTTCTGTTCTCGATGTTGCTGGCGCCGGCCATGATGCTGTTCCACACCCACTTCGTCGTCGCGACCCTGATGGGCCGCAGCGTTCAGTGGAATGCCCAGCCGCGCGGCGAACGGGGTTTGACCTTCCGCGAAGCCGCCGGGCGGAACTGGGTCCATGTGGCGCTGGGCCTGGCCTGGGGCGCCCTGGTGCTCAACATCGCGCCGGACTTCTTCTGGTGGCTGGTGCCGGTGATCACCGGGCTCGTCCTGTCGGTTGCCTTGACCGTCTGGACCAGCCGGACCGATGTCGGCCAGTGGGCGCGGCGCGCCGGGTTGTTCCTGACGCCGGAGGAAACCGATCCGCCGCGCGAACTGCGCCGCCTCGCCGCCGCCGAGGCCGATCCTCCCGCGCCGGCCGATCCCGCCGGTCTTGTCCGCGTGCCGCCGACCCGTCCCAGCGCCATCATGGAGCAAAGCCTGTCCACCTGGGCGCCGCCCGGGGGCATCGCCTCCGACCGCCACGGCGTCGCTCACTGATGGGGAAGCTGAAGACGAAGAACCCTTGCATCGACGTCTGCAAGTACGACTCAGACAAGGTATGCAAGGGCTGCGGCCGGACCAGGACCGAGGTCAAGGACTGGAAGTCGTTCTCCGATGAGAAGAAGGACGCGATCAACCGCCGGGTCCGTGAGAGCCACGGCAAGGAGTTGAAGAAAAAGAAGAAATAGAAAGTCGTGGAGGGTTAGGGTCGCCGTGACTTCAAGGGCTTCATGCTGGCGTCATTGAAGCTTGACCAGTGAGTTCCTGCAAAGATGTCGGGCTTAAGAGGCCCGACCTACCAGAGCTCTCTGACGTAGGTCGGGCCTCTTAAGCCCGACATTCAACGTTCCTGATCGGTTTGTTCGGTGCTTCTCGCATCATCAGCCGCCGTGTATGCGCCTGCCACTTTCTTCGTCCGCACCCGTTTGGGGAGCCGTTCGATCTGCAGGTCATTTCCCGCCTGATCGTCGGCCAGCAGACCGCTTAAGGGACCGATCAATCCCAAAGCCTGCATCACGGAAGCGTAGATTCCAAACGATACGGCGGGATCACCCTTCTCCACGCGGGCCAGCGTTCCACGGGAAATAAAGGCCTGCGCAGCGACCACCTCCATCGGTAGCCGCCGGCGCAGGCGGGCGATACGCAGGTCCGTACCGCTCCTGCCAATCGCCCGTTTTGTGCCAAGGGTGGGGGTATGTGGGGCGGCCGTGACCTGTAATGTCAGCTTCAGCGAGCGTAAACACGTTTGATGTGCGCTCAAGCTGTCATAAGATCAAGGCTGACCGATCGCGCTTCAAGCCTCCGTGCTGGCCCAGAGCATGTAGTTGGTATCCAGGTCGCGGCGGTTGAGGGAGAACTCGTCGCGCAAGGGGTTGTAGGTGACGCCGGTCACGTCCCGGACCGCGACGCCGTGGGGGCGCAATCCGGCGGCAAGCTCCGACGGCTTGAGGAACTTGCGCCAGTCGTGGGTGCCCCTGGGGAGCCAGCGCAGCACGTATTCGGCCCCGACGATGGCCAGCGCGAAGGCCTTGGGCGTGCGATTGATGGTCGCAAGGAACAGCATGCCGCCGGGTTCGAGCAATCCGCAGAGCGACTTGAGGAATAGCGGCACGTCGGCGACGTGTTCGACCACTTCCAGCGCCAGCACCACGTCGAACTTCTCGCCGGACTCGGCCAGCGCTTCCGCCGTGGTCGCGCGGTAGTCGACGGTGACGCCCGACTCGGCGGCGTGCAGGCTCGCCACCTTGATGTTGCGCTCGGCGGCGTCGATGCCGACGACTTCGGCCCCCAGGCGCGCCAGCGGTTCCGCCAGCAGGCCGCCGCCACAGCCGATATCGACGATGCGGAGGCCTTGCAGGGGCAGCACGCCCGCCGGATCGCGGCCGAACCGGGCACAGACCGCATCGCGGATATAGCCGATGCGGATCGGATTGTACTTGTGCAGCGGCTTGAACTTGCCGCGCGGGTCCCACCATTCCGCCGCGATGGCGCTGAAGCGGGCGATCTCCCCGGCATCCACCGTGGTACCGGCCGGGGCGGACTTTCCGGTGGCTGTGGAGGACGAAGCGCTGGAGGCGGTACTGGTGGCAGACATGGGTATGTTCCTGGATGCGGCTCGGTGCCGGATGCGACCGGTGGTCAGTCGGGGCAAGCTTGCTTCGCTTCCCCCGAGATAGTATGGATACCCCGCCTTGCTCCGGCAATGGAACCGCCTGTTCACCGGTCCCCGATCAAAAATGATCCCGGGGCCTATCCGGCTTGGTAGAACAAGGCGGATCGATCGGGCGGCGAAAGTACCGGTCAGGGTGGGGCGACGGTTTCAGAGTTAAGGGCGGCTATACGGCAATGGCGCGGATCGTTCTCAAATTCGGCGGCACATCGGTCGGCGACATCGACCGCATCAAGAATGTGGCGCGCAAGGTCAAGGTGGAAGTCGATGCCGGCCATCAGGTCGCCGTCGTCGTATCGGCCATGTCCGGTGTCACCAACAAGCTGGTGGAGTATTGCGCCGGCATCAGCCCGCTGCACGACGCGCGGGAATACGATGCCGTCGTGGCCTCCGGCGAGCAGGTGACCAGCGGCCTGACAGCCCTTGCCTTGCAGGAACTCGGCATCACCGCCCGCTCCTGGCAGGGCTGGCAGATCCCGATCCGGACCGACGACGTCCACGCCAAGGCGCGCATCGGCACCATCGAGACGGAAGAACTCGAGCGCCGCCTATCCTCGGGCGAAGTCGCCGTCATCGCCGGCTTCCAGGGTCTGTCGCCGAACGGCCGGATCACGACGCTGGGCCGGGGCGGTTCAGATACATCGGCGGTGGCGCTGGCCGCCGCGATCAAGGCTGACCGCTGCGATATCTATACGGACGTTGACGGCGTCTATACGACCGATCCCCGGATCGTGTCGAAAGCGCGCAAACTGTCCAAGATCACTTACGAGGAAATGCTGGAAATGGCGTCGCTGGGCGCCAAGGTCCTGCAAACCCGCTCCGTCGAGATGGCCATGAAGCATGGTGTCCGGGTGCAGGTGCTTTCCAGTTTTGACAAGGCGTCCGGCAGCGACCTGCCCGGAACTCTGGTTGTGGACGAGGACGAAATCGTGGAACAGGAACTGGTCAGCGGCATCGCCTATAGCCGAGACGAAGCGAAGATCACCCTTGTCGGCGTCGCCGACCGGCCCGGCGTCGCCGCCGGCCTGTTCGGCCCGCTGGCCGACGCGTCGGTCAACGTCGACATGATCGTGCAGAACGTGTCCGAGGACGGTGCCAGCACCGACATCACCTTCACCGTGTCGAAGGGCGATCTGGAACGGGCGCGCGGCGTGCTCGAAGCCTCCAAGGAAGAGTTGCAGTACCGCCGCCTGCTGGCCGACAGCAATGTCGTCAAGGTGTCGGTGATCGGCGTCGGCATGCGCAGCCATGCCGGCGTCGCCCAGCGCATGTTCAAGACGCTGGCGGACAAGGGCATCAACATCCAGGTCATCTCTACGTCGGAGATCAAGGTCAGCGTCCTGATCGCCGAGGAATACACCGAACTGGCCCTGCGCGCTCTCCACACCGCCTACGGTCTGGACGCCGCCTGACCGGCGCCTCGGGCGCGCCGGCGGCAGGCTTCGCCTGATGATAGTGAGCGCAATGATGGTGAACCCAGGGATGGCCCGGCCATGACCATAGCCGAAGACCAGACACGGGATGCTCGCGCCCGGCTCGACCGGCTGTGGAGCAGGGGGCGTGACTTCCTGGGCACCGAGTTCGCGATCATGGGCGGCGCCATGACCTGGGTGTCGGAGCGCAACCTTGTTGCCGCCATCTCCAACGGCGGCGGTTTCGGTGTGCTGGCCTCCGGCTCCATGTCGCCGGACCAGCTCGACGCCGAGATCGCCGGCACTAGGGAACGCACGTCCAAGCCCTTCGGCGTCAACCTGATCACCATGCATCCGCGCCTGGACGACCTGATCGGCGTCTGTGCCGGACGGCGGGTCAGCCATGTCGTCCTGGCCGGCGGGCTGCCGCCGTCCGCCGTCATCGGGCGGGTCCGGGAAACGGGCGCCAAAGTCGTCTGCTTCGCTCCCACGGCTGCGACCGCCCGCAAGCTGGTCAAGAACGGCGCGGATGCCATCATGATCGAGGGAATGGAAGCCGGCGGCCATATCGGGCCGGTCTCCACATCGGTCCTGGCTCAGGAAATCCTGCCCGTGGTGTCCGAGGTGCCCGTCTTCGTGGCCGGCGGGATCGGCCGGGGCGAGGCGATCCTGTCCTATCTGGAAATGGGCGCTTCCGGCGTGCAGCTTGGCACCCGCTTCGTCTGCGCCACCGAGTCGATCGCCCATGCGCGCTATAAGCAGGCCTTCATCAACGCGGCGGCGCGCGATGCGATTCCGTCGGTCCAGATCGATCCGCGCTTTCCGGTGATTCCCGTGCGGGCTCTGACCAACGAGGGGACGCGCCGCTTCATGGACTTCCAGCGCACCGTGATCGACCGGTTCACGCGGGGCGAGGTCGGCCAGAAGGAAGCCCAGCTCGAGATCGAGCATTATTGGGCCGGCGCCCTGCGCCGCGCCGTGATCGAGGGCGATATCGAGAACGGTTCGCTGATGGCGGGCCAGAGCGTCGGCATGGTCACCCGCGAACAACCGACTGCGGAGATCCTGAACGATCTGGTCGATCAGGCGGTCCACGCGCTGGCATTGCGAAGCGGCCTCATCGGCAAAGCCTATGGCGGCGAACCAGCCTATGGTTCCAAAATCGTGTCCGGAGTCGTGGAGTAGATGAATGACGCTCCGGGGCGCGACACCCCGGCGCGGGATGCACCGGGTTCGGACCATGCCATGGACATGAAGGATTACGAGATCGAACAGGGAGCGGCCATGCCCGGCATCACGTCCAGGCGCCTGCTGGCAAGGCTGCGCGACGTCATGGCGGGGTCGGGTACCGCCCAGCACCGCCTTGACAAGATCGTCACGCTGATCGGCGCGGAGATGGGCGCCGACGTCTGCTCCTGCTACGTCATGCGGGCGGGCGACATCCTGGAGCTGTTCGCCACCGTCGGCCTCAATCAGTCGGCTGTCCACAAGACGCGCCTGCGGGTCGGGGAAGGCTTGGTCGGCGACATCGCGGCCCATGCCCGGCCGGTTGCGCTCGCCAATGCTCCCTCGCATCCCAACTTCGCCTACCGGCCTGAAACCGGCGAGGAGGCTTTCCTGTCGCTGATGGGCGTGCCGATCCTGCGCGGAGGCCGGGTGCGCGGCGTGCTGGTGATCCAGCACAAGGACAAGCGCGTCTATTTCGAGGAAGAGGTCGAAACCCTCCAGACCATCGCCATGGTGGTGGCCGAACTGACCGCCGGCGGCGAACTGGTCAGCGCGCAGGAGATTTCCTCCGTCGCGGATGCCGCGCTGCTGCCGACCCGGCTGGACGGCGTCAGCCTCAACCGGGGCCTTGCGATGGGGCTGGCGGTGCTGCACCGGCCGCAGCTCACGATCCGCCAGATGGTCGCAGAGGACCCGGAGCACGAGATCGAGCGCTTCCGTCAGGCGCTGGAGGTGATGCACACCGCGATCGACGACCTGCTGCGGGTATCGAGCGTGGAGGGAGGCGAGCACCACGACATCCTGGAGACCTACCGGATGTTTGCCGAGGACCGCGGCTGGCTGTCGCGCATCCGGGAAGCGATCAAGAACGGCTTGACGGCGGAAGCGGCTGTCCAGCGCGTCCAGAACGACACGCGCGCCCGCATGAGCCAGCTGCACGACCCCTATATCCGGGAAAAGCTGCTCGATCTCGACGATCTGACCAACCGGCTGCTCCAGCATCTGGCGGGCAAGGAGTTGCAGGCGGCGGCTTCCCTGCCGGACGACGTGATCCTGGTGGCGCGGTCGATGGGTCCGGCGGAATTGCTGGACTACGACCGCCGGTGCCTGCGGGCGCTGGTGCTGGAGGAAGGCTCGGCCTCCAGCCATGTCGCGATCGTCGCCCGCGCGCTCGACATCCCGGTGGTCGGGCAGTGCATCGACGTGCTGACCCGGATCGAGCCGCTCGACCAGCTCATCGTCGACGGCGACAACGCCCAGGTGCTGGTCCGCCCGGCGGAGGACGTTCAGGACGCCTTTCACAACAGCATGACGATGCGCGCACAGCGCAAGCGCCTGTATGCCGAGATCATCGATGAGCCCGCCGTGTCGCAGGATGGTGTCGCGATGTCGATCAACCTGAACTGCGGCCTTTTGATCGACCTTCAGCATTTGAGCGACACCGGGGCCGACGGGGTCGGCCTGTACCGGACCGAGATCCCGTTCATGATCCGGCCGGCCTATCCGGACGTCGAGGCCCAGACCGAGCTGTACAGCAGGGTGCTGGAGCTTTCCGGCGACCGGCCGATCGTGTTCCGCACCCTGGACGTCGGCGGCGACAAGAGCCTGCCGTACTTCGCTCATCAGGAGCAGGAGAACCCGGCGCTCGGCTGGCGGGCGATTCGGATCGGCCTGGACCGTCCCGCCATGCTGCGCAAGCAGTTGCGGGCGCTGCTCCGGGCATCCGCCGGGCGCGACCTGCGCGTCATGTTCCCCATGATCGCGGAATGCGCCGAGTTCGAGGCGGCCCGCGCCATCCTGGACCTGGAGATCGAGCGTCTGGCGAGAAGCGGTGCTCCGCAGCCGAGGCGGGTGCTGGTCGGGGCCATGCTGGAAGTGCCGTCACTGATCTGGCACCTGCCGGCGCTTCTGCCACGCCTGGACTTCATCTCCGTCGGGTCGAACGACCTGATGCAGTACATGTTCGCCGCCGACCGGGGCAATCCCCGGATCAACAACCGTTACGACCCGCTGTCGCCGCCCATGCTGAACATGTTCCGCCATCTGGTCGGGCTGTGCGATGCGGCCGGGGTGCCGCTGAGCGTGTGCGGCGAAATGGCGGGACGGCCCCTGGATGCCATGGCGCTGATCGGAATAGGCTTCAGAAGCCTGTCGATGTCTCCACCGGCAGTCGGTCCCGTCAAGTCGATGCTGCGCAGTTTGAACGTCTCCGGCTTGAGCGACTATATAGAAACGCTGTATCCGGTCAGGGATCACAGCTTGCGCGAAAAATTGCGCGCTTTTGCCCTGGATCATGGAGTCATGATCTAATTCGTTGCATTCCGCGATGAAAGTTTGTTACAACTTCAGCGACAGTGGCGGGGCGTTTTATCTGGCTTTCTCCGCTTTCTGAACATGAATTCGCTGCGCAACGACGGCTGATGGTATGGGCGACACCAGAGGAAGGAATTTCCACATCGGCGACGCAGCACGCGGCGGCAGCGACCCGGCAGGCGGCGGACTCGCGGCAAACCCTTCCGGCGGTTCCGGCGTGAGAGGTCCTGGCGTCAGCGACATGCTCCGCAGCCGGCGGATGTCCCTCGGCTACGAGCTGAGCGAGATCGCCGTGGCCCTCCGCATCCGCCTGGCCTATCTGGAAGCGATCGAGCAGGCCCGCTTCGACGATCTTCCCGGCGCCACCTATGCCACCGGTTTTCTCCGCACCTATGCCGAGCATCTGGGGCTCGATCCCCAGCTCGTGCTGCGCCGCTTCAAGGAGGAAACCTCCGGCGGACTGACGCCCAAGCCGGAGCTTTACTTGCCCAAGCCGGCGCCGGAAAGCCGCATTCCCGGAGGAGCGCTGCTACTGCTCGCAGTTGTACTGGCGGGCTCCGCCTATGGTGGCTGGTACTACATGAACTCGACAGGCCGCGAACTGGTCGATTTCGTCCCGGAAATGCCGGAACGCCTGGCCACGGCGTTGAACATTGCGCCGGCCGCACCGGCTCCGGGACTGGTCGTTCCGGTAACGCCCGCCGAACAGCCACCGGCGGTTGCTGCGCCGGCGCCTTCGGTTTCAGCCGCTCCTCCGGTCCAGTCTCCAGAGGCCCAGCTTCCAGCGGCACAGTCTCCTGCGGCACAGTCTCCTGCGACGCCTTCTTCCCCGGTGCCCACGGGATCTCCCGCAACGAAACAGACCCCGGCTTCTCCGCCGGCTGCCATCGCCAACGCCACGGCTCCGGACGAGAGCGAAGAGGAAGAGAGTCCGATCGTCGAGTCGACGCCGCTCAACGATCCACGCTCCGCCCAGGCGGCGCCGCAGCCGGTCCCTCCTTCCGTGCCCCTGCCGCCGGTGCCGGGTCAGGTAGCGGGACTGCCGATGCCGCCGGCCCCTCCGGGAGCGCCCGAGGCGGGACAGGGTGACGCCCGCGTCTACGGCGCCACCAGCGGCCAGTCGCGTATCCAGATCCGCGCCACCCAGGACAGCTGGATCCAGGTCCGCGACGGTGCCGGCGATCTGCTGATGACCCGCGTGCTGCGTCCGGGCGACATCTACCGGGTGCCGGACAAGGCAGGCCTGAAGATGCAGACCGGCAACGCCGGCGGCTTGCAGGTATCGGTCGATGGCGCCCAGGGCACCGCCATGGGCACGCCCGGCCAAGTCATGCGCGGCGTCCCGCTCGACCCCGACCGCTGGGCCGGACGATAGCCTCGAGAGCCTGATCCGCGCGTAAGCCGGGGTGGCACCCCGGACTTGCCCTTGACCGGGGGCATGGTCGTCCGCACTTTAGGGGCACGCGGAACCGTGTCCCCATTGGAATCGAAAGCCTGTTCATGACTGTCCGTCCGTACCGCCACATCGAGCGCCGCAAGAGCCGCCTGATCCATGTCGGAAAGGTCCCCGTAGGCGGCGACTCGCCGATTTCGGTGCAGTCGATGACCAACACGCTGACGACGGACGTCAAGGCCACGATCGAGCAGATCCAGCGGATCGAGCAGGCCGGCGCCGACCTCGTACGCGTTTCCTGCCCTGATCAGGAATCGGCCCTGGCGCTCAAGGCGATCACCCGCGAGATCAATATTCCGGTCGTCGCCGACATCCATTTCCACTACAAGCGCGCGATCGAGGCGGCCCAGAACGGCGCCGCCTGCCTGCGCATCAACCCCGGCAACATCGGCTCGGCCGACAGGGTGCGGGAAGTGGTGCAGGCCGCCAAGGACTACGGCTGCTCGATCCGGATCGGCGTCAACGCCGGTTCCCTGGAAAAGGACCTGCTGGAGAAATACGGCGAGCCTTGCCCGGAAGCGATGGTCGAAAGCGCCCTCGACCACGCCCGCATCCTGGAAGATCACGACTTCCGCGAGTTCAAGATCAGCGTCAAGGCATCGGACGTATTCCTGGCGGTCGCAGCATATCAGGGGCTGGCGGAAGCCTGCGATTATCCGCTGCATATCGGCATAACCGAGGCCGGCGGCCTGCGCTCCGGCACGGTCAAGTCCTCGATCGGGCTCGGCATGCTGCTGTGGTCCGGCGTCGGCGACACGATTCGCGTCTCCCTCTCCGCCGAGCCGGAGGAAGAGGTGCTGGTCGCCTACGAAATGCTGAAGTCGCTGGGCCTGCGCCGCCGCGGCGTCACCGTGATCTCCTGCCCAAGCTGTGCCCGCCAGCAGTTCAACGTGATCAAGACGGTGGAGGTGCTGGAACAGCGCCTCGCCCACATCACGACGCCCATGACCGTCTCGGTCATCGGTTGCGTCGTCAACGGTCCAGGCGAAGCGCGGGAGACCGATATAGGCTTCACCGGCGGCGGCGCCAACACCCATCAGGTCTACATCGCCGGCCAGCCCGACCACCGTCTGAAGGACGAGGACATCGTCGGCCATCTGGTCGGTCTGGTCGAGAAGAAGGCGGCCCAGATCGAGGCGGCAAAGGCCGAGGCCGAGAAAGCCGAAGCCGAAGCTGCGGCCGCTGCGGCCGAGGCTGCGGAATGACAGCGGGCTCGCGCCCTGCCTGTCTCCCCTAAGCGCCCGCCATGCCCGGCAGCGGGGCGCGTTCTTCGTCCGAACTGGTTCTGGTCGGTGTCAACCACCGGTCCAGTTCGGGCGCCGTCCGCGACCTGATCTGCACCGAGGAAACCGAAGTCCCGGGCGTGCTCGCCCGTCTCCAGGCCGGCGGGCTTTCCGAATTCTTCTGGCTTTCTACCTGCGACCGGGTGGAAGTTTTGGCCGCCTCCTGCGACCCCGTCCGGACGGCAACCATCGCCGCCGGCGCCCTGGCCGAGCGGGCCGGCATGACAGCCCAGGCGCTGGCGCCCGAACTCTACACCCTGACCGGCGGCGACGCCGTCCGGCACCTCTTCGCGGTGGCCTGCTCGCTCGACAGCCAGGTGGTCGGCGAACCTCATGTCCTGGGCCAGATCAAGGCCGCCCATCGCGCCGCCGTCGCCGCCCATACCACAGGGCCGGAACTGGAAGCTGTGCTCCAGGCCGCCTATGCCGCCGCCAAGCGGGTGCGGACGGAGACCGCGATAGCGGAGCGCCCGGTTTCCATCGCCGCCGCCGCCGTTCAGACCGCGCGCGATATCCACGGCGAACTCGACCGCTCGTCCTGCCTGCTGATCGGCCTCGGCGACATGGGCGAGCTGATGGCGGAGGCGCTGCGCGAGGCAGGTCTCCCCCGCCTGACCGTGACATCGAGGGTCGACCGCCGCGCCGAAGCGGCGGCACGCCGGCTGGGCTGCCACTATTCGCCGGTCGCCGATCTGGATGCCGCACTCCAGTCCGCCGATATCGTGGTGACGGCGGCCGGTCTGGGGCGCTATATCCTGTCGGCGGACCAGATGGACGCGGTGATCCGGAAACGCCGCCGCCGTCCCGTCTTCCTGATCGACACCGCCATCCCCGGCGATATCGATCCGGCGGTGGGCGGCCTGGAAGGCGCCTTCGTCTACGATCTGGCCGATCTGGAACGGGTGGCGCTGGAAGGCCGCGCCACGCGGGAAGCCGCCGCCGCAGCCGCCTGGGCCATCGTGGACCAAGCCGTTGCCGGTTTCGCGCGTGGCAGGGCGGAACGGGCCGCCGTTCCGGCGGTGGCCGCATTGCGCGGCCATTTCGAGGCGGTGCGGACCCGGCTGCTGGCGGAGCATCCCGGCGGGGATCCGGCGGAAGCGACCCGCCTGCTGGTCAACCGGCTGCTTCATCAGCCGTCGCAGGTGCTGCGGGCGATGGCCGCGGCGCACGACATGGAACAGGTGGAGGCGGAACGGCTGCTGCGCCGGCTGTTCCGCTTCGATGAGTCGGATACGACTGAACGTATTGAAGCGGTGCCCGTACCGGGACCGTTTGAGGGTGAGGGACGGTGAGTTTCGAGGATATGTTCAACCGTGTCGCGGCGCGCCACGACGAGTTGCGGGATGCCCTGGCCGGCGGCCAGGTGGAGGCGCACGCCTTCGCCAAGATGTCGAAGGAATACTCCGAGTTGACCCCGATCGCGGAGGCCATTGCCGAGTTGCGCAAGGCCCGGGACGAGCGCCGGGATCTCGACGCCATGCTGGCAGACCCCGAGATGAAGGATCTGGCGGAGGCGGAGCTGGAAGCGCTCGACCGCCGTCTGCCGGAACTCGAGCGCGGTATCCAGATCCTGCTGCTGCCCAAGGACGAGGCGGACGAGAAGAACGCCATCCTGGAAGTCCGGGCCGGCACCGGCGGCGAGGAAGCGGCCCTTTTCGCGGCCGAACTGTTCCAGATGTACCAGCGCTACGCCGCCTTGCGCGGCTGGAAGTTCGAGACGATGGACGTGTCGGAGACGGGGATCGGCGGCTACAAGGAAGCGACCGCCTCGATCACCGGCCGTAGCGTCTTCGCGCGCCTGAAATACGAGAGCGGCGTCCACCGCGTCCAACGAGTCCCCGCGACAGAAGCCGGCGGCCGTATCCACACCTCCGCCGCCACCGTGGCGGTGCTGCCGGAAGCGGAGGAAGTCGATATTCAGATCGACGAGAAGGACCTGCGGATCGACGTGTACCGCTCCAGCGGGCCGGGTGGGCAGTCGGTCAACACGACCGACAGTGCCGTCCGCCTCACCCACCTGCCGACCGGGCTGGTCGTGATCCAGCAGGACGAGAAGTCGCAGCACAAGAACAAGGCCAAGGCGATGCGCGTGCTGCGCTCCCGCCTGTACGACCAGCAGCGCAGCGCCCTGGATGCCGAACGCGCCGCGAACCGCAAGAGCCAGGTCGGCAGCGGCGACCGGTCGGAGCGCATCCGCACCTACAACTTCCCCCAGGGCCGGGTGACCGACCACCGGATCAACCTGACGCTCTACAAGATCGACAAGGTCATGAACGGCGAGGCGCTGGACGAGGTGATCGATCCTCTGATCGCGGCGGACGAGGCCGAACGCCTATCCGAACTGCAATGACCGGCCCGTCATGACCGGCATGGCCCCCTTGTCCGAAACCCCGCTGCTGCGGGAGGTTCTGCGCCATGCCGAAGCCCTGCTCCGCGAAGCCTGCGTCGATACGCCCGAGCTGGACGCGAGGATCCTGATGGGCGCATCTCTCGGAATGACCCGCGAGCACATGCTTATCCATGCCACTGCAAGGCTCAATCAGGCGCAGGTCGGCCGTGTGCTGGGTTTCATCGCACGCCGGGTGGACCGTGAGCCGGTTTCCCGAATCCTTGGCCGCCGCGAGTTCTGGAGTCTCGATTTCCACCTGTCGCCGGCGACGCTCGACCCACGCCCGGACAGCGAGACCCTGATCGACGAGGCGCTGGCCGGTATCCCCGACAGGAAAGCCCCGCTCACCGTCCTCGATCTCGGCACCGGTACCGGCTGCCTGCTGCTGGCCCTGCTGAGCGAGTTGCCGAATGCCGCCGGTACCGGCATCGACAGGTCGGAGGAAGCGGTCGCTACCGCTACCGCCAATGCCCGCCGCCTAGGGTTCGGTCAGCGCGCCCGCTTTGCCGTCGGCGACTGGGGGGACGGACTGTCCGAGCGCTTCGACCTCGTGATATCCAACCCGCCCTATATCCCCGAAGCGGAAATCGAGACCCTGGCGCCGGAAGTCGTTCGATTCGATCCCGTGGCGGCGCTGGCCGGTGGGCCGGATGGATTGAATGCTTACCGCACGATCGTCACGCAGCTACCCAACCTATTGAAATCCAAGGGCAAAGTAATCTTCGAGGTCGGTGCCGGACAAGCGGCCGACGTGGCGAGGCTGCTTGTCACGGCTGGTTTCAGTGGTATCGGGACCCGATGCGACCTCGGCCGCGTGGAACGTGCGGTTTTCGGTCATTTGAGCGGGTGATTCCGCGTTTGCACACAAGAAAAAGGTTGGATTACAGCCGTTTCCCGGCTAGGGTCTTCAATAACGAAGGACCGCAGCACAATTGGCGCGGCCTGCGTGATCAGAACCCCTGACATTCCACCGCGCAGCTATGCTCCGCGGTCGCCCGGCGGCCTTCAGATGTTCCGCCAGGCTGGACAGGGGCGCGCAAATCTCAAAGTGGGGCTCGTAATAGCCGAATGAGACAAGGACCAAACGTTAGGCGTTCTCGCGGCCGGGGCAACAACAACGGTGGCCGCCGACAGAACAACGTCCCTTTGCGCCACCAAACCTTTGACAGCAACGGTCCCGATGTCCGTATCCGTGGCAATGCTTTTCAGGTCTATGAAAAGTATCTGACTCTGGCACGCGACGCCCAGACTGCTGGAGATCGGATTGCGGCGGAAAGTTACTTTCAGCACGCTGAGCATTACTTTCGGATTATCGGTCTGATCAACGAGCAAAGTGGTGAAAACCAGCGCGGACGCGATGGTCGCAACCCCAACGGTGGTCCCAACGGCCACGCCGGCACTAACGGCAACGGCCAGGACCAGGAAGACGACGATCAGGACGATGACGAGGACGAGGAAGCCGAGGACGAACGGGCTCAGATGAACGCCTGAATGGGCCCAATCCGGGTCCCTCTCGCGTTTCGACGTCATCCCGCCGCAAGCGTTCCGCTCGAACTTACTCGATCAGGGTGGCAGCATCGCCCGGTGCGACTCGACCTCCCTGGATCACGCGGGCGTATACACCGCAGTTGCGGTGGGAATATCCCCGCTGAAGAGCCAATGGGATGTTGATGTCGCGTGTCGCAGTGGCCGGGTTTACCTCGGTCGCTGCGCAGCGGCCGATCTGCTCGACCACTTCCAGCACTGCGTCGCCGATTGCGATGCGGTGGCCGATCCATTTTGTCTCGACCCAGGGCTCCAAGCCCTCCAGCAGCAGATTGGCGCGGAAACGCACGGGATCGACCGGCGCGTTGACCACGCGTTCGATGTCGGCCACGCTGCCGGCGTTGAGGATCGAGACGTATTTCTCGCGCGTATCGCTGAACATGACTTCCGGCGCCTCGACAAGGCAGGGGGTACCGGGTGCCTCGCCCTTCATGTAGGCCGCGACGAACTGGTTGATCAGCAGACGACCGGTCGGATTGGTGATCTGGCCACGGGCGACCTGCCTGCCGTTCCTGCGGATCGTCAGGCTGCCGGTACTGGAATCGTAGTCGGTTTCCAGGGCTGCCAGCCGCTCGTTCTTGGCAAGTTGCAGGAAATCGCGTTTCGGCCGCCATCCCGGCTCCGTCGCGTCATAGGCCGAGGCGCCATGGGTAATGGCGAAACGACGATCGTCGGGCAAGCCCTCGCCCGGCCTGAGAACGACCTCGGGAAGGATCTGAGCGCTCAGCCCCTTGACCGGGTAACGATATATCTTCGCAACTGCGGTATCCATGCCTGATCTTATGCCGCTGGGGTACGGTTTCGTCAATCCTGCGTTAACTCAGATCGTCACACAATTGGCCCATGGAACGATCCACGGCAAAATTTGATAATGAGAACGATTTGCATTTGCAGCTAGGATAGTATGGTTTATAACTTCCCTCAGCCGGACCGCACACTCTCTCCTGTTCCGTGATCCGAAACCTCGCAAACTGGCCCGGCCGCCCCCGCTAAAAGCCCAGCGGGGGCAATTTTTTTGCCCATTCTCCAGATCGTCAGTCGACCGATCCAAGTCACCACAGCTCCGACACGGGGCCATCGGACCAGACCTCTTCCAGCCTGCGGCGTGTCGCCGGGGTCGTGTCCTCTGGCAGGGCATCGCGCGGGAAGAACCGGCATTCAGCGATTTCCAGTCCATCGACATCTGGCGTGCCTGACCATTCGTCCACCACGAAGACGCTGACATGGTCGCTTGCGCCATGGCGGAACCGGGCGTAGAGGCCCATCATCCGGGCGGTGCCGATCACTTCAAGGGCGACTTCTTCACGGACTTCCCGTGCCATCGCCTGATGGACCGTCTCTCCCCGGCCGACGCCGCCGCCCGGCATGTGCCAGCCGCCGACATAGTTGTGCCGGATCAGCAGGACGGCGCCCGACCGGTCCCGGATCAAGGCTCTCACTCCCATGGTCACGGGCCTGGATACCGAGAGCCAGCCGACGCGCGTCAGGTGCGCCATGCGAAGCAGGGGTGTACGTGCCAGCAGTTTCTTCAAGCTTCAGGTCTCCCGGGAGCCATGGCCCGACGGGCGGTGATGCTCCAAAAGCATTGTTCCTAACATTGTTTTCTCAGACCGGCGATTGCCGCCCGCCGACCGCTTGTGTGCCGATATCCCCCTCGCCATATAGGTTTCAGCATCCTCCTGGATCGCACATTCAAGTGGGTCAAACGCGGTCGTGCTGCCTAGCGGGCGACCGGACGACAAGGAGTGTAACCATGGACTTCGAGAAGTACACCGAACGTTCGCGCGGCTTCGTACAGGCCACGCAGGGCTTGGCTTTGCGGCGCGGTCATCAGCGGCTGACGCCCGAACATCTGCTCACGACCTTGCTGGAAGACAAGGAAGGGTTGGCCGCCAACCTGATCCGGTCGGCCGGCGGCGACCCCGCGCGGGCCCTGTCCGCCGTGGAGGCTGAACTCAACAAGCAGCCGAAGGTCGAAGGGGCGGGAGCCGGCCAGATCTATCTGGCGCCCGAATTGGCGCGCCTGTTCCAGACGGCCGAAGACCTAGCAACCAAGGCCGGCGACAGCTTCGTCACGGCCGAACGCCTGCTGCTGGCGCTCGCCATGGCGGAAGGCTCACCCTCCGCCCGCATCCTGAAGGAGGCAGGCGTCACGGCGCAGTCTCTCAACCAGGCGATCAACACGATCCGCAAGGGCCGCACCGCCGACAGTGCTTCGGCCGAGCAGGGCTACGACGCGCTGAAGAAGTACGCCCGCGACCTGACCGAAGCGGCGCGCGACGGCAAGCTCGACCCGGTGATCGGCCGCGACGAGGAAATTCGGCGCACCATCCAGGTGCTGGCCCGGCGCACCAAGAACAACCCCGTCCTGATCGGCGAGCCCGGCGTCGGCAAGACCGCCATCGTGGAAGGTCTGGCACAGCGCATCATCAAGGGCGACGTGCCGGAAGGCTTGCGAGACAAGCGACTGATGGCGCTCGACCTCGGCGCCATGGTGGCCGGCGCCAAGTATCGCGGCGAGTTCGAGGAACGGCTGAAGGCCGTGTTGCAGGAGATCACGGCGGCGGCGGGCGAGATCATCGTCTTCATCGACGAGATGCACACCCTGGTCGGGGCCGGCAAGGCCGATGGTGCTATGGACGCGTCCAACATGCTGAAGCCTGCCCTGGCGCGCGGCGAGCTTCACTGCGTCGGTGCGACCACGCTGGACGAGTACCGCAAGCATGTCGAGAAGGACCCGGCGCTGGCGCGGCGGTTCCAGCCAGTCTTCGTCTCCGAGCCGACGGTCGAGGATACGATCTCGATCCTGCGCGGCCTGAAGGAGAAATACGAGCTTCACCACGGCGTCCGGATCACCGACAGCGCGATCGTTGCGGCAGCGACACTGTCGCACCGCTACATCACCGACCGGTTCCTGCCGGACAAGGCGATCGACCTGATCGACGAGGCCGCCTCGCGGCTCCGCATGGAAGTCGATTCGAAGCCGGAAGAGATCGACGAGCTTGACCGCCGCATCATCCAGCTCAAGATCGAGCGGGAAGCCCTGAAGCGTGAAAGCGATCAGGCGTCCCGCGACCGGCTGGAGAAGCTGCAAGGCGAACTCGAGGATCTGGAAGCCAAGTCGGCCGACATGACCGGCCTGTGGATGGCGGAGAAGGAACAGCTCACCGGCGCCCAGAAGCTGAAGGAGCAGTTGGACCATGCCCGCGTTGAGCAGGAACAGGCCCAGCGCAATGGTGATTGGGCCAGGACGGCGGAGCTGTCCTACGGCGTCATTCCGGAACTGGAACGAAAGCTGAAGGCCGCCGAGGAAGTCGCCGGCAACCGGATGCTGAACGAGGAAGTGCGCGACGGCGAGATCGCCGCGATCGTCAGCCGCTGGACCGGCATCCCGGTGGACAAGATGCTGACCGGCGAGCGCGAGAAGCTGCTTGCGATGGAAGGCAAGATCGGCTCGCGCGTGATCGGTCAGGACGAGGCGATCGTCGCGGTGTCTAACGCGGTTCGCCGCGCCCGCGCCGGCCTTCAGGATCCGAATCGGCCGATCGGCTCGTTCCTGTTCTTAGGCCCGACCGGCGTCGGCAAGACCGAGCTGACCAAGGCTCTGGCCGAGTTCCTGTTCGACGACGAAACAGCCATGATCCGGCTCGACATGTCGGAATACATGGAGAAGCACGCGGTCGCCCGCATGATCGGCGCGCCTCCCGGCTATGTCGGCTACGAGGAGGGTGGCGCGCTGACGGAGGCCGTCCGCCGCCGGCCCTATCAGGTGATCCTGTTCGACGAGGTCGAGAAGGCGCACCCGGATGTCTTCAACGTCCTGCTTCAGGTGCTCGATGACGGCAGGCTGACGGACGGGCAGGGGCGTACCGTGGACTTCCGCAATACGCTGATCGTCATGACCTCCAACCTCGGGTCGGAGATCCTGGCCAACCAGCCGGAAGGACAGGATAGCGCCGCCGTGCGCGAGGAAGTGATGGAGATCGTCCGGGGCTCGTTTCGGCCGGAGTTCCTGAACCGGCTCGATGAGATCCTGCTGTTCCATCGGCTGAGCCGTGGGAACATGGGCGGCATCGTCAAGATCCAGCTCGGCCGCCTGCGGAAGATGCTGGCCGACCGCGACATCGATCTGGAAATCGATGACAAGGCTTTGGCTTGGCTCGCCGATGCCGGATACGACCCGGTCTACGGCGCCCGGCCCCTGAAGCGGGTAATCCAGCGGGCGCTTCAGAACCCGCTCGCCACGCTGTTGCTGGAAGGCCGCATCGCCGACGGCCAGAAGGTCGGGATCAGCGCCGGTGAACAGGGTCTGTTGATCGACGGCATTCCCGCCGGTACCCACGTTCCCGGTGCTGGTACTTCGGGCGGTACTGGATCGTCCTGGGCCAGCCCACGGACCGTTCACTAAACGGCCCTGAGCGTTCCGGCGGAAGGGTAGCCCCTTCCGCCGGAACGTCTTGTCTTCGTCCATTCGGATTCCGCAGCAGCGGAAGATCCAGCGATGTTGCGGTGGTTCTCCCGCCGCCGATCAGCAGGTTCGATCGCCCCTGCAGGCATCCGGATGCTCGGCTTCGCCCGTGGCGCTGACGCTCTGGGCCACCTGCTGCGAGCTTTGCAGGTTAGCGGCGAATTGCCGGTCGGTTTCTTCGACGTGATGCTTGAAGGCGACCAGCTCGCGGCCTTCCAGGGCGACGCCGGTCGGCAGATCGACGCTCATCGGATTGATCTGGCGCCCGCCACGCATGACTTCGTAGTGAAGGTGCGGACCCGTGGAACGTCCCGTCGTTCCGACATAGCCGATGATATCGCCCTGCTGTACCCGGCCGCCCCGCCGCATGTCCGTGCCGAACTTGCTGAGATGGGCGTAGGCTGTCGCGATCTGCTGGTTGTGCTTGATGCGGACATAGTTGCCATAGCCGTTCTTGCGGCCGATTTCCTCGATCACGCCATTGCCGGCGGCATAGATCGGCGTGCCGGTCGGCGCGGCGAAGTCCATGCCGGTGTGCATCTTGCTGAAGCCGAGGATGGGATGGCGGCGCATGCCGAACTTCGAGGAAACCCGGGCGCCGTCGATCGGCGTCCTGAGCAGCGCCTTGCGGATGCTCTCGCCCTGGCGGTTGAAGTAATCGACGATGCCGTCCCGGGTCTTGTACCGGAACAGCTCCATCTGCTTGCCGCCAAGAGTCAGCGCCGCATACAGGATATCGCCATCGCGAGCAGCCGCCCCGTCGTCGGTGAAATAGCGCTCGTACATAACCTGGAACTCGTCGCCCGGCTGAACGTCGCGCTGGAAATCCACGTCGTAGGAATAGGCGCGGATCATCGCGGCCATGACCGGGATCGGAACGCCGACGCTGGCGCCGGCCTCGAACAGGCTGCTGTCGATCACGGCCGATGCAGCAGTCTTGCGGCGCTCCAGCGCCTTATCGATCGTCGCGGCTTCGTAACCCTCGCCCTCGACGCGGGCAACCGAGACGGCCCGCTCGGCATCCGGCTCCAGTTCCAGTCCCATGAAGCGCCGGTCGGAGCCGGACTCCCGCTGGAACAGCAGGGCGACCTCCTGGCCGACCTGTAGACGGCGCGGATCGAAGACGCTTCTCAATGCCTCGATGGCGTCATGGGCGTCGATCTTGGGAACCGAAGCGTTGACCAGTAGTCCCAGCAGCGTATCGCCACGGCCGACTTCCACTACCTTGCGGTCAAGATCCGCCAGCGCTTCGGTCTGCCCTTCCTCGGGAAGCGACTCACCCAGCGCGTCCGCCAGCATGGATGTATCACCGGCCGGTGCTCCGGTGTCCTCCACGGCGTCTTCAGCGAAGGCGGTCTTGACCGGGTGGGGACCGGCGGCCTCCTTGTCGAGATCGGCCAGTTCCGGTCCTGTCGTTGCCGCCGCCGGTGCGGAGTCGATAGGGGTTCTGGTGGGATGGTTGTATGGATACTCCCACCCCGCCGACGCGAAGGTGGGCACGCTTGCTAGGCAAAGGGCAAGAGCGGGTATGGCGGCAACCCCTAGACGCACCGGGTGTCCTCCTTGATGAAGCCGAGCACCGGCGGCCCGACCCGTGTATTGGGGGAAACTAAAGCTGGCGAACTGTGAGTTGGACCATGCGCGACGGGAGTATCACTGTCAACGCCGTAGGGATACCGAATCGCGCTTGATCAGCAATTCTTTTGTAGTCAAGCACAATCAGCTTCCACTCTACCTTAACGCCTGGATGCAAGCGGCTGATACCATACGCCTTTCTCGCGGTTGGGGCGGTGCGGAGCGCTTCCACGCGGCTTCCTGTGGATACTTTGTCGGCTTCCGATATTATTGGTAAAGTCGTGTTTACCGTGCGCAGGCGAGCGCGTATGTGCAAGCGCGACAAAATCTTGGTGGAGCACGGTTTCTGACCGAAGCGTCAGAAAAGTTTCAGCGAGATGAATTTTTCTGTTGCGAGGCTGGGGCGCTGGGGCTATACCCCGTCTCACCGAAGCGCTGGTGGCCAACGCCGCAGCAAGCTGAGGGATCAGCCCACCGAGGATGGATCGCACGACGTGCTG
>NZ_AVFK01000001.1 GCF_000936425.1 Skermanella aerolata KACC 11604 | reverse complement strand
GGGAGAGGGGGGGGGAGGGTGAGGGTGGGACGTTCCATAGGGCTGCGCTGATTGTCGGCATCAAGGTAACTGCCAATGCGGACTGCAAGGGCCGAGGAAAACTCATGATTAGGGCAACGCGTTGGGCAGGAGGGGCACGCTCAAATAGGCGGCAGTATTCAGCAATGCCTTCGAAAAATTGGGTTCCATTCCGTACTTCCCAAGTGCAATAGGCAATGCCTCTTCAATAAGCGCTCGCGCCGCCTCAGCTTTCCTCAAATAAGCAAGCGTTAGCGGCCAGGCGACAACAGAATTGTGGCGGTTGCCACGTGCAGCGGACGCACGGACAAGGCGCGAGCGTGAGCCATCAGGTGCAACAATTTTGGATGGTTGCGGATGGCAACAGCCGCCTTCATTCGATCGATTACGGCATTTCGGTTTCGTCGTGGAAAACCTTTATGCCTTTGACGGCGAGAGCAGCCAGAAGCGGTTTTACCGCTTTCTGGTACGTGTGGGCGTAGCTGAAGAAGATGTCGTACTGATTGCCCACGTGTCGCCTCGCCGTCTGATGCCTTAATAAGTCGAAATCAACTGATGCGGACAATGTATCAGATGTTTGAGGCTTTTGCGATAGTTATAAAGAGATTTATAGGATTTTATACCGTAAATTGATCGACCCCGGTTTCCTGTAACCGGGGTCGATCCGTCCGATGTTACTGACGTTCCAGGATCAAAGTCCCCAGCGGCGGCACCCGAAGCAGGATCGAGTAGGGCCGGCCGTGGTGGGGGAATTCTTCCGCCTCCACTCCGCCGTTGTTGCCGACGTCGCTGCCGCCGTAGATGCCGGCGTCGGTGTTCAGGCGCTCACGGTAGAAGCCGGGGGCCGGGACGCCGACGCGGTAGCCTTCGCGCGGGAGCGGGGTGAAGTTGCTGACGGAAACGATCGGGTGCTCGCGGTCCTTGCCGTAGCGCAGGAACGCGAAGACGCTGTTGTCGCTGTCGTTGGCCTCGATCCACTCGAACCCTGCGGGTTCGTTGTCGAGTTCGTGGAGGGCCGGCGTGTCCTTGTAGAGGTGGTTTAGGTCGCGGACCAGCGTCTGGATGCCCTGGTGGTTGCCGTCTTCCAGCAGGTGCCAGTCGAGGCCCTTGTTATGGTTCCATTCGAGTTCCTGGGCGAACTCGCCGCCCATGAAGAGCAGCTTCTTGCCGGGATGGGTCCACATGAAGCCGTAATAGGCCCGCAGGTTGGCGAATTTCTGCCAGCGGTCGCCCGGCATCTTGTTGAGCAGGGAGCCCTTGCCGTGGACGACCTCGTCATGGCTCAGCGGTAGGACGAAATTCTCGCTGAAGGCGTAGATCATGCCGAAGGTCATCGAGTGGTGATGATACCGGCGATGGATCGGGTCCTTGGACATGAAGCTGAGCGTGTCGTGCATCCAGCCCATGTTCCATTTGAAGCCGAAGCCCAGGCCGCCCAGGTAGACCGGGCGCGAGACGCCGGGCCACGAGGTCGATTCCTCGGCTACGGTCATGGCGCCGGGGTGGTTGCCGTAGACCAGCTCGTTCATGCGCTTGAGGAAAGCGACCGCTTCCAGGTTCTCGTTGCCGCCGTACTGGTTGGGCACCCACTGGTCGGCCTGACGGCTGTAGTCGAGATACAGCATGGAGGCCACGGCATCGACGCGGATGCCGTCGAAATGGAATTGGTCCATCCAGTAGAGCGCGCTGCCGAGCAGGAAGCTGGAGACCTCGCGGCGACCGAAATTGTAAATCAGGGTGTTCCAGTCCTGGTGGAAGCCCTGGCGCGGGTCGGCGTGCTCGTAAAGGTGGGTGCCGTCGAAGAGGCCCAAACCGTGCTGATCCGTCGGGAAGTGGCCAGGGACCCAGTCCAGCAGCAGGCCGATGCCCTCGCGGTGGCAGCGCTCGACGAAGCGGGAGAAGCCTTCCGGGTCGCCGTGGCGGCTGGTCGGCGCGAACATGCCGATCGGCTGGTAGCCCCAGGAACCGTCGAACGGGAACTCGGTGATCGGCAGAAGCTCGATATGGGTGTAGCCCATGTCCTTGACGTAGGGCACAAGCTGGTCGGCCAGCTCGTCATAGGTCAGGTAGCGGTTGCCCCCTTCCCCATCGGGACGACGCCATGAGCTGATGTGGCATTCGTAGATCGAGACGGGTTTGGCCCGCCAGTCGGTCCGGGCACGGTCGCGCAGCCAGTCCTGATCGCTCCAGGGATGGCTGTTGAGGCCGTGGACGACAGAAGCGGTATGGGGCGGCAGTTCGGCCTGGAAGGCGTAGGGGTCGGCCTTCTGCGGCAGGAGGTTGCCGGACGGTCCCTTGATCTCGTACTTGTAGCGGTCGCCACGGGCGACATGGGGGACGAAGAGTTCCCAAACGCCGCATTCGTGACGCTTCCGCATCGGTAGCCGGCGACCATCCCAGTTGCAGAAATCGCCGATCACGGAGACGCGCGTGGCGTTGGGAGCCCAGACCGCGAAGGCGGTTCCCGCGATGCCTTCCATCTCCTGCGGATGGGCGCCCAGCCGCTCGAAGCTGCGGAGATGAGTGCCTTCGGCCAGGAGGTGAACGTCGAGCTGGCCCAGCACCGGCGGGAAGCTGTAGGCGTCGGAGAACTCGCCGGTATGGGTCGCGAAGTCGATCCGGAACCGGTAGCGGAACATGGTCTTGCGGTCGTTCAGCGTAACCGACCAGAAGCCGTCTGAGTGGACCTTCTCCAGCTCCGCGACCGGCTCGTTCGTGCCGACGTCAATCAGCGTAATCTTGCGCGCTTCGGGGATGAAGGTCCGGACGGTGACGGCCCCGTCGGGGCCGTCGGTGTGCATTCCCAGGATGCCGAACGGATCGCCGTGCTCCGCCCGCACAACCGCTTCGATTTCCTGGCGCAGGGCTTCCGCATTGATGGATTCAGCGGTGGATTCGGTCTTGGTGGGGTTCTGGATGTTGGCAGTCATCAAACTTCCCCGGTCTGTGGGCTGGCGGCATGGGCGTCGAGAATGCCGGTCACCCCCTTGATCGGGATGCCCAGCCAAGCCGGCCGGTTGGCGGACTCGTAAGCGATTTCGTACAACGCCTTCTCCAGGGTGAACAGGTCGAGCAGGCGTTTTGCAACGTCCTGATCGGCGGGATAGCTGGAGCAACCCGCAATCGCGTCGTGATAGGCGCTCAGGAAGGTGTCGGCTGACCTTTGCTCCCATTCCAGCGCTGATCCCATTACCTTCGGACCGGCATCGGCCTGAAGGTCCTCGACCCGCTTCACCGCGGCCCAAGCCGCGTAGTTGAAGGACCGAAGCATTCCGGCCACGTCCTTGAGGGGCGAATGCTTGGCGCGACGCTGATCCAGCGACTTGGCCGGCTCACCCTCGAAGTCGATGATGAACCAGTCGTTCTGCGCCTTGAGCACCTGCCCCAGGTGATAGTCGCCATGATAGCGCGTCTTGGACGCCGTGACACCCCCGGCGATGAGCGAGCCGATAAGGTCCAGGCATTCCTGGCGGCGGGCCAGCAGGGCTTCGACCTCGTCATGGTCTTCGCCGGTCAGCTTGGCGCTGGCCTGCTCCAGGCTGGCGAAGGCGCGATCGGCCTGCGCCTTGGCGTCTTCGACCCAGCGGCCAGTGTCTTCTTCGGTCACCGGCTCCGGCTCGAAAGCCGGATCGCCGCTTTCGACCGCGAGCGCGCGGTGGAGTTCCGCCGTCCGCTGGCCGAGCGTGCCGGCGAGCGACAGGTAGAACGCCATTTCCTCGGTCGAATCCCCGGCCGGGGTGTCCGCCGCCGAACCGCCGAGCCGGATTTCGTCCAGGTAACGGACGAGCTGGTCGAGGGTATAGGTCCAGCCGTCGCCCTGATTGCGGACGAAGGCCTGGACGATCATCAGCGCCGTGGTGGCACCGCCGTCCTCGACATGCTGGACGGCGCCCAGCAACGCCGGGGTGTTGCGGTAGTCCGCCACTTCGGTCAGGAAGCGGCCGATTTCCAGCTCCGGATGCTCGCCGCGCACCAGCTTGCGGTAAGCCTTGACCACCATCAGGTCGCCGACCAAAACGGACGTGTTGCTTTGCTCGACACCGAGACGGCGGATTTCCGCGTCGTCCGGCAGTTCGACTTCGGCCATCCGCTGGGTCGACTTGAACTCGATCGTGCCCAAGTTGGACTTGATCGAGTGGCCCTGGCGGATCGCATCGATGGCGGCGAGCAGGAAGTGATCGGACTGCATCGCGTCGTAGAGGCCGCCGAGACGCGGGCCGCGCCGGGCGCGGGCCATCGTGTAGGGCAGCAGCGGGGACGCCGGGGTCGCGGCGTTCTCGTCCCACGATACCGCCAGCGGCATGAAGTATTGCTGCGGCTCGTCCACGCCGGAAAGCGTCACGTCCATGATGCCGAGCATGAAGCCGTCGCCCCTGCCCGTCAGCTCGGCCGTCATGTGGACTCGGGTCGAGTTGATGACCTCGTCCTTGGCGCCGAACCAGCGCTGCTTCGGCAGGTAGTTGGGCAGGACCTCGTGGGCGAACTCGGTCGCGGCGCGGCCATTGACATTGCGCCACGCGTCGGTGACGACCAGCGTCACGAACTCCGGCATGGCTTCCGGAACCTGCTCGTGCCAGGCCGGCTGTTCGGCGGTGTTGGTCAGGCCGAACCAGTAGAAGCCGTAGGCCGGCAGGGTCAGCAGGTAGGGCAGGTCGCCGATCGGCGGGAAGGTGCTGCGGCCGAGCAGCTCGACCGGCACGCAGTTCTTGTGGCGCGACAGGTCGAGCTCGACCGCCTGGGCCGAGCGCGACAGGTTGGCGACGCACAGGATAACTTCGCCTTCATGCTCGCGCACATAGGCCAGCACCTTGCGGTTGCCGGGGTAGAGGAAGCGAAGGGTGCCGCGACCGAAGCTCTTCTGCTGCTGGCGCACCGCGATCAGGCGCTTCATCCAGTTGAGCAGCGACGACGGGCTGCGCTCCTGCGCTTCGACGTTGACGGCGTCGAAGCCGTAGATCGAATCCGCGACCGCCGGCAGGTAGAGGCGGGCGGGGTCGGCGCGGGAGAAGCCGCCGTTACGGTCGGGCGACCACTGCATCGGCGTGCGGACGCCGTCGCGGTCGCCGAGATAGACGTTGTCGCCCATCCCGATCTCGTCGCCGTAATAGACGACCGGCGTGCCGGGCATGGAGAACAGCAGGCTGTTCAGCAACTCGATCTTGCGGCGGTCGTTGTCCATCAGCGGAGCCAGCCTGCGGCGGATGCCGAGGTTGATCCGCATGCGCCGGTCCTTGGCGTAGAAGTTCCAGAGGTAGTCCCGCTCCTTGTCGGTGACCATCTCCAGCGTCAACTCGTCGTGGTTGCGCAGGAAGACGGCCCACTGGCAGGTCTCCGGGATCTCCGGCGTCTGGCGCATGATGTCGGTGACCGGGTGCCGGTCTTCCTGCGCTATCGCCATGTACATGCGCGGCATCAGCGGGAAGTGGAACGCCATGTGGCATTCGTCGCCGCCCTTGGACAGGTCGCCGAAATAGGGCAGCACGTCTTCCGGCCACTGGTTGGCCTCCGCCAGCAGCATGCGGTCGGAGTAACCTTCGTCCACGGCGGCGCGGATCTTCTTGAGGACGTCGTGCGTCTCGCTCAGGTTCTCGTTGTTGGTGCCCTCGCGCTCGATCAGGTAGGGCACGGCGTCGAGCCGGAGACCGTCGACGCCCATTTCCAGCCAGTAGCGCAGCACGCTCAGCACTTCGCGCATCACGGCCGGATTGTCGAAGTTCAGGTCCGGCTGGTGCGAGTAGAAGCGGTGCCAGAAATACGACTTGGCGACGGGGTCCCAGGTCCAGTTCGACTTCTCGGTATCGAGGAAAATGATCCGGGTGCCCTGGTACTTCTGGTCGTTGTCGCTCCAGACGTAGAAGTCGCGATGGTTGGAGCCTGGCTTGGCGTTGCGGGCACGCTGGAACCAGGGGTGCTGGTCGGAGGTGTGGTTGATGACCAGTTCCGTGATGACTCGCATGCCGCGGTCATGGCATTCGCGAACGAACTGCCGGAAGTCGCGCATGTTGCCATAGGACGGATTGACGTTGCGGTAATCGCCGATGTCATACCCGTCGTCGCGCAGCGGCGACGGATAGAAGGGCAACAACCACAGTGCCGTGACACCGAGTTCCTGAAGGTAGTCGAGCTTTCGGGACAGTCCCGCGAAGTCGCCGATGCCGTCATTATCGGCATCGAAGAAAGCCTTCACGTGGAGCTGGTAAATGACGGCATCCTTATACCAGAGGCGGTCGCTGCGATCGATCATGGTATCTCGGGCTGTTGCAAGGATCTGGGCGCCCGTTTAATTCGGGCTTGGCGGTATGGTTGTCGGGTCGGCGCGGCGGGACTGAGAATCTCGCGAGGGCGCTGAACTAATGCAGGTAACACGTGAGATCGCAGGAAGGCACAAGGCCGGCGGTCATTTTGCGGCTGGGATGACGACATCTCCCTTCCCGTAGGTGAATGTAATCGAATGTCATCACGGACAACGTGGGGTTGGTGGCGGGTTTCGGGGCGGCTGCTGTTTCGGCGGAACCGGTATAACACGTGCATTCTTAAGATTTTCATCCTATTAGCGTCTTTACGGCAAACTTGCGTGCAAGCACCATGTCTTGTACCACTCTTGCTCGCCGATCACAGCGGATGGCTCCCATGTTGACGTTCCTCAATCGGACTGGAGAGCAGTTGTCGGGCTGGTGGCGCGACGTCTACGACACCGTGCTGAACCCCAGGCCCGATCCGGCCGGCGACATCAAAGTCGCCGAGGAAGCGCGGGCCAAGGCGCCGGTGATCTGGCTGCTGGGCATGGTCGGGACCGGCAAGAGCTCGATCGTCGGAACGCTGACCGGCAGCACCGAGGCGGAGGTCGGAACCGGCTACCGTCCCTGCACCGCGACGGCGCGGGTCTACGAATTTCCGCCGGAAGCGCCGGTCATCCGGTTCCTCGATACTCGAGGATTGGGAGAAGTTGCCTACGATCCGTCCGAGGATCTGGCGCTGTGCGAGAGTCAGGCGCATCTGGTGCTGGCTGTCGTGAAGGCCGTCGGGCCGGTGCCGCCGGCGGTGCTCGAAGCACTGGTCCAGGTGCGGCGGCGTCATCCGGACTGGCCGGTGGTGGTCGCCCAGACCACCCTGCACGATGCCTATCCCGGAAAACCGCATCCCCTGCCCTACCCGTTCCTGGGCGGGATGCGGATCGGAGGGGATGCGCTGGACCGCAGCCTCGCGGCGCAGCGGGCGGCGTTCAAGGCGTTGCCGGGCAGCGGCGCCGTTTCGTTCGTGCCGATCGACTTCACGCAGGCGGGCGACGGGCTGGAGCCGGAGGACTACGGCGTCGACGCGCTGTGGTCTGCGCTGGAGGCGGCGTCGACCAATGGCGTCGTCTCCATGGCGCGGCGCAGCCTGAAAGACGCCGGCGGGCCGGGGGCCGGACGCGCGTTGTCGCATGTCTGGGGCTATGCCGCGACGGCGGGAGCGATCGACACGCTGCCGGTGGCCGGAGCGCTGGCCGTACCGGTCGTCCAGGGCAAGATGCTGCACAGCCTTGCCGGCATCCTGGGCGTGACCTGGACGCGGACGACGCTGGCGGAGTTCTCCGGCTGCCTGGGCGCCGGCGCCCTGCTGCGCTTCGGCGCGCAGTTCGGCGTGCGCCAACTGGTCAAGCTGGTGCCGGGATACGGAACGCTGATCGGGGGAGCCGCCGCCGGTATCGCAAGCTTTGCCACGACATACGGGCTGGGGCATGCCGCCGTGCTGTACCTGACGACGCGGCGGGCGGGGAACGAGTTCGACGCCGAAGCGGTGGCGGCCGAGTTTCGCCGCGCCATGACGGAGGCGACAGGTGCTGCCAAGGCGAGCCGCATGTTTTCCAAGGACGGGACTTCCAGCACATGAAGCGCATCGTCGGGCCTCGGCGGCTGCTATGGGCGGCGGCGATGGCGCTGGGCGCCCTGCCCTTCGCGGCGCTGGTTCCGCTGGGACTTGCATGGCTGTGGCAGCGGGAGGAACTGGGCGTCTGGCTGGTCGGAGGTTCGGCCTGCTTCGTGGCGGCGGGCGTGCTGTTCCGGCGCGCGGCGCGGCCGCTTTCAGGCGCAAACGGAAGTGGGAACGGGAGCGGGAACGAGGCTTCGGACGACACGCCGCCCGAGGCGGAATGGACGCCGGCGGACAAGATCGCGTGGCAGCGGGTGCAGGGCTTCGCGCGGCGGGCTTCCGGCGCGATGCTGATGGACCAGCATTCGCTGATGGCGGTCGCCGGCGCTGTCATGGAGGACGTGGCGCGGCACTACTGGCCCGACCGGACGGAGGCGGTCTGGCACTTCACGCTGCCGGAAGCGCTGCTGCTGGCGGAACGGGTGGCGGAGCGGACACGGACGCTGACGGTCGAGGCGGTGCCCGGCTCCCGCAGCATCCGCCTCGACAACGTGATGCGGCTCTACCGGGCCAAGCAGTCGGTCGCGGCAGCGGCCGGCATGTTCTCCGGGCCTTGGCGGATCGGGCGGATGACGATCAACCCGGTACAGGCGCTGGCGGCCGAGTTGAACCAGCGGGTGCGCGGTTTCGCGGCGGCTGGGCTGTCCAGCCTGATGCTGGACCGGATCGCCCGGATAGTGATCGAGGAAATCGGGCGGGAGGCGATCAACCTCTACAGCGGGCGGCTGCGCGCCGATCTGGACGAGTTGGCGGGGTTGCAGCCGGCTGCGGTGGCGCCGTCGGCGGCTGGACCGCTACCGTTGCGGATCATGGTCGGCGGCAAGGTCAATGCGGGCAAGTCCAGCCTCGTCAACGCGCTGTGCGGCGAGGTGGTCGCGGCGGTCGACGTTCTGCCGGTGGGCGATGGGGCGACCAGCCATGCGGTCGGCGGAACTGGCGACCGGCCGGAACTTGAACTGATCGACTGCGCTGGACTGGACCGCGAAGCGGCGATCCCGAAGCTGACAGAGATCGCGCAGGCCTGCGACCTGATCCTGTGGGCGGCTGCCGCCAACGACGGAGCCAGGGACCTGGACCGGCGCCTGCTGGACGCAGTGCGCGCCCATTTCGCCGCGCACCCGAGCCTGAAGGCGCCGCCGGTGCTGGTGGCGCTGTCGCATATCGACCGGCTGCGGCCCTTCACCGAGTGGACGCCTCCCTACGACATCGCGGCGCCGTCGGGACGCAAGGCCGAGGCGATCCGGGGAGCGGTCGATGCGACGGCGGAGGCGCTGGGCGTCGGGCCGGACGACGTGGTTCCCGTACGGCTGGACGCGGGAGCGCTCTACAACGTGGACGCCTTATGGGCCGCTGTGGCCGCCCGGCTGGACGAGGCCCGGCAGGGCCAGCTCATCCGGCTGCTGCGGCTGGCCGGCAAGGGCGGCGGGATATCGGAGGTGGCGCGGCAGGCGGTGAGGGGCGGCCGGCTGCTGACTGGGCTGGTGATCGACGGCATCGTCGGGAAGAAATGACCAGTGAAGAAGTGAACAGGATCATTCCTGGATTTCGCCGAAACTGTTAACCTTGACCCATCGCAACGATGCGGGAGTTGGCTGTGTCGAGGTTCGCCGCCGTGGTCGCCGCCGCCTTCATTCTCCTAGGTCAGGTTCTGGCCGGGCCGGCATTCGGCGCGTCCGGAATGCCGGCAGCCGGCGACAGGCTTGCCCTGGTCATCGGCAACGGCAGGTACGAGAATGTGGCCGAGTTGCCGAACCCGGTCAACGATGCGCGCGCCGTGACGGCGGCGCTGAAGCGGATCGGATTCTCGGTCGTCGAAGGATACGATCTGAGCTTCACGGCGATGGCGGAAAAGCTGAAGACCTTCGGGCGGGCGGCGGAAAAGGCTTCGGTCGCCGTGGTCTTCTATGCCGGCCACGGCTTGCAGATGCAGGGGACCAACTATTTCCTGCCGGTCGATGCCAAGGTCCAGCGAGAACGCGATCTAGCGTATGACGCGATCTCGCTCGACATGATCCTGCGGGAAGCGGAACCGGCACGCGACCTGCGGATCGTCATCCTGGACGCCTGCCGCGACAACCCGTTTGCCGCTCGGATCGCGCGGGCCGGCGGAACCACGCGGGCGCTTCAGGTTTCGGAAGGTCTGGCCCAGGTTGGAAATGTCGGGCGCGACACTCTGGTTGCCTATGCGACGGCGGCCAATGCCCTGGCGGACGACGGCAGCGACAGTCACAGTCCATACACCACGGCGCTGCTGAAGCACCTGGAAACGCCGGGGCTGGAGATCAACCTGCTGTTCGGCCGCGTCCGCGACAGCGTGTTCGAGGCGACGGCGGGACGACAGACGCCGTTCACCTACGGTTCGCTCGGTGGCGATCCGTTCTACCTGATCCCGCCGAGCGACGTCAGCGGTACCAGGGCACCTGCGCCAGGCAACGCGCCGGAGCGGGAAGCGCTATTCTGGCAGGCGCTGGAGAGCAGCACGGAACCTGCCGATATGCTGCTGTATCTGAAGTACTTTCCGGACGGCCCGCATGCGGGAGAGGCATTGCGCCGCCTTCAAGGGTCGGGGGACCGCGGGAAGCCGGAAGTCGCGGCCCTGCCGAATACGCCGGAGATCCCGGCTGCCGAGCCGGCACCGGCTTTACCGCCGCCGGCACCTCCCCGGAAGCCCACGGCGACGACGACGCCCACCCCCGCGATCGTATCCATTGAAAGCGATGTCCCTTTAGCCAAGGATACGATACTCCAAAGACAAACCAAATTGCGCGAGAGAGTGTCTGGAGCCAAGGAACCGCGCTGTGCCACTATTATGGAACGTGCGCAACTTGGCGAGGGTTTAACCGATGCGGATAAGTCGTTTCTTCGGAACAACTGTTGACGGCTTCTCCGATCTTTTGCCGGGCACCAGCTTGTGTCGTGATAGCTTCAAGCTTTTGATGCTATCCGCACTGGTGCTAAGCGGCTGCGCCGGTCCCCAAGGCAACACCCAGGCGCCGGCCGTAACACCGCCGCCTGCCGCCGCCGTAGCAATTCCCGGCACTACCGCCGTTCCTCCCGCCCCTGCCCCGCTGGTCGAGCCGGTGCCGTTCGACGAAGCGGTGGCGAAGGCGACGGCCACGGTGTTCACCAGTCAGACGCTGCCGCCTCCTGGGCCGTCGGGACGATACCCTGTCGTGATAGACCCGCTGGTGGACGGCATGACGGGATCACAGTCGGCGGCGACGCGAGCGATCCAAAAGAGGATCACCGAACTGGTCGGGCAGCAGTATCCCCAGTTCGAGATCAAGCCCTTCACCAGCGAGAACGTCGCGGCAGCACCGCTGGTCCTGGTGGGGACCTTCACCCCGGTCAGCAAGGAGGGCAAGACGGCCGGCATGCGGGAAGCCTATCGGTTCTGCCTGGTGCTGGCCGACCTGAAGTCGGGCCGGACCGTCTCCAAGGGCGTTGCCCGCGCACGGATGGAGGGAGTGGACACGACGCCCACGCCGTTCTTCCAGGACAGCCCGACCTGGACGAACGACAAGGCGACGGAAGGCTATATCACCACCTGCCAGGGAACCAAGGTCGGAGATCCCATCGCCGCCGGTTACCTGGACGGAATCTTGACCGCCGCCCTGGTCAGCGACGCCATCGAAGCCTACGACGCGGGCCGCTACGAAGAAGCATTGGACCTTTACAGGGCAGCGGTTCAGACACGGGCGGGCGACCAGTTGCGGGCTTATAACGGGCTCTATCTGGCCAACCTGAAGCTGGGCCTGCGCGACGACGCGGCACAGGCGTTCGGCGACATCGTCGATTACGGGCTGCGCAACAACAGGCTGGCGGTCAAGTTCCTGTTCCGTCCGGGATCGACGGCGTTCGTCTCGGACTCCCCGGTGAGCGGCGACTACGACCGCTGGCTGGACGAGATCGCCGAGCGTGCCGTCCGCAGCCCGTCATGCCTGGAGGTCGCCGGCCATACCAGCCCGACCGGCCCGGCTCCGCTGAACGACCGGCTGTCGCTGCTGCGGGCGGAATATGTCAAGACGCGCCTTGGCCAGGAAGAACCGGCGCTGACGGCGCGGACCATCGCCAACGGCATGGGATCGCGCGACAACCTGATCGGCACGGGACGCGACGATGCGACAGACGCGCTCGACCGGCGGGTTGAATTCAAAGTGATCGGCGGGTGCTGATCGGGAGCGTTAGATGTCGGGCTGAAGAGGCCCGACCTACGTGAGCGTGCTCTTTGCAGGTCGGGGATCTTAAGTCCGGCATTTGTCGATGGTTTACGCGCCCTTCGGCGAGACCGTGCCTTCCGGGGTCGCGGGAGCGCCTTGCGGCGCCGTGACCTTCGGCTTCGGCAGGTCGAGCTTGATCGACAGCTCCTTGAGGCGTTCCGCCGGCACGGGGGCCGGGGCCTGCATCAGGAGGTCTTCGGCGCGCTGGTTGAGCGGGAAGACGATGACCTCGCGGATGTTCGGCTCGTCCGCCAGCAGCATGACGATGCGGTCGATGCCGGGGGCGGAGCCGCCGTGCGGCGGGGCGCCGAGCTTCATCGCCGACAGCATACCGCCGAAGCGGGCTTCCAGCTCTTCCGGCGGGTAGCCGGCGATCGCGAAGGCCTTGTACATGACTTCCGGAAGGTGGTTCCGGATGGCGCCCGACGACAGTTCGATGCCGTTGCAGACGATGTCGTACTGGTAGGCGTTGATCGTCAGCGGGTCCTGGTTTTCCAGCGCGTCCAAGCCGCCCTGGGGCATCGAGAACGGGTTGTGGCTGAAGTCGATCTTGCCGGTTTCCTCGTCGCGCTCGTACATCGGGAAATCGACGATCCAGCAGAAGCGGAAGGCGTTCTTCTCGACGATGTCGAGGTCTTCGGCGATCTTGGTGCGGGCGAAACCGGTCAGCTTGGCGGCTGCGGCGGGCTGGTCGCAGACGAAGAACACGGCGTCGCCGACATCCAGGCCGGCCGCTTCGCGCAATGCCGCTTGTGCCGCTTCCGGCACGAACTTGGCGATCGGACCCTTGCCGCCGGCGGCTTCGAACAGGATGTAACCGAGACCTGGGGCGCCCATGCCCTTGGCCCAGTCGTTCAGCTTGTCGAAGAAGCTGCGCGGCCGGTCGCCGACCTTCGGGGCACGGATTGCGCGGACGACGCCGCCCTTGGCGATCACCGACTTGAAGGCCTTGAACTCGACATCGTCGCGCTCGAACACCGAGGTCACGTCGGTGATGACCAGCGGGTTGCGCAGGTCCGGCTTGTCGTTGCCGTATTTCAGCATCGATTCGGCATAGGGGATGCGCGGGAACGGGTACGGCGTGATGTCCGGCTTGGCAGGGCGGCGGAAGCCACCGAACTCGTCGAAGATGCCGTGCAGCACGGGTTCGATCGCGGCGAAGACGTCTTCCTGGGTGACGAAGGACATCTCGAAATCGAGCTGGTAGAATTCTCCGGGGCTGCGGTCGGCGCGGCTGTCCTCGTCCCGGAAGCAGGGGGCGATCTGGAAGTAGCGGTCGTAGCCCGCCATCATCAGGAGCTGCTTGAACTGCTGCGGCGCCTGCGGCAGGGCGTAGAACTTGCCGGGATGCATGCGGCTGGGGACGAGGAAGTCGCGAGCACCCTCCGGGCTGCTGGCGGTCAGGATCGGCGTCTGGAACTCGTTGAAGCCTTGCTCGATCATGCGGCGGCGGACCGAGGAGATGACCTTGGAGCGCAGCAGGATGTTCTGCTGCATCTTCTCGCGCCGGAGGTCCAGGAAGCGGTAGCGTAGGCGGATTTCCTCACCGGCATCGGCATCGCTGTTGACCTGGAGCGGCAGCGGGTCGGCGGCGCTCTGCACCGATAGCTCCTGGAGTTGGACTTCGATCCTGCCGGTGGGCAACTTGTCGTTGGTGGTCTCGGGCGTGCGCTCGACAACCTTGCCGGTGACGGTGATGACGGATTCCAGCCGCAGACCCTCGACCACCTTGAACAGCGGGTTGGAGCTGTCGACGACGACCTGGGTCAGACCGTAATGGTCGCGCAGATCGATGAACAGCAGCTGGCCATGGTCGCGCTTGCGGTTGATCCAGCCTGAAACGCGGACGATCTTGCCGGCATCGGTATCGCGCAGGGCACCGCAGGTATGGGTCCGGTAGGGATGCATTAGGGGCGCACCTTGAAATAACAGTTATGGCCACCGTGACACGATGGGGTCCGGCGGCGGTTCGGCCTGGGGGTCACCAGATTGGTGTTTTTGGGCGCAGAAGCACATGGATGCAAGGTGATTGTCAAGTTTAAGCAGCCCCGCTTTTCCGCAGCCCTCCGGTGTTGTATGAGTGTATTATGAACCTGATCTCGACCACAGCCGACCTGGAAGCGTTCTGCGAGCGCCTGAAAGCGGCGGAATATATCACCGTCGATACCGAATTCATGCGGGAGAAGACGTTCTGGCCCAAGCTGTGCCTTGTCCAGATCGCCGGTCCCGAAGAAGCCGCAGCGGTCGATCCGCTGGCGGACGGCATCGATCTCGCCCCGCTTTTCCGGCTGATGGCCGATCCGGGGGTGCTGAAGGTCTTCCATGCCGCCCGGCAGGATGTGGAAATCTTCTACAACCTGACTGGCGACGTGCCAAAGCCGCTGTTCGACACCCAGATCGCGGCGATGGTCTGCGGCTTCGGCGACAGCGTCGGCTACGAGACGCTGATCTCCCGGCTGGCGGGCGCCCGCGTGGACAAGTCGTCGCGCTTCACTGACTGGTCGGCACGGCCGCTGACCGAGCGTCAGCTGGTCTACGCGCTGTCCGACGTGACCCATCTGCGGCCGGCCTATGAAAAGCTGAAGCGCAAGCTGGCGCGGACCGGCCGGGAGCACTGGCTTGAGGAGGAGGTCGCTGTTCTGACCGACCCGGCGACATACCGGATCGAACCGGAAGAGTCGTGGAAGCGCCTGAAGGTACGGACCGACAAGCCCCGCTTCCTGGCGATCCTCAAGGAGATTGCGGCTTGGCGCGAGCGGGAAGCTCAGCGGAAGGACCTGCCGCGCTCCCGCATCCTACGGGACGAGGCGCTGCTGGAGATCGCGTCGCACGCTCCGACAACGGTGGACGACCTTGCCCGAACGCGCGGGCTGGGGCGCAGCGTCGCGGAAGGGCGCTGGGGAACCGAGATGCTGGCCGCCGTCGAGCGCGGTATCGCGACGCCGGTGGCGGAATGCCCGACGGGCGAGCCGAGGGTGGAGCTGCCGCCGGGCCTGACGCCGATCGTGGAACTGCTTCGCGTTCTTCTGAAGATGAAATGCGAGGACGAGCAGGTCGCCAGCAAACTGGTCGCTAACTCCGGCGATCTGGAAGCCATCGCGGCTGACGACGAGGCTCCGGTTCCTGCCCTCAAGGGCTGGCGGCGAGAGTTGTTCGGCGAGGCGGCCTTGGCCCTGAAACACGGACGGCTGGCGCTGGCTATCCAGGACAAGCGGGTTCAGTTGGTGCCGCTGGAGGAGGACAAGGCGGCGGACTGAGGGGGAAATGAAGATTGATGTGTGTGTGGAAAGTTAGGTGTCGGGCTGAAGAGGCCCGACCTACGGGTGACGCCAGCGTGAAACGCTGATGCCGACGCGTGGTCGAGTCGTAGGTCGGGCCTCTTCAGCCCGACATCCCTCTGTGAAACTACGATCTCGACACGATGGCGCCGCGCCGATTGAGGCTTTTGGCGACGGAGTCGAGACGGCGCTGGACGGTGTCGCCGATCAGGGCTCGGACGTCTTCCGGGAGGATCAGGTACAGCGTTTCCTCGTCCAGACTCAAGGCGGTCCGTTGAAGCATCGTCACCACGCCGCCGGTCAGCGTCTGGCCCAGGCGCAAGGTCAGTCCCAGGATATTGGCCTTGGCCGCGTTGGCGCTGTCGAGCAGGCTGCGGGCCATGGCGACATGGGGATCTTCCATCCGTCCGCCGTAGCGGATGTAGAGCGTCAGCGCCAGGAAGGCGCGTTCGTCGTGGTCGATGCCGGCGAACGGCATGCGGAGAACGCGGAGATAGGCATGTTCGGCCCGGTAATCGGGGTGCTCGGACCAGCCGAGGTCGCTGAGCAGGCAGGCGGCGCGGCGCAGGCGGCCGGCTGATTCGTCTTCTCCCGCGAAAAGGGAGGTGGTCCATCCCGCCATGATTTCGCCCTGGGCAAAGCGGCCGATCCGCTTGGCGAGCGAGGCGCAGGAACTGACCAGCGGGTCCTGACGCTGGATCTCCGGGCTGAGCATGTCGAACAGCAGCCCTTCGCGCAGGCCATGAGCGGAGAACACGACCATCGAGGGCTGGACGTGGCGCAGAAGCCGTTCCATCGCCAAGGCCGCGAAGGGGAGCGTATCGGAACGACGTCGCGAGACGCTGGACATCTTGTCGAGCGACGACCGGCTTTGCCGGGCGATCACGCCGGCGAAGTCGCGCATCTGCGCGCCGGGTACGCAGTAGTGATGGATGATATGCAGAGGGTGGCCGACCTGTTCCATGTGCAGCTTGGCAAGCGCGCGCCAGCTTCCGCCGACGGGATAGAACGGGCGGTCTCTATGGCCGGACAGCCATGGCAGGGCTTCAAGGTGCTGATCGATGATGCGGTTGGCGTTGGAAACCTTGCCGCCGCAGGATTCGAGCAAACGGAGCGGACCCAGCGGCATGGTCACCTGCGGTCCGATGACGCCGCGGTCAAGGCCGACCAGTTCCAGGCTGCCGCCGCCAAGATCGCCCATCAGGCCGTCGGCGCCCGGCGTGCCGGAGAGGACGCCAAGGGCGGACAGGCGCGCTTCCTCCTCGCCCGCTATGGTGCGGACAGTCAGGCCGGTGCGCTGCTCGATGGCCGAGACGAAGGCCGCACCGTCGGACGCGTCGCGGACGGCGGCGGTCGCCAGCACCTCCACCTGTCCGACATCCATGCCGTCGATCAGGCGGGCGAAGCGGTCTATGTTGTCGAGCGCCAAGGTGACGCCTTCCGGATTCAGCCGGCCGGTCTTTTCGACCGTCCGGCCAAGGCCGCACATGATCTTCTCGTTGAACAGGGGCACCGGCGACCGGTTCAGTTCGTCATAGACAACGAGTCTGATCGAGTTGGACCCGATATCGATGACGGCGACCCTGCTGGTCGCGCGGGCCTCGATCGACGAACGCCGTTGAAGAGTTAAGGTCATGATGAAGTAGTCACCGGGCCTTTGTCGTGTTGCGTCGAGTGTCGGCTAACGCGTTTGCAGAACCAGCCGGGGAGGAATACGAGCCCCCGACGTAGCGCTGCCGCGGCCGGACAGGCTCGGATTGGTCATGAAGTAGGTGTGGGCGCTGAAGGCGTCCTTGTCGCGCACCGCACGGTGATAAACGCCGTCGGATGCCAGATACCAGCTTTGCGCCTCGTCCTTGAGGTTGGCGACCATGATCTGGTCGAGGATCTGCTGATGGACGGTCGGGTTCTCGATCGGCACCAGGGTTTCGATCCGGCGGTCGAGGTTCCTCGGCATCCAGTCGGCGGAGGAGATATAGACCTTCGCTTCGGGCGACGGCAAGCTGTGGCCGTTGCCGAAGCAGATTACGCGCCCGTGTTCGAGGAAACGGCCGACGATGCTCTTGACCCGGATGTTGTCCGACAATCCCGGCACGCCGGGACGCAGGCAGCAGATGCCCCGGATGATCATGTCGATCCGGACGCCGTGGGCCGACGCCTTGTAGAGCTTGTCGATCAGTTGCGGATCGACAAGCGAGTTCAGCTTGAGCCAGATATGGGCAGGCTTCTTGGCCTTGGCGAAGGCTATTTCCCGCTCGATCATCTCGACCAGCTTGTCGCGCATCCCAAGCGGCGCTATCGCGATCTTCTCCAATGACTTAGGCGTAGCATAGCCGGTCATGTAGTTGAACATGAAGGCCGCGTCGTGGCAGAGCGCCGGGTCGCAGGTGAAGAACGACAGGTCCGTATAGACCTTTGCGGTGATCGGATGGTAGTTGCCGGTGCCGAAATGGACGTAGCTGCGCAGGCCCTTGGTCTCGCGCCGGACCACCAGCGATACCTTGGCGTGGGTCTTCAGATCGACGAACCCATAGACGACCTGGGCGCCGGCGCGCTCCAGGTCGCGTGCCCACTGGATGTTGGCTTCCTCGTCGAACCGCGCCTTCAGTTCCACCATGGCGGTGACGGTCTTGCCGGCCTCGGCGGCTTCGATCAGGGCGGCCACGATGGGGGAGTTCTTGCTGGTGCGATACAGCGTCTGCTTGATCGCGACGACCGCCGGGTCGCGCGCCGCTTGCCGGAGGAACTGGACCACCACGTCGAAGCTCTCGTACGGGTGGTGGACGACGATGTCCTTGTGCCGGATCGCGGCGAAGCAGTCGCCGCCGAAGTCACGGATGCGTTCGGGGAAGCGGGCGTTGTAGGGCGGGAAGACGAGGTCGGGTCGCTCCTCCACGATGAGCTGCTTGGTGTCGGACAGGCCGATCAGGCCTTCCAGCACGAAGACGTCGTCGCTGGAGACGTGGAGCTGGTTGCGCAGGAACTCCCGCAGGTCGGGCGCCATGCCGATGTTGACCGCAAGCCTGATCACGCTGCCGCGGCGGCGGCGCTTGAGGGCGCTTTCGAAGGTGCGGACGAGGTCTTCCGCCTCTTCGTCGATTTCCATCTCGCTGTCGCGCAGGATGCGGAAGACGCCGTGGCCTGTCAGCTTGAAGGGGGCCGGGAAGATGCGGTCGAGGAACAGCAGGACGAACTGCTCGAGCAGCACGAAGCGGACGTCGTTGCCTGGCAGCCGGATGAAGCGCTCGAGTTGGGACGGCATCGGCAGCAGCGCGTCGAGGTTCTGGCTGCGGTCGGGATTATAGAGCTGGAGGGCGAGGCTGAAGCCGAGATTGGGGATGAACGGGAACGGATGGGCCGGATCCACCGCAATCGGCGTCAGGATCGGAAAGATCTCTTCCAGAAAGCGGGTTTCCAGCCAGTCGATCTCGCTGTCGGTCAGCTCGCTGGGGTCGACCACGGTGATGCCGGCTTCGCGGAGATCCTGGCGTAGCGTGCGCCAGCCGTTCTGCTGATCGCGCATCAGCTCGATCACCCGCTGATTGACGGCAGCCAGCTGTTGGTTGGGCGACAGGTTGTCATCCGACAGCGTCGTCACGCCGGCGCGCACCTGCGCCTTCAGGCCCGCGACGCGAACCATATAGAATTCGTCCAGGTTGCTCGCCGAGATGGACAGGAAGCGAAGGCGCTCGAGCAGCGGGTGAGCGTGGTTCGCCGACTCTTCGAGCACACGCTGGTTGAAGGCGAGCCACGAGAGTTCTCGGTTGATGAACCGGTCCGGGGATGACGACGGGTCGACCTGGGGGAACTCGATCTCTTGCGCGCTGGTCACGGCTGCCTCTGGTTACGGGGCGTGATGAGGAATGGTCAAGGATAGCGGGTTTCGGTTACGCTTTGGCAAGCGAACGGATGGCGGCCGACAGAATTTACAACAAGCATGGGCCACGCCCGTTCATACGGGCTTAGATCGAGACGACGGAGCCTGCGTCAAGACCATGAAGACATTATACCTTTTGCGGCACGGGAAATCAGCCTGGAACGATGCGACGCTGTCCGACCATGACCGCCCGCTGGCGCCGAGGGGCGCCAAATCCGCGACTCTGATCGGACGGCAGCTTCGGCTGGACGGCTTCCGGGCCGACTGCATCCTGTGTTCGACGGCGCGGCGCGCGGTGGACACGCTGGAACTCGTCACGGCGCAATTGGACGGCCACGCGCTGGAAATGCCGGTCCACCAGGAGCGGGGGCTTTACCTTACCGGGGAGAAAGCGCTGCTGGACCGGCTGCGCCTGCTGCCGGACAAGGTCAGGACGGCGATGCTGGTAGGACACAACCCCGACCTGCATCACCTTGCCCAGGACCTTGCCGGCTTCGGATCGGATGAAGACTTGAGGAACCTTGCGGCGAAGTTCCCGACGGCGGCTTTGGCGGTGCTGGAGTTCCCGGTGACGAGGTGGAGCGACATAGAGCCGCGGACTGGAACGCTGATCCGCTTCCTGATACCAAAAAAATTAACTTAACGAGCGGCGGAGCGGTCGGCTATCACGTGGTACCGGAACGCACGATCAGCGAGGCGCCGCAGCCAGTGTCACAGAACACCCATCCGATCAAGCACGACGCTTCCGCCCTGATGCCGCCGCCGCAGGTCCGGGCTTCCGCCGGTACGGTGGGGCGCGAGATCGAACTGAAGCTGCATGTGGCGCCCAGCGATCTGGCGCGGCTGGCCCGTCATCCGGCGCTGGTCGGACTTCAGCAGGGTACGGCGGCCAGCACGCGGCTATACACGGTCTATTTCGACACTCCCGACCTGCGGCTGGCGAGCTTCGGGGTGGCGTTGCGGGTGCGCCGGCAAGGGGTGCAGTATATCCAGACCGTGAAGACGCTGGGCGGCGGCAACTCGGGCGATGCCGCCGCCGTGGCGGTGAGGCGGGAGTGGGATTGGCCGATCGCGGGCGAGGACCCGGATATATCGCTGCTGACGCTCGACGGAATCCGGGACCTGGTGCCGCAGGACGCGCTGCCGGAAATCCGGCCCTTGTTCACGACCGACTTTCAGCGCACGACCCTGGTGCTGCGGCCCGATCCGCTGACAGCCATCGAAGTGGCACTGGATACCGGCGAGATCCGGGCGGGGACGACATACCGGCCGATCAGCGAGATCGAGCTGGAACTGAAAGCGGGTCCGGTGACGGCCCTGTTCGATCTGGCGCGCGAGCTTCAGCGGATCGTGCCGATGCGGATCTCGGCGGACAACAAGGCTTTGGCAGGCTTCGCGCTTGTGACGGGACGGATGCCCGAGCCCGCGAAGGCTTCGCCGCTGGGCCTGACGCCGGCTGCCACGGTCGCGGACGGCTTCCGCCACATCGTGCGGAACTGCATGAGCCATGTCCTGGCGAACGAGGCCTGCGTCCTGGCCGGCGGCAACGACGAAGGCATCCACCAGATGCGGGTGGCCTTGCGGCGGCTGCGGTCGGCATTCGGCCTGTTCGACGACATCATCGCTTCGGGGGACGTCAAGGCGCTGAAGGATGAGGTGCGTTGGCTGATGGACCGCCTGGGACCGGCGCGCGATTGGGACATCCTGCATCATCGCTTCTTCCAGCCCTATGCAGAGAAGCACGGACACGACGACGCGATCCGTCGGCTGGGACAGGCGATTTCCTCCTCCCGCCGTTCGGCCCACGCCCGCGCCAGCGAAGCCTTGTACTCGCCCCGATATACGACCTTGATGCTTGCGCTGGGAAGCTGGCTGGAATCGGGACGCTGGCAGGAGGACGCCGATCGGGATGTCCTGGAAACTGCGGCGAAGCCGTTGCAGGAAATGGCCGGCGCGTGGCTTGGCGAGCGGCACCGGAAATTCCGCAAGGCAGGCCGGCAGATCCGGAAGATTGATGGCGAACAGCGGCACAGGTTGCGGATCAGCTTCAAGAAGCTACGCTACGGCGTTGAGTTCTTTCGCGGAGTCTATGCGGCGGGATCGGTTCGTCCCTATCTGGAGAAGGTCGAGGCTCTTCAGGAGAGTCTGGGCGACTTGAACGATGCCGATGTCTCCAACCAGCTGTTGAAGGCTCTGGTGGACGATGCCTCGAAGGACGTGAGGACGGCGGCCAAGGGGTTGTGCCAATGGCTGGAGCGCCATGCCCGGCGCCGCGTCAACGGACTGCCCGATCAGTGGGCCGAGTTCGAGAAGGCGAAACCGTTCTGGGAGTGACGAGATGAGGGTTGGGCGAAGTCGATGAGAACGAAACTCCTCTGCCTCGCCCTGCTTGCAGCAGTTCCCGGTGGGGGTTTCTGCGAATCCGCCGAAGCGGCGAGTACACTGCGCCACAAAGCCGAAGTACGCCTGGAGCCTACTATCCGGCACATTCAGGTTACGGACGAAATCGACCTGGAGGCGACGGGAGAGACGGTGCGTTTCCGGCTCTCGCGGCTTCTCCGTCCGTCGCTGGTCGAAGTCGATGGCGTGCGGGTCACGCCGTCCAGCGGACCCGAGGGCTGGAGTGTCCCTACCGGTGGGCGCGGACCCAAACGGCTCGTCATTCGGTATGAGGGCGTCCTGGCGGAATTGGACTCCGGCGGAAGTCCGTTCGGGGGTACCGATCCGGGGTCGGGGGAGGACGGCAGCTACCTACCCGGCGGCACGGCTTGGCTGCCCGGCTTTGACGATCCGGGACTCGCCGATTACCGGGTCGCGATCACGGTTCCCAAGGGGTACCGCCCGGTTATGACGGGCCGATTGGAGGACGAGGCTCTTGGACGCGCCGTCTTCACATTCAACGGCGCGTCGGAAGAACCGTCCCTGTTTGCCGGTCGGTGGAACGTGCGGGAGCGCATGGCCGACGGGTTGCGGCTGCGGACATATTTCGAACCCGATCTGGAGAGGCTGTCGGACGACTATCTGGAAGCTTCGGAAGGCTATATCAGGCGGTTCTCGGAGCGGATCGGGCAATATCCCTTTGATAGCTTCTCGATCCTGTCGGCGCCCCTGCCGGTCGGGCTAGGCTTCGAAAGCCTGACCTATATCGGCCGGCAGGTACTTCCGCTGCCCTTCATGCGCGGGCAGTCCCTACCCCATGAAATCCTGCATAACTGGTGGGGCAACGGCGTCCTGGTCGATTACGAAACCGGCAACTGGTCGGAGGGGCTGACGACGTACATGGCCGATTACGGCCTGACGGAGGAGCGCAGTCCCGAGGCCGCACGCGAGATGCGGCTGGGATGGCTGCGCGACGTGGCCGCCTTGCCGCCGGAGCGGGACGGTACGCTGGCGGACTTCAAGGCGCGCGTCCATGGCGCGGCACAGATCGTCGGCTACAACAAGTCGGCCTACCTGTTCCTGATGCTGAACGATCTGCTGGGGCAGGATGCCTTCGATCGCGGCATCCGACTGTTCTGGGAGCGCCATCGGTTCAAGCGGGCAGGATGGGCGGAGTTGCGAAGCGCCTTCGAGGAAGCTTCGGGAACCGACCTGGAAGCTTTTTTCCAGCAATGGGTTGAGCGCCGGGGTGCCCTGTCCGTGCAGCTTGAGACCATCACCGCCAAGCGGGTGGGCGACGCCTATGAGATGACGGTCCGGATCGGCCAGGGACAGCCGTTCTACCGGCTCGCCGTCCCGCTGATGGTGGAAACGGCCGCCGGGACTACCGGGCACCACGTCGAGGTGACCGGACCACAGACCGTCGCAACGCTGAAGCTCGATGCCGAACCTCGATGGATCACGCTCGACCCGGACTATCGGCTGTTCCGCCGGCTGGCTCCGGGCGAAGCTCCCCCGATCCTGCGCGACGTGACGCTCGATCCGACGACCCGCATGGTGTTCGCGGGACCGGAGCAGGACGCCGCCCGCGCTTTGGCGGAGCGGCTGATGGATGCGGGATCGCGGGGCGGAACGGTTTACCGGACGAGCCCGGTTGCAGTGGTCGGCACGACGGAAGCCGTCGTCAAGGCGCTGGCCGACCAGGGCCTTCCGCCGATGCCGGCGTCGCTGGCGGGCAAGGGTACTGCGCGGGTCTGGACGGCACGGTCGGACGCCGGCTCCACCGTTCTGGCGATTGCGGCGGACGACAAGGCCTCCCTTGAGGCACTGATGCGCCCCCTGCCCCATTACGGGCGTCAGAGCTTCCTGGTGTTCCAGGGCCGGGAAGCCGTCGAGCGGGGGGTCTGGCCCTCGGGCGACAGCCCGTCGCGGCGGGCGGTGAAGGTCGACTGACCGGCGCCTGCGCTTACGCCTTCTTCTCCCAGCCGCCCCGGTCGGTCTGCTGCCAGTAGGTCAGGTCATGGCCGGCGGCCTTGTAGGTCTTCCAGCGTGCTCGGGCGGCTGTTACGGCGTCGTAGTCGTTGCCGTCGAACATCTCGCAGACGAGGGTGAAGGTCTCCAACCGGGACGAGAGGGCATTGTCGGTCAGGATCAGGACGGTCGCGGCGTTGGGGTTCTCGTCCTCCGTCGTCAGCCAGATCGGCTGGTGCTCGGCATCGCCGTCGCGGGCGCTGCCGTGCGGCAGGAAGCCGAACTCCTTGTAGGACCAGAGGTGCTGAGTCAACGCTTCGACGCGTTCCTCCGATCCGGCCATGACGACGGCCCGCCAGCCGCGCTCCAGGGTCTTCTCCAGGATTTGCGGCAGGGCGTCTTCCAGCGTCTTGCGCTGGAGGTGGTAGAAGCGGACCTCTGTCATGACGGCGGTTTACGCGGGAGCACGGCCCCCGCGCAATCCTTTCGTTCAGGCTTACGGTTCAAGGACTTTCCGTCAGCCCTCGAACACGTCGGCGACGTAGCGGTCGAGCAGGCGGACGCCGAACGCGGTGCTGCCCTTCGGCACGGTACCGCTGTCCTTCTTGGCCCAGGTCACGCCCGCGATGTCCAGGTGAGCCCAGGGAACATTGTTGACGAAGCGCTGGATGAACTGGGCGCCGATGATGCTGCCGGCGTCGCGGCTGCCGGCGATGTTCTTGACGTCGGCGGCGTCGGAGTTGATCGCCTTGTCGTAGGCGTCGTTCATCGGCATCCGCCACAGCTTCTCGCCGACCTTCAGGCCTGCCGCCGTCAATTGCTCCGACAACCCGTCATTGTTGGAGAACAGGCCGGCATGCTCAGTCCCCAGCGCCACGATGATGGCGCCGGTCAGGGTCGCCAGATTGATCATGGCGCGCGGCTTGAAGGTGTCCTGGGTGAACCACAGCGCATCGGCCAGAACGAGGCGGCCTTCTGCGTCGGTGTTCAGCACCTCGATCGTCTGGCCGGACATGCTGGTGACGATGTCGCCGGGACGCTGGGCGTTGCCCGACGGCATGTTCTCGACCAATCCGACCACGCCGACGGCGTTGACCTTCGCCTTGCGGCCGGCCAGCGCCTTCATCAGGCCGAGAACGACGCCGGCGCCGCCCATGTCCCACTTCATGTCTTCCATGCCGGCGGCGGGCTTAATCGAGATGCCGCCGGTATCGAAGGTGACGCCCTTGCCGACGAAGGCGACCGGCTGCTTGTCGGCGGCTCCGGGATCGCCGTCGTACTTCATGACGACCAGATACGGCTCTTGGACGCTGCCCTGCGCCACGCCAAGGATGGCGCCCATGCCGAGCTTGGCCATCTGCTCCTGGTCGAGCACCTGGACCTCGACGCCGATTTCGGTCAGCTCGCGGCAGCGCTCGGCGAAGGTACGGGGATAAAGGATGTTGGCGGGTTCCGACACGACGTCGCGGGCCAGGAAGATGCCATGGGCAAGCGCCTCGCGCTTGGCGAAGATGTCCTGGGCTGCTGCCGCATCGCCGGATAGGACGGCGATCGACTGGAGAGCAGGTTTCGCCTCCGGCTTCTCCTTGGTGCGGTACTTGTCGAAGCGGTAGGAGCGCAGGAGCGCTCCGAAGGCGATTTCGGCCGCGACCTGGGCGGGGGCCAAGCTGCTGCCGGGCAAGTCGTCGATCACGACGGAGACTTCCGCCGCATTCTTGCCCAATGCCGCCACAATGGCGCCACCGGCATCCTGTACCGTGGTGTCCTTGATCTGGTCGGGCTTGCCGAGACCGATCAGGAGGATGTGGTTCAGGTCGACGCCGCCGGGGGCGACGATGGTGAGGGTTTCATCGGCCTTGCCGGAAAACTTGTTGGCGGCCATGGCTCGGGTCAGGATGCCGCCTGTCCTGGCATCCAGGTCGGTCCCGGTTTTCGTCAGCGTCCGATCGGCCAGAACCGGAAGGGCGATCGAGCCGGCCTGGGGCAGCGACAGATCGGAGAACGTGAATTTCATGTCTACCCTCTTGGTTTATCATAGTCGGCCAGATAGGGCCGATTGGCCCGGCGGCAATTTGGCCGTTCCGGCATCGGATGGTTGTTTCGGCGGCGCGTGTCCGATAAAGAACACCGACCATACGCTGTCAAGCTACGCCGACCACGGCTCATGCGCTACTGCCGTCCGCCGGGCGATTGGCGGGAACGGTAGTTGGATATGACGAGTCCATGAAACGGTTGACGCTTTACCTCTTCCGCCACCTGATGGTGGCGACTTTGTTCGTCACCGCAGGCCTGACGCTGGTGATCTGGTTGACCCAGTCCTTGCGCTTGCTGGAACTCGTGGTGGACGGCGGGGCTCCCATTTATCTGTTCCTCCAGCTCATGCTGGTGACCCTCCCGACATTCCTGTCCATCGTCCTGCCGATCGGGCTGCTGGCGGCCGTCCTGTTCACCTATAACCGCCTGACGATGGATTCGGAACTGGTCGTCATGCGTGCGGCGGGCCTCGGCCCGTGGGGGCTGGCCAAGCCGGCGGTCCTGCTGGGCCTGATCGTCATGACGATATGTTATGTCCTGACCCTGTATCTGGCACCGGCGTCCTACGGCGAGCTGGCGCGGCTGGAGGGCATGGCGAAGAGCCAGTTTTCCACCGTCTTCCTGCGCGAAGGCGTCTTCAACGAGGCCGGCGACGGCCTGACCGTCTATGTCCGCCGCCGCATGAACGATGGCGAGCTTCAGGGACTGCTGATCCACGATACCCGGATCGAAGGCAAGCCCGTCACGATCATGGCCGACCGAGGCCGGACGGTGGAAGGCGGCGCCGGTGCGCGCGTCGTCGTTTTCGACGGCAACCGGCAGGAGATGGATCTGGCAACCGGCCGCATGTCGCAACTCTTCTTCGACCGTTACGCCGTGGATCTGCGTGTCTTCGAACGCCAGTTGTCGGAGCGCTTACCCGACGCGCGCGAGCGGTCTACCGCCGAGCTGATGCACGCTGACGAAATCCCGGAGTTGGCTCCCTTCAAGGCGCGGCTGACCGCCGAGCTACACCAGCGCTACACCACCCCGATCTTTGCACTGGGCTTCACGCTGATGGGAGTGGCGATCCTGCTGGTGGGCGAGTTCAACCGTCGAGGACAGAGCCGGCGCATCGTCGCGGCGGTGGCGGCGGTCCTGGTGCTCCAGAGCGCGTCGCTCGGCATCACCAACCTGTCGGTCAACAACAACGCCTTCATTCCGCTGCTCTACGTGGTGGTGACGATCCCGGTCCTGGTGGGCATCTTCATGATGCTGAGACAGGGTATCCGCGGGCGCGGCACCGGCCATCTGCGGCCGACGGCGGGATAGGAACAGCGCGATGCGAACTTCGGGCACCCTTTCCCGTTATATCGGGCGGCAGTTCCTTTTCTACTTCTGCATGCTGCTTGGCATCCTGTTGTCGGTCATCCTGCTGATCGATACCGTGGAGCTGCTGCGCCGCGCCGCCGGCAAGCCGGACGCGACCTTTTCGATCGTGATCCAGATGGCGATGTTCAAGTTGCCGGAGATCGGCCAGCAGGTCTTCCCCTTCGTGATCCTGTTCGCCGGCATGTTCACCTTCTGGCGATTGACGCGCAGTCAGGAGCTGGTGGTGGCGCGTGCCGTGGGAGTTTCGGCCTGGCAGTTCCTGGGGCCGGTGCTGATGGTCGCGCCACTGATCGCGGTGATCCAGGTCACCGTCATAAATCCGGTGGGATCGGTGCTGGTCGCCCGGTACGAGAAGTTGGAGGACCGCTACCTGCGCGGACGGACCAGCTCGCTCGTGGTGTCGGGGTCGGGGTTGTGGCTGCGCCAGATCCAGGATGACGGGCAGGTCCTGATCCATGCCGATTCCGTCGAGGCCGGGACGACAAGGCTGCAACCGGTCAACATCTTCACGTTTGACGAAAAGGGCGTCTTCGTAAACCGGATCGACGCGGCGTCGGCGACCCTGCAACCGGGATCGTGGACCATCCGCGACGGTTGGCTGAACACCGGCAATGGACCGGCGGAGCGCTTCGGCGAATACAAGCTCCCCACCGACCTGACGCTGGAGCGCATCCAGGAGAGTTTCGCTTCACCCGACAGCCTATCGTTCTGGGAACTGCCCGGCTTCATCAAGACGCTCCAGAACACCGGATTCTCCGCAACCCGGCACCGGCTGCACTTCCAGTCGCTGCTGTCCACGCCGCTGCTGTTCTGTGCGATGGTACTTTTCGCCGCAGCCTTCTCGCTCCGGCAGACACGGCGCGGCGGCACCATGGTCATGGTCGCGGGCGGCGTGGTGACCGGCTTCGTGCTGTTCCTGTTCAGCGACATCGTCCGCGCCTTCGGCATCTCCGAGACGATACCGGTGCCGCTGGCGGCGTGGGCGCCCGCCGGGGCGAGCCTTCTGCTTGGCATCACGGCGCTGCTGCATCTTGAGGACGGGTAGGTCGGCAATGCTCACGCCTTCGATGCCCGTGCTTCCAAAGGAAGTCCGAACCGTATAAGACCAAGCCGCATTTGAACCCGTATCCGAAACCGCGAACGCCCAAAGCTTTGGAAGGGCCGACAGTGTACAGAACCATGCATTCCTCGATTGTCCGCAGCATCCCACAGGCCAACAAGATCGCCGCAACGGTCGTCGCAGCCATGGTCGGCCTTGCCGGAGCCTTGCCGGCCTCAGCCCAGTTCGCCACTCCGCAGACGATGCCTCAGGGCGGTCAGCAACAGCAGCAGACCCAACCGCAGGCTCCCAGACCGGCTCCGCAGCAGCAAGCGCCCCGGCCGGCGCCGCAGGCGGCGCCTCGTGCCGCTCCGCAGCAGCCCGCTTCCCCGCCGGTGGCGGCCCCGCTCGCCCCGCCGCCCGCCCGCTCGACGGAGGGCATCGCGGCGGTCGTCAACGACGACATCATCTCGATCTCCGACCTGACCGCCCGGCTCCAGCTTGCGCTGGTGTCCTCGGGCTTGCCCAATACGCCGGAGACCCGCCAGCGCCTCACCCCGCAGGTCCTGCGCAGCCTGGTGGACGAACGGCTTCAGCTTCAGGAGGCGTCGCGGACCAATGTTTCGGTGACGGACAAGGAAATCAGCGACGCCCTGGGCCGGGTCGCGGAACAGAACCGCATGGAGCGCGAGCAGCTCGAGAAGATGCTGGCAAGCCAGGGTGTGCCGCGCAGCACCCTGGAAGACCAGATCCGCTCGACCATCGCCTGGGGCAAGCTGGTCCAGCGCCGCCTGCGGCCGTCGATCGAGATCGGACAGGACGAGATCGATCAGGTCATCCAGCGTATCCAGGCCAACGCGGGCAAGCCGGAATATCTTGCGGCCGAGATTTTCCTGTCGGTCGATACGCCGGAGCGCGAGGACGACGTGCGCCGGCTGGCGGACCGGCTTTACGAGCAGATCGGCCAAGGCGCCAGCTTCCCGGCCGTGGCGCGCCAGTTCTCGCAGTCGGCAGGTGCCGCCAACGGCGGCGACCTCGGCTGGGTCCAGCAGGGCCAGCTTCCGGAAGACTTGGACAGCGCCCTGAAGCAGCTTCGTCCAGGTCAGGCGACACGCCCAATCCGCAGCATCACCGGCTACCATATTTTGATGCTTCGTGACGAGCGGACGGTCGGGGCCGCCAACAGCCTGCCCCCGCGTGAGCAGATCATGAACTCGCTTGGCCAGGAGAAGCTGGACATGCTCCAGCGCCGGCTCCTGCGCGACCTGCGCCGCGCCGCGTTCGTGGATCTGCGCGTCGGATGACGGCCGACGGGCTGAGGCCGGGTCTGGCGCCGCTCGCCCTGACGATGGGCGAGCCGGCGGGCATCGGCGGCGAGTTGGCGCTGAAAGCCTGGAGCTGCCGGTCCGTGAAGGCGGTGCCGGCATTCGTGCTGCTGGACGATCCGGAGCGTATCGCCGCACTTGCGAGGCGGATCGGACTGGATGTCCCGGTGGAGGCGGTCGGCAGCGCCGGTGAAGCGGTCGGGGTCTTCAGCCGCGCGCTTCCGGTGCTGCCGACCTCGCTGGACCATTCGGTTGAGCTGGGATTGCCCGATCCGTCCAACGGCGCCGCCGTGCTGAACAGCATCGAGCAGGCGGTGGCGCTGGTTCATGCCGGTGAGTGCGCCGGCATGGTTACCAATCCGATCCAGAAGAGTGCGCTCTACGAGGCGGGCTTCGGCTATCCCGGCCATACCGAGTACCTGGCGGCACTCGCGGGAATGGATACCGAGCCGGTGATGATGCTGGCCGGCGGCGGGCTGCGGGTCGTGCCGGTCACCATTCACCTGCCGCTGCGCGACGCGATCGAGACGCTGTCTACCGATATGATCGTCCAGTGCGGGCGCGTCACGGCGGCGGGCCTGAGGGAGGATTTCGGGATCGCCCAGCCGCGGCTGGCATTGGCCGCTCTCAACCCGCATGGCGGCGAGAGCGGATCCCTGGGCATGGAAGAGATCGAGATCATCGCACCGGCTGCCGAGATCCTCAGGCGGGAGGGCTATTCGGTCATCGGACCGCTGCCGGCGGACACCCTGTTCCACGCGGCCGCCCGCAGCCGCTATGACGCCGTCCTGTGCATGTACCACGATCAGGCGCTGATCCCGCTGAAGACAGTGGATTTCGATACAGGCGTCAACATCACGCTCGGCCTTCCCTTCGTCCGCACCTCGCCCGACCACGGGACGGCGCTGGACATCGCCGGCACCGGCAAGGCAGACCCATCGAGCCTGATCGCGGCCATGAAGACGGCGGTAGAGATGGCTGGATACCGGGCGTCGCGGCAGGCCGTACGATGAGCCGGATCGACGACCTGCCGCCCCTGCGGGAGGTGATCGCCCGCTTCGACTTGGGCGCACGCAAGGCGCTCGGCCAGAACTTCCTGCTGGACCTCAACCTCACGGGACGAATCGCCCGATCGGCCGGCGATCTTTCCGGTGTTACGGTGATCGAGATCGGTCCAGGACCCGGCGGTCTGACGCGCGCGCTTCTCAACAGCGATGCCGCCGCGGTCGTCGCGGTCGAGCGCGACAATCGCTGTATCGTGGCTCTTGCCGATCTGGTGGCGGCCGCCGAAGGCCGGCTGCGCCTGATCGAGGGCGATGCGCTGGAAGTAGATCCGGAGGCCATCGCCCCTGCCCCACGCGCCATCGTCGCCAACCTGCCCTACAACGTGGCGACACCGCTGCTGATCGGCTGGCTGAAGCGGATCGAGCAGTTCCGCAGCCTGACGTTGATGTTCCAGCGGGAAGTGGCCGACCGTCTGTCCGCCAAGCCAGGGAGCAAGGCCTATGGCAGGCTGTCGGTAATATCCCAGTGGCGGGCCGAAGTCCGCCCGCTGTTCAACCTGCCCGCCCGCGCCTTCACGCCGCCGCCGAAGATCGAGTCGACGGTCGTGCAGTTCATCCCGCGTCAAGCACCGGAGCCGGCGGAGTTCGCTGCGATGGAAGCGGTGACGGCGGCTGCCTTCGGCCAGCGCCGCAAGATGCTGCGCGCCAGCTTGAAGTCGCTCGGCAATTCCGAGGCGCTGATCGAGGAATGCGGGCTGATCCCGACCCAGCGGGCGGAGGAGGTCCCGGTGGCCGGGTTCGCGGCGCTGGCAAGAGCTTGGCGGGCCAGCCGGGCGTAAGGCAACGGCATTTAATATCAGGGGCCGAAGACATTGGGATTGTGAGGACGGTGTTTGTTGGACCACGGCCCAACCTACAGGCTCCTGCTTCGTAGGTTGGGCCGTGGTCCAACATTTCCGGAGCGCAACCGATCGAATAGATCAGGCGCCTTCCTGAAGCTGCCGGACGAAGTCGGACAGGCCGATCTGGCGGCGGCGCTTCAGGCGCTCCGCTTCCAGGATCGACTGGACCTGATGGACGCTGTTCTCGACGTCGTAGTTGACGATCACGTATTCGTAATCGAAGTAGTGGCTCATCTCGTCCGCCGCCTTGGCCATGCGGCCGGCGATGACCTCGACGCTGTCCTGGGCGCGGGTGTGAAGCCGGCGCTCCAGCTCCTTCGACGACGGCGGCAGCACGAAGATGCTGACGAGGTCGTCGCGGGCGTTCTCCGCCAGTTGCTGGGTGCCCTGCCAGTCGATGTCGAACAGGATCTCGCGGCCCTTTGACAGCGCCAGTTCGACCGGCGCGCGGGGTGTGCCGTAATAGTTGCCGAAGACGCGGGCGTGCTCGAGCAACTGCTTGTCGACGACCATCCGCTCGAAGGCGGCATGGTCGATGAAGTGATAATCGACTCCATCCACTTCACCTGGACGCGGCGGTCGGGTGGTAACGGAAACCGACATCGTCAGGCTGCTGTTGCGCTGAAGCATGCGCCGCGCGATCGTGGTCTTGCCGGCGCCCGACGGCGACGACAGCACCAGCATCAAACCCCGGCGTCCGATCTTGGCCGGCCCCGGACCGGCGGGCTGCAAGTCCATGGGTATGGTCATTCGATGTTCTGAGCCTGCTCTCGCAATTGTTCGATGGCGGCCTTGAGGGACAGGCCGGTGCGGGTCAGCTCCACGTCGGCCGACTTGGAGCATAGGGTATTGGCTTCGCGGTTGAATTCCTGGCAGAGGAAGTCCAACTGGCGGCCTATGGCGCCCCCTTTGGACAGCATGTCGCGGGCGGCGGCGATGTGGGCGCGCAGGCGGTCCAGCTCTTCCCGCACATCGGCGCGGGTAATCAGGAGGGCGGCTTCCTGAGCCAGACGATCTTCGGTGAGACTCGGGATCGCGTCCAGCAGCGCCGCGACCTGAGCGCGCAGCTTATGGCGGATCGCTTCCGGCTGAAGCGAGGCGCAGCGCGATGCCTGCTCCGTCAGGCGCGCGATCTCGTCCAGATGCTCGGTCAGGACACGGACGAGCCGATCGCCTTCGGCGAACCTTGCGGCAGTGAGGCGGTCGAGGGTTTCGTTCAGCGTGACGGCCATCGCGGCTTCCACTGCCTCGCGGGCATCGCCCAGATCGGTGTCCTCGATCGTTTCCACGACGCCGCGAACGGCGAGCAGGGCATCGAGACGCGGTTTTTCGGCCACTCCGCCAAGCTCGTTGCCCAGTGCAATCAGGCGGTCGAGCAAGGGGCGGTTGATCCGCAACTCGCCGCCCGTGCCGGTCCGGGTCACCGTGAGTGTGACGTTGACGTTGCCGCGCCGAAGGCGCTGGGGAACGACGGCCTTGACCACCGGCTCCAGCGCGTCGAACCCCGGAGCGACCCGGCACCGCAGATCGAGGTTCCTGCCGTTGACGCTCTTGATCTCGAAGGTCCAGACATGGCCGTGGCCCGACCCGTCCGCGCGGGCGAACCCGGTCATACTGGCGACTTGATGGTGAGCGCTCAACGCTGCCTCGCTGGTACGAAAGTATGGCGGTGGTTATACCCCTGAGACGTGACGACAACAAGCAACAGAGGGCTTGGTGCCCTGGAGCCATGCCATGCGCGATCCGAAGACCATACTGATAACAGGCGCATCGAGCGGCATCGGGGAGGCTATGGCCGAAGCCTATGCCGGTCCGGGCGTTACCCTGGTGCTGACGGGCCGGGACCGCGACCGCCTGGACGTCGTGGCGGCGCGCTGCACGGAGCGTGGAGCCGATGTCCGCGCCGCCACGGTGGACGTCGCCGACCGGGCCGCGATGGCCGACTGGCTGGCGCTGGTGGACCGGGCGACACCGGTGGACCTGTGCATCGCCAATGCCGGGATCAGCGGCGGCACCGGCGGGCGGGGCGAAAGCGAGGAGCAGGCACGGCGAATCCTCGCGGTCAACGTCGACGGCGTGCTGAACACCATCCACCCGCTGATCGGTCCCATGACGGCGCGCGGGCGGGGACAGTTGGCGCTGGTCAGCTCACTTGCCGGGTTCAGGGGCTATCCGGGAGCACCGGCCTATTGCGCCAGCAAGGCGGCGGTCAGGAGCTATGGCGAATCGCTGCGGCTCGACCTGCGTCCGGCGGGAATCGAGGTGTCGGTGATCTGCCCAGGCTTCGTGAAAAGCAGGATTACCGACCGCAACCGGTTCCCGATGCCGTTCCTGATGGATGCGGACCGTGCGGCTTCGATCATCAAGCGCGGACTGGAGCGGAACCGGGGGCGGATCGCCTTTCCGCTGCCGACCTACCTGATGGCTTGGCTGGTGGCGGTTCTGCCGGCAGCGCTGGCGGACGCTCTGCTGGCGCATACGCCGGCGAAGGAGTAAGCGGCCGGCTCGCCGCTTTTCCTTAAGCTCAGGCTACTCCCGTCGCCTCGGCTTCGGCCGCTTCCAGCGCTTCGTGCGCTTCCATCCAGGCGTCCTCGGCGGAGGACAGCTTCTTCTGGATGTCGCCCAGGTCTTTCTGGAGCTTGGTCACCTTGTCGGCCGGGCCATTGTAAAGTTCCGGATCGGCCATTTTGGCTTCCAGCGCCTGACGGTCGCGCGTCAGCTTGGCGATCAGCTTCTCGGCGTCGTCGGCCTTGCGCTTCAATGGAGCCAGGGCTGCCCGCAACTCGGCGGCGGCGCGGCGCTGGTCCTTCTTGCTCGGTCCGGTCTCGCGCTCCGTCCCGTCGGAACGTTCCGCCCGCCGCTTTTCCAGGAGCAGCTTGCGATAGTCCTCGAGATCACCGTCGAAGGCACGGCAGGCGCCGCCATCGACCAGCAGGAGCCGGTCGGCCGTCAGCTCGATCAGGTGCGGATCGTGGCTGATGAGGATCACGGCCCCCTCGTATCCGTTGATCGCCTGGATCAGGGCCTCGCGGCTGTCGATGTCCAGATGGTTGGTCGGCTCGTCCAGCATCAGGATGTGAGGAGCCTCGCGCGTCATCAGGGCGAACAGGAGGCGCGCCTTTTCGCCGCCGGACAGCTTGGCGATCTGGGTATCGGCCTTCTGCTGGGGGAAGCCGAACCGGCCGAGATGGGCACGGACCTTTTCCTCCAGGATGTCCTTCATCCACAGCTTCGCCTGGGCGACGGCGGTCAGGCTGAGGTCGAGCGCTTCCGCCTGATGCTGGGCGAAGTAGCCGACCTTCAGCTTGGACGACTTGCGGAACTCGCCCGTCATGGGCGCCAGCCGGCTTGCCAGCAGCTTGACCAGCGTCGATTTGCCGTTGCCGTTTGCACCGAGCAGCGCGATCCGGTCGTCCATGTCGATGCGCAGGTCCAGGTTCCGCAGGATCGCCTTGCCGTCGTAGCCGACATCGACGCCTTCCAGTTGGATCAGCGGCGGCGCAAGTTCCTCCGGCGACGGGAAGTCGAAGCTGACCGTGTGGTCCTCGACGATGCTGATGATCGGCTCCATCCGCTCCAGCATCTTGATCCGGCTTTGGGCCTGACGGGCCTTGGACGCCTTGTAGCGGAACCGGTCGATGTAGGACTGGATGTGCTTGCGCTGGGCGATCTGCTTGGTCTGATTGGCGGCCAGACGCTCCAGGTTGGCCCGGCGGGTGCGCTCGAACTGGTCGTAGCCGCCGGCGTAGGAGACCAGCTTGCCCTGGTCGAGGTGGACCGTGGTGGTCGGGACCTTGTTCAGCAGTTCGCGGTCGTGGCTGACCAGCAGGATCGTGTGCGGATAGTTCCGCAGGTAGTTTTCCAGCCAGATCGTCGCTTCGAGGTCGAGGTGGTTGGTCGGCTCGTCGAGTAGCAGCAGTTCGGGCTCGGCGAAGAGGACGCCAGCCAAGGCCACGCGCATGCGCCAGCCGCCAGAGAAATCGCTGCACGGCCGTGTCTGCGACTCCGCGTCGAAGCCCAGTCCGGACAGAATCTGGGCGGCCCGCGCCGGGGCGGAATGAGCGTGGATGTCGGCCAGCCGGGTGTGGATCTCGGCGATCCTGTGCGGATCGTGCGCGGTTTCCGACTCGGCCAGCAGGGCGGTGCGCTCGACATCGGCGGCCAGCACGGTGTCGATCAGGCTGACGTCTGATCCGGGAGCTTCCTGGGCGACGATGCCAAGACGCGCTTCGGCCGGCATCGTGATGGCGCCGCCATCGGGCACCATCTCGCCGGCGATCAGGCGGAGCAGGGTCGTTTTACCCGTGCCGTTGCGACCGACCAGCGCGACGCGATGGCCCTTGGGAATGGCGACGGTGGCGTGGTCGAAGATCACACGCCCGCCGAAGCGGAAAGTCAGTTCATTGATGTGCAGCATGCCGAGGCTGGTGATAGCACGTCGAAGGACCTATTTTGAAGGGATGCGGCGTTGAATTTATAGGAATGCGGCGGGATGTTCCCAAGGCCCCGTTGCTGGGACATGGCCGACCCGCAAAAAAATGTCCCGTTGCTACCCGGCCAAAGCGCGTATATAACGCCGCGAATTTTGCGAGAGCACACAGGAGCCTTCCAACATGGCCGTCGAACGGACCTTGTCCATCATCAAGCCGGATGCGACCCGCCGGAACCTTACGGGCAAGATCAATGCCCGCTTCGAGGAAGCCGGGCTGCGGATCGTTGCGCAGAAGCGTATCCGCCTGACCAAGGAGCAGGCCGAGAAGTTCTATGAAGTCCACGCCGAGCGTTCGTTCTTCGGTGAACTGGTCTCCTTCATGACCTCCGGCCCGGTAGTCGTCCAGGTCCTGGAAGGCGAGAACGCCGTCGTCGCCAACCGCGACATCATGGGCGCCACCAACCCGGCCAACGCCGCTCCCGGCACTATCCGCAAGGATTTCGCCGAATCGATCGAGGCCAACTCGGTCCACGGTTCGGACAGCCCGGAAAACGCCGCGAGCGAGATCAAGTTCTTCTTCAGCAAGAGCGAAATCGTCCCCTGATAGGGGAGTTTCCGGCACGGGTGGTCAGACGTATCCGCCGACAAGGCGGAACGGCTGGCCGCCCATGCCCGTCTTGAACCGGGCGATGCCCGGAGTGGTCTCGTTGAGGCCACCAAGGTCGAACCCGGTATAGCCGCTCTCCTTGAGCCACAGCACCGACTGCCAGAGCAGGAAGTGGTGGGCCTTGAGGTCCCTGCCCGCTTCGCCGTTCCAGCCGACCTGATATGTCGCCGCGACGCCATGCCGCACCAGCAGCACCCCGGCGACCGGCTGCCCCTGATGAAACGCCCGCAGGACGACCGGTGGCGCCGTATCGGCGGAAACCTGCTGGAGGACCCGCATGAACGCGGGAGACGGCCCCCGGTAGTTGCGAGCCATTTTGTCTTCCAGGTAGGGCTCCATCAGCCAGTCCAAGGCGCGCCCCGTCGTGTCGGCTTCCAGGACCAGCCCATTGCGTTCAGCCTGATTGAGCTTGTTGCGCCATTTGCGGTCGAGGCCGGCACGCAAAGTCGCGACGTCGGGCGCAAGATCCATCCACACCGATTCGTAGCCGTCCTGACGTCGATAGAAGCCGGTGGCTTTCAGCCGCTTGCGCGCGGTTTCCGTATCCCGCATTTCGGGATGGAAGACCAGTGGCCTGCCCTTGAACAGGTGATAGCGCTGCCGGATCATACCGAGCACCAGCTTGAGCATTTCCCCCGGGATCTCGTCATAGATCCAGAGCGGCCCGCGATGGATCTTGCAGGTCGTCAGGAAAGGCAGCCAGCGCCGAGTCTGGACCTGCACGAGGCCGACCGGCTTGTTTTCGAAGTGGATGATGCCGAAATCGGCTTTGCCGCCCTCGGTCTTCGCCAGCGCCATGGCGTATTGCCAGGTCTGAAGCAGCGTTGGGCGCTTGCAGCGGGCCAAGAGCGCTTCCCACTCGCCGAAGGTGCAGGTGTTCCAGTCGATCCGGAACGGATTGAAGGGGGGAGCCATAAGAGCCGGGAGCGTCCGCTGCGCCGAAGGTTTGGTCAGATCGACGAACGCCTCCCGGCTCCCCGCATCAGACCAGGAAGATAGCCATCAAAACCAGCAGCACGACCACGGCGATGACGCTGTACTTCGTCAATGACGTGAAGCGCTCGTAGGTTTCCATATGAGTCCGGTATTCTTCCCGCCGGAATTCATCATTCTGATCGGCCACGGCCATCTCCAACCTCTGCTTTCTTATTCGATCCCAGGTCGGTCCGATTTAAGGGGTTACCGGCATCCTGGCAAGCTCAAACCGCCGACTATAACGATCCGCAGGGCTCATACCGGCGGGTTCAGGATCGGTTCGGGAGCATCGGCCGGTCCGCCGGCTATCAAGACGCGGTCGCCATCCACCCGCGCCCTGCCCTCCGCGATCAGCTTCAGCGCGCCGGGATAGCAACGATGTTCGGCTACCAGCACGCGGTCGGCAAGCGCGTGGTCGTCGTCCCCTTCCAGGATCGGGACGACGGCCTGAAGGATGATCGGGCCTTCATCCATCGCCGGGCGGACGTAATGGACGGTGCAGCCGGTAAAGCGGACGCCGGCCGCGATGGCGCGGGCATGGGTGTCCAGCCCCTTGAAGGACGGCAGCAGCGACGGGTGGATATTGATCAGCCGGTCGTGCCAGCGCTCCACGAAGCCTGCCGTGAGAAGGCGCATGAAGCCGGCAAGGCAGACTAGTTCGACGCCGGCGGCGTTGAGCGCGTCGTCCATCGCCGCTTCGAAACCGGGCTTGTCGGCGAAGTCGCGGTGGCTGACCACGGCGGCGGGGATGCCCGCTCGGCGGGCGCGTTCCAGCCCGTAGGCATCGGCCCTGTTGGACAGCACCAGCACGATTTCAGCCGGGAAGGCGGAATCGGCGCAGGCGTCGATCAGGGCCTGGAGATTGCTCCCCCGGCCCGAGATCAGGACGCCGACCTTCAGGCGTGCCACGCTGTGTCCACTCCGTCGATCACCACGCGGTCGACATCGCCGATGGCGGGCTGAACCTCGCCGATGCGATAGACCGACTCGCCGGCCTCGGCGAGAATGCGTTGCGCATCGTCGGCCTTGTCGGGCGAGACGATGACGACCATGCCGATGCCGCAGTTGAAGGTACGGGCCAGATCGTCGTCGGTGATGGCAGCCGACTCGGCCATCCAGCGGAACACCGGGGGCAGCGGCCACGCGGAGGCATCGAGTGTGACGCCCAATCCTTCGGGCAGGACGCGGGGAATGTTGTCGGTCAGGCCGCCGCCGGTGATGTGGGCGAGCGCCTTTACCACCCCGGCGCGGACGGCTGCGAGCACCGGCTTTACGTAGATGCGGGTCGGTGTGAGAAGGGCCGTCCCCAGCTTGGTGCCCGGCTGGAACGGCGCGTCGTCCTCGTAGGACAGATCGGCCTTCTCGACGATCCGGCGGACCAGGGAATAGCCGTTGGAATGGACGCCGCTGGAAGCCAGCCCAAGGATGACGTCGCCCGCGGCGACATCGGCGCCGGTCAGGATCTGGCCGCGCTCCGCGGCGCCGACCGCGAAGCCCGCGAGGTCGTAATCCTTGCCGGCATACATGCCCGGCATCTCGGCCGTCTCGCCGCCGATCAGCGCGCAGCCGGCCTGGCGGCAGCCCTCGGCGATGCCGGATACGATGTCGCGGCCGGCGGCCACATCGAGCTTGCCGGTCGCGAAGTAGTCCAGGAAGAACAGCGGCTCGGCACCCTGGACGACGAGATCGTTGACGCTCATCGCGACGAGGTCGATCCCGATCGTGTCGTGCTTGCCCGCGGATATGGCGATCTTCAGCTTGGTGCCGACGCCGTCGGTGCTGGCGACCAGGATCGGGTCCTTGTAGCCGGCGGCCTTGAGGTCGAACAGGGCGCCGAATCCACCCAGACCGGCATCGGCGCCGATCCGTGCGGTGGCTTTCGCCAGCGGCTTGATCGCATCGACGAGAGCAGCGCCGGCGTCGATGTCAACACCGGCATCCTTATAGGCGTCGCCGGTGTTATTCGGTGTGGTGCTGATGGCGTCCTCACGTGCGCTGGGGTATAAACCGGGCCGGTCCCAGTTCGAGAGACGCATCGAGAACAGCATCACGGGCCGGCATCATGGGCCGAACATACTCGAAACGGAAGGCTTTGCAATGCTTCACCGCCGTCCGCTGGCACGCCTGTTCGGGCTTGCCGTTGGCATCGTCCTGCTGGCTGTTTCCGCACCGCTGAAGGCGCAGGAATCAGGCGATATCTACACCGTCCGCGACGTCGAGGTCGACGTGACCGCCGACAGTTCCGCCGCCGCGCGCGACAAGGCGATCACGGAGGCCCAGCGCAAGGCGTTCGACACCCTCTACGGCCGGCTGAGCCCGGAACCCGGGGCCAAGTCTCCGGCGCTAAGCGATATCGAGGTCGCTCGGCTGGTCCAGGACTTCGAAGTGCAGCGCGAGCGCAGCTCGGCGGTGCGGTATCTGGCGACCCTGACCGTACGCTTCCGTCCGGCCAATGTGCGCACCCTGCTCCAGACCAAGGGCGCCAGCTATGTCGAGACGCGCAGCAAGCCGGTGCTGGTGCTGCCGGTCTATCAGGCGTCCGGAAAGGGTCCTGTGCTGTGGGAAGACCGCACGCCCTGGCGGGCCGCGTGGGAGAACTTCCCGCCGCCGCAAGGGATGGTGCCGGTCGTCGTTCCCTATGGCGAATTGGCTGACATCGCCGATATCGGCGCCTCGACGGCCTTGGAGGGCAATCAGGCGGGGCTTTCGGCCATCGCCGAGCGCTATCAGGCCGGCGACGTGTTGGTGGCGCTGCTGGGAGTGCGCGGAGCCGAACCGGACCCGAGCGCTCCCAATACGGTCAAGCTGACCCGCTATGCCGCCGACGGCACCAAGCGCGGCGACACCGTCACCGTTCCCGCGGCTCCCGGCCAGACGGTCGACGCCTATCTGGCGGGCGGAGTCGCCGCGGTCGTGCGGTCGCTGGAGGAGAAGTGGCGGCAGGCTAATACCGTGGCGGCCGGCCCCGAACAGGTGATGCAGGTGGCTGTTCCGATCGGCAGCCTGGACGACTGGGTGCAGACGAAGCGCCGGATCGCCCAGGTGCCGACCATATCGCGGGCAGACCTTATGACGCTGACCCGGGGTGCCGCGAAGGTCGAGCTCTACTATCGGGGCAGCCCGGAGGTTCTCGCGAATGCCCTGGCGCTCCAGGATCTCAGCCTGACCGAAGCGCCGCCTCTCGACCAAGGGGCCATCCAGGCAGGCCTGCCCGCCACGCCGGGAACGCTGGCTTCGCCCGTGCCGGTCATGGGTCAGGCCGGACAGCCGGTCGGCGTTTATCAGCCGGGTCCGGTCTGGCAGCTGCGCTGGACGGGCTCGACGGCCCAGGGCAACGGCGGACGCACCTTCGGACGCGCCGCACCCTAGCGGTGCGGAGGCACGTCGGATGAGCATTCCCAATCTCATATCGCTGGGGCGCCTGCTGTCGGTGCCCCTGGCTGTCTGGCTGATCCTGGAAGGCGAACTGGGCTGGGCGTTCTGGCTGTTCGTCGCGTCCGGATTGTCGGACGCGATCGACGGCTTCGTCGCCCGCGCCTTCCGCTCCCGCACCGCCCTGGGCGGGTATCTCGATCCGATCGCCGACAAGGCGCTGCTGGTCAGCGTCTATCTGGCCCTGGGACATGAGGGATATCTACCGGTTTGGCTGGTAATCCTAGTGGTGTTCCGGGATATACTGATCGTCGGCGGGGTGCTGCTGCTCTACACGCTCAAGGAGCCGTTCGCGATCCAGCCTTCCTTCATGAGCAAGATCAATACAACCATGCAAATCGTGCTGGTCGCCCTGGTGCTGTCGACCTTCGGTCTTGACCTGACCGAACCGCCTTTCGATCTGAAATGGGTCACGGCCGGGATGATGTGGGTCGTCGCGGTCACGACGGCTTGGTCGGGACTGGGTTATATAGTCACGGGGAGCCGGCTGCTGAGCCGGCTTGGCGGTACGAAATGACGCAACGCCGGCAGCTCAGATTCTGGCTGATCACGCTGCTGGTCGTCGTCTTGTCGCTTTACGTCCTGAGTGACGTGCTGCTGCCCTTCGTAGCGGGAATGGCGATCGCCTATTTCCTGGACCCGGTAGCCGACCGGCTCGAGCAGTATGGAGCGCCTCGCTGGCTGGCGACGACATGCGTGCTGCTGTTCTTCGTCCTGATGCTGGTCCTTGCCGTCCTGCTTCTGGTGCCGCTGATCCAGTCCCAGATCGTGCAGCTGGTCGATACGCTGCCGCTTATCGTGAACTGGGTCAGCACGGTCGGCATCCCGACGGTGGAGCGAATGCTCACCGAGCTTTCGGTCGAGAACATCGAACGTTTGAAGGATGCCGTGAATTCGTTCGCCGGCGATGCCGTCGGCTGGCTCGGAACCGTGCTGCGCGGCATCGTTACCGGCGGGTTCGCCCTGTTCGACGTGCTGACCCTTCTGTTCATCACGCCCGTCGTCGCCTTCTATCTGCTTCGGGACTGGGACCTGATGATCAATACGATCCATGGCTGGCTGCCGCGCCAGCATGTCGGGACGATCCTGGATCAGGTCAATCAGATCGACGATACGCTGGCGGGCTTCGTCCGGGGTCAGGCGACCGTCTGCCTCGTGCTGGGGCTGTTCTACGGCGTTACCCTGTCGATCTTCGGACTGAACTTCGGCCTGGTGATCGGGTCGGTCGCAGGCATGCTGTCGTTCATCCCCTATGTCGGTTCGCTGATCGGGTTCGTCGCCAGCGTCGGCGTTGCGCTGGTGCAGTACGATACCTGGACGCCGGTGCTGATCGTGATCGCGATCTTCGTGATCGGTCAGGCCGTGGAGGGCAATTTCCTGACGCCGAAGCTGGTCGGCGACAAGGTCGGGCTCCATCCCGTCTGGGTCATGTTCGCACTGCTCGCAGGCGGAAGTCTGTTCGGCTTCCTCGGCGTGCTGCTTGCCGTTCCGGTCGCCGCCGTCATCGGAGTCCTGATCCGGTTCGCGCTTCAGCAATACATCGCCAGCCCCTATTACGCCGGTGGCCGCGATGCATCTTCAGAAGAGACGTGGCGGCCGTGACGGAAACGCCGGCACAGCTTCCCCTCGATTTGGGCCATCGGCCCGCCATGGGAGAGGACGATTTCCTTGTCGCTTCAAGCAACGAGGCGGCGGTCGCGTGGCTCGACCTATGGCCCAACTGGCCGGCCCCTGCGCTGGTGATCTTCGGTCCGGCCGGCTGCGGCAAGACCCATCTGGCGCAGGTATGGCGTGCACGCACCAATGCTCCCAGGATCGCTCCATCCGATCTCAAGGTGGAGGCGGTGCCGGACCTGCTCGACAAGGCCCGCGCCGTCGTGATCGACAACGCCGAGCACGGGGCCGGCAATGCGGAAACCGAACGGGCTTTGTTCCACCTTTACAATCTGGCGCGGGAGAGCGGCGGACACCTGCTCCTGACGGCGGAGACCGCGCCCGCCCACTGGAACATCCGCCTGCCGGACCTTCGCTCGCGGATGATAGCCGCGCCGACGGTCGCGGTCGGTCTGCCCGACGACGCGCTGCTCGCGGCTATTCTGGTCAAGCTGTTCATGGACCGGCAGGTGCGGGTCGGAACCGATGTTATCCGATTCCTCGTCACCCATATGGAGCGCTCGTTCGACGCCGCCCGGCGGCTCGTGGCGGATCTTGACGCGGCGGCGTTGGCCGCCAGACGGCGCATCACTGTGCCGCTAGCCCGGCGGGTGCTGGAGCGGGAAGGATTTTCCGGGACGCCGTAGTGGGATTATCCGGTCACAGGCCATCTAATCGCCGACGGATTCACCCTGCTGCTTCATGATGTCGCGCCAGCGGGCGACATTGCGGTTATGCTCCGCCAGCGTCTTGGCGAAGGCATGTCCGCCGGAACCATCGGCGACGAAGTAGACGAAGTCGTGCTGCTCCGGGTTGACGACGGCTTCGATCGATGCCTTGCCCGGATTAGCAATCGGCGTCGGCGGCAAACCATCGATCACGTAGGTATTGTAGGGCGATTCGAACTTCCAGTCGGCCCTTGTCAGCGTCCGGCCTAGGGCACCGCTGCCCTGGGTCAGGGCATAGACGACCGTCGGGTCGGATTGGAGCCGCATATTGGCAATCAGCCGGTTGACGAAGACGCCGGCGACCCTGGCCCGCTCGGCAGGAACGCTGGTTTCCTTCTCGACGATCGAGGCCAGCACAAGCGCCTGCTTCGCGTTGTCGATCGGGAGCGAGAGCGACCGCTTGTCCCAAGCCGCCTTGATCGTCGTCTGCATGGCCGTCTGCATGCGCTTCAGCAAGTCGGCCCGGCTGTCGCCCCATGAATAATGGTAAGTCTCGGGAAGAAGGGTGCCCTCGGCGGGCGGGTCCTTGATTTCCCCCGACATCGCCGGCTCGTCGCGGATCAAGGCGACGATCTGGGCCGAAGTCAGGCCCTCCGGCACGGTGAAGCGCCGGACCACGGTCTTGCCGCTCTGCAGGATGCGCAGGGCTTCGGCGATACTGACATGGGCGGGGAAGGCGTATTCGCCCGCTTTCAGCGCCCGATTGGCGCCGGTGATCTTGGCCGTCGTCGCGAACAGGAAGGGCCTGTCGATGACGTCGGCGTCGGAGAGCGCCAAGCTTATCGCCTCCAGTCCGCTGCCCTTGGGTACGACGACGGCGGTGTCGGCAGCGAGGGGGCCGTCTCGATTGACCAGGACCACCCCCCACAACGCGGTGCCGGCAGCGATGCCGACGACGACGACCGCCCCGACCAGAATCCGGACGGCGAGACCCATGTCGAACCTACTTGAACTCTCGGAAGACCAGCGATGCGTTCGTGCCGCCGAAGCCGAACGAGTTCGACAAGGCAGCCCTCACCCGCTTCTCCTTCGCTTCCCGGGGCACGAGATCGACCCCGAGGCAGCTGTCGGAGGGGTCTTCGAGGTTCAGCGTCGGAGGCACGATGCCGTCGTTGATCGCCTTGATCGAGAAGATGGCCTCGACCGCTCCGGCGGCGCCGAGCAGATGGCCGATCGCCGACTTGGTCGAGGACATGGACACCGTCTCGATCGCGGAACCGAACAGCCGCTTGACGGCGCCAAGTTCGATCTCGTCGCCCAGCGGCGTCGATGTGCCGTGCGCGTTGATGTAGTCGATCTCCGACGGATCGAGACCGGCCCGCTTGAGAGCGCCCCGCATCGAGCGGAAGCCGCCGTTGCCGTCTTCCGGCGGAGAAGTGATGTGGAAGGCATCGCCGGACAGGCCGTAGCCGGTCACCTCGGCGTAAATCTTCGCCCCGCGCCGCTTGGCGTGCTCAAGTTCCTCGAGAACCAGGACACCCGAGCCCTCGCCCATCACGAAACCGTCACGCCCCTTGTCGTAGGGGCGAGAGGCGGCGCTGGGACGATCGTTGTAGCTGGTGGACAGCGCACGCGCCGCCGCGAAACCGGCGATGCCGAGACGGCTGATCGCCGCTTCGGTGCCGCCGGCGACCATCACGTCGGCATCTTCCCACATGATCAGGCGCGCCGCGTCGCCGATGGCATGCGCGCCGGTAGAGCAGGCGGTGACGGCCGAGTGGTTGGGGCCTTTGAAACCGTAAAGAATCGACACATGGCCGGAGGCCAGGTTGATCAGGGCGGACGGGATGAAGAACGGCGAGATGCGGCGCGGTCCCTTCTCGTGAAGGGTGATCGAACCGTCGTAGATGCCGTTCAGGCCGCCGATGCCCGAACCGATCATCACGCCTGTCAGCTCACGCTCCTCGTCGGTCTGCGGCTGCCAGCCGCTGTCCCGGATCGCCTCGTGAGCCGCCGCGATGGCCAGCACGATGAACTCGTCCATCTTGCGCTGGTCTTTGGTGGGGACATGGTCCTCGGCGGTGAACAGTCCTTCGGAGGTCGGACCACGCGGAACCTGCCCGGCGACCTTGGCTGGCAGATCCGAAACGTCGAACGACGTGATCGCGCGCAGGCCTGATTCGCCCTTTATGAGACGTTCCCAGTTATTCTGAACGCCAACCCCCAGGGGCGAGACCATCCCGAGACCGGTTACGACGACACGTCTCATGATATTTCCTGAACTGCTCTGCCTTGGATAGGACAATGGGGGGATTGGCCGGCCAGGTCGATGACCTGGCCGCCCCCTAGGCGCACCGGACCTTTAGGCCGCGGAGTTCGCCTTGATGAAGTCGATCGCGTCCTTGACGGTCAGGATCTTTTCAGCGGCGTCGTCAGGAATTTCGCACCCGAATTCCTCTTCGAACGCCATCACCAGCTCGACCGTATCGAGGCTGTCGGCGCCCAGATCGTCGATAAAGCTGGCATTCTCGGTCACTTTGGCTTCTTCGACACCAAGATGCTCGATGACGATCTTCTTAACGCGCTCGGCGATGTCACTCATCTTTACAAACCTTCCCAAATCTTTCGTTTGATTGGGGTGAGCCCCGACGTCTGGACACCAGAGATTATCGGCCCAACCCGTTAGTGTCGGCCCCATGAAAAGAGCCGTCACATAACACACTTGAACGGGGTTGACCAGCACCCCCGCACACAACCGTTCAACGGCCGCCGATAGCCTGCCCTAGATCATGGCCATGCCGCCGTTGATATGCAATGTCTGCCCAGTGACGTAGCCTGCCTGTTCGCTGGCGAGGTAAACCACACCGGCAGCGATATCCTTTGGATCGCCGAGTCGCCCAGCCGGAACGGCGGCGGTCAGCTTGCCCTTCTGCTCGTCGGGCAAGACATCCGTCATCGCTGTTGCGATGAAGCCCGGCGCCACGCAGTTGACGGTGATGTTGCGCGAGGCGACCTCGGCGGCAAGCGCCTTGGACATGCCGATCATGCCGGCCTTGGACGCCGCATAGTTGGCCTGCCCCGGATTGCCGGTCACCCCGACGATGGACGTGATTCCGATGATGCGGCCCCAGCGGCGCTTCATCATGCCGCGCAGCACCGCGCGGGACAGGCGGAAGCCCGCCGTCAGGTTGACGTCGAGCACAAGCTGCCAGTCCTCGTCCTTCATCCGCATGGCAAGGCCGTCGCGGGTCAGCCCGGCGTTGTTGACCAGGATATCCACCTGCCCCATCGCGGCCTCGGCGCTCTTGATGAGGCCCTCGGTGGCGGCGGTGTCGCTGAGATTGGCCGGCGTCACGAAGGCGCGGTCCCCCAGTTCGGCGGCCAGTGCCTCGAGCGCCTCGACCTTGGTACCCGACAGGGCCACCTTAGCGCCCTGAGCATGGAGGGCACGGGCGATCGCCGCGCCAATGCCGCCGGAGGCCCCGGTGACGAGAGCGGATCTGCCGGTCAAATCGAACATCTTGGGCCTCGAAGCTAGCCGCCGGGCATTTTCCGGCAGGTTTGGTGAATTACGCGGAGCGGCGGATCAAAGTGTCTTGAGGAAGGCTTCGATGTCGGCCGGTCCCTGGATCGACTGGCCGGAAACCTCCTTGTCGATCCGCTTGGCGAGACCGCTCAGCACCTTGCCGGAGCCGAGTTCGACCAAGCTGTCCACACCCTGTTCCTTCATGAACAGGACGCATTCGCGCCAGCGCACGAGACCGGTGACCTGTTCGACCAGGAGGCGGCGGATCTCGTCGGGAGCGACGACGGCTTGGGCCGTAACATTGGCGACGACTGGGACCAGCGGGCTGCGCAAATCGACATTGGCGAGCGCCTTCGCCATCGCCTCGGCGGCGGGTGCCATCAGCTCGCAATGGAAGGGAGCGCTGACCGGGAGGAGGATGCCGCGCTTGCCGCCGCGCGATGGTGCCAGCGCGATCGCGCGCTCGACGGCGGCGCGGTGGCCGCTGACCACGACCTGCCCAGGGGCGTTGTCGTTGGCGGCGGAGCAGATTTCGCCTTCCGCCGCTTCGGCGGCGACTTCCTGCGCCACGGCCAGATCGAGCCCGAGCAGGGCCGCCATGGCACCCTCCCCGACCGGAACCGCCTTCTGCATGGCTTGGCCGCGCAGCTTCAGGAGGCGCGCGGTGTCGGGCAGGCTGAACGTGCCGGCGGCGGCAAGCGCCGAGTATTCGCCGAGTGAGTGGCCGGCTACGAAGCTGGCCGCCTTGTGGATCTCGATGCCGCCTTCCTGCTGGAGCACCCGGAGCACGGCGATGCTCACCGCCATCAGGGCCGGCTGGGCGTTTTCGGTCAGGGTCAGGTCGGACTCCGGCCCCTCGAACATCAGACGGCTGAGGTTCTGCTGGAGCGCCTCGTCCACCTCCTGAAAGGTATGGCGGGCGATCTCGAAGGCGCCGGCCAGATCCCGGCCCATGCCTACCGCCTGGCTACCCTGTCCCGGAAAGACGAATGCGCGTGTCATCACCCTACCTATCAACTGCCTGGTCAACTGTCTGGCCGTATAACGGACCAACGGACCGGCGCCATCGCATGGCGCCAAAATGGCCGATAGTCATACCGCCTGCAAAAGCGAAGTCAAGGGCGGGTGGAAGCGAGGCTCCGCGCGAAAAGGCCGGTCCGGTATGCTGCACTGCACTTGGCAACGCCAGTAATCGGGCCGCCTAAACGTTCCCCGCGCGACGCCTTGCACAGACACCCGTTATTTTCTTGCCGAAAGGGTGCTCATGTGTATAGTGCGCCGCTTCCAAAGCTCCTTGCCGGCGCACGCCAAGCGTCCGGCTAGGCCTGGGCGGCTGAATCGCGCATTTCGCGGGATCGCAGCGCCAGACCGTGTAACAGCCATGGGGAGACCAAATGGCGCAGTATGAAAGCGTGTTCATCGCACGCCAGGACATCTCGTCCGCACAGGTCGAGCAGCTCACCGAAACCTACGCGACGATCATTCGCGACAACGGTGGCGAAGTTGCCAAGACCGAGCAGTGGGGCCTCAAGACCCTCACCTATAAGATCAAGAAGAACCGCAAGGGCCATTACGTCCTGTTCAATCTCAATGCTCCCGCAGCCGCGGTCGCCGAGATGGAACGGAACATGAGCATCAGCGAAGACATCCTCCGCTTCATGACCGTGCGCGTGGATGAGCTGGAAGCCGGCCCGTCCGCCATGATGCAGAGCCGAAACGAGCGCAGCGAGCGTGGTGATCGCGGCGACCGCGGTGATCGTGGCGATCGTGGCGGCCGCCGCTTCGACGGCGATCGTGGTGACCGCGGCGACCGTGGCCCCCGTCCCCCCCGGCGCACTGAATTCGAAGGAGAGCAGGCATGAGTGCCGCACCGTCCGCTGGTGGCCGCTCGGGTGGCGGTCCGCGTCGTCCGTTCTTCCGCCGTCGCAAGACCTGCCCGTTCTCGGGTCCGAACGCTCCGGCGATCGACTACAAGGACATCAAGCTGCTCTCGCGCTTTATTTCCGAGCGCGGCAAGATCGTGCCGAGCCGCATCACCGCGGTTTCCACCAAGAAGCAGCGCGAGCTGGCACGGGCGATCAAGCGCGCTCGTTTCCTGGCCCTGCTGCCCTACGTGGTGAAGTAAGCATCCACAAGACATGGGTTCGGAACAACGGCGACGAAGGTAGAGCGGTGCTATGACCAAGGCCCTGCTGATGTCCATCGGCGGTGGCGTGCTCAGCGCGCTACTCTATTTGTCTGTCGTTACCGGCGGCATGGGGGCCTTGATATTGGCCTATTTGGCGCCGCTGCCGTTGCTGATGGTCGGACTGGGCTCCGGGCTGAGGCCATTCGCCGCTGCGGCTACCGCAGCTGTCGTCGTGGTCGGTATCTTCGGCGGCATCCTGTTCGGGATGACCTACGCGGTGGCCAACGGCCTGCTGGTTGCGGTGATCGTTCGGCAGACCTTGCTGGCGAGAGCCAATCCCGATGGCAGCCTGGAATGGTATCCGCCCGGTCTTCTGCTGGTCGTGATGACCGGATTGGGACTGGGCGGTCTGCTGGTGGCGGCATTTCTGACGCTTGGCGATCCAGGCGGACTTGAAGGCAGCGTACGGCAGTTCCTGGTTATGGGCTTCGGCGACGCCGCTGCGGGCACCGGCGGAGATGCGGAGTCGGGGGTGACGCAAGTCATCGACAGCTTCTCGCAGATCTTTCCGGGCATGGTGGTGGTGTCCTGGCTGACCATGGCGATCATCAATGCCGCCCTGGCACAGGGCGTCCTGATGCGGTTCGGCCGCAACCTGCGGCCTCCGATGCGGGTGACCGAGGTCGAGTTGCCGCACTGGATGCCGATGCTGCTGGCGGCTGCCGGCCTGCTGGCTCTGGTCGGTGGCGATGGACAGCTGGGCTATCTGGCGCTGAATGTCGTGATCGTGCTGCTGGTGCCGTTCTTCTTCGCCGGTTTGGCGGTGGTTCACGCCTTTGCCGGCGGGCGACAGGCCCGGACCCTGTTGCTTGTGGTGTTTTACTTCTTTCTGCTGGTGTCCGGCTGGCCGATAGCACTGGTTATCGGCCTTGGTGTGATTGAGCAATGGGCCGGGCTGCGCCGGCGGTTCGCCCGGACCGGCCCGGATCAGGAGAGCTAGTGATGGAAATCGTTCTGTTGGAACGGGTCGAGAAGCTCGGCCAAATGGGTCAGGTCGTCAACGTGCGGCCCGGCTATGCGCGTAACTACCTGCTGCCGCAGAAGAAGGCTCTGCGCGCCACGAAGGCCAATCTGGCGTTCTTCGAGACGCAGAAGGCCGAACTTCAGGCCCGCAACCTGGAGCGCCGGAAGGAAGCCGAGCAGGTTTCTGAGAAGATGAAGGGCCTCGTGGTCATCATCACCCGGCAGGCCGCCGAATCGGGCATGCTGTACGGTTCGGTCAACGGCCGCGACATCTCCGATGCCGTGACTGCCGAAGGCTTCGTGATCGAGCGCAATCAGGTCGCGATCAACGACCCGATCAAGAGCCTGGGTCTGTTCGACGTCCGCGTCATCCTGCACCCCGAAGTCAGCGTCAACGTGAAGGTGAACGTCGCCCGTTCGCTGGAAGAGGCGCAGATGCAGGCACAGCGTGGCGGCATGGTCACCGCGGCCGACCTGTTGGCGGAAGAGGAAGAAGCCGAGGCGGCTGCCGCTGCTGCTTCCGCCGAAGAGGAAGAGGAGGACACGGAAGCCTGATCGATCAGGTTTTCGCGTACCTAACTCCGACATGGAAAAAGCGCCGGCTGTGGCAGCCGGCGCTTTTTTCGTGTTTCGCATCCAGCTTTTGGCTGGGGAAGGTTTGCAATCGAAGCCCTAGCCGTGGGCTATGGCCATGTAGGACCCGATCGTCTCGTCCTGGGCCGCGGGCTGGGTATCCTGGCCCGAAGCGGGAGCGTTCAGCATTAGGGAACCTAGGATGATCCCGATGATCAGGCCGGCGACGGCGCCAAGGTGACCGCCGCTCTCGGATTCGGTGGATTTCTGCTCGTCGTACTTCATCAATGCCTCTCTGCAACTGTCTGACAAACAGGGTTGCCAGTCAGATGTTGCGATCGGCCTAATGGGCGATTTTTAGTAGTATTCGACCTGACGCGCTTCGTAGTCGCGCTCCATGTCGCGCCAAGCGGCGTCTTCGGGATCGGTATCGAAATCCTCGACGACCTCGTCCATGTCGTAGTCCGAGTCGCGAAGCACCTCGATCATGAACTCGACCTGATCGGCCCGCAGACCGATCTTCCGAGCCATCTCCGGCATGTCGCGCCCTTCCCGCACATACTGCGCGACATTGCGAAGCCGGCGGAAGACGTCTTCCTCCATCTCGGGATCGTAGGCGAACACGTCGAGGAACTTGCGGGTCCAGGCACCGTCGCTCTCAAACCCGAATCGCAACTGCACCTCGTGCCGATTTGCGATCAGCCGCGCCAGTTCGATCTGAGCCGGCGTCGGACGATCTTCACCATCTCCAGATTTCCGGGCCACGTCGAACATATCCCATTATTGCCTGTCCGGTCGGGCGACAGAGTTAATGCACCGCCGCCCAACGCCATACTGGCACCCGCCAAACGTCATTGCGAGCGTTAATTTCCTTCATGTTAACAGGCTGTGGATAACTTCATTAGCCGGGTTCCACAAGCTGTGCACAGCCGCCATGACTATGACAGTAACCATTGCTCTGGTAGTCTCCGGCTCATGGAAACCATGACCACAGATCCTCGCACTGCCCGCACTACGGACGCGTCCGGCCGCCGTTCCAGCTACCGTGTCACCCCGCACAACGCGGAGGCGGAGCAGGAACTGCTGGGCGCCATCCTGACCAACAACAAGGCCTATGAGAAGGTCGGCGAGTTCCTGAAGCCGGAGCACTTCTACGACCCCGTCCATAGCCGGATATTCGAGACGATCCACGCGCTGATCCAGCGCGGCGAGATCGCCGATCCGGTTACGCTGAAGGCCTATTTCGAGACCGACCCGGCGCTGGAAAGCGTCGGCGGCGCCGGATACCTGGGTGAACTGGCCGGCAGCGTGATCTCGGTCGTGAACTCCGAGCATTACGGCCGGATCATCCACGACCTGTACCTTCGCCGCCAGCTCATCGACATGGGCGAGGACATGGTCAATGAGGCCTACAGCCATAACCTGGAGGGTGCGGCGCTCGATCAGATCGAAGGAGCTGAAAAGAAGCTGTTCGATCTGGCGACGACCGGCGATATCCAGGGCGGCTTCCAGCCGTTCAGCCAATCGCTCCGGGTCGCCATCGACATGGCGGAGGAAGCATTCAAGCGCGACAGCCAGGTCACCGGCGTCACGACCGGGCTGATCGACCTGGACCGCAAGCTGGGCGGCCTCCATCCCTCCGACCTGCTGATCCTCGCCGGCCGTCCTTCCATGGGTAAGACGGCGCTGGCGACCAACATCGCCTTCGCGGCGGCCAAGGCGCATATGCGGACGAACGGCAGCGAGGGTGCGGGCGTCGCGTTCTTCTCGCTGGAAATGTCGGCCGAACAGCTCGCCACCCGTATTCTTGCCGACGAAGCGCAGGTCGCGTCCGAGAAGATCCGACGCGGCGACCTGAAGCCGGAGGATTTCCAGCGCTTCTCCGAGGCCAGCAGCATCCTGTCCCGTGTGCCGTTCTACGTGGACGACACCCCGGCGCTGAGCATCGCCGCCGTCCGCACCCGTGCCCGCCGGCTGGCACGGACTTCGGGCAATCTGGGCCTGATCGTAGTCGACTATCTCCAATTGCTGCGCGGCACGGGTGGCAAGAGCAGCGAGAACCGGGTGCAGGAAGTCTCCGAGATCACCCGGGGCCTGAAGGCCATCGCGAAGGAACTGGATGTGCCGGTCGTGGCGCTGTCCCAGCTTTCCCGTGCGGTCGAGCAGCGCGAGGACAAGCGGCCCCAGCTTTCCGACCTTCGCGAATCGGGCTCGATCGAGCAGGACGCCGACGTCGTCATGTTCGTGTTCCGCGAACAGTATTACCTGGAGCGCTCCGAGCCGAGCCGCCGCCCCGACGAGGCCGACGACAAGTTCAACGACCGCTATCAGCGCTGGCAGCAGCGGCTGGGCGAGGTCCACAACACCGGCGAAGTGATCATCGCCAAGCAGCGTCATGGACCGATCGGCACTGTCCGCCTGTTCTTCGATGGCCAGTACACCAAGTTCGGCGATCTGGACCAAAGCCATCCCGGCGCCGGCGGTGGTGGCGACTACGAATAAAGCCGGAACGGACGATATCGAAAGGGTGGTGTGGCCATATGCGGCCGCTCCGCCTTTTTCCATTAGATTGACAGGGTTATGGCGGTTGGCTAGGGTGCGGCGCACAAGGTTGCGCGCATGGGCAAAGTTGCAACGGACGCAGGGACTTATGCGTATCGCTACGGAACTTGCCTCACCAATTCCGGCCTTATCGTCGTGTCCGGCACGGCATCGCCGGTGAGCGGAACTGCCGCCGAGTGGGCTGCCACGGGGGATCAATGGGTTTTCTGACCACGACCGGCCGCGCCTTCCTGATATTTCTGGAAGCGACCGGTCGGCTGATGCTGTTTACCGGCGTCGCAATTTCACATTGTTTCCGCCCGCCGTTCTATCTGCGCCTGATCGGGCGGCAGATGATCGACATCGGCTACTACTCGCTGCCCGTGGTCGGACTGACGGCGCTTTTCACAGGCATGGTGCTGGCGCTCCAGAGCTTCACCGGCTTCGCCCGCTTCCAAGCGGAGGGAGCGGTCGCAACGGTCGTTGTTCTGTCGATCACCCGTGAGCTGGGTCCCGTCCTGGCAGGACTGATGGTGGCTGGCCGGATCGGCGCGTCGATGGCGGCCGAGATCGGCACCATGCGGGTGACTGAACAGGTGGACGCGCTGTCGACGCTCGCCACCAATCCATTCAAGTATCTGGTCGTGCCGCGATTGATCGCCGGCCTGACCATGCTGCCGCTTCTGGTGCTGGTGGCCGACATCATCGGTGTGTTCGGCGGGTTCCTGATCAGCGTCTATCGCCTGGACTTCAACGCCGCCGCCTATATCAGCCGCACCTGGGAATTCCTGGAGCCGATGGACGTCATTTCCGGGCTGGTCAAGGCCGCCATGTTCGGCTTCGTCATCGCGCTGATGGGGTGCTATCACGGCTACCAGTCGAGGGGCGGCGCGCAGGGCGTCGGCGCCGCCACGACCAATGCGGTCGTCTCCTCCTCGATCCTGATCCTGGTGTTCAACTACCTGATCACCGGCCTGTTCTTCTCATGATGAGCACCATGCAACAGAAGTCCGACGCACCCGACGGCACCAAGCTGGATACGCCGAAGCTGAAGCTGACGGGCTTGCGCAAGGCGTTCGGTACCAAGCAGGTGCTCAACGGTCTCGACCTGAGTGTCGGCCGCGCCGAGTCTCTCGTGGTCATCGGCGGTTCGGGCACCGGCAAGTCGGTGATGCTGAAATGCGCCATCGGCCTGATGCACCCCGACAGCGGATCGATCCGGATCGACGGCGAGGAGACCGCCAACCTGAAGCCGCGCGACAGGGAGCGCGTCATGCGCAAGTTCGGCATGCTGTTCCAGGGCGCCGCCCTGTTCGACAGCCTGCCGGTTTGGGAAAACGTCGCGTTCGGGTTGATCCAGGGCGAGAAGATGAGCCGGTCGAAGGCCAAGGACATAGCGTTGGAAAAGCTGGCCGCCGTCGGGCTGGAACGGCGGGTGGCGGACCTGTTCCCCGCCGAACTGTCCGGCGGCATGCAGAAGCGCGTCGGTCTCGCTCGCGCCATCGCGACCCAGCCGGAGATCCTCTTCTTCGACGAGCCGACGACCGGACTTGACCCGATCATGGCCGACGTCATCAACGATCTGATCGTCAAATGCGTGAAGGATCTGGGCGCCACCGCCCTGTCGATCACCCACGACATGGCGAGCGCCCGCAAGATCGCCGACCGGATCGCCATGATCTACAAGGGCAAGATCATCTGGCACGGCCCCGTCAGCCAGATCGACAACTCCGGTAATCCTTACGTCGACCAGTTCATCCATGGCCGCGCCGACGGACCGATCCAGATGGAAGTCAGCCAGTCCTGACCGGGCGGCCCGTGGCCACGGCGGAGCCCGCTGTGCAGCCCAGCCCTGCGGTTCCAAGCCGTTGGCAGCCTCTGGTATTCCGGTTCTGTTCACATTAAATAAACCTTGTCCAGATAAGCATCGGTCGCACCCAGTGGCCATCCGGCGGACAAGATCCGGTGTGGGGCGTTTCCCCGATAGGATCGGGAACGCCGACGTGCTAATCATGCTGCATCGCAACACGACGAGTTTTAGTTACATTGGCTCGACCAAACACCCGGTATGTCTGCCAAGCCTGTGGCGCCAGCTCTCCTAAGTGGAGCGGCAAGTGCGACGCGTGCGGCGAGTGGAACACTCTGGTCGAGGAGGCGGTACCCGAAAGCGCGCCCAAGGGGCTCGGCCGGGCGTCGGGCGCCGGCCGGAGAATCGACTTCGTCGATCTTAAAGGCGTTTCGGAGAAGGCGCCCCGCCGGATCAGCGGCATTGCCGAATATGACCGCGTATGCGGCGGCGGCATGGTGCCGGGTTCGGCCCTGCTGGTCGGCGGCGATCCCGGAATCGGCAAGTCGACGCTGCTGCTCCAGGTGGTTTGCAGCCTCGCCAAGACTTTACGGTGCGCTTACATCTCGGGCGAAGAAGCGGTCGATCAGGTTCGGATGCGCGCCGCGCGTCTGGGTACGGCCGAATCGGCGGTCGAACTGGCGACGGCAACCAATGTCCGCGACATCGTGGCGACGCTGGACAGCGGCGACGCACCCGGGCTGTGCATCATCGATTCAATCCAAACCATGTATGTGGACACGCTGGACAGCGCGCCCGGCACGGTCGCCCAGGTGCGCGCCTCGGCCCAGGAACTGATACGGGTTGCCAAGCGGCGCGGCATCATCCTGGTACTGGTAGGCCATGTCACCAAGGAAGGCACCATTGCCGGCCCGCGCGTCCTGGAGCACATGGTCGATACCGTGCTGTATTTCGAAGGCGAGCGCGGCCATCAGTTCCGTATCTTGCGCGCGGTGAAGAACCGCTTCGGTCCGACCGACGAGATCGGCGTGTTCGAAATGACCGATGCGGGCTTGAGCGAAGTATCCAATCCATCGGAACTGTTCCTGGCGGAGCGGCGGGGCGACGTATCCGGAGCCTGCGTCTTCGCCGGACTTGAAGGCACCCGCCCGGTGCTGGTGGAAATTCAGGCGCTGGTCGCGCCCTCCCCCCTTGGCACTCCTCGTCGCGCGGTGGTCGGCTGGGACAGCGGCCGGCTTGCAATGGTGCTGGCCGTTCTGGAGGCGCGCTGCGGGATCGCGATCGGCGCCAACGACGTCTATCTCAACGTCGCGGGCGGGCTAAGGATCGGCGAACCTGCCGCCGACTTGGCGGTGGCGGCGGCCCTCGTGTCTTCCTTGACGGGTGAGCCGGTTCCGTCCGACGCCGTCGTGTTCGGTGAGATCGGGCTGTCCGGAGAGATCCGGGCGGTCAGCCAGACCGACGTCCGCCTCAAGGAAGCTGCCAAGCTTGGTTTCGAGAAGTCGTTGATGCCAACCTTGCGGGGCCGGAAGAAGGGCAGCCGGAGCGATCCGGGTATCCGGCAGATTGAGCTTGCGCATCTGGAAGACCTTATCCCGATGTTCCAGGAACCCCGCTCCGCCGGCCCTGCCGGTCGTGGACGGACATGATCCACAAGTTGACGTGACGGGTCACCGACGATGGAAACCACTTCGATCAATCCGACGGATATCGCCGTCATCGTCATTCTGCTGCTGTCGGCCCTCCTGGCCTTCGCACGCGGACTGGTACGGGAAGTTCTCTCGGTCGGCGCCTGGGTCGGCGCCGCCTTCGCAACGCTTTACCTGTTTCCCCACGTGCTTCCGATGGTCCAGCAAGTCGTTGCCAAGGATCTCGTCGCCAAGGCGGTGGCTGGTATCGGCGTCTTCGTCGTATCGCTGATCCTGCTGTCGATAATCAGCCATCAGATCTCCAAAGGCGTGCGCGGTTCGGCGCTCAGTGCGGTCGATCGTTCCCTCGGGTTCGTTTTCGGCATCGCGAGGGGTGCGGTTATCGTTTGCCTTGCCTATCTATCGGTGGCTTGGGTCTTTCCGCCGACCGACCAGCCCCGCTGGCTGAAGGATGCTCGGACGATGCCGGTCATTCAGACGGGTGCGGATATGCTTCGCAATCTGGTCCCAGACCAGACACGCTCGAATGCAGCGTCCTCCGCCCAATCGGCCGCCAACTCGGCGGCCGGCGCCGCCATCGAGCAGACGAACAAGGCGATCCAGGAAGAGGCCCTTCGGCGTTTATCCGTGCCGAGACCGACTGCCGCCAATGCAACGAACGCGGATGCGCCCGCGCCGGAGTCAGGGTATAAGGACCGTGACAGGTCCGACCTCGACCGATTGTTTGAAACTGCCCGTTAGCCTACCACATCCGACCCCGCGAAAGGGTTTAGTTCCCATGTTGACGACCCATCCGTTCGACGACGACAAACTACGCGAAGAGTGTGGCGTGTTCGGCGTTTACAACCATGGTGAAGCTGCCGCTGTCGCGGCGCTCGGGCTTCATGCCCTTCAGCACCGTGGACAGGAGGCGGCGGGTATCGTCACCTTCGATGGCGAGCACTATCACATCCAGCATGCCATGGGACAGGTAGGCGACAATTTCAGCTCGCAGTCGGTGATCGCGAAGCTGAAGGGCCACGCCGCAATCGGGCATGTCCGGTATGCCACCAGCGGCGATACGGTACTCCGGAACGTACAGCCGCTGTTCGCCGATTTCGAGTTCGGCGGCTTTGCGCTAGCCCATAACGGCAACCTGACCAATGCCCTCATGCTCCGCCGGCAACTGGTGCGCCGAGGCTGCCTGTTCCAGTCGACCACCGACACCGAGGTCATCGTCCATCTGATGGCGACCGCCCGCAGCGGCTCGGTCATCGACCGTATGGTAGAAGCGCTCCGTCAGGTCGAGGGCGCCTATTCGCTGATCGCATTGGCCAACGACATGGTCATCGGCGTCCGCGATCCGCTGGGCGTACGTCCGTTGGTGCTTGGCAAGGTCGGCGACAGCAACGTGCTCTGTAGTGAAAGCTGCGCGCTGGACATCATCGGCGCGGAGTTCGTCCGCGACGTCGAGCCGGGCGAGATGATCGTCCTGGACAGCTCGGGCGTCCACAGCCTGCGCCCGTTCCTGCCGCAGAACCGTCGCTTCTGCATCTTCGAATACATCTACTTCGCGCGGCCGGACAGCGTGGTCGAGGGTCATTCGGTCTACGAGGCGCGCAAGCGCATCGGCATGGAGTTGGCGCGTGAAAGCGCCGTCGACGCAGACGTCATCATTCCGGTTCCCGACAGCGGCGTGCCGGCGGCCATCGGATACGCGGCGGAGAGCGGCATTCCGTTCGAACTCGGCATCATCCGCAACCACTATGTCGGCCGCACCTTCATTGAACCGACCGACCAGATCCGCAACCTGGGCGTCAAGCTGAAGCATAACGCCAACCGCCACATGATCGAGGGCAAGCGCGTCGTCCTGGTTGACGATAGCATCGTGCGCGGCACCACCTCCATCAAGATCATCGAGATGGTGCGCCGGGCCGGCGCCAAGGAAGTCCATATGCGGATTTCCAGCCCACCGACCAGCCACGCCTGCTTCTACGGCGTCGATACGCCCAAGAAGGAAAAGCTGCTGGCGCACAAATACTCGATCGACGAAATGGCGAAGTATATCGGCGCCGACAGTCTCGCCTTTATCTCGATCGACGGCCTCTATAAGGCGGTGAAGGAGCCCGAGGGGCGGAACAACGCCAAGCCGCAGTACTGCGACGCCTGCTTCACCGGCGACTATCCGATCCCCCTGCTGGACCGCGATACACCGGGCGAAGGCTCCGAAGTCACATATCGCGCCGAGGCGCGGGGCTAACCTCCCCGCTACCGCCTGAACCCTGACCGACTACCGCCTGCTCTGAAAGCCGTCTTCCATGTCCAGCCCCCGTTTATCGAACCGCGTCGCCCTGATTACCGGCGCATCCCGCGGCATAGGTGCAGCCGTGGCGGAACGCTTCGCCGAGGAAGGCGCCCATGTCATCCTGGTGGCGCGTACCGTGGGCGGCCTGGAGGAAGTAGACGACCGCGTCAAGGCCAAGGGTGGCACCGCCACCCTGGTCCCGCTGGATCTGACCGACTTCGATAAGATCGACCAGCTCGGCCAGTCGATCTTCGACCGGTTCGGCCGGCTGGACATCGTCGTCGGCAATGCCGCGACCCTGGGCGACCTCAGCCCGGTATCGCATTTCGTTCCGAAGACATGGGACAGGGTTTTCGCGCTGAATGTCACGGCCAACTATCGGCTGATCCGCAGCATGGACAGGCTGCTGCGCGGGTCCGACGCGGGGCGGGCGGTGTTCGTCACGTCGGGCGTCGCCCGTCACGCGGTCGCCTATTTTGGCGCCTATGCCGCCAGCAAGGCGGCGCTGGAGACGATGGTGAAGATGTACGCGCTGGAAATCGCGACGTCGCCGGCGAAGGTCAACCTGCTGGATCCCGGCGTCGTGCGGACCAAGCTGCGCGCCCAAGGCTTCCCCGGCGAAGACCCGATGGTCCACCCAGCGCCTGAGGAAATCACCGAGCGCTTTGTCGAACTGGCGGAGCCCGCTTGCCGCTATCACGGTGAGATCCTGTCCGCCTGAACTCTTCCCCCAAGGATTTCCGACCAGAGCCGCCATGCTGACCCGCCCCGCCTCCCCGGCCGATGCCGAAGCGATCACGGAAATCTACAATCAGGGTATCGAGGACAGGATCGGGACTTTCGAGACCGAGCCCAGGACTGTCGAACAGATCCTCGCGTGGTTCGATGCCGTCGGGCCGCTCGGGCGCTTTCCCATCGTCGTGACCGAGGATGAAGGCCGGATCGTCGCCTATGCGGCGACATCCGCCTATCATTCCCGCGCCTGCTACCGCGGCATCGCGGAGTTCTCGGTCTATGTCGCACGGGACCGGCGCGGACAAGGCGCCGGGCGTGCCGCCTTGACGGGTTTGATCGAGGCTGCCACCAAAGCGGGCTTCTGGAAGCTGCTGTCGCGCGTCTTCGCCGAGAACGTCGCCAGCCGGCGAACCTGCGCCGCCGTCGGCTTCCGTGAAGTCGGGACCAACCTGAAGCACGCCAAGCTGGATAGTGCATGGCGCGACGTGGTCGTGGTCGAACGGTTGATCGAAGAGAATATTGACTGATAGGTCGGACAGCACAACCGTCCCGTCCGACCCGGTCGTCCTTAGCTCAGGCGGCCCGTATTCCCGACAGGAACCGCTCGATCTCCTCCCGCAGAGTGATCGCCTGCTTGCCGAGTTCCTTGGCGGCGCCAAGGACTTGCCCGGCCGCCGCCCCGGTCTGGGTCGCCGCCTGCGAGACCTCCGACAGGTTGGCGGAAACCTCCTGCGTTCCCTGGGCCGCCTGCTGGACGTTGCGCGCGATCTCATGCGTCACGGCATTCTGCTCCTCCACCGCACCAGCGATGCTGGTTGCGATCTCATGGATGGAGGAAATGGTCTTGCCGATGCCCTGGATGGCGTTGACGGCGCCGCCGGTGGCCTCGCGCATGCCGGCGACTTGGGTGGTGATGTCCTCCGTCGCACGGGCGGTCTGGTTGGCCAAGCTCTTGACCTCGCTGGCGACGACCGCAAAGCCCTTCCCGGCCTCACCGGCGCGGGCGGCCTCGATCGTCGCGTTGAGGGCCAGCAGGTTGGTCTGCTCGGCGATCGTCTGGATCAGGCCGATCACTTCCCCGATCCGCTGCGCAGCGTCGGACAAGCCGCGGACCGTATCGTTGGTCTGGCTCGCTTCGGCAACCGCCGATGTCGCAACGGTGCTCGACTTGGAAACCTGCTGCGAGATGCTGTGGAGAGTGGCAGTCATCTCCTCCGTGGCGCTGGCGACGGTCTGCACGTTGGCGGAGGTCTGTTCGGCGGCGGCAGCCGACGCGGTCGATTGGCGCATCGTCAGGTCGGCGACGGCGGACATGCTCTGAGCGGTATCGTCGAGTTGCCGCGCGGCTGATGTGACGCCGCCGAGCACCGCGACGGTCTGAGTCTCGAACTGCCGGATGAGGTCTTCGACCCGCACCGCACGCAACTCCTTGGCTTCCTGTTCGGCTGCCTGCGCCGCCTGCATGTCGCGGGCACTCTCAAGCCCTTCCTTGAACACCTGGACGGCCGTGGCCATCTGGCCGATCTCGTCACGGCGGCCCGTCCCCGCGACGGTGACGTCGAGCCGCCCCTTTGCGAGCAGCCGCATGGTTTCGCACAGGGCCTTGATCGGCCGGGAGATCGAGGACACGAGGAAGAGACCCGCGACGCTGCACAGGAGAAGGGCCAAGACCAGGGCGCCGACGATCATCTTCCATGTGACACTATAGATCGCCGAGGATGCATCGCCCACGGCCTGGCCGGCGGCGATGGTCACGCGGACCAGATCCTCGGCCTGCTTCTTCATCTCACGGAAGGCATTCCTCGATTCGTTCAGGAAGACCGCGGATGCCTCGTCCTTCTTGTCCTGACGGGAAAGCTCGAAGACTTTGCGGGTTGCGGTGACATAGCCGTCCCAAGCCTTGGTATAGCGGTCATAGGCTTCGCGCTCCTGATTCGAGAACTCGAAGTTTTCGTATCGGTTGCGGGTCGCTTGCAGCCGTTCGACGAGGTTCTGGGCAAATCGCTCCCGTTCCAGCATCAGGTCGCGTTTAACCTCAGAAACGTGCCCCGATTCGTAGGTGCGGTATTCGTTGGCTCCGGTCAGGAATTCACCGACATAGCCGGTACTGGGCAGCCATCGGTCCCGAAGCTGCTCGGTCATGGCGTTCATCTGGGCAAGGCGGGCGAGGGCGAAAAGCCCAAGGCTTGCGGAGACGACGAGGACCAGAGCGAAGGAAATGAACACCTTCGTCTGGATCTTGAGATTGATAAGCTTTGTCATTGGTCTCTTGAACTCTTCCCTTAGGCGGTCGGTGGCCTGACCGCCGAATGCGCTGTGCAACAGCGGCATCCGATGGGGCAGGCTATCTGACCCATACCTAACGAAGGTTTCGAAAGACGTAACTAAATCAACGCTTTGCCGCAAGTTTTCCTAAACTTGACGCTTACTCCTCCGCATAGGGGTTCTTGCCCTTGCGGGTCAGCATGCGGATCGGCACGCCGGGGAGGTTCAGGCTCTCGCGGATCCCGTTCACCAGATACCGGATATAGGTTTCCGGCAGATCGAGCGGCTTGCTGACCCACAAGGCGAAGGTCGGCGGACGTGCCTTGACCTGCGTGGCGTAGCGGATCTTGATGCGGCGGCCCTCGACCGCCGGCGGCGGATGGGCTTCCGTCATGCCGGCGAGCCAGCGGTTGAGATCGGAGGTGCTGACGCGCCGGTTCCAGACATCGTAGATGTCGAAGACGGCGTCGAGCAGGTTGTCGAGCCGCTGCCTGCGGAGGGCGGACAGCGTTACGACGGGGATGCCACGCACTTGGGCAAGCTGTGCCTGAAGCTTGTCTTCGATCTGCTTCAGCGTACCCGCGCGGTCGGTGACGATGTCCCACTTGTTGACGGCGATGACCAGCGCCCGGCCCTCGTCCAGCACCATGCGGGCGATGGTCAGGTCCTGGTGATCCAGGATGGCTTCGGCATCGACCACCAGCACGACCACATGGGCCATGCGGATTACGCGCAGGGCGTCGGCTACCGCCAGCTTTTCCAGCTTCTCATCGACCCGCGACTTGCGGCGCATGCCGGCGGTATCGACCAGCCGGATCGGTTTGTCCTTGTAGGTCCACTCCACCGCGATGGCATCGCGGGTCATGCCGGCTTCGGGGCCGGTCAAGACGCGGTCCTCACCGACCAAGCTGTTCAGCAGGGTCGATTTACCGACATTGGGCCGTCCGACGATCGCCAGTTGGAGGGACTTGATGACCGGCGCGGTTTCTCCCCCATCGGCCGGATCGGCACCTTCCTCGGCTTCCGCGGTCTCTTCCGGAGGGACATAGGGCAGCAGGGCTTCGACCAGTTCCGCCAGACCTTCGCCGTGCTCGGCCGAGATCGGGACCGGCTCGCCCAGCCCGAGTTCGAATGCCTCGTACAGGCCGGGAGCGCCCGCCCTGCCCTCGCACTTGTTGGCAAGCAGGATGATCGGCGTTTTGCCCTTGCGCAGCCACTGGGCGAAATGATGGTCCAGGGGCGTCACGCCGGAGCGGGCGTCGATCAGCATGAGCGCCACGTCGGCCTCTTCGATCGCGCGCTCGGTCTGGCGGCGCATGCGTGCCTCCAGGCTGTCGTCGAACGCCTCCTCGAGCCCGGCGGTGTCGATCACCGTCAGGTCGATGCCGGCCAGACGGGCCGGCGCGGCGCGCCAATCGCGCGTGACGCCGGGAGTATCGTCCACCAGGGCAAGCTTCTTGCCCACCAGCCGGTTGAACAGGGTGGATTTGCCGACGTTGGGCCGGCCTATGATCGCGACAGTTAGAGACATTGCTTCCATGTAGGGAGCCGATGCCGGCTCCACCACCTCAATTAGGTCGCCTTAACGGTAGGCGACCAGGGTACCGTCATCGGTCAGAACGTAAAGCGTATTGTCGGCCACGATGGGAGCTATGAAAGCACCGCCGGGGAGTTCCAGGCGCTGCTGCTCGCGCCCATCGTCCGGCGACAGCGATACCAAGTCACCGACGGAGTTCGCGAGCCACAGACGGCCGCCAGCCAGGACGGGACCGGTCCAGATGATGGAACCGCTTCGCTCCTGGGGATTCTCGTAGCGCGGAAGCGGAGCGACCCAGCGGATGCGGCCCGACTGACGGGTCAGCGCCATCACCTCGCCCTCGTTGCTGAGCACGAAGATGAAGTCTCCAGCAGTCCAGGGAGTATTGACGCCGCCGATCTCCTGCTCCCAGGCGCGTCCGCCTGACCGCTCGTCGATGGCGACCATCCGCCCGCTGTGGCTGACCGCTACCACGAGGCCGCGGTCGATCACCGGCATGCCGCGGATATCGGCAAGATTGGACAGTGCCCCGGCGCGCCGGACGGCGGCCAGATTGTCCGACCATGCGACACGGCCGTTCTCGGCACGGAGAGCGAAAAGCTCGCCCGACGAATAGGGCACGGCGACGATGGAGCCGTCGGCCGCCGGACTTGCAGCACCCAGCAGGCCAGCGGTTTCAAGGATGCCTGTATGGGTCCACAGCGTGGCACCGTCGGTCGCCGAATAGGCCACGAGTTGGTTGTCGACGGTGACGACGAAGGCGCGGTTGCCGATCACGGTAGGCGCTGCGCGCACCGGTCCCGGAACGCGCGTGCGCCAGGAGATGGCGCCGGTCGCGGGATCGAGCGACAGCAGTTCGCCGAAGCCCGTGGTGGCGAGCAGCCGGCCATCCGCGAAGGCCACGCCGCCGCCCAGTGCCCCGCCCGATTCATTCTCACGCTCGACGCTGGTGCGCCAGATCTGCTTGCCGTTGGCGGGATCGAACGCGGTTACCTCGTAATCGGTGTCGAGCGTATAGATCCTGCCGTCGGCCATGACGGGGCGGGCGAGCAGCCGGGTATCGCTGGAAGAGCCTGACCCGATATCCGCCCGCCAGACTTCGCGCGGCTGCGCCGACAGCGCCAGATGCCCCATCGCATGGTCGGGATTGCCGCCGGCCTGCGGCCAGGATGGATTGGCCACCGGCGCCGGCAGCTCGACCCGCAGGTCGGCCAGCCGGGGATCGGGCTCGAGCTGCCGCTCCAGGCGCAGGACCGAGATCCGCTCGCCCGGCAAAGGCGGCGGTTCGCTGTCGCCGAACCAGCTTCCTCCGCCGCAGCCGGCAAGCGTCATGGTCAGCAGACCCGCCGTCATCAGGCGTGCGGCTACGGGCCGGGAGGCCCGCCGGGAAGCAGTTCGGGAAAATGTCATTGCGGCTCGGCTGAATAAAGGGCTGCAAGTTCGGTGGCGCGGCTGCGGACACCGGCGGGAGCGGCGGGATCGTTCTGAATTTGCGTGAAAAGTCGTCCGGCTGCGGCCTTGTCGCCGGAGCGGATGGCGAGAAGGGCAGTCAACTCGCGGGCGGAATGACGCCACGGGCTGCTGTCGGCCACGAGCGGCTGAAGGCGGGCCGTGAGCTGGCCCGGATCGCCGGTCTGGACCTGATGCATCACCGACAATACGGTGGCGAGGTCGCGATAGACGGGTTCAAGCTTCGAGGACTGCGTCAGCTCGTCGTAGATCTTGACCGCGGCGGCGGAGTCGCCTTCGCGGGCACGCAGCCCCGCCTCGAAAAAGCGGGCCAGGGTGCCGGGGCCGGCGCCGTTCTGCGCGGCGAAGGCCGACAGCGCGTCCGCCGCAGCCTTGGGGTCGCCGCTGGCGTTGGGATCGCCGGCGGCAGGCCCTGCGGCATTGCCGGCAAGGCGCAGGGCGTCCGCAAGCTGCGCCGTTTGCGTTTCCGCCTCGGCGTGCTGATGGTTGCGCCAAGCGACGAAGCCGGCAGTACCCGCGACGATGACCAGCACGGCGCCGACAATGGCGGCGCCGTACCGCTTCCAGATCATTTCCAGTCGATCGCGGCGAAGGTCTTCATCGACTTCGCGAAAAATATCGCTCATATGGCTGTATCCGGGCAGGCAGCGCCTGTCCGTCCTCATGCGTGCGGGTTGGGCCGGATACCAGACGCCCCGGTACAGGTCAAGGCGGCAATACGCCCTGCGGTCGGCGCCTGCGGCTTTCGACCGGCCCGGACCCAGGTTTTAAGCCTATTTCCACTTGATCGAGCAGCCCATGCTGGGGATCTGCTCCGCCGGTCCCTGCCCCGTCGCCGCGACTCGCACCATGGCGTCGAACAGCTCGCGCCGGGCGTTGGGCACAGGCTGAACTTTCGAGACGTCCAGACGTCCGCGGTATTGCAGACCAAGATCGGCATTGAAGCCGAAGAAGTCCGGCGTACAGACCGCATCGTACGCCTTTGCCACGTTCTGCGTCTCATCCAGCAGGTAAGGGAACGGAAGCGCGTGTTCGGCCGCGAACCGCTTCATGTTCCCGAAGTCGTCATCCCTGTAGCGTTCGGTGTCGTTCGACATGATGGCGACCGATCTGACGCCGTGACGCTCCAACTCGCGGCAGTCGCGGGCGATCCGGTCGATCACCGCCTTCACATAGGGACAGTGATTGCAGATGAACATGACGAGCGTGCCGTTCGATCCCCTCACGTCGGCGAGGCTCCACGTCCTGCCGTCGGTACCGGGCAGGTTGAAATCCACGGCTTTCCAACCGAAGTCGCAAATCGGTGACTGGGCTGCCATAGGCGTGTAACTCCCTAGACTTTTGTTCGGCCAGCGTCCCGTAGCGCCGGGGCTGCGGCCTCTTCATTGTTGGTCCGGGATTGTAACGCGGGAAATGACGGCATCCAACACGCGCGATCAAGGGGTCCCGAAAGCGAGATGCCACTGACGCAGAAAGCTCTCCCGCTTGTACTTGTCGAGGAAGACGAGAAGCGCCGGACTGAGGGTGATCGGGACGATCGGGCCGGCCGTCACCGCCGTTTCGGTCCCGGCGGCGAGTTCCCCATGGATATCGGGCGCCAAGGCGAAGAGAGCCGACTGGCCGGCGATGATCTCCTGGCCGCGCTCGGACAGAAGATAGTCGATGAAGCTGCCGGCAAGATCGGCCCGCTTCGACCCCGCCGGGATGATGGCGACCCTGGACATGACCAGGGTGTAGTCTTCCGGCAGCACGATGCCGATCCGGGCGCCCGCCGACATCCGGGCACGGGCATAGGATCCCAGCATGTTGTAGGCGATCAGGACTTCGCCCCGTTCGATCATCTCCAGGATATCGCCGGTGCAGCAAGCAAGCCGCGCCTGTGCCGCCCCAAGGGTCACCATGAGTTGCCAGTATTGGCTGAAGAGGACAGAGTCCTGGGTGGCGAACAGGTAGCCGATGCCGCTGGTCGCGGCGTCGTAGGTCGCCACCCGCCTGTTGTACCGGGCACCGTTGTCCCGGATCAGCCGGATAAGGTCGTTGCGCGACCGGGGAACCTCGGTCTCCGGGACGAGGTCAGGGTTATAGACGATCACGGCGGGCTCGACGGTGAAGCCGAAAGCCTCGTCACGCCACTTGGCCCAGTCCGGGAGAGCCAGGGTGGCCGTCGATTCGTAAGGCTGGGAGAAGCCGTCGTTGATCAGCTTGACCTGAAGGTCCGAGGCAGAACTGATGACGAGATCGGCCCCGGTCTGTCCGGAAGCGGTCCGTTCGTAGAGATCACGCGTCGAATAATCCGAATATGAGACCGTGACGGTCGGTGCCAGGCGCTGGAAGTCGAGGATCAGGGGTTCCATCAGCGTCCGGTCGGTCGCGGCGTCGATCAGCAGCACCTGCCGCTCTCCCGCCGGTGCCGGGTAGACGACCGGCTCGACCGCCAGCGCCGAACCCGGCGAAACGAACGACAGCAGGCCGGTCGCCAGCACCGTGATGAACAGCAGGCCGGCGTACGGGGACGGTGTGGAAGCGGCAGCGGCATGGACTGCGGATGCCATTGGCGATACCGCCAGCCGGGGGAACTCCAAGCGGACGATCAGGCCGCCGCCGGGCCGGTCGAGCAGGGACAGGACGCCGCCATGGGCATCGGCAACCGCCTTGACGATGGCGAGACCAAGGCCGCTGCCCATGGTCCCCGCTCCGGCGCTGCCGCGCCCGAAGCGTTGCAGCACCTTGTCCTTCTCCCCGTCCGCGATGCCGGGTCCGCGATCGGCCACGTCGATCCGGAAGCCGTCGCCGTCGGGGCGAAGGCCGAGGCCGACCGCGACCGCACCGCCCTCCCCCGCATATTTGACGGCGTTGTCGACAAGATTGGTCATCGCTTCGGTGAGGCTGATGGGGTCGCCGGCGATGACCCCATGCTCCGCCGCCTCGTCGATATCGAGATGGATCAGGACATCGTCGCAGATCGGCCGTGCGCGCTGGACCACATGGTCCAGCAAGGCGGCGAGGTCGATCGTCTCCGGTTCCAGCGCCTCGCTCCGGTGGATCACCATGGCATGGCTGAGCAATTGGCTGGTCAACTGGCTTGCTTCCACCGCATTGCGGTGGATGCGTCCGACCGATCTTCTGAGACTTTCCGGATCGTCCTCGTCCGCGGCGAGTTCCGCCTGCAACCGCAAACTGGCGAGCGGCGTGCGGATCTGATGGGCCGCGTCGGCCAGGAACGTCTGCATGGTATCGAGATTGCCGTGAAGGCGTGTCAGCAGGCTGTTGATCGCGTGGACGAGCTGGGAGACCTCGGCTGGCGGCGGAATATCGATCGGACGGAAGTCGTTGGGCTGGCGGGCGCGGATCAGCCGCTCGAGCGACGCCAGCGGGGCAAGGGCTTGTCTTACTCCGAACCAGATCAGGCCGCCCCCTGCCAGGACCGCAAGGGCGATCGGCAGGAAGGCGTTGGTGAGGATACCGCGTGCCAGGCTTTCCCGCTCCTCCCGCGTCTGGGCGACAACGATCCGAACCCAGCCGGACAGCTGAGGATGGGCGATCAGCCGGTCGAGCACGGCGAGACGGATCGGCATGTCCCGGTATGTCGCATTCTGGAACGTGGTGTTCCGCTCCCCCGCTTCGCGATGGATCACCGGCAGGTCGTCATAGCCGGTGACCAGATCGCCGTCCGGCGCGTCGATCCGGTAAAAGATGCGGTCGCGGCGGGCCATCGCCAGGATGCTGAGCGAGGAATAAGGCAGATCGACGGCGATCCGACCGCTTTCCACCCTGATCGTATCGGCGATGGACAGCGCCGCCGCCTGAAGCAGCTGGTCGTAGGCGCTGTCGGCCGCCCGCTGGGCATAGGCATCGACGAAGGCGAACAGGCCGGCGGTCAGCAGCGCAAGCGCGCCGAACAGGCGGATCAGCAGCCTCTTGCGGAGCGAGTAGCCTTCCCGGCCGGCGGCCTCAGCGCTCGGCACTGACTTCCGCCACATAACCAAGGCCCCGTACGGTGCGTATTTCGACCGACGCTCCTTCCAGCTTCTTGCGCAGCCGGGAGACGTACAGCTCGATCGCGTTGGGGGCGGCAGGCTGGTCCAGGCTGAACAGGCGGTTCAGCAGGTCGTCCTTGCCCATGACGCTGTTGAGGTTGGTCAGAAAAAGCTCTAGCAGGCGAAACTCGCGGCCGCTGAGGTCGAGCGCCTGGCCATCGACGGAAGCCCGCTTCGCCGCCATGTCGAACAGCAGGTTGCCGAACCGCGTCGCCGACGACGCCATGCCGTGCGAGCGCCGCAGGAGGGCGCGGCAGCGCGCCTCCAGCTCGCGCAGGTCGAAGGGCTTGACGATGAAGTCGTCGGCGCCGAGATCGAGCAGGTCGACCTTGACGTTGACCTGGGACCGGGCGGTCACGACCAGCACCGGCGTATGGTCGCGCCGACGGCGCAGCTTGGTCAGGATCGTCTGGCCGTCGACGCCGGGCAGCATGATGTCCAGGATGACGAGCTGATAGGTCTCCTGGGCAAGCAGCTCTTCCGCCGCTTCGCCGTCGGGCGCCCAATCGACCGCATAGCCCAGATGACGCAGCCGGCGGACGACGGCATCGGCAAGATCCTCGGTATCCTCGACCATCAATATGCGCATGGGACGGCACCAGGACTTTCTTCAGGACTGAGGTTGCGGCTGAGCCGGCGGAACGGGACGTGGACGGCGCTGCTCGTCTATCGCGACGAATGTAAAGGTCGCTTCCGTCACTTTGAAGCAATCATCGCCGTCCCGGCTACGGCGCCATGCTTCGATGCGGATGCTCAGCGAGGTTCGCCCGACCCGGATAATATCGGCGTAGAGGCTGACTTCGTCGCCGACGAAGACCGGGGAATGGAAGACCATGCTGTCGGCGGCGACGGTGGCGCAGCGGCCCCGCGCCCGCCGGGCCGCCGCGTTGCCAGCGGCCAGATCCATCTGTGCCATCAACCAGCCGCCGAAGATGTCGCCAGCGGGGTTGGTGTCGGCCGGCATGGCGACGGTGCGGATGACCGGTTCTCCGATCGGGACGGCATTGGCCTGCGGCATTCCCAGTCACTCCTTGGTTCTGTTTCTATCGGGGGTTCTGCTTCTATCGGGGATTTTGGATGCATGAGGCGCAGCCTGCCCGCCGGGCGCCGCCGACTGCGGTCCAGCGCGGTAAAGCCATAGCGGCACGATCAGGTTGAGGACGATCAGGCGCACGACATGGTGAGCGCCAACGAATGCAGGGTCGAGCCCGAGGGCGAAGGCCATGATGGTCATGGCTTCGACACCACCCGGGGCATAAGCGAGCCAGAGCTGTCCGAAAGGCAGCGCCAGCAGGATATGGGCCGCGTAGGCGAAGACGGCGGAAACGCCCAGCGCCAGCCCTACGCTTTCCAGCGCGCCCCGGAAGGCCGTGCGCATGGAGGAGAAGGACGTGTTGCCGAAGCGGACCCCTATCACGCAGCCGGTGACGACGAAGCCCAGGATCAGCAGCGGGCCGGGCAGACGCCCTTCGACCATGCCGGTCGCGTGCAGGCCGGTGCTGACGATCATTCCGCCGAGCAGCGCCCCGCCGGGAACGCCAATCCGTTCCAGCAGCAGTCCGGCGGCGTAGCCTCCGGCAAGGGTGACGGCGGTTTCGGGAAGCGACAGGTGCGATCCGTCGCCCGGCGGCACGAAGACGGTTTCGCCTGGGAGCAGCCAGGGCAGCAGGGCGACCAGGACGAAGAGGCGGAGACCCTGGGCGAAGGCGATGCGCGGCAGGTCGGCACCGCTGCGCAGAGCCAGGATCAGCACCTGCGAAAGGGCGCCCGGTATCGACGAGTAGCGCGCGGTGGCCCGTTCCCATCCCCAGACCCGCGTCAGCCATGTGGTGCTGACCCCGATCATCGCGATCACCGCCACGGCCAGAATGCCGAGACTGCCCGGCCAGGCGCCGAGCTGGGCGATCGTTCCCGGCGTCACGGCGCTGCCGATCGAAGTCCCGAGGACGACGAAGACAACGGTACGGAAAGCGTCGGGCACATGGACCTTGAAGCCCGCGGTAGCGGCCACGGCCACGGCGATCATAGCACCCGACAGCCATGCGGCCGGCACGCCGGCCAAGGCGAAGATTCCACCGCCGATTGCACCAAGCGCCACGGTCAGGCAGAAGGCGATCATTCCGGAGATACTCTCACCGGGCTTCCTCCAGGACAGCGTTCTTATTGTTATGGAACGGAATCCGCGTCGATCCCGTACCGCTGTGGCCGAAGCGTAGCAGCGGAACCTGTCGCCGACCTGTCATTCGGCCGCCTTGTGCCTGCGCAGCGAAGCCTCTCAGTACCCAATGTCCTTAGAGACCTAATTTTGTCACAGCCTGAAGTCAGGTGTCGCAATCCTTCGTCAACCTTCAGCAGCGCAGGCTTCGGCAACCTTGCCGTAGTTCCAGCCGAAGGATTGACCGTGCAACCCTCCCTGCCCTCCGCCTTGCAGAATGGTCTGTCACTGGCCGATGTCGCTCGCCTGATGGATCAGCCTTCGGTCGCCAACCGGGTCGACACTGCCGATAAGGTGGCCGAGCAGCTTCGGACAGGGAAATTGACCGGGCCAGCCGAGGACATGGCCAAGGACATCCTGATGCGCTTCGCTCAGGACGCGGAAGCGGCGGTCCGTCAGGCGGTCGCCTGGCAGTTCCGCAACAACGACCGGCTGCCCGAGGCGCTGGCGGTCCGGCTGGCCGAAGACGTTGCGGAGGTCGCCGCTCCGGTGCTGAGCTACCATGCCGGGTTCGAGGACGCGTTCCTGACCAACGTCATCGGCACGGGCGATCAGCTCAAGATGGCGGCGATCGCCGTCCGCCGCTCGGTATCGACGATCGTATCGGACGCTTTGATCGATGCGGGCGACGTGGCCGTCATGACCTGCCTGCTCGCCAATTCCGGCGCCGAGATAACGCCGGACGGGCTGGGCCGGATCGTGGACCGGCATGGTGATACGCAGTCGATCGCGACGATGGTCGCCGGTCACCCGATGCTGCCGGCCCCGGTCGCCTGGAAGCTGCTCGGCCGCGTCTCGGCCGCACTGATGCGCGACCTGGCGAAGCGGCATAAGATCCCGGATCTGGTACTGGAACGCTGCATCACCCGCGGCCGCGAAGCGGCGATGATGATCATGATCCGGCCCATGCTGGCGGACGGCACGCATCTGCGTGGGTTCATGGAGCAGATGCACTGGCAAAAGCAGCTTACCACCGATATCCTATTCCGAATGCTGTGCGCCGGCGACCTCGAGGCCTTCATCACCGGCATGGCGGTGCGGTGCGGCATCACCCGCGAAGCGGCGGCGATGATGGTGATGGACGAGCGCCCGGTCGGATTGACCGCCGCCTTCGATCAGGCCGGTATGAAAGCGTGGCTGATCGAGCCGTTCCGGGTCGCCTTGACGGTCGCGCGCCGCTGGTCGCGCCCGATGATCGCGGCGAAGCGGCGCGATTATCAGCTAGAGGTGCTGGCGCGCGTCTTCGAACACTGCGCGGATACCGAGGAACGCGACGTAAGCGACCTGATCCTTCAGGTCTTCGACCTGCGCGCCGACCGGACCGTTATGGAGGCCCGCGACCGTCTGAACCTGCCGGCGCCCCGCCCGTGCTAACCCTGCCCTAAGCCTTCAGAGAGGATTACCACCGCCTTTCCATTCCTTCGATATGGGGCGTTGAGTTAAACAACGCCGCTATGAACAGCGCAAGACAGGACGCGCTCTCCGCCAGGCGGATGATGACGAGCGGTATGGACAGTTCAGCGAGAGCGACCGATCCGATGGAGGATGCGGTCTACAATCGCGTGCTCATGGCGGCCATGGCCGGCCGGCGGACCATGGTGGTCACCGATTACACCGGCGGCAACGGTGCCTTGCCCGGCCGCAGGATGGCCGATTACATGAATTCGTCGGGTGGCGTAGCTCTGACCGCCACGGGGTACCGGGGCGCCCGCCTGGAAGACCTGCTGTCGGAAGCGGCGGTCGGTATCGGGCTGAAGCGCTCCAACGACCTTGAGGAATTGGCGCTTTCGCTGGAGCGGTCGCTGGATGCGGCGGGCTCCGGACTGCTGGTCATCTTCGATGCCCATCTGCTGTCCGCCCCGGTGATCGGCGATCTGTGCGAATTGTCGGGCAGCGACACGGAAAGCGGTCTGTATATGCAGGTCCTGCTGACCGGCGGTCCCGGACTGGATGCGCAGTTCGAGAAGCCGGGCCTTGCCAATGCAGCACGGCTTGTCGCGTCGTCGCGCTGGCGGATCGAAGGTGACGGCCAAGAGGCTGAGGAGGAGCTGGCCAGCCCTCCCGTCGTCGAACGGCAGGCTCCGATCCCCTTGGCGGCTCCCGGAAAGGGTGCGCAGCCGGCACGGTCGCCGGCGCGGCCGAAGACGGAGCAATCGGCCTTCACCCGGCGCAGGGCGGAACGGCAACAGGATTTTCCGGTTTCCGGGCCGGTACCGGAACAGCGTCCGCTCCGCAAGCCTCGCGCCGTCCACGCCTATGATATCCAGTCCGACCCACGCCCGGAGTACCGTGAGCCGGCGAAGTCGTCGAAGCGGGTCTACTGGGTACTTGTAATCGGCATCCTGTTCGCCTTCGCGGCCGGCTTCGTGACCAATGCGCTTTGGCCGTTCGCCCCCAAGAGCGCAACCGAACTGCTGAAGGGCGACGGCTTGTCGGCCCTGACCGCCAACCTGCCGAGCGCGCCGTCCCTCACGGCACCCTTACAGCCGGTAGAGCGGCAGGAACCAGCGGATCCGGCTCCCGTGCCGGAGGGCTCGACGCCAGCACCACCGCAGGCACCGCAGGCTTCCGCTCCGCCGGCCAGTCCACCGGCAGCGTCAGGGTCCACAGGGGCCGCCCTTCCTCCGGACTGGAAACAGCCGCCGGTCGAGCGCCAGCCTCCGGCCGCGACGCGAAGCTTGCCCGCTGCGGGGAGCGCACCGCCCGTGGAGCGTCCGGTGATGTCGGCTCCCACTCCCCTGACGCCGCAACCTCAGCAGCAGGCCCAGGTCCCGTCATCCCAACTGCCGTCTCGGCAGGAACAGGTTCCGCCACAACCTGCCAGAGCTGAGAACCCGTCGGACGTCTGCCGCGAAGGCTCGGGTGCCGCAAAGCCGCCGCAGAATTCGTTTGCCGGGATCGCGGAAGGCTTCATGACCGATCTGCGCAACCTCGGGCGCTGCATAAACAGTCTGGCGAAGTGAGGACGGCAGGTTCCCTCGGGAACCTGCGTCGAGACTTCACCGGCCGCGGAACACCGGCTTCCGCTTTTCCATGAAGGCGGTTCGGCCTTCGACATAGTCGTCGCTGGCGATGCAGGCCTTCATGAGGTCTTCGCAGCGCCGGTAGTCCGGCTCGCCCGCCGGCTTGTCGAGTTCCTCGATCATCAGCTTGGCGGATCGGACAGTCAGCGGCGCGTTGTCCGCGATCGAGGCGCAGAGCTCGTCGATGGCGCTTTCCAGGCCGACATCGTCCGTCATCCGATTGATCAAGCCCATTCGCAGGGCTTCCGGCGCCTGGAACCGGCGGGCCGTGAAGAAGATTTCCTTGGCGAAGGCGGGACCGACCAGATCGCGCAGGCGCTTGACGCCGTCGAAGCTGTAGCCGACGCCGAGCCGTGCCGCCGGGAGCGCGAAGATGGAGCCTTCGGTCGCGATCCGCAGATCGCAGCTGATGGCCAGCCCAAGGCCGCCGCCGATGCAATAGCCCCGTATCATGGCGATCGTCGGCTTGGGAATTATCTGAAGGGCTCTCATCGACGCGGCCGCCAAGTCGTCATAGGCTGCCACTTCCTCCGACGACGCCCGATGCTTCTCGAACTCCGAAATGTCGGCGCCGGAGACGAAGGCGCTGTCGCCCGCCCCACGCAGGACGATGACCTTGATCCCATCGTCGGCCTCGAACATGGAGAGCGCCTGGGGCAAGGCTTCCCACATCTCCAGCTTCATCGCGTTGTGACGCTCGGGATTGTTGAAGGTGATCCAGCCGACCGGCCCCTGCCGTTCGGCGATCAAGCGATCAGTCATGTGTATTCCCCTGAACGATGTCACGCCGCTGCGCCAAGGGGTGGAGTTAGGCCTCTCGGGGCAGCGCCCGCAAGTCCTGTCGCGTCAGACCACCCCCAGCTTGACGATCGCATAGGCGAAATCGGCGGAGAAATCCTCCCCCTTCCGCACGACCAGGACTTTTTCGTTCAAGCGGTGAAGCCGGTTTCGAACCGGCTCCGCATCGAGTTTGGATGCGACGATGACGAGAGGGACATGATGCGTCATCTCGGCCGCATGGATCATCCGGGCCACATCCACGCCATCCAGGATGTCGATGATGTTGCTGATGAGGATCAGGTCGGGGCGGGTCCGGATGGCGCTCTCGATACCCTGGAAGGAATTGGACAGGACGACCAGCCGGAAGCCGCCGGCGCGGATCTCCGGCTCCATCAGGCGCAACTGGATGTTGCGAGGACCGATGAACAATACCGTCTTCTGCCCCTGCGCCCGCCGCTGGGTCTGCGTGGGATGGAAATCGGGCAGCGACTTGAGTATCCGCCGGCCTTCCTCGCTTCCCGGATCGCGCCGGGCCTCCACGATCGCGCCGATGGCGTGGACATGCTCCAGCATGCCGTCGACTGCGGTTTCGCTGAAGTTTCCGGTCGCAATAATGTAATCTTCAAGATGATGCGAAATCAAAGCAATAGTGGGATAGCCGAAACTCGCCGCCGACCCTTTGATGCTATGGACGTTGCGCAGTAATTCGAATGAATCCGGCTTGACGTTCAGATTCTTAGAAAACGATACAACCATCTGCTCGACATTGCCGAGCCGCTCCACAACATCATCGATAAAAAATGGCAGAAGTTCGGCAACCAGATCGGCATCTATATCCTTCTCGCTCGTCATCTGTTGCCTCAGGGTGGAATACCTAGCCAACATACAAGTTACCGGGCTGACATTCATCCTCCACCAAGCGATGTAAAAAAATGCCGCACCGAATGATTACTTATAGTTTTGGTTAATTATTTTCTTCGCTATTTTACGGTTAATCATGAACCCCTGTCCGGTGCCGGCGCCGCACCTTCTCCTGTCGGCGGCGGTGGCGCGTGGGCAAGGACGGCGTACGGCCGTCGGTCGCCGTTTTGAGATGCGGCGGTTTTCAGGTATAGGAGGGGACACGATATCCGGAGCGGGAAGTCGAGCCGCGACGGGGCAGAGGAGAGGTGATGAAAGTCAGCATCGACATGGGGTCGACGCAGAACGGTGGACCGGCGACGCTCAATCTGGAGGAGTTGCTGGCTACCCGATTGCTGGTGCAGGGAAATTCCGGTTCCGGCAAGTCACACCTGCTGCGCCGCCTGGTCGAACAAAGCGCTTCCTGGGTCCAGCAGGCGATCCTCGATCCCGAAGGCGATTTCGTGACGCTGGCGGAAAAGTTCGGCCACGTGGTGGTCGACGCCTCCGCCCATTCCGAAGGGGCGCTCCAGCGGATCGCCGCGCGTGTCCGGGAACACAGGGTCTCCGTCGTCGTCAACCTGGAGGGGTTGGACGTCGAGCTTCAGATGCGCCACGCCGCCGCCTTCCTGGGCGGGTTGTTCGACGCCGACCGGGACTTCTGGTACCCGATGCTGGTGGTGGTGGACGAGGCGCAGATGTTCGCGCCCGCCGCAGCCGGCGAAGTCTCCGACGAGGCGCGCAAGGTGTCGCTGGGCGCCATGACCAACCTGATGTGCCGGGGCCGCAAACGCGGCCTTGCCGGCGTGATCGCGACCCAGCGCCTGGCGAAGCTTGCCAAGAACGTGGCGGCCGAGGCATCCAACTTCCTGATGGGCCGCACATTCCTCGACATCGACATGGCGCGCGCGGCCGACCTTCTCGGCATGGAACGGCGGCAGGCCGAGATGTTCCGCGACCTTGAGCGCGGTCATTTCATAGCCCTTGGCCCTGCCCTGTCGCGACGGCCGCTGCCGTTGCGGATCGGCAGCGTCGAGACGACGGGACGGACCGGAAGCCCCAAGCTGACTCCCCTACCCTCGACAGCCCCGGAGGATGCCCGCGACCTGATCCTGGCACCAGGCGAGCCCGAGCCGCTGGTCCGGCCCAGCGTGCGGAAGCCGATGCCCCCGCCGCCGCAGAACATGGATATCCTGTTCCAGCTGGCGCAGTCGAGGCCGGTGCTGAGCGCGCCGCCCGAAGAAGTCGAGGAACAGGGACCCGAAGTCGACCGCGAACCGCTGCTCGACGACATCCTGCGGAAGATCCTGGAGGACCAGGAGGCGGCTTTCCGGTCGGTCGCGGTGCTGTACCAGGACTTCCTGGTCCGCTGCCGCATCCACAAGGTACCGGGAGCCCCCCTGGATCTGGCGGCCTTCAAGCGCCGGCTTTCCGCGGCGCGGGCCGGCGTGCGCAACGAAACAGCCGACGGGCCGGAATGGGAACAGGCGACCGTCCTGGCCGCCGGCCTGCCGGAGGACATCCAGGGCGTCTTCCTGCTGATCGCCCGCGCCGCGATCGAGAAGGCACCCTGCCCGTCCGATGCCGAGCTGGCCCGCGCCGTCGGCAGCCGGTCGAACGGCCGCGCGCGGCGCCTGCTGAGCTACATGGACCAGCGCGGGTTCGTCGTCACACGCAACGACCGGGGCGGCAACCGGATCATAGCGCTTCCCGGATTGGGCTGGGAAACCGCGCCGGGAGACCCCAATGCCGCCGACGATCCGGCGGCGCCCCAGGGCGGCGACCTGTTCGACGTGGCGTAAGGCGCCGCCATCACTGCGTCGGCGGATAGAGCGGCGTCAGCGTCTTTTCGCGGCGATAGGCGCGCCAGAACTCCAGCAGGCCCTGGCCCCGGTGCCCCCGGTCACGGTTGGCACGGCCGATGGCGAACAGCAGGCGGTACTGTTCCATGATGTCCCGCCGAGCCCGCCGGAGCGGGGTCGAGCGGTCCCAGACATGGGTCATCTCCGCCCCGGCACCATTGATCTCCATGATGGTGAAGTCTTCGCCGGCCTGGAGACGCTCCATATCGGCGAAGCGGATGTCGAAGCGGCCGAACCAGAACTCGGGCATCGAACGGGCGATGGCGTCGAACCGGGCGGTCATGGCCGGCGTAATGAGATGGCTGCCATTGCGGAAGATGCTGCCCCGGCTGTGGCTGCCGGCAAAGGCGAGCCGTACCGGCTCGCCCGCTTCGGGGACGTGATCCAGCCGGTCGGCGTGGCGCGGCAGGTATAGGTGCGGTACGCGGCCGGCGCGCGGGTCGGCCAGGATCAGTTGGCGCAGGGTCGAGCGGCCGTCGCCATAGACGTAGGGGAAGTATTTGAGGGTCAGGGATACGATGCGCCCCTTGGCCTCCCCCGGCATGCGGACATAGAAGACGCCGGCTTCGGCTTCGAAGGCGACATAGCGTTGCAGGATCAGCCGCGCTCCGGGCGGAAAGCCCTCCAGGTACTTCGCCAATTGCCCCAGGTCGCGGACCAGTCGGACCCCGGCGCCCCGGCATCCAAGGTCCGGCTTGGCAACGATTGGGAAGCCGAGACCGCCGGCCTTCATCGCCGCCTCGGCCGCCAGCGCTTCGGCTGTCGGATCGTCGGGCTGTTCCGGACGGTCTATCGGGATGAACGGAGCGATATGGCCGGGAGCAGAGGCGCAGGCGAGGTCGAGGATCGCGGATTTCGACTCGCCGGAAAAGCCACCGCCGGGGAAGGACGGGTTGGCGGCGGTCGGCAGGGTGATGCCGCGATAGCGGACCATCAGCCAGAGCGAATAGAGCGCTACCGGCCAGTAGAACCGCCGCATCGACCAGAACTCGAAATCGCTGAGCTGGTCTCCCGATAGATCCAGCGGCGGCATTCCGGCATGCGGAATCGGCCATGCTGTGCTTTCCGGTGCGGCGCGGTCCTGGATTGGCGCTTCGGCGAGCATGGTCATGATGAGGCTCCGGTATTGACCGATTTGGCCGATGAGAAGCAGCGCAGCAGGCGCGGCGTCCCGGTCGCCAGGATTGCCAGGGACAGGACGGCAAGGATTACGGCCGTGGTCGGATCGAGGCCGGTCGCTCTCCCCAATGCGTCGCCGAGCGTGCGTCCCAAAGATGCCGCAAGCCAGAAGAGGCCCGCCGTCCAGACGGCGACCGCGACGCAGACCAGGGCAGCGAACCTGGGGAACGATACTCCCAGGACCCCTGCCGCCGTGTAGGTCGCGAACCTTAGGCCCGGCACGATGCGGGCGATCAGGACGGCTGCGGTCAACCGGCCGACAAGGACGGCGCGAGCCCGCTGGACGGGTGCGTCGTTCAGGCGGCGGCGGAGTGCCGGAATGCGGACACCCAGGCGTCCCATCCCATAGAGGCCGATGTCGCCCAGCGCTATCCCTCCGGCCACGGCCGCGAACGCCGCCTCCCAGCCGATCGTGCCGTTGAGGGCGAGTGCGACACCGGCTGCTATCGCAGCATCTTCCAGCAGGAAGGTAATCAGGACCAGCGACGGCAGAAGCAGCCAGGGCTCGGTCGAGAACGCCAGGATGGCGGAAAGCCCGCCCAGCCAGTCGGCAGGCATTGTCAGCATGTCATGTCTCCCGCGCGGGCAATGGCGTCACGCACGGCGGCGGTGGCGTTCCAGGGGAGGAAGTGATCGGCCCCCTCCAGCACGACGGTTTCGACCAAGCAGGCGCCGCTGAGCTTGGCGGCCGAATAGGCGGCATTCGAGAAGGGCACCAGATCGTCCCTGGTGCCGTGGACGATCAGCACCGGGCAGCGGATCAGCGGCAACTCGGCACGGAGTGCTTCAAGTTGAGGCTTGAGGTCGAGCAGTTCGGCGTTCGCGTTGCGGATCATGCGCGGCAGGAATGCCCGGACAGGAGCCCAGGCTCCGACCCACTGGAGCGGATGCACCTCCTCCATTTCCGGATCGAGCGAGGCCGCCAGCAGGATCAGCGCCCTCACCTGTTCCGGATGGCGCGCGGCGACGAGGGCTGCGATCGGCCCTCCCAGCGAATGGCCCAGCAGGATGGCGCCGCGGCCGGATGGCAGGAAGGCCGCCACCGCATCGGCTTGACGGTCCAGGCTGGTGAGCGCTCCTTCCGGACCGCTGTCGCCGAAACCGGGACGGTCGAGCGCCACGACTTCGAGGCCCGACGGCGGTTCGGCCAGGAAGTCGGCCCAGCCGGCGGCGGAACCGGGAGTACCGTGGATCAGGATCAGCCGGGGGGCCGTGGCATCTCCCGACGCCAGATAGCTGATCGTGACCGGCTCCGCATCTTGCGGGGCCCTGTCCAGCAGCAGGGTGTGCCGGAACGGCGCCATCGTCTCGGGCAGGGTCACCGGTCCCGGTATGTCGCAGGCGGCGATGCCGAAGGCGGCGACGATCATTCCGGCGGCGCGTATCGCGGTCTTGCAGGTCACGCGCATATCCCTGGCCAAAGGGTTGGAGCGGACTCGAGCTGCCTGCGGCTGTCCTGATAAAGCTGCTCGAACCACGTCTGCTGGGCCGTGCTGCCGCCGAGCAGGAACATGCGCGGAAGCACGGAGCCGAGGGCGGATGCCGCCTCGGCACAGCGGCCACGCGCATGGGCCGCGAGGCCGCTAGCGGCGGGAATGGCGATTTCGCTCCAGATGACACGGCTGGCTGGGGAAGCGATCACTGCATGGGCGCGCATCCCCGCCAGCATTTCCGCCGCCGCGTCGTCCTCGCCGGCCCGCGCCAGGGCGTAGAGGTAGTGGAGGTCGAGAAAGGCGTTCTGCCGGTCGTTGATGCGAGGACCGACATGGACCGCAACGTCGGCCCAGCGGCTTCCGACGTCAACGCCCCGCAGCTCCAGCCGCGACAGCAGCGAGACCGCGTTGACCTGGTCCTGGACATAAGTCTTGCGGACGCCCCAGACGCGGGCGTCGAACAGCGCCAGCGCGGCGGCGGCATCGTCCAGATCGAGCCGGAACAGGGCGGCATGCCACCAGTTATGGGTGTACATGAAGCTGGAACAGCGGTCCCAGGTGCCGGACAGCGGCCCCAGGAACGCCAAGCCGCCGTCCGGATCGCGGCGGGCTTCCAGCACATGGGCGACGGCGTGCTGGGCCCATGGGTCGTCCCGGTTCATGCCGACCGCGCGGCGTCCCGCGTCCTCTGCGGCATCCAGCGCCCCGGCCTGTTCCAGCGCGAAGGCGAGCATGCCCCAGGCGTAGCTGTACTCCCGACCATGCGGCAGCGCCGCTTCGGCAAGCGCCCGCATCCCGGCACGGTCGCCCCGGTTGAGCTGGTGGATCTGGGCCAGCTTCAGGTTCAGCAGGTCGCGCGGCCACGCCAGCGCTATGCGGCGGTGAAGGTCGAGCGCCCGTTCGGGTTCACCCGTTCCCCAGGCATCGAGCGCCGCCACCGTCAGCCGCTCCCGTTCGGATGCGGTGCTGACGACGGTGCGGGCTCGGGTCAGGTACGGTGCGGCCTTGTCCATCCCTTCGGCTGTCTGGAGGAACAGGTAGAGCGCGCCGGCATAGGCCTGGAGCAATCCGCAGTCCGGGTCGGCCTCGGCGGCGGCAAGCAGGGCGCCGGCTTCTTTGCCATGGCTGAGGACTTCGAGGGTGAAGCGGTCGATCGCTTCGACGGTGGCGGATGTCGCCGTCGTCACGGGATGCCCGAAGCGGTCGTGCCGGATGGGCATCGTCTCAACTCCTTCTCAAGCCGGTATGGGAGCGCCCGAAGGGCAACAGCGCCAGGACATGGGACCGGCGAAGCGCCAGGATTCCGGCCGAAGCGATCCAGACGCCGCAGGCAAGCGCGAAAAGCTGTCCGCCGTCCAGGCTGCCGTCGGTGTTGACCACCTGCACTCCGAGCGGCGTGAACAGGTGGAAGAAAATGGCGCCGCTGATGACACCAAGCGCCAGCAAGGCCCCGGCGGCCTGGAACGGCACCCGGCCGGTGAACAGCCCGGCCAGCAGCAGAAGCGACGCTACGAGTTCGGCGGAGCCGACGACGTACTGGCTGAACGGACCATTGGGCGCGAAGAGGCCGGCGAAGCCGAGGTTGGCGGCCCAGGCGTCCAGAGTGCCGAAGATGTACTGGGTTTCCGGACTGTCGGTAAACTTGAAGAACAGCGATTGGATGAAGACGAAGGCAATGTAGAGGGACAGGGTTCCGGCAAGGAACCGGCGTTTGCGGTCGGTCATCGCGGCGGCTCCTTTATCACTTGTCCAGGACAGTGGGCCAGTTGCGGTCGGCACTGGCGATGAAGCCGGGAATATCCTTCTCCCACTTCCGCTGGACCTCATCGTCGTAGTTCAGGTACAGCTTGCCGCCGACGACCTTCCAGCGCTGCGGATCGCCGGACGCCGTGTAGCCCTGCGCCACGGCCCAGGCGCAGTAGCCGCCGTACTGGGGAGCGTATTTCTCCGGCGAAGCGATGAAGAGGTCCCGGTTTTCGGCGGAGGCGAAGCGCCATTCGGCATCTCTCCAGCGCGTCTGGAACTCCTTCTTCCCCTCGACCGGCTGACCTTTGGTGAAATACGCGACGGGATCGTAGCCGCCGACCGCGAGACGGCTGAAGAAGCCCGTGTAGATGGCGGACTCCTTCGCCGAGGCAGGCGCGGCGAGGGACACGAAGCCCATGAAGACCGCCAGTGCGATGATCAACGGGCGCAGCAGGCGGTTAAGCACCAATCTTTCAAACACCGCGAACCTCTTTCAAGTTCTGAACATTCATCCACGATGTTCCTGTTGATGGATCTAGAGAACTCAATTCGGCTCACTAAAGCGTGAACGTGTTCACATGATCGTGATTATTGCGTTGCCAATTCGTGAAGAGGTGGAATTGTTTACAATCGAATCATTGGAAACAGAACTTTCTGTTTTCATAGGCATGAACTGCCGGAACGCTGAAAAAACTGTATGATCCGCAGGGTCGTCGCTCGACACGGGCGGTTCCGATCATCCAGTTGGGAGTGTTCCGTCCGTGACCACGCATGAGCAATCGCATTTCCCGGCTGTTCTGACGCCGCAGGTGCAGGCACCGGCTGCTGCCACCGCTTCTCGCCGGAAGACGCCTCCCGGCCCAATACGCAACGCGCGGATCTTCGCCTGGCTGATTACCGTGCTGGCGGTCTTCATGGCCGTGGACACCATAGGGTTTCCCTGGCCAGGCGAAGAGTACGCCGTTTTCAACCGACTGTCGGCTTGGATCGCCAGCGGATTGCTGGCGCTTGCCGTCGGCTCGCTGGTCTGCGTCAGGTCCGGCTGGATGCTGGCCGGACGAATGGGAATCGTTCTGTACGGCTGCGGTGTGGTCTCGGCGATGACCGTGATCCTGGGACCGGGCACGGGGATCGACGTGCTTGCCGCGACCTGCCTGCTGGCGGGACCGGCGCTGCTGTTCGCCCGCTCCGAGAAGCTGGCGCTGGCAATCGGCGGCGCCTTGTGTCTCGGCGTCATCGCCTTCATGCAGATCTGGATCCGCCAGGGCCATCCCCCCATCGCTCCCGCCACCGCATCCAACCTTGCGGAGGTCCGGACCGGCGTGGTGTTCGTGGCCGCCTGTGTCGGTGTACTGGTTGTCTATCTTTACTGGTCGGCTGAGATCGCGCGGGGAACGGCGGCTCGCGAAGCCGCGCGGTCCGATGCGCTGCTGCTGAACGTCCTTCCCGCAAGCGTGGCCGGGCGCCTCAAGGCCGGCGAGATCAGGATCGCCGACCGGTTGGAGGACGTTACGGTGCTGTTCGCCGACATCGCCGGTTTCACCGCCTTTGCGGCGGACCGCAATGCCGCCGAGGTGGTCGATGTACTGGGAGGCCTGTTCTCCCGCTTCGACGCGCTGTGCGCCGAGCATGGCGTGGAGAAGTTGAAGACCATCGGCGACGGCTACATGGCGGTGGCGGGTGCTCCGTCCGGCCTGCCCGACCATGCCGGGGCGGCGGCCAGGGTGGCGCTCGGCATGATGGCGGCGATGGCGGAGACGGTGCGCGAACATCCGGAATTGGGCCTGCGGGTCGGGTTGAACACCGGGCCGGTGGTTGCGGGCGTGATCGGGACGCACAAGTTCGCCTACGACGTCTGGGGCGATACCGTCAATCTGGCGAGCCGGCTGGAATCGAGGGCGGTTCCCGGCACCATTGCGATCTCCGCCAGCACACTGAATGCGCTCGGCGGACGCTTCTCCGTGGAGTCGGTGGGAACGGCGGAGTTGAAGGGCATAGGATCGGTCGATATATGGCGGCTCGGCTCCGGACCGGTGGGATAATTTGATAATTGAGCAAGCCAATGATGAATGAGCGCCTGGACACCGTGATCGACCGGGCCATCGAGGAGGAGCGCATCGTCGGTACGGTCGTCCTGGTGGCCGAGGATGGACAGGTCGTCTACCGGCGCGCGGCGGGCTTTGCCGACCGGGAGGATGGGGTGCCGGTGCGGGAGGATACGGTCTTCCGCTTCGCCTCCCTCACCAAGGCCATCGTGTCGGTAGCGGCCCTGGCGCTGATCGAGCGGGGCGATTTGCGGCTCGACGGACCGGTGACGGACTGGATCCCGTCGTTCCGGCCCCGGTTCGGCGATGAAGAAGAGTCCGTCATCACCGTGCGCCACCTGATGACGCATACGTCGGGGCTGACCTACGGCTTCATGGAACTGCCCGACAGCAGGTTCCACCAGGCGGGCGTCTCGGACGGTCTCGACCAGCCGGGCCTGTCGATGGAGGAAAACCTGCGGAGGATCTCTTCGGTGCCGCTCAACCATACTCCGGGCCGGCGCTGGAACTACTCAGTCGCTACCGACGTGCTGGGAGAGGTGATCGCCCGGTGCGCCGGCATCCCCCTTCCCGATCTGGTCGAGCGGCTTGTCACCGGACCGCTGGGCATGCGGAATACCAGCTTCCGTGTCGGAGACGGCGTTGCGCTGGCGAACCCTTATGGCGACGGTGATCCGCGGCCGGTACCGATGGCGGAGCCGCACCGAATCCTGTTCGGACGCAGCGCCGTCCTGTATTCGCCCGCCCGGGCGTTCGATGCGGCTTCGTTTCCGTCGGGAGGCGGCGGCATGGTCGGCACGGCTCCCGACTTCCTGGCGTTCCTGGAAGTGTTGCGGACGGGTGGCGCACCGGTCCTGAAGCCGGAAAGCGTCCTGGCGCTGACCACGAATGCGATTGGCGACCTTCGGGTCAATGCGGTCGGACCCGGCTGGGGCTTCGGGCTGGGCGTCGCCGTATTGAAGGACCCGGTGCTGGCGGAAACACCGGAGTCGCCGGGAACTTGGCGCTGGGGCGGCGCCTATGGTCACTCCTGGTTCGTCGATCCCGTCCGCCGGCTGTCGATGGTCGCGCTGACCAACACCGCCATCGCCGGCATGAACGGACCGTACCCGGACGGCATTCGCGACGCCGTCTATGGCGTCGTCCGGTGATCACCCATCCATGTGCGCCGGCGACACCAGACCGTAGCGGTTGATCTTGCGGTGGAGCGTCGAGCGGCTGATGTGCAGTTCCTCCGCGGCGTGGGTCACGCACCACTGATGCCGGCGCAGGACCGACAGCAGGATACCGGCTTCGCCGGCGGGTAGCGTCTCGTGCCGGTGCGGCGTTTCGGTTGGTTTCGTCACCTCGGGCGGCAGATCCGCAAGACGGATGACGCCATCGTCCGACAGCGCTCGGGCGACGCGCATCACGTTCTGAAGCTGGCGGATGTTGCCCGGCCAGCGGCAGGCGAGCAGAGCGGCCAGCGCCGGCGGGTCGATCCGGGCCGGCGCGCAGAACGACCGGATCAGGTCGGCCTTGTCGGTGCGGTCGCGAAGCGGCGGCAGCGTCAGCGACAGGTTGTTGAGACGGTAATACAGGTCCTCGCGGAACCGGCCTTCGGCTACAAGTTGCTGAAGGTCCTGATGGGTGGCGCAGATGACGTCCAGGTCCACCGCGATCGGCCGGTCGTGGCCGAGCGGCAGGATCTCCCGTTCCGCCAGCACGCGCAGGAGCCGGGTCTGGGCCATCAGCGGCATGTCGCCGATCTCATCCAGGAACAGGGTCCCGCCGTCGGCCAGTTGCACCTTGCCGCGCACGCCGCCGCGCCGCGCTCCCGTGAAGGCGCCGTCGACATAGCCGAACAACTCGCTTTCGATCAGCGTTTCCGGAATCGCGGCGCAGTTGATACCGACGAAGGGCCGTGCGGAGCGGGGACCGGCGTGATGGATGGCCTGGGCGACCGCTTCCTTGCCGGTCCCGGTTTCCCCGAGGATCATGATGCCAATCCCTTTGCCGAGCACTCGGCGCACCCGCTGGACGTTCCCGATCATCACGGGATCGGCACCCGCGAGACGATCGAGATCGAGCGGCCCGGTGGGATTCTCGGGCTTGCCTTGCGACACCGCCATCTGTTGCCGGGGACGGTCGGTGGCAGGCCGCAGCGCCCGCCCCGCCGGGGGCCGGAGCGTCGCGTACCAGGTTCCCCCGGTGGCGAGGCAGCGCAGCGCCTGGGGCATTCCCGTGCGCTGCCGGCCGATCAGGCTGTCCAGCGTCAGGCCGAACAGATCGTAGAGGCTGCGGCCGATCAGCGGACTGCCGTCGCCGGTCAGGTCGGCGCGGAGCGCGGTCTGATTGGCGCCCAGGATAGTGCCGCCGCCATCGACCGCCAGCAGTCCGTCGATCACCAAGTCGGCCAGTTCCCGCCCGGCGCTGATCCCGACGATCCAGCATCGGCGTGACCGCGTCAGGAAATAGCCGTCCTCCATCAGCCGGGCCGAGCGCTTGACCAGTTCCAGGGCCAGCATCTGGCTGCGGCGGTCCGTCGGGGCCGACATGTTGGAGACGTCGAGCACGCCCAGCAAGGCGCCGGCCGGATCGAAGATCGGAGCCACCGTACAGGTGAGGCCCGTGTGAAGTGCGCGGAAATGTTCGTGGCGATGGACGATCAGCGGCTCGCGGGTGGCGATGCAGGTGCCGACGCCGTTGGTGCCTTCCTGCGCCTCCGCCCAGATGGAGCCGAGATACAGGCCAGCCTGCTTCAGTTCCTGCTCGAAACTGGCTTGGCCGAGGTAATCGACGGCGACGCCGTTGGCGTCGGTCAGGATCACGACGTAGTCCGAGCCGGCGACCTGCGCATAGAGCCGCCGCAGCTCGGCCGTGGCGATGCCGATGAACTCTTCCATCGGTTCACGGAAGCCGCCCAGCTCGTTCTGCGTCAAGACCACCGGACGCCCCGGGCGGGCTGGGTCGAGCCGATGGCTGTTGAGACAGCGCGCCCAGGATCGCCGGATCAGATCGGGCGGCTGGGTGTCTTGGTCGTGGTCGCTGGCTGATGCCGCCCCTCCGGTAACGCTGGCGACGATTAGATCGACGTGCTCCCGCTCTGGCGCATGGAGACGGACCATTGCCTTCCTCCCATCATGCCGACCCGATTTTATCAGCGTTGGATCGCCGTTAGGGTGTGAGTATAGCATCGGTCCGCCTCTGGCGTAATCACCGCACCAGGATCAGCGCACGGTTAAAAAGTCGGATATGAGGCGATTGACCTCTCCCGCCTTTTCCATGTGAACCATGTGCCCTGCACCGCCGAGGACGTGGCGGTGCGGTTCGGGTATCGCCGTGGCATGCGCGGCTGGAACGATCCGGTCGTCGGCGCCCCAGATTGCCTGGACCGGCACCTTGATCCGATCCAGATCGTTCGCGAATACCTTAGCCTGCCGCCCGCCCGCGAACGCGGCGTCGGCGATGGCGCGGAGCGCCTGTCCGACGCCGTCCAGCCGCTTGTACTTCAGCAACTCCTCGATCATGTCGCGGCTGACGAGCGACGGGTCGGCGAACAGCATCTCCAGAACCGGCTTGAACTCCTTGCGCCGGTCGGCGGCGATGAAGCCTTCGATGTAGTCGGCGTTGATTTCCTCGCCGAGGCCGGCTGAGCAGACCAGGGTGACGGAAACGACGCGCGCCGGTTCGTCGGACGCCAGATGCAAGGCCACCGCTCCGCCCATGGAATGGCCGGCGAGATGGGCACGCTGGATTCCCGTCGCGTTGAGGAAGTCGCCGACGGCTTCCGCCAGTTCGGCGACGCCGCCCTGGACGCCGTGTTTGGTCGATTCGCCATGCCCCGGCAGGTCGAGCGCATAGACGGCACGGTCTTCGGCCAAGGCAGGTTGATTGAACTGCCAGTTGTTCAAGTCGCCGCCGAAGCCGTGGATCAGGACGAGGGGGGCTGCCCCCTCGCCTCCCCTGCCCTCGCCCATCACCAGATAGCGAAGCCGCCGGCCACCGGCATCGGCGAACTGCGGCTCCGGTCCCGCGGCATCGGCGGCCTCCGCCGCCTCTACGGCGAATTCCTCCTGAAAGCGGGCAATGAAGGCATCGATCTCCGTCTCGGGAACCGACCTGTCGGCGACCACGCCGAGCAGCGCGCCCACGGGAACGGTCTGTCCAGCTTCGACCGTCCGGCGCCGGAGGACGCCGGAAGCCGGAGATTCGTAGACGTTCGTGATCTTGGTCGTCTCGATCTCCAGGATCTCGTCACCTTCGCGGAGGTCCGCGCCGTCTTCGACCAGCCATGACGTGACGGCGCCCTCGGTCATCGCCAAGCCCCATTTAGGCATGGTCAAGGCTTTGATCTCATTACTCATTCATCAGTCCTCATAGGATCGGCCACGCGGGCTTTTCAGGCCATGACATGACGAACCGCGTCGGCGATCTTCTCCGGCGTAGGGATGTATGCGTCTTCCAGCTGCGGCGCGAAGGGCACCGGGGTATGCGGCGGCGTGACCATGCGGATGGGGGCCTTCAACGCCTTGAACGCGTTCTGCGCCACCAGGGCGGAAATGTCGGCCGCCATGCCGCAGCGCGGGCTGGCCTCGTCCACCACCACCAGCCTGCCGGTGTTCTCGACCGATTCGATGATCGTGTCCTCGTCCAGGGGAGAGGTCGTGCGTGGATCGACGACTGTGCAGGTGATCCCTTCCTTTTGCAGCGCGTCGGCCGCCCTGTTGGCGAAACCGACCATGCGGCCCAATGCTACGATGGTGACATGGTCGCCTTCGCGGGTCAGGTTGGCCTCACCGAAGGGGATCGTGTAGGGCTCATCGGGGACTTCCTCGATCTCGTCGTAGAGGACCTTGTGTTCCAGGAAGATGACGGGATCGTTGTCGCGGATCGACTGGATCAGCAGGCCCTTGGCCTCGTAGGCGGAGGACGGGACGACGACCTTGAGGCCGGGGATGTGGGTGAAGATCGGATAGAGGCACTGGCTATGCTGGCTGGCTGCCCGGAAACCCGCGCCGTACATGGTGCGGATCACGACAGGAGTGACCGCCTTGCCGCCGAACATATAGCGGAACTTGGCCGCCTGATTGAAGATCTGGTCGAAACAGACGCCCAGGAAGTCCACGAACATCAGCTCGGCCACCGGCCGCAGGCCGGTCGCGGCGGCGCCGACGGCGGCGCCGATGAAGGCGCTTTCGGTGATCGGCGTATCCAGCACCCGGTCCCGGCCGAACTCCGGCATCAACCCCTTGGTGACGCCCAGCACGCCGCCCCAGGCATCGTCGTCGCCCGGTGCGCCCATTCCACCGGCATTGTCCTCGCCCATCACGATGACGGTGGGGTCGCGCCGCATTTCCTGGGCCAGTGCTTCGTTGATCGCCTGACGGTATGATTTCTTCGACATTTCGGCGGCCTCCCCTCAATACGAGACATAGACGTCGGTCAGCAGGCGTTCCGGCGTCGGCGGTGGAGCCGCCTTCGACAGCACGACGGACTGGTCGATCAGGCGCTTGACCTCGCTCTCGATCTCGTCGAGCTGATGGGCTTCGAGGACGCCCGCCTCGGTGACGCGCTGGCGGAAGAAGCGGAGAGGATCGCGTTCACGACGCGCCACTTCGATCTCGCCCGCCTGACGGTAGGTCATGGCGTCGCCCTCGAAGTGTCCGAAGTAGCGGGTCAGCTTGACGTGGATCAGGCTGGGGCCGCCGCCGCCGCGCGCCCGCTCGACCGCTTCGCCGGCGGCCTGATGGATCGCGAAGAAGTCGTTGCCGTCCAGCTCGTAGGACGGCATCCCGAAGGCGGCCGCGCGCTTGGACTGGTCGCCGGCCACCGCCCAGACGCTGGCGGTCGATTCCGCATAGCCGTTGTCCTCCACCACGAAGATCGCGGGGAGGTTCCAGACTTTGGCAAGGTTGTAGCTTTCCAGAGTGGTGCCCTGGTTGGACGCGCCGTCACCGACGAAGGCGACGGCGACACCGCCGGTCTTCAGGGTCTTGGCGGTCAAGGCGGCGCCGCAGATCAGCGGCGGGCCGCCGCCGACGATGCCGTTGGCGCCCATCATGCCCTTGGACAGGTCGGCGATATGCATCGAGCCGCCCTTGCCGCCGCACAGACCGTCGCCCCTGCCGAAGATCTCGGCCATCATGCCGTTGACGTCGCAGCCCTTGGCGATGCAGTGGCCGTGCCCCCTGTGGGTGCTGGCGATGTTGTCGCGGTCGTCCAAGTGGCTGCACACGCCGACGGCGGACGCTTCCTCCCCCGCGTAGAGGTGGACGAATCCGGGAATGCCGCCTTCGGAAAACTCGCTATGCACACGCTCCTCGAACTCGCGGATCGTGCACATGGTGCGGTAGCTTTGCAGAAGCTCTTCGCGATTGAGCTGCATAGTCGCTTCCTCCCATCGTTTCTGCCCTTGTTGCTCGGGCTACGATGGGAGGAAGAGCAACCGCCATGCCATCAGGCTAACCGATTGAAACCTCGGGGATTCCGGTCCGGACGGCGGTCTTGCCGCAACAGTCGCTGCGACAGCCGCGCTACAGGTGTCGCAACTCAGGCCGTCGGCTTTTGCGCTGCCCAGTTCTGGGTGAACTCCAGCATCGCAAGGCGATGCTCTTCCAGGAAGCGTACCTGAAGGTTCACCAGATCGATCGGCGAGCGGACGGCGGCGAACTGCTCAACGAACTGGGCGTTGATGCGAACGGAGCGGTGAAGATACGTGTTCACGCCGCTCAGAGTCGGCACGACGCCATGCGCTCCCGTCGCCGCCTTGAGAGCGACCTGGAAGTTGTGCGCCGCTTCGCCTGCGATCGCTTCCGCCTCGTAAATGACCTGCTCGGCCATGCTGGCTAGTTGCTCGACACCTTCGTCGATGGCGATGCCGGCATCTTCCGGCTCGACTGCCTCGGGCGAAACATCGGGCTCGGGTGACGCGGCGGCCACCGGCGCCGGCTCAGGCGTCGCGGCAGGTTCGACGGCTACCGGCTCGGCTTGGGGAAGCGCAGTGGGTTCGATAACCGCTTCGACCCCGGCAACCGTCAGGGGAGCTTCGGCGGTGTCAGCAACGGGAGGTACCGCAGATTCTACAACCTTGGAGGTTACAGACGCCTTGGTCCGATCCTTGGATGGAGCGGGTTTCGGCCGACCAGCGGATTTCGCGGCGGCTGGAGCGGGGGTTTTATTCGGAGTTCTGGCGGCAACCATCGATCTGTCCACTCCAGCAGAATTGTAACGCGGACATCGTGCGATAACTTTTGCTGCTATGCAACATCGATGGCATTCAAAACCTAGACATATCGCCGCAACTGCCCGGCCGTAAGGCCGATTTGGCGAAAAGGGCCGGCCTCTCTTCCCCCCCGGATAGCGGAGGCCGGCTCATTGTACTCAGACCTTTCGGCGGCTCGTCACGGCGTTGTAGATCCAGAGGACGACGATGGCCCCGATGACGGCGACGATCAAACTCCAGATGTTGAAGCCGGTAACTCCCCTTCCGCCAACCGCGCTGAACAGGATGCCGCCGACGAATGCACCCACGATGCCGAGCACGAGGTTGGTCACCAGGCCGGAACTGCTGCCATGCATGATCTTGCTCGCGATCCAGCCGGCGATGAGACCAAGGATAATCCAGGCGACGATCGACATGTTTCCCCCTTTATATTGAACGACCGGTCAGGAAACAGATCGAAGGCCGCTTTGGTGCCACCTCCATTGAACGGCACTCTAGATATCCGCGTCGGACGGAATCAGTTCGGTTATCCACCCCGGTACGATGCGGGAAAGATCGAGTGCCGCGGCGCCCGCTTCTCCCGTATCCAACGCGTCGGAGCGATCGAGGAATTCACTCAAGGCAGCCGCTATCCGGCCGTCGTCGCCGGGCACTCGGTAACGATCCGGGTCGCCGCCGAACGGGTCGTCGAAGGAGATCGGCCCGAGGACGATACGGGCCGAATGGAAGACGAACCGTGCGTTCTCACCGGCCGAACGGTGGAGCCCGGCGGCGAAGATCGCCGTGCATGCCGAAGCACAGAGATTGTAGCCGGCGACCACGGTACTGACCTGTCCATGGTCCAATACGGCCTGACGTACATTGTCCGCCGCCCGCGCGTAGCCGCCGGGACTGTCGAGCACCAGCCTGACGTCGCTGCCCTTGTGCAGGTCCAGGAACGTCACGATTTCGCGCCCGGTCCGATGGGTCAGCCCTCCGGAAACGAAGAGGTCCATACCCCGTGCTCCCACCGCCGCGTCGCGTACGCCTCCCACCGCATCCGCTACGCGGTCCGAGAAAACGACCAGTACCAGGACGATCGTCACGACGGCAAATCGAAGCAGGATGCTTGGCCGTACAAGGGCTTCCGGACGTGGAAAACTGATTTTCATGCCGACTGAACCTTGTTTTCAGCCATCGTTCCGGGCCATGGATAGGCTTGACATCCGACTGGGAGGCATTGAATGAGATACGCTCTTGAAGACCGTCGCGTCACGACCGAGGGCGACGACTGGTGGATCGCGCCGAACGCAGTCGTCATCGGCGACGTGATCCTGAAGCATAACGCGAGCGTCTGGTGGGGCGCCGTGCTGCGCGGCGATAACGAGCCGATCACCATCGGCGAGAACTCCAACATTCAGGATGGTTCGGTCCTTCATACCGATCCGGGCTTTCCACTGCTGATCGGCAGGAACGTCACAGTCGGCCATATGGTCATGCTGCACGGCTGCACGGTCGGCGATGGGACGCTGGTCGGGATCGGCAGCGTCATCATGAATGGAGCTAAGATCGGAAAGAACTGCCTGATCGGAGCCCGCGCGCTGATCACCGAGGGCAAGGAGATACCCGACAACTCCATGGTGATGGGTGCTCCCGGAAAGGTGATTCGCGAACTGAGCGCGGAACAGATAGCCGGAATGCAGCAGGGGGCGGACCGGTATGTGGAGAACTGGAAACGCTACAAGCAACATCTCGTTGCAGAGAACTGATCCCAACTACGCGAATATGCTGCACCGCACGATCTGGTATACTACTTAAAGTATACGAGATTGTGCGCGGCGCGATACGACGTCAAATTGTACCCATAAGCTCGTATGAAAAAATAGTTCGACCGCTTGTTAAATGTGGTAGGTCCAATTGTTGGCTATGCAAGCTGCGTGGTCTCCCCACAAATCAGAGCATCAAGCACCGCGACGATGACCCTACCAAGGACGAAGACATTGGACTTGCGCAGGGTTACGGCATCGCCGCGCGCCGCCTGACGGGGTCGGCCACCCAAAGCCAGAACCACCACGCGATAATCTGAAAATCGAACACGATAAATCGAGCAATGGGAGGACACGGAATGTGGCCCCAAGTCTATGATCCGTTCGGCAGCATGCTGCTGTCGACGCTGGTAGCGGCGATCCCGATCGTCGTCCTGCTGGGCGCCATCGGCCTTTTCCACATGAAGGCGCATTATGCCGCCGGCCTCGGCCTCCTCGCGTCCCTGGCGGTCGCCATCGTGGGCTTCGGCATGCCGGTCGGCATGGCGAGCATGTCGGCGGTCTACGGTGCCGCCTATGGCATGCTGCCGATCGGCTGGATCATCCTGAACGTCATTTTCCTCTATCAGCTGACGAGCGAAAAAGGCGAGTTCACGATTCTCCAGGACAGCATCGCGTCGATCACGCGCGACCGCCGCCTGCAACTTCTGCTGATTGCGTTCTGCTTCGGCGCCTTCTTCGAAGGAGCCGCCGGCTTCGGTACGCCGGTGGCGGTGACCGGCGCCATGCTGATCGGCCTGGGCTTCTCGCCGCTTGCGGCATCGGGATTGTCTCTGATCGCCAACACGGCACCGGTCGCCTACGGCGCGCTCGGTACTCCGATCATCGCACTGTCCGCCGTCACCGGCCTGGACCTGCTGCAACTGAGCGGCATGATCGGACGCCAGTTGCCGTTCTTCTCCGTGATCGTGCCGTTCTGGCTGATCTGGGCCTTCGTTGGGTTCCGGGGAATGATGAGCATCTGGCCGGCCCTGGTGGTCGCCGGCGTCTCGTTCGCCCTGCCGCAGTATCTGGTATCGAACTTCCACGGCCCCTGGCTGGTCGACGTCGTTGCCGCCATCGTGTCGATGGCAGCGCTGGCATTGTTCCTGAGGGGCTGGAAACCTCGTGAACTGTGGCTGTCCACGACCCGCGACAACAGCATCGCCGGTGCGAAGGCGGTCGGCGCGCAGGTCGTCCACGACAGCGAGTACGAGCGCCGGGCGTCCCAGTATACCCGTGGCCAAGTCATCAAGGCCTGGGTTCCCTGGATCATCCTGAGCGTCTTCGTCTTCATGTGGGGCGTTCCCCAGATCAAGGTCTTCCTGGACAGCATCTGGATCCTCAAGATCCCGGTCGAGGGGCTTCACAACCTCGTCCAGAAGGTACCGCCCGTGGTGGCGGCACCCTTGGCCGAACCGGCCATCTACAGCCTCAACCTGATGTCGGCGACCGGCACCGGCATCTTCCTGGCCGCCATCGTCAGCGGGTTCGTGCTGGGCTATTCGCCGCTCGGCCTGATCCGGATGTACTTCAAGACCTTCTACTTGATCCGCTTTTCGCTGCTGACCATCGCCGGCATGCTGGCGCTGGGCTATGTGACGAAGTACTCCGGAACCGACGCGACGCTAGGCCTCGCCTTTGCGCAGACTGGCTGGCTGTATCCGCTCTTCGGTACGATGCTGGGCTGGCTGGGCGTGGCGCTGACGGGTTCCGATACGGCATCCAACGTCCTGTTCGGCGGCTTGCAGAAGATCACGTCGGAGCAGTTGGGGCTCAACCCCGTGCTGATGGCTTCGGCCAACAGTTCGGGTGGCGTCATGGGCAAGATGATCGACGCCCAGAGCATCGTGGTCGCATCAACCGCTACCCGCTGGTACGGCCATGAAGGAGACATCCTGCGCTACGTCTTCTTCCACAGCCTGGCGCTGGCGGTGCTGGTCGGCCTGCTCGTGATGGCGCAGGCCTATGTCTGGCCGTTCACGGCGCTGGTCTATTAAGCAGAACCTCCGTAACCATCGGCTGGCCGCTGCCGGAACTCTCCGGCAGCGGCTTTTTGCTGTCCGGATCCTTCTGCCGGACGGGCAGCAGGAGGGATGGGCCGCTCAGGCGGTCACCTGATCGGCCGTCGCGGCGCGCAGCGGGGCGACGGCCGCGGCGGTGGCCGTGGCAACCGGCATGGCCAGGGATCGGGCGGCAGCCAAGTCATCGTGATGGCACGCCTCCAGCAAAGCTTGGCAAACGGCCTGCACGGTCACGGCTCCGACATTGCTGGATGAGCCTTTGAGGGTATGGGCTTCCTTGCCGGCCCTGACCAGATCGCCGGCGGCGAGTGCCGCACAGATGGCCGTGACAGACTGCCCGCTGGCCTCGATGAAGAGTTCCACAAGCTCGGCAACGGTATCCCAGCCCATCGCGTCGGCGAGATCGGCCAGCCGCTCGATCTCCACGTGTCCTGCGCCGTCATCGGCCATAATGGCGGCCTTATTGGGAGCCTTATCGGTGGCCTGGGACGTCCAATGCTCGAGTTTCTCATTGACCTGCTTGCGGTTGATCGGCTTCGTCACGAAGTCGATCATGCCGCAGTCGCGCCACTCGTCCCCCTGAAGAAGGTCGGCATCCGCCGTCATGGCGATGACCGGCGTGGCGCCTGACGGAGTGGGCAGCGCCCGGATCGCGCGGGTGGCGGCGAATCCGTCCATCTCCGGCATCTGGATATCCATCAGGATCGCATCGTAGGGACGGCGTTTCGCCGCTTTGACCGCTTCGGTGCCGTTGACGGCGGTATCGATGTCTCGCCCTTCCTCCTTCAGCAGTCCGGCGAGTATCCGGCGGCTGATCGGATCGTCCTCGACGACCAGGATCGCGCGCCTGAGGTCCTGCCTCTGCTCCGAGTCAGGGACATGGTCAGGCTCCGGCATCGGCTCGGGTAGAGCCTCCACTACCGGTGCGGGCGCCAGTTCGGCACCGCCGCTGCGCCGGGCCGACCAGTAACCGATGGCATTGGCGAGCTTGCGGCGGTCGACCGGCTTGGCGATGTAATCGTCCATGCCGGCAGCTAGGCACTTCTGCGGATCGCCTTCCATCGCATTGGCGGTCATGGCGATGATCGGGACATCGGCACGGCCGCCGTTCAGGCGCCGGATCGCCGCGGTCGCCTCGAACCCGTCCATCTCCGGCATCTGGACGTCCATGAGGATGAGATCGTAGGGGAGATTGCAGATCGCCTCCACCGCTTCGCGTCCGTTGGCCGCGATGTCGACGCGATGGCCAAGCTTGGTGATCAGGCCCGTTGCAACCTGTTGGTTGACTTGATTGTCCTCCGCCACAAGGATACGCAACCGGCGGGCGGGCATCGCCGGCTCCGCCGGTGCACTGGTGACGGCGCCCGCATCCTCGACCGCACCGCCGAGCATTTCCGCCAGCCGGGTCAGCAGAGTCGTGTGACGCAGCGGCTTGTGAAGGAAGCCGTCGACCTCCACGCCGATCAGTTCGTCCTTCAGGCTGCCTACGCCCGACGACGAGCAGAGCAGGATCTTGAGACCGCGCAGCCGAGGGTCGGCGCGCAGGATCGCCAGCAGGTCGATACCGGACATCTCCGGCATGTTGTGGTCGAGCAGTACGGCGTCGATGGACTGCCCCGACTTGGCGGCCTGGCGCAGGATCATCAGGCCTTCGGCTGCGGAAACGGCAGTCCTGGTCTGAACGCCCCACGGCGTCAGTTGCCGCACCATGATGTCGCGGTTGACCGCCGTGTCGTCGACGATCAGCACCTGACGGCCCGCCAGTACGGACCAGTCCGCCTGCTTGGCCGCCGGCATTCGGTCGGTCCGGGCCAGCGGCAGTTCGAACCAGAAGGTAGACCCCCGGCCGACCGTGCTCTCCACCCCTATGTCGCCGCCCATCAGATCGACCAGCCGCTTGGAGATGACGAGCCCAAGGCCGGTACCGCCGTAGCGGCGGGACGTCGTGCTGTCCACCTGGGAGAAATGCCGGAACAGACGTCCCATCGCTTCCGGGGGTATGCCGATGCCTGTGTCGTCCACGACGAAGCGGATGCTCTTGAGCCCGTCCGGCCCGTCGAGGTCGATCACCTGAAGCGAAACCACGCCGTGTTCGGTGAACTTGACGGCGTTGCCGACCAGATTGAGCAGGATCTGCCGAAGCCGTCCGGGGTCGCCCAGCACCAATCTGTGCAGGGAGGGAGGTACGAAGGAGACGATCTCTATCCCCTTGGAAAGCGCTCGCGGGGCCAGCAATTCGACCACCGCTTCCGCCTCGTCCAGGATCGAGGACTCGGTTTCCTCCAGTTCCAGGCGCCCGGCCTCGATCTTGGAGAAATCCAGGATGTCGTTGATGATGGCGAGCAGCGCTTCGCCGCTCTCCCGGATCGTTTCGGCATAGTAGCGCTGGTCGGACGTAAGACCCGTATCCAGGAGCAGGCCGGTCATGCCGATGACGCCGTTCATCGGCGTTCTGATCTCGTGGCTCATCGCGGCCAGGAATTCCGACTTGGCATGGTCGGCGGCCTCCGCCTTGTCCTTCGCGTCGAGAAGTTCGCGGGCGATGCGGCGGCGGTCCGTCACGTTCACGTAGATGCCGACAGTCCCGCTGTCGAGGGTGCGGCGCTCCGTGCTCTCGATCTCCATGCCGTTCGCCATGTAGTGAAGGAACGGAGTGCCGTCGGCGCGTAGATGGGCTTCGACACGATCGGCCAGCCATTCGGCCGTATGGGCATGCTCCAGGTAATGGCTGCGCTCGACCAGGGCGTCGAGCGCCTCGTCGAAGGAAAGGCCGGGCTGAAGAAGATCGGCGATCGGGGCGAACATGTGCCGGTACGGTTCGTTGCACAAGACGAGCCTGTCGTCGGCGTCGAATAGCACCAGACCTTCGGAAATACTGGCGATGACAGCCGCGAGCTTGGCTTCCGCAAGGTTCATCCGCTGCTCGGCGGCCACGGATGCGGTCAGGTCGGTCGCGGTGCCGCGGTAGCCGGTGAAGACGCCCTGGTCGCTACACAGCGGCGTCCCGCTGATGCTGATCGTGCGGACGGTAGCCTGGACGTCCTCGAAACGGCAGGTAAGCCCGCGGAACGGCCTGTGTGCGTCGAGGTCGCCGAGCCGCTCGGTGTCGGCATCGGGACCGACGAGATCACGCAGGGTCCGGCCGACGGCAAGTTCTGCGGCAGCGCCCAGCACCGCTTCGAAATTGCCGAGGAAGCGAGTGAAGCGCAGCCGGTCGTCCATCTCCCAGAACCAGTCGGACGCGGAGGCGGCAAAATCACGAAAGCTCTTCTCGCTGTCGCGGATCTCGCGCTCCGCCTCTTTTCTCAGGGTGATGTCGCGGATGACGCCGATGAACTTGCGCCCTTCCTCCAGCGTGATCTCCGCGATCGCCAGTTCTATCGGAAAGATCTCGCCCGACCGCCGGCAGGCGACGACCTCGCGCTGGCGGCCGATGATCTTCGCTTCGCCCGAACTCCGGTATCCGCGCATATAAGCGTCGTGGGGCTTGGCGTCGGCAGGGGCCATCAGTATGGCAAGGCTCTGGCCGCGCAGTTCCTGCTCGGTGTAGCCGAACATCACTTCGATCGCGCGGTTGACGCCTTCAATGGTGCCGCGTTCGTCCGATGTGACGATACCTTCGCCGACATTGTCGAGAATGGTCCGGGCGACCGCCGCCCCTTCCTCCCGGACGCGACGGTTGACGGCGCTCAACTCCTCTTCCATCAGGCGCATGCTGCGTTCGACACGCTCACGCTCCTGATCGGCTTCCCGATAGGCTTGGTCGATCATGTCGAGCAAGGCGGCGACCTCAGGCTGGCCGTCGGGACGTCCGCGCGCCGCCCGCTTTAGTTGCCGCTCGAGCAGCCGATGCAGGCTCATTTTTCGCCGATGGTCGTGATCGTCATGGTCTGATTGTGCAACTCGCAAGCACCCGTCCGCGCCTGCGGCGAAATTTCGCCATAAGAGTAGAAACCGATGGTGCGCGCATCGGCGCCGAGGACGTCCAGTACGCTTTCCACCTCCTCCGCCACGCGCTGGCCCAGGACGAGCTTGCGTCCGATGCAGGAAACCAGAATGGCGAGGTGCGTGCCCTCGGCCACGGCCGCCTGATCGGCGGCCTCTCCCGCACCGTCGATCAGCTTGTCGAAAGTCGCGCGCATCAATTGGGCGGAGCTGCCTTCCGGGACGTCGCCCGCGAAGACCATGGTGCTGCTGGCGTCGTCGGTGCCGACGACGGTACGGACGACCTCGCCGCCATCCGGCCGCGTCAGGCGGAGCGGAAACAGCAGAGCCGTTCCGGGCAGGCCTTCCGCCTGATCGCCGAGATAGCGCTTATACAGATCCAGCGCCGGTTCGTTGTCGAGCTGATGGAGGACGTTGTCGACCGCACGGGTAATCCGTCGCTCCGGCCCGAAGGGCTGCCAGCCGCCGTAGCTGCCGTGGCCTATGGTCACCGCATCGCCGTAGAACCCGATCGCCGCCACGCGGCCGGGCTGCGGCAGGTCGTTGGCACCGACATAGGTGATCCGAAAATCGGCGCCATCGCCGGCCAGACCGCCGGTGATCTTGATATCGGTGCCCAAGTTGTCCTGAAGCCCGCGAATCAAGTCGCTGCCGTTGATGCCGGTGCCGTCGGACAGGACGAAGAGGCCACGCAGGCCCTCCTTCGGGAACTCGGCACCGAGGCGCCGTCCGACATCGCGCGATGAATCTCCGTCGATCTCGACCTTGGCGACGCGGATAGGAGTCCGTTCGAAGCTCACCGCCGAGGCTACGATGCTGTCGTCGAACACCTCGTCGCCGATGATCTCACCACCGGTCGAGCAGCCGATCATATGAGCCTGGGGAAACTTCTGGCCGAGCTCCTCCAGCCGGACGGGAAGCTCCTGCACGCCGGGGCCGAAGAAGTAGAGGACGACGTCGGCCGGCACCGTTTCGTCGGAGGATGCGACGGTGTCCCATCCCTGTCCCGGAGTCCAGGTAAGCTGATTGATGAGCATCTACTGCAACTCCGGAGTTTGGTTGCCCTCGCATGGGCGGTAGTCGCCCGACCGAAGTTGAAATATTTACCCGCATTCGACCGAATTATCTACATCTCCTTTCATAAGACCTATCCAAATGGACACAAGAGATCATCTCGTCCTCGACAACTGCAACGCTCCTGCTTCAGGCGTCGCCATCGGCTGCCCAGCGGATGCGTCGGGACGGAACTCGACGATACGGTGCGGCAACGGAATACTGATACCCATCTCGTCGAACCGGAGCTTCATCCGCCGATTGAATTCGCGCCCGACGTTCCATTGCTGGATGGGCCGTGTCTTGATCCGCGCCTTGACGATGAAAGCATTGTCGCGGAAAGCGTCCACCCCCATGATCTCGATCGGCTCCAGGATCACCCGCCCGAACTGCGGCGTCGCCTGGAGTTCCGCTCCCAGATCCTTGATCGCTCCGATCACGCGGTCGGGGTCTTCGCCGTAGCTGATCGCGATGTCGAACACGTAGTAGGAGAAGTCCTTGGTCATGTTCAGGACCGAGTTGACCTGGCTGAATGGGATCGAATGGACCCCGCCTGCCTGATCGCGCAGTTTGATCGTACGGATCGTGATCGCTTCGACGAGGCCGCTGTGACCGCCGCCGACATCGACCACGTCGCCGACCGAAATGGTGTCCTCGAACAGGATGAACAGGCCGGTAATGACGTCCTTCACCAGCGTTTGCGACCCGAAGCCGATCGCGAGACCGATGACACCGGCGCCCGCCAGCAACGGCGCTATGTTGACGCCGATCTCCGACAGGGTGACGAGGCTGACCACGGTGATGAGCAGAACCATGACGGCATTCCGCAGCAGCGGCAGCAGCGTTCGGACGCGGGCGCTCCGCTCGATCCGGGTGCCGTAGCGGTCGTTGCCGGACAGGTAATGCTCGATCAGGTTGGTGACGACTTCCCAGGTGATGACGGCCAGCAGCAGTACGACGCTGATCGATATGGCGCTGGAACTGATGCGTTGGCCGAGTGGCGATTCGAGCCACGCAAAGCTGTCCACGCCCCAGGCTGCGAGCAGCGCCAGCAGGGCGAAGAACCAGATGATGGCCTTCAATACCCGCTGGAGAATGGGCAGATAGCGGTTGGCGCGTTCTTCCAGATGGGGGAACTCGCGCTTTATGTCCGGCGAGATCGAGAAGCCCCGCCGGATCAGGGCATCGATCAGGTTCACGACGATCCGGGCCGCAATCAGGATCAGCAGCGACAGGCCGGTCGCCCTCAGCATGAACTCGAACCCGTCAGGAATGCTGAGAGCCCAGATACCGTAGATCACGACCAGATAAAGGATCGTCAAGATATGCCAGACATCCGCCAGCCGCCGCCGCGCCGCCCGCAAGGTGCCGCTGCGCGTTCCGGCGGCGATCTCCTCCGCCTCGACATGGCCGTTGGAACCGCCGGTCAATGGCCGTCCGCGCAGCCACTCCGCTACGTCCTTCCGGTTCTGGAGGATCAGGATGACCAGCATGCCGGTCGCAATGAGGCCGACGACCTTGAGCAGCGCCTCATGGGCGCCGCCGGGCAAGCCCAGCATATAGGCCGCTTCCGAGATGAAGAAGCCGTAGACGCAGGTATAGGCCAGCCGTCGGACCCAGATATATCCGTAATGCGCCGATTCGTCACCGATCGGGAGCATCCTGAGATTGCGCGCCACGGGAGCCAGGATGCCCCGGGTAACCGCCAGGACAAGCTGGATCAGGATGGTGGCGTTGATCACGATGAGAGCCACCAGCCGGATGACCAGGGGCGGGTCGGTAACCGATAGCATGCCATAGCCGGCTATGCCGAAGGCTGCGATCGGGACCACTTCCAGGACGGTACGGAGGATCGCCAAGGGAATACGCGCAAGTATCCGCTCGTTCCGGCGGCTTTCGATCGACAAACGCGCCCGCCTGAGCAGCCGGGATGCCATCGCGCTGGCCGCAAACCCGGCCCCTACGGCGAGGAGGAGCTGGGACATCAACTGCAACCAGCGATCCCGCCGTGTCTGGTCCGTCGCCTGCCCCTCGAGCCAATCGACCGTGTCGGGCAGGTCGGCGAAAACGCTGCCGAAGGCGACCATCTGGCGGGTGAGCCTGCCGACACGCTCGGACATGAATTCGAGCACGCGGGAACTGGGTGGCTCGACCGTCTCCGGTTCAGTCTGCTCCTGCGTATCGAGCAGCGTCCGCAGTTGAGCCGTAAGCCGCTCCCGTGCAGCCGGATCTTCCAAGGTGGCCAGCAGGGAGGCGATCCGGTCCCCTGGATCACCGCTTTCCGCAGTGGATTGAGTTGCCGGCTTCGCTGGGGCGGACGCTCCGGGCAGAACGCCCGACGGCATCTGGGCAGACGCCGGAAGAGTGCTGAGCATGAGGGCCAGCACGGGCAATATCAGAAAAAGGCCGCGCGCGGACCGGTCGAGTATTCGGTCGGTCATCATCCGTTCGTTTGATCCGGAGCTGTGGCAAATCACGAAGCTAGCCGGGGACGTGCTTCGGAGCTACCCGGCAAGATGTGAAATCATCGAGCCAAAAACCCGCCAATCACCGATTCGTTGCGACGGTGACAATATCGAACGGGTTAATCGGTGGTTGGAGACTGGTCCGGAGAGGTTCGGCCGGCCCCGTAGCGATCGAGGATGGCGTCGATGGTCCCGTCAAGGCGCAGGATCTCCAATGACCGGTTAAACCGGTTCGCCAGATCGATCGCGCCGGGCCGGGTGCGCGATATAGCCAGATAGAAGTCGGAGTACCCGATCGTAAACGACTGGAACTGCGCCATCGGGACACCGGTGTTCTGAGCGAGATGCACCGCGGCGTTGGAGAAGGTCACCAGGACCACCCGGCCGTCCGCCCTGACGACCAGAGACATGGCAGATTCGATGCCGGGAACCTCTTCGACCTCGACCCCGGCTTCGTGCAGATCGTCGATGACGGGATCGCCATGGATCGAGATGACCCTCAGTCGCCCTTGCCCTTCCATCAGGATCGTGGCCTGCCGCTCGGCGACCGCATTGAAGCTCGTCAGGGGCGGACCTGCGTAGCCGGAAGCGATGACGGCGCTGACGGGGGTCCTCAGCAAGCTGTTCGACAGGACGAAGCTGCCTGCGTGATCGCCGGGATCACCCGAAACGACCGTCGCCATCGCCCTGCCATTACGCACCGTATGCTCGGCTCGTGCAGCGGGCATATATGCATAATATGGCCGCTTGCCATCACGCCGATAAGCTTCGGTGATGATCTCCGACACGATCCCGGGCGGAGATCCCAACGTTCCGCCTTCGATCACGAAAGGAGGCATGGGCGCCAGCACCACATTGACGAGATCGAGCGCTCTCGCCTCGCCGAAGGCGAGGTTCAGGAACCCCATCAAGCTGACTAGGACGATCAGGCGAGCGATCATCGGCATCCTGAAATGACCGGTTAGTGGCTTAATCAAGCGGTAGATCAGCAGGGTCGTTGCACGGCACCCGTCAATACGAATTGTTTCGATCGAAGGGGCAGATCACGCGGGTTGCCTTAGCGTCAGATAAATCAATCCAGCGGAAACGGCATCGTCGAACGATCCGGAGGCGCCGCGATCGGGCAGATCTAGGTCCCGAAGGATCGAGTCGAAACGCAAGTCCGTGGCGGTCCGCCCCGGAATTACCCGACGCTGATCGTAGTACAGACTCGATACTTCGATCCGCTCATTGGGGATCTGCACGCCGATCACCGGGCGGATGATGCGATCCAGCAAACCGACGGCGAAGTTCAGATAGTAACCGGCCAGCGGCCGAGACCCGGCGAACCTGAGAAGGTCCAGGGCCGCCGCTTCCGCCGTCGCAGCCCCCTCCCCCACCTTCAGATGGAGCTTTTCGCTGGTCAGAAGACGATTGCCTTTGACCAGGATGCCGGTGAGTTCCAGGAGATCGGCCTGCGCCGGCTCGAAGGATGTGGCTCCGACCGCCAGAACGACGACTTCACCGCTGGAATCCTCATCGAACAGGAAACCGAATGCGGGATCGGTCAGATTGCGCCGATTGAAGCTTTTACGGAGATCCGACAGCATGTTCAAAACATCTTCAAGTGGAAATGATATGTAATGAATTCCTTGAACCGCTTGACGATAGAGAGCGAGTCCTTGAGCAGGTCGCGTTCCAGCCGGTTCAACTGGTCGGGCCGGATGAAGTTGTCCGTCTGGGTTCCGATCTCGCCGGCGGCAAGGCGAAGCTTCAAGCGCAGCGCCATCATTGCTAGCAGCGACTCCGACAATTCGGTCGCCATTGTCCGATCGAAGACACCCAGAGCCAGCAGCTTTTCGATCCGATCCAGGGTATTGCGCTCGGTCATGCGCTTCTCGAGTGCGAGACTGCGCACTCCGTGGACCAGCGGGAAGATACCACCCTTCTTGATGTCGAGCTGCTCTCCGCGCAGGTTGGAGAACATGCCGATGGGAGTTTCGAAGCTCAGCGTAGGACGAGCGAAATGGGAGAAGAAGACATCGTTGCTGGACAGGGTTTCGAGCAGGTAGTCGCGCGCCTTCTCCAGCAGTGTGGCGTCCCCGGCCACGGCAGCCGCATCGTAGAAGATCGCAAGGTTGAGCTGAGCCGCCTCGTCGGGATGATGGACCCAATTGTGAATCGCCTCCCGGTATCCGGCCAGCGGCCTTGTCCATTCCGGCGTGTTGACCATGATCTTGCCGGGACACTCGGGATATCCGAACTCGATCAGCGACCGTGAGAACTCGGCGGTGATCGCGTCGAGATTGGGACAGGCATAGCCATCGCGCAGGATCAGGCCGTTGTCCTGATCGGTCTTCAGGATCTGCTCGCCCCGGCCTTCGCTGCCCATGACGATCAGGCAGGAGTTCGCCAGCAGATCGGGGGGCGCCAGCATTTCGAACAGCTTTGCGAAGATCCGGCGGTTCAAGGCCGTCACCATCTCCGCGATCAGCTGAACCTTGACCCCATTGGCATGCAGAGCCTGGATCAGGGTCGGGATTTCGGCCGAAGCGGTCTTGAGATCGGCAAGATCGCTCGCGCGCTCGACACGGATCGCTACGACATGGGAGTTGTTGGACAGGAAGCCCAGCAGGTCGACCTGCTCCAGGATGCCGGCGATCCTGCCCTCCTCCGTCACCACGATGCGGCGGATGCCGTGCTTGGTCATCACGACCAGGGCATTGAACAGGAAATCGTCGATATCGAGCGAGATCAGCGAATAGCTGGTGAAGGGTCCGACCGGCGATGTGACCGGCGCGCCATCCAGGATAACGGCATCGCGCAGATCGCGATCGCTCAGGACACCGACGCGTTCGTCCGCCCCCTCGCCGTCGCGGACCAGCAGCGACGTCGAGCGCGTCGCCTTCATGGCGGCGACGGCCTCGCGGGCGGTACAGGACGCATCGACATAGGTCGCGGGATGAATGAAGGCCTGGCGGATGCGGGCCATCATGAAGGAGGTCATCTCCCCGTTGGCCTGACGGACAGCCATCTCACGCAGCCGCTCGATCAATTCCTGGTGGTACCACGCGCCGAAATAAGGGGTTGGCTCGGGTCAGGTCGAGGAACAGGGCAGCCGGCAGGAGCTGGCATACGGTGTCTTCGCGCACGACGAAGGAACTGGTGCACGGCGTGCCGAGAAGCGCCTTGGCGTCGAAGCTCTCGCCGGGTCCATAGGATGTCAGCACCTCGGCGCCTTCCACTTCATGGACCAGTCCCTTAAGGACGACATGAAGATGCTCGGCCGCGTCATCGCCGCGTAGGATCGTGGTTCCCTTAGGCCACGCCGCCAGATCGGATGCGGCACGGACCCGATCGCGCTCGGCATCGCTCAGGCGGTCGAAAGGAGGGCTTGTGAAACTCAAAGCTTCAGGCACGACTACGGACCTTCGCCGTTGATGGTCATGAAAAAGCGCCCCAAGGTTGGCATCCTCGGGGCGCTTTGGCGAGTACCGGTGTCACGGCGCAGGGCGCACCGTGACACTATAACTCAGCGAGCGTTTCCTCAGTGAGAGGAGGCGCCTTCAGCACCCAGACCGGTCTGGGAGCGGATGTACTGAGCTTCGTAGGCAGCTTCTTCGTCACGGGCGTTCTGGCTCTTGTCCAGGATGGAGAACAGCCAGGAACCGATGAACGCCAGCGGGACGGAGAAGATGGCGGGGTTGTCATAGGGGAACGGAGCCGAACCCTTGACGTTGCCCAGCACGCCTTCCCACACCGCCGGGCCGAGGACCACCAGCACGGTAGCGCTGATCAGGCCCATGAAGCCGCCGATCAGGGCGCCGTTGGTGGTCAGCTTGGACCAGAACATCGACAGGACGATGATCGGGAAGTTGGCGCTCGCCGCGATGGCGAAGGCCAGGCCGACCATGAAGGCGATGTTCTGCTGCTCGAAAGCGATGCCGAGCACGATCGCCAGGACGCCCAGGGCGACGGTCGCCATCTTGGAGACTCGGATTTCCTGCACTTCGTTGACCCGGCCACGGCGGAACACCGAGGCGTAGAGGTCATGGCTGACCGCAGAAGCGCCGGCCAGCGTCAGGCCCGACACGACGGCGAGGATGGTGGCGAAGGCGACGGCCGAGATGAAGCCCAGGAACAAGTCGCCGCCGACCGCCTTGGCCAAATGGATGGCGACCATGTTGGCGCCGCCCTGGACGCCGGTCAGCTTGTTGTAGGTACCGTCGGCCGCGACCTTGAAGTAGGACGGGTCGTTCATCAGCAGGACGATGGCGCCGAAGCCGATGATGAAGGTCAGGATGTAGAAATAGCCGATGAAGCCGGTGGCGTAGAAGACCGACTTGCGGGCTTCCTTGGCGTCGGCGACGGTGAAGAAGCGCATCAGGATGTGCGGCAGTCCGGCGGTGCCGAACATAAGCGCGATGCCGAGCGAAATCGCCGAGACCGGGTCCTTGACCAGGGTACCGGGCTGCATGATCGCGATGCCCTTGGGGTGGACGTCGACGGCGGCCTGGAACAGCGCCCCGAAGTTGAAGCCGTAGTGGACCAGCACCATGATCGCCATGAAGGAGGCGCCGGAGAGCAGCAGGACGGCCTTGATGATCTGGACCCAGGTCGTCGCGAGCATGCCGCCGAAGGTCACGTACATGATCATCAGGATGCCGACCATGACGACGGCGTAGGCGTAGTCGAGACCGAACAGCAGCTGGATCAGCTTGCCGGCGCCGACCATCTGGGCGATCAGGTAGAGCGCCACGACGACCAGCGAGCCGGAAGCGGCCAGCGTACGGATCGGAGTCTGCTGGAGCCGGTACGACGCCACGTCGGCGAAGGTGTACTTGCCGAGGTTGCGGAGCTGCTCGGCGATCAGGAACAGAATGACCGGCCAGCCGACCAGGAAGCCGATCGAGTAGATGACGCCGTCATAGCCGGAGCCGTAGACGAGGGCGGAAATACCGAGGAAGGACGCAGCGGACATATAGTCGCCGGCGATCGCCAGACCGTTCTGGAAGCCGGTGATGCCGCCGCCGGCGGAGTAGAAGTCCTTCGCCGTCTTGGTCTTGGAAGCGGCCCAGTAGGTAATGCCCAGGGTCCCCGCCACGAAAGCCAGGAACATGACGATGGCGGTCCAGTTGGTTTCGGCCTTCTGGACGGCACCGGTGATCGCGTCGGCAGCTAGGGCAGCGCCGGAGAAGGAAAGGACGGCAGCGGCAAGGCCCGAGGCCGCCGCGAGAGCTGCTGTAGCGCGCTTCATTATTTCGTTTCCTCGATGATCTGGCGGTTCAATTCGTCGAATTCGGAATTGGCGCGGCGCACGTAGATGCCGGTCAAAATGAAGGCCGAGACGATGATGAGAACGCCCAAGGGAATACCGAGGGTGATGACGCCGGAAACCGGAGTGCCGAGAAGCTTCGGCGCGAACGCCACCACGAGAATAAATCCGTAATAGATCACGAGCATCAGGATGGACAGCTTCCAGCCGTACGCAGTGCGCTTGGTGGTAAGCTCCACAAACTTTGGGTTGTTCCTGATCTTCTTTGTCAATTCAGCATGCATCCGGGGTCCCCTCGATTTGTCGGGACGACATTAAGAAATGAAGCCCTGCTTTTAGACCGCGGATGTTATCGAAAGCATCGTGGAAGCGGACTGATCTGGATCAATTCTTATGCAGGTCCATGACCGCATCTCCAGAAATTGGCATGGAATGAGCAAAGAAAGTTCGGCTGACCGGGAAAGCAAACACGCGGTTCCGTACACTTAGATGCAAGCCTAAGTCTTCAACCACCCGGCATGATCTACAGGGCAATAGCGGTTCGGCAGCCCGGGCGTATGATGGAGAATGATTCGTTCAGAGGGATGAGAGCCATAACGACATCATCGAAACAAGGCTCCGAAGACGCTGCCGCCAACCCGATGCCCAACGATACCGCCACGGAGGTGAGCACATCGGCCACCGGGCTTGTGTCGTCCGGGCTTGTGTCGTCCGGGCTTGTGTCGTCCGGGCTCGTGGCGACCGAACTCGCGGCTGCCAACCATAGCCTCAGTGAAACCAATGCCGATCTGGAACGGCGCGTCCTCGAAAGGACGACCGAACTGGCGCACGCGAACGGCCTGTTGCGCCTCAAGGAACAGACCTTGCGTCTGGCCCAGCATTTCGGCGGCGCCGGCACCTGGGACTGGGAAATCGGCACCGGCCGCCTGACTTGGTCCGATTGCTATGGCAGTCCGGATTGCCTCGACGATGATTCGACCCCCGGAACTTATTCCGACTGGCTGGAAACCTTGCTTCCGGAGGACCGCGTCGAGGTCGAGCGCAGGTTGAACGCATGCCTGCTCGGACAGGAGGACGAGTTCGTCATCGAGTACCGCATCGACCATCCGCCGCGCGACATACGCTGGATGGCGGGACGGGGCCGATGCATCCGGGACGACGCGGGAAAGCCTGTCAGGATGATCGGCCTGCGAATCGACATAACCGACCGCCGCAGGGCCGAAGAAGCCGCGCGGGCCGCACGCGACGAGGCTGAACGCGCCAATCTCGACAAGTCCCGCTTCCTGGCGGCCGCCAGCCACGATTTGAGGCAACCGGTGCAGGCCGCCTCGCTGTTCCTCGGAATGCTCGAGCGGCGCGACCTCGATCCGGAGACGCGGGATCTTGTCGGCATGGTATCGTCATCGCTGGAAGGATTGCGCGGGATGCTGAACGGCCTGCTGGAGGTGGCACGGCTGGAAGCCGGCATCGTCGATCCGCAGATGCGCGATTTTCCGATAGACGACCTGCTGCACCGGCTTGCGTCGGAATTCGAGGAACAGGCCCGCGTGAAGCGCCTGTGGCTCCAGGTGCCGCCCGCTTCCCTGGTCGTGTCGAGCGATCCGCTCCTGCTCGAACTGATCCTTCGCAATCTGATCTCCAACGCGATCAAATACACCGATCGCGGCGGCGTCACCGTCGAGTGCCGCGAACTGGACGGCTGCGGGGTCGTCGAAGTCGCCGATACCGGACGCGGCATTCCCGACGACAAGTTCACCGTGATATTCGAAGACTTCCGGCAGTTGGACAACCCTGCGCGCGACCGCGCACGGGGCTTCGGCCTCGGCCTCGCGACGGTGAGCCGGGTCGCCAGACTGCTCGGATACGATATCGGACTGCGGTCAGAACTAAACAACGGCTCGGTCTTCTCGTTCAAGATCCCACTCGCATCGGGCCATGAGACGGCAGGATCCGGGAGGACAGATCTCTTGGCGGAGGCGCCAGGAGACCTGACGGGCCGTTCCATCGTTGTGGTGGAAGACGATCCCGCCATCCTCATGGCTCTGGAGATGTTGCTGGGCGATTGGGGACTGGAGGTCCACTCCGCCAGTTCGGTGCAGGATGTACCAACGCTTCTCGACGGTCTGGATCGGGTTCCGGACCTGCTGGCGGTCGATTACCGGCTACCGAACGGCAGCAGCGGGCTTGACGTCGTGGACATCGTCCACCGGCGGTGGCCCGTGCCCGCCATCCTGATGACGGGAGATACGGCACCCGAGCGTCTTACGGAGGCCAAGCGGAGCGGTTATCGCCTTCTTCACAAACCGATCAACCCGGATGACTTGCGGCGAACGCTGGTCGACTGTCTTTAAAAGGGAACTTCGGTCATTCCGAACCATTAGACGTATCAGGTGGTGAGTTGCTTCAGGCCCGCTACCCGACGCGAAGGATCGATTCGCGTACGGAGTGGGTCTGGGCAACATCGATGTCCTGATAACGCGATGAGCAGGCAAATGGCGGGCGCCTTATGGGCAGTATTGGCGCACTTTCTACCTGAGCCAGCAAACGGGAGGAACTGAAACGTGCCAGGCCCTACCCGTAGCATGTACAGCACCAAAGAGTCGGCGGTTGAGGCGGCCGGTACCGACGATCTCATCGCTCGGCTTCAGTTCGCGGAAGCCAGCTGCGAAGAGGCAATCCTGGAATGTGAGGAGCTGCGAGATCAATTGAACACGATGACCGCGGAATGCAATAGTCTCGGGTCTCAGTTGACCGCAACGGTCGACCAACTGGGTAGAATGGAGCGATTGGCGGAGTCCATGCGCCGCCAGCGGTCGCGCGACCAGGAAACCATCCATGTATTGGAAACCCGTCTTGCCGCCAGTCAGGCGGAGGCGTCCAATGCCGAGGAGGAGTTCCACGTCTCCCTCGAGGAACTGGAGGTCTCATCGCGCAGCTTGGCGGAGAGCAACCTGCAGCTCTACGAGCTGACCCGGACGCTCGAGCGACAGGTCGACGAACGCACGGCCGACCTGCGGGCGTCGCTGGCCGACCGGGAGGCGCTGATCGAGGAGATCCATCACCAGACCCGCAACAACCTCCAGATCATCGCCAGTCTGCTCAACCTTCAGGCCAATCGCATCGGTGAGCAGAGTGCCGCCGAAGTCCGCAGGAGCCTTGCCCGTATCCAGTCCATGAGTCTGGTTCACGGACTTGTGTTCGATGAAGGAAGCCGTGCCGATACTCCTGCCTTGCCTCTGCTGACCGAGCTGTGCCGGCAATTGGCATCTAAGGGTGAGTCGTCCGGCGGCATCGCCATCGACGTAAACGGTCAAACCGGCCGTATCCCGCTGAATGCCGCCAGTCCACTCGGACTGATCGTTGCGGAACTGGTCAGCAATGCCCTCAGCCATGCCTTTCCGGATACGTCCGAGCACATTGTTGAAGACCGCCGGGTCCGGGTCGAGGTTTATGGAAATCCGGCGACCAACTGCATCGTCATTCACGACAACGGCATAGGCATGGACCCCAGTGCGCCCAACGACCGGCGTGGGCTCGGCTTGCTGCTTGTCAGAACCCTTGCCCGGCAAGCAAACGCCGAAGTGCGCTTCCTGCGGGACAACGGGACGAAGGTAGAGATCCATCTGCGCAGCCGGCGATCCGGTACCTGAAGATGGCGGCCGGATAGGCGGTGGCTGGCGAAGATGATCGGCAGAGATGATAGGATAGCGGCCGCGCCGTTCGAAGTTCGGCCGCTGCTTGCCGCCCCGTCTTGGAGCAGATCCTGTCCACCCTTGTCATCGTCATACCCGCCCTGAACTGCGCTTCAAGCCTGGACCGGATGCTCGAGTCGATCTCGAGAATTGCCAGAGATGCCGGGTGGCCGATCATGGTGGCGGACGGCGGCTCGACCGACGCGACCGTCACGGTCGCCAAACGGCATGAAGCCCGCATCGTGTCCGCCGAACCAGGGCGCGGGGTACAGTTGTCGGCAGGCGCCGGAGCCGCGATCAGCGACCTGCAAGCGGAGTGGCTGTTCTTCCTGCATGCCGACAGCATTCCGGATCCGGGTTGGCAGGAGACCCTCGCCGCGTTCATTCGTAAGCCGGAGAACATAGCCTGCGCCGCCTATGGGCGGTTCGAACTCGACCATGACACGCCGGCAGCGCGCCGGCTGGAAGCGATGGTGGCATGGCGCTGCCGCTGGCTGGGCCTGCCTTACGGCGATCAGGGACTGCTGATCCATCGGGACCTTTATCTGTCGGTCGGCGGATTCACGCCCATGGACCTCATGGAAGATGTCTCGATCGTCCGCAGGATCGGCCGGCACCGGTTGATCGGGCTGCCGACTGGCATTACGACTTCGGCTTCCCGCTACCGGAGAGACGGTTACATCCGCCGTCCGCTGCGTAACCTTACCTGTCTGGCGCTCTATATGATGGGCGCAGCGCCGCCGCTGATACGGCGGCTCTACTACAGGTGAAAACAACCCGGGTAGGAACGTGCCGCTTCGCCGCCATCTCATTGTCTTCGCACGTGAACTCCGGCTGGGCAGGGGAAAGCGCCGGCTCGCCGGCAACATCGGCCCGGTGGCGGCTGTCCATTTCCAGCGCGTGGCGCTTCGAACCCTGCTGTTCCGCATCAGCCGGGATCGCCGCTGGACGACCTGGGTGGCGTTGACTCCGGACCGTGGGCGCATGCCCGCACGACCGCCGGGAGTCGATATCCGTGCCCAGGGCGGCGGCGATCTCGGCGAACGGATGAGACGCCCCATGCGCCGTCCTCCGCTGGGCCTGCCCCCGGGACCGGTGGTGGTTGTCGGAAGCGACATTCCCTGTATCCGCAGCCATCACATCTGGCAGGCATTCCGGACGCTGGACAGGTACCCGTTCGTCTTCGGTCCGGCCCGGGACGGAGGCTACTGGCTGGTCGGAGCGCGCCGGCGTCCGGCGGAGCCGCCCGACTTCTTCGCGGGCGTAAGGTGGTCCACGGAACACGCTCTGGCCGACACCCTGGCCAACCTCGATCCGGCACGGGTGGGGGATCCTCTGCCGATCCTGGAGGATGTCGACGATCCCGAAGCCTGGAACCGATGGCGCCGGCACCCGTCTTTCGCATTCACGTCAAATTGAACGGCAGCCGCTTTGACTGGGAACGGCCATCCTCCATACTCACTCCATGATTTCGGATACGCTCCTTAAAGCCATACACCGGCGTCTGATCCGCTTGGCTGATTACGATGAAGTACGGCTGGATGACCTGATCCCGCTTCAGGGAACCGGCCTTGCCCATGAACACATCAGGGTCAAGGGACGCGGCGTGCTGCTGCGCGTGCCCAAGCAGAGCCAGCTTGCGCTCTCGGCGACGGTCAACCTGACCTATCAGGCGACATGCTTCGAGCGGGCGGCGCCCGGGCACCACATCCCCGGACTGCACGCCGTCCTGATACCGGACGAGACGGTGCCGCTGGGGGCGCTGCTGGTTGACGAGGTTCCGGGCCGGCCACCCGTCCTGCCGGACGACCTGCCGGCGATCATGACAGCGCTTGCGTCCATCCACTCCTTGCCGGTCCCGCCGGCACCGGCCCGCGCTCCGCTGCGCGACCACTCCGATCCCGTCGGTGAGACGCTGCACGAGGTAAGGCTCCAGGCGGCGTTCCTGGATGCCGCCGGCCTTGGCGCCGCTGCCCGGCGCGCGATCGACGAAGAACTGGCCTGGGCCGAAGAGTTTCGGAAGACACGGGCTCGACCGCCTTCCACCCTGATTTCGTTCGACGCTCATCCCGGCAATTTCCTGATCCTGCCGTCGGGTACCGCGGTTCTGGTCGATCTGGAGAAGGCGCGGTACGGTGCTGCCGGGTTCGATCTGGCCCACGCGACGCTCTATACCTCCACCACCTGGGATGTCGCCGTCAGCGCCGTGCTGGAGACATCGGCCACCGCGGACGCTTATCGCCACTGGCTGAAAAGCGTGCCGCCGGCACTCGCGGAGGCATCGGGTCCCTGGCTGCTGCCGATGCGGCGGATCATGTGGCTGTGGTCGGTGACATGGTGTGCCAAATGGCGGGTCCAGTCTCGCGCCGCGGTAACGGAAAAGCATATAGCGGAGAATGCCGAGGACTGGTCGGCCGACCTGAGCGAGCGTGCCCTGATCGATCACGTGGCGAACCGCGTGGCCGATTACCTGGATGCCGGAACCATCGCGGCGATCCGTTCCGAATGGCTCGGCGACAATGCGCTCACCGCCCTGTTGCCAAGGCAAGCCTGATCTCATGACACCGACAGAGCGAGTGACGACTTGAAAAAGATGCGCCTGACGACCCGCCTGACGACGCTTGTCGCCGCGACCGCCTTCCTCGGCTTTACGCCGCCGGCGACGGCGGCCGGATGGGACGACACCGTGGCGGCGGCTCGCGGCAAGGTGGTCTACTGGAACGCCTGGGCCGGCGATCCGAGGATCAACGATTACATCGGCTGGGTCGGCGGACAGGTTCGCGACCGCTACGGCATCGACCTTCGACACGTCAAGGTGACCGACACGGCCGACGTCGTATCACGGGTCCTGGCGGAGAAGGCGGCCGGCAAGGACCAGGGTGGCTCCGTCGATCTGGTTTGGGTCAACGGCGAGAACTTCGCCGCCATGAAGGAGAACCGGCTGCTTTACGGCCCCTTCGTCGACCGCCTGCCGAATGCGGCCCTGATCGACACCAAGGGCAAGCCCACCACGACAGTAGATTTCACCATCCCCACCGATGGACTCGAATCACCTTGGGGCATGGCTCAGTTCGTCTTCACCTACGATACCGAACAGGTGGCGAAGCCGCCGAGAAGTGCCGCTGCCTTGCTGGAGTGGACGAAGGCCAATCCCGGACGGTTCACCTATCCCAGCCCGCCCGATTTCACCGGCAGTACCTTCCTGAAGCAGATGCTGGTGGAGGTGACGCCAGACCCGGCGAGACTCCGGGATGCAGCCGACGATGCCGATTTCGACAAGGTCACTGCCCCGCTCTGGTCATACCTGGACCAGCTTCACCCCAATCTGGCGAGGAGCGGCCGGAACTTCCCGGCGACAGGGCCGGCGTTGAAACAGATGCTGGCCGATGGAGAGGTTGCCATAGGCATGAGCTTCCATCCCGGCGAAGCGTCACGCGACATCGCCACCGGCCTGCTGCCGCCGTCGATTCGGACTTTCGTGCTGGAGCGGGGCACCATCGGCAACACCCATTTCGTGGCGATCCCGTACAACGCCAACGCTCCTGGTGCGGCCATGGTGGTGGCGGACTTCCTGCTGTCGCCCGATGCGCAATTGCACAAGCAGGATCCCGGCGTCTGGGGCGACTTCACGGTGCTGGACCTGGATAAGCTGACTGCCGCCGACCGTGCCCGATTCGATGAGTTGCCCCTGGGCGAGGCGACGCTGTCCCACGAGGAACTGGGCGTTCCGCTGCCCGAGCCGCATCCGTCGTGGATGGTACGGATCGAGCAGCAGTGGCTCAAGCGTTACGGCGCCGGCTGACCCAGCCGGCGCATCCAGCATTGCCGCAGGTCAGGACTTGAGGGCCGCGACGCCCGGCAGGTCCTTGCCTTCGAGCCATTCGAGGAAGGCGCCGCCGGCGGCGGAAACGTAGGTGAACGAATCCTCGACGCCGGCTGCCGCCAGCGCCGCGACGGTGTCGCCGCCGCCGGCGACGCTGAGGACCCGGCCGGCCTTGGTCAGCGCCGCGACCGTGCCGGCCACCGCGTTGGTGCCGGCGTCGAACGGCTTGGTCTCGAACGCGCCGAGCGGTCCGTTCCAGACGACCGTCTTGCAGCCCTGAAGCTTCAGCGTGATGTATTCGACCGTGGCCGGGCCGATATCGAGGATCATGCTGTCGGACGGGACCTGATCGATCGCGACCACTTCGCTCTCGGCGCCGGCCTTGAACTCCTTGGCGGTGATCGCGTCGCGCGGCAGCAGGATCTCGCAGCCGGCTTCCTCGGCGATCGCCATGATCTCGCGCGCCTTCTCCGCCATATCCTTCTCGCACAGCGAGGCGCCGACCGCAGTCCCCTTGGCGTAGAGGAAGGTGTTGGCCATGCCGCCGCCCAGCGCCAGCAGGTTGACCCGGCGGACCAGGTTGCCCAGCAGGTCCAGCTTGGTCGATATCTTTGCACCGCCGACGACAGCCGCTACCGGACGCTCCGGCTTCTCGAGGGCGAGGGTGAGTGCCTTCAGTTCCGCTTCCATCAAACGGCCCGCAGCGTTCGGCAGCAGGCGGGCAAGACCTTCGGTCGAAGCATGGGCGCGGTGCGCCGCGGAGAAGGCGTCGTTGACGTAGATGTCGCCGAGTTCGGCCAGCTGGGCCGCGAAACCGGCGTCGTTCTTCTCCTCTTCCGGATGGAAGCGCAGGTTCTCCATCACGATGATGCCGCCGGCGTGGATCTTCGCCAGGGCGTCCTTGGCGACGGGGCCGACACAGTCGTCGGCGAAGGCGACCTTCTGCCCGACGGCCTTGGACACGGCGTCCACCACCTGCTTGAGCGAGTATTTTTCGTCGGGACCGCCCTTGGGACGACCGAAATGCGAGAGGACGACGACCTTGGCGCCGGCCTGCGAAAGCTCGGTCAGGGTCGGTGCCAACCGGTCGATGCGCGTCGTATCCGTCACGACCCCGTCCTTGGCCGGGACGTTCAGGTCAGCGCGGACCAGGACGGTCTTGCCGTCGAACTCAAAATCGTCAAGGGTTTTGAAGTCGCTCATCCGTGCCGTCCCATTCCTTGGTTCAGGGTGCCTGTTCAGGGCCTAACAATCTTTGCGGCATTTGTATGATGCCGATCACTCCGCGAGGGAACCAACCACAACCGCGCAGGCAAATCAATGTCCCCCGGACACGTCCGGCTGCGGCTATTTCAGGTAAGCCGGTTGGGCGCAGCCTTCCCGCTTTTCGTGCCGGCTTTTGCACCTGCAACCGTCCCATGGGCGCCGGACTTGGCATCCTGGGGGGAGAGCCTAGGTTAAGTGCATAGCTTACAGGAAAACGGAGCTCGGAAGATGATCGGACCGGCGGAATGGGCGGCTTACGCGTTGAGCCAGACGGCCCGAATTTCCTGGTTCTTCGGACAGAAGGCCTTGGTGGCGCGTCTGAACGGCAGGCTGGTTCCGGAAGAAAAGCAGCCGAAGGGGCTGACCTTTCCCGATAACTCCGAGATACTGGAAGAAGTTCGGCGACTGATGCGACGGGATCTCGCAAATATCGAGGCCGGCTATTACAGGATGCCGCATGATATGATCGAGCCGCCGCGCAAGGTCCTGCGCGACGCGGTGCGTTTCTTCCGCGACCTGCCGGAGGTGCACCGGCGTCGGCGGGACGATGTCAATGACGAGGTATTCGAGGAGAAGCGGCGGGAAGGCTCCGCCCTGCCCCGCTACTATCTCCAAAACTTCCATTACCAGACCGATGGCTACCTGAGCGACCATTCCGCGGAATTGTACGACCATCAGGTCGAGGTGCTGTTCGGCGGGGCGGCAGACGCGATGCGGCGTCAGGCGCTGGTGCCGCTGCACCATCATTTCCACACCCGGCGCACGACCGAGGCGCGGTTGTTGGACGTGGCGAGCGGAACCGGCCGGTTCCTGACTTTCGTGAAGGACAACTATCCCCGGCTCGACGTGACGGCACTCGACCTCAGCCCCAACTATCTCGCCCAGGCCCGGAGGCTGCTGTCGCCCTGGTCGCGCGCCCATGTGGTGCAGGCGGCGGCCGAGAGCATCCCGGCGCCCGACGCGAGCTTCGACGCGGTCACCTGCATCTTCCTGTTCCACGAATTGCCCCGCAAGGTGCGAGCGGCAGCGGCGGCGGAGATGGCGCGGGTGCTGAAGCCCGACGGCATCCTGGTCTTCGTGGAAACGGTCCAGAAGGGCGACAGACCGGAATTCGACGGGTTGCTCGAGCTGTTTCCCATCGGCTTCCACGAACCCTATTACGCCGACTACGTGCGGCAGGATTTGGCGGACCTCTTCGGCGGGGCCGGACTGGAGATCGTAGAAACGACCCCTGCATTCATGTCCAAAGTGGTCGTTTTGCGCAAATGCCGGTAAAATAATTCAAGGCCCCGTGCCGAACATTTCGTCATCGAAAGTTACAGTTTGATGACGATTATATGACATATTGTCTAATTTCTGATGACGTCGTATAAATTTGACCCAAGGTTTCGAAACTACAATTTATACCGCCCCATATGCAGGGTTGGGACGAGAGACGAAAAACATGGCCAATCAAGAGATCGAGCTGAAGCTGCGGATCGATCCGGAGCATCTGGCTCGCTTTCGCAATGCATCGGCGTTCGCCGATTCGACGAAGCGAGCCACCACGCAAAGTCTCGAAAGCATCTACTACGACACCGAAGATTTTGTCCTTCGCCAGCGCGGCGTCACCCTGCGGGTCCGCAAGAAGGGCAAGAGCTTCATCCAAACTCTCAAGATTGCCAACGAACATGCCGGTGGCGTCTTCAGCCGGGGAGAGTGGGAGTGCGAAGTTGCAGGAGCCCTTCCCGACCTGAGCGCCATCGATGACGCAGAAGCGCTGGAGCATCTCGGCGTCGTCAGCGCCGACGATCTGAAGCCGATCTTCGCAAGCCACATCAAGCGGAGCGTTCGCTTGCTGAACGGCGCCGACGGACAGCCCGGCGACACCGCCATCGAGGTCGCGGTCGACCAAGGTGAAATTCGGGCATCGGACGGGACCGTGCTGCCGATAGCGGAGGTCGAGCTTGAGCTGAAGAGCGGCGCCCCGCAAGCCTTGTTCGATCTGGCGCTCAAGCTGACGGAGGTGGCTCCCGTGCGGGTGGAAACCCGCACCAAGGCCGAGCGCGGCTATGCGCTGGTCGCTGGCGAAGCGCAGTCCGCCGTCAAGGCCCGGAAGCTCGAGCTGACGCCGGAACATACCGCCGAGCAAGCGCTCGCCTCCATCATGCGCAACTGCCTGTCGCATGCGGTGCTGAACGAAGCCGCTGCCTTGAAGGGTGAGGATGCCGAAGGCATCCATCAGATGCGCGTGGCCCTGCGCCGGCTGCGCTCCGCACTTGGCCTGTTCCGCGACCTGATGCCTGCCGACCAGTACGACTTCCTGTCGGGCGAGGTGAAGTGGCTGGCCGGAGAACTCGGGCATGCCCGCAACTGGGACGTCTTCCTGGCGGATCTGCTGGCGCCGGTAGAAGAAGCCTTAGGGGGAGACGAGCCGACCAAAGCGCTTCACTGCACGGCGCTGGCAAGCAGGACGCGGGCCTACGAACAGGCGCACGCCGCGATCCTGTCACCCCGCTATACCGTCCTGCTTCTACGCCTGGGCGGCTGGCTGGAGTCGCGATCCTGGCGGCAGCAACCGCTGTCGGAAGAGGCCGCGCGGCTGTTCGCTCCGGTCAGGGAACTCTCCGACGGCCTGCTCGCCAAGCGTCACCGCAAGGCGCGCAAGCGCGGCGCCGGATTCGCCGACCTGGCGCCCGCGGAACGCCATCAGTTGCGGATTGCCTTGAAGAAGCTTCGCTACGCCGCCGAGTTCTTCCGCTCGCTGTATGGCGACAAGGAAGTCGCCCGGTATCTGAAGCGGCTTTCGGCGCTCCAGGACGATCTAGGACACCTGAACGACGTGGCGACCGCCGAGATGCTGATGGGCAGGCTTGCCGGCGAGTCTGCGGAAGGTGAAGGCCTCTGGCGTATTGGCGGCGGCATGGTGATCGGCTGGCACGCACGCGGGGTCACTCAGCTGGAACCTTGCCTGGTCCGCGATTGGCATAAATTTGCGAAAGCGACGCCTTTCTGGTCGAAGCCCTCCAATCGCTAGGGTAGACTTCGGCATCATGCTCACAATCCTCGTCGCGAATATCAAGGGTGGCTGCGGCAAGACCACCATAGCCACCCACTTGGCCGCCGCTTTCGCGACAGCCGGGAAGACCACGGTGCTGGCCGACGTGGACCGCCAGAAGTCGAGCCTCGGTTGGCTGGAGCGCCGCCCCGCAAACGCGGCGCATCTTGTCGGCGTCGATTGGACCAGGGACCTCGACAGTGTCCCCAAGGGAGCGGCGCGGCTGGTGATCGACGCGCCGGCCGCCCTGAAGACGAAGCAGATCGAGGAGCTGGTGAAGCTGGCGGACGTGATCGTGCTGCCGGTCCTGCCCAGTACCTTCGACGAATTGGCGACCCGGCGCTTCCTGGACAAGCTGGAAGAGTTGAAGCCCATCGCGAAGAACAAGAAGCAGATCGCCGTCGTAGGCAATCGTCTGCGCGCCCGTACCAAGTCGGCGGACCGCCTGGACGACTTCCTGGACGGTGTCGGCCATACGGTCGTGACCAGATTACGCGATACGCAGCTTTATGCCGACGTGGCGGCGACGGGCCTCAGCCTGTTCGACCTTAACGGCAAGCGGGTCGGCGATTACCGGTCGGACTGGGACCCCCTGCTGCACTACATCGATCAGGTTCAGTGATCCCGCTTCCGTGAACCCTGGACATCTCCCTGGACCGCGGAACGGAACAGGGTGTCGTAGGTCGCGACCATGGCGGCCTCGTCATATTCCCGCACGGCGCGCGCGCGGTTGCCATGGCCCAGTCGCCGGCGCAGCGTGGCGTCGTTCAACAACGTCTTGATCGCTGAGGTGAAAGCCGATTCGTCATCTCGTGGAACGACGAACCGGCGGTTGTCGTCGGTCAGCATGCCGCGCACGTCTCCCACGTCGGTTGCGACGACAGGCAACGCAGCAGCCATGGCCTCCAGGAGACTCAAGGGCATCTGCTCGGTATCGGAGGACAGGGCGAAGACGTCAAGCAGACCGATAGCCAGTTCCGGGTTGAGCATCTGGCCCGCGAAAGTCACGCGATCCGAGATTCCGAGGTCGCGCGCCAAGGCTTCCAGGGCCGGACGGTCGGGACCGTCGCCGATCAGGACGAGACGGCATGCCGGCTCGGCCGGCAAGCTTGCGAAAGTCCGGATCAACCGCCCGAAGTTCTTCTCCCGCCGGAGCGTCCCGACCGATCCGACAAGCAACTCGCCGGGCTGCCGCCGTAGGACCGCAGGATCGGGCTTGGCCGCGAAGCGCGCGCAATCGATGCCGTTCGGGATGAAACGGATTCGCTTTTCCGGAAAACGCCAGGACTCCAGGGCTATCGATTCGAGCACGCGCGAAGGCACGATCAGCTCGGTCGGGGCTGCCAATGCCGCGCGGCGGAACCAGATCCGGCGGCGGAACTGGCGGCCGACCGCTTCTTCCGGACCGAAGCCATCCTCGAAATGGAGATGCGGGCAGACCGGTACGATCCGGTTGACCAGCCCCCACTCCACGGCGCCCCAGGCATAGCTGAGCAGAAGGTCGGGCTTCTGCGAAACCAAGGCGTGGCGGAAACGGATCAGGTTGCCAAGGCTGAGGAGACGGCCCTTGGCCACGGGGACGGACAGGACCCGGACGTCGAGTTCAGGATCGAGCCGGTCCAGGCAGTCGACATTGCCGTCCACCGCGACGATGGTGTGGCGGTAAGCCCGCCCCAGCCGGTTCGCGATCTTGACGAAACGCATCTGCTGACCGCCGACCTCGAAGGAAGAGAAGACATGAAATAAATGCAGTGGATCAGGGATTACTCCCTCAGAAATACTTTGATGAAACTGTGGGGGTGTGGCCCGATCTGCGATTGTCACGGCGTCTCTTCTTTGGCTAGGGTCGGCACCTGCCAACTGGCAGGTCGTCAGGAGGCACGATGTTCCACCCGCGCACCAGCCGCAAGAAGCTCGAACAGGTTATCCGGACGCTCGATGCGGCGGCTCGAATTGGTCATGAGACGAACTCCGACGGCTTCCGAATCGCCAGGATCGCGGAGCGGCGGAGCACGGACCGGTACGACGCGGTGATCGGGAAACTGGAACAAGGAATCGCGACCAGGAAGTTCGACCTGTCCCGCGACGAAGCGAGGCTGATGGTCACGGCCCTGGACTTGTACAATGTCCGGCGCACCGACGGGATCGGCCAAGGTTGGGACGAAGAGGCGGAACAGCTCTTTCAGGAGCTTCAGACCTTGTTCGCCAAGACATACGGCGAGGGTCTGTACGCGGCCTGAGCCGCAGAGAATACGGGGGAGTAGCTTAATCGGGAAAGCCCTGGCCTTCGGGTCAGCAGTTTCAGGTTCAAATCCTGGCTCCTCCACCATTTTCCCAGCCGATCAGCGCCCCAGCAGCCGGCGGCGCAGCAGACGCGGCAGGTAACGCCGGATCGTGTGGCCGGCACCGGTGAGGCTGAGGGGATCGTAGGCGGTCAGCACCCAGCGCTGGCGGCGTTCCGGAAGCCACTCCCGCTTATAGGGATCGTCGCCGCAGCCAAAATCGATCTCGACCAAGCCGCCGCGGTCGAAGGCGTCCCGCATCATGTGCCGCGTCAGGATCGAGCCGGGCGAGAAGCGCGCGAACCGTTCGGCATAGGAGAGTTTGAAGATCGTCGCATGGCGGTTCCAGACGATCCAGAGCTGAGCCGCCACCGGTTCTTCATCGACCATCAGAACACCGATCCGGACGGCTCCGGCACCGAAGCCGGTGGCGATCAGGCTCGGGATGAAGTTGGAGTAGGGTTCGGGCTCCTTCCACGATTCGGCGTGGACGCGCTGATACAGGTCGATGGCGCGGGTCGTGTCCGCAGGAGACTCCAGGATTTCTACCCGCGCACCGTGCGCCCGGAACAGAGCCCTCTCCTTGCGCTCCACCGTGTTGCGCAGCCGGCTGTTGCGTTCAGCCCAATATCTTGCGAAGTCGCCGGCTGGCTCCAGGTACCAATTGCCGAAATCCTCCGTCGCTTCGACCAGATAGCCGGCGCGGCCAAGACCGTTCCATAGGGCGTCGAAACCGGCGGAGGGCCGGTCCATCGCCGCGAAGACAAGCAGGCTGGGACGCGGTTTGCCGCGGCGGATCTCCCTCCCCCACTCCGCGACATCTGAAGCGGCGTCTGGGCTGGTCAGTAGCGGTGCGTAGCGGCATGAGTAGTAGTTGCCGAGCCACTCCATCCGGCGTCCCCGAAGGGGGCCGACGGCGTCAGGACGCTCGCGTATCGGCAAGATATGACCGCCGTCGAGGTGCTCGATTCGGACAACGTCGCCCGGGTCGAGGCAGGTTTCCTCAAACACCCGGTACCAGTCGGCCGTGTCGTAGAAGTGGGAGCAGGAAAGCGTCAAGGCCGGCAGACCATGGCGGGAAAAATCAGGGCAAGAAAGTCAGGGCCGGAAGGCCACGACATGGAAATCGGCCCCGATCGGCAGCAGCGGCAGCGGACCGTCGTAACGGACCATCGCGTCGTGGAAACCGACGTCGCGGATGGTGCGCGTCAGGGTGCGCGCCGCCAGCCCAGCCCCTTTCGGTTCGAACAGGACGATCAGTCCGCCGGGCTTCAGCACGCGATACGCTTCGAGCAGCAGGACGGCACGCCTGTCCTCAGGCGTCGCGGACAGCCCGCGGTAGCCGGTGATCACGTCGAAACTGGCGTCGGCGTAGGGAATGGCGGCACCGTCGAACCGGCGGAAATGGGCTATCGCCGCAAAACGCGCCACTGTCGGGCGCGGCTTTGCAGTGGGACCCTCAAGGCAGACCAGCCGGACGCCGGGGAACAGGCTGCGATACCACGACACAGCCTCTCCTCCTCCGGCAGCGATATCCAGGATGCCGCTCGATCCGGGGAACAACTCGCGCAGGTCACGGGTGATGCGGAGCACCTGACGGACACGGCGGCCGGCCGCGTCTTCCGCATCGTGGTATGGCCGTACCGCAGCGCGAGTGCCGAGAGCGAAATCCTGGAACGACATATCAGGAAGCCTGACGCGTCTGCGCGGCATCTCCCGAGGCGGGTCGGTCGGGAACGCCGGAAATGTGGCGCTCCCAGGCGAGCGCCGTCCTGACCATCTCCTCCACGCTGTCATGGGCCGGTTTCCAACCCAGGACTTGGCGAATGCGATCGGCGCTGGCGACGAGGGCGGGAGGATCGCCCGCCCGGCGCGGAGCGTCCACCACCGGCAGAGGTTCGCCGGTTACCGCCTCGACCGCGCGCAGGACTTCGCGGACCGAGAAGCCACGGCCATAGGCGCAGTTGACCAGCAGGTTCCCACCGTTCTCCACCAGATGGCGCAGCGCCAGGACATGGGCGTCGGCCAGATCGGACACGTGGATGTAGTCGCGGATGCAGGTGCCGTCGGGCGTCTGGTAGTCGGTGCCGAAGACTGAAATGCTGTCGCGAAGGCCCAATGCCGCCTGTACCGCCACCTTGATGAGATGGGTCGCCGCGGGCGTGTTCTGCCCGGCGCGGCCCGCCGGGTCCGCTCCCGCCACGTTGAAGTAGCGAAGGATGCCGATGTTGAGGCCATGGGCGGCCGACGCGTCCCGTAGCATCTGCTCGGTCATCAGCTTGGATGCACCGTAGGGATTGATCGGCTTGGTCGGCGTGTCCTCGGAGATGGGCGAACTTTCCGGCTCGCCGTAGACGGCGGCGGTAGACGAGAAGATCATGTGCCGGACGCCCTGCTTGATGCAGGTATCGATCAGTCCCAGGCTGTTCTGAGTATTGTTGTGATAATACTTGAGCGGCTTCTCGACCGATTCGGAAACGACGATGCTGCCGGCGAAGTGCATGACGGCAGCTATCCGGTGCTCCTGGATGGCGCGCGCCAGATGGGCGGTGTCGCCGATATCGCCTTCCACCAGCGTGACATCGTCCGGAACCGCCAAGCGGACGCCGGTCGAGAGATTGTCGTAGACGACGACCGGAATGCCGGCATCCTTCAGGGCCAGTACCGCGTGTGAGCCGATATAACCGGCTCCGCCCGTGACGAGAACGACGGGTAACTCTGACATCGATTTTCCCATAGCATCAATAACGGCATCATGGATGCCAATCTTCGACCGGCATTGTCGCAGTCGCTTATCGACACCAGAAGAACGCGATGGAGTATCGAAGAGTTCATTCACTCCGCATCGGCGTGATCATTTATCGAGGGTCGTACCCGGCTGCGCTGGCTGTTCGCCCGCAGCGGTACTCCCGTTTAGATTTTGGTTTATTTTAATTTTAGGCGAGCTGAGCCTTCGCTTTCGCTAGCTTGAAAAGCGTGGGCTTACCTCTTCCTTTTCGTTGTTTCCCTTTGGGGACGGAAGACAGGATGCGGCCATGCGCCAGGACATGCCGACCCCCCTACAGCTTCTCGTGGAAACGCTGCCCGACCGGCCACGGCTGGTCGTCTTCAGCGACGACTGGAGACGGCATCCGAGCAGCTCGCAGCACCTGATCCTGCAATTGCTGTCGCGGTATCGGGTGGACTGGGTCAATACCGTCGGCACCCATCGGCCCCGGCTTTCCCTGGGTGACCTGCGGCGAGGTATCGAGAAGCTGAAGGGATGGACCGCCGGACACGGCGATTCGGCACCCGTAGCGGAGACGCCCGATCCGCTGGCCCCCGTCGTCCATGCCCCGATCCATTGGCCGGGGTTCAAGACCAGGGCGGAGCGGATGCTGAACCGCCTCCTGCTGCGGCGGGCACTCGCCGGCGTGCTGAACGCCGATCCCAAACCGGCGGCCGTAATCACGACGGTCCCGATCACGGCGGATCTGGCTGCGAGCTTTCCCGGCCTGAAATGGATCTATTACTGCGTGGACGACTTCGCGGAGTGGCCGGGGCTGGACGGCGATACCCTGCGGCGGATGGAACTCGACCTGCTCCGCCATGCCACGACGGTCATCTGCGTTTCCGATGTGCTGAAGCGGCGGCTGGCCGGGCTCGGCATCCAGGCGCATCTGCTGACCCATGGGGTCGAGCTGACGCATTGGCAGGCGGTGCAGCGTCGGCCTCTCTGCGGGCCGGGACGACGGCCGACCCTTCTGTACTGGGGACACGCCGACACCCGGCTCGACGCCGATATCCTGCTTCACCTGACCGCGACTTGCGACGTCCGGATGGTCGGCCGCTACGACGAGGTGGACAACAGGCTGGTCCGCCAGCGCGGCATCGCTTGGACCGGGCCGCAACCCTATGAGCGGCTGCCGGAACTGGCGAGCGAAGCGGATGTGCTGATCATGCCCTATGCCGACTTGCCCGTGACGCGTGCGATGCAGCCGCTGAAGCTCAAGGAATACCTGGCGACGGGATTGCCGGTGGTGGCGACACCCCTGCCAGCCAACCGCGCCTGGGGCGACGCGATGGACCTGACCGCCGATCCTGACCATTTCGCCAAGCTGTGTCTGACACGAGCGCGGCGGTCGCTGCCGGACTCGCAGGCGCGGGCACGGGGCCGGCTGGCTAACGAGAGTTGGGAGAACAAGGCCTTGCAGTTCGAACAGTGGTTCATGGCGTCCAAACCATGAATGTCATGACGACCATCGACGACATCGCCGTGCTTCACACCCGGATCGTCACCGGAACCGGCGGCGGGCCGGAGAAGACCATCTTCAATTCGCCCCGATATATGCGCGGGACGGGATACCGGGAACTGGCATGCTACCTGCGGCCGCCGGACGATCCCGGATTTGCAGTACTGCGCCAACGCGCCGCCGCCAAGGACTGCCCGCTGATCGAGGTGGACGACGCCTCGGCCTTCAGCCTCAGCAGTCTGCGGCGGCTGGCTGCAATCTGCCGCGAACACGATATCAGGATCTGGCACGGCCACGACTACAAGACGAACCTGTTCGGCGTGCTGCTGAAGCCGTTCGTCGGGTTCAAGCTGGTCACGACGGTCCATGGCTGGGTCAAGCACACGTCGAAGACCCCGCTCTACTACGCCGTTGATCGCTGGACGCTGCCGCGCCACGAGCAGGTGATCGTCGTCTCCGCCGACCTGTATGAGCGCTGCCGTGCCAGCGGCGTGCCGGAGAACCGGCTTCACCTGATCGAGAACGCGATCGACACCGAAGACTTCCGCCGCACTGGCCCGGCGGCGCTGGCGGCTGGTCGAGTTGGGGTGCCGCCGGGCCGCCTGCTGATCGGCGCCGTCGGGCGGCTGTCGGGGGAGAAGGGCTTCGACCTGCTGATCCGGGCCGTGGCGACGCTGATCGGCGAAGGGCACGACTTGGAGCTTTGGATCGCGGGCGACGGCGAAGCCCGGGACGAGCTGGAACGTCAGGCCGTGGCAACCGGCTATGGTGACCGAATCCGCCTGCTCGGCTTCCAGGCCGATACGGTAGCCTTGTTCGAGAACTTCGATCTGTTCTGCCTTTCAAGCCTGCGCGAAGGTCTGCCGAACGTCGTGCTGGAGGCGATGGCGATGGAAGTGCCGGTCCTTGCGACGCGCTGCGGCGGGATCGAGGCTTTCGCGCGAGACGGCACCGATATGCTGACGGTGCCGTCCGATTCGGCCGACGCGCTGGCGGGTGGCTTGCGCCGCCTGATCGAAGACGCCGAACTCCGACGCCAGCTTGCCGACGCCGCCCGCGGCCGGATCGAGGCGGAGTTCAGCTTCCGCCGCCGCATGGAGCGGATGGCGGAAGTCTACGAACTGCTCTGGTGACCGGTCAGCGCCGGACCAGTGCCCCGACGGCGGCGATACTGGCGACGGCGGCCAGCCCGGCCAGCGTCAGGGATCGGACGTTTCCGCCGGAAGTTTGCCTGCGGTAGCCGCCGCTGGTTCCCGTGCCCTGCCGGATCGGTTCGAACAGGGAGCCATGGGTGTAGGGGGCGGGCGCCGCGCGGCGGAAATAGTGCTTGAGGGCGCGGGACATCACGGCTTCCGTCAGGGCCGGAGCCAGCGTGTGCATGAACTTGGTCACCGGGGCCATGGCGCCGACGGTGACGCCGCGACGAGGATGCTTCGCCAGACCGACCATCGCGTCGGCAACGCGCTCCGGCGCTACGAGCGGTGATCCCGGCTTGAGTTCCTTGCCCATATAGTTGCCGCCGTGCTGGTAGCCCGGCGTGTCGATGACGGCGGGAAAGACGTCGCAGACGTGGATTTCCGGCCAGTCCTCCAACTCGAGGCGGATGCTTTGAGTGAAGCCTTCGATGCCGGCCTTGCTCGCGGCATAGGCCGCGGCGAAGGGCGGAGCGATCCAGGCGCCGAACGAGATGTTGGTGATGAGGGTGCCGTATTGCTGGTCGAGGAAGTACGGCAGCACGGCATGCGTCCCGTTCATGCTGCCGAACAGATTGGTCTCCACGACTTGGCGGTGGCTTTCCATCGGCACGTCGGCGAAGGGGCCGACCAACCCGATGCCGGCGTTGTTGATCCAGACGTCGATCCCGCCGAACCGCTGGGCTGCGGTGCTCGCCAGCTGGCGCATGTCCTCAAGGTCGGTGACATCGGACGGCACGGCGATGGCGTGAACGCCGTACCTTTGCGCTTCTTCCGCGACTTCGAACAGCGCTTCGTCGCGCCGGGCACCGAGGACCAAATTGGCGCCCTGCGCCGCAAAGGCGAACGCCGCCGCTTTGCCGATGCCGCTGGACGCGCCCGTGATGACGACGGTGGTGTTCCGCAGGCTGTTGGGCATGGGGGGAGGCCTTTCGTAACTTGAAGGTTTCTCCCGTCCCAACAGTGCTGCGGCGTCTCCGTCCCCCTGATGCCCCCTATTTGCCGGCGACCGTCTGGTACTTGCCATTGTTCCAGGAATACATCACGAAAGCCGGCTCGGTCAGGTCGCCTTTGTCATCGAACTTCAGCGGCCCGATGACCGTGTCGAAGTCGGCCCTGTGGAGCACGTCGATGACGGCGTCCGGATCGGGTTCGCCCGCCTCGCCGATGCCCTGGGCGAGCACCTGCATCGCGGCATAGCTGTAGAGCGTGAAGAAGGCGGGCTCGACGTTATTGGTGCGAAGCTGCCGGATCACCGGCTCGGCATTGGGGTTCCGCGTCGGATCGGGGCTGAAGGTGAACAGCGTCCCGGCGCCGCCATCGCCCGTGATCGCCCAGAAGTCGGGGTTCGACAGGCCGTCGCCCGCGATCAGCTTGGCATCCAGACCGGCGTTCTTCATCTGGCGGACGATCTGGCCGGCTTCCGCGTGGTAGCCGCCGAAGTAGACGGTGTTGACGCCAGCTGACTTCATCTTGGTGACCAGTGCCGAGAAGTCGCTCTCGCCCGGATTGACCGAGCCGGTCATGACGGGCTGGATGCCCTTGGCACCCAGCGCCTTGGTCGTGGCTTCGGCCAGTCCGCTGCCATAGGCCTGTTTGTCATGGACGATGGCTACCTTAGGGTCCTTGATGTTCGCGGCGATATAGTCGGCGGCGACAAGCCCCTGCTGATCGTCGCGGCTGGTCACGCGGAAGACGTTGTCCAGCCCCCGCTCGGTCAGGGCCGGCGCCGTCGCGGTGGCCGAGATCATGACGATCCCCTCCTCCGCATAAACATCCGAGGCCGGGATCGACGGGCCGGTGCAGAGATGGCCGATCACGAAGGAGATGCCGTCGTTGACGACCTGATTGGCGGCGGTGACGCCTTGCTTGGGATCGCAGGCGTCGTCGTAGACCTTCAGCGTGATCTTGTCGCCGTTGATCCCGCCCTTGTCGTTGATGGCCTTGGCTGCCTCCTCGACACCCTTCCGCATCTGGTCGCCGAACGAGGCCATGGAGCCGGTTACGGCAGTTACCACCGCCACCTCGATATCCGCCCGCGCCGTCGCGGCGGTGCCGGCGAACATCAGAAGAGCGGTAAGAGAAACGGCGGTCTTGCGCATTTGATTAAATCCTTTTCTACGCACGCTACAGTACAATGTGGTCATTTTTCCGGCTGTTCCGGTCCGATGACTGTCTTGGCTTCGCCGCTGTACTCGAACTCCGGCGCGTTATCCAGTTCGTCCTTGGTCAGTGTAGCTACCAGACCCTGGCTCTGGGGCTCGACCCGGACCTTGTCCCAAGGGATAGTGACCAGCTTTTCGCCTAACCCAAGCAAGCGGCTGCGCGACAGGACGAGGCTGTCGATCTCCGGACTGTCGGGCTGGGTGACGAAGTCGCGAACCTCGCCGATGTCCTCGCCCTCGCTGTTCTTGACGGTCTGGCCGACGATGTCTTCCGGCATGCGGCCGCCGATGGTCGGAACATGGACGACCTTGATCTCGGCTTCGCCCGCGGTTTCCACCTGAATCTGCGGCGGGGCGGATTCTATCCGGATCTGCGGCTCGGCGGGGCGGACCTCGACCGTGCCCTGCCCCTGGACGACAGCCTGGGGCGGCTGCGCCGGCTGCGGCTGGGTCTGGGCCAGCGCCGGAAAGGCGGTGCCGAGGAGCAGGGCCGACGTGATGAAGATGTGTCTGCGCATGTCTGTCGCTCCTGATATCAGCGGGTGGGTCCGACCAGGGCGTTGTCGCCCTCGGCATAGGCGTGCTCGGGAGCCGTCTCAAGCTGCTGCCGGTCCATGGGGAGGGTGATGCCGTTGCCGTCGGGCTGGACCGCGATCTGGTCCCACGGAACCGCGATCTGCTTGGCCCCAACGCCGAGGAAGCCGCCGACATCTACGATCGCTTGGCTGACAGCACCATCCTGACCCATCAGCAGGTCCCGGACTTGGCCGATCTCCTGGCCTTCCGCATTGACGACCGGCTTGCCGATCATCTGCTCCACGGCGACGCCGGCGGGCGACGGTGGGGTGACGGGCACCGGCTCGGCTGGTGGTGCCGGAGGAGCTGCCGCGAGCGGTGCGGGCGGCGGTGGCGGCGGGGCGGCGGGCTCGACCTGGATCTGGGCCGGAGCCTGCTCAATCACGACCTGGGGCGGCGGCTGCTGGACGTTGACGTGCGGTTGCGCCTGATCGAAGCGGACGAGCGGCTGCGGCTGCTCGACCACGATCTCGGGATCGGCCTGCTCGATGATGATTTCCGGCTCACGCTGGCGGACGATCACCTGGGGCTGGAACTGGCGGACGGTGATCTCGGGCGGAGGCTGGCGGACGATGATTCGCGGCGGGGCCTGCCGGACGATGATCTGCGGCGGTTGCTGCTCGATCACGATTTCCGGAGGCTGCTGCTCCACCGTCACCTGCGGCGGCGGCTGCTGGACATCGACGGCGGCCGGCGGCTGCTGAACGTCGATCTGCGGTGCGGGCGCCGGTGCCGCCGGAGGCGGCGGAGCGGGCGGAGACTCCGGCGGCGGCTGTTGCGCACTGGCTCCCGCCGCCCAGGACCACGCCGCCAGGGCCGTGGTCATCATCAGTAAGGTCTTGCGCATCCCACTCTCCGGTTTTTCGCGACCTGTCGCAGGCCGCCCGATCATTGATCCATGTGGGACCATGAACGATGGGCTGGCCGGAGAGTTCCTGCCGGGGGTGCTCGAATATTAGGCTATTCAGGTGAAGCGGTTGTTCTTGGGGAAACCGTTGGGCGGCAGGCGTCCGATCGTGCCCCGATACGCTTTCCACGGTGACATGTCGGTTTCCACCCGGGTCCGCTCGCCGCTCTTCCAGGAAAGGCCCTGGGAGAAGGTGAACGTCGTCACGTCGGCCAGACTGCCGTCGGTGTATTTTTGAAGCGTGACGCCACGGCCGCGCGCCATTACCGGCACCTCCTCCAGAGAGAAGACCAGCAGTTTGCGGTTGTTGCCGATCACGGCGACGGTATCGCCCTCGACCGGCACGCAGAACTTCGCGTCGACCCCGTCGCCCAGGGTCATGATCTGCTTGCCGCCCCGGGTCTGGGCGATCACCTCGTCCTCGTCCACCTGGAAGCCGCGGCCATTGGACCCCGCGACCAGCAACCGCCGACCGGGTTCGTGCTTGAACAGGCTGACCAGTTCCGCGTCATTGGCAAGGTCGATCATCAGACGCAACGGCTCGCCGAAGCCCCGGCCGCGCGGCAGCTTGTCCACGGCCAGCGTGTAGAACCGTCCATTGGTGCCAAGCACCACCAGCTTGTCCGTCGTCTCTACCCGCAGCACGAAGCGCTCCCGGTCGCCGTCCTTGTACTTGATGTCGGCCACCTCGGTCTGGTGGCCCTTGACCATCCTGATCCAGCCCTTCTCGGAGCAGAAGACGGTGACCGGCTCGCGTTCGACCATGGCCTCAAGCGGGATCACGATCGCCGAGGGCGCATCGCCGATCACCGTGCGGCGCTGGCCCAGCGGCGTGTTCTTGCCGAACTTCTTCTTCGTCTCGGCGATCTGCTTGGATATCGCTTTCCAGCGCCGGGGTTCGTTCTCCAGCAGGTCGGCCAGATCGGTGCGCTCCGCCGTCAGGGCGTCGTGCTCGGTCTTGATCTCGAACTCTTCCAGCTTGCGGAGAGACCGCAGGCGCATGTTCAGGATCGCCTCGGCCTGGACGTCGGTCAGCGCGAAGGTCCTGATCAGCGTCTTCTTCGGCTCGTCCTCCTCGCGGATGATGCGGATCACCTCGTCCAAGTTCAGATACGCGATCAGGTAGCCGCCCAGCACCTCCAGCCGGTGGTCGATCTTGCCGAGACGGTGGCGCGTGCGCCGCTCCAGCACCTCGATCCGGTGCGCCAGGAAAGCCTGCAGCACTTCCCGCAGGTTCATGACGCGGGGGATGTTGTCCTTGTCCAGCACGTTCATGTTGAGGCCGAAGCGGACCTCCAAATCGGTGGACTTGAACAGCGACTCCATCAGGACGTCGGGATCGACGTTGCGGTTCTTCGGGACCAGGACGAGGCGAATATCCTCCGCCGACTCGTCACGAACGTCGTCCAGCAGGAAGAGCTTGCGGGCGGTCAGCAGCTCCGCGATCTTCTCGATCAGCCGGCTCTTCTGGACCTGATATGGGATCTCGGTGACGACGATCTGCCACGTTCCCTGCCCCAGCTTCTCCAGCTCCCACTTGGCCCTCAGCCGGAAGCTGCCGCGCCCCGTCCGATAGGCTTCCGCAATGCAGGCGGCGGGTTCGACCAGGGTGCCGCCGGTCGGGAAGTCGGGACCGGGAACCAGGCGGACGAGGTCGTCCACGGTGGCGTCGGGATGCTTGATCAGGTAGGTCAGAGCGTCGCACAGCTCTTCCGCATTGTGCGGCGGGATCGACGTCGCCATGCCGACCGCGATGCCCTGCGAGCCGTTGGCGAGCAGGTTGGGGAAGGCGGAAGGCAGCACGATGGGCTCTTCGCCCTCGCCGTCGTAGGTGCCCCGAAAATCGACGGTATCCTCGTCGATGCCTTCCAGCAGCGCACGTGCAACAGCGGTCAGCCGGGCCTCGGTGTACCGCATCGCGGCGGCGTTATCGCCATCGATGTTGCCGAAATTGCCCTGCCCGTCGATCAGCGGATAGCGGACGGCGAAGTCCTGGGCCAGACGGACCAGCGCATCGTAAACAGCCGTGTCGCCATGCGGGTGAAACTTACCGATGACGTCGCCGACGACGCGGGCGCATTTCTTGGGCGGCGTGTCCGGTTCCAGCTTGAGCTGGCTCATGGCGAACAGCAGCCGGCGGTGGACCGGCTTCAGCCCGTCACGCACATCGGGCAGCGAACGCGCCATGATGGTGGACAGCGCATAGGACAGGTAGCGCTCGCCGAGGGCTTCGGAAAGCGGCTTATCTTGGATATCGAGTACAGGGTCGGTCATGTCTTATCTACTACCAGACAGGGTAGCCAATTTGCGATAGCGTTCGATGAATCTTGTCCGCGCCGCCGGCATGGCGGTGTCGCGGCTGGCGAAGGCGTGACGGTCGAGGAAATGCCCTGTCAGGTCCAGCCCGGCAAGCACTTCCTCTTCCAGACCGCCGCTGCGGGCGGCTGCCTGCCCCGTCAGGAAGCCCGGCAGCGGCAGCAGCTTGTCGCGATAGGGCTCCCCCGCCGACAGGGATACCGCCCGGCCGGTGCGCGGACTGACATAGGCGAGAGCGTCGTTGGCGCCGGTAGCGGCACAGGTGCCGAGGTCGAGGCCGAATCCCAGTTCCTGGAGCAGCCCCAGTTCCCAACGGACATAGGCCGGCGCCCACAGCGGCGTTTCCAGCGCTTCGAGCAGCGCGGCAAGGCCATGGAAGACCGGCTCGTGCGGCTCCCGGTCGGGCAGCGCCACCTCGGTCACCGCACAGGCGGAGACGAGGCAGGCCAGCCGGACCGGATCGTCCAGCATCGCGGCGGACGAATTGTGGACCGGCTCGACCGTGAAGGAGCCGAGATGGTCGGCGAGTCGCGCCCGCCAGCGGGCGCTGACGCGGTTGCCGGGCTGGAGGTTGCCGCGCTGCTTGGACGAACGTCCACCCTGAACCAGACCGGCGTGCCGGCCATGGCTGTGCGTCAGCAAGGTCGCCACCACAGCCGCCTCACCGTGCGGCCGGGCGGACAGTACGATCGCCTCATCTGTCCATTCCATAGGAATGTTCTACCAAAGTTCTCATCGGGATGCCCGAAACTTTCGTCTGGGACATCGCATCGGATAATGAAATTGCACTTAGCGAAAAAGCCGCATTTCTGTGATATCGACACGGAATATTCTCGAGCAGGCAATGTTAACCATTCTGTAAACGCGATGGTTCAGTGTCGGGGTCATCAACAGATCTCACACAATTAGAAGTACGGTGTCGTCATGTGGAGCAGCTTTTCCAAGGATTGGGCGCGTTGGTCGCCAGCCGAACGTTTTACGGCTCGTGTCGTCTTTCTCGTCTGTACTGTGAGTGTGGCAAGTCAGGCAGTCATACATATAATCTGACTAGCGCTTGTCTTCCAGACTGTACGCAGCGAAACTCCGCCAATACTACAAATTCGTCTTCGTATGCCGGCGCCCATCGACCGGAGCGCGGGCATACGAGAAATGTAAAGCCGACTAGCCCGATAAGACCGCCTTACGCGGTCTTCAGGCACCCGGCGATGGCATTGGCCACCGTGTCGATGTTCCGGGAATTGAGTGCGGCAACGCAGATGCGGCCGCTGTCCAGCGCATAGATCGAGTGCTCTTCCCGCAACCGGGCGATGACCAGCTGCGGCAGGCCCGAGTATGAGAACATGCCGCGCTGGCGCGTGATGAACGAGAAGTCCTCACCGTCCACCAGGGCGGTCAGCTTCTCCGCCAAAGCTTCGCGCATCGAGCGAATGCGGGTGCGCATGCCGGTCAGTTCCTCGTCCCACAGCGCCCGCAGCTCCGGCGAACCGAGGACGGCGGAGGCGATCTTGGCGCCGTGCGACGGCGGGCTGGAATAGTTCGTCCGCACCAGCCGCTTGAGCTGGCTCAGCACGCGTGTCGCCTCGGCAGAGTCTGACGTCACGACGCTGAGCGCCCCAACCCGCTCGCCGTAGAGCGACAGCGACTTCGAGAACGAGCTGGAAACCAGCATCGAGACGCCGGCGGCGGCGAAGGCGCGAACAGGAGCCGCGTCGGGGTCGAGCCCTTCGGCGAAGCCCTGGTAAGCGATATCCAGGAAGGGGACGAGGCCGCGGGCCTTGACCACCTCGATCACCTCGGCCCACTGCTCCGGCGTCAGGTCCAGGCCGGTCGGGTTGTGGCAGCAGGCATGGAGGATCACGACATCGCCGGCGGGCAGGCCCGACAGGCACCCGACCATGCCGGCGAAGTCCAGCTCACGCCCACGCTCGCGGCTGTAGGGATAGGTTTCCACCGTGAAGCCGGCGTTCTCGAACAGGGCACGGTGGTTTTCCCAGCTCGGGTCGCTGATCCAGACGCGCTTGGCCGGCGTGAACCCGCGCAGCAGGTCGGCGCCCAGGCGCAAACCGCCGGTCCCGCCAAGGGTCTGCACGGCGACGACGCGCCCCTCGGCAATGGCCGGGCTGTCGGCGCCGAAGACCAGGGATGAGGCCGCCTTGTCATAGGCTTGCAGGCCGTCGATCGGCAGGTAGGTGAGCGGCTGGCTGCCTTCCAGCAGCAGCGTCTCGGCCCGCTTCACGCATTCCAGGAGGGGAACACGGCCATCGTCGCCGACATAGACGCCGACGCCCAGATTGATCCGGTTGGGATTGGGGTCTGCGTTGAACGCCTCGGTGATGCCCAGGATCGGGTCGCGGGGCGCCAGGGCGATGGGGGCGAAAAGGGACGATGTATTGGTGGCGCTCATGGCTGCACACGGTCCTCAAGGAATTGGCGTCAATCGCGGACTCAATAGCATCGGAACCGACCGTTCGTCTCGTCAAGATTTGGCGAACCGGCTGATATCGGCTGCCGCACCCCTGCTCCTTCCGGGGCTTTCTCCCTTCCGCATATCGTAGTAGTCATCGGCTCTTGAAAACAGGCCGGCGCCGGGAATATCGGCGCTACGCAAAAACGATGCGTCAGGAGGAAACGCGATGACCAGACTTGAGCGGAGCTATGTCCACGGTGCGGCCACCACGCCGCTGATCGGCGATACGATCGGAGCGCACCTGGACCGTGTCGTGGCGCTGTCGCCCGATGCCGATGCTCTGGTCGTCCGGCCGCAGGATATCCGCTGGACCTATCGGCAGTTCCGCGACGAGGCGAACAAGGTGGCGGCCGGGCTGATCGCCCTGGGACTGAAACCGGGTGACCGGATCGGCATCTGGTCGCAGAACAATGCCGAGTGGGTTCTGACCCAGTTCGCTACGGCCAAGGCCGGACTGATCCTCGTCAACATCAATCCGGCCTACCGCACCCACGAGCTTGAATACGCGCTCAACAAGGTCGGCTGCAAGGCGCTGATACTGGCGTCGTCGTTCAAGAGCAGCGACTACATCGCGATGATCCGCGACGTCGCGCCGGAACTGGACCACGCCGAACCCGGCAGGCTCGACGCGCACAAGGTACCGAGCCTGCGGACCGTCATCCGGATGGGCACGGATCGAACGCCGGGCATGCTGAACTTCGGCGATATCGCCGCCGCTGCACGTGACGAACATTTCGCCAGACTGGACGAGTTGAAGGACGTCCTCCAGTTCGACGACGCGATCAATATTCAGTTCACCAGCGGCACCACCGGCAACCCCAAGGGCGCCACGCTGACGCACCACAACATCCTGAACAACGGCTTCTTCATCGGGGAGGCGATGCGCCTGACCGAGCACGACCGCCTGTGCATTCCCGTGCCGTTCTACCACTGCTTCGGCATGGTGCTGGGCAACCTCGCCTGCGTCACGCATCGCGCCTGCATGGTCATTCCGGGAGAAGGCTTCGAGCCGGAAGCCGTCCTGACCGCCGTCCAGGAAGAGCGCTGCACCGGCCTGCACGGCGTGCCGACGATGTTCATCGCCGTCCTGAACCACCCGCGCTTCAAGGAGTTCGACCTGTCCACGCTGCGCACCGGCATCATGGCCGGCTCCCCCTGCCCGATCGAGGTCATGAAGCGCGTGGCCGGCGAGATGAACATGCGGGAGATCACCATCGCCTACGGCATGACCGAGACCAGCCCGGTCAGCTTCCAAAGCTCGGTGGACGACCCGCTGGAGAAGCGGGTGGCGACGGTCGGTCGCATCCAGCCGCACCTCGAGGTCAAGATCGTCGATGCCGAAGGCCGGATCGTGCCGGTCGGCACGCCGGGCGAGTTGCTGACGCGCGGCTATTCGGTAATGCGGGAATATTGGGGCGACGAGGAGCGGACGCGGGAAGCGATCGACGCGTCGCGCTGGATGCACACCGGCGATCTGGCCGTCCTGGACGAGGACGGCTACTGCAACATCGTCGGACGCATCAAGGACATGGTCATCCGGGGCGGTGAGAACATCTATCCGCGCGAGATCGAGGAGTTCCTGTATACCCACCCCAAGATCGCCGACGTCCAGGTCTTCGGCGTGCCGGACGAGCGGTACGGCGAGCAGCTTTGCGCCTGGATCAACATCCAGGAAGGCGAGATGCTGACCGAGGACGAGGTTATCCAGTTCTGCCGCGACAGGATCGCGCACTACAAGGTGCCGCGCCACATCCGGTTCGTCGAAGCCTTTCCCATGACGGTCACCGGCAAGATCCAGAAGTTCATCATGCGGCAAAAGATGATCGAGGAATTGAAGCTGGAGATTTCCAGGACGGCATGATCGCGGGAATGTTACCGCAGGCCGGGTTTTCGCAGCAGTTCCGCGCACCACATGGAGACGCGGAACATTGAATGCACTTACCCAAGGAATGAACAACGATGGCCGAGAACCAGCAACTGGCAACGGCAACCGTCGGCGGCGGCTGCTTCTGGTGTACCGAAGCGGTCTTCCAGAACCTGCGCGGCGTGAAGAGCGTCAAGTCCGGCTATGCCGGCGGACATGTCGAGAACCCGACCTACCAGCAAGTCTGCACCGCGACCACCGGCCATGCCGAGGTGATCCAGATCGCCTACGATCCGGCGGTGATTTCCTACGAAGACCTGCTTGAGGTGTTCTTCACCACCCACGACCCGACCACGCCCAACCGTCAGGGCAACGACGTCGGCCCGCAATACCGCTCCGTCATCTACTACCACGATGCCGAGCAGGAGCGGATCGCGCGCGACGTCATCAAGTCGGTCAACGACCGCAGGATCTGGAACCGCCCGGTCGTGACGGAGGTGTCGCCGCTCCCGACCTTCTATCCGGCGGAGGCCTATCACGACGACTACTTCGCTCGTAATTCCGGACAGCCCTATTGTCAGGTGATCATCGAGCCGAAGGTGGCGAAGCTGCGGAAGCAGCACATGGACAAGCTTCGGGCCTAAGCGGGAGCGGAGGCTGCGGGGGAACGAAACTCCACCGAAACTGTCAGATGGAGGATCGTACAATCATATCGGGAGAAACCGATGCCGTCCCCCCGCAGCAGGGTCCTGATCGCCTCATCCTTCCTCATGACGCTCGCCGCCTGCACCGGCTCCGGGACAGTACCGCCCAGCACCAGCCCGCCGGGTGCGGAGACCAGCGCAAAGACCGACGTGCTGGCAACAGGAGCGGCGGCGCTTCAGAGCAACGCGCCGCTCGGCAACATGGACATCTATCTCGTCGGCTTCCACCCGATGAAGAACGATCCGAGCCACCAGATGGAAGCGCACCACTTCTGCCATCAGGTGAACGAGGACTTCGCCCAGTGCGCGCTGTTCGACGGCAACACGGCGGATGCCAACCTCAACGGCGTCGAATACATCATCTCCGAACGCCTGTTCGAGCAGCTTCCGCCTAAAGAGCGCCAATACTGGCACCCCCACAACGGCGAGATCCTGTCCGGCCAGCTCGTAGCCCCCAACCTTCCCGGAGTGGCGGAGCACGAGCTGATGAAGGGCAAGATGAACAGCTACGGCAAGACGTGGCACACATGGCAGTCGGAGCACGGCACGGAACCCGGCGCCAAGATGCCCTATGGCCCGCCCCTGCTGGCATGGTCGTTCAACCGCCGGGGCGAAGCCCAGCCTGGACTGGTCGAGGCGCGCGACCGCGAGATGGACATATCCACATCCGAACGGAGTGCGGCTCGCCAGGACCTCCTGCCGCAGGCCCACCCGCAGGAAGGCGTGGACGCATTGAAGGGCAAGTTCCCACGACCGACCCAGGCGATACCCGGCGTCGTGGATAAGCGCGCCGCGAAGTGATCGCTATGCCGACACTCTCTCCGCAATCTCGTCCAGCTTCGCGAAGGCGAGTTTGCCGGGAGAGGCCTTCGCTTGCTTTTTGCACGCGGCGATGGCTCCGCTGATCTCATCGATGGTCGGGCACGAGACGCCGGGGTTCAACTGGCACAACACGGCACTGGCCGACAGCAGCGGGAAGGTCTTGGTCCTGCCCTCGCGGTCCTCCGCCGTGATGAAACCGCGCAACCGAGTTTCCGGGTCGTAGAAGCTCTCGATATCCGAGGTGAACCGGCCGATCAGCTTGCTTACCTCGGCGACGCCTTCGGTGGCCGACACGCCCCGGATGCCGATGAAGAAGTCGTCGCCGCCAATATGGCCCAGGAACCATGACTCGGGCCGCGACGCCTTCCGGCACAATTCGGCGAACAATAGGATGGCGCGGTCGCCCTGGCGGAAGCCGTAGGTGTCGTTGAATGGCTTGAAGTTGTCGAAATCGATGTAAGCGAGGAAAGCGCCTTCGCCGTCGGCGATGCGGCCGGCGATGTATTCGTTGATGGCGGCATTGCCGGCCAGCCGGGTCAGCGGGTTCTCCTCCCGCGCGCGGTCTAGATTCTTCTCATGGACGGCCCGAATCAGCGAATGGGCGCTGAGGAAGCCGCGATAGACCATGTCGGTCGTGATCAGGATGCCGTCGGCATGGTCGGTCGCCGAGAAGATCGCCAGCATCTGGTCGAACGGGGTCGCAAGGTCGATCACCGGGCAGCGGACGACGAAGTCCGTGATCTTGCGTCCGATCTGCTTGTTGGCGATCAGGTCCTTGCCGAAGGGAGAATAGGCGTAGTTCTTGAGGCTGCTTTCGCACAGGATGCCGAGCGGTCGGCCGGCGCCGTCGACCACCGGGAGAAACGATGCGCTGGCATTGCTGGCGAACCTGCCGAAGACCTCGCGCATCGGCATGTCGGATGGAATTGCTGGAGCCGTGTCCAAACGCTCCAGCACCCATTCCTGATCCTTCTTTCTGCGGTCCGTGAAGCTGTCGCACATGGCGACATGCGGGAAGGACAAGCTGGCGCGGCGTGCATCCGCGATAGGTGCCTGGACGAAGAAGCCCTGTACCAGATCGCATCCCAGGTCGCGGCAGATCCGCAGTTGCTGGGCGTTCTCGATACCGACGGCAATCACCTGAACGCCCAGCGTATGGGCCACGCCGATCAGTTGAGCCAGAACCACCCTTTTGCGGGCATTCGCCTCGATCCCCTGGATGAAGGAGCGGTCGATCTTGATGAAATCCGGCTCGACCTCGTGCAGCATCTCCAGTCCATCCGCGGTGACTCCGAAGCGGTCGAGCGCCAGCATGGCTCCCCCTCGCTTCAGCAACCGAACGCGGGCAGCGGCATCCGCGCAGGCGGGCATCGACGTTATCTCCGTCACCACCCGCACACCATCCTTGCCAGGGTCTCCGGCTCCGATGCCGCTCAGGACACTCCAGGCATCGGCTATTCGATGATCCAGGTTGAAGGACAACACCCGGGAGCCGTCCGCCGCGGCAGGCGGCAGCATCCGGAGAGCCTTGCGGCGCACCAGAGCTTCGAGTTCCGACAGCAAACCGGAGTCGTGACTGGCACGCAGGATTTCCCCGACCGACCGGTATCCCATTGCCTCATGTCCCCGCACCAAAACCTCGTGTGCGAAGATCTGGCCGGAGGAGGTGCTGACTATCGGTTGAAAAGCGACGGTAAGACGTTGAAGATTTTCCCGAAGCATTCTCCAGTCGCCCTTCGCGCAGGTCCGCGTGTCCATAGAACCTCCGTTTGAAAAGCGCCTTGCGAGTGCAGGCTACCCAAGTCTGGTACTTCGGATATCACGGCGACAAGCATTCCTGCAACTTGAAGGGAATAAGACATAAAAATTTAATAATAACTAGACTAATGGTTTTATTCATGAAGAGGCGGCCTGACGTTTGATTTCCTGAACGAAGGACTGGACCAGCGCCCGCTGTTCATCGGCGCTGCGCGTCACGACGAAGTGCGACGATGCGAAATTATAGGTCTTCGGCTTGAGCGGGCGCATCAACCCGCGTCCGACCCAGTCATCGCCGATGTGGCAGGGCAGGAATCCGATGAAACGGCCCGACAGGATCATCATGACCTGTGCTTCCATGTGCATGACGGTCCCAGCCGGACGCGGATGGTTGGCACGGTAGAGGTCGTCGAAGTGCTGGTAGCCTCGCACCGCGAACGACGCCTCCTCGATAGCACCCCTGTCCAGCCGGTCGTCCGGCACGTCGAAGAGCGGATGGGGCCGGCCGCAGTAGAGGGCATGCGGCTCTCGGTAGATCGGCAGGTACGTCAATCCCGGTACCTTCTGCGACATCGGACCGACCACGACATCGCGGGAGCCGTCGGCGACAGCCGTTTCCAGCTCCGCCGGGGTGGCAAGCCACAGGTCGATGAAGACATCCGGCGCGTAGTCGCAGTAGCGGGCCAGCGCCTTGTGGATGCCGAGCACCGGCGAAGTCACGACGCCATCGACGATGCCGATCCTCAGCCGCCCCATCAGCTTGCCCCGGTCGCGTCCGATCCGAGACTGGAAGGCGTCGATCTCCGCGAACAGCCGCTTGGCCGCGTCGTAGGTCGCCTCACCGAACTCGGTCAGGCGGAAGCCCCGGCGTCCGCGCTGGCACAGCGGCGCACCCAGTTTCCGCTCCAGCGCCGCCAGATGCGTGCTGAGTGTCGATTGCGACAGGTTCAGCAGAATCTGCGCATCGGCGAAGCCGTCGGCTTCGGCCAAGGTCACGAAGACGCGGAGCAGGCGCAGGTCGATGTTGTCGAGGCGTCTCATGTTCCTGCCAGCGCTGATACATTGAAGGTTTTCGATGTATCCGTCTATTAAACGGGATTCATTTTCGATGTAAACCTGGGTGATGATCGCGGCATCGAATTCCTGTGAAGAGGGTCACCGATGCTCCGCATAAGCCAGATCGCAGCCGCTGTATTCCTTCTCGGGACCGTTTCCGTACCGACCTTGGCCGCAGACACCATCCGCGTGCTGTCGCCGACATGGCCAGGGTTCGCCCCCGTGTTCGTCGCCTCCGACAAGGGTTACTTCAAGGAACTCGGCCTGACCGTCGACATGAAGTTCGAGGACGATCGGGCCAACGTGATGGCGGCGATGCAGCGCGGCGACATAGACGTCGATATGCGGACCGTCGGCGAGCATCAGGGCCGCCCGCGTGACGAGACGACGCCCGGCATCATCATCGGCACGATCGACAAGTCTGTCGGCGGCGACGGCGTGATCGCCGACGGCTCGATCGACGGCGTCGCCGACCTGCGCGGCAAGAAGATCGCGGTGGAGCCTAATATCCCCGCCCGCCTGCTGCTTCAGCTCGCCCTGAAGAAGGCCGGGATGAGCCTGAACGACTTGCAAATCGTGGAGATCGCGACCGCCGACACGGCGGCCGTCTTCGCCGACACCTCTATCGCGGCGGTCGGCACCTATCAGCCGTTCCAGTCGCAGGCAATCACGATCTCCCCGGCCCGCAAGGGCAAGGTCCTGCTGTCGTCGGTCGATTCCGAGATCATCATCGACGTGATCACCGCCCGGCAGGACGATCTCAAGACGAACCCGAAGAAGTACCAGAACTTCCTGACCGGCATATATCGGGCAATCAAGTTCTTCGAGACCAACCCGGACGAGTTCATCGCCCTTGCCGCCCCCCACTACAATCTGAGCGAGGAAGAGGTCAAGGACATCATCGCCACCAGCCTCGCCTATACGCCGCTTGCCGAGGCCAAGGAGATGATCGGAACTTCGGGCAAGCCCGGTAAGCTGTATGGCATCTTCGATACCGTGATGCAGCTCAACCTGGAGAACGGTGCGGCCGAGACCAAGCTGTCGGCGTCCAGCCAGATCGATCCCTCGGTAATCGCCGCAGTCTCTCCATAGGCCGGACCTATGACCGATATCAGCGAAACCGCTCCCGTGACCGTCCCTGACCCCCGAACCGCCGCGACGGCCCCCAGGCCCGATCCGTCCTCGATCTGGGCGTTTCGCGGCACCCTGTCCAGGCGGGCGCAGATCGGGATAGGTGTCGGAACCAGCGTCGGGCTGCTGCTGATCTGGGAGGCGGTCGCACGGATCGGGCTGGTGAACACGACGTTCCTGCCATCCCCCAGCACCGTGCTGAGTTCGATGCTGATGATGGTCCAGAAGCAGAACCTGCTTCAGCATGCCGGCATCTCGACATTGCGGGTATGGGTCGCCTTCATCCTTGCCGCCGTCATGGCGATCCCGATCGGCATCCTGATGAGCAGCTACCGCGTGGTAGGAGCAGCGCTTGAGCCGATCATCGACTTCATCCGCTACCTGCCGGTACCGGCGCTGGTGCCGCTGTCGATCATCTGGTTCGGCGTTGGGGAAAGCACGAAGCTGTACCTGCTCTGGCTCGGCACCTTCTTCCAGCTCGTCCTGCTGGTCGCCGACGACATGCGGCGCGTGCCGCACGAGTATATCGAGATCGCCCATACCCTAGGGGCCAACACACGACAGACGCTCCGCGACGTGGCGTTCCGCGCCATGCTGCCGGGACTGGTCGACAACCTGCGGATCACGCTGGGCTGGTGCTGGACCTACCTGATCATCGCCGAGATCGTAGCCGCCGACAGTGGCATCGGCTTCGTCATCTGGACCGCCCGCCGGTACATGAAGACGCCAGAGGTGATGGCCGGCGTCGTCGTGATCGGCGTGATCGGTCTGGTCACCGACCAGCTTCTCCGCGCCCTCCACCGCCGCGCATTCCGCTACCTGTGAGCTTGCAGAAATGATCGAGCCCTATCTGGCCTTCCATGGCGTCACCAAGCGGTTCGGCGACTTGGACGTGGTGGCGCAGCCGTTCAGCATCTCGGTAGCCCGCAACGAGTTCGTCGTCTTCCTGGGACCTTCGGGATGCGGCAAGACCACGCTAATGCGGATGATAGGCGGGCTGGAGACGCCATCCTCCGGTGCGATCTGCCTGGAAGGCCTGCCGGTCGGCGGCCCGGACCATCGGCGCGGCATGGTGTTCCAGTCCTATTCGTCGTTTCCGTGGCTGACGGTCGCCGAGAACGTCCTGTTCGGCATGCGCTACCGCAAGGACCTGACGGAGCAGCAGAAGCTTGCCCGCCGCGACAACTACCTGGAACTGGTCGGACTGTACGACTTCTCCGACGCCTATCCCAACAAGGTGTCGGGCGGCATGCGCCAGCGGGTGGCCATCGCCCGCACACTGGCGGCCGGCTCCGACGTGATGCTGATGGACGAGCCATTCGGAGCGCTGGACGCCCAGCGGCGGGAACGCTTGCAAGTGGAGCTTCGGGCGATCCAGCGGCGCGACGCCAAGACCATCGTCTTCGTGACCCACGATGTCGAAGAAGCGGTGTTCCTGGCGGACCGGGTCATCGTCTTTTCCAAGCGCCCCGCCCGCGTCATGGCCGATATCGACATCACCGAACGCTTAGGCGCCGAGCGTCCGCTCGAACTGCGCGACAGTCCGGAGTTCTTCCAGCTTCGGAATGCTGTCCTGCGTCTGCTGCGCGAAGCGGCGGGAGACGAGGAATGACCGACTTTCCGAACTTCAAGGGACGCACCGTCCTGATCACCGGAGCGAGCCGGGGCATCGGCTTCGGCATAGCCCAGGGGTTCGCCGCCGCTGGAGCGGACCTTCATATCGCGGCGGAGAACGAGGGCATCGTCGCCGCCGCCGGAGAACTGGGCGCCACGGCGCATCGGGTAGATATCACCCAAAACGACGAGGTCGCGGCCATGGCGGCGCGGATCGGCGCCGTCGATGTGCTGATCAACAACGCCGGATTGGAGCTGATGACTCCCCTGGACGATACCAGCGCCGAGAACGAAGCGGCGTTCCGGCGGATCATCGAGATCAACATCCTCGGGACATTCCTGGTCACCCGCGCCGTGGCGCCGGGAATGCGCGCCGGCGGCGCCATCGTCAATACGGCTTCGGTCTGGGGCCGCGTCGCGGAGCCGCTGTTCTCCGCCTATGTCGCGTCCAAGCATGCGGTCATCGGATTGACCAAGACCTGGGCGAAGGAGCTTGGCCCCAGGGGCATCCGGGTCAACGCGGTGTGTCCCGGATGGGTGCGGACCGAAGCCTCCATGCGGTCGCTCGGCAGGATGGCGGAGCGGGCGAACCGACCAGAGCCGGAGTTGCTGGGCGACATCATCGCCGGACAGGCGCTTCCAGGTTTGATGGAACCGCCCGACATGGCGGGGACCTATCTTTTTCTCGCCTCCGGCCTCGCTGCCAACATCACCGGCCAGAGCCTCGGGGCAGATCGGGGAGAAGTACCATGGTGATGGGATTGGACGGAAAGCGGGCGCTGGTGACCGGCGCCGCCAGCGGCATCGGCCGCGCCGCCCGTGCGGCGCTTCGCGATGCCGGGGTGCGGGTAATCGGCCTGGACCGCGCTCCGGGGAGCGAGGGTGACGCGGATTGGGTCGTCGCCGACCTGACCGACGAACGTCAGGTCATTAATGCGGTCGCCGACGCCGTGGGCCGTCTCGGCGGCCTGGACATCCTGGTCAACTGCGCCGGGATCGAGATCGAAGCGCCGCTCCGGGGCATCGACATTGCCGATATGGACAGGATGTACGCAGTCAATCTCCGGGGTCCGGTCATCGTCGCCCGCGAAGCCTTGAAGTCGATGAAGCCCGGCGCCCGCATCATCAACATTGCGTCGGAACTGGCATACCTCGGACGGCAGAACGCGTCCGGCTATTGTGCCACCAAGGGTGCGATGATCTCGCTGACCCGGGCGTGGGCGCGGGAACTTGCCCCGGATATCCTCGTCAACGCGGTGGCTCCCGGCCCGATCGACACGCCGCTGCTGGGCTTCGACCGGATGACGGAGGCTCAGAAGGCCCTGGAATCCGCCAACCCCATGGGCAGGATCGGGCGTCCGGAAGAAGTGGCCGCCGCCATCCTCTTCCTGGCATCTCCTGCCGCCAGCTTCACCACGGGACAATGCATCAGCGTCGATGGCGGCGCGGCGATGCACTGATTTCCGACTGAACCGAAGGAACCGTTTCCATGGTCGAGAGCGTCTTCATGGCCGAGCTGAGCTGGCCGGAGTTCGCCGCCAAGGTGGCAGAGGGCGTCACCGTCTTCCTGCCACTGGGAACTACCGAGCAGCATGGCCCCCACATGGCGATGAACGTGGATGTCGTGCTGCCGACGGCGGTCTGCGAGCGGGTAGCGCGCAACGTCGGCGGCATCGTCGCCCCAACCATCCCCTACGGCTACAAGTCGCAGCCGAGGTCGGGCGGCGGCGAGGCGTTTCCAGGCACCACGAGCCTCGACGCCAACACCTTCTCGCTGGTCGTGCGCGACGTGATCCGCAGCCTCGGCACAGACGGCATCCGGCGGCTGGTCGTCGTCAACGGCCATTTCGAGAACTGCTGGCCGGCAGTCGAGGGCGTCGATCTGGGGCTGCGCGAATTGCGGCGCGACGGCATCGCCGACATGCAGGTGATGCGGCTGGAATACTGGGACTTCGTCGGCCGCGACACGTTGGACAAGCTGTTTCCCGAGGGTTTCCCCGGAACCGAGCTTGAGCATGCCAGCCTGCTGGAAACGTCGCTGATGCTCCTGCTGCGGCCCGATCTGGTCGATATGAGCAAGGTGCCGTCCGACGGTCCGGCCCAGTTCCCCACATATGACCGCTATCCCGTCCCCGAAGGTTTCGGCCCTGCTTCCGGCGTTCTTGCCCGTGCCCAAGGCTCCACCGCCGAAAAGGGCGAGCTTCTCATGAACGATCATGTCGAGCGGATCACGCAAGCCGTCCGGAAAGAGTTTGGAGTTTGACAGCGATATGAACGACAAGGTTTTCGAGCCTCTCGACAGCGGCGTCGTGCCGCGTTTTGCCGGTATGCCGACCTTCATGCGCCTGCCGGTCGCAACCCCGCAGGATGTGGATGTGGCGTTGATCGGCGTCCCGTTCGACGGCGGAACGACCAACCGGCCCGGTACCCGCCACGGTCCCCGTGAAATCCGCAACCAGTCCAGCCTGACCCGCCGCGTCCACCACGTCACCGGCATCTCGCCTTACGATCTGGTACGTGTGGGCGATTGCGGCGACACGCCGATAAACCCGCTTGACCTAGCCGCGAGCATGGAGAGCATCACCAGGTACTATAGCGGCGTTCGGCAGGCCGGGGCGGTTCCGCTGACAGTCGGGGGCGACCACCTGATCTCGCTGCCGATCCTGCGCGGCCTAGTGGACAAGGGGCCGGTCGGGCTCATCCACTTCGACGCCCATTCCGACACGTTCGACAGCTTCTTCGGCAGCCGGTACAATCATGCGACGCCGTTCAGGCGCGCGGTCGAGGAAGGTTTGCTCGACCCAAAGCGCACCGTCCAGATCGGGTTGCGCGGCGCGATCTCGGACGCGGCGAACTTCGACTACGCCAGAGAGCACGGCATTCGCCTGATCTTCATCGAAGAGTTCGACGAGCGCGGGGCGAAAGACGTCATGGCCGAGGCCCGGGCCATCGTCGGTGACCTGCCGACCTATGTGTCCTTCGACATCGATGTCCTCGATCCGTCGATTGCGCCGGGGACCGGCACGCCGGAAATCGGCGGCATCACGACGCGTGAAGCTCAGAAGATGCTCCGGCTGCTCGGCGGCCTGGACATCGTCGGGGCGGACCTTGTCGAGGTATCGCCGCCCTTCGACCCCTCCGGCGCCACGGCATTGACGGCGGCGACGATCATGTTCGAGTTGCTCTGTGTCATGGCACAAAGCATTTCCGACCGGAAGAAGAAGAGGAATTGACCATAATGTCCGCCGAACAGCTCGTGACGATCCCCGCTCGCAAAGGAAAGGCCGCCTTCGTCGCCAAGGGCCAACTGGTCAAGATCATCAACACCCACGGCGAACAGGTCGTCGATACCTGGGCCTTCCGGCGCGACGACATGACGGAGTTCATGTCGAACGAGCATACCCGTGCCCATATCCTGAAAATCATTCCCAAGACCGGCGACGCGCTGCTGACCAACCACCGCCGCCCGATCCTGACGTTGCTGGAGGACACCTCTGGCGGCGTCCACGACACGTTGATCGCCGCCTGCGACCGGTACCGCTACGAGCTGCTGGGCTGCGAAGGGCACCATGACAACTGCACCGACAACCTGGCTCAGGGACTGGCTGACCTGGGGTTGACCCCGCCGGAAACGCCCAGCCCGCTGAACCTGTTCATGAACATCCCGGTCGCCCCCGACAACACCCTGTCGTTCGAGGCCCCACCCGCCCCGGTCAAGGGCGGGTACGTCGTCCTCCGGGCCGAGATGGACCTAGTGATCGCGTTCTCGGCCTGCCCGCAGGACATACTGCCGATCAATGGTACGGCCTGCCAGCCGACCGACGCGCATTTCAGCGTCTATGATGCGTGACGATTATCAGGCACGGATGACCGGGTAGCTCCGGTTGACCGTTTTTGCGACGAAGGCGGCGATGACGACCTTGATCAGGTCGCCGGGGATGAAGGTGATCGATCCCGCCGCCGCCTTTTCCAGCGGCAGCCCCGCGATCAGGCTCAGGCCGATGATGCCGATGACATAGACGACGAAGATGCCGCCGGCGGCGCAGGCGGCCAGCAGATAGCCGAAGTTCAGGCGCTTCCAGAAGCGCTCGGTCAGCCAGCCGGTCACGAAGGCTCCGATCGGCCAGGACACCAGGAAACCGGCCGTCGGACCGAAGAAGACCCCAAGTCCGCCGCGTCCGCCCGACAGTAGTGGCAGTCCGATCGCGACCAGCGCCAGGAACAGCACGATCGCCAACGCGCCGCGTTTCGCGCCCAGGATGGCTCCCGCGAGCATGACGCCCATCGACTGCGCCGTGATCGGCACGGGAACGAAGCCGACCGGAACGGGCGGCATCAGCCCAAGGGCCGCCATAATGGCGGCGAACAGGGCAATGTGAACAATATCGCGAGTGCTGAGCATTTCAGTTGAATCCGGTTTCTTCGAGTAAATCTGCTTAGATGCGGAAGAGGTTTTGGGCTTCGGCTTCGGAAAACTCAATCCGGATCGTAGCCGCGCGCCTCGATGGCGTCGGTCAGCACGCTTGCCATGCGCAAGGTCTTGACGATCAGCGGCACGGCGACGGCGGTAACGCTGCGCTCCAGCCCACGCGCCTGCTGGGCCGCCCGGATTTCCCGCACTAGATCGACCAGCAGCGGGACGAAGCGGATCGCCAGCGAGATCATCAGGCTGATCTTGGCGGGATTGACCCCGATGAACCGCAGGGGCCGAAGTCCGCTTTCCAGCGCATCGACCATATGCGACACGCGGGTCGTCAGCGTGATGCCGACCGCCAAGGATACCAGGATGGTGAAGCGCAGCACCGTCACCAAACCGCTCTGCCAGCTTACCAGCAGCGCATGGACCGCGAAGAAGAACAGCGCCAGGAACAGCACCGGACGAAGCTGGGCCACGACCTCGCGGGCCGGCAGGCGCGCAACGGCGAACAGGCCCAATACGGCAGTGAGGACAGCGGCAAGCACCCGCCAATTGTCCACCGCGATCAGGGCCAGCGCCGATAGCGCCAGCGCCAGCATCTTGACGCCGGGAGCAAGCGCGTGGATGGCGGAGTTCCGGTCGATGTAGAGACCCAGCATCAGTTCATCAGCTCGATGTAGCGGGCGATGGCGGGTCCGGGGCAGTCGTCGGCGACGACGCGGCCGCCGTCGAAGACCAGCACGCGATCGAAGCCGCCGAGCAGGTCCAGGTCATGGGAAATGAAGATGGCGGTCTGCGGCAGCCCCGCGACGATCTCTACGATCTTCCGCTTGTTGCGCAGGTCGAGCAGCGTCGTCGGCTCGTCGAAGACGACATAGGCCGGCTCCATCACCAGGACGGAGCAGATCGCCAGAAGCTGCTTCTGTCCGCCACTCAGCAGATGCGCCGAGCGCGTCCGGTGTTCGGTCAGGCCGTAGCGGTCGAGGACGCCTGCCACCCGGCGCGCGATCTCAGCCTTGTCCAGCTTCAGGTTCTTGAGACCGAAGGCGATGTCCTCTTCCACCGTGGGATATACGATCTGCGTGTCCGGGTCCTGGAACACGAAGCCGACTTTCCGGCGCACCGCCTTGCCGTCTGTCCGGGTGTCAAGGCCATCGACCGTCACCGTCCCCTCGTCCGGGATGACAAGCCCGTTCAGCAGACGCGCGAAGGTGCTCTTGCCAGAGCCGTTGGCTCCGACCACGGCCACCCGCCGTTCGGTGATCGACAGCGATACGTCACGCAGCACGGGATGATCGCCGTACCTGTGGCTCACCTGTATGAGTTCGATCATCGGAGAATACGCCCAATCCTCGGCCGGCTGAAACTTTAGGCCGCTACTGCCACGGAGAATTGTTGAAAATCAAGGGGTTTGAAAAACCACGACGTCTAACTGCTCAAAATGACGCCAGTCATGGTGCGGAGGTAGGCAGAAATCTGCTGAATGCATGCATAATCTTACCTTACGCCCTGGATTTCAGCGCTTTCCAAATTTGGCATTTCCCTTGCAGCTACTCTTATCCTCAGCAGCTAGGGTTCCGGCTGGACAGGTTTGACACACCCGTCCGGTGTTACTGGTCCGAGAGCAGCGACCCGTTCGGTAAACAGCGAACGGGCACACGGCGGGACAAAAGCCCGGGAGGTCTCAAACACGGAGGATGTTGCTCCGATGGGACGTCCCATTGCCCGGCACTCCTCCTATGCCTGAGGTGTGGCCATGGCAACCGTTCGCCCCGACCTGCTATATCAAGATCAATTCGACGGCGGCAAGCATTGGTCGTTCACGCTGAAGCGTGGAACGATCCTGCGCCTGATCGACCGCGACGGCGGCGCCAATGTCGGCATGCTGTTCTACAATCCAAGCAACCTGCTGGAGCGCTATAACGCCCCCGACACGCTGAAGTGTCAGCACACCTTCAAACTGACGGCAGGGCACTGCCTGTATTCGGACATGGGGCGGATCTTCTGCTCGATCGTCGAAGACACCGCCGGCTGGCATGACACCGTCTGCGGCAATTCCACCAAGGCCCAGGTATCCTCGAAGTGGGGCCGCAAGAGCTATCAGGAATACCGTAACGACTGGACCCAAAACGGCCATGACAGCTTTCTGGTCGAAGCGGCCAAGTATGGCATGGGCCGGCGCGATCTGGCGGCCAACGTCAACTGGTTCAGCAGGGTCCGCACTGAAGAGGACGGCTCGCTGGTGTTCGACGGCTCGCAAGCCAAGGCGGGTGCCCATGTCGATCTTCGGTTCGAGATGGACACGCTGGTCCTGTTCCACACCTGCCCGCATCCGATGAACCCTGCCACGGAGTACCCGCGCAAGGGCATCGCGGTTGAACTCTACCGGGGTGAACCGGTGGCGGAGGACGATCCATGCCTCAACAGCCGGCCCGAGAACGGGCGCGGCTTCGCCAACAATCACCTTTACCACCTGTGCGGCTGAGCGGATCGGGAACCGAAACGATGACCAGGAAAAGCACTCTGTCACCCGATACCGCCGGCTACCGCAAGGTCGTTCCCGCTGGTGATTACTGGATTCACAAGGTCCGTGCCGGCCAGATCTTCCGCATCGTCGATCTGGAAGGCAATCAGGCCGCCGACACCCTCTTCTACAGCGCCGCCGATCCGGCCGAGCGCTACAGCGCGGTCGATACCATCCGCGAACAGCGCAACGTCTATCTCAGCGTCGGGACCAGGCTGATGTCCACGGCGGGGAATCCCATGCTGGAGATCGTCGCCGACACCGTGGGCCGGCACGACACCCTGGGCGGCGCCTGCTCGACCGAGAGCAACACCGTCCGCTATGCGCTGGAGAAGAAGTGCATGCACGCCTGCCGCGACAGCTATCTGCTGGCGGTGGCCGAGCACGAGGAATTCGGCCTGACCAAGCGCGATATCACCCACAACATCAACTTCTTCATGAACGTGCCCGTGACTCCCGACGGCGGCCTGACCTTCGCCGACGGCGTCAGCGGACCGGGCGAGTATGTCGAGATGCGGGCTGAGATGGACGTGATCGTCCTTATCTCCAACTGCCCGCAGCTCAACAACCCCTGCAACGCCTACAACCCGACACCCATCGAAGTGGTGATCTGGGACGCGTCGGCGTAGAGGGGAAAACCGTCATGTTCAGAAAAGTCCTGATCGCCAATCGCGGCGAGATAGCCTGCCGCGTGATCCGAACGCTGGACCGGATGGGGATCGCCTCCGTAGCAGTCTATTCCGAAGCCGACCGGCATTCGCTGCATGTAGCCATGGCCGGCGAAGCCGTCTGCATCGGGCCGGCCACCGTTTCGGAAAGCTACCTCAACGCCGACCGCATCCTGGAAGCGGCACTGTCCACCGGAGCTGAGGCGATCCACCCCGGCTACGGTTTCCTGTCGGAAAACCCCGGCTTCGCCGAGGCTTGCGCCGAGACCGGCATCGTCTTCATCGGTCCGACGCCCGACCAGATGCGGGCATTCGGCCTGAAGCACACCGCGCGTCAGATCGCCCAGGACAGCGGCGTGCCGCTGTCTCCCGGCAGCGGCTTGCTGGCCGACGCCGAGGAGGCGGTGCGGGCAGCAGACAGCGTCGGCTATCCGGTGATGATCAAGAGCACAGCCGGAGGCGGCGGCATCGGCATGCAACTTTGCCGCGATCCGGCGCAACTCGGCTCCATGTTCGAGGCGGTGTCCCGGCTGTCGCGCAACAACTTCAAGGAATCCGGCGTCTATCTGGAGAAGTTCGTCGAGCATGCGCGCCATATCGAGGTGCAAATCTTCGGTGACGGGCGTGGCAGCGTGGTGGCATTGGGCGAGCGGGACTGCTCGGCACAGCGGCGCAATCAGAAGGTGATCGAGGAAACCCCCGCCCCTGCCCTGTCCGGCGATCAGCGGCAAGCGCTGTTCGACGCGGCGGAGCGGCTGGGCCGCGCCGTCGGATACCAGTCCGCCGGTACGGTGGAGTTCATCTACGACACATCAGTCGGCGAGTTCTATTTCCTGGAGGTCAACACCCGGCTTCAGGTCGAGCACGGCGTCACCGAGGAGGTGACCGGCGTCGATCTGGTGGAATGGATGATCGTCCAGGCCGCCGGAGAGACCCTTCCGCTGGCGGCGCACTCCCAACGCGCCGCAGGTGCTTCGATCCAGGTCCGCGTCTATGCCGAGGACCCCGGCCGCGCGTTCCGGCCCTCCGCCGGCATCCTGACCGAAGCGGTCTTCCCCCCGGACGCACGGGTGGAAACCTGGGTCGAGCGCGGGACGGAGGTAACGCCGTTCTATGATCCGCTGCTGGCCAAGATCATCGTGCGCGGCACCGACCGCGCCGACGCCATCGCCAAGCTGCGGGCGGCACTGGACGGTTGCCGGCTCGACGGGATCGAAACCAATCTCGGCTACCTGCGCCAGCTTGCCGCCGACCCGCTGTTCGCCGAGGGCGGTTTCACGACGCGCTATCTCGACACCGTGACCTACAAGGCGCAGTCGATAGAAGTCGTCACACCCGGCACCCTTACCAGCGTGCAGGACTATCCGGGACGCGTCGGCTACTGGGAAGTCGGCGTGCCGCCGTCGGGTCCAATGGACCCATTGGCCTTCCGGCTGGGCAACAGGCTGCTGGGCAATCCTGACGGCACAGCCGGTTTGGAAATGACCGTTTCCGGACCGACGCTGAAGTTCAACCGCGATGCCGTGTTCTGTCTGGCAGGGGCCGGGATGCCGGCCTCTCTCGACGGCGAAGCGGTGCCGTTCTGGCAGCCGGTTGCCGTCTCCGCCGGTGCGACGCTCCGCATAGGTGCCGCGACCGGAGCGGGGTGCCGCGCCTATCTTCTGGTCCAGGGCGGCATTGACGTACCCGAATATCTCGGCAGCCGGTCCACCTTCACGCTGGGCAAGTTCGGCGGTCATGGCGGCCGGGCGCTGATGCCCGGCGACATCCTGCATATCGGTAACGAGCCTGCCGGAGAAGCACTGCCGCTGTCGGCAACCCTTGTCCCGGAATACGGCCATGCCTGGGAGATCGGCGTCCTTTACGGTCCCCACGGAGCGCCCGATTTCTTTACCGAAGCCGACATCGCCACGTTCTTCGCCTCGGACTGGGAAGTCCACTACAACTCCAGCCGTACGGGCGTCCGGCTGATCGGTCCCAAGCCGGAATGGGCACGCAAGGACGGCGAAGAAGCGGGTCTGCACCCGTCCAACATCCACGACAACGCCTACGCCATCGGCACAATCGACTTCACCGGCGACATGCCAGTCATCCTGGGACCGGACGGGCCGAGCCTGGGCGGCTTCGTCTGCCCAGCGACCATCGTGCAGGCTGAGCTTTGGAAGATCGGCCAATTGCGCCCTGGCGACCGGGTCCGCTTCCGCCGCCTGACCGCTGCCGAAGCGGCACGTCTGGAAGACGCCCAGGACGCCGCCATCGCGACGCTTCGCCCGGCCGATCCCGCCAGCCTGCCGCCCCGTCGCGGCACCGGTCCCGACGATGCGGTCCTGCACCGGCTCCCGGCGGTTCCGGGCGGAGAGGATGTCGTCTACCGGCGTTCCGGCGACCGCTATCTGCTGGTGGAGTACGGTCCGCTGGTGCTGGACCTGAACCTGCGCTTCCGGGTCCACGCTCTTCAGCAGCACCTCAAGGCTGCCGCCCTGCCCGGCATCCTGGACCTGACGCCCGGCATCCGTTCGCTCCAGATCCACTACGACAGCCGGGAACTGGCGCTGACGGACCTGCTCGATCACCTGATCGCCGCGGAGCACGCCCTGCCCGCCATCGACGATCTGGAAGTGCCGACCCGCATCGTCCACCTGCCGCTGTCGTGGGACGACGAGGCGACCCGGCTCGCCATTGCCAAATACATGCAGTCGGTTCGGGCGGACGCTCCCTGGTGCCCGAGCAATATCGAGTTCATCCGCCGCATCAACGGCCTGGACGATATCGAAGCCGTCAAGGAGATCCTGTTCAGCGCCAGCTATCTGGTGATGGGCCTGGGCGACGTCTATCTGGGCGCTCCCGTCGCAACCCCGGTCGATCCTCGTCACCGGCTGGTCACGACCAAGTACAACCCCGCCCGCACCTGGACGCCGGAGAACGCGGTCGGCATCGGCGGCGCTTATCTCTGCGTCTATGGGATGGAAGGACCGGGCGGTTACCAGTTCGTCGGGCGTACCTGCCAGATGTGGAACACCTATCGGGACACGGCGGAGTTTCCGCCCGGCCAAACCTGGCTGCTGCGCCACTTCGACCAGATCCGTTTCCATCCCGTCTCCCATGACGAGCTGCTGGCTTTCCGGGCGGATTTCCTCCAGGGCCGGGCCTCGCTGAAGATCGAGGAATCCACCTTCCGGCTGCGCGACTACCACCGCTTCCTGGAAGACAACCGCGCCTCCATCGAAGCCTTCAAGGCCACCCAGCAGGCCGCCTTCGAGGCGGAACGCGCCCGCTGGGAGGCATCCGGCCAGAACATCGCCGCTTCTATTGAACCGGCGGCCGATGCCGGCTTCGACGCGGCGACCGACCTGCCGGACGGCGGCGAGGCGATTTCCAGCCCGGTCTCCGGGAGCATCTGGAAGATTGCCGGAGCGGCGGGAGGAGCGGTCAAGGCGGGCGACGTCCTGGTGATCGTCGAATCCATGAAGATGGAAATCGCCGTCTCCGCCCCATCGGACGGGACGCTGATCGAGATCCGCTGTGCCGAAGGTCAGGCGGTCTCTCTCGGGCAGCCGCTTGCCGTCTTCATCCCCACGGCGGCCTGAGTTTCCAACGCACCCATAAACGCCAACAGAACCAGAGGAGCTTCCCGTATGCGGACCCTGTTCAAGCGAGCGATCGTCGGCCTGACCCTGGCGCTGGCCCTTGTGGCCGCACAGTCCCCCGCCATCGCGGCGGAGAAGAAATCCTTCCGGATCGCGTGGTCGATCTATGCGGGATGGATGCCCTGGGGCTATGCCTCCGACAGCGGCATCATGAAGAAGTGGGCCGACAAGTACGGCATCTCGGTCGAGATCGTGCAGATCAACGACTACGTCGAATCGATCAACCAGTACACAGCCGGGGCCTTCGACGGCTGCGTCATGACCAACATGGACGCGCTGACCATCCCGGCAGCCGGCGGCGTGGATTCAACGGCGCTGATCTCGGGCGACTATTCCGACGGCAACGACGGCGTGGTGCTAAAGGGCGGCAAGAGCCTGAAAGACATCAAGGGCCAGAACGTCAATCTGGTCGAGCTATCGGTCTCCCACTATCTGCTCGCCCGTGCGCTGGACACCGTCGGGATGTCGGAGCGCGACGTCCGCGTCGTCAATACTGCCGATGCCGACATCGTCTCCGCCTTCGTCTCGCCTGACGTCACTGCGACGGTGACCTGGAACCCGCAGCTCAGCGAAGTGCGTAAGGCCGAGGGTGCGGCCATGGTGTTCGACAGCAGCAAGGTCCCCGGCGAGATCATCGACCTGATGGTCGTCAATACCGATACCCTCAAGCAAAATCCCAATCTTGGCAAAGCGCTGGTCGGTGCGTGGTACGAGACGCTGGCGCTGATGAAGGACGGCGGTCCGAAGGGAACCGAGGCGCTGACCGCGATGGCGACCGCGTCCGGCACCGATCTGGAAGGCTACAAGTCTCAGCTCGCCACGACGAAGATGTTCTATACGCCCGCCGAGGCGGTCGCCTTTGCGACCAGTCCCGAGCTGGTCAAGGGCATGGATCTGGTCCGCACCTTCTCGTTCGACCACGGGCTGCTGGGCGAAGGTGCCCGGACCGTCGATGCGGTTGGGATCGCGTTTCCCGGCGGTACGGTGCTGGGCGACGCTGGGAACGTCAAGCTGCGCTTCGATGCCGAAACCATGAAGATGGCCGCCGAAGGGAAGCTCTGAGCGATGCGCCGGATCATCAACCTGCGCCCCGGCCGGGGCGGCATCGTGCTGTGGGGTGCGCTGCCGTTCCTGATGGCCGCCATCGCCTATGCGGTCGCCTCGTCGACCCGGCTGGCGGCGAACCCGAACGACAAGCTGCTGCCCCATTTCGAGTCGTTCGTCGCCGCCATCGCGAGGTTGGCGCTCAATCCCGATCCCCGGACCGGCGACTACCTGATGTGGGTGGACACGCTCGCCAGCCTGGAGCGGCTGGGCCTCGGGCTGGCGGTGTCGACGGCGCTGGCGCTTGTGCTAGGCGTGGCGGTCGGGTTGATCCCGTACATCCGGGCGGGGCTGTCGCCCATCATCGGCGTGATCTCCATGATCCCGCCGATGGCGGTGCTGCCCGTCCTGTTCATCGTGTTTGGGCTGGACGAATTGTCCAAGGTGGTGCTGATCGTGTTCGGCGTGGCGCCGTTCCTGGTGCGCGATCTGGCGATCAAGGTCGGCGACATGCCACGGGAGCAGCTTATCAAGGCGCAGACTCTCGGAGCCTCGACGTGGCAGATCGTGGTCCGCGTCGTGCTGCCGCAGATGCTGCCCCGGCTGATAGACGCGGTACGCCTGTCGTTGGGACCGGCATGGCTGTTCCTGATCTCCGCCGAAGCCATCGCCGCGACGGAAGGATTGGGCTACAGGATCTTCCTGGTCCGCCGCTACATGGCGATGGACGTGATCCTGCCCTACGTCGCCTGGATCACGCTGCTGGCCTTCCTGTCCGACGCGGGTCTCCGCTGGATCAATGCCCGCTTCTTCCCCTGGCTCCAGGCGGGAAAGGGACAGTCATGAGCCGGTTATCGGTCAGGAACGTCTGGAAGGAATATCCTGGTCAGGTCGTGCTGGAACGCCTGTCGCTGGAGATCGCGTCGGGCGAGTTCTGCGCGCTGGTCGGTCCGTCGGGCTGCGGCAAGACCACGTTCCTCCGCATGCTGCTGGGCGAGGAAAGCCCGACCCGTGGCACCATCGAACTGGACGGCAAGCCGCTGGTGGCGGAGCCCGGTCCGGACCGTGGCGTCGTGTTCCAGCGCTATTCCGTCTTCCCGCACTTGACGGTGCTCCAGAACGTGATCATCGGGCGGGAGTTCGAACGGTCGCCGTTCCTGGGCAAGCTGTTCGGCGCCAAGCGCCGCGCCGCCGAGGAGGAGGCGGAGGAGGTATTAAACGAGGTCGGCCTGTCCGCCCATCGCGCCAAGTACCCGGCCGAGCTTTCCGGCGGCATGCAGCAGCGGCTCGCCATCTCCCAGGCATTGATCCGGAAGCCGAAGGTGCTGCTGCTGGACGAGCCGTTCGGGGCGCTCGACGCCGGCACCAAGAGCCAGATGTACGAGCTGCTGCTGCGTCTCTGGGCTGAATACAAAATGAGCATCTTCATGGTCACGCATGACCTGAAGGAAGGCTTTACCCTGGCGACGCGGGTGCTCGCCTTCGACAAGGTCCGCATCGATCCGCAGGCTCCGGGAGCCTATGGAGCGACGGTGACCTACAACCTGCCGCTGGAAGACAAGATCGCAGCGATGGCAGTCGCCTGATCGTAATCATGGAACGTGCCTTGCATGGATTCTCAAGCGCAACCCAGCACAGGAGAGCAGGCTTGGATTACCCATGGCAGACCCGGCTTCGACAGATCGCCACGGCATTGCAGCACCTGATGAGCGTCCGCGCCCATGCCCTGCATCCGTGGCTGTTCAACCCGGATGACTACCGTCCGAGAACCGAAGCGGCGCATCCTCGCGCAGCAGCTTCTCGTGTTTCAGCTCAGCCCACAAGTCGTCCGGAATAGGGTGGCTGAAGTGCCGGAGGTTGGCGGCTATCTGCTCGGGCGCCACGGCACCGGGGATCACTGACGCGACGCAATCGTGCCCCAGAGGAAATTGGAGCGCCGCGGCGGCCATCGTCACGCCATGGCGGCGGCAGACGGTATCCAGCCGGCGGACCAATTCCATCTGCTCCGGAGTCGCGTCCTCGTAATTGTATTTGGCGCCGGGAACCGCTCCGCTCGCGAGGATGCCTGAATTGAAGACGCCGCCGATCACGACGCCGACATTGCGCTCGCTGCAATAGGGCAGCTCGCGGGTCAGCGTGTCCTGTTCGGCCAGGGTATAGCGCAACGCTATCAGGAAGAAGTCGAGGTCGAACAGGTCGAGGAACCGGGGGATCATACCCAGTTCGTTGATGCCGCAACCGATGCCCCTGATCACACCGGCGTCCCGCAACTCCTCCAGCGCCCGCCAACCGCCGGTGGCGAGTTGCGCCATGTAGGCGGATACCTTCTCGGCATGGATATGGTGGCGGAAGTCCAGGTCGTGGATGATGGCGAGGTCGATCCGGTTCATCCCCAGGCGTTGCAGGCTGTCCTCGAACGAGCGCATGACGCCGTCGTAGCTGTAGTCGAACACATGGTCGAAATAGAGCCCGCCCGCCCAGAAGCCGGTGTCGAACGCGCCTGCCCGGCGCGGCGCCTTCAGGACCCTGCCGACCTTGGTGGACAGCACGAACTCGTCACGCGGCTTGGTGTAGAGGAACCGCCCGGTCCTATGTTCGCTCTGGCCCCTGCCGTACCAAGGCGCCGTGTCGAAGTAGCGGACGCCCGCGTCCCAGGCCGCCTGCTGCACGGCCATGGCCTGCTCGTCGGGGACCCGCGTGAACAGGTCGCCCAGCGGGGCGGCGCCGAAGCCGAACTGGGTCACGTGGACATCGGTGCGGCCCAGCCGCCGCTTTGCAATCGGGTTCATGATGCTAACCTCTCTCGTTTCTTATGGTTATCGCCGCAGCATCCGGCGGATCAGGATCGGCACCGCGATCGAGGCGATCAGCAATACGCCGACGAAAACGCTCATCACGATGCCGGGCACGTTCATCAGCGACAGGCCGAACGTCATCATCCCCAGCACGAACACGGCAATGAAGACGCCGGAGATCGTGCCGGAACCGCCCATGATGCTGACGCCGCCGAGCACCACCATGGTTATCACTTCCAATTCCCAACCCGCCGCGATGTTCGGTCGCGTGCTGCCGATCCTCGACGTCAGCAGCACGGCGGCCAAGCCCGCCATCAGGCCGTTGAGGGTGAACAGCACCAGCCGGTAGCGGTCCACGGGAATGCCGGAGAAGCGCGCCGCGACCGGGTTGTTGCCGATGGCGTAGATCCGCCGGCCCGTCGTCGTGAAGTGCAGCACGAAGCCGAATACGGCGGCGAGCACCAGGAACAAGACGAACTCGAACGGGATCGACCACACCAGATAGCTCTGTCCGAACCAGGAGAACCCGGCCGGGTACGACGTAATCGCGGTGTCTCCGAGCACGACATAGGCGATGCCCCGGAACAGCGACATGGTGCCGATGGTCACGACGATGGCGGGGATCTGGAACCGGGTGATGATCGCACCGTTGGCGAAGCCCGCCAGCAACCCGGTCGCGAGCCCGATCAGCACCAGCAGCGGCACTCCCGCACCCGCCTGGGCCGCCAGCCCCATGAACACGGACGCCAACGCGATGATCGAGGCGACCGACAGGTCGATGTCCCGCGTCACGATGATCAGCGTCATGGACAGGGCCATGATCGCCTTCTCACTGAAGTTGAAGGTCGAATCCAGCAGGTTGTAGTAGTCGAGAAACCACGGTGACAGCCGGCTGTTCACCAGCATCACGATGCCCAAGAGCACCAGCAGCAGCACTTCCCAGCGGAGCCAGAAATCGGCGGCGGCCGCCTTGCGGCGGTCGGCGACCTCGTAGCGAAGTGACGTCATGAAGGTGTCTCCGGACGGACTTGAAGGGGTGCGGGAACCGGCGGCTCGGTTTCGCGTAGGATCAGCTTGCCCTTGCGGGCTTCGCTACGGGAATTGACGATGACGGCGCACAGGATGACGAAGCCGGAAATCGCCATCTGCCAGAACGGCGAGACCTGGATGACCGGCAGCGCATTGCCGATGATCCCCAGGAACAGCCCGCCCAGCAGGCAGCCGGACACCGACCCGATGCCGCCCGCGACGCTGACGCCGCCGATCACGCAGGCGGCGATCACCGTCAGTTCGTAGCCGAATGCCACTTCGGTGAAGGCGATGGCGTAGCGGGAAACCCAGAGGTAGCCGCACAGCCCGGCGATGGCCCCGGACAGGCAGTAGACCAGGAACTGGCAGCGCTCGATCCCGATGCCGACATAGCGGGCCGCCAGCGGGTTGCCGCCGACCGCATAGAGCGACCGTCCGGTCCGGCTAAAGTTCAGGAACACTGCCATCCCGGCGCAGACCACCAACGCGATCCAGAGCAGGGCCGAGACACCGAACAGGCTCTGGCGCGGGAAGTCCAGGTAGGGCCGGCTGAACTCGTGCGTCACGACGGAGGCGCCGCCGCTCAGGATGAAGATCATGCCGCGATAGGCGCTCAGCGTGCCCAGCGTCACGACGATGGGCGGGATCTTGACCCAGGCTATCAGCGCGCCGTTGACGGCGCCCAGGCAGAAGCCGATCAGCGGAGCCAGCGCCAGGGTTACGGCGATGGGCAGTTCCGGATGGTACTTCGACAGCAGGGCGGTACACATGCCGGTGAACGCCATGTTGCTTGCCACCGACAGGTCGATGCCCCGCGTCAGGATCACCGCCATCTGGCCGCAGGCCAGCATCAGCAGGATGGCGGTGTCGGTCAGCACGTCGCCCAGGCTGGCGGGAGTGAGGAAGACGGGAGCCCGCGCCCCGACCGCCGCCAGCAGCAAAGCGATCAGGACAAGCAGCACGACCTCGCGGCGGCGTGCCAGAGCGGTCAGGTCCATAAAGTCAGGCCCCTCCCGTGGCGGCGGTGACGACGGCTTCCGCCGTTGCTTCGGCCCGTCGGAAGCGCCGGCGGATGCGGCCTTCATGCATAACGATGATGTTGTCGGACATCCCCAGGATCTCCGGCAGTTCCGACGATACAAGGATCACCGCCAGACCGCTCTTCACCAGTTCACCCATGAACTCGTGGACGGCGGCCTTGGAGCCGACGTCGATCCCCTTGGTCGGCTCGTCCAGGATGATGACCGCCGGGTCGGTCGCCAGCCATTTGGCGATCAGCACCTTCTGCTGGTTGCCGCCGGACAGGTTGGCGACCGGCTGGTCCCAGTGGGTCGCCTTGACTGCCAACCGCTCGCCGAAGCGGCGGGCCAATGCCCGTTCCCGCTTCGGCCGCAGCACGGGACCGCCGTTGACGCGGTCGACCATCGGCAGCGTGATGTTCTCGGTGATGCTCATGGGCAGGATGGCGCCCTGGATCTGCCGGTCTTCCGGCACATAGGCGATGCCGGCGCGGATCGCGTCCGAGGGGTTTCGGACGGTGATCTCCCGCCCTGCGATCCTGACCCGACCCCGACTGGGGCGGGTGATGCCGAACAGGGCCTGCATCGCCTCGCTCCGCCCGGCGCCGACCAGCCCGTAGAAGCCCAGGATCTCGCCCCTGCCAAGCTTGAAGCTGATGCCGTCGAACTCGGTCGGGTGGGATAGGTCTTCGACTTCAAGAACTGTTTCCCCTATGGGGACGGTGACCTTGGGGAACACCTGGTCCAGCCTGCGCCCGACCATCATCGTCACCAATTCGTCGCGCGTGACGTCGCCGATCGTGCCCGCTCCGATGAAGCGGCCGTCGCGCAGCACGGTCCAGCGGTCGGCGATGGCGAAGAGCTCGTCGAACTTGTGGCTGATGAAGAGAACAGCCTTACCAGCCGCCTTGAGCTGGGCGACGATCTTGTAAAGCTCGCCGATCTCGTGCTGGGACAGGGCGGCCGTCGGCTCGTCCATGATGACGATGCGCGAATCGTGCGACAGCGCCTTGGCGATGCCGACGATGTGCTTCTGCGCCACTGTCAGTTCGCGGAGCACGGTATCGGGCGAGATGTTGACCTCCAGCCGAGCCAGGACGGCGCTCGTGTGCGCCCTCATGGCCCGCCAGTCCACGAACCGCCGGAAAGGGCCGCGCCCCAGCGTGGGGTGATGGCCCATGTGAATGTTCTCGGCGACGGTCAGGTCGTCGAACATCACGGTTTCCTGGTGGATAGCGGTGATCCCGGCCCGCCATGCGTCAAAGGGCGAGCCGAAATCGACCGGAGCGCCGTCGATCAGGATCTCCCCGGCGTCCGGCTTTTCGATCCCGGTCAGGATCTTGACGAGGGTGGACTTGCCGGCGCCGTTCTCTCCAACCAGCGCCATGACTTCTCCGGCCCGCAGGCTGAGCCGGACGTCGTCGAGCGCCTTGACGCCGGGGAAGCTTTTGGAAACCCCGGACAGCGCGAGGATCTCCATGCTTTAGAACACCTTGGCGTATTCGGCGACGTTCGACTTGTCGAAGGTGAAGGGCTCGGCCATGACGACGACGCCGTCGGGACCGACCTTGACCTTGCCCATGCGTCCGGCTGGAACTTCATCGCCGGGAACGCCCTTCACGGTGCCCTTGATCAGGTTGTAGGCGATCTGCGTCGTGGTGTAGCCAAGGTCGATCGGGTTCCAGATCGCGAAGGACTTGGTGGCCCCGGCCTCGACGGCGGCCTTCATTTCCGACGGCAGGCCCAAGCCCGTTACGTACACCTTGCCGACGAGGTTTTGGTCGGTCACGGCCTTGGCGGCGGCAACGATGCCGATGGAGGTCGGCGAGATGATGCCCTTGAGGTTTGGGTAGGATTTGAACAGGCCCAAAGTCTCGCGGTAGCTCTTGTCCGACTGGTCGTCGCCATAGGCGGTGGTGACCAGCTTCATCTTGGCGTATTTCGGGTCCTTCAGTTCCTCTTTCATGGCGGCGATCCAGTTGTTCTGGTTCGTCATGGTGGATGCAGCGCTGAGGATGGCGAACTCGCCCTCCCCGCCCATGGCGTCGGCCATCATCTGGACCTGCTTGGCGCCGATCAGCTTGGTCTCGGACGGATCGACCTGGATGATGCGGCCTTCGGACGCGATCGCGCTGTCGAAGGAGACGACCTTGATGCCCCGGTCCATCGCCCGCTTGGTGGCGGGAATCAGGGCGTTGGTGTCGTTGGCGGAGATGGCGATGGCGTTGACCCGCTGCGCCATCAGGGAGTTGATGATCTCGATCTGCCCCTCGGCGGTGGCGGAGGTCGGGCCGACATAGATGATCTCGACGTTGCCCAGTTCCTTGGCCGCTTCCGTCCCGCCGTCGCGCACCGCGTCGAAGAAGCGGTTGCCGAGGTTCTTGACCAGGAAGGCGATACGGACCTTATCTTGCGCCTGCGAAATTGATGCTGCGCCGCACACAGTAATCGTCGCGACCAGAAAGGCCGCGGCTACCCTGAAGACAGCCGATGACAGTCTCCTCATGGCTCGATTCCTCCCGTTTGAACTGTTCTTGTTTTGCGTCTTACCGTGTCATGGTAACCGAGGCCGAACACGCTGGCGATTGCGCATTGGATTGTTCCCCTGACCAATTCTTTGGTCGAGGGACAAATACATGATCCAGGTCAATGCATAACGAAGTATGCGGGCAGACCATCGGTCATCCAGATCGCGAAGCGTCGCGATTCAAAACTAAAAATTCGAGAGGGAGTGGCGGCGATGACCTACCAAGACATTCTCGTACATGTCCGGCCGTACGGTTCCATCGAACCTGTCGAAGTCGCCTTGCGGCTTGGCGGGCGTTTCGACGCGCGGGTAACATGCCTCTACGCGCTGGAGGATGTCGCGCGCTTCAAGCAGATCCTTACCGAGAAATCGGCTCCGCTGCAAGGCTTGGTCGAGCGTGATTATGCCGCAGCGGCTCAGGCGCAAGAACGTATCCGCGCGCTGGCGCAGCGCGAGGGCGTCCAGTTCGACTGGGTGACCTGCGAGGGTGAAGCGGCCGACCTGATCGCCATGGCGAGCCGGCTTCAGGACATCGTCGTCGTCGGCAAGACCGAACCGGACGAGGGCTGGGGCGTGGTCGAGCGGATGGTGACCATGCCGGGCGGGCGTCCGATCCTGGCCGTTCCGTCCACCGGCCCCTTCCTCGACCCTGGGCGGCGCATCCTGATCGCCTGGAATGGCAGCGCCCAGGCAGCAGACGCCGTGATGGGCGCGATGCCGCTGATCGCCGAGGCCGATCATGTCGTGGTGCTGATAGGCAGCGAGCAGCGCGAGAAGGTCCCGGCAGCGTCCGGGCCGCTGCTCGACATCGGGGCGTATCTGAAACGCCACGGTGTCGAGGCGGAAATCCGGAAGACCGACGCCGCCGGGAGCGACGCGGGGACGGCGATTCTGGAGGCGGCGCGGGCAAGCAAGGCGGACCTTGTCGTGATGGGTGCCTACGGGCGGTCACGCCTGCGGGAGTGGGTGCTTGGCGGGGCGACCCGCACCGTGCTCGACTATATGGATGTGCCGGTTTTGATGGCGCATTAAGCTTCGGTGCGGGTGCTGGCGGGGCGGCGTGCTGCGGGTCGTGTGCTCAGGGAGTGATGGCGACCTTGAGCACGCCGTCGCGCTGGTGCGAGAACAGGTCGTAGGCGGCCTCGATGTCGTCCAGCTTGAAGCGGTGGGTGACCATCGGGCGGAGATCCACGCGGTGGGAGGCGACGACGTTCAGGAGGCGGCGCATCCGCTCCTTGCCGCCGGGGCACAGGGACGTGACGATCGTGTGGTCGCCCAGCCCGGCGGCGAAGGGTCCGAGCGGGATTTTGAGGTCGCTGGAATAGACGCCGAGGCTGGAGAGGGTGCCGCCGGGGCGCAGCACGCGCAGACAGGCTTCGAAGGTGGCCTGGGTGCCAAGCGCCTCGATCGCGACATCGACGCCGCGTCCGTCGGTGATCCGCATGATCTGATCGACCGGATCGCCCGCCTTGAAGTCGACCGTTATGTCGGCTCCCATGCGGCGGGACGCTTCCATGCGGGCCTGCACGGTATCGACCCCGATCACGGTCGTGGCGCCGCACAGCTTGGCCCCTGCCGTGGCGCACAGGCCGATGGGTCCTTGGGCGAATACCGCGACGGTGTCGCCGATCTTGATCCCTGCCCGTTCGGCGCCCGCGAAGCCGGTGGACATGATGTCCGGGCACATCAGGACTTCCTCGTCGGTCAGGCCGTCCGGGACCGGGGCTAAGTTGACCATGGCGTCCGGCACCAGCACGTACTCGGCCTGGCAGCCGTCGATGGTGTTGCCGAAACGCCAGCCGCCGAGCGGCTTCCAGCCGTGCCGGGTCCCGGCACCGTCTTGCGAGTGGAAACCGCACAGCGAGGCGTGGCTGTGGCCGCTGGGGCAGATGGCGCCTGCGATGACGCGCTGGCCCTCGGCGTAGCCCTGGACGGCCGATCCCAGCTTCTCGATCACGCCGACCGGTTCGTGCCCGACCGTCAATCCGCGTGCTACGGGATACTCGCCCTTGAGGATATGGACGTCGGTGCCGCAGATGGTGGTCGTCGTGATGCGGACCAGGGCATCCATCGGACCGACGTCCGGGACAGGTTTCTGCTCGAGCACGATCCGTCCGGGCTCGACGAAGATGGCGGCTTTCATCTGCGGCATGTTTCCCCCGTATTCTGGTGCGCGCCCTTGATCGGGCACTTGGGGAAATACTAACAAGCCGTCGTCTAAGGCGGTTGATACAAGTTAAGGGCGGGACGTTCAGCGGGCGAGCGTTTGCAGATAGGCGACGACGTTCTCGATCTCCGCATGCGAAAGGTTTAGGTCGGGCATCGGCGGATGCGGATCGTTCAGCCATTGGCGAAGCCATCCGGGATCGCGGCGCGGATCGGCGGCGATGCGTTGCAGGGTGGGAACGGCGTCGGTCCCGGGTCCACGATCGGCCGCCACGTGGCAGGAGGAGCACCAGCTCTCGGCGATCCTGCGGCCTTCGGCCGGATCGGCCGCCCATGCCGGGCTACTGCCGGCGATGGCCATCGCCAGGAGGAACGGTACCGCCTTCAGGAACGGAGCGGTCATTTGGGTTTGCCCTTGAAGGTCAGCAGGTAGGCGATGACGTCGTCGGCCTGTTCCCGTGTCAGCATGATGTTCGGCATGACGGGATGGGTGGTCTGCAAGTAGCTGCGGAGGGCCAGTTCGGTGATCTCGGGCTCCCGCACGCGCTCGATCAGGTTGGGTCCGATCTGTCCGTCATAGTGCTGGTCGGGAGAGACGATGTGACAATCGCCGCAAAGATCCCCGGCCAAGCCGCGTCCATAGCCCGGCTGCCCCGGCCCATCGGTGGCGGCCAGCGCGGCCGTGCCGAGCATCGCCATCATAACCGGCAGAGCTGCCACCAGAAGAATCCTGCGCATTCGCAACCTCCATTGCCGCAACCTCCATTGCCGGTCCTTGCCGTCGCTTCCCTCAAGCCACTGCCAGGGGTGGCTGGTACAGCTCTACTTCCGGATCGAGCTGGGCGATCTCGGCAAGGCGTTCCGGGTCGAGCAGGACGAGTTGTCCCTTGCCGAACTCCAGCAGGCGTTCCAGCTTCATCTGCTTCAGAGTGCGGCAAACGTGGACCGAGGTAAGCCCCGTGGCGTCGGCGATATGGATCTGATTGATCGGGAGCCGGACCGCCGGGCCATCCGCTCCGCACTGGGCTACTGCCCGGCGATGCAGGTCGAGCAGCAGGTTCGCGACCCGGCCCATCGCCGACTGCTGCCCCAGCGCTCCGACGTGGTTCCAGGCGGCCAGAGCCTCGCGGGTGACTGCCGCCGCGAAGTTCATCGCCATTTGAGGCGAACTGGAGCAGACGCCGTAGAACAACGAGCGCTTGAAGCTGCACAGGGTGACGTCCGAGAGGGCCTCGGCCGTGTAGGCCATTCCGGAGGTGTCATCGCCTTCGAAACCGATCAGGTCGCCCGGCAGCGCGAAACGGATGATCTGGCGCTGACCGTCCTGGAACACCTTGTAGGTCAGCACCCAGCCGCTCCGGATGATCAGCACCTGATCGAAAGGCTGCCCCTGATGGAACAGCGCTACGCCCGCCTCGCGCGTCTGGTAGCGTATGCCGTTGGGAAACAGCCGGTCGAAGTCGCTCCCGGCTATCTGACGGCACAGGCTTTGATCCCAGGCCAAGCAAGTCCTGCAATACGGCCCCCGTCCGGCGGGCGGGCGGCGGGAACATGACACCATGGCGTGGCGCACCGGTCCTGCACCCGACGATATCCCTGCGGAATTGCCGTTCATGATGGCCTCCTGCCCATGCGGATAAAACCATACATGGAAGAACAAGATTTTTGACGATCCCGCAGGTCATGTTTGGAAGTACTGAAAGACGTCCTTGGTGATTCGAACAGAGATTTCATCATCTCTCTTTTCTTTAACAGGAACTTATAAGTTCTCTCGTTCTTCCTTAAAATAATTTTATGTTTTTTGTGCAGTACGCGTCTATTATTCAAAGGGGATAGTCCAAGAGAAAGCAATAACAAATCATTGAAAACACAGAGATTTTATCATCACCGTCATAGGGATAATCACCTTTCGTTTCTCATTGCCATGAACTGTCTCGATCCGCCTATAGGCTGAAGGACCGATGGCCGAGCGGTCATTGCTTCGTATCAAAACCAGCCCAATGATCGGCCCCGCCTCCGCTGGAGGTAACCCTGATCCAGGTTAATGCCGAGGAGAGGAGGAAGCTGTGCAATCGCCGGGGAATCCAGGGTGTCGGCAGCAGGGAGCAGACATGAACAAGCGCGGTACGATCTGGTTCGTCCTGGCCGATGGCGGCAGGACCCGCATTCTCCAGCGCCGATCCTCGGATCACCGTCATTTTGAAGTCGTCATCGACGAGAAGTCAGCCGAAGTACAAACGCCCGGCCACGACCTTGTCAGCGACCGGCCCGGCCGGAGTTATGAGAGCGCTTCCCCGTCCCGGCATGCCGTAGATGGGAAAGCCGATCCCCACGAGGCAGCGAAGCTACGGTTCGAGGTTGCGATTGCCGAACTGGTCAACCGGGCCGCTGCACAGGGACTGTTCGATACTCTGGTACTTGTGGCGCCGCCTCGCGTGTTGGGCGATATCCGGCAGGCGCTGAGTGCCCAGGCCAGGGAACGGCTGATCGTAGAGGAAGGCAAGGACCTCCTCGGTCTCCCCGAACAGATGCTGATCAAACGTCTGACCTCCCTGCTGAGAAGATGACGATCACCGGAATTTCGCCGGTTCGTCATCAAAGGTCACTATATCGCCCAAAAGGTCACTATCTCACGGGTGAAGGTCACTATTTTCGGAATGACGGGCATTGCGTTTCCAAGGTGCGTTGATTCACGGTTTCGAAGATCCCGGCGGGTTGCGCAGCACACAGTATCGAACGATGTTCAGGAATACAATCTTAACAACGGGTAAAGCCTACGGGACCGGATAGGCGTTAACGGCTTAGAATGAGTATGGTGGTGCCGTCGTCCACCAGACGCCATATCTCTTCGATCTCGCTGTCCGTTACCGCGATGCAGCCGTTGGTCCAATCGTTGGCGGGGTGGCCGATCCGATCGGCGGTGAAGCCGTTCGGCAGACCGTGTATCATGATGTCGCGGCCGGGATCGACGGAAGTTCCGGCAGCCGTTACGTCGGAGGGCTGGGGGTAATCGATGTGCAGCGACAGATGAAAGGCGCTGTCGGGATTGCGCCAGTCGATCCTATAGGCGCCTTCCGGGGTGCGGCCGTCGCCCTCCCGCCGTTTAGGGCCGTGCGGATCGAAGCCGAGGGCGATCGGATACTGCCGGATCAGGTCGCCGCCGCTGAGCAGCCTCATGATCCGCTGCTGCTTGTGGACGACGATCAGGTCCGCCTTGCGCTCCGCGGCGTATGAGGCCGGGAGCGACGGGACGAGGAAGACCAGAACGAGGAGCGAGGCGAAGAAGTTGACCGCCCTTGACGTCATCATGACCGAAGATCCATGCGCCTGACGGTGCCGATGATAGCGGCCATTGCCGCTTTGGCAATGTTGCCTCTGATCCGGCAGCCGGCTTTCGCCGGGGGCGCGATCGGGACGACGGGCATCCACGTAGCGGACGAGGCCGATACGCTGGTGGACATCGCTATCGACAAGGGATTGGGGTTCCTGGAACTTCTGGGTGCGAATCCCGGCGTGGACGTCTGGGCGCCGGGAGCGGGGACACGGATCTATCTTCCCCGAAGGCATCTGCTGCCCGACGCGCCGGAAACCGGCATCGTCATCAATCTGGCCGATATGCGCCTGTACCTGTTCGATGCCGTGCCGGGGCGTGGAGAGGTCCTGAGCTGGCCGATTGGGATCGGGCGCGAGGGGCGGGCTACGCCGGTCGGCCGGACCAGCGCCGTCCGGAAGACCAAGGACCCGAGCTGGTACCCACCGGCCTCGATCAGGCGAGAGAAACCATGGCTGCCGGTCAGGGTGGCGGCCGGACCCGACAACCCGCTGGGCAGCAGGGCGATATATTTGGGGTGGCCGCGATACCTGATCCACGGAACCGACAAGCCTTATGGCGTGGGGCGCCGGACCAGCAGCGGCTGCATCAGGATGTATCCCTGGGATGTCGAGACCCTGTTCGACCTTGTCCGGCCCGGAACGACGGTCCGCGTGGTGAACCAGCCGGTGAAGCTCGCCTGGATTGACGGCGACCTATTCGTCGAGGTCCATCCGACCGGAGCGCAGCAGGACCAGCTTGAAGAGCGAGGCGTATTCGATTCGGAGATCCCGGAGGATCTGGAGGCGCGGGTACGGGATGCCACAAGGGGACGCGCGGCGGTGGTCGATTGGGAAGCGGTGCGTACCGCCGGCGTCCAGCGTCTGGGTTATCCGGTCCCGGTGACGCGCTAGATTACTTCCTCAGCCCCGTCCGGAACGACTGGTCGGCACGGCTCGCGGCGGCTTCCGCCCGCTGGGCCGCCTGCTCCGCCCGCGTGGCCGCGGTTGCCGCCCGGTCGGAAGCGGATGTGGCGCGGTCAGCCGCGTTCGTGACCTGAAGCATCGAAGCGTCGTCAGCTTGCGCATCGCGGCTTGTTTCGCTGCCGGCGCAGGCGGCGAGCAGGGAAAGCGCGAACATTCCCGTGGCGAGACCTGAAATCTTCCTGATGAACATGGCGTTCTACTCCCTCACTATCCTGGCATCAATCCGGTTGAAGAAAACGGCGTCGATCGACCCTACGTGCTCAGGGGCCGGCGATCTGGATGATGTGCTTTCGCCCACCGGCGTCGGTCGCTTCGACCACGTCCAGACCGCGCGGGGTTTCTTTCACATAGATTTCCTGCGGATCGCGGATGAGGTGATCCATGCCGTCGAGAGCGATCTCGAGCAGCCTGTCCTTGGGATCGTAGGTGATGCCGACGACATCCAGCCCTGCCGCCGCGAACTGGGCGCCGATGTCGGGCGCCACGACCTCGACCGTCGCCTTCCGGCCCCGAAGCGCCGCGGCGGCTTGGTCGAAGTACCTGCCCCACTCCTCCTCATCCAGCCTTTTCGTAGCCATGGCCCCTCCTCCGGTCATGCATGAATCGACATGCGGAACGTCAGGGCATCGTAGTGGCTAAGGAGGAGCGGTGCGTTAATGCAGGTTAAGCCGGAACCGGCGAGCAGGACTGCGGCGCCCGCCGGATAGTGTCAGGATCAGCAGCCCGGACTCAATCGCCGTTAAGCGCTTCCTTGACGGCCTTGCCGGCCGTGAACTTGGCCGATTTGGATGCGCCGATGGTGATCGGCTCACCGGTCTGGGGATTTCGGCCCTGGCGCTCGCCGCGCTCGGAAACGCCGAAGGTGCCGAAACCGGAGATGCGAACTTCGTCACCCTGCTTCAGCGAATCGGTGATCGTGCCGACCAGCGCTTCCAGGGCCTTGCCTGCGTCAGCCTTGCTCAGGCCGGCGCGCTCCGCGACGGCCGCGATCAGGTCTGTCTGGTTCATGACTGTAATCCTTTTTGAAGCGTCTGCCTTGGATGGCAGCGGACTATTCCATTGCCATTCGTTTGGGCGGGGAGCAAGACAAAGGCGCTTGTCGCCGCCCGGGATGAAGCGATTTCCCCCGCCGATGTCACGGCGAAGCCCTATTTTCGCCGTGCGATCAGGCGATCTGCGCCAGCCTCTCCATGTCGGGCCGCTTCAGACCCAACTGTTCGCCGGCCGCGACGATCTCGTTCCAGGTGGTCGTATCGACGGGAATGCCTTCCGTACCGCGCCGGTCCCGGCTGTCCCGCTCCGGCTCTCCGGCGATTCGAATGCGTTCGACGCCTTGGGCCACCGGCGACTGCTTGACCCACTGGACGAACTCCGCCGTCTCCGCCGACAGGTTAGCGGCAGTGCCCAGCCGGTTCGGATCGATGATGATCGACAGCATGTTGTTGATGATGGCCCGGCTGGTGGGTTTCCGGTGCAGCGTCCTGCCGCCGGACAGGGCCCCTCCCAGAAGTTCGCAGACGACGGCCATGCCGAACCCCTTGTGCTCGCCGAACGGTAGGAGAGCACCCAAGGGCTCCTTGAACAGCACGCTGGGATCGTCGGTCGCTTCACCGCGATGATCCAGCAGCGTGTCCGGCTTGACCCTTTCGCCCTTGTTCATGGCGACGCGCACCTTGCCCATGGCGATCCTGCTGGTCGCGAAGTCGAGCAGGACCGGCTCGCCGCCCGGCCGCGGGATACCGACGCAGAAGGGGTTGGTCACGAAGCGGGCGTCGCGCCCACCGAACGGCGCCACGACCGGTTCGCTGATGACGTTGACATAGTGCATCGAGACGTAACCGGCCTTGATGCACTGCTCGGCCCAATGCCCGATGCGGCCGATGTGATGGCTGTTGGACAGCCCGACGACGGCGACGCCGTGCCGGGCGGCCCGCTCGATCCCATGCTCCATCGCTTCGTAGCCCATGACTTGGCCGAAGCCGGCATTGCCGTCGAGCGTCAGGAGCGCGCCGGTGTCGTTGACCACCGTCACATGCTCGTTGACCTTCAGATCGCCGGCCACGAACACTTCGATGTAGCGCGGCAGCATGCCGACGCCGTGGGAGTCATGGCCGGTCAGGTTGGCTTCGATAAGATGGTCCGCTACCAGATCGGCCTCCCGAGCGCTCGATCCGGCGGCTGTTACGATCGCCCGCGTCACCGCTTTGAGGGGGTTGGCGCTGATGGTCACGTAAGTAGTGGTCTCAGTCATTCTCTTTCCTCGTCAGCTTCCGCCCCATCAAACACATCCTGACGTAGGATGGCCACGGGAGTTCTACCGGTTTTGGGCAGAAAAGCTGACGAAACTGGGTTGCCGGATTGGTCAAGGCTTGGCTTGAACGGCTTTCTCGTAACTTTCTTTCCAGGGAGGGCGTACCGAAAGGGCTTGCGGGCGATAAGGGCCCTCGCCCCTGACGCACCGTACGCTTTTCATCTCGAAGCGATCCTTGACGCTGGGATCGTCGATGGTCGCCCATTCGACGAACGGATCGTTGTGGAAAGCCTCGCGGGTCTTCCTGCTCCATAAGCTCACCGGCTTGAAGGTCTCGTCATGCTGGAGCCCCAGATGACTGGGCCGCATCGCCGGCGTGAGTTTGCCCAGATCGACGGCGAGCCTGTGCGGCAGTGCGACCGAGGTCGCTTCGTTTATCATCCAGGCCAGCGAAAGGTCGCCGAGGCCGCGATCGTCGGAATAGCCGCCGCCGACATCGGAGTGTACGCCCGCGAACCAGACTTGCTTGACGCGGTTGGTGGCCAGATCGTCGGACGTTACCTCCCAGATGACCGGCTCGAAGACTTCCCGGTTTTCATCGACCGAAAGAGCCTGCCGGGCGAAGTTTACCCGCGGGTCCAGCGAAGCGTCGTGGAAAGCATGCCTCCAGCCGAACAGGCTGCTTGATCCCGGCAGTCCGAGAGCACGGACGGTATCCCATACCCCGATGAAGTAGGGCGAGACCTCGGCCGATGCATAGCGGGCACGGAACGCGGCGCCGAGGGATATCCGCTTCTGGCGCTGCTCGTCGGTCGATCCGTAAGACTTGTAGACCTTCTCGACCGCTTCCTCGACCAGTTCCCGGCGAACGTCCTTCGACGTGCGGGCCTGCCGGCCGCCGGCATCCGTTCCGGGAACGCCGCACAGCTTCAGGACGCCGCCCAGGCTGCGGACAGTGTAGCCGCCCCTGGAAAAGCCGAACAGGAAGATGCGGTCGCCCGGCTCGTAATGCTGGATCACCGCATCGTAGCAGTCCTTTATGTTCTGCGAGATGCCCAGTCCGGTAGCCTGGGACAGGGTGTCGTGGATCCAGCGCATCCACTTCCCCGCGCCGTCCGCCCGCGCGCCCAAGCCGGCATCGTAGAAGCAGACCTGGGTGGAAGGATCGTCGCAGCAGCAGGCCTGATACAGCCGGTAGACATTGGTGTTGTCGGCGCCCTTGGCGGTTCCGCCCTGTCCGGTGCCGTCCGAGAAGATGCAGATGTTCTTGGCCATGACGATGTTCCCTGGGATGACAGGAAATCGAATTGGCCACACTCTACCATTCGTTTTAAATTAGCGTGAATTGCCATTCCGTCATCACGGCACCCCACGGATGGGCATGAACCGTTGGTCGGTGCAGCCGTTTCAGGTCTCCAGCTCCGGATAGGCTGGGTGAAGCCGGCGTGCGATCTCCGCGCACTGGACGCGCAGTTCGGGAACGGCGGTGATTTCCCAGAAGGCCCCGCGAGTGACCGGCCCCAATGCATAGAGTCCCTCCGTCGGGCTCCCATCGGCTCCGATGACGACGGAATGGTCGGTCACGTCGAGGCCGAGCCCGAGTGCATCCGGCCGGGCGAGGCCACCGTCCAGCAGGCTGCGGACTAGGGGATGACCGATGCGGGCGTAGTCGCAGGCCGGGCCGGAACAATTGATGACCCAGCCCGCCGCAAGTTCGGTCTCCTCCGAAGCCCCGTGCGGCGTCACGACGGGAACCAGTCCGCCGGGGGTCGGGCGCAGGGTCCGCAGCCGACCGCGCTGGAATGTCAGCCGCCCTTCCAGCTGGAGCTTGTCCAGGAGGCTTGCCACCTCCGGCGCCATGCGATGGCGGTGGATGTCCCAGTAGGGCCTGAGATGGCGCAGGAATCGGCGGCGTTGCGCGTCGGGCAGACGGCGCCACAAGCGGCGCAGATTCGGGCGCAGGGCATCGAGCACGCTGCGCCAGTCGTAACCGGCGTGGGCACCGACGATGACTTCGCGCCGGACACGGCGGAGCAGGTCGAGCACGCGCAACGGCGGTGCGTCGTCCGCCAGGAAGTCGTCGACGTAACCGGGATAGGAGCGCGCTTCCTTATGGGTCGTCGGCAGCAATCCCCGGCGGGACAGCGCCGTGATCGGCCCGCGATGGCCGTTCCGCTGGAGCGAGATCACGAGGTCGGCAGTGGTCAGGCTGGTGCCGAGCACCAGCACCGGCGCATCCGGCGGAATCCCGGCGATCTCGGGGGCATTCCAGGGATCGCCGATGTAGAATGGGCTTCTTGCCCCCTCCGGGCACACGCCGCCCGGCAGCGCCGGCGGGAAATTGCCGATGCAGAGGGCCACGGTATCGACCTCTATCTCGGTGGAGCAGGCGAGACGGAGGACGAAGCCGCCTTCGGGTCGGCGGCGCAGGTCCACGACATCGTCGCCCAGCGTAGAGCAGGTGACGTGGCCCGCCGCTTCGCGAACGGCAGTTGCGAACTGTTCCTGGATGTATGTGCCGTAGAGGCCGCGCGACACGAAGGCGTGACCGCTAGGCGGGATCGCGTTGGCGGGGCTCCTGGGGTCGTCCCGTGCCCAAAGCCATTTCAGGAAATGCCGGGGATCGTCGGGATAGGCGCTCATGTTGAAGGCCCGGACGTTCAACAGGTGAGCGTCGTTGCCGGTCGAGTAGGCGACGCCCCGCCCGAAGTCTCCTCGCCGCTCGACCAGGAAAAGGTGCGTCGGCGTCTCCGCCTGCCGCAAGAGATGGACGGCAAGCAGGGTCCCGGTGAAACCGGCCCCGATGATGCCGATGCGGTGTTCCCGCTGGATTGTTCCCATAGGCGCTTCCCTGCTCCCAGACTGCCGGTTCACCGCGCCGGCTCGGCACGGACCTGAAGTCCGTGGAACCGGTGCCGTAGATGGTGCCGCCCCGCGCAGCGTCAATCAACTACATTATCACGATCAGTTTAGTCGTGTATTTGTGCTTCAGGAAGGCAAGCCAATCGGCCTTGCCGATGCCAGCCGCTACGGGCATTCCGACCTGTCTTATCTTCGCGAGCCCAGCCTGGGATCGCTGCTGCATGCCCAGGAGCTGCCGGAACAGGAAGGCGATACCTTGTTCGCCACGATGTTCGGCGCCTACGATAGCCTGCCGGAGGACCTTCGCGACCGGATCGACGGGTTGCAGGCCGTCCATGACTACGGTTCCCGGAACCGCAAGCAGCAGGCCGCCAGCGCGTTGCGGCCCGAACTGACCGCCCCATCTGCGCCGGACGTTGTACCGGACGACCCTACGCGGCGACGTTCCGGCGGGCGTTCGGCTATGATCCGGGATCGCCGATAGCCGCTGGATCGAAGGCGACGGGGTCCAGGGGACCGGCGGAGGCGATCCCCTGGATGCAAGTCGCGCCGCTGTCCTTTCCCCGACGGGGTACGAGGTCCCTGCCCTCCAAGACCCAGGCCGACTCGGTGACGAATTGCTGAACGTGTGAGCACGCGATGACCGTGCCGCCGTCGCGAAGGTTCAGTTCGCCGGTATCGCCGACCGGGGAGTATTTCGGCTTTCGCGGCGGTATCGGGTGAGCAGAAGGATCGGCGGTTTCATGCTTCGCAATGTCCTGGAATACCTTGTATATCGGCTTGTGTGTGCCATCCGGGCGGATCAGGCCGAACCAGTTCTCGGTATCGCGCCGGTCGCCGCCGCGGTCCTTGTACGAGTACCACATCAATGGACCTGCCCAGGAATAGCTATGAGCCAGATCGGCTGCCTTCTGGAGCATATAGGCTTGCGCTTGTTCGGAAACGGCTTTGGCGCCCCCCTTGGTCGGAGCGCCCATTTCCGTGATCCATATCTGTTTGGCTGCGTCACCGTTTTCGACCATGGTTTCCCGGATAGCCAATTTCATCATTTTCCAGCCGTTCCAGGAGGCTGGATCATCGGGCTGCAATGGCCATGAATACGGGTGGTAACCCAGCGCATCGAAATATGCGCCAGCGCCGCTGGCATACATTTTCTGAAGGAACTCGACGGCACTCACATTGCCTCCCGAAGACTTCGGGACGGGCGACAAGCCGCCAGATATCACGATAGATTGGGGATCGACGCTTTTGATTGCCCGATAAGCCGATTTCAGCGACTGGGTGTAGGCAGCGACGTCGGGAAGGCTTTGCGAATTGTAGAGGTTCTGCTCGTTGCCGATTTCCCAGTGCTGGACCTTACCCTTGAATCGCACTGCGGCCGCCTCGGCGAATTTGCCAAAAGCATCCACATTGGCAGGGGAGTTCATGCCGCCCCTGTCGCCGATCCAGTCGGGCGGATCGTGAAGGATAGCTACGACCTTGATATCATACCGGACAGCGGCATCGACCAGCTTTTCGAACGGTGCCCACGTGTAGCCGCCGGCTCCGTCTGGCTGGGCATAGTGCCAGCGGAAGTCGGTACGGAGCCAGTCCACACCCAGCTTGGCGTAGTCGGCGAATTCAGCATTCATCTCGGTTTCGGAACGACCGACGAGTTCCTCGAACGGTGTGGCTATTCCGAGTTGGCCGGGGATTGCGCGCGGCGGCATCAGCTTCTCCGGCGAGCGGTCGATAACGTTACGTGTGCCTGATGCCTGCCGTGATTCAAGCTAGATAAACGAAGTAATCCACGTCCTTGACCAGACCGACCGTATCGACGAGCAAGCTGCCGATCTCCCAGTCGAATAATGTATGCCCGTCCTGCACCGACACGGTTACGGGATGAGGGTCGCTGCCGGGGGACAAGACCTGATTGAACTCGATCATGTCGCCGCCCGATCGTCCCGCGCCGTTGAAGCCGGTCATGATGTCGGCGCCCGTGTCTGCGGAGGTGTCGTACTGGACAAGATCGCTGTCATGCCTGGAACTGGTTACGGTATCGGTCCCGGATCTGGGATCGAAGATATCGTCGCCTCTGCCGCCGACCAGCACTTCGTTTCCGCTGTTGCCATAGAACGTGTCATCGTTTTTGGTGCCGATGACTTTCGTGTTCAGAAATCTTCCGCCGGAATACGCAAGCGAGCTTGCGGCTGAGGCGTCGAAAACCTGGATGCCGCTGACGAAAACGAGGTTGTTGGCGTAGTGGAAACCCCAAGGCATGCCGATGACTTCAGCGGGAGAGTCTTCCGTGAATACGAAGGTGTTTCTTCCTTCTTCGCCATAAAATTCACTGGATTGCAGCGACTCGTCCTGATTGAAATAAAAGGTGTCGTTTCCGGCGCCGCCGGAAGCGACGTTCTTGCCGGCACCGGGGGCAAGGATGTCGTTTCCCTCTCCCCCGGCCAGATAATCGGAGCCGGCCCCGCCATAGAGGCGATCATTGCCCTTTTCCCCATATAGGGAATCGTCGCCGACGCCGCCGTCCATGATGTCGTTGCCGGCGCCGCCATAGATGGTGTCCAGGCCACCTTTTCCGTGGATACGGTCGTTGCCGGCCAATCCCCTTATCGTATCGTCGCCACTACTCCCGGACAGTCTGTCCGCTTTGGCTGTCCCGGTGATATCGCCCATCTCGGCCCCCATGATGATGCCTGCTTGCCAAGCGTTCACCGTGGGGGTCAAAGATAGCAATCACTCTAAAGCTATACAGCTTGCAGTAGGGGGCCTAAAGTACGAAATCGGTGGCGGCGAAGGTGTGGATACCCTGGACCGTAATGCTGAAATCGAACTTGCCGTCGCCGTTAACGTCACCCTGAACGTGGGTGACGCTGTTGGCTTTGTCCTGGTAGAAACCGAGGTCTCCCGCTTTCGCCAGCCACTTCGAGCCGATGAACTTGAATGCTTGGTTGCCGGACAGGGCCGAGTTGGCGTCGATGCCGGAAACGTCGATCCTGTCGCCCTTGGCGAAATCCATGATCGTGTCACGGCCCATCGACTTGGCGTCGTTGAAGTCGAAGACATCGTTGCCGGCACCGCCCCAAAGCTTGTCGTTACCCAAATGTCCGCTCAGGAAGTCGTTGCCCACACCGCCCTTGAGCGTGTCGTTGCCGGCATTGCCGTTGATGACGTTGTTCAAACCGTTGCCGATGATGACATCGTCTCCAGAGGTACCGGAAAAGCTGGTGCCGGTGAACGTCGGACTTTCTCCCGGCGCCGGAGTCGGAACAGGCGTCGGAGTGGGCGTGGGCGTGGGTGTAGGTGTAGGTGTAGGTGTAGGTGTCGGGGTGGCAGTGCCGTTGTCGTGAGTGGCAATGTTTTGATAGGTGGCATAGGCCAGTTTGTGCTCGCCGTTGGGGCCGACCAAGCCGAACCAGTTTTCAGTGTCGCTCGTGCTGCCGCCACGGTCCTGGTAGGAGTACCACATCAAGGGGCCGGTCCAGGCATAGCTGTGCGCCATGTCTGTCGCCTGCTGGATTACCTGCGCCTGTTCGGCCTGGGTCATCGCTGCCCCGCCGCCTGCGGTAGGAGCCCCGAGTTCGGTTATCCAGATCTGCTTGGCGCTGTCGCCATTGGCAACCATGGTCTGGCGCATGCCGTCTTCCATGATCTGCCAGCCGTTGTAGGACGCCGGATTGTTCGGGAGAAGCGGATAAGTGTAGGGGTGGTATCCCACAGCGTCGAAGTAACCCTTGGCGCCATTGGCATACATCTGCTGAAGATAATCAACTGCGCCCCACAAGCCATTCGCCGTGCTGGGCACGGCAGCCGTTCCGCCCGTGATCACCGTGTCGGTGCTGTCCACGGCCTTGATCGCCGTATAGGCGGCCTGGAGTACCTTGGTGTAGTTGGCGGGATTGATCCCGGACATGTTCTGTTCGTTGAGGATTTCCCAGTGATCGACCTTGGCGCCGAAATGCTGAGCGGCGGCCCCCGCGAACTTGCCGAAGGCTTGCTGGTCGCTGGCAGTGGACATAGCGCTGCCGACCCAGCCCGGCTTGCCGTTCAACAGCCCGATTACCTTGATGCCGTACTGTGCGGCCGTATCGACGACCTTGTCGATCTGCGTCCAGTTGTAGGCGCCGCCGGCGGTCGGCTGGACCTGACTCCACCAGAAATCCGTGCGGACCCAGTCGACACCCAACTTCGCATAATCAGCGAATTCCGCCTTCATCTGCGTGTCGGATAAACCCAGGAGTTCACCGAAGGGCGTGGCCATGCCCAGCTGACCGGAAATAACCGTTGTAGCCAAGAGAAATCTCCCAAATAGCAATTGACGTAGCAAATTTCTTGCTTGTCCCGTTGCCTGTTTTAGGAGTGAAAAAGTTGATGAACTATTACTCAGCGCCTCCACAGACCCGAAAACGACCGATCGAAGGAGTTATATAATTCGGGAGGATAGTGAGACAAACTTCGGGCCACGCATCGCTTGGAGTGGATTGTATATGATTGAAAAATCGAAGCTTTTTTCTTTCCAAAGCAGCGCACCAGCAATGTCCCAACTAAAATTGCAGACACGTGATATTTATCGGGCTTGAGTCGAACAAAATTCGGGCCACAGGAGTCGGAAACAGCCACTAACACTATGATATCAATGACTACAGGCGCGTGCAAAGCGCCTGGGGAACCTTGCATTCGGCAACTCCGGTCGCTGCGAGATCATAAACACCCAAGAAGTCTGCTGGACCATCGCAGCCGATCGCAGCTTTTCAAAATCGTGTTCAACGCTTCCATAATGTATGGACAATACCCGAAGTACAGGAGCGGCGCCCTAACGTTCATACCTGATTGTTCAGCACCATGCCATTAGGCTAAAATTCCATCTATCCTGTTTGGATCTATCCTCCTGGACAGACTAAGGCTCTTAGCGGTTCGGCGAATTTGCGTTAATCGGCATAGTGTCGACAACCATTCATCAAAACGATAGCGATGGCCGGTTAGCAGCATTAAGCTTAAGCCGGCATGAGTGAAGCCGGACCTCTTCGACGTTTCAGAATTCTTGAAAATCGAGTTCTTTCGAATACTCAGTGAGGGACAGATCATTTATGGAAAACATCAACGCATCCCTCAAAGCTTCCGCTCATGGAAGAAGTCTACTGCTGAGAATTTCAAACGCATTCGCTCGAAACCCATTTGCTTTTCCATTGGTTTTATTCATTGCACTTCTGACAAAGACGTTTATCTTAAACATACGTTTTGGCATGCCTGATATAGAAGACGATGCATTCTACTACATCGTCATAGCCAAGAATATTGCTGAAACAAGCCTCAGTACATTTGATGGTGCCATGTTGACCAACGGGTATCATCCGCTGTGGACCGCCATACTAGCTGCGTGGATATATTTTTTTGGGGATGCCATTATTCCGATCAAATTTCTGGAAGCACTCATTCTATCAATATCGCTCTACTACCTGATCCGACTGATCCAGCCAGCCAACATCCTGAGCCAGGCCATTGCGTTCGGCTTTTTTTATTATGCGGTTAACGCGACGAGCTACATGGGAATGGAAACGACTATTCTGTTCTTAGCTTATACCGCGCTGATCGTTGTCCTGAGCAGCTATACGCATTTCATCGCCGACAACCGTGGACTGGTAGCCGGAGCAGCCGCTGTGCTGTGCATAGCTGCCCAGATCGAAGCTGCTGTTTTCGTCATTCCCGTTCTGATCCTTACCCTGCCGTCGAACAAGGATCGGATCTACGGTTTGGCAATGATCGGAGCGGCAGGCATCGGCTACGCCGTCGCAAACCAAGTCGTATTCGGCACACCTGCACCCATATCGGGAGAAATAAAATCCTTCGGCGGCTTCCACGTCAATGAATTGTTTATAGAACAGTTAAGGTCGGAAGGTTTTAAGGGTATTCTGACTGGAAACTATGCGACGGTCGTCGTATTTTACATATCTTCACTAGCATTTCTTCTCTCGAGTTTTGTGAATAAGCAGACCAAATTAATAATTGTCGGACTTGAGTTAGGACTACTGGTATTTATCGTCAAACTGGCATTCTTCTCATCGTGGCGGGTCTGGGAATGGTATCGGTTTCCGATCTATCTGATCGTCGTTCCGGCTTTGATCGCCGGGCAAGATCTTCTGAGACAGCGGAATTCGCAGTGGCGAAGCGGCACTCCTGAACGCAGTAAGTTCCACGGACTTAATTTGGCGCTGCTCGGTATTGCCGTCATGATGGGTGTCATCTGGCCAGCTTATAGGACTGCCCGTGCCCTAGCATACAACCAGAAAATGAATTTCTATGATGTAAATGAGGAGGTTGCATATCAGTACCGAAGCGTCTTCGGCAGTTCGCTGGTGGCGATGGGCGACCGAGCCGGGTCCTTCGCCTACTATAATGGAGGGCACGTCTTACAACTCGAAGGATTGGTCAACGACAAGGCCTATTCCGAGATGCTCCGAACCGCCAGCGATGCCACGGAATACCTCTGCCGGCATGATGTTAAATTCGTTGTAGATTACGACCGTGATCTTGGAGATTACGGTGGCCACTCAGTTGATATATTCAAAGCTAAACTTACGAGCTTCAAAGGTCCTAAGATTCCGTTCAGCAAGGAAGATGAGGTTGGCCGTTATGTGAACCTGGCCCTGTACGATAACTCCAGGAGCGACGTTGGCGACAATTACATCTATGTCTGGCGTTTAGATTGCCATTGATTCCTCGGAGACATCGGCATAGAAAGTAAATTCTTCCACAAAATCTTCCGGTGACTGAAAATCCTGGCTATCGACAAGAGTGCACCTGACACGTGCGCTCTTTTTATTTCACCGACGCCTCTCAGTCACTTCTATATGCGATATCAAGGGCTTATCTCACAGCTGAATTCCGATCCAAGTCCAAGATCGATAACCTCGGCATAGAAGCTGAAATTGGGGAAGATGCAGGAGCACATAGTCCAAACCCCACTATGCCAGTGATACCGAATTCTGTGCAATCCTCATTCCGAATAAGGGGGGTCATCCGAAAGCTTTAAAAAAGCGGTCATCGGAACATGTAACCGAGGTCTAGTGGAGATATGTTCGCCCGGAATATTACTTGGCTCGATCGGATCATGACCAAAAGATTTAACATCGGTAGTAATCTTGCATCTTCCACTTCTGACCGGAGAAACCGAAGAAAAATCCTACTGGTTGTGTGAGAGCTACCATCGATTGGGAGACAAGTTGATCACCGTTGGATAGATAACCAGATTCTCATACACCAGTCTGCTTCGATCAAGAATACACTGCGCTGCAACACATTCAATCCTGCCGCGCCGGCTTCGTAAAACCCCAAGGATCTCTTTTATGCCGCTCGCAAAAGCCAATATCGACGACAATATTGTCTTGAGCAATTTTATACCAAAAAACCAGAATTCTGAACAAGATTCTAACGGTCAAAGGATCTACGCAAGTAAAATTAAAAGGGCCGCTGACATCCTGATCGCGGCATCACTCCTCTTTATAACGTTTCCCTTGATGTTGATCGTTAGCATGCTCATCAAGTTGGACGGAGGTCCGGTGTTTTTCGGTCACCGCCGGGTAGGATACCGGAATAAGATTTTTCGGTGCTGGAAGTTCCGCACCATGGTGGTGGATGCGGACGACGTCCTTGCCAACCTCCTCAAGAACGATGCCGTTGCCCGCGACGCCTGGAACAAGGATTTCAAGCTGGTGAACGACCCGCGCGTCACCGGGATCGGGCGGCTGATGCGAGTCACCAGCATCGACGAACTCCCACAGATCTGGAATGTACTGAAAGGTGACATGAGTATCGTTGGACCGAGGCCAGTCACTCCTCACGAACTGACTCTGTACGACAAGAATGTCGGCGACTACTTGAGCTGCCGGCCAGGCATCACCGGACTATGGCAAGTCAGCGGCCGCAGCGATCTGAGCTATGACGAGAGGGTCAGTCTTGACAGCCATTACGTCAGGTCCTGGACATTGATGCTCGACCTGAAGATTCTGCTGAAGACGGTAGGCGTCGTGCTAGGCCGGAAAGGTGCTTGCTGAATTGAACGTTTCAGGCAGTGTCCGGCGCCCGCAACCGAGCGCGCTTTCAACCTTCCGCCCTTCGATACCGGCCATGCCACCCATCCCTCTCAATTCCGGAGCGCTCCCGGCCATGAAGACGACACCGCACCTCCATTCGATCATCGGAGCAGCCAGAGTGCCCCGCACAGGTCAACCCGCATGATGCTGCTGCCAGACTACCACCTGCAGGAAGCCAGCCCCGCACGATCCACCGGGTTGTTCAGACTCAGCGATCTCGTGACTGCCATCCGGCGGAACAAGAGCGTCATCATCCTCGGCGCCGTCATCGGGATCGTGGGAGGCTATGGCATTTCCCTGCAAATCGCACCCCGGTTCTCGGCAGAGGCAGTGCTGGTCGCCGAACCGCCGTCGAGTCGGGTCGATGGAGTGCTGGGTCCCGAGGACCCGCTCAGGCCCGTCGATCCGGCCGCCACCCGCACGGTGGTCGAAACGGTCGCATCGATGCCGGTACTCGTCAGAGCCGTCAATCAACTCCCAGCCGACATGCGCGCGGTGCTTGCCGATGCGGCGGCTCCGAAATCAGGCGCGCTCCGCTCCTTCTGTCCGGCTGACGATGCCGGGATCTCCGACGGGTCCTTTGCCGGAACGATCCGCACCTACCTGGAATCGGCGTGCCGGTGGATGACGTCGCCGAAAGCCGGCGACGAGCAGATCGACGGAGCCGATGCAGAGTCGAGACTGATCGCGGAACACATCACTCGCAGCCTTGAGATAAAGAACGGCGGGCGGTCATACGTGATTCAGGTGCGCTACACCGCCACCGACCCTGGCTTGGCGACGGCGGTCACCAACGCCATCGCGCAGCAGTTCATCGCGCTCAGGGTGGAGCAACGGAAAGAGAGCAATGCCCAGGCTGTCGATACCCTGAAGAACAAGCTGGCGTCGCTGAGTGCCGACCTTCAGAAAGCGGAGCAGACGTCCCAGACCCTGCGCGAACAGGTCCGGCTTCAAGAACTCCGATCGGGCACACTGACGGAACAGCAGGCGAATACCCTGATGTCGGAACTGGTCGCCGCGCGAATCAGGCGAACTCAGGCGGAAGCGCGCATTCAGGCGGCGAGGACGGGTCTGGGCCGGGACGGATCGGCCGCGTCAGAAGTTCTCTCATCACAGTTGATCCAGCAACTGCGCCAACAGGAGGCCGAACTCCGGCGCCGGGAAGCGCAGCTCCTCGAAACGCTCGGGCCGAACCATCCCGACAGCCGCACCATCCGGGCTCAGAGGGCCGAGTTGAACCGCGGGATCTCGATCGAGATCAGCAAGGTCGTGGCGAGCCTGGAAGCCGATGCGACCGCGGCGAAGGCGCAGGAGGAAGGGATCGTTTCGACGCTGCGCGCGCAGGAACAGGCGATCGCGCAAAGTGCCGAAGCGTATCCTAAACTGCGGCGGGCAGAGCGGGAGGCGCAGGCCCTGGCGACCGTCTACGAACAGTTCCTGTCGCGTCAGCGCGAGTTGTCGGGGCGTCAGGACTTCCTGGAACCGGATGTCCGCGTGCTGTCGCCTGCCGAGGTTCCGCAACGGCCGAACGGTCCAAGCAAAAGCCTCATGCTCGCGCTGGGGTCGATCGCCGGAGCTCTCGCCGGAATGTCGGTGGCGATCATGCGGACACAGCGGGAGAAAAGGACCGATCCGGAATTGCTGGTGGAGCAGGCACGCTTGAACGCGCTCGACGTCGGGATGATCCCGCGGGTCCGTCACCTGCGATCGGCGCCGTCGCACTACGTTGCCCACAATCCTTCGTCGGCCTTCACCGAAGCGCTTCACCGCATCAGGGCCGCACTTCAGGTCCGTCCGGACAGCCGGCGCAAGCGGACCATCGCCGTCACTTCGCCAAGGCCGGCCGAAGGCAAGAGCGCCTTCTGCCTAGCTTTCGCCGGTGCCATGGCACTGGCCAATGAAACCGTCGTCGTCGTCGATTGCGATCTTCGTAGGCCGAAGCCGACACAACTCCACATCGATCTTTCGCGCGGGCAGCCGTTGGTCGGTTATGCCGATCTGGGCGCGACGCTGTACCATGGGGAACGCGGCCATCCGAACGTAGTGCGTTTCCATTCCGACACCTTGAACCCCCATGCGGTTTTCTCTTCGCTCAATTTCAGGGCGCTGCTCGAAACCCTGTCGTCAAGCTACGAGTATGTCCTGCTGGACACCCCGCCCCTATCGGTCGCCTCGGACGCCCTGTTCGCCGGAGCCTGTGCCGGCGAGTGCATTCTGGTAACCAAATGGCGCGACACTCCGCCCGAGATGGTCAGTGCCGCGGTGAGCGATTTCCGAGCCCTGGGCATAGAAGTGGTTGCCTTGGTGATCAATCAGGTCGAAGTGGCCTCCGGTCCCCTGGGCCGCTACCGGCCCGCGCTCGACGCTCGGCCCCGGGTGCAGGAGGCGAGACCCCGACTTGCCGCCCGCAGTTTTCCTGTCGGGCTGCCCGGCAACCCGTTCAGCGCCCGCAAGGGTTGAGCAGCCATGGACGACCTTCCGACCGTCTGCGCCTTGATACCGGTCTTCCGGGATCAGGGCGGTATCTCGAAGACGCTGGAGGCGATCGCGCGCGATCCCTTCCCCTATGATGTAGTCGTCGTCGACGACGGGAGCCCAAAGCCGATCCAATGCCCTGGGCAGGCCGGCATACACCAGGTTACGCTGTTGAGACTGGACAGCAACCGAGGCATCGAGCACGCGCTCAACGCCGGCCTTCAGCGCCTGCTGAGCCGCGAGTACCGCTATATCGCACGCCTGGACGCCGACGATACCCCGATGGAAGGCCGCATCGCCCGCCAAGCCGAATTTTTGGACCGGAACGCCGATGTCGGCGCGGTCGGCACCTGGGCCAAATGCGTCGATGACGGCGGCAAGCATCTGTTCACCCTTCGATTTCCTACCGGACACAAAGAAATTCTGAGGAAACAGCGTTACGTTCCGGCCATGCTGCATCCGACCGTGATGATCCGCGCCGACGCCATCCGCGAAATCGGGCTCTATTCCGACAGGTACAAAACCGCCGAGGATTATGATCTGTTCGTCCGGCTTGGACATAAGTACCGGCTGGCGAACATCCCAGCCGTCCTGACCGAATACATCGTCAGCAATGCGGGAACGACGATCGCCAAACGTCGAAGGAACCTGGTCTCCCGGCTGCGCATACAGCGAGACTATTTTTCCTGGGCCGATCCTCATGCCTATCTCGGAGTGGCAAGGACCATCCTGTTCATGGGCATTCCCTTCGGTCTTCTTATCGCCGTCAAGCGCCGTCTATGGCAATAGCGCACTCCAAGCAGGCCGGGCCACCGGCTGGCCGTGGGATGAACGGGATCGCGCGCGTTGGAGATGCCGACCGTGCGCTGCCGTGGATAGTCGTCATTTCTATCGTGTCGCTGGCCTTCAACGATTTGCCAGCCTTGCTTCCGATCGGCGAGATCTCCCAGGATGCCTTCATCTACGCGCTTCCCATATTGACGCTCTTCCTGCTGCGGTCGTCCGGCGACATCGAAGTGCCGACGATGCTCCTGTGGTTCACGGCGGCCTTCACGGCGGTCGTTCTCGCCGGCATCGTGGTCAATTACGATGACATCGCGACATACCAGTTCAAGGGCCGCACCGGCATGGAGCGTGTGGTCACGCAGGGCATGACCTTCGCACTTGGTATCGTCATCACGGTATTGGCCTACAACCTCGGCCGGCGCGGCATGACGGTCCATATCGTCAGGGGCGCCAAGGCCGCGCTTCTCATCATGGCCGCCGTCGGGGTTCTTGAATGTGCCTCCTGGGTGAACGTGCCGGTACTGACGCCAATGCACGAAGTGCTCTCGTCGGTAATCCACTCCGCCGGCGAGACATCGACGGTATATGTTACCCGGCTCAGGATGACGGCTTTCGAGGTTTCCTGGGCCGGGGTCATGCTGACCTTCTTCTTTCCATTCGGTGCGGTAAGTCTCAAGGGCCGAAGACTGGAGACGGTGGCCTATACGGGGCTGGTTGCGATCCTGGTAATTCTTGCCCAATCGAGGACGGCGCTGCTCGTCTTCGGCTTTCAAGCCCTATTGCTGGGCTGGTACTACGCCCGTCACCGCGTCGACCTCCTCGTCCTGGCGCTGACGGGGGCCGTCATCGGCGCCTTCCTTCTTGCAGCGGAGCCTACGGCTTACCGGAAAATGGCCGATGCGATCACCGAGATGGCGGTGGGGCAGGATGCCGACCTGGATCAGGAGGAGAATGTCTCCAACGTGACGCGGACCGCAGCGATCAAGAGTGCCTTTTCGATGTTCACCGACCAGCCGCTGCTGGGGGTTGGGCTGGGGCAGTTCGGATTCCTGTATCGCCACCATCTTCAAGCAGACGATTTCAGGAGTTACGAAGTCCGGGCATATATCCTGGACGACGAGACGACGCCGTGGCCGCCGATCTATTCCATCCACGCGCGCTTGCTGGCGGAGACCGGTTTATTTGGCTACCTGATCTGGCTGGTGTTCATTTTCTCGCTTTTCGCGAGATCATGCAGCAATACGCTGAGGTCCGGTCCCGACACGGCGCCGCTTCATCTCGCGACGGCAATGACCCTATTCGGGCTGCTGATCCTGGGAGCAAGCATCGACAGTTTCCGCTTCTTCGGAGGGTGGATCGCGGCCGGTCTGGCGCTCGGCTTCGCCGGGGACCGAAATCTGCGGCCCCCCGGCGCCCGTCCGCAGCCTTCAGCGAAAAGACAGCGCCCCGATCCTTGATTTCGCCTTGTTGATGGCGTACCGGAAACGGAGCTTGAGCATGATCTTCAACGACATGTCGCCGAGCCAGCTCCCTTCCCAGTGGTGGACGCAGTAGGTCTTTTCCGACATGTTGGACAACAGCGGTTTCCGCCGGATGACCTCGCTGCTGTAAGGGTTGTAGGGATAGCAGCACTCTTCAGGTAAAATGGTTATGTCCTTGGCCTCTTGTGTTTGAAGCAGGGTATAGACGAGTTCCGGCAGCGGTTGGAAGGTTATCCTGCCGGTGTTCGCTTCGCCATCCAGCTTATCCAGAACAAGCTTGAGGAAGGGATGCCCCTTCGTCGCCCCGATGATGCCAACACCGACGCTGGTCGGCGATTCACGCCCAAGGAAGAAAGGCTTCACCAGTAGATCGTCGAAGGGCCTAATCACTTCGACATCGGTATCCATGTAGATTCCACCTTCGTTATGCAGAGCCCAAAGCCGCATATAGTCTGCGACGAACGCGTATCTTTTCTGCTGATAGGCGGCTTTCACATAGAGACTGGTGGAATGTATCTTTTCTTCATCCCACCGGACTATAGAATAGTCAGGCATTACATCCTGCCACGTCTGTAAACATCTCTGTCCAAGCTCGGTCATCGGAGATCGCCCGAACCAGCAGTAATGAAGAACTCGCGGAATTTTTTCAGCATTTCCCATGGCAAGTTCCATTCTCGAAGCGTCTGACGCCATCGGCATCACGCATGTTTTGAAACAATAGAGCTCGTTCGACTCTTTTCATTGTAACCCAGCCATTTGGGTATGGCGACGATGCCATTGGCTATCGGATGGCTATACATGACTGTCTCTTCCGTACATGCTCCATGGAAGAAAATATGACATGGCAAACGGAACCCGGCCGTCACGCTGCATAGAGCTTTCTCAGGCACTCTCCCATCCGTTCGGTCGGAAAATCTTGGAAGCGTCGAAGGCCGTTGATCTTCAAGCGATCCAGCAGTTCGGAGTCGGACATGAGCTGCAGGATGGCATCGCGAAGAGCCCGCGCATCGCCCTGTGGAAAGAGCAGGCCGTTCTCTCCGTCCTTGATGATCTCGCTCGGTCCACCTTCGGCGCTGGCGACGACCGGAATGCCCAGGCCCATCGCTTCGAGCACGACCAGTCCGAAGGGTTCGTAGCGGCTCGACAGAACGAAGGCGTCGCCACTCGCCATCCAAGCGAGCGCCGTTCTGTTGTCTTGCGCGCCGACCATCCTTACTGGCAGATCCGCTGCTATCTGTCCGATCCGCGCCGCCTCGCTGCCGCCACCGACGACGACCAATTCGAAGCGCTTCATAAGATCGGGAGGGAGCAGGCGCACTGCAGCGATTACGGTGTCGGGGTCCTTGTGTCCTTCCAAGCGTCCGACCCAGGTCAGGCGAAATACGTCCCTGGGTGCACGCTCCTTGGCTGTCAGTTGCTCAGGGATTTTGCGGCCGGAGTAGATCACGTGCATCCGCGACGGCTTTCCGACACCGTTCCGGAGCGCCAGCTTCATTTCCGACTCCGAAACAAGAACGGTGGCATATGTTAACGCGGAAAGACCTCGCTCAATCCAGAGGTTCATCCGCGCGTTGCCGGCATTGTTCGGATTGTTGAAAGCCCAGTTATGCGGTGTATAGATGATCCGGACGCCGAGTCCGAGAAGCGGCCGAATAAGCCGGACCAGCGCACCGGCCTTGGAGGTATGAGCGTGAATGACATCGGGCCTAAACCTGCGGATTACGGCGAGCAATGTCTTCAAGGCTCGCCAATCGCGTTTCGGGTCGATCGGGCGCACGAAATCGGGAACGACCTGCCGCTCTATGCCCAGAAGGTTGAGTGCATCCGCGAGGTAGTCACCCTCGCCGCAGGCTACGAGAATTTCGTGATCGTGACGCAGCTGCGTGCAAATATCGACGACGTGCTGCTGACCACCTCCTATAATTCCCGATGTGATGACCATGAGCACGCGGCGCTTGGTCGGCATCCGCAGAGATGACGCATACTCAAGTGTCGCAGACACGGCAAGTCTCTCCTGCTTGTTTTCAACTTAAGGTTGTTTTGTCTTCGATCAAGGAAGGATTATGCGGATCAGCGGATCCCGCGTACCCTGGCGACCACTTTTCTCAGGAATAGCGTCCCGGCAAAGTGGTATCGCTTGGCATCGATCAGCGTCCGGGCACCGCAGGCTGACAGCGTATGGGTCCCATCCCGGTAAGGTCCCTTCGGCGGTACTATCCGGCGGACCAACCGTTCGGAGAAGTGTTTTTCATCGAGTTGGATGATTTCCATGAGGCTGAGGGCGCCGCCGTAGGTCATTGAACAGTCCTGCGCCGGCCGGTAAAGGCGCCCACCCGAAACGAAAGGCGTGCCACCCGGCCGAGCTGAAGCAACGTCGGTCTTGACCGGGTTGTTGGCATGGGGCGTCCATGGTCCCGTCAAGCTGGTTGCGTACCAGATATGAAGGTCGGAGTTCTGATGCTCGATCAGGGTGCAGAACAGCCACCAGCGATCCGCGTGCCGGAGGATGACGGGGTCGACCGCGGGAACTTCCAGAAGAGTCGCCACCTCGTGCAACGCTCCCCCCTCGGCATCCGCCGTCAGAAGATCCAGGCGCCCGCTCTGGTAGGCTTCCGGTAGGCAGAATGTCTGTCCGCCGTCGGTAAACTGGTAAGGATAGGAGAGATGGTAAGCCCTGTCGATCGCATCCGATACTTTGGGGTCGTTCCCCGAACCATCCCAGCCTATCCTGACGATCCTGCCCTTGTAGTCCGTCGTCGCGTCCAGAAATTCGCAAAGCAGTTCACCATCACGATCGGGAACCGGAAAGGGATCGGCATAGTACGAATACTTGCGCGGCGGCTTGAGCCACACCGGATCAGGATCGACGGCGGGATCGAGGAAAGCTTCGATCGGAACGTCGCAGATGCCGATATTCCATGTTTCGAATAGGAACCAGCGCTTCATCAAGTTGGTCGCCCGGCGAAGCTCCGACCGCAACATCCCCGATAGAATCCCTGCCGCCGGCTTGTTGGCACGGAGAAGCGCCGGTGCCCGATCGGTTTCGATCGGTCCTTGGCCCTGCTGGATCAGCCGCAATGCCAGGAATGGCCATCCGGAAACGGCGTCGTAGATGTCGTTCAAGGTCCTTTCCAAGGTTTCCTCGGACCCGATCGTCCCCTTGCGCAGCACCCTGGGATCGGATACCGCATCGGCTGTCGAAACCAAGGCGACCTCGAACACCCTTCTTCCTGTTGCGAAACCGTCGAGCACGGCGAGCAAGGCGGCATCGCCTGCTGCATGATCGATTGTCATCGTCCAGATGCCATACCGGGGCAGTCGATCGAGTTTCAGCGGTGTCATCCTGCTCCGGAAGTCGAGCATGATGTCGATAGCAGCCTTATCGAGCTCCGTTGCGTCGGTCAGATCGACGGTGTTACGGCGAAGCATCGGGGGAAAGGCCCTCTGCCGAAGCGTCGAAGCCCGGTTCTTCAATCGGCGGATCAAGCTTCCGGAAAAAGTCCTGTCCTCTTCCGGCTCCCACGCATTGGGAAAGCGCAGGAGCGTTATCCGGCACCCCGATCCGATCAACCGGTCAAGGCTTTGCTCCTGCCAGCTGGCGATCGTCTCCCGGTCGCACAGAATCGCCAGATGAAGAACCCGCTCCTGGGAGTCGTCATGATGCCCGGTCCGAACCGCTTCAGCAGCCACTATCCCGTGCCCGGAGACACCTTCAGTTTCGAACATTGAAGCGCTCTCAAGCTAGTAAAAACCAGCCGATGAAACGGCCGATATAATCTAAATGTACAGACTCGCTTCTCCTGGCCAAAAATTCTACACAGCCTTGATCAGGAAAACAGAGTTTTTCCATTATACCGAAACCACTTAACATGAACTTCAATAAATATCAGATACCGAACAGTTCTATTGGAGATCGATCATCGATGGTTGGTGTTAGATCAGATTATCAGGAGAATGTCGGTGGACATGCCACCTGTGCTTAAGCAGCATACTGCGGGCAGCAAATTCCCTGTTCGATTTCGCCGACATTCCAGAAGACTTATTCCAACCCTCAAAGCCGGCGCCCGCAGAGTGCGGATTCCGGTGTCGGTAAGGGAGTCGGCTGTGTCAGGGATCAGTCGACTTCGATAGTCCACCCCTTACGAGCGCCATCGCGCGCTCGAGCAGCGGCATCCTGACTACGGCCATGGCAGTAATATAGAAAACGGCACCGAAGACAACGAGGAAGACGAGCATTGCTGGAGTGGAAAGGTTGTTTTCCAAAGCCTTCCGAGCGATCTCGGCACAGGCCAGCATCGCCATGGACATCGCCAGCGGATACCCGAAAGTACCGAAATAGGCTCTCCTGTCGATTGAGAACGACGATCTGATCACGCTGCTGTAGATCATGACGGCTACGGATTCACGGACGATGATGGCCGCGGCCACGCCCACGATGCCGAAATGCGACATGCTTGCGAGCATGACGGCCCCGAGGATTGCCGACGAAACCTCGACCAGCAGGAATGTCCGAGCGAAGCCGGCCGCCGAAATCAGTGCTCCGGACATCACGTTCACCACCAAGGGGGCTCCGCCAAGCGCCACCAGCTGCAGGATCAGCTGGCTCGTCTCCCAGCCTTCTCCGAACAGGATGCGGATCACCTCCGGGCCGACGGCGGACAGACCCAAGCATGCCGGAAAGATCACGAAGGTGACGGCTTCCAGGCTATTCAGGAAAGTGGAGCGCAGCTTCGTGCCGGTACCTTGTAGACGGGCGTAGCTGACGAAGAACATCTTGGAAGCTGGAGCAAGCAGAACGGCCAGCAGGGATTCGAAGACCCGGCCCGCGAGTTGATAGGCGCCCAGCACTTCGGGTCCCCACAGGCCGGCTATCAGGAACCGGTCGATTTGGTTGCGCAGAAAGAAAGCAGCCCGCTGGCCGGCGATCGCCGAGGCGTAAGAGGAAATTTCCCTGACGTGGCGTCCGGCGAAGCGCGAGGCTGGGTGACTCAAGGCCGCTGCGATCGTTCCGCCTGCCAAGACAAGCTTCTCGACCATGAAGTAGGCTACCAGTGACCACACGCCCGCCCCCATGAACATCAGCGCCACGCCGGTACCGCACGCGATTACGCCGGCAATGGCGGAGATCATCGAGATCAGGTGGAACCGAGCCTGGCGGCGCAGGATACCGCTATGAACCGCGGAGATGCAGATCAGCGCCACCCCGCCGGCCATCCAGGGCAGCACTTTCTGCACATCGGGAAAATCGAAGGTCCGGGCGATGGTTCCAGCGAGGAGCGTAGCGGAGCCTACAACGCAGAGTGCCGCGCACAGTCCCATGACGAGAGCGGCGCCGACATGCCCGCCTTCGAGATCGGCGCGTTGGACCATCGTCTCAGAGATGGAATCGAAGACACCATATTCGAACAGCAGCAGGACGGTACTGGCAAGAGCGAAGACGCCGATTTGCTCAGGTTCGAGCAGTCTTGCGGCTATGGTGTACAGGACCAGTGTTGCGAATTGACGAAGCCACGCCGACGCGGTCGAGGATAGGATACCTGCCGCGAGGTGTTTCGATGAGATCATGCCACCACTCTTGTCGGATGCTTTCCTGAAACCGGTTCAAGATTATATCGGGCGACATCTCGGGGAGTCACCGCAGGCGCGATCGTCGCCGGCGGGTTCGCCTGCTGCCTGGCATCAACCAGCCATCATGAACCGATCCTGCATACATCAGGGCAGGACGGGAGTTGCTTAGCACATTTGCCTGAACCCCGCGTCATCCCACGGGCATAGCGGATACGTCACGAGCGACTTAACACCGGCGCGCGTAGTCTATCGAGAATTTCTGTGACGGACACACCAAGCATAAGCTAGGGCGCGGTGCCGGTTCGTCAGAACCTGCACCGCGCCCTAAGAGTAACCGCGTCACCAAAAAAACGGCTGACCCGACGGCGGCCTCTGCCTTAGAGCACGAAGTCGCTCCCCGCGAAGGCGTGAACGCCCTGTACGGTGATGGCAAAGTCATAGTTGCCGTCGCCGTTGGTGTCGCCCTCGACATAGGTCAGGTTAGCAGCCTTGTCCTGATAGAACCCGAGATCCCCGGCTTTCGACAGCCAGCTCGAACCGATGAACTTGAAGGACTGGTCGCCGGACACGCCGCTGTTGGCATCAATGCCGCTCAGGTTGATCTTGTCGCCCGCCTGGAAATCCAGGATGGTGTCACGTCCCATTGAGGCGATATCGGTGAAATGGAAGGTGTCGGTTCCAGTCCCTCCTGTAAGCTTGTCGTTCCCGCTTCCGCCGTTCAATACGTCATTGCCGGCACCGCCCTTGATCGTGTCGTTTCCGCCCGCACCGTTGATAGTGTTGTTCAGGCTGTTGCCGATGATTGTGTTGGATGCCTGATCGCCGGTAAAGCTGGTTCCCGAGAAGGTTGGCTGCTCGCCGGTCGTGGGAGAAGGGGTGCTGCCTCCGGTGGAGGGCGCCGTGCTCGTTCCGCCATCCTTCGTGGCGATGTTCATAAAGGTGTTATACGCAGCCTTGTGTTCCCCGTTGGGACCCACCAGGCCGAACCAGTTTTCGGTGTTGCTCGTGCTGCCGCCGCGATCCTTGTACGAGTACCACATAATGGGGCCGCTCCAAGACGTGGCATGGGCCAGATCAGTGGCCTGCTGGATCATCGTAGCTTGTTGCGTCTGTGAAATGGCAGCGCCGCCGCCACTGGTCGGAGCGCCGAATTCGGTCATCCAGATCTGCTTGCCAGAATCGCCGTTGGCGATCATCGTATCACGCATTCCTTTTTCCATGATCTCCCAGCCGTTCCAGGCAGCCGGGTCGTTGGGCATCAGTGGATATGAATAGGGATGATAACCGACAGCATCGAAGTAGCCTTTGGCACCGGCGGCATACATCTGCTTAAGGTAGTCAGTCGCTCCATAAAGACCGTTTCCGGTATTCGGAACCGCGGCGGTGCCGCCTGTAATCACTGTCGTGGACGCATCGGCCGCCTTGATACCGCTATAGGCACCCTGGAGAGCCTTGGTGTAGTTCGCTGGGGTGATCCCCGTCATGTTCTGTTCGTTGAGAATTTCCCAATGGCCGATCTTGCCGGAGAAGTGCTGAGCGGCATCGGAAGCGAACTTTGCAAGAGCCTGCTGAGAGGAACTCGACGACAGGCTCTTGTCGACCCAGCCGGGAATGTCGGTGATGGCAGCGACGACCTTGATACCATGTTTTGATGCGGCGTCGACGACCTTGTCCGGTAGCGACCAATTGTAGGCGCCACCCGAAGTCGGCTTCACCAACCCCCAGTGGATGTCGGTACGGACCCAATCGACACCAAGCTTGGCGTAGTCGGCAAACTCCGCGTTCATTTCCGCGTCGGATTTTCCAAGCAATTCGCCGAACGGAGTCGCCATTCCAAGTTGTCCAGGGGATGCATAGGTTGCCATCTAAGTCTCCGGCTTTCAGGTTAATAGGCAAGATGCGTATATCTTGTTTATAGACAAACTAATTTATCTTGCAAAAACTCATTGAATTACCTTTCTATAAAGTAATTATAATCTCTGTTGATCCTTATTGCATTGAATCTCCTGTTTTCACCTGGTGTCGGCGGCAGATCTATAACTCGATCCATAAAGGCTAAACCAGAGACAATAATATAATTTTCAATCTTACATTTATCACATAGAGTTGACTCCGCACCCTGAGGCGCAAATCAGACATAATTGGTAATTCTGATGGACTTTTTCCGGATTTTAGTGAGCTCTGACTTCGGTTCGGTGATGACCATGTTGGGATCAGCTTCCAACCGTCTCTCAAGCATTGGATTAATCTGTATCTCGGGCACAGATTTTGAACTGTGGATCCGCCATACCTTCAAACGGTCGCTTCTCACGCTATGAGGTAATTCCATACGGATTTTAGGGCTAAAATCGGCGAGGAATGTGGGTTGTCACCTTCACTAATGACTCGCGCTCTACCCTTACGAATTAACCTCGGACAACGAAACGGACCATTGGAATACACGTCTCCTGCAATCTTGCCCTTTCTCAAATAGGTCTGTTACCGTGCTTCATGACAATGAAACCGTAGCAGAACATAGATTTTCCTGTACAATCTCACGGATTTTTCTATGAAAACTGCACAGAGATCATCTAACTTCATTCAAGGCCTTGAACAAGAACTTAACTGTCCGAGCTGAGCCAGCATTGGGCTCCAGACCAGCAACGGAAAATTTTCTAAACACGAGCCGGATCCATCCGATGACGCAACTTACAGCTCAACTGACATCCATGGATCCAGACGACGTTGCAGATCTGGGTGTCGACTACGATGTTCAGGTCTTCAGCTCCTTCGAGCTTGTCCGGGATGCTTGGATCGATTTGCAGGAAGACGCGTACAGCCTGGGATTCCAGCAGTTCAACTGGCTCTCCGCCGTATGGGAAACCGTAGGCCATACCCGCTCCATCCGACCCGTGATTGTTCTGGTATCAGACAACGCCGGGAAGCCGATGATGCTGATCCCGCTTGCGGAGCGGCGCCGTAATGGACTGCGCGTGCTGGAGTTCATCGATTATGAGCTCTGTGACTACAACGCGCCGCTGATACGCCACGCACTGATCCGCGAACTTGGCCATAGCGGCTTTCGAAAACTCTGGACGCAAATACTTGCCCAAGCCGGCCCAGTCGACGCAGTGCGTCTCGAAAAGATGCCGCCGCTGATCGGCGATGCGGAGAATCCTTTTCTTCAACTTGGCGTACGGCAGCACGCTTCGACTTTTCAGGCATCCCTCGCTGGTGGTTTCGATGGCTTCACCGGGCGCAGGTCGACCAAGTTCATGCGCAATCTGCGGCGAAACGGCCGTAATCTGGAAAAGCTGGGAAAGGTCGAGTTGACCGAGGCTGCCAGCCCGAACGAAGCGCTGGCGATCCTAGACAAGATGCTCGCCTTGAAATCCATTCGATCGCAGGCCACCGGAGCCGATAACATCTTCGATACCGATCCGGGCTATGCGGAGTTCTACCGGATGCTGTGCCGACGCGAACTTGGGGGGATCATCAGCGTTGGGAGCCTGACAGCCGGAGGTCGGTTCGTTGCGGCTCATCTGGGCCTCGTGTTCGGCAACACGTTCTGCGGCCTGCTGCAGGCAAGCGATTATGAGAACTTCGGCACACATTCGCCGGGCGGGCTGCTCATCCTCGAGGTCATCAGGCAGTCCTGCGAGCGGGGTGATCATACTCTGGACTTCAGCCTTGGCAGCGAAGCGTACAAGGTGGACTGGACGGACGATATGACGCCGCTTTACCGCTACGATCAGGGATTGACGCCCGTGGGAAAGGTCGTCATGGCGCATCAGGCCGGATATTTGCACCTCAAGGAAGTCCTCAAGAAGAACCCTCAACTCCTGGAGACGTTCAAGAAGGCAAAAGCGAAGCTCAGGGGCCTGAAAAGGTAGATCTGGGGATGCCAAGTGGTCTGCGGGCAGTCGCTTCAGCGTGGCGGGATTTGGAGAGTCGGCCGCGAGGCGAGGTAGGGCTCCAGGTCGACCCATCGGATTTCTACTTTGGGCATGCTGGCGGAATACGGACCGACTTCATAGACTGGAAAGCGGACAGTCAAGGCCTTCTCGGTTATTTCCCAGTTCTGAGGATTGCCGACCGTATTCGCCAGCACTGCCGGAGTCGCCGCATCAAGGGTCCATTGATCGCGCTCAGCCTGGGCTGCCAAATCAACGAAGCTCTGTGCCGTCAGAAAGGTCAGCCAGTCTCGGCCGGGATCGAACAGATCGGCAGGCGATAGTTCACGCTGGTGACGCAGAAGGTAGTTGGAGGTCTGCGCACCTTCCGTGCCATGGGCGGCACCGTGCGGATAGACATAGCCTTCGCTCGACAAACTTATCAGATCCGGTGACGCGAAGTGAATCGTGAAACTTTCCTGTTCATCGATCTCGGTATCGTCTCCTTCGGCGGTCTCCGTGCGGGGGCGCTCCAGTTCCTCATCGCCTGCAGCATTCCTGCTGGCAAGGACGGCATTCCAGTTCCGCGTTTCGGCCATGCCGGGGGCATCGATCTGCGGGTAGCGGAGGAGCGTGACGCTCCACCCCGGCACAAGGCCCCAGTCGTCGTCGCCAGGGGCCTTCCTGAAGCCGAAACTTTCGACCGGAATAAAGGTGAGGTGCCCAGATGTCATGGGGACGGTCTTCAGGAAGTCATGGCGCTCCCGGTAGGCATCGCGCATGCACTGAACCGCATCTGCCGACTGCTTGAGCGTGGTGCATGTCGATGAAACAAATTTTAGCCAGCTTCGCTGGTTGTCACGCAGTTGTCGGCGGCCCTCTTCCGACACCGCCGCCCGGGATCTTCGGTATTCGGCAGCCATGGTTTCATCCAGGCTCGACAATGCGGCGTCGCCGCAGATCAGGCGCTCGGCTGGCTGGCTTGCTTTGGCGCAATCGAAGCTGGCAGCTCGAGGCATCGAGGTCTGCGCGAGCAAGCCCGCAGATGCAGCAAGCAGGAGGCAAATTCGCATGGCTGCTACCAGCTTATTAGGGAGACCTCGATGATCTTATCGTCTAATGCGCCAAACTGGAAGGATGTGCCCTTGAGGTGCGGGTTCGACGACTAGTCTTTGTCGACATAGTTTTCATTCCCTGCAACGGCGACTCCCTTGACAATATGGCAAATTCTGAAACTACGATTCCGCCCCGATGAAGCGAGCCGCTAGACTCCGATCAGTCTACAAGGGCAATACCCTATGCTGCACCGTTCCACCCAGGCGTCCGATGCGATAGCGCGGCGGCTGAACCGCCACAGGGCGGGGAAGGCTCCCGCCATGGGCCCTTTGGAACCATGACGGGAGGGATGCGGTTCCAGCGCCGTTCAGGCGGTTTGCTTTTCTTCGTCCATCACCAGCCGGTGCAGGGTCGTGAGGACCTGGGCGGCTTTCAGGTGGATCGGATTGAAGCCGCTGGCCGCCGAGACATCACCGAACAGGTGTTGGCCGGACTGGGAAGCGCCGACGAACGACATCGACCAGTCGGGGAAGACGCGACCGTCTACCGGAGCATAATCCAGGACCAGCACTTCGCTGTGCCGCTCGTCCCACTGGATGCGCTCGAAGGTTTCGGACACTGCCGAGGACGGGCCTTCCAGGACTTGGGCGAAGCAGCCGCTGTTGAACAGCAGCGCTCCGGTGACGCCGGCCCTGGCATTGTTGCGGCGGGAGCTTTTCAGGATCTGATGAACGCCTTCGACGATTTCGTCGCTGGTACCAGGCATGGCGTTGCGGCTGAAGTAGACGAGACGATGGACCTGTTCGGACATGGGAGTAGTAACCTGTCGGAGTTTACGGATGGGTGCTGCGGTTGAAGATTGCGGCCAGATCGGACGCGGGGACGGGTTTGCTGAGAAGGTACCCCTGGATGTCGGTGCAGCCTTCCGCCCGCAGGCGGTTCAACTGCTCCTCGGTCTCGACACCTTCGGCTGTTGTGGAAATGCCGAGGCTGATGCCCAAGCCGATGATCGCCTTCACGATGGCGGCGCTGTCGCCGTCGGTCGGCATGTCGCGGATGAACGACTGGTCGATCTTCACCTTGTCGAACGGGAAGGAGCGCAGATAGCCGAGGCTGGAATAGCCGGTACCGAAATCGTCCATCGCGATCCGAATGCCGAGGCTCCGAAGCTGGTGCAGGATCGCAAGCGTTCCGGCGGTGTCATCCAGGAGGACGCTTTCGGTGATCTCCAGTTCCAGCCGCTCCGGCGGCAGTCCGGAGGTGGCGAGCGCCGCCGCAACCGTTTCCACCAAGCCGGCCTTGCCGAACTGCATGGGCGACAGGTTGACCGCGATCCGCTGATTGCCGGGCCAGCTTGCCGCTTCGCGGCAGGCGGTCAGGAGGACCCACTCGCCGATCTGCGAGATCAGGCCGATCTCTTCGGCGACCGGAATGAATGCGGCCGGGGAGACCATGCCGCGCTGCGGATGGCGCCAGCGGGCCAGCGCTTCGAACCCCACGACCTGTTTGTCGTGAAGGCTCATCTGCGCCTGGTAGTAGACCTCAAACTGGCGGAGCGCGAAGGCTCGGCGGAGGTCGAGTTCGAGCGTGCGCCGAGCTTGGGCGCGGGCGTCCATCTCCTGTTCGAAGAAGCGGAAGCGGCCCCTTCCCTCTTCCTTGGCGCGGTACAGGGCAAGGTCGGCGCTCTTCAGGAGGCGATCGGGATCGTTGCCGTCGTTGGGCGGAAAGGCGACGCCGATGCTGACGCCGATGTTCAGGATATGGTCGTCGACGAGGTAGGTCCGGCCGATCAGATCGACCAGCCGCTGGGCGAGCGCCTTCGCGGCCTCCGGCTGTTTCGGGGAGCGCTGGAGGATGGCGAACTCGTCGCCGCCGAGACGGGCCACGAGATCCGTCTTGCGGACGGTCGCGCGCAGGCGATCCACCACTCGGCACAGCAGCTTGTCGCCGATCGGATGTCCGAGCGTGTCGTTGACGGCCTTGAAGCGGTCGAGGTCGAGCAGGAGGAGGGCGGTTTCGGTGCCGTCAGGCTCGGGGCCGGTCAGCGCCGTGACGATCTGCTCCTTCAGGACCACCCTGTTCGCCAGACCGGTCAGGGCATCCCGCCGCTCGGTCATCTCGGCCGGGGAACTTGACGACTTGTCCTCGACCAGGACGAGGGTGCGCCCGCCGCCGAACGTCACCGGGTTGACCGGCAGGATCCGGCCGTCGAGCGACTTGAGGGATCGCACGGCGCCCGAAGCGACGCGGGAAAGGTCGGGACCGCCCAGGCCCGGATGGCTGGACAGGTTGAAAAGGGTCCGGAACGCGGCATTGGCGAAGGAGACGAGGCCATCGGGTTCAAGGATGGCGAAGGCGCAGGGAAGCCGGTCGCAGACTTCCATCAAGGCATCATGGGGAGGAAGAGGCGGGTGGACGGTAGGCGTATCATGCCCGACGGCGGGGTCTCTGTCCGGGAAACTCTCTGTCAGATCTTGCATGACACTTACACCCATAACTGCAATCGCTAGCAGTTATGGGTGCGTTTTAGTGAAGAGATCGTGTATTTTCTGGTAGAACCTTGCGCCTATTCTATTCGGACATAGAGTAATGGCGCTTGGTATTACGCAGCCGGCAACAGTTCTTTCGTATAGAGCGTTTGTCCTTCCAGGTCCTTCAGGCTGACCAGCATGACGCCTTCCCCATCGATGTCCACCTGACCGAAGAACTGGTAACCGGCGCTCGGCGGCAGGTTGGATTGCCCGTCGGGCGGGGCTTTGACGAACATCAGCTGGGGACCGAAAGTGTTGTCCAGCCCGTTGGGACCGAAGGTTCCGGCGTTGAGCGGGCCGGACACGAATTCCCAGAACGGATCGAAGTCCTGGAACTGCGCCTTGTTCGGGTCGTAGTAGTGGGCGGCGGTATAGTGAACGTCCGCGGTCAGCCAGACCGTATTGCGGATGCCGTTGCGGCGGATGAAATTCAGCAGGTCGGCGATCTCCAGCTCACGCCCCAGTGCCGGGCCGTCGCCTTGGGCGATGGCTTCGGATCCGGTCTTGGCGGCGCCGTTGTCGTAGACGATCACGCCGATCGGCATGTCGGCGGCAATCACTTTCCAGGTCGCGTCGGATGCCAGGAGGGCCTGCTTCAGCCAGCGGATCTGCTCAGCCCCGAGGAAGCGGGTGTCGGGATCGGGTTCGCTCTGGGTGTTGGCGGTGTTCGGTCCGCGATAGCTGCGCATGTCGATCCGGAAGACATCGAGATGCCGGCCGTAGGAAAACTTGTTGTAGATCCGGTCACGGTTGCTGGGGTCCCGGCGGACCGGCATGTATTCGAGGAAGGCGCGCGTGCCGTTGGCGGCGAGGACGGCGACGCTCTTCTCCTTATAGCGCTGGTCAGCGTCCATCCGCTTTTCCCAGTACCAGTTGTTGGTCGCTTCGTGGTCGTCCCACTGAGCGAACATCGGCACTTCGGCATTGAACCGGCGCAGGTTGTCGTCCAGCAGGTTATAGGCGTGGTTGCCCCGGAAGTCGTCCAGCGTCTCGGCGACATGAGCCTTGGCCGGTGTCACGATGTTCTTCCAAACGCCTCCGCCGGGCAGTTCCTTGGTTTCCGACAGCGGGCCGTCGGCGTAGATCGTGTCGCCGGAGTGAATGAAGAAGTTCGGCTCGGTGCGGCGCATCGATTCATAGATCTTCATGCCGCCCAGGTCGGGATTGATGCCGTAGCCCTGCCCCACCGTATCGCCGGACCAGACGAAGCGGACGGCGCCGCCGGACGAGGCCGTGCGGAACTGGCCGGTGACCGGTTCGCTGACGCTTTTCAGGTCGGACAGGTCCTGGAAGCTGACGCGGTAGAAGACGCGCTGGGCAGAGGGCAGGTCCGAGAGGTCCAGATGGGCGGTGTAGTCGGTATCGGCCAGCGCCAGCGGACCGGAGATCCGCCGGGCATTGCGGAAGCTCTCGGTGGTCGAGACCTCCACCATCATGCGGGCCGGCCGGTCGGCGCGGCTCCAGACGATGGCACGGTCGCCGGAAAGATCGCCCGCCTGAACGCCGTAGGGCATCGCGATCCGGCGGCCGTCGGCCGTGACGATCGCCGGGGCCTGGGCCAACGCGCGTCCCAGAGGCGTCGCGACGGCGATCAGGCTGCCGCCTGCCGCGGCGGTGTTATACAGGAACGAGCGGCGGGAAACCCAACGCTGCGCTGATCCATCCTTCGACATCTGCTGACTGCTCCATGTCCCGATTGTTTGTCGGGCCGATGGTAGTCAGGGCATATGACACTTTTCCGTGCATGTTTGTGACATGTCGACAGTCTCCCGGTGCGGCGATCAATCGCCGTGGAGCGGCATCGTCACGGAAACGGTCGTCCCGTTGCTGCCGTCGATCACGAGATCGCCTTCGACCCGAGCGGCCAGCGCACGGATCAGGTTCATGCCGAGGCTGTCGGTCGCGTCTTCCGGCATGCCGGCGCCGTTGTCGGACACCTCCAGCTTCAGCCGCTCCGCCGGCATGACCATCAGCGAGACATGGATCTGGCCGCGCTCGCCATTGGGAAAGGCGTGCTTGAAGGCGTTGGTCACGACCTCGTTGATCAGGAGCCCCAACTGGATCGCCATGTCGAGACCGAGGACGACCCGGTCGGTTTCGACCGTCAGTTCGGGACCGGCGCCCGACGCGGTGAAGGACATCCGGAGATGGGCGCAGAGGTCGCGGACATAACCGGCAAGATCCACACGGGCGAGGTCTTCCGACTGGTAGAGCTTCTCGTGGATGATGCTGAGCGAGTGGATGCGGCTGCGGACGTCGTCGAGCTCCTGCCGGACGAGCGGACTGGTGGACTTCCGGGCCTTGAGGCTGACGAGGCTGGAGATGATCTGGAGGTTGTTCTTGACCCGGTGGTAAACCTCCTTCAGCAGCACTTCCTTTTCGACGACGCTGGCACGGAGCGCGGCATTGGCTTGCAGCAGCTCCTCCTCCCGCTGGCGAAGGTCGCTGAGGCTGCTCAGAAGCTCCTGGTTCTGGCGCTGGACTTCCTCGACAGGATCCATCGGCTGCTGGCGGGTCAGTTCGTCCATCAGCTTGTTGATGAACTCCGGAACCGGACGGTCGAGCGAGCGCTGCACATTGCGGCCAAGCACGACGGAGGTGCCGGACTCGGACGTCTTGACTTCAAGCCGGTCCATCAGCCGCTGGGAACCGAGCAGGCCGAGGCCCATGCCGGTGCTGGAGCGGTAGCGTCCGGCCAGGATGTCGTCCAGCTCGGCGATGCCGGGACCGGCATCGCTGACTTCGATCACCATGGAGACGCGGCCGCCGGACTCCTCGATCCGGAAATCCGCCTTGCCGCCGGCGGCATAGGCATAGGCGTTGCGGCAAACCTCCGACACCGCCGTCGCGATCCGGGTTTGGTCCTGTACCTCGAAGCCCAGGCGTGCCGCGACGAGACGGGCACGCTGGCGAGCATGCACGATGTCGCGGTCATGGCGGATATGGACAGTGAAGAGCGGCCAGGTCAAGTTTCGCTGGTCTTCACCACGACGATCAGATTGTCGTCCCGGACCCGTTTGAAATCGCGGTAAAGCACGGCCGCGATCATCATCGGGTGTCTTGTCGCCAGGCCCGGATAACTGTCGATATCCCATTTGGTGCTCAGACCGTCCGAATGGAAAACCGCCAGCAGATCGCCGCCATACGCATACTCATATTCCTTCACTTTCGCCACATTATGCCCGACAACGCCGTTCTGCGATACTGTCCGGGTTTGCCCGTCGCGCCAACGGATGAAGCCGGAAATATTGCCGACCCCGGCGAATCGCACGCGCCGGTCGTTCGGCTCGATCCTGACCACGCCGACAACCGCGCCCCGCGTCCCGCGCAATGCCTTATGCAGACCTTCGAGCAGCGGCTCGGGCAGCCTTTCCTTCGAACGCAGGAACTCGCTGCGGGCGGCTTCCGCGGCTTCCGCCGCTCCCAATCCATGCCCGAGACCGTCACATACCAATAACAGCGTGGCGCCTCTTTCGGTCACGCGCGCAGCCCAGCCATCTCCGCTGACGGCCTCGCCGATGCGGGGCAGGCAGACCGCGCCGACTTCCAGGCCGGGGAACGGGGGGCGCTGCTGGTAGCCCGCGGTGCGGACGCCGCAGACGATGGCCGTTCCCAGGTTGGGCTTGGAATAGATGTCGAAATGGTCGGACTGGCGCTGGATGGCTCCCAGGCCGGTGCCGGTACTGTCCGCCGTGCTGACTCCGTCGCGCAGGCAGTCCTGGACGTTCGCCATGCCGGGACCGCTGTCGAGTGCCAGGATGTTGACCTCACCCCCGTGGTCGTGGGAGCGGGCATCCAGCACGATTTCACCGCCGCCGCCATGGCGGAGGATGTTGGTGGCGGCCTCCGTCACGACGATCGCGAGCCGCCCGCTATCCTGCTCGCTGAAGCTGGCGATGGATGCAAGCTGGATCGCCTTGCGGCGGGCCTCGGCTATCTGACTCTGTTCCCGGATCGGTACCGGGATTACGGCCGTTCCGTCCATGATGCGACTTTCACTACTGTGCCCTCGCCCGGTACGGACCGGATCTCGAACTCCTTGCACAGGCGCCTGGCACCGCTGAGGCCAAGGCCGAGCCCGCCACCCGTGCTGTATCCATCGGTCAACGCCTTGGACATGTCCGAAATTCCCGGACCGTGATCGGTGAAGACCAATTCAACCTTTCGGCGCGTCATGCGTCCGACGACCGCGATCAGGACCTCTCCCCCGCCGCCGTAGTCGAGCGTGTTGCGCGCCAGTTCGCTGGCCGCCGTCACCATCCGGGTGGTCTCGATCCGCGACGCGCCGATCACGGCCATCGCGGTTGCGACCGACCGGCGGACCCGGCTGACGTCGGCACCCGTCCGGATCGGAATGGTTTCGGCGGAATTCTCTCCCCGCCCCGCTTCAGGCCTCCCCGCTTCAGGCCTCATGGAGGCGCTCGGCCCCCTCGCTGGATTCCCGGCGGATCAGTTCCATGCCGCGGTCGACATCGAGCGCCGTTCGCACGCCCTGGAGAGACATGCCGAGTTCGACCAGCGTTATGGCGACGGCGGGACGCATGCCGACGATCACCGTCGCCGCATCCAGGATACGGGCGATGGCGGAGATGTTGGCCAGCATGCGGCCGATGAAGCTGTCCACGACGTCCAGCGCGGAGATGTCGATCAGCACTCCCTTGGCATGCGTCTTGGCGATCCGTTCCGCCAGATCGTCCTTCAGCGTCATGATCATCCGGTCTTCAAGGTCGACCTGGATGGTCAGGAGCAGGCAATCGCCGATCTGGAAGATCGGGATGCGGTTGGGTTCAAGGAAGTGGGTCATGAATGGGACTGCCGGTCAGCGCGTGTGGGCGGGCTTGGTGGCGGAGAAGGTGACGCCCGTACGCTTGAGCGCATGGGCGAACGCGCTTTGCAGGTCAGCCTTGGTGGCGACCTGCGGCAGTTCGACCCCGAGATGGACGATGGTCTGGGCGATCTGCGGACGGATGCCGCTTATGATGCATTCCGCCCCCATCAGCTTGGCCGCAGCCGCCGTCTTCAGCAAATGCTGGGCGACCAGCGTATCGACGGTCGGAACGCCGGTGATGTCGATGATGACGATCTCCGCCTTGCTCTCGACCACCGCTTCCAGCAGGTTTTCCATGACAATCTGGGCCCGAGCGCTATCGAGCGTGCCGATCAGCGGAAGCGCGACGATCCGGTCCCAAAGCTGGACGACTGGGGTGCTCAGTTCCAGCATTTCCTGCTGCTGGCGCTGGATGATGTCTTCCCGGCCGCGCAGATAGATGTCGTTGGTGTAGAGCCCCAGCTTGTCGAGCAGCACGGTCGCGGACCATGCCTCGTTGACCAGCGTCGCCGGGTCGTCCTTGTACTGGTCACGCAGGCATTCGAAGATCGGCTGCTTGAGCGCCAGGATGAAGGTTGCCGTCTCCGTCGGGGTGAAGCCGTGATCGACCCGGAAATTGGTCACCTCGGTCAGCATGTCCCGGACATCCTGCCACTGCTCGCTTTCGATGTCGAAATTCAGCCCGTTCTTCGTCGCGGCGATCAGGTGGCTAAGGAAGCTGCGCGACTGGCGGCGGAGTTCCGCTTCCCGCATCAGGTCGGCGCGAAGGACGCCGACCTCCGACTGGGCGGCGATCCAGTCCGTGAGGATGCGATCCTGGTACCGGCTGAGCAGGCCGGGCAGGTTGCTGCCGGTGGAGTCGGGCATTCTGAAGGTCTTCTCGTCAGTTCATTTTCTGGGGCGGATGGACCGCCAGGGCTTGCCCGATCGCGGTCCGAAGGACCTCGGGCTGGAACGGCTTGCTGATGAGGAAGGCGGGCTCGAGCTGCTCGCCGGTCAGCAGGCGTTCGGGGAAGCCGGTAATGAAGATCACCGGAAGATTGGTCGAGCGCAGGATCTTCTGCACCGCCTTGATGCCGCTGTCGCCGCCCTTGAGCTGGATATCGGCAAGGATCAGTTCGGGCAGGGTCTCGGCCGCGATTCGCAGCGCTTCTTCCTCGCGCGCGGCTTGGCCGCAGACCTTGTGGCCCATGTCGGTGACGAGGCCGGCGATATCCTCGGCGATCAGGGGCTCGTCCTCGATGATGAGGACGCGGACGGATGTCTGGGTCGCAAGCTCGGCGCGGGCGGCTTCCAGCTCCGCGCGTATATCGTCCGGCGAGGCGTTGAGAATGCGGCTGACCTCGTCGAACGAGAAGCCTTCCAGCGATACCAGCAGCAGCACCTGCCGCTGGCGCGGCGGCAGCCGGCCGACGCCCTGGAGCACCTTGCTGTCGCCGAAGTCGGGGACCGCCTCCGGGAATGTCTCGTCCACCAGCGACCAGACTTCATGGAATAGGGCGAAGAGTTCGAGCCGGATATTGCTGGAAGGATCGATGCGGTCCGGTTCGGCGAGATAGGCCTCCAGGCATACCCGAACGTATTCGTCGCCCCGGTCCTGTGACCCCAGCAGGGCGCGGGCGTAGCGCCGGAGGTATGGGAGGAATTTTACAATCTCTGCGGAAGATTCCGGCATTCTGATCTCAACGGTTCATCATGACGCTGTCTAAACCCCGCCTTATCGTCAGCGGGAAGAACAATCGGACATTCCACATACCACGATAACTCGGGCCGTGGATCGGGGTATTTGGCTAAGCCCCTTTAAGCGACGCGACCGAAACTGCGGTCGCTGCGGCAACGGGCGAAGCGCTGAAAGGTTGCAGAGGTATCGTGATTTGATGACCGGGCGAAGCGATGCCGACGCGCCGGCACCGGCCGATTGACACGGAAGGCGATGCGGCGCAAACGTCGGGCAGCCAGTAATTCATCGATCAGTTTGAAGGAGCCGCCTTGCCCGTTACCTCCCCCGTGACCTCCGAGGTGGAGCTGTACGATCCGGTAAAAGCCTTTCTGGAAGCACAGGGATACGATGTGAAAGGGGAAGTGCGGAGCTGCGATCTGGTCGCCGTGCGCCCTGGTGAGCCGCCCGTGCTGGTCGAGCTGAAGCTCCGGTTCTCGTTGTCGCTGGTCCTTCAGGGAATCGACCGGCTGGCATTGTCCGACCGGGTCTATCTGGCTGTGCCGAAGCCGTCCGGACGCCGGGTAGCCGGTCCCAATGCGAACGATTCAACCGTTCGCAAGCTGTGCCGGATGCTGGGGCTGGGGCTGCTGACGGTCGATCCGGGCGCCAAAGCGGGGAACCGCGTCGAACTGGTGGTGGAACCGACACCTTACCGGACCAGACTGAACGCCAAGCGGGCGAAACTGCTGCTGAAGGAACACGAGCGGCGGATCGGCGATCCGAACCGCGGCGGATCGAACAAGGTGAAGATCGTCACCGCATACCGTCAGGAAGCGCTGCGATGCGCCCGGCTGCTGAAGGACAGGGGACCGATGAAGGTTGCGGACCTGCGGCGCGACGGCGATGCGCCCAGTGCGGCCGGCATCCTTCAGAAGAACGTCTATGGCTGGTTCGAGCGGGTCAGCCGGGGCGTCTACGGACTGACGGCGGAGGGTGTTCTGGGGCTGGAAAGGTTCGACCCCGAAGCTGCCGTCGAACTTCCTGCCGACGAGATTTCGGCGTGAGGGGCCTGTTGAGCGGCCGAGAGGAAGAGCGGCCGAGAGGACACCGCTGAAGGACGAACCCCGACGATGGGAGACATTGGGCGATGGCCAGCACCGATTTCGCCGAGAACCGCCGCAGGATGGTGGACCGCGATATCGCGGGACGCGGCATTACCGATGGAGGGGTTCTCGCGGCCATGGGCAAGGTCCCGAGGGAAGCCTTCGTACCCGACGGACTGCTGGAATACGCCTACGACGATTCACCGCTGCCCATCGGCGGGGGACAGACGATCTCCCAGCCTTACATCGTCGCGATGATGATGCAACTCGCCGGCGTGAAAGCTGGCGACCGGGTCCTCGAAATCGGCACAGGGTCCGGTTACTCGGCCGCGGTGCTGGCGGAACTCGGCTGCAAGGTCTTTACGATGGACCGGCACGCGGCACTGGTCCGATCGGCGGCGATGCGGCTTCGGCGCCTGGGGTACAAGGGGATCGGCCTGAAGAGCGGCGACGGCACGCTGGGCTGGCCGGAGGAAAGCCCGTTCGACGCGGTGATAGTAACGGCGGGCGGTCCGGGAATACCGGACACGCTGTCGCGCCAGTTGAAGCCCGGCGGGCGGCTGGTGATCCCGGTCGGCGAGCAGGAGCGGTTTCAAAGACTGATGGTCCGTCAGCGGACGGGAGAGGATAGTTTCGACGACGAGGATCTGGGCTCCGTTGCCTTCGTGCCGCTGATCGGGACGCATGGCTGGAAAACGAAGGAAACGGGCGCCGTCGGCATTGTCGACTTGATCCGGCAGGCGGCCGAGCCCCTGCCCGACCTGGATGACCCCCGGTTCGGGGAAATGTTCGACAGGATTGCAGACAAGCGCGTCGTGCTGCTGGGAGAATCGAGCCACGGCACCTCGGAATTCTACCGGGCGCGCGGCAAGATAACGGAACGGCTGATCTCTCGTCATGGCTTCACCATCGTCGCGGTCGAGGCCGATTGGCCCGATGCGGCGCATGTGGACCGCTTCATCCGCCACAGGCCGCCGGGCAGCCCGGACGAGCCGGCCTTCTCCTGCTTCCCGACTTGGATGTGGCGGAACGTTGAAGTGGAAGGCTTCATCGACTGGCTGCGGCGGCATAACGGGACGATCCCGGACCGACAGGACCGGGTCGGCTTCTATGGCCTGGACCTGTATAACCTGAGATCCTCGATCGCGGCCGTCCTGGAATATCTGGACCGGATCGACCCGGAAACGGCCGGAATGGCGCGCGAGCGATACGGCTGCCTGTCGCCGTGGCAGCGCGACCCGACCAGCTATGGCGAGGCGGCACTGGAAGCAGGATTCAAGGCCTGCGAGAAAGCCGTCGTCGGCGTGCTTCAGGACCTGCTGAAGAAGCGACTGGCCTATCTGAACCAGGATGAAGCGGAGTGGCTGGACGTCCAGCAGAACGCCCGGCTTATCGCGGCTGCGGAGGAATATTACCGGACGCTGTACTACGGTTCGACCAGTAGCTGGAACCTGCGCGACCGCCATATGTTCGAGACGCTCCAGTCGATACTGGCGGCGCGCGGGCCGCGGTCCAAGGCCGTCGTTTGGGCGCACAACTCGCATATCGGCGATGCCTCCGCGACGGAGATGGGCCGGTACGGCGAACTGAACATCGGTCAACTCTGCCGCGAGGCGTTCGGCGAGGATGTGGCGCTGGTCGGTTTCGGCACCGACCGAGGCACGGTTGCGGCGGCATCCGGATGGGATGGGCCGGTGGAGGTTAAGCAGGTCCGCCCGTCGATCGACGGTAGCTACGAACGGCTGTGCGCCGAGGCAGGGATACCGGAATTCCTGCTGGATCTTACCCTGGATCGGGACGGGGCGCTGATAACCGGCCTGAAGCGCCAACGCCTGGAGCGCGCCATCGGCGTGATCTATCGTCCCGAAAACGAACGGCAGAGCCACTACTTCCACGCCAACCTGCCCGATCAGTTCGACCACTGGGTCTGGTTCGCGGAAACGACGGCGGTAACGCCGCTTGCCGGCGCCGAGCGGCGCGATCAGGCGGAAACATGGCCTTCGGGGCTGTGATCTGCGGGAACACGAACCGGCGCCGCGACGGCCGTCATCTCTTCCGATGGACTGCCGCGCGTATGGCATCCAGGATCTTCTGCCCGCTATGTCCCTTGAGCTGGTAGCACCATGCGCCGGACTCCAGGGCCATCCGCCGCGTCTCGCTGTCGTCGGAGCCGCTGAACGCGATGATCGCGACACCAGGGTGCTCGCCGATCAGGTCGCGCATCGCCGCCAGCGGTTCCTTGCCCGGCATGTGGAGATCCAGCAGCACGGCGTCGGGCCGCAACTCCGCGACGGTTTCCGTCAGCATGTCGGCGCGGTCGATGCATCCGACGCAGCACATGTCCGGGGATGCGTCGATGGTGGCGCGCATCGCCATGCCGATGATGACATGGTCGTCTACGCAGAGAACCCGGATCGGACCTTTTGAAGCGGAGTGCGTCATGGCCGCGTTCTCATGTCATTCAAGACGGCGAAGCGAGGCCGGCCAACAGTTTCAGCAGCTCGGGACCAGGTATGGGCCGGCTGAACAGATAGCCTTGGATCTCGTCGCAGCCCAGGCGGCGCAGGTGAGCCACCTGCTGTTCGGTTTCCACCCCTTCCGCCACGATGCGGCGCGACATGGAATGGCCCATGTCGATAACAGCGCGAACGATTTCCGCATCTTCGGCGCCCGTCGCAATGTCCGTGATCAGCGACCTGTCGATCTTGATCGTATCGAGCGGCATCATCTTGATATACGCCAGGGAAGAATACCCCGTACCGAAGTCGTCGAGAGCCAGATGGACGCCCAAATCGGCCAATTGCTGCAACAGCAGGACAATTTCGCCGCTGTCCTTCATCAGCACGCTTTCGGTGATCTCCAGTTCGATGTCGTTCGGCTCTAGCCCGGTACGCTTGAGGATCGCGATCAGTGCCGGAATGAAGGCGGGACGAATCTGGCGGACCGACAGGTTGACCGCCATGCGGACCTTGGAATGCCCCCGGTCGATCAGCAGGCGGCGCTTACGGCAGGCCGTTTCCAGCACCCATTCGCCTATGGCGTTGATCAGCCCCGTTTCTTCCAGTTCCGGGACGAAATCCGCAGGAGAAACGTTGCCGAGATCCGGACTGCGCCACCGCAGGAGCGCCTCGCACCCGCAGACCGTCCAGGTCTTCAGATCGACCTTCGGCTGGTAGACCAGCGAGAACTCCCCGCGCTCCAGCGCCCGCGACAACCCGGACCTCATGGCGATCCGGTTGTTTACCACCGTGTCGAGATCGGGAGTATAAAAGCGCCTGGGCGGTCCGTCACTTTCCCTGGCGCTCCAAAGCGCCGCATTGGCATTGCGCAGCAGGACGTCCGGATCGGTTCCGTCGGCGGGAAAGGTGACCATGCCGATGACGGGATTGAGCCTGATCTCGAACCCGTCCAGGTCGACCGGCGATTCGAAGGCCGCAAGCGCCCGGTCGGCCAGCATGCCCATACGGCCGGCGTGATCGAGATTGGGGGCGAGGACCGCGAACTCCGACCCTTCCAGCCGGGCCAGCGTGTCCGTCGAGCGAAGGCAGCCGGCCAAGCGCCTTGCCGCCTCCTGGATGGCACGGTCGCCTATGGCCCTGCCCATGCTGTCCGTGACGAGCCGGAAGTCGATCAGGTCGATCAGCATCATGCCGCCGGATACCTTGGACACCTGATCGTCTTCCAGCGCCATGCCAAGGCGTTCGCCGAACAGGGTGCGGTTTGGCAGCAGGGTCACGGCATCGTAGAGGGACTGCCGCCGGATAAGGGTTTCGAAATGGGAACGCTCCGTAATGTCGCGGGCGATCGCGACGAATACCGGCGGCGTCTCGTGACGGAGCAGTTGAAGCCGGATCTCGACCTCGTAGGTGGAACCGTCGCGGCGGTGATGGAGAGTCTCGTAACAGATCTCATCCATGGAACCGTCCTGAAGCGGCCGCACTAGTTCGGCAAAGTCATCCTCGGAATAGTCCGTCTTCAGGTCCATCGGCGTCATGCGGAGCATTTCTTCCGCCGAGTAGCCCAGGTTCTCGCGAGCCCCCCGGTTGACGAGTATGAAACGCCGCGACTCCGCGTTGAAGACGTAGATCTCGTTGATGGATTGCTCGATGATCCGGCCGAGACGCGCCGTCTGCTGCTCCGCCAATGTACGTTCGGTTATGTCCCGGAGCACCACCACATAGGCTGTCTCGCCGTCGAGCGACACGCAGGCGATGGAGGCCTCCGCCGGGAACTCGGCCCCGTCGCGGCGCAGTCCGACGATCTGGCGGCGCTCACCCATCAAGCGCGAGCCTTTGGTGTGATCGCGGAAATCGGTCATCTGCTTGCCGTGGCCATGCCGGAAGCGCTCCGGCAGCAAGGACTGCACCGAATGCCCGATCACATCGGACGCGGAATATTGGAAGACCTGCTCGGCGGCACGGTTAAACAGGACGATGCGAAAGGCGCCATCCATGACGACAAAGGCATCTCCCGCGAGATCGAGGATCTCGAACAACGGATTCGACACGCTGGAACCACCGAATACCAATGCGGTCCTCACCCCTGCCATCGCATCCGCACCATCCACCGCCGGTAAGTGGGAGTGATCCTCCATCCCGACGCCAGACAGGACAATCATACCATTCTCCTCGCGCCCGCTTGCTCGCGATCGCCATTGCGACAACCAGCCGGCGGTAGACTCAGACGCTACCCGATCATGATACGAGTGCTGAAAACGAGGTCAATAATTTTCGATACAGGACACAGACAGAAGTATTCTCGTTTCCGGCGGAAAAGCTTGGATTTATGGGATGGCTATGCCGCAGTGCGTCACTACGAAGCGGGCAATTGCCTCCGCCCGGTTGAGATCAAGCACGGGAACCGTCACTTCCGGAACGGCTTCGTCGCAGGCGACGGCCACCACATGCTCGTCTTCCAATGCCAGCAGGGGCTTGCCGGTGGCCCGGCGGAAAACCTCCAGTTTCGGGTGAGGAGACCGTTTGAATCCTTCGATCAGCAGGAGGTCGACCGGTGTCATATGCCGGACAAGCTCGTCGATCGACGGTTCGGCCTCGCCCCGGTTCTCGTGCATCAGCGCCCAGCGGTTGGCCGAGGTGATCATGACTTCCGTAGCGCCGGATTGACGATGGTTGTAGCTGTCCTTGCCGGGCTGATCGACATCGAAGGCGTGATGGGCATGCTTCATGGTCGACACCCGGAGCCCCATGCCCGTCAATTCCGGCAAGAGGCGGACCATCAGGTTCGTCTTGCCGCTGCCGCTCCACCCGGCGATCCCGAATATCTTCATCTCTTACCCATCATTTCAAACAGGCCGCAACATTAAGCCAGCGAAAAGCGATCCGCTACGGTGAAGAACTCGCGATGAAGAGCTTGTGGTGAATTGACTATGGCGTGGTTAATCTTGTTCGCAGCCGGGTTGCTGGAAACCGGATGGGCTGTAGGACTCAAATATACCGAAGGATTATCGAAGCTGTGGCCGAGCGTGTGGACGATCGCCGCGATGGTGCTCAGCCTCGTGATGCTGAGCTACGCGCTCAAGAGCCTGCCGATAGGCACAGCCTATGCGGTCTGGACCGGGATCGGCGCCTGCGGGACCGCGATCCTCGGCATCGTCCTGTTCGGTGAGCCGGCGACTGCGGCCCGCTTGGTCTCCCTGGGGCTGATCGTCGCCGGCATCATAGGACTGAAGCTTGTGGGATGAAGGCCGGCCAAGGACCGGCCTTGCTCCCGCCGCCGATGTTCAGGCAGCCGATGATCAGGCAGCCAAATCGGCCAAGCCGTTACTGTCGCCCTCCGAGACGGCATCGGTGCGGGTGCGCAAGGCACGGTGCCGCTGGTCGACGAATTCACGGAAGAGCGCCTTGTCGCCCAGGATCTCCTGGGCACGGGCGGCTTTGCGGGGATCGGGGTTGCCGGTCAGGCGGCGCAGGGTGTTGGCCGCAATACGGAACTCGACAGCGAGATTGCGCGTCATCGTCTCATCCTTCTCTATATCTCTTTTCAGAGGCGGACGGACGATGAGAATAACGTCCGGCCGCCTAGCTAGACGGACCGTTGTCGCTCACGCGAAACTCCAAGGTTGAGTGCGGACGATACGGCCGAGGCCGGACGTCGCTGCACGGATGAACGAGACATAGGCCGATTTGTTCACGGAGGCAACCGGGTTCCCGCTTTTTTCCATCCAAACTTTAGAAGTATGTTCCGGATGCTACAGGCTGTGGCGAAATGGCCGAACGGGTGGCGCGGCCGCCTCTGCAAGACCTTGGAAGAAAGAAAAAATCTCCCCATATCGCAGTCGAAGGAGAGATTTATATGAGCCTGATAAGCCTGATCCTGAACATCCTGTGGATCATCACCGGCGGAATCTGGATGGCGGCGGGATGGCTGCTGGCGGCCATCGTCATGGCCATCACCATCATCGGTTTGCCCTGGGCACGCTCCGCGGTGAACATCGCCAGCTACACTCTCGCCCCCTTCGGACGGACTGCCGTGTCGCGCGAGGAGTGGGACGGCAGGACCGACTTCGGGACCAGCCCGCTGGGCATGATCGGCAACGTGATCTGGTTCGTTCTAGCCGGCTGGTGGCTGGCCCTGGGCCATCTGCTGACGGCCGTGGCGCTCGCCCTGACGATCGTCGGCATACCGTTCGCCTGGGCGCACCTGAAGCTGGCGGTGATTTCGCTCTGGCCCATCGGCAAGCGGATAGTGTCGAACGAGGAACTGGAAGAACGTGCCCGCGCCGGCTACCGGATCCAGGGCTCCCATTAGGAGCCCTGCCCTTTCCGGCGGCGGAGCCGCGTCCCTCTGTCAGACGATCCGGTTCAGTTCCTGAACCCGATCGTCCGGCAGGTTGAGGCGGGCCGCCAGATATTGAAGATAGGACTTTTCCGCCGGCGAGCCGGTGTCGATCGCCATTTCGGAAGCGAGATAAACCTGCTCCGCCGTTTCCGGATCGGTCACGTCGCGCAGCAAGGCGTCGAGCGAACGAGGCTGCTGGAGTTCCTGCTCGACGGTGCGCCGGTCATCCGCGTCCGCACCGGCTTCGTCCAGCTTGCCAAGGATACGCTGCCGCTCGACTGCGCTGATCTGGCCATCGGCATTGGCCGCCGCGATCATGGCCCGGATCAGCAGCAGCGCCTTCTGATCTCCCATCGTCTCGGCGGCGGCCCTTGCTTCCGGCTGCTCATGCGGCTTAAGGGATTCGACCAGACGCTCGCCGAGTGACGGTCTCGAGCCGGTCCGCGGAGTGGTGGAAGCAGGAGCGGCGGTACCGGAGCCCGCACCCTGCGTCGTGCCGCTGCCGCCGCCGAAGATCGACTCGCCGATCCCCGCCAGTCCGCCGCTGCCGAAGATGCCGCCGGCCGAAGCTCCGCCGGTCGAACCACTGCCGGGCTGCTGCTGGCCGGAGGCCGGTCCCATGTTCTGCTGACGCTCCTGCCAAGCCTTGTAGGCAAGATAGCCGAGGGACGCGAGACCGGCGGCATTGCGGAAGCCGCCGCCGGAGACGTTACCGGCCGCGAAGGATGGACCGCGCCGGCTGCGGCCGGCCATGCCGGTCGCAAGCATCGTTCCAAGGATGTTCTGAAGATTGGCCATGGGTCGTCCGCTCCCTTAAAATCGATTGATAACGGCAGCCGGTGTGCCGATCAGCGCAACGGCTTGATGTTTGAATCGATACCGGCAGCGGCCGGCACGTCCGGGTCGTAGCGCTGGGCCTGCTCGAGCTGCTCCCGCGTCATATCGATCGTGGCGACCGTGCTCTCGGGGTTCAGCTTGACATCCTTCCACGGAACGGCGACCTGCCGCTCGCCGAGACCCAGGACGCCGCCCCATTCCAGCACCACGTAGTCGACCCGGCCATCGGGGGCCACCAGCAGGTTTTCGATCTTGCCGACCTTTCGGCCATCCGCTGCCACGGCATCCGTTCCGATCAGCCTGTCGACCTGAGCCGGCGTCGCCGCCGGCCCTTCGACCTTCGGCATCGAGTCGTGCGTCATCGGATTGGTGGCTTGCTGGGCCACCGCCGGAACGGCCAATGCTAGTACGAGGGCGGTTACGGCGGAGACTGCGATACGCATGGTGGGCCTGCGATGGTTGTTAGAACTGTCGGAGACCCAACCCCGTGCGGCTCCATAGGTTCCTGAGTGCAGGGGAATGCCATTTTCCTGCCATTAACCAACTCTCAAAACAGTTGGCATACCCTAGCGTCACCACAATCCTTCCACGCACGCTTGGATACTGAAGATGCCGATCTGTTCGCGCTGGCGTTCGATTTCCGTCGTGCTTCCCCTGCTGTTTTCCGCCGCCGCCGCACTGACGGCCGGACCGGCCCTGGCCCGCGCTCCCGAGACGGCGGCAGTCCTGGAAACCATCGACACCGGGGCCGTCTCACGATCGGCCGTAGAAGCCTTGCTGACCCGCGCGGGTGCGGGCGATGCCGAAGCGGCGGAAGTCGCGGCACGGCTGTACGACCGCGGCATCGGCGTCAAATGGGACCCGCCAAGCGCGTTGCGCTGGTATACGACGGCGGCGATCAGCGGCAGCAACAGCGCGAAGCGCGAAGCGTCCCGACTGTGGCGCGTCATGCCGCCGGTCAGTCAGCGGCGGGCGGAGGCCGTGCTTGCCCACTTCTTCACCGATGCCGAGTTGGCGGGCATCGGCATCGGCCCGGTTCGGCGGCCAGCCACCCAGCGAAGCTGGATGACCAACCTGGAAGCCGCCGGATTCCTCGCCGCCCCGGCTCCGACCGCTCCCGCTGCCGCGGTCCCAGCACCTGCCGCAGTACCCTCGCCGGCTGCGGTCACCGTGCCGGTCGCGGCGTCGGTTCCGGCACCGGCCGCCGTCATCAGGTCTTCCGCATCGAAACCGCTATCGCCTCAGCTCATGTCGGCCGTTGCCGCTCCGTCGGCACTCCTGCCGGCAGTCCAGGCGCCTGCCGCCGCATCGCCCGCGGCACCGGAGGCAGCCGTCCCCGTGGCGCTGGTCGCTCCTCCGCCCCACAAGCCGCGCCCGAAGGATGCCGCCTCGGTCTCGGCCGTCGTGCCGCTGGTCCACACACCCGTTCCTCCGGTCAAGCCGAAGCGCTAGAAGCCGCTCTCCCGGACCAGCACGCCAAGCGCCACCCGCAGGGTGCGCCCCGCGATGCTCTCGCGCTGCCCTTCCAGAAGGACTTTGCCGCGCTGGACGCGGCCGGGAGCGGCCAGCGCGGTTTCCGCCTTCAACAGGACGCGATAGATCGGGCTTTCCGGAACCAGGGCGCGGTCACCGGCGGCATCCTGCCTGACAGCGATGTCGCCGCCATTGACCGATGCCAGCGATTGCTCCGCCAGGGTCCGGCTGCTGCCGTCGTCGATGGCGACGATCTTCAGCGGGATCGAGGTTTCGCCAAGGTCGTCGGGATGGAAGACCCCGTCGGTACCGATGGCGACGCGTCTCAGATCGTCCTCACCGATATAGGCCTCCACGATGCCGGAGGCCGGATCGATCAGCATGGCGAGGGGCGTGCTCTCCTTCAGCCACTCACCCGGCCGCAGGGGGTCGGCCAATTCCACGATTCTGCCGGAGATCGGAGCCGTGACCACCAGCCGGTCGAGTTCGCTCCGGAAACCGGCGGACTCCGCCTGCGCCGCTTCGAGCTCCCGCCACGATACCTGATTGCGTTCGAGCAGGTCGCGGTTCATGCCCTGGAACTGCACCTGCCAGCGCAATACCTGGGCCTTGCGCTGCGCCTGCTGGAGCGCGTGTTCCAGGTCGGGAGAGGTAAAACGGAACAGCACGTCGCCAGCGGTCACCTCCTTGCCGGGGTATGCGAGCGACTCCGCCAGCATGGCAGCCTTGGGCACGAACAGGCGGGTCTGCTGCTCAGCCCTGAGCACTGCCGGCGCCGGGACCGATCCCCGCCAGGGGACCAGAAGCAACGCGATCAGTCCCGCGAACCCGATCAGTGTCGCAATGCTGTTGCGGTTGATCCGCACGCGGTCGCGGCGGGTTGCCCAGTCCGCCAACTCACCCCAGATCGGACGGGCGATGAACCAGACCAACTCGACCCCCATCAGGAAAATGCCCAGCAGCTTGAAGAACAGGTGGTAGACCAGCAGCGCTATCGTCAGGAACAGGAAGAACCGGTAGATCCAGGTCCCGTAAGCGTAGAACATCAGGATCCGGCGGGTCCTTGCCGGAAAATGCTCCGGTGGCGGATCGCCGAAGCCGAACAGCTTTTCACGCAGCCACCAGCGGGCGAGCGCGAATGAGCGATCCTGGAGGTTGGCGATGTCGAGGTAGTCGGACAGCAGGTAGTAGCCGTCGAACCGCATGAACGGGCTGAGGTTGATCGACAGCGTTATGATCCAGGTGCTGGTCGCCTGGAGAAAGGCGGCGCTGCGGAGCGGCCCGTCCGGCAGGAAGCTCCAGGCGAGCGTGGCGAACGCCGCCAGCGCCAGTTCCGCCGACATGCCGGCGACGCCGATTGCGAGCCTCTGGCGTTTCGACGGCAGCTTCCAGGCTTCGCTGGTATCGGTGTAGAGCACCGGCCACATCACCAGGAAAGCGGCGCCCATCGTCGGCACCCGGCAGCCGTAGCGGCGCGCCGTGAAGGCGTGGCCGAACTCATGCAGAAGTTTGGATGAGAACAGTGCCACGGCGGCGAGAACCGCGCCTTCCGGCGTGAAGAAATGCAGGAAGGTGCCGGTGAAGCCGTCCCATTGCCTCACCACCAGCGCACCGCCGACCAGCGCCGCCAGCAGCACCAGCACCAAAAACCAGCGCGTGAAGACCCAGCCGATCAGGGGAACCACCGCCTTGAGGAACCGGTCGGGCCGGACCAACGGTATCCGGAAGAACAGATAGTTCTTGAGCAGCCACATCGCCGGCGTCTTGCGGGTCGCCGCCACCTGACGCCTGAAGCGTTCGATCGCATCGGGGCCGCGCGCCTGGATCAGGTTGCCCGCCATCAGGAAGCGCGCGAAGGCTTCGACCTGGGCGGCGGTCGCCGCGATGGTGGTCCGTGCCGCGATGTCGGCGGCGATCAGTTCGATCTCGCCGAGGTCCCAGCGGGAAAGGATCTCGAACTCCAGCCAGCCGATGCGATAGAAGCGGTTGGTGACGGGATCGTGCAACGTCCAGGTCGGCGCACCGTCGCGCGTCCGCGGGCCTTCATGCAGCGTCAGTTCGTCCCGTAGCGGCAGGAGCCGCATCGCGGGTGGCGGCTGGCCGACCCCGATGGTCCGGACTCCCGCCGCCGCCGCTCCCGGCGCCGGTAAGGGGATCGAAGTCACGGCTAGAGGCCCAGCCGCTGCCGGAGGCCGGCCAGGGGCCGGCGCATGACGTAATAGAACAGTGTCGCCGGCTCGCCATAAACCTTGGCGACCCCTTTCAGGCCTATCCGGACTGGTGCCGCCTCGTCTCCGAAATCGGCTTTCAACCGATAGGCGAGCGATCCGTCGGGAGTGGGATTCGCCTGATAGCTGGCGTAGCTGAGCTTGCCGGTGACCGGGTTCTGGGGATCGACGTTGAGGAACAGGCTGACGTCGTTCCCTTCCGCTACGGCGATCGCGTCGCTGACGGCGACGTGGATCTCCATTTCCGCTTCGCGCGGGTCCGCGACGATAAGGATGCGTTCGCCGATGGAGACCGGCTTTCCGATCCAGTCGTTGACGTCATCGAAGATGACGATGCCGTTGCGCGGCGACCTGACTTCGATCCGGGCAAGAAGCCCCTCCAGATACGTCACTTCTGCGGCACTCTGTTCCATTCGCCCCTGGAGGATCGCGAGCTGCGCCTTGCTGCGCGGGTCAAACAGGGCCTGCTGTGCCGCCTGACGGTACTCCGCCTCGCCGACCTCGAACGCCTTGCGGGCGACATCCAGGCGGTTCGGAAGCCGGGCGGGATCGAGCGTCAGCAGCAGCTGCCCTTCCGTCACGAGCTGGTTGGGCAGAACCTCGACCCGGTCGACGACCCCGTCGATGGGGGCGCGGATCAGCACGGGCTGCTTCGGAATGACCTCGGCGGGCGCCAGTACGGACTGGCGGATCGGCAGCCAGGCAAGACCCGCCAGCAGCGCCAGCACCAGGAAGCCAAGTCTTCCCCTGCGCTTGAACAGCCAGCTCGCACGGTCACGGCGGCCGCCGCGAAGCGCCGACCAGGAATGAGCATAAGCGTCGCCGAGATAGCTGATGAGATGTCGGTCGTGGTCCGTCCACGGCTCGTCCCGGACAAGGAGCATGCCGCCCAGGCGCTCCTCGTCCGACCGGTCGAGGGGAACCCAAAGAGCATGGGGCGGCAGCCAATCCACCCATTCGGCCGCCAGGCCGGGCGGTATCCCATGCGCATCGACCGGCTCGATCTCGCGGCTGTCGCCGACGGCTTTCAGCACCTTGCGCAGCCAGACCAGGAAAGGTGCGTCGGCATCCGGCAGGGCGATGCCGGAAATCGCGACGACTTTGCCTTCGCCCGATGAAGCGGTGCGGCGCCACAGGACGGCCTGACGGTAGCGCATCAGGGCGTGCGTCTCGTTGACGACGAGAAAGCCGAACTCCTCCAGCGTGGCGGCATGCCGGATGCGCTTCTCGAGCTGGACGAGACCGGTGATGCTGAGAAGCTGGCGGTTCAGAATGTCGTTCATCGTGTCCGTTCAACGCAGATGCGCGGACACGAAGGATTAGGCCTATTCGGTTAAAAAGTTTATTACCATGGTTGGAGAGGGATTGAGACGGGATAGGGCTTCAGGGAGCCCGATATGTCGCGGCCAACTCGACATACTGGGCTGCGGAGCGGGGAAAGAACCCTATCTCTTCCGTGGTCAAACCGCGCATCGGGCGAGCTGGCGTTCCGGCCCAAAGCTCACCACGTCTGACGCGCTTTCCGGGCGTGACGAGGGCACCGGCCGCGACCATGGCGCCGGATTCTACATAGGCGCCATCCATCAGGCAGGCCTTCATGCCGACGAAGCAGCCGCTCTCCAGCGTGCAGGCGTGCAGCAGGGCCATGTGCCCGATCGTGATGTCGTCGCCGATGAACGTCCCCTGCCCGCGCGATGCCACGTGGATCACGACGCCATCCTGGATGTTGGTCCTGGCTCCGATCCGGACGACGTTGACATCGCCCCTGACGACCGTGCCGAACCAGATGCTGGAGTCGGCGCCGATCTCCACGTCGCCGATGACGACGGCGGTGTCCGCTATGAAGGCGCTGTCATGGATGATGGGCGACTTGCCGTGATGCGGCAGAATCAGAGCGGTCATGAAGATCCCCGGCTGATGGCTGTGCGTCGCACCCGTGCTGCGACGAACGCGAGACATAGCCATCGGCGATGGAACTGACCAGAGGCGGAGTTGCCGCCTAGCGGTAGTTCACCTTGTAGACCTGCGTCATCTGGCTGAGCGCCGCCTTGCGGACATTGGCGTCCTTGCTCATCAGGGCGGATGTCGGGTCCATCGTGGACGGCTGCGTCTGAGTGGCGGATCCGCCGCCCTGCATCTGCGCCCGCAGGGCATCGAGCTGAGACGTGTCGCCATTGCGGTAGGCCCGGAGGGCGTCCGTCGTCTGCTGGACCTTGGAGAGCGCATTGCGCGCCTTGGACAAGGCCGCCGAGCCGGCTTCGGTCGCACTGGCGGACGACGCTTCGCCCTGGTGGCTGTAAGTGCCCTTGGCGAGCCCCTTGGCCGTTTCGGCACCGGTGAGCCCTGCAGACTTGCCCTGATAGTCGAGGACGGTGGTATCGGCGGAGGACACCTTCTTGTCGCGGACGAGGCCGACTTCGACGCCGAGCCCGCGGATATTGGTGGCCGATCCTACGGTCTGCTCGACCGTGGTCGCTCGGATCTCGATGCCGGACACGTCCTTGGACGCGGCGGCCTTCTCGATCTGCGGAGCCAGCGACTTCATCGACTCGTCCGTCGCCTTTGCCCGCTGGTCCTTGTCCTTATAGATGCCGCCGAGAGCCTGATCGATCTTGCCGCGCAACTGATCGCGTACGCTGTCCGCCGTTCGGGGCTGGCCGGCAGTGAACTCCAGCTTGATCGCGCCGGACGCACCGGCCGCCCGCTGCGTCGGTGCGACGGCAGTGGAACTCGACGCGGCGGTCGATGTGGACGAAGCAGCGGACGTCGTAGCGGCCTTGGCCGTACTGGTCGTCTGGAACATCGACTGGAAACTGGTGATCGCGACCACGGCAGGAACTCCCTTCTGGAGCGAAGCCCTCCACCGGCGCAAGGATCAGCCCAACGGAGGATATCTACCCCAAAAGATTATCACAGTCCGATGGCAAAGAACAACGGTCCATCGAAACCGCCTTCATGGATCCGGGGCCGAGCTACTTCTTCACCCAGCGGCCCGAGGGCGACAGCACGTACTGCCCGGCTGGCGTCCGGTCGATCAGCTGGCGGCCCGCCATCGCCTGGACGCCATCGACAGGTGCGCCGTTGGACCGGGCCACCTGATCGTAGCGCTGCATCCGTTGGGCGTTGACCTGCTCGACCTGGGCGCGGAGGGCGGCAGGAACCGTATCGGCAACGAAACCGACGAGGCCGTCGGGACGTTCACCGATCAGACCGGACTGCTTGGCGGCGTCAAGGGATGCCTGGGCATAGGACGGCGCCGGAGCCGACAGGCAGATCCCGAGCGCCAGGGCCAAAACCATCGACAAGCGTGTCATTTCCTAGGGCCTCCGGCGGTTCCGAACAGTTCGGGGTCTTCGGCGAAGACCTTTTCCAGATCGCGCTCGACCCTGATCCGGACTTCCTGCTCGATCTTGATGTTCAGGTTGATCTCGATCGGCTTGTCGGGAGCCTCGACCTTCACGGTCGGGCTGCATGCGACGATCGGGAGGGCCACCATAAAGATCGAGATCAGGTTCAGGCGCCCCGTGGCGGTTCTCGGCGATGCGCCCCTGTGCGCGGGGATGGTTCCGGTCATTTGTCCTGGTCCTGGAACTCCATCATCCGTTGGCGAACGGCCGAGGGAATCCGGTAGGTGGCTATTCCGCGCCGAAGGATCGTATCGAGCGCGCCGCCGACGTTTAGATTAAGGGCGACCGGATGACCATCGTAGAATGACGGATTAGAGCCTCGTATGGCGAAGGACAGAGTCATTTCGCCTCCGGCCTGACCATCGACCGAGAGGGAGATTCCCTCATACCGGAAGTCGGTCAGCGCCTGGAGCAGCATGTCGGTGCTGCTGCCGGGATCGCCGGCAAGGAAGGATGGGGGATCGTCCGGATCGTAGCGCAAGATGCCGGGTCCGGTCGTTTCCAGGCGGCCGTTCTCGATCGAAACCGCATCCGGCGACAGATGCACGGGCAGGCTGCCGCGAAGGGTGCCGGACGCGGAGAGACCGTCCACCGCCGCGAGGGAAAGGAGCTGGCGCAGATCGACGTCCTGCGCTTCCAGCACGATGGTCCGGTCGTCGTCACCCATTCCAACTTCGAAAGGAGCGGCTCTCAGTTTCCCGCCCGCCCAGTTCCATTCCGCCTTCGCAACGGAAAGCCGGTCGCCCCGGACGCCGAACCGGATCTCGCCATCGGTCAGCGGGACGCCGGCATCCATCAGGGCAACGGAGATCGTCTGGCCGTCCGGTAGGCGAAGGGGCGACAGCCTGTCCGCCGTCACCACCGCGTTGATGCCCTGGGCGGTCACCGCCCCAGCGTCGATGGCGAGGTCCTTCAGCAGGATTTCAGCTTTTCCAGGGCCCGCCCCCTGCCCCCAAGCGGTCCGTGCCCTGATGCCGACCGTGCCGGCGAATTCGCCGATCCATTGCCTGGTTACGGGAAACAACGCCGCGAACTGGGCTGCTTCCGCGCCGAACAGCGTCGGCTTCAATCGAAGTCCCGCCTGCCCGGCCCCGGTGGACAGGTCGTGCCGACCCTTGAGCGCCATCGACACCTTTCCGGAGCGGTCCGTCAGAAGCGCATCGAAGGCGATCTCCCTGTCGAGGGACCCATCGGCAGTCCCGCTCAGCTTCATCGGAGCAAAGAAGGCGGGATCATGTCCGCTGGCGATCGTTGCGATAGCGTAATCAGCTTTCAGGGGCCGGTCGACCGCCCCATCAATCGACAGGTTTCCACTGAAGCCGTCGCCGGCGATCTCCCGGCCGGGAAGGTTGACCTTGGCTTTGCGCCAGCCGGCGTCCAGCGCGGTCAAGTCGCCGCCGATGGTGAACGTCGCTTCGACGGTCGCTTCGGGCAGACTGCCGACGATCTTCAAGTCAGGCATCTCTGCAGCGAGCGTGACGCTCCGCGCCTGAAAGGCCGTATGCCATCCCTCGGCGAGGTCGAACACCAGGAAGTCGCGACTCGGAACGGGCTTCAAACAGAGCGACTCGGGACGGGTAACCGTGGCGTTCCCCAGCACGATACGCCTGGCAGTCAAAGTCACGCAGTCGTCGGGAACGAAGCGCCAGCGCCATCCTTCCAGTGGCTCGACCGCGCCTGCCGTTTTCAGAACGGCATCGGGAGCGTCGACGCCGTCCGGCAACAGGCCGGCGACCGGGATATCGAGGTCCAGCCGCGCGGAAACGCCCTGTCCGATGGAATAGGCAAGGTCGATCCGACCGATCCGGCGTCCCTCTGGTCCCTCCTCGCCGATGCTGAACGTACTGCCGCCCAGCCCGAGATGGACGACGTCGAGGTGCGCGGTCGGCGAAAGCGACTCGCGGATCAGCCTCGTTCCCTGCCACTCGATGATGGCCGGAAGGATGGCGATGCCGGCGAGTCCGGCACCTGTCGCTATCAGAAGACCCCATACCCAGCGGCGCGCCATAGCTGCTCCTACCTCCATCTCAAGGATAACCGTCGATCGAACCACCCTTCCACCTTCTCGTGGCAGAAAAAGGACATTTCGGAATGTTCGTTTGCGAAAATGCGGAAGCGATATTATGTTCGTATTCGAACATATCATGGCTTGGAGGTGGGGATGTCCGCGGAGGATGGAACGGTGGATATGCTGGTGATCGGCGGCGGCATCAACGGTGCCGGGATCGCGCGCGATGCGGCCGGCCGGGGACTCTCCGTCGTCCTGTGCGAACAGGCCGACCTTGCCAGCGCCACGTCTTCCTCCAGCAGCAAGCTGATCCACGGTGGATTGCGCTACCTGGAGCAGTACGAGTTCCGGCTGGTGCGGGAAGCGCTGGCCGAGCGCGAGGTGCTTCTGCGCAATGCGCCGCACATCATCTGGCCGATGCGGTTCGTGCTCCCCCACAACAAGCTCCTCCGGCCGGCCTGGATGATCCGCCTGGGGTTGTTCCTGTACGACCATATCGGCGGCAAGCGCAGCCTGCCCGGCACCAAGAGCTTGAGCTTCCGGACCGACTGGGTGGAAGGCGCTCCGCTCAAGCCGGAGCTTACCCGGGGCTTCGCCTATTCCGACTGCTGGGTCGAGGACTCGCGGCTTGTCGTACTGAACGCGATGGACGCACGGGTTCGCGGCGCGGAAATCCTGCTGAGAACCCGCTGCACCGAAGCCCGACGGGAAGGCGATCGCTGGACTGCCAAGCTGAAGGATCTCGCCACCGGCGCCGAGCGGGTCGTGAGGGCTCGAATCCTAGTCAATGCCGCCGGCCCGTGGGTCGAGCGGGTGCTTCACGGCGTAGCCGGGCAATCCGGCTCCGCCCACATGCGGCTGGTCAAGGGAAGCCACATCGTCGTTCCCCGCCTGTTCGACGGGGACCACGCCTATATCCTCCAGAACACCGACCGCCGCGTGATCTTCGCGATTCCCTACGAGCATCGCTTCACGCTGATCGGTACGACCGACATTCCCTTCGAGGGCGACGCCACCGACGTCAGGATCACGCCGGAGGAGACCGACTACCTGTGCGATGCGGTCAACCGGTACTTTGCGAAGCAGATCGGACCGGCCGATGTCGTCCGCAGCTACTCCGGCGTGCGGCCGCTCTATGACGACGACAGTGCGGCCAACCCGTCGGCGGTGACCCGCGACTATGTCTTCGACCTTGCGGGGAACCCGGGCGAAGCGCCGCTGCTGTCGATCTATGGCGGCAAGATCACGACCTACCGCCGGCTTGCCGAGCACGCGATGGACAAGCTGAAACGCTTCGTTCCGGACCTGAAACCATCTTGGACCGCCGACGCGGCGCTGCCGGGCGGCGACATGGCGAGCCACCGGTTCGAGCCCTTCGCCGCCGCCTTCAAGGCGCGCCACCCATGGCTGCCCGAAGACGTCGCCCAGCGGCTATGCCGGCTCTACGGAACCCTGGCGGAGCGGATCGTGGGGCCATCCACCAAGCTTTCCGACATGGGCATCGATTTCGGCGGCGGGCTTTACGAACGGGAAGTCGACTGGCTGGTCCGCGAGGAATGGGCGAACACCGCCGACGATATCCTGTGGCGCCGGACCAAGCTCGGTCTTCACGTACCGCCGGAGGGGGCATCGAAACTGGCGGAATGGCTGGCCGGATCCCGCACGCTGGCGCGGGCAAGCTGACCTTTCGACGTGCGGTTCCACCGGAAAGATAATGCCCGCCCGTTCGCCCGCGCTTTAAACCCGGCACCGCATCCACTATGGTCGCCGCTTCACCGACCTGCTGTATGGAAGCAACGATGCGTTGGTTGAAGACTTTGATCATGGCGACCCTGATGGGCGCTTTTCTCTGGAGTGGGGAGGCTTCTGCCTTGGATCTTGAAAACACCCTGTATCTCGACCTGAAAGACGGTCGAGTCGTGATCGAGCTGAAGCCCGATCTGGCCCCCAACCACGTGGCGCGGATCAAGGAACTGACCCGTCAGGGCTTCTACGATGGTCTCGTGTTCCACCGCGTGATCGACGGCTTCATGGCCCAGACCGGCGACCCGCAGGGTACCGGCATGGGCGGCTCCGGCCAGAAGCTGAAGGCCGAGTTCTCCAACTACAAGCACGTCCGGGGCACCACCTCGATGGCGCGCGCGCAGGACCCGAACAGCGCCGACAGCCAGTTCTACATCATGTTCGCCCCGGCGCCGCACCTCGACCGTCAGTACACCGTCTGGGGTCAGGTCGTCGAAGGCATGGACTTCGTCGACATGATCAAGAAGGGATCGCCGTCCCGCAACGGTTCGGTAACAGAGCCCGACCGCATCATCAAGATGCAGGTCGCCGCGGACGCCAAGTAAGGCCCCGACCCGGTTCTTTCCGGCCGGCACGCCCTCTCCCGTTACCGCGGGAGAGGGCGTTTTTCGTTAGAATGTCAAATTAAGGCCAAACACTCCGGTCAGCTCAATTGATTTGGCCGATGGGCCGTGGCATCGTTCCGCTGCGGCAATTCGAAGCAATGCTGGTTTGCCGCATCGTCTGGAGGCCCGGGCGAAGTCTCAAGGCGCTTCAGGAAACATGCCCAGGCACAAGCCGGGCCAACAAGAATGAACCTTTGGGGAGGCGGAACTCAATGATTCCCATCAAGCATGCCCTGGCAGGCCTGGGCGCCGTGCTGGCCATGACTGTCGCGACCAGCGCCATGGCACAGAAAACCGTCGTCGGAGTAAGCTGGTCCAATTTCCAGGAAGAGCGCTGGAAGACCGACGAGGCCGCGATCAAAGCGCGCTTGACCGAATTGGGCGCCGACTACATCAGCGCCGATGCCCAAAGCTCGCCGTCCAAGCAGCTTGCCGACGTGGAAAGCCTGATCTCACGCGGGGCGACGGCGCTGATCGTGCTGGCGCAGGACAACAACGCGATCATGCCGGCCATCGCCAAGGCGACCGCCGAGGGCATCCCGGTCGTCGGCTACGACCGCCTGATCGAAGCGCCCGGCGTCTTCTACCTGACCTTCGACAACAAGGAAGTCGGCCGCATCCAGGCCCGCCAGATCCTCAAGGTCCAGCCCAAGGGCAACTACGTCTTCATCAAGGGGAGCGCCGCCGACCCCAACGCCGATTTCCTCCATGCCGGACAGGTCGAAGTGCTGAAGCCCTCGATCGACAAGGGCGACATCAAGGTGGTAGGCGAGCAGTACACCGACGGCTGGCTGCCCGAGAACGCCCAGCGGAACATGGAACAGATCCTGACCGCCAACAACAACAAGGTCGATGCGGTCGTCGCCTCCAACGACGGCACCGCCGGCGGCGCCATCGCGGCGCTTTCCGCACAAGGACTTCAGGGCATTCCAGTTTCCGGCCAGGACGCCGACCAAGCCGCGCTCAACCGGGTGGCGCGCGGACTTCAAACCGTCAGCGTCTGGAAGGACGCGCGGGAACTGGGCAAGAACGCGGCGGAAATCGCCGTGGAGATGGCCAAGGGAACGGAGCCGGCCAAGATCAAGGGCGCGACCAAGTGGTCCGAAGGCGCCAAGCGCGTCCCGCTCGACGCCATCTTCCTGACGCCAGTCCCGATCACGCAGGACAACCTGAACCTCGTCGTCGATGCCGGCTGGGTGAAGAAGGACGTGGTCTGCCAGGGCGTCGACAAGGCCAAGGCCCCCAAGGCCTGCCAGTAGAAAGCTCGCCGAAGGAGTCGCGAGAATGACGACTGCCGTTGAAACGCCGGGCGCCGCGCGACCGCAGGGCGCCCGCGGCCTGATCGACGCGCTCGAGATCGACACACGGCTGCTTGCGATGGCGGCGGCGCTGGTGGTGATCTGGGTCGGGCTGGACCTGCTGACCGGCGGCATCTTCCTGACCGCGCGCAATCTCTGGAACCTGTCGGTCCAGACCAGCGTCGTCGGCATCATGGCGACCGGCATGGTGCTGGTGATCGTGGCTCGCCACATCGACCTGTCGGTCGGCTCCGTGCTGGGGTTCGTCGGCATGGCGATGGCCGTGCTCCAGGTCGAGATCCTGCCGATCGGGACGTCCTGGAACTGGCTGCTGTCGCTGGTCCTGGGGCTGGTTCTGGGAGCGGCGATCGGAGCTTTCCAGGGCTGGTGGGTGGCCTATCGGGCGGTCCCCGCCTTCATCGTGACGCTGGGCGGGCTGCTGATCTTCCGGGGATTGGCTTGGTGGATCACGGAGGGACGTACTGTCGCTCCGATGGACCCAAACTTCCAGCTCCTGGGCGGCGGCCTGGACGGATCGATCGGCGAGTTCTGGAGCTGGGTGGTCGGGGTCCTGTTCATCGCCGCCGTCGTGATCAAGGCGTTCCGGACCCGCCAGCGGCGCAACCGCTACAACTTCCCGGTCCGTCCGCTTTGGGCGGAGGCGCTGGTCTTGGTCGTCTCGGTCGCGGTGATCGTCGGCTTCGTCCAGGTGATGAACTCGTACTACCGGCCGCGCACCCAGATCCCGCAGGGAATCCCGATCCCGGTGCTGATCCTGATCGTCGTCGCGGTCGGCATGTCGGCCCTGACCAAGGTGACGAAGTTCGGCCGATACGTCTTCGCGATCGGTGGCAACCCGGAGGCGGCGGAACTTGGAGGCATCAATGTCCGCAAGGTCACCGTGATGATCTTCGTGATGATGGGGGTGCTGTCGGCCATAGCCGGCGCGATCCAGACCGCTCGGCTGAACGCGGGCCTCAACTCCACCGGGTCGCTGCTGGAGCTGTCCGTCATCGCGGCGGCCGTGATCGGCGGAACTTCGCTGTCGGGCGGGGTCGGCACGATCGCCGGCGCCATCCTGGGCGCCCTGATCATGCAGAGCCTGCAAAGCGGCATGATCCTGCTGAACATCTCGACCCCGATGCAGCCGGTCGTGATCGGGCTGGTGCTGATATCGGCGGTCTGGCTGGATACCGTCTATCAACGGCGGCGGCGCTGACGGCGGAACGCCACGCTCCAGTGCGGAGCGCCCTTGGCGAAACCTCCAAGAATTCGATGGACACTATGGGCCTGCCCTGGAGCCAGGCTAGGCCAATATGACAAGCTACCGGGGAGAAGACCGATGTCGGCAAGCAATCCGTCCAAGGGCGTTCCGCTCGTGGAGATGCGGGACATTTCCATCCAGTTCGGCGGTGTCAAGGCGGTGGACGGCGTGACCATCGATCTTCATCCCGGCGAGGTCGTCGGACTGCTCGGACACAACGGCGCCGGCAAATCGACCCTCATCAAGATCCTGTCCGGCGCCTATCAGGCGAATTCCGGCGACATCCTGATCAACGGCGAGAAGGTGGATATCCGCAGCCCGCGCGACGCCAAGGCGCTGGGGATCGAGACCATCTACCAGACGCTGGCGCTAGCCGACAACATCGACGCACCGGGCAACCTGTTCCTTGGCCGGGAGTTGATGACGCCCTACGGGACGCTGGACGACGACGCGATGGAGCGCGCGACCCGCGATGTCATGGGCAGGCTCAACCCCAACTTCCGCAAGATCAAGGAGCCGGTCAAGAACCTGTCGGGCGGCCAGCGGCAGTCGGTCGCGATCGCCCGCGCCCTGCACTTCAACGCGAAGATCCTCATCATGGACGAGCCGACTGCGGCGCTGGGACCGCAGGAAACCCGTCAGGTCGCCGAGCTGATCAAGCAGTTGAAGAAGGAAGGTATCGGTATCTTCCTGATCAGCCACGACCTGCACGACGTCTTTGACCTGTCGGACCGGGTCAGCGTCATGAAGAACGGCAAGCTGGTCGGCACCTGCAATACATCCGACGTCACCAAGGACGAGGTCCTGGGGATGATCATCCTGGGCAAGCTGCCCGGCGAGCAGAGCCGCCAGGAGCTGGAGAGCATGCATTGACGGATTGATCGTCAAGGGATCCCTTGACGTTTCGTCAAATCCTTTTTGCTTTTCATGACTTGTCCTATGCCCCTATCGTTTTGCCAGCCGCCCCGCATTCGGGCGATGGAAGAACGAACGACCAGGGGAAAGTCACGAATGAACGGCAAGAACCAATCCGCCAGCATCTATACCGCGGTCCACAACAGCCGCATCATCTGCCGTGAGGTCGGCGCGAGGATCACCTACGAGGACCCGACGTTCTCGGTGGCGATGGGAATGGCCTACGTGCTGGATCAGCTTGTTTCGGATCGGACGGCAAGGAACATTCCATCCAAGTAGTTCCTGCCGGGTCCAACCCCTGACAATTTCATTAGCCTCCGATCCATCCTACCCCTATCACCGAACCTCGAGTCATCTTATAGTGCCCGCCGCAAGTCCTGTTTGCAGCGGGAGGGAGGTTGTCTGGGATGAGGGGTCGGGCCATGACACGGCGTGTTGCCGATGTGGAGCCTTCAACCCTTTCCGTATCCGCTGCGGCTTACCACATCATCAAAAGCGCAACCGGGCGCCGGCGCCAACGTCGTCACGGACTGGAGACAAGCATATGGGTTCGTTCAGCCTTTTCCACTGGATCATCGTCCTGGCAGCTGTCGTTCTGCTGTTCGGCACCAAGCGCATCCCCCAGGCGATGGGCGACATCGCCCGCGGGATGAAGCAGTTCCGCAACGGCCTGCGGGAGGAGGATACCCCGGAAGTCCAGGCGACGCCGGTGGTCAAGCCGGCCGAGCTGCCGCGCGATACCGTTCACCGCGCCTGAATCTCGACTCCGCCGCGTGCGTTCACGCGGCGGACTGGCGGGACATCGAAGCGACAGGGATCACCGGGCGGCGCACCCTGCGCCGCCCGGTAAGTCTGTTTGTATTCACGCAACCTTAAGACCTGCGTGTCTATCTGCATCAGGCATACCCAGCCAGACGGAACCGGCTTGGAAGGTCTGTCGCTGAAGCCCGGACAAGAAAAATGAACCTGAAGTCCGTAGCCATGGCCACCGGCCTGGTCCTGACCTTTGCAGCCGGCGCCTGGCTCAGCACCATCATGCTGGCTCCTCCGCAAAGGCCGATCCGGGAAGCGGCACAGACTCCGGCCCAGGTGCAGCCGCCTGCATCGACGCGGCAGGCGACCACCCTGCCGGAGTTGCCGGCTTCCGAGTCCATCCTGCCGCCCCTTCCGCCGCTGCCGCAGACGCCGGCCGCAACACCGCCCGCTGCAACACCACCGTCACCATCGCCAGCGCCACCAAGCGTTTCTCCGCCGTCGGCAGAGCCGCCCGTGGCAGCTGCGGCGGAACCGGAACCGGCACAGCCGCCGACGGCGGGACAGGCCGAGCAGCAGCCCGATACTCCGCCACCGGCTTCCGAAGCGCCTCCTCCGTCTCCTCCCGCGCCGCCGCCCGTGGTGGAGTCACTGCCGGCCATACCGGAGGCTCCTCCGGCCCTGGCGGAAGCTTCGCCCCCCGTCGCCGCTCCCGTCGCGGAAATGATACGGGAACCAGAACCGCCTGCACCGGCGGTACCCGCGATTCCACTGACCCCTCCATTGGACAAGCCCGCCGAGGAAGACATCGACCCCGGGATTGCCGCGCTCAGCGCCCTGGTGACCCGAGCACCTTCGGCTCCAGCGCCGTCCGCGTCGCTCCCTGCGCCTCCGCATGATGCGGCACCTCTCCCGTCCGACAGGATGGCGGAATCCGTTCCGCCAGCGGCACCGATCGTCTCCGGCCCCTACTTCACGATCCAGGTCGGCAGCTTCCAGGACCCAGCCAATGCGGCGAGCCTTCAACGGAGTCTCGGGACCAAGGGTTGGGAAGCCTTCGTGGTCGACTGGACCAACGGCAGCGGACAAGTCTGGAAGGTTGTCCGCGTCGGGCGCTATCAGACGGAAGCACAGGCGGTGACTGCTTCGACCGAACTGATGAGTGCGGCAAATCTTCGCGGTAATGTCATAAAGGTCCGATAAATCATAATTTTCTTGTGGTTTATGTTGATCGTGACATGGGGCGGCAGTTACATTCAATTCCATCGGTGTAGAGCACAACTAAAAATAAACAACCCTCTACCGGGAGGGTTGGACGCCGGAGGAATCCTGCCCCATGACTCAATCCATTCTGGTTGCCGACGACGAACCCAGCATCCTGTTATCGTTGCAGTTCCTATTGCAGAAAGCCGGGTTCGAAGTTCGTCTCGCCCATAACGGCGAGGAAGTGTTGCAAGCGGTCGAGCAGTCCGCCCCGGATCTGCTGCTGCTCGACGCCATGATGCCGCACCGCGACGGTTACGACGTCTGCCAGACGATCCGTGCAGACCCTCGCTGGACGAGCCTGCCGATCATCATGCTGACAGCCAAGAGCCGGGACGTCGAGCGGCAGAAGGGGATGGCGCTCGGCGCCACCGATTACGTCACCAAACCTTTTTCCACCCGAGATCTGGTCGCGACCGTGCGCAAGCACCTGACCGTTTCCTGACGCCGGAAGCGGAGACGAGACAAGATGGACGCACGCCGCAAGCTGGGCTCGCTTTTCCTATCGATTGGCGGCGTTGCTGCACTCGCGGTCGCAGCGCTGGCCGTGCTGCTGAGCAATGCCGGAACAGCCGGCAATCCGCTGGTGACCTATGCCGTATTGGCGACGGCGATCGTAGCCGCCGCCATCTTCGCCCTATGGCAGCTGGTCGACCGCTCCCTGCTGAGGGGATTGAATGCGCTGGCCGGAGAGACGCGCGTGATCGCGCACGGCACCGAGACAGCGCGGGTGCCGATTGAACGCTATGGCGCACTGACTCCCCTGCCCCAGGCCATCAACGAACTGGGAGAGAAGCTGGCGTTGGCGAAGTCGGATATCGCCCGGGCGGTCGCATCCTCCACCGCCGAGGTAGAGGAACAGAAAAGCCGTCTTTCGACGCTGTTGCGCGATCTGCACGAAGGTGTTCTGGTCTGCAACCAGCATCATCAGATCCTGCTGTACAATCAGGCGGCGCTGACCCTGCTGCACCTGACCGGCGAGCTTGGCATCGGGCGCAGCCTGCTTCAGGTGATCACCAAGGCGCCCGTCCTGCACACGCTGGAACGCCTGACGCTGCGCGTCAAGGAAGGCCGGCACCTCACCCACCCGCACGGCACGGCTGCCCAGTTCGTGGGTGCTACGACCGACGGCCGTTACCTGCTGGAAGGCCGGATGAACCTGATCCTGCAGGAGGATGACGGCATCAACGGCTACGTCGTGACGTTCGAGGACATAACGGCGGAACTGGCCGTGCTCGGCAAGCGCGACGCCGTCCTGCGCGCCGCCACGGAAGGCTTCCGCCAGCCGATCGCCAACCTCCGCGCCGCCGTGGAGACGCTGACCGACAACCCCGATCTGGACAATGATTCCCGCCAGGCATTCGAACAAGTGATCCTAAACGAGTGCGGCGGTCTTTCCCAAAGGCTCGAACGGATCACAGAAGACTACCGCAGCATCATCACCGGCGCGTGGCCGATGAACGATATCCACAGCGGCAACCTGATCAACCTGGTTATCACCAGGACGAACACGAGCGGCGGACCGAAGGTCATCCTGACCGGGCTGCCGCAGTGGCTGCACGCCGACAGCTACAGCCTCGTCGTGATGCTCGACCATCTGGTACAGCGCCTGGGCGAAGTCACGGGCGTTCGGAGCTTCGACATGTCAGCGGAGGCGAGCGATCCCTGGGTCTATGTCGATATCTCCTGGGAGGGCTCGCCGGTCGCGTCTTCCGTCATCGACAAGTGGATGGAGCAGCCTTTGCCGGACGCACTCGGCGGCCTGACCGTCAGCGACGTGCTCCAGCATCACCGCAGCGAGCTATGGTGCGAGACGACCCGGCCGGGCCATGCCCGGATGCGGGTGCCGGTGCCGCCTTCCGAACAGCTCCACGGGCATACCGACCACATCGCTCCTTCGGCGCGCCCTGACTTCTTCGACTTTTCCCTGCTGCACCAGCCGATCGCCACGGCCGAACTCGGCCAGACGCCGCTCGACCGCCTGAGTTTCGTCGTGTTCGACACCGAAACCACTGGGTTGCGTCCGTCGGACGGCGACGAGATCATCCAGATCGCCGGCGTCCGGATCGTCAACGGGCGAATCCTGACGGGCGAGACCTTCAGCCAGCTCGTCGATCCGGGGCGCCCGATACCGCCGGAGTCCATCCAGTTCCACGGCGTCACCGACGACATGGTGCGGGACAAGCCCAAGGCATCGGTCGTGCTGCCGCTGTTCCACTCCTTCGTCACCGGATCTGTACTGGTCGCCCACAATGCGGCTTTCGATCTCAAGTTCCTGAAGATGAAGGAGAAGATCAGCGGCGTTAAGTTCGACAACCCGGTGCTCGATACGATGCTGCTGTCGCGGCAGCTTCAGGGCGAAAACGCCGACCATACGCTGGACGGCATCGCGAAGCGGCTTGGCATACAGGTGGTCGATCGCCATACCGCCCTCGGCGACAGCCTGCTCACGGCGGCGATCTTCCTGCGCTTCGTCGACATGCTGCGCGACCAGGGCTTCGTCACGCTGGACGATGCCATCTGCAGCGCCAACATCCTTGTCGAACTTCACGCGCGGGAACGGGCGTTTTGACCGGGCGGCGCGACAGACCGCCTCGCGGCGACCGTCTGATCGCGCTGTTCCTGCTTGCCCTGGTATTGTTCAATCCGCCGCTGCTCCAGGCCTTCGGCGCACCCGGTTTCCTGTTCGGCTGGCCGGCGCTGATGCTCTACATCTTCGGCGTCTGGCTGGCCGTCATCGCCCTGCTGGCCCTGGCGGTCGAGCGTCAGCCGGGTGACGAGCGGCCCGCCGACGAAGGACAAGGCTGATGCCCGCATCGCTCGTCGCCGCCACGTCCTTCGCCTACCTGTTCCTGCTGTTCGCCATCGCCTGGGGGGCCGACCGGCTGGCCGACCGGGGACGGAGCGTGATCGCGACACCCTATGTCTATGCGCTGTCGCTGGGCGTATTCTGCACCACCTGGACCTTCTATGGCAGCGTCGGGCGGGCATCGACGCTGGGGATCGGCTTCCTTCCGGTCTATCTCGGACCGACGCTGGTCATGACGCTGGGCTATCTCGTGATCGCCAAGATCCTGCGGATCGCCAAACGCCAGCGCAGCACATCCATCGCCGACTTCATCGCCGCGCGCTACGGCAAGAGCCAACTACTGGGCGGCATGGTCGCCGCGATCGCGGTGTTCGGCGTGACGCCCTATATAGCGCTTCAGTTGAAGGCGGTATCCATCAGCTTCGACCTGCTGGCCGGGACCGACCCGACCGGGCTGGGAACGGGACCGCACGCGGCGATCCTCGGAGATAAGGCGTTCTACGTGGCCTTGCTGATGGCGGCCTTCGCCATCGTCTTCGGCACGCGCAGCATCGATGCCGCCGAGCACCACCAGGGCATGGTTGCCGCCGTCGCGTTCGAAAGCGTCGTCAAGCTGCTGTCGTTCCTGGCGGTCGGGGTCATGGTGGTCTGGGGCATCCATGACGGCTTCGGGGACCTGTTCGAACGCACGGCTTCCAACCCCGCCGTCGCCCGACTGCTGACGGCCGAACCGGCGCTGGGCGACGGAAGCTGGATCACCGTGACGCTGCTGTCGATGGCGGCCATCGTCTGCCTGCCCCGCCAGTTCCAGCTGATGATAGTGGAGAACGTCCGCGAGTCGCATCTGCGCCGGGCGCTGTGGCTGTTTCCGCTCTACATGCTGCTGATCAACCTGTTCGTGCTGCCGGTCGCAGTCGCTGGCCTGATGCTCTTCCCCGCCGGCTCCGTCGACCCTGATATGTTCGTCCTGGCGTTGCCGCTGTCGCAGGGCTGGAAGGCCCTGGCGCTGTTCGCCTTCATCGGCGGGCTTTCGGCGGCGACCAGCATGATCATCGTCGAGACGGTTGCGCTGAGCACGATGGTCTCGAACGATCTGGTCATCCCGGCGCTGCTGCGTCTCAACCTGCTGAAGCTGGACCGCCACCCCGACCTGACCCGGCTCCTGCTGACGATCCGGCGGACCGCCATCCTGACTATCCTGCTGATGGGCTACGGCTATTTCCGGTTCGCCGGCAGCGCCTATGCCCTGGGCGCCATCGGCCTGATCTCCTTCGCCGCCGTGGCGCAGTTCGCGCCCGCCCTGATCGGCGGCATCTTCTGGAGCGGCGGAACGCGGCGGGGCGCCCTATCCGGGTTGATCGCGGGGATATCGGCCTGGACCTATACGCTCCTGCTGCCGTCGTTCGCCCGCTCCGGCTGGCTCGATCCCGGCTTCCTGTCCGACGGCCCCGGCGGAATGGAGCTGCTGCGACCCTATGCGCTGTTCGGCCTGCAAGGCCTGGACCCGCTGTCGCACGCGCTGTTCTGGAGCATGGCGCTGAATGTCGGGCTCTATGTCGCGGTATCGCTGTTCGACCGCCCCAGCGTCGGCGAGCGGGTCCAGGCCAATGCCTTCGTCGACGTGTTTCGGATGACGGAGCGGGCGACCGCGGCCTCGTCGTCATGGCGCGGCAGCACGACGGTCGGTGAGCTTATTGCGCTGGTCGGCCGTTTCCTGGGGCCTCAGCGGGCGGAACAGGCCTTTGCCGGGCTGGCGCGCGGCGGCTCGGTGGATCTGCGGCGCGACCGCCAGGCCAGCGCGGAACTGGTACGCTTCGGCGAGCGGCTGATGGCGGGCGCCATCGGCGCGGCATCGGCGCGGGTGGCGCTCGCCTCGGCCGTCAGGGGCGGCGAAGTCACCATGCCCGAACTGCTGAGGATGCTGGACGAGACCAGCCAGGTACTCGAATACAGCCGCCAGCTCGAGCAGAAGTCGGCCGAACTGGAGCGCACCTCGGTCGCGCTGCGCGCGGCCAACGAGAAGCTACTGGAGCTGGACCGGCTGAAGGACGACTTCCTGTCGACCGTGACGCACGAGCTGCGGACGCCGCTGACCTCTATCCGCGCTTTCGCGGAAATCCTGCACGACAATCCCGATATCGAGCCGGATCAGGCGCGGGAGTTCCTTCACCTAATCATCAAGGAGAGCGAGCGCCTGACCCGGCTGATCAATCAGGTCCTGGACATGGCGAAGATCGAGGCGGGCGAGATCGACTGGAACATCGAAACGGTCGATCTGGGAGAAATCGTCCGTGAAGCAACCGCGACCACCGCGCAGGTGTTCAAGGACAAGGGGATCGCGCTGGAAGCGCATATCCCCGATACGGTGCCAGGAGTGCGGGGTGATCATGACAGGCTTACACAGGTCGCGATGAACCTTCTATCCAATGCGGCCAAGTTCACCCCTGGCGGATCAGGGCGCGTGGTCGTCAGCGTCGAGCATTCAGGCGATGGCGTGAAGGTAGCAGTCAGCGACAACGGCCCCGGCCTAACGCCCAATGATGCGGAGATCGTGTTCGACAAGTTCCGTCAGGTCGGCAACACGATGACGGACAAGCCGCAGGGAACCGGCCTGGGCCTGGCGATCTGCAAGCGCATCGTAGAGCATCTGGGGGGCAGGATCTGGGTCGAAAGCTCTATCGGCCACGGCGCCACATTCGCCTTCGTCATTCCCGCCGACAGCACCATATCCAGTCCCGCCACCACACCGAACGGTGCTTACCTCCCGGCCAACGCCGACCAATGACGGATAACGCGTGTCGATACTGCTTACCGGCTTTTTAGCCAGCCTCGCGGCTGGTGCCGCAACCGGCCTTGGTGCCGTTCCCCTGCTGCTGGTGCGCAGCGTTTCCAAACGCATACAGAACGCTCTGCTCGGCTTTGCTGCCGGGGTGATGCTGGCCGCCTCCTTCTTTTCCCTGATCCTTCCGGCGCTTGAGACGGGCGCCGGGCCGGCGGTGGTCGGAGCCGGCATCCTGTTGGGTGCTACCTGCCTATGGGCGCTGGACCTGCTGATGCCGCACGAACATTTCGAAAATGGCCGCCGGGGACCGCAGGCGGACAGCCTGCGCCGGATCTGGCTGTTCGTCATCGCCATCACGCTGCACAACATTCCCGAAGGACTGGCGGTCGGAGTCGGGTTCGGGACGGGCGACACCGCTACCGGCTATCCCCTCGCCTTCGGCATCGGACTCCAGAACATGCCGGAGGGACTGGCCGTGGCGGTGGCTTTGTACGGCGTGGGCTACAGCCGCCCCAAGGCGGTGGGCATCGCACTGGCGACCGGGCTGGTCGAACCGCTGGGCGCCCTGGTCGGCGTCATCGCCGTTTCGATGGCCGCACCGCTGCTGCCGTGGGGACTTGCCTTCGCGGCCGGAGCCATGATCTTCGTCGTCAGCAACGAGATCATCCCGGAAACGCACCGCGCAGGGCTAGAGAAAGCGGCCAGTGTCGGCCTCATGCTGGGTTTCGTCATCATGCTGTACCTGGACGTATCGCTGAGTTGAGGAACGAGGCCGGGGACAATCCGGGCTGAACGGTGTTTCTCCTGGGTGAACCAGATGGAGGAACACCGATGCCCGAGAATGACAGCCCGGCTGCCGACACCCCGAAGACGCCGCGTATCCCCCGTCCGCCTTCCCGCGAGGAGTTGGAGGAAATCAGCGAAGCGCAGTCCATGATCACCGACGACTGGACCGGCGAGGGCGGCACCCCCGATAGCAGGCCTTCCGACAGCAAGCCCGACAACACCAGCCGGTCGGACGATGATCAGAAGCGGTAACAGCGGCCGCCGTCTGGCGGCAATCGATGAAGGACCGGTGGACGGTCCTCTCGTCATCCTGCTCCATGGCTTTCCCGAATTCTCATATGCCTGGCGTAACCAGGTCGGTCCGCTGGCAGATGACGGTTGGCGCGTCCTGGTGCCGGACCAGCTCGGCTACAACCTGAGCGACAAGCCCGTCGGGCTGGAGAACTACGATATCGACGCGCTGGCCGACGACGTCCTGCGGCTGGCCGAATCGGCGGGGTATCGCACCTTCTCGCTGGTCGGGCACGACTGGGGCGGCATCGTCGCATGGTGGCTGGCGCTGCGCGATCCCGACCGGATCGAGCGGCTGGCGATCCTCAATGCGCCGCACCCGGCCACCATGACCCGCTATGCCATGACCCATCCGACCCAGATGCTGCGGAGCTGGTACATCCTGTTCTTCCAGATACCCGGCTTGCCGGAAGCGCTGCTTCGGGCCGGCGGTTACCGCATGGCGCGGCGTCTGCTGACCGGAACCAGCCGGGGCGACGCCTTCAGCAGGCACGACCTGGATCATTACCAGGAGGCGTGGTCGCGACCGGGTGCCTTGACCGCCATGATCAACTGGTACCGGGCGCTGCGAAAACGCCGCAAGCTGCGGTCGGAGCGGGTGCGGGTGCCGACGATGATCCTGTGGGGAGAGCGCGACACGGCGCTGGAATTTCCGCTTGCCCTGGCGGCGCTGCGGAGATGCGACCAGGGTCGGCTGTTCCGTTTCCCCAATGCCACCCATTGGTTGCAGCACGAGGAGCCGGAGGACGTCAACCATCTGCTCCGGGCATTCCTGTCATCCTCTCCACTCTAAGGACTTTCGCGACCGCCCGGCGATGCCTAAGCTGCGGCCCAAACGAGAGGGACCGGAGGAATAATCATGACCGAGAAGCTTAACGAGCACGTCCGCGGCGTCTACATCATCGCCGCGACGCCGTTCGAGGACGACGGCGCGCTGGATCTGGCGAGCACCGACCGCATGGTTGACTTCTACCTGGAGTCCGGCGTCAACGGCATGACGATCCTGGGCATCATGGGGGAGGCTCCAAAGCTGACCCCTGACGAACAGCAGAGCTTCATGAAACGGGTGTTCGCCAGGACAGCCGGCAAGATCCCGGTCATCGTCGGCGTCAGCAATCCCGGCACCAACAACCTCGCGGCCTTCGCTCATTCGGCCATGGATGCCGGCGCCGCCGGCGTCATGATCGCCCCGCTCGGCGGTCTGAAGACCGAAGAGCAGGTCGTCAACTACTTCGCGGAGACATTGCGCATTCTCGGCCCCGACGTGCCTGTCGTGTTCCAGGACTATCCGCAGGTTACCGGGGTGCCGGTATCGGTACCAACGCTGCGACGGGTATTCGACGACCACCCGCAGATCGTGATGCTGAAGCACGAAGAGGCGCCGGGCCTTCGGAAGCTGACCCAGATCCGGGCGTGGCCGGACCAGGGCGGCCGGCGCATCAGCATCCTTGTCAGCAACGGCGGCTTGCACCTACCGCAGGAACTCCGTCGCGGCGCCGACGGCGCCATGACCGGCTTCGCCTATCCGGAGATGCTGGTGGAAGTCTGCCGGCGCTTCTTCGACGGCGATGCCGAGGGAGCGGAAGACCTGTTCGACGTCTACCTGCCGGTCGTCCGGCACGAACAGCAGGCCGGCATCGGTCTCGCGATCCGCAAGGAAATCCTGCGCCGGCGCGGAGTCATCGGGTCGGCGACGGTGCGGGCACCGGGGCCGAAGCTGAACCGCGACGACCATGTCGAGCTTGACGGCTTGATGGCTCGCCTGGATGCGCGCCTGCGGCGCTGATGCGACAGGCCCGGACCGGCTTCGCCATGCCGGCGAGCGCCGATCCGGGAGCCGGCTCGCAAGCGTCAGTGGTGATGATGGCCGTGGCCATGGTCGCACCGGCCCTGGGCGTGCTTGTCCTCGCAGGACAGGCCGTCGGAAACCGGAACGAGGTTGATCCAGGAGTTCAGGCTGGTCGGATCGAACCCGACGGCGCGCTTGTTCCCGACCTGGATCAGCGGACGCCGGATCAGTTCGGGATCGGCGATCATGGCGGCCAGGGCCGCCGTCTCGTCCAGTTCGCCCGGGAAGATGGTCTTGCCGCGCACGGCGGGAGCGAAGCGGTTGAACCAGTCTTCGACCGGGCGGTCCTCGAACCAGGGGCGCAGGGTTTCCGGCGTCCACGGTTCCGATAGCAGGTCGCGGGCGACGACGGTGTGGCCTGCGGCTACGAGCTGGGCCTTCTGCTTCGAGTTGGCAGGATCGTTGAACTTTTGAAAGAACAGAACTTCGGCCATGGGGCGGATCTCCGGGCGTGAATGACGCCGCATTATTTTGCACTGCGGGATGCCGGTCCGCCCCCGGACCATGCGTCGCACCTCGTCCATCGATGCGAACGCCGGGACGGAGACAAAAAAGCGCCTGTAGCTCAGTGCGGCACGGCCATTGCTGACAGGGACGACCAACGCGTATCGACATCCGATGCATCGAGGTTCCCCATGATCAGCGTCATAATGCCGGCCTACAATTCGGAAGACTTCATCGCTGCCGCCATAGAGAGCGTGCTCGGCCAGACTTTCTCCGATTTCGAGCTTATCATCTCGGACGACGGTTCGAGCGACGGCACCCTGGGGATCGCACGCTTCTACGCGGCACGAGACGGGCGTATCCGCGTGTTGTCCGGTGAGAACGTCGGTGCACCGGAGAACGGCAACCGCTGCCTGCGGGCAGCGACTCGCCCTTGGGTCGCCCGTATGGACGCCGACGACATTTCACTTCCCGATCGGTTAGCCCGGCTCATCGCCGCGGCGCGCGAGAACCCTGACGTGCTGCTGTGGGGAGGCCGGGCGATCACGATTGACCGCCGGGGCCGTCCGATGCACCGCATCCAGAGCGGCCCGCAGTCGGCGGAGGAGTTCCGGGACTTCCGCGCAAGGGGCAAGGTCATCTATGTCATCAGCCCGACCTGCCTGTTCCGCCGCGATCTGGCACTGCAACTGGGCGGCTACAGCCCGTCCATGGACGGGGCTGACGATGTCGAGCTGATGAACGGCTTGGCGGAACGTGGTCCCGTCCGGACCATTTCGCACGACTTGGCCCTGTACCGGGTCCATGGCAGCAGCATCAGCTCGACCCGATACGGATTGCAGGAGCGGGTATTCGCTTTCCTTTCGGCGCGGAACCAGGCGCGACTGCAAGGCCGCGACCTGACGATCGACGAATACCAGCGATCCCTGAACGAGCAGCCGGTCCTGCGGCGTCTTGCGCGGGGCCTTGGCGGACTCGGCAGAAACAGCTACCGGAGCACCGCCGTGCATCTTGCGGAACGGCGATACGTCAAGGCGACGATTGCCGCGGGAATGGCGATAGCCTGCAATCCGCTGCACGTCCTGAACCGGACCAGGAACCGTATGATATCGAACTGATCAGGCCGGCTTTCACCGTGGCGCACTTAAGAGCATCTGCCGAACCTATGTTCATATACCAGGATGTTCGGTCTCTGTGCGGCGGTTCGACCAATTGACTGGAGTAAGATATCTCATAATTTTGCTGGGGAACGATAAGATTTATAATATTTGCCGGAGCATTGATTTTGAGCAGCCTTCGCGATCTGGAGACGCGCATCGCACGTGACTTGTCCATTACCGACTATCCGGCCCGCTCCTGGGTCCCCGCACGCCGATACCGGGACGAGCCGGTACTCGATGTCCTGATCGTCGGCGCCGGCCAGGGAGGGCTGGCCGTAACCTTTCACCTGCTGCGCGAGAGTGTCGGCAACATCATGCTGATCGATCAGCGGAAGCAAGGCGAGGAAGGTCCCTGGACCAACTTCGCCCGCATGATGACCTTGAGGACTCCCAAATATCTGACGGGTCCGGATCTTGGGATTCCCAGTCTGACGCCTCGGGCGTGGTATGAGGCAAAATACGGCGCCGAAGCCTGGGACAGGCTGGACAAGATACCGCGGGAAACATGGCACGACTACATCGGGTGGTACCGGAGCGTGCTCAAACTGCCGGTCCGGAACGAGATCCGGCTGACCCGGATCGTCCCGGTCGACGACCTGTTCGAGGTCACGCTGATGCCGACGGACGGCGGTGGCGAAGAAACCCGCTATGCCCGGAAGGTGGTGCTTGCGACCGGTACGGAAGGCAGCGGGCGCTGGTCGATCCCGCCGCTGGTCGAGGAAAAACTGCCGCGCGACCGCTATGCCCACACGGCCCAACCACTCGATTTCAACGACCTGGCAGGCAAGAAGATCGGTGTGCTGGGAGCCGGCGCGTCGGCCTTCGACAATGCCGCCACGGCCCTGGAGCATGGGGCGACCGAGGTCTCGCTGTTCGCCCGGCGCCAGTCGATCCCGGCGATCAATCCTTTCCGCTGGATGGAGTTCAGCGGCTTCCTGCATCACTTTGCCGACCTCAACGACGTCCAGCGCTGGGAAGCGATGGTCAAGGTCTACTCGTTCAACCAGCCGCCGCCGCGCGACACGCTCGACCGGGTTCGCCGCTTCCCCAATTTCCGCCTGCACCTGGGATCGCCCTGGATCGAGGCGGGAATGGAGGCGGGGCGGGTGTGGGCGAAGACTCCGGATGGCCGCCACGAGTTCGACTTCGTGCTCGTCTGCACCGGGACCGAAGTCGATCTGGCGCGCCGTCCGGAACTTGCCGGATTCAGCCAGCACATAGCGTTGTGGCGCGACCGCTACACGCCACCGCCCGAACTGGCGCACCCGAAACTGACGGCGCACCCCTATCTGGGTTCCGCCTTCCAGTTCATCGAGAAGGTGCCGGGAACCGCGCCGTTCCTGAAGAACCTGCATAACTTCACGTTTGGGGCGACACCGTCCATGGGGCTGTCGGGAGCTTCGATCAGTGGGATGAAGTTCGGTGTGCCCCGGCTGGTGCAGGGCATCACACGCGACCTTTTCCGCGCCGACGCGGCCCTCCATCAGGCCAGCCTTGCCGCCTACGACGTCCGGGAACTGGTGGACGATCCCTGGGCATCGTGAGCCTCCCAGGGCATCAATGCTCGAGGCGCCAGCGCTTCAGGAATTGGCGAGAATGGCCAGCGCTTCCGCCAGCACGCGGGCACCGGACGCCAGGTCTTCGGGCTTGGCGTTCTCGGCCTCGTTATGGCTGATGCCCTTTTCGCAGGGCACGAATATCATGCCGCTGGGGCAGACCTCCTGAAGGAACTTGGCGTCGTGCAGGGCGCCGGAGGGAAGATCCAGGGTGCGGACACCGACCAGATCGGCCGCCTTCCTCATCGCCGCGATGACATTGGCGTCGAAGTCGGCGGGCAGGCTATGGAAAGTTTCCGTTATCGTGACCGAGCAGGGTCCGACATGGGCGCGGCAGACGGCATCCACCTGATCACCCAGCCGCTTCAGGGTGGATGCCTCCGGATGGCGGAAATCGATGGTGAAGAAGACCCGGCCGGGGATCGTGTTGGGCGATCCTGGCGAAACCTCGAACCGGCCGACGGTGAAGCGCACCCGGTCTTCTTCGTCGAACATCAGGCGCTCCAGTGCCGCGACCATGCTGATGGCTGCCGACAGGGCGTCGCGGCGATTCCGGCGCGGGGTGGTCCCGGCATGCGCCTCGTCACCCTGTACTTCGATCGCGAACCAGCGCGACCCCTGGATGCCGGTCACGATGCCGACCGGTACGCCGGCCTCCTCCAGTTTCGGCCCCTGCTCGATATGGCATTCGAGGAAAGCGGCGACCGGGAAGCCCAGGGGGCGCATCGGCATGCCGCGCTCGGTCGACAGGACGGCCGCCAGCGCATCGCGCGCGGTGATGCCGTCGCGGTCCACCGCTTCAAGATGCTGTTCCAGGGGAACTGCGCCCGTGAACGCGGAGGAGCCGGAACATCCGGGCTGGAAGCGCGAGCCTTCCTCGTTGGTCCAGGACACGACCTCGATCGGGTGGCGGGTGGCGATGCCGGCCTCGTGGATAGCCTGAAGCGCTTCGAAGGCGGCCAGCACGCCGAAGGCGCCGTCGAACTTGCCGCCGGTCGGCTGGGTGTCCAGATGGGAACCGGCCATGACGGGAGGCAGGGTCTCGTCGGTGCCGGGACGATGGATGAACAGGTTCCCGATGGGATCGGTCTCTACCGAGAACCCGAGTTCCTCCGCCCAGCGCGCCAGAAGGCTGCGCGACTGCGCGTCGCCTTGGGAAAGGGCGGGACGATTGACACCGCCATTCGGCAGGGCGCCGATCTGGGCCATGGCCATGTGGCGCTTCCAAAGGCGGCCCTGATCGATGGGAATGAGGGTGGTCATGGTCGGTCGGCCTTGAAGTGAAGTCGAGGATGGAAAACCGGTTCGACGGAACGGTCAGTCCTGCGGCGGAGCCGGCGGATGCCCGCGTTCGGACGCCTGGGCAAGCTGAGCCGGCGTATCCGCCGCATTCATGATCCGCGCCGCCATCAGCGCAGTGTGGCCGGAGGCGTCCTGCTTGTCGATGTCGGCGCCGCGCTCGATCAGCAGATCGACGATCTCGGTCCGGTTGAACATGGCGGCCGTCATCAGCGCGGTACGCCCGCCGTCGACCGCGCCATCGACGTCGGCACCGTTGTCGAGCAGGATTCCGATGACCTCGATGTCGCCCTTGAAAGCGGCGGCGGCGAGCGGAGTCTGGCCGCGGTCGTTCGCCATCTCGGGATCGGCGCCATATTCCAGCAGCAGCTTAACGACTTCGGGGTGACCGTTATAGGCGGCGATCATCAGGAGGCTGTCGCCTTTCTCGTTGCGCAGGTTGGCCGGCAGTCCTCGGACCAGATACTCGCGGAACTCCTCGGCCTGTCCTCCCCGTACCAATTGGAAGACCTGCTGGAGGAACGCCAGCGTCTCGTCGTCGATCTTCGGTTGCTGATTTTGCATGTAAATCTCCCGCTTCGCCTGCGAGGAGAAGAACAGATCAAACAGAGCTTCGGCAGCACGGCTATCGGTGATCCTGAGACGGCCTTGAGAGTGGGCTTGAGAGCGGCTCAGCGCGCGGCGGCACGCAGGGCCTCCAGCAGCCTCAACTGCGGCTCCGCCGTCAACTCGACACCGTGCGATTCACCGAACGACATGATAGCGGTGCGGGTCTTCGGCCCCATCAGTCCGTCCGCCGGACCCGGATCGTAGCCCGCGGACTTGAGAAGCGTCTGCACTTCCCGCATCTCGCCACGTGTCAGGGCGCGGGAAAGATCCGGGGCGGCAGGCTGGGACGTGACGACCGGTGCGGCAGGTGCGGGAGCTGGAGCGGCGACGGGAGCCGGTTTCGGTGCGGGAGCCGACGCTACCGGCCGGGGCGGGCGGTTGATGATGGGGTTGTTCAGCGCTGCCATGTAGAACAAGCCGAACAGCGCGGTGGTAAGCAGGCCGATGATCAGCGCCGGCGCCATGGCGATACGAGGCATCCCGTTTCCCATCCCAGGAAAATGAAAGCGGGCAAGTCCGATTGCCATATGCACACCCGTGCCGCCGGTGACGTGGAAGTGATAATAACTTATCAGCTTCCCGCCGGCGATTTGAAGGGAATCTCGCGCCACCGGCCCGGTTCCAATCCATCCAGCGTCCAGTCTCCGACAGCGTGGCGGATCAACCGAAGGGTCGGCAATCCGACGGCGGCGGTCATACGGCGCACTTGCCGGTTCCGGCCCTCCCGCAGCGTCAATTCCACCCACGAGGTCGGGATGCTGGCGCGGTAGCGGATCGGCGGGTCGCGCGGCCAGAGGCCGGGCGGCCCATCGATCAGCCGGGCGCCTGCGGGCAGCGTCGGACCGTCGTTGAGGGTGACGCCCCGGCGCAGCGATTCAAGGGCTTCGTCGGTGGGAATCCCCTCGACTTGTGCCCAATAGGTCTTCGGCTGCTTGTGCTTCGGATCCGCGATCCGCGAGATCAGCCGGCCGTCGTCCGTCAGCACGAGCAGCCCCTCGCTGTCGCGGTCGAGCCGGCCGGCGACGTAGACGTCCGGGACCTTGATGAAGTCGGCCAGCGTCGCCCGGCCATGCTCCCGATCGGTGAACTGGGAGAGCACGTCGTAGGGCTTGTTGAACAGGATGAGCCGGCCGGACGCGACCGCTTGCGGTTTCTCCGACTTCCGAGCGGGCGGTTTCCGGGTAGGCGGCTTCTTGCCGAACTTCAGATGTGGCAAGAGGCCATGCCCCGGCGTTCCAGATATCGCTGGTGATAATCCTCCGCGCGCCAGAACGTGGCGGCCGGCGATATCTCCGTCACGATCAGGCGGCTGAAGCGGCCCGATGCCTGAGCGGTCGCCAACGAGGCGCGCGCTGTCGCCTCCTGCTCGTCGGAATGGGTGAATATCGCCGAGCGGTACTGGCTGCCGACATCCGGCCCCTGCCGGCCGGGAGTGGTCGGATCGTGGATCTGCCAGAACACGTCGAGCAATTGGGCGAACGAAACCTTGGCTGGGTCAAAGGTCACTTCGACGACCTCGGCGTGGCCGGTCCCGTCGCTACAGACATCGTCATAGGTGGGGCGTTCCGTCGATCCCCCCAGATAGCCGACCACCGTATCCGCCACGCCGTCGACGTGGCGGAACGCCGCTTCGACACCCCAGAAACAGCCGGCTCCGAATGTCGCTTTTTCCATATCAACCTCCCGTCGGGCGTCGCGCACTATCCGCGCCTGCCCGGTTATGTCACGCGGCCCGACGGAGTTTTCCAGCTTTACCCTGTCGCCGCTAGCGCAGGTTGAGGTTCAGGAAATCGACGGTACGCTGATTGGCCAGTTCGGCCGCTTGCGCTTCCGCTCCGGTAGCACCGGGCCGAGCGAAGCCGTGACCGACTTCAGGATAGGTGTGAATCGACATGCCCGCAACGGGGCAGAGACGTTCCTTGATCCGTTTACGCGTTTCAGCCGGGATGAAGGGGTCCTTCTCACCGATATGCATCATGAAGGACCGGGACAGCATCGCGCATTCGGTCAAATGACGTTCGATTCCGGTGCCATAGTAGGCGACGTTCGCCTGGGTGTCGCCCCGGCAGCCCATCAGCCACGCAAGGCGTCCCCCCATGCAGAACCCGACCGTCGCAACGCGTCCGTTGCAGCCGTCCATCTCGCGCAGGTGCAGAACGGTGGCCTTGATGTCGTCGAGCATCTGGGCATCGTTCAACTGCGCCATTCGGCGCCTGCCCTCCTCCAGCGCCTGGTCGGTGCCGGGTTCCAGTTCCTCCAGCTTTCCGAGCCGCCACGTCAGGCTGGGACAGATCGTCAGGAAGCCTGCGTCGGCGAAACGGTCGGCAGTGGTTCGCATGGATTTGTTGAGGCCGAAGATCTCGTGGATCAGGACGACGCCGCCGGCGCGCGGCCGGTCGGGGGGCGTCGCCAGATAGGCCGGCATCCGCTCGTCATGAACTTCGACTTCCATATCCGGCATTCGTCTTCTCCCAGCAGCTACGGTCCTCGTACATTCGGGAAACCGCTTGTTTACCATATCGATGGTACATGGCGTCGGGGCGTGTGGGGAGACTCCCGAACGCTATAGCCAACTAAAGGTGGCCCTGGGATGAGACGTGGATTGGCGGCGCTGCTGATCGCCGCCGGATTGACCGGCGCAGCCGCTTCACCCGCAGGGGCTCAACCGGAATGGGGCAAGGTGGCGGCACCTGCGCCGGGTGCGGTTCGGATATTCGGATCATATACCAACGGATGCATCGCCGGGGCGCAATCTCTGCCGCCGGAGGGTCCGGGGCATCAGGTCGTGCGCATGTCGCGCAACCGCTACTTCGGTCATCCGGAGACGGTCGACTACCTGCTGAACTTCGGCCGGCGGGTCGCGGGCGCCAATCTTGGGATTGCCCTGATCGGCGACATGTCGCAGCCGCGCGGTGGGCCGATGGCGTTCGGCCATGCCAGCCACGAGATCGGGTTGGACGCCGACGTCTGGTTCCGCCTTGACCTGCCGCCCCTGCCCCGCATCGCCCGCGAGAACCTGGACCTGCCGAGCATGGTCGATCCAGTGAGGCGCCGGGTCGACCCGAAGCGTTTCACGAACAAGCAGGCCGAACTGCTTCGCTTCGCGGCGCTGGACCCGCGCGTCGCGCGCATCTTCGTCAATCCGGCGATCAAGCTTGCGTTGTGCGAGCGTCCGTGGGTCGACCGGTCGTGGCTTCGGCTGATCCGGCCTTGGAACGGTCACGACGCCCACTTCCATATCCGGTTGAACTGCCCCGCCGATCAGCCGGCCTGCATACCACAGGATCCGCCGCCGCACGGCGACGGCTGCGGCGACGATCTGGATGCATGGCTGAGTAAGCCGGCGCCGGCCGCCCGTCCGCCGCACAAGGAGGCCGCGAGACCCACGCCGTCACCGCCGGCGATGCCGCTCGCCTGCCTCTCGGTCCTCGGCGTGCCACCTCAACAAGCAATGCGATGACCAAAAACAACGCACGCCGCCTGATTCGTAATCGTTAAATTTCCATAAACAATTAGCTTGCGCATTTTTCGATCTCTCCCTTAATATCATTATCGATAATGATATTGGGTGGAGCGAAGATGACGCGGCTCAGCGAGCAGTCGGCCTTGCAGTTCACCAGGGCGCGCAAGGGAAGCGTGCTTTACGACGACCTGCGTGCCCAGATCGTCAAGGGAGCGCTGAAGCCGGGCGAGCCGATGCTGGAGATCACCGTCGCCCGCGATTACGGGTGCAGCCAGGGAACGGTCCGGGAAGCGCTGATGCGTCTCCACGAAGATGGTCTGGTGGTAAGGAGCGGCTATCGCGGCACGACAGTTTCGACCACCAGCCCGGCGGAAGCGCGCGAAATGCAGTTCCTCCGCCTGCACCTGGAGACCCAGGGCATAGGGCGAGCCGCCGCCTTCATGGATGGCGGCCTGATCGACCGCCTGAGTGGGATCGTGGTCGAAATGGAGCAGGCGGCGAATGCCAGCGACGAATACGCGCTGACCGAACTCGACTGCGATTTCCATCTCGCGATCTTCGGGCAGGCCGGCCTGCCGGCGCTGGATGCGATCCTGAGCCGCTGCCTGCTCCACCTGCACCGGGTTACCCTGGCGGAACCGGGCCGCACGCGGCCTCTGCTGATTTCAGCCCGCCGCCACTGGGACGTGATCGAAGCGCTCCGCACGCGCGATCCCGGCACGGCTGTTCAGGCGATCACCCATCACATCAACACCGTTCTGGAAACCGGCATTGCCGGCGAGGAGGGCTGATGGCCTCGATACAGGCCGGAGTGAACGACATCGACGATTTGGACGACCGGCAAACCGGCGGCAAGGCTGATGCGGTCGCGGAAATCAGGAACCTCCAGGTCGGTTTCCGCACCGACCAGGGGAGCTTCAATGTCCTGGACGGCGTCTCCTTCACGGTGCGGAGCGGGCGCACCCTGTGTCTGGTCGGAGAATCCGGCTGCGGCAAGAGCGTCACCGCCCTGTCGATCATGGGGCTTCTCGCCCCGACCGCCCACATAGGACGCGGCGAAATCCTGCTGGAAGGCACCGATATCCTGAAGCTGGATCGCAAGGGCCTGAACGAGCGGCGCGGCGACCGGATGGCGATGATTTTCCAGGAGCCGATGACCTCGCTGAACCCGGTCTTCACGATCGGCGACCAGATTACCGAAGGCATCCTGCGCCACCGTCAGGTCGGCCGGGCCGACGCCCACAAGCGCGCGGTCGAAATGCTGCGGAAAGTCCGCATCCCGGCGCCCGAGCAACGCATGACCGACTATCCGCACCAGCTTTCCGGCGGCATGCGGCAGCGGGTGATGATCGCGATGGCGCTTGCCAATGATCCTCGCCTGTTGATCGCGGACGAGCCGACCACAGCGCTCGACGTGACGATCCAGGCGCAGATCCTGGAGCTGATCCGCACGCTTCAGGACGATACCGGAACGGCGGTGCTGCTGATTACCCACGACCTTGGCGTAGTGGCGGAAGTCGGCGACGACGTGGCCGTGATGTATGCGGGCCGGATCGTCGAGCAGGCCGCCGTCACCGACCTGTTCGCCGACCCGCAGCACCCCTACACGCTGGGACTTCTCAGCTCGATCCCACGGCTGGACGCGGATCTGGGGCCGCTGCCGACGATCCGCGGTTCCGTACCCGCCCCCTCGGAAATGCCGGCGGGATGCAGGTTCTCGACCCGCTGCCCCTTTGCCGACGATCACTGCCGAACGGAGGAACCGCCGCTGGCCGAGATCGCGACGGGCCACAAGGTCGCCTGCTGGAAAGCCCCGCTTGAAGAGAACGCCGCCTGAGAAGGACACGCCAGCCATGGCGCAGGTCGTAAACATCGATGCCCCGAAAGCCAACATCCTGGAAGTGGAGGGGCTGAAGAAACACTTCCCGACATCGAAGGCGCTGATCCCCGGCGGAGGCCGGACGGTCAAGGCGGTCGATGGCGTCAGCTTCACCGTGGTCACGGGCGAGACGCTCGCCATCGTTGGAGAGAGCGGCTGCGGCAAGTCCACGCTGGCGCGGCTGATCCTGCGCCTGACCGACCTGACGGACGGGACGGTCAAGTTCCACGGCCAGGACATCGCCAAGCTTTCGGAACGGCAGATGCGCCCGTTGCGGGCGCGGATGCAGATGATCTTCCAGGACCCCTTCGCCTCGCTCAATCCACGGATGAGCGTCGCCGAGATCCTGACCGAGCCGATGATCGTCCATAAGCTGGGCGACCGCCGGGAGCGGCGCGAGCGGATGAACGAACTGCTGGGGCTGGTCGGGCTGTCGCCCCGACACGCTGACCGCTACCCGCACGAGTTCAGCGGCGGTCAGCGGCAGCGGATCGGCATCGCGCGGGCGCTGGCGGCCGGGCCGGAGCTGGTGATCGGGGACGAGCCGGTGTCCGCCCTGGACGTCTCGGTCCAGGCGCAGGTCATCAACCTGCTGGAAGACCTGAAGCGCCGGCTGGGGCTGACGCTGGTCATCATCTCCCACGACCTCGCCGTCGTGCGGCACATGTCCGACCGCGTAGGCGTGATGTATCTGGGCAAGATGGTGGAACTGGCGCCGACCGCCGAGTTGTTCGCATCGCCGCGCCACCCCTATACACGGGCGCTGATGTCGGCGGTTCCCCTGCCCGATCCGTCCGCGCGGTCCAACCGGCAGATCCTGGAAGGCGACGTGCCGAGCCCGCTGAACCCGCCTTCGGGCTGCCGGTTCCACACCCGCTGCCCCTATGTGCGCGAGCGCTGCCGCACCGAAGAGCCGCTGCTGGACTCAGGTGTTGCCTGCCATTTCTGGCGGGAGATCGAGGCGCTGCCGGGACCCGACCGCACGGCCAAGCCGATCAGCGACGCCTATCAGCGACGCCGCGCGCTCTACATGGAGCGGCGCGTAAATCAGGATGACGCGGTGGCCGCGGGCTGAGCACGACCCGCCTGCGGACACGAAGAAAAACAGGGAGCTTTACGAATGAGCATCAGAACTTGGAAGGCCGGCCTGATGGCTGCCGGCATCATGGTCCTTGCGGCGACCGGCGCTTCGGCCCAGACGCTCCGGATCGGGTTGGCGGAAGATCCCGACATGCTCGATCCTGCGATGGCGAAGGCCTTCGTCGGCCGCATCGTCTTCACCGGCCTGTGCGACAAGCTGGTCGATCTGGCGCCCGACCTGAAGATCATTCCGCAGCTCGCCACCGAATGGTCGTGGTCCGACGACAACAAGTCCCTGACCATGAAGCTGCGCCAGGGCGTCACCTTCCATGACGGCGAGCCGTTCAACGCCGAGGCGGTCAAGTTCAACCTGGAACGATCGCTCAACAAGCCCGGCTCCGCCCGGCGCAGCGAGATCGTCGCGATTCAGACGATCGACGTGGTCGATCCGTACACCGTACGCCTGAACCTGTCGGCGCCGTCCGCTCCGCTGCTGGCGGCCCTGTCCGACCGGGCCGGCATGATGATCTCGCCCAAGGCCGCCCAGGCCGCCGGGGACAACTTCGCCCGCGCTCCCGTCTGTTCCGGCCCTTACAAGTTCGTCGAGCGGATCGCCCAGGACCGCATCGTGCTGGAGAAGTTCGACAAGCACTGGAATGCCGCCGCCTTCCCGGTCCAGCGGGTCGTCTATCTGCCGATCCCGGATACGACGGTGCGGCTGGCAAACCTTCAATCCGGCGGGCTGGAGATCATCGAGCGGACGGCCCCGGCCGATCTGCCGACGGTGCGTTCCGACAGTTCGCTGAAGCTGGAGCAGGCGACCAGCCTGGGCTACCAGGGCATCACCTTCAACATGGCGAACGGTCCACGTGCGGACAATGTCCTCGCCAAGGACGTCAAGGTTCGGCAGGCCTTCGAACTGGCGCTAGACCGCACCATCATCAATCAGGTCGGTTTCGAGGGCGAGCACACCATCGGCAACCAGCCGGTGGCGCCGAACAACCCGTTCTATGCCAAGACGGTCCCGGTGCAGGAGCGCGACCTGGAGCAGGCCAAAAAGCTGATGGAAGAAGCCGGCCATGGCCGGGTCAAGGTCGAGCTGATGACGCCGAACAACCCGGAGCAGCTTCGCGTCGCCGAGGTGATCCAGGCGCTGACCGGAGAAGCCGGGTTCGACGTTTCGGTCAACGCGACCGAGTTCGCCAGCGGACTGGACCGCCAGACCCGAGGCGACTTCGAGGCGTTCCTGATCGGTTGGAGCGGCCGGGCCGACCCTGACGGCAACACCCATAACTTCATCTCGTGCAAGGGCGGGCTGAACGACGGCAAGTACTGCAATCCCGAGGTGGACGCCCATCTGAACGCCGCCCGGACCACGAACGACCTGGAAGCCCGCAAGGCCGAATACCAAAAGGCGGCCGAACTGTACCTGGCCGACCATGAACGGATCTACCTCTACCATCAGAACTGGTTCTGGTCGCTGTCGTCCAAGGTCACGGGCTTCAAGCCGCATCCGGACGGCATGATCCGCCTGGAAGGCGTGTCGGTCGCCAAGTGACGTCCGCCCGGTAACGCTCCGTTCTCCGTAGAAGAAGGACCGCCCCCATGCTGGCCTTTATGGCGAGGCGCCTTGCCGTCAGCATCCCGACCCTGGTGCTGATCTCGCTGCTGGTCTTCTCGCTTCAGCTCCTGCTTCCCGGCGACCCGGCGCTCGCCATCGCCGGGGACGAGCGGACGCCCGAGATGCTGGCGTTCATCCGCGAGAAATACCATCTGAACGACCCGATCGTGGTCCAGTACTGGTACTGGCTGACCGGCGTCCTGTCGGGCGACATGGGGATCTCCATCCGCAGCCAGATGCCGGTGACGGAGCTGATCCTGACCAAGCTGCCGGTGACGCTCCAGCTCGGCATCATGGCGATGATCATCGCCCTTGCGATCGGCATTCCGGCCGGTATCATCTCGGCGGTCCGCAAGGGCAGCGCCTGGGATGTCGGGGCCAATGTGGTGGCGCTGTCCGGCATTTCCATCCCGAACTTCTGGCTCGGCATCATGCTGATCATGCTGGTGTCGGTCCAGTGGGGGCTACTGCCGGCGTCTGGCTATACCAGCCCGCTGGAAGACCCCGTCCGGAACATCCAGACCATGATCATGCCCGCCTTCGTGCTGGGCACCGGCATCGCGGCGATCATGATGCGGCACACCCGAAGCTCCATGCTGTCGTCGCTCCAGGCCGACTACGTCAGGACGGCGCGGGCCAAGGGTCTGTCGGAACGGATCGTCGTGCTGCGCCACGCCTTCCGCAACGCGCTGATCCCCGTCGTGACGCTGGGCACGCTGCAACTGGGGGAACTGCTGTCCGGTGCGGTGCTGACGGAGCAGATCTTCACGATCCCGGGCTTTGGCAAGCTGATCGTCGATGCCGTGTTCAACCGCGACTACGCCGTCGTGCAGGGGGTCGTGCTGTTCACCGGCACCGCCTTCATCCTGATGAACCTGCTGGCGGACATGCTGTATTTCCTGCTTAACCCCCGGCTTCGCGCCTGAGGGAGGATGCCATCATGAGCATATCCAACGCCGCCGCGACGGCGCCCGCCCCTGCCCGCACCGGCTGGTCGCAGTCGAGGGTATGGCGCCGGCTGCGGCGCAACCCGACGGCGCTGGCCGGCGGCGTGATCGTCCTGCTGTTCATCGCCATCGCCATCGCGGCGCCGCTGCTGGCGCCGTACGAGCCGAACGTATCCAGTTGGCTGACGGTGCGGAAGCCGCCGACGGCGGCGCACTGGATGGGCACCGACGATGTCGGGCGGGACGTCATGTCGCGTCTGATCCACGGCAGCCGCGCCTCGCTGTCGGCGGGCATCATCTCCGTCGCGATCGCCCTGCTGATCGGCGTGCCGCTGGGCGTCCTGGCCGGATATTACGGCGGCTGGCTGGATGCCGTGATCTCGCGCGTCACCGAGGCGGTTCTGGCCTGCCCGTTCCTGATCCTCGCCATCGCTTTGGCGGCGTTCCTCGGCCCCAGCCTGACCAACGCGATGATCGCCATCGGCATTTCGGCGGCGCCCATCTTCGTCCGGCTGGCGCGCGGTCAGGTACTGTCGGTCAAGACCGAGGACTACGTGCAGGGTGCAAGAGCGGTCGGGTGTTCCGACTTCAGGATCATCCGGCGCTACATCCTGCCGAACATCTTTCCGCCGCTGCTGGTGCAATCGACCCTGACTATCGCAACCGCGATCATTGCGGAGGCCAGCCTGTCGTTCCTCGGCCTTGGCCAGCAGCCGCCGGACCCAAGCTGGGGCAGCATGCTGAACACCGCCAAGAACTTCATCACGCAGGCGCCCTGGATGGCGATCTGGCCAGGCGTCGCGATCTTCGTCGTGGTGTTCGGCTTCAACATCCTGGGCGATGGGCTGCGCGACGCGCTCGATCCGCGCGACAGCCGCTGACGACATGAAGCTGACTGCAAGAAGCTGACTACAAGAATGATCTGAAAGGGACCCGCTCATCATGTTCACAACCCGTCCGGAAATCCAAGGCACCTTCGGCGCCGTCACTTCGACCCACTGGCTGGCGTCGGCCTCCGGCATGGCCGTTCTGGAAAAAGGCGGCAACGCCTTCGACGCGGCCGTTGCTGCCGGCTTCGTGCTCCAGGTGGTCGAGCCGCATCTGAACGGTCCCGCCGGCGAAGTGCCGATCCTGATCTACAACGCGCGGGAAGACCGGGTGCGGGTGATCTGCGGTCAGGGCACCGCCCCGGAAGCCGCGACCATCCAGGCCTATCGCGATCAGGGATTGTCGCTGGTGCCCGGCACCGGCCTGCTGGCCGCCGTGGTCCCCGGAGCCTTCGACGCGTGGCTGACCATGCTGCGCGATCACGGCACGATGGAACTGGCCGATGTTATCGAGCCGGCGATCTTCTACGCATCGGGCGGGCATCCGATGCTGGCGCGGGTGGCGCAGACGATCGAAACCGTCAGCGAGATGTTCAAGCAGGACTGGCCGACCTCGGCGGCGCTGTGGCTCCAGAACGGCTCCGTACCGAAGGCCGGCGCGCTATTCCGCAACTCCCAGCTTGCCGAAACCTATGGCCGGATCGTCCGGGAATCCCAGGGAGCCGCCACCCGCGAGGCCCGGATCGACAAGGCGCGCGACCTGTTCTACCGGGGCTTCGTCGCCGAGGCGATCGACAAGTTCTGCCGCACCAACGAGGTGATGGACGTATCGGGACGGCGCCACCGCGGGCTGCTGAGCGGCCAGGACATGGCCGGCTGGAAGGCGACCTACGAGGAGCCGCTGACCTACGACTACCGCAACTACACCGTCTGCAAAACCGGTCCGTGGGGCCAGGGTCCCGTCTTCCTCCAGCAACTGGCGCTGCTGAAGGGCTTCGACCTGGACAAGATGGACCCGAACGGCCCGGACTTTGTCCATACCGTGATCGAGTGCATGAAGCTGGCCTTCGCCGACCGCGAAGCCTACTACGGCGACCCGGACTTCGTCGATGTACCGGTCGAGACGCTGCTGTCCGATGCCTACAACGACGAACGCCGGAAGCTGGTCGGCAACACGGCCTCGCTGGAACTTCGTCCCGGAAGCATCCCCGGCTATGAGGGTCAGGCCGAACGTGCGGTGCCACGCGCCGCCGGCGGCGCCGGAGAAGCGGACCAGGGTGCCGGGGCCGGTGAGCCGACCATGGCGCATCTGGCGGAGGAAAAGGGCGAGAAGCGGGGCGATACCTGCCATGTCGACGTGATCGACCGCTGGGGCAACATGGTGTCGGCGACACCCAGCGGCGGCTGGCTGCAAAGCTCCCCCATCATTCCGGAACTGGGCTTCTGCCTGACCAGCCGCGCCCAGATGTTCTGGCTGGAGGAAGGCTTGCCGGCCAGTCTGGCGCCGCGCAAGCGTCCCCGCACGACGCTGACGCCATCGATGGCACTTCGAGACGGCAAGCCCTACATCGCCTTTGGCACGCCGGGAGGCGACCAACAGGACCAGTGGCAGCCGATCTTCTTCCTGCGCCATGTCCATTACGGGCTGAACCTGCAGGAAACGATCGACCAGCCACTGTTCCACACCGAGCATTTTCCCGGCTCTTTCTATCCGCGCGCCAGCCGACCGGGGAGCCTTGCGGTGGAAGCGAACCTGCCATCCGCGACCATTGAGCAACTGCAGCAAAAAGGGCATAACGTCGAGGTGATGCCGGAATGGTCGATCGGCCGTTTGTGCGCAGCATCCCGTGAAGATGGCGTGATCAAGGCCGCGGCGACGCCGCGCCTGATGCAGGCTTATGCGATCGGGAGATAAACAGACACTGTTCCTTCATCCGGCCGTTCCTCCCCACGGCGGGGAGGGACGCTTGGTAAAGGAAACGAGAGCGATGGTAATCAAGTGACCCCGGCAATGACTCAATTGGCCATCATGGCGGCCGTGCTGCTTGGGGTTGGACTTTTCGGAGGGGTGCTGGCGGGTCTGCTCGGCGTTGGCGGCGGCATCGTCATCGTACCGGTGCTCTACCACCTGCTGGACTTGATGGACATCGACAGCGACGTTGCGATGAAACTGGCGGTCGGCACGTCGCTGGCGACCATCATCCCGACATCCATCGTGTCGATGCGGTCGCACCTCCGGAAAGATGCGGTGGACGTGACGCTGCTGAAGAGCTGGGGACCGGCGATCGCCATCGGCGTCGTAATCGGCGCGGTTCTGATCGGCATCGTCGAGGGCGAGGTAATGATCGGCGTCTTCGCCGTCACCGCCGCCGCCGTCGCCCTTCACATGGCCTTCGCACCGGAAGGCCTGCGGCTGGCGGAGCAACTGCCGCGCGGCGTGTCGAGGTTCGGCATCGGCATGCTGATAGGCACGATATCTACGATGATGGGAATTGGCGGCGGCACGTTGACGGTGCCGACCCTTGTGCTGTGCAACTACCCAATTCGCCGCGCCGTCGGCACGGCGTCGGCCATCGGCCTGATCATCGCCTTCCCCGGTACCATCGGCGCCATCATAGGCGGATGGGGGTCGGACGAGTTGCCGCCATGGTCGCTGGGCAATGTCAGCCTGATCGCCCTAGTCATCCTGGCGCCGGCGACCATGCTGGCGGCCCCCTGGGGAGCGAAGCTGGCCCACAGCATCAAGACACGGAACCTGCGGCGCGTATTCGCCCTGTTCCTTGGGATCACGTCAGCGCGTATGTTCTTCGACCTGCTGACTTGAAACCGGCACTCCCCTGGAACGCAGTGCCGGGATTTGCGCCCCGGCACCATTCCGGACTTCAGCGCTGGAGTTCCGACGCGACGATCACGGCCTGGGTGCGGTTCTTCACGCCCAGGGACTTGAAGATCGCGGTGACGTGGATTTTGACCGTCCCTTCGGAAAGTCCGAGTTCATAAGCGATCTGCTTATTGGACTTCCCCTCGCGCAGGCAATTGAGAACCTCCCACTGCCGCTGGGTCAGTTGATGGCCGGATGCCATGCGGTCGCCGCCATGATCGTGGTCATGGTGCGAGATCGGCGTGGCCTTGGCCGCCACATCGGCATGGATGGCGGAAGGCGGAAGATAGATCCCTCCGGAGAACACTAGATTGATCGCGCTCAGCATGATCTTGACGCTGGACGACTTCGGGATGAACCCCGCGGCACCGGCATCCAGCGAGTTCCGGACGTCGGACTGGCTTTCCGACGCGGAAACCACGATAACGGGCGTGTCCGAAGCCGTCGTGCAGACCTGCTCAAGTCCCGAGAAGCCCGGCCAGCCCGGCATCTGAAGATCTATGAGGATCAGGTCGAAAACTTCATCAGGATTCTGAACGAGGTGCAGAACCTCGTCAAAAGTACTGGCGTCCGTGAATTTGGCATCGGCGCTCAATTGCTCGAGCAGACGGCGCAACCCCTCGCGGAACAGCAAATGGTCGTCACCAATCAAAATCCTCATCATCGCACCTCAAAGACCGCCACGCGCCGCGTACATCCAACACTTACCGGCATTCTATGGCCCAAACACAATAATGCAGCCCAAGGCGGAAAACATCCGGCACGAACGGGGCCATTCGAAGATTGAACATCTACCGATAGCCCAGTGTTCATCGCAGCAGCCAAGATCCCACCGATTCCATAACCGACCGGGCGACTTTCGTAGCAACTCTCGGACATATGCCTGAAAATCGCCGCTCGGCAATGCGTCCAGTCAATCATTACCAGAAGATATAGCATGTTCGGGAAAAAAGATGCATATCGATCGGGGAAATCGCACCAATTTTCCAAACTGGCAGAGCGGGCCCACGTAGCCCAGCCAGTGTCAACATATACTAAATAAAGGGGTATGAAGCTCCGAGGTCAGCTATGACGCCCCTGCTGTCTTGGCGGCCTGCTACTCCGCCTCCCCCCGATCCGGCAAGCCAACGGCCATCGGGGGAAATTGGATTATACCGTCTGTTCATTTGAAATGCTCGATTCCCTCGTGTCTTCATCAGTGCTCTATGAGTAAACTGAAGGCCACGCATTTCACCGAATAGTGCTGATACTTGTCATGTCGGCACTCACCGTTGGGTATGGCCTTCACCTAACGTTACGTGGCAGATCAATGATCTCTCAAGTACAATCTATTTGACACTTATCTTTGCCCCAGTCTGATGGGATAGCCTCTTCAGCGCAGCACAACCTAAGTTGGCATCAAGTCCGTACTTTTGCGCCACGACACACCGGATGGATTGCCACGATAAGCAAGAATATAACCTCATTGCTTTATTTTCGCACCGCAATCACTGCGATATTGTAAATTAACCAACCGCGCTGCTTTGGATTTTACTATAATATTCGCTCTAACTCCGGCGTTTGTCATAGAGCTTCTTAGCACCCTCAACTTTAATGCTTAGAGACTTTCGGAAATGACGAACTGCTCTTCGACAGACAGTCTTCACCCCTCGCGGTGCCCCGCCAGCCGGGACCTCGCGCCAAGAGTCAGAGCCGAACCATGCATGTGCACAATGAGCAAGCCGCCCGACATAAGCTGCCCCCCGGTTTGGATGATACCAGGTTGAACACAGTGACGCCCATGCATGTCTGCCTCGTCGTCGACGACGACACGATCGCCGACCACCTGGTCTCGGCCCTGGAACACGGCGGCCGACACCGGATATCCGTTTTTCACGATATTGCGGATCTTCAGCAAAGCAATATCACCCCCGACGCCATCCTGATCGGCGTCCAGCAGTTCGCGGCGCTGCGCGAGAACGAGCCGATGGTCTATCTTCGGCTTTCCCGGCGCAGCCGGATCGTGGTGGTGCTAAGCAGCCGAGAGTTGCTCGATGCAGCCCACATCCTCGCCTTCGCAGATGCCTGGGTCTTCCAGGACATCAACTCCGACCGGATCAACGAGCTGATCGACCTGGGACTGGAAGGGCACTGCCTCATGCCCAAGCAGTTCCTGTCCCGCCTCGGGGTGGACGAGATCAGGCTGACGCTTCTGCCTCGCCTCTCGGATGTCGAGTTCCAGACGCTGCTTCTTCTCGGCCAGGGGCTCAACAACCGGACGATCGCGGACCAGCTCGACCTGTCCGAAGCCGTCATCAAGTCGATGGTCAGAAGCGTCCTGTCGAAACTGCACTTCCGCAACCGCACCGAAGCCGGCGTCTTCGCGGCACGTCAGCAGCCATCGCTCGAACAGGCGCGGGGTTCGGAAACGCTGACGCCGCTGGCGATGCGCACTTCCGAAGGATGACAACCGGCGAAGGCTGACAACCGGCGAAGGCTTTGCCAACCAGACAGGGCCCGACGGCGATCGGGCTGGACAGAAAAGAGGCCGGCCCCTTGTACACGGGAAACCGGCCCTCTTTCCTTACGATACGGCAGTGCTTCAGGCGATCGATGCCGCGGCGCTACCGGTCAGCTCTCCGCCGATGCCGTTGTTGAGCGCCCAGATGGCCGCCTGTGTACGGTTTGAGGCATTGATCTTGCGCAGCAGGCTCTTCAGGTGAACCTTGACGGTCGCTTCCGTGATGTTCAAATGGTTGGCGATCATCTTGTTGCTGTCGCCGTTGAGCAGGCACCGCAGGATCTGAACCTCGCGCTGTGACAGGCCCTTTCGCGAGATCGGCATTTCGAGCCCGTTGCCGTTGACCCGGCCGCTGATGAGAAGTGCGGCCAGATGGGTCGGGAATACCTTCTCGCCCATCATCACCAGCCTCAGCGATTGAGCCAGGGCATCGGCCGAAAGGTCTTTCATGAGGTAACCGTCGGCGCCCGCCTCAAGTGCGTTCGCCAGACGACGCGTGCAAAGGTCGGTCGTCAGAACGACCATCCTGGTGTCCGGCAGCAATGCCCGCAGACGCCGCATAGCCTCGGCTTCGTCGTCGCCGCCATTGACCAGATCGAGCAGGACGAGCTGAGGCCGGAGCCCCGACTCGGCGATGGCGACGCCTTCACGGATGTTGCCCGCTTCGGCAACGATCTGGAAGGGAGAGTCATCCAGCAGGCGCTTGAGCCCCTCCCGGAAAAGTTTGTTGGAATCGATCAGGAAAGCTTCGATACGTTGCATAGTCTGCTCCCGCGCTGAAAGGCTATTGGGTTTTTTCTTGCGCCATCTTGGTCGATCGACCGGTTACCGCTACCCGACCAGTGGCATTTCAAGGCTGACCCCTTCTCTCTTTCGGATGAAATTACCCCAGCGAAGCATCAGCAGGATACCTCCCTAATGGAGTACATTCCGCGCGCATTGGACATATGCCAACGTTTGTCGAGAAGTAGGGTAGCCTATTCGCCATTTTTTCTCTGAAATAGCGGTGATACAACGCACAAGATATTCTATTGTGCCGTCTGACGGTGCAAACGGCCTTGTCTGATCTTGCGACGTTACGTTCAACTACTGCATTCTTGCGCACATACTGCACTGCAACATGTCGGCGGTCAATATCACAATGCGTCAATATCATCGAACTGGTGACTGCTTTACTCCAAACGACTTCCACAGGACTTGGAATGAGCCTTGAACGTGTCAGTAAAAGGGCAAGCGTCATCTCTCAGCATAACTTGCTGTATGCTTAAACCATGCGACTGGCGTGCCGGAGTGAAGCTGCCGCAAATCGCTGCAAATATGGTTAATATAAATTTACGTTTGCCGCCAGCCTTGGGTGTGCCGAAGTACCCCGTCATCGCATCATTATAGGAAGGTGCGATGTTTTGAGCACACATCCGGCCAATATCTTCCCCAAACGGGTAGGGATAATGGCGAAAATCAGGCAAACACCATCGCGCCCGGCGGCATGGCGCGGCGAACCGGAAAGAGTCTTAGGGGAAGATGACACCGCTACAAGGGATCGGTCTGGCCGTTGCGGCCTATCTGGCGCTGCTTGCGCGAAGCGCCTGGAAGCAGGGAGAAATGCGGCAGTTCATGATGAGCTGCCTGGTACTCATCCTGCTATTCGGCCTCATCGTCTCGGTAATCGCCGGCTATGTCTGGTGGCATGGACGGTAGGAAGTGCCGAGTGGAGCGCCGCGGACGCTCCACTCGGGTGATGGTGGTGGCCAGGCTTGGTCAGATCAGGCCGCGATCCCTCGCCTGGCGCATCAGTACGTACTGCCGCATCATCTGATTGCGGAACCGATAGCGGAAGCCGCCGGGTTCCACGATGCGCTGGAGCACGCCTCCCCGTTCGTCGTCGCTGAGCCGGCTGAGCGGATACTGGAGCGACAGAAGCGGCAGCGGCTCGCCGTCGACACGGACCGGAACCTGGGCCATATCTCCGGGGTGGAAGCTGCCGTAGTCGTCCGACCGGCACTGAGCGGCCACGTACAGGACGTCGGCGAACGAAGCCTTCCGGTCGGGACCGAGCGCCTTGTTGTAGGCCTCGATGATGCCGCGCTCCGCTTCCTGGACGCAGCGGGCGACCGCATAGACCAGATCGCTGTCGCCGACCTGGGTCGCACCCCGGCTGACCGCGCTTCGGGCAGCATGGAGCGACAGAAGCTGCGCATAATAGGGCAGCCCCTTGGCGAGCATGACGATCAGGTCGCGGACTTCGTCGCTGAAGCCGACGCCGGCGGACTCGGAGCCGGCGACGATGATCCGGTCGATCTCCTTGTCGCTCATCAGCGGTAGGTGGACCGCCACCAGCGAACGCTGGATGGATGGATGCTTACCCATCAGCTGGTCGAGGCTTTCCGCGACGCCGACGATGAACACGGTTACGGGGATCGAGCTGTCCGTCAGGTTCTTGATCAGTTCGGCCAGTTTGTTCCGCAGGTCCTCGCTGGTCACGCGGTCGTACTCGTCGAGCACGAGCAGGACATGGGCGCCCTGGATCTCGGCGAGCACGTCGTTCAGCTCGGTCACGCTGAACGAGCCTTCCGGCAGCAGCTCGTCGAAGCTGGACATGGTGCGCCGTGCCGCGAAGGGATTGTCCACTTCTGAGCGGTAGAACGTGCCCGGGATGCGCCGAAGGAAGTTGCGGAAGACATCCTCGAAGCTCAGCTCGGCGCTGCAGGTCAGCTTCAGCGTGAAGTAGCCGGCTTGCGAGGCGATCTGCTGGATCGCGTTGGCAAGCGAGGTCTTGCCGCGGCCGCGGTCGCCGAACAGGACGACATGGGCGCGCTCTTCCTCGATCGCGGCGATGATCCGGCGCAGGGTGTTGAGGCGCCCGACGAACAGGGAGTTGACTTCCTGCTTGGGACGGGTCGGCGTGAAGGCTTCGCGCAGCGCCTTGTTCAGCTCGGGCGTCAGGCCCGGCAGATTGCCGCTGGCGCGCGATCGAAGCGTTCCCGCTACCGGCAGGGAGAAGCGCGGCAGTTCCAGGTCTTCGTCGTCGGCCTTGCGGCTACGCTCCGCCGGCTTGCGGGCTTGCGGCTCGTCGCCCTTGCGGGCATGCAGCAGGTCGGTGGCCGACCGCATCATGAAAGCGCGGTCTTCCTGGACTGCTCCGGCCTGGACCGAGGGGGTCTGCCGGTGGGTGCGCGGCTGATCGTCTTCATAGCTGGACTGGCGCGCGGGCTGGCCGTCGTCCTGATAGTCGTCCAAATCGGGATCGTCGTCGGGACCGCCAAGATCGGACACCAGACGGGGGCCGAACGGTGTCACGCGCGGATCCAGATCCGGCCGGACATTCTCACCTGAGCCGGCCTCACCGAACTGGGGATTACGCCGTTTCCGGAAAAAGTTACGCATACGTCGGTTTTACCTTTGAACACGTTGATGCCACGACCAAGCCCTGGAACCGCATATCTTCCAATTTGGGGCACCGGGCAGGTTCCCTCCGGGGTGCTTTGGTATATACCTCGGAGGGAACCGGTCCTCAGGAAGCGAGAGCCGACTTCTTTTCGGCCTCGCCGGACTGCCCGCTGAGGACCGACCGCTCGATGTCCTTCCAGGCGCGGAGCGCCAGGCTGTCGGGTAGTTCGACGTCGTCCATGCCGATGATGTCGCCGCGCTTCAGCGGACGCTTGATTACGGCATCGGCCAGCAACCCGATCGGAACGTGCCCGGCCGTGTCAACGATCCGGACCGCCTCGCCCCTCACGTCGAAGCTGCCGATACCGGACGCGATCTTGTCGCCCGGCTTCAAGTCGCGCTTGACCACGGTGCAGACGCTGGCCACCGGGCGGGCGGAGTTGTCCAGCAGGATGCGGCCCTGGTTCATGACGCGCTTAATCGTCCGGAGGATTTCCAGGTGCACGAAGATATTGTGCTTCAGGACGACATAATAAGGGCCGTCGCCGAGTTTAAGGTACCGCAGGGCGCCTTTCTGACGCGGATCGTGCTTGCCGACGACGAAGACGCCATGCGGCAGCTTGAGCGACAGGACGTAGTCGGCGATCGGCTTGCCCAGTTTCTCGGCGGCTTCGGCGAGGGCGCTGCCTCCCGTGCGCAGGTCGTCGTCGGGCACGCCCAGCAGGCCGGGCTTCGCGACTTCGGCGCCGAGGCCGTTGGCGACGAAGGCTTGCTCGATCTGGACCTTGGTGCCGTCGGTGAAGGAGGTCACCATCGGAAGGCTGATGCCGCTCCGGTTGCCCCAGTAGGTCATGTCCTCGAGCGTCGGGTCCTGGTTCAGGAAGCCCTTGATGTTGCCGTACACCAGCGGCTCGAAGCCCATGTCCAGGACCTCTTCCTTCAATGCCGCCTGACAGCCGGGCTGATCGCCTTCGGCCTCGGTGACCAGACCCTTGCCGACGAAGTAGGAGCCGGCAGTGATGTGGAACTCCGAGTTCATCGTGACGACGGGCAGGTTGGCGCTGAGCGCCGCCGCCACCACGTCGGTCGCGTGGATGGCATCGCCGGTGCATTCCAGCACGACGTCGGAATTCTCGATCAATTCGGCAAGCGAGTTGGTCAGCAGTTCCGGACGCGGAAAGCCGGTGCAGCCGTCGACCGGCCGCCGGGTCAACACGCGGGAAGCCTTGAAGCCTTCCTGCCGGTCCAGGGCCATGATGAAGTGCGAGGAAATAAACCCGGTGCCCACAACACCGATCCGAACAACCGGACTGTCCATCATATCAATCTCCTTTAGGGGCGCCGGTCAGACGACGGCGCCCGAATAGTCAACGTTTTCACTGTCAGATTTGAATTCCGGCTGCCAGCCGGAGAAATCCTGTTCCATCAGCCGCAGCAGATACTTGCCGTAGCCCGACTTCATCAGCGGCGCCGCCAGCGTGTTCAACTGGGCGTCGTCGATGTAACCCATGCGCCAGGCGATCTCTTCGGGGCAGGCCACTTTCAAGCCCTGCCGGGCCTCGATCACCTCGATGAAGTTGCCGGCGCCCAGCAGGCTGTCGTGGGTTCCGGTATCGATCCAGGCGGTGCCGCGTCCGAGCAGTTCGACCGAGAGTTGACCGCGCTCCAGGTAGACGCGGTTGAGATCGGTGATCTCAAGCTCGCCGCGCGGGCTCGGCTTCAGGTCCTTGGCGATGTTGACGACATCGCTGTCGTAGAAGTAGAGGCCGGTGACCGCGAAGTTGGACTTGGGCTTGGCGGGTTTCTCCTCGATGTCGGTGACCCGGCCGGTGTGGTCGAAGGCAACCACGCCGTAGCGTTCCGGATCGGCGACCTGATAGGCGAAGACCACGCTGCCCTGGGTCACCTTGGCCGCCCGCTGGAGGCGGTCGGTGATGCCGTAGCCGAAGAAGATGTTGTCGCCCAGGATCAGCGAGACCGGATCGTTGCCGATGAAGTCCTTGCCGATGATGAAGGCTTGCGCCAGCCCGTCGGGGCTGGGCTGGACCGCATAGCTGATGTTCATCCCCCACTTGGAACCGTCGCCCAGGAGCCGGGCGAACAGGTCCCGGTCCTGGGGGGTGGTGATGATCAGCACGTCCCGGATACCCGCCAGCATCAGCGTGGTCAGCGGGTAGTAGATCATCGGCTTGTCATAGACGGGAAGAAGCTGCTTGCTCACCACGCTGGTGATGGGAGCAAGCCGCGTCCCCGACCCGCCGGCCAGGATGATCCCTTTCATTATTCCGCAGCCTCGGACCGGCGCAGGGCGTCGATTTCAGCTTCCGGAATATCGAAAATGCCGCCGTACAGCTCGACTTTGCGGATGATCTCGTGCCACTTGACCAGATTCTTGTACCAGTCGAGCGTGATCGTCTCGGTGGTCCGGTCCAGTTCGCCGCTGTCGAGCTTGGCAGCGATCTCGCGGATGCCGTCCTGGGCGACCAGCTTGGCCTTCCAGCCGAGCGCTTCGATCTTGTCGAACGAGACGCGGTAGGACCGGGTGTCGGCATCGCCGTACCACTCGATCTCGACCTTGTTCGGCAGGGTATCGACGACGATCTGGGCGAGCTGGCCGAGCTGGTAGTTGTTCGCTTCGGAACCGACGTTGAAGATCCGGCCGTTCACCTTTTCCGCGGGTGCCGTCAGCATGAAGATCTGGGCCGACGCGGTGTCGCGGACATGGACCATCGGACGCCACTGGCTGCCGTCGCGCATCAGCGGAAGCACGTTGGTCTTCCAGGCGCCATAGGTCATGCCGTTGATCGCGAGGTCGAGACGCATGCGTGGGCTGTAGCCGTACACGGTGGACTGGCGCAGCACGATGACGGTGAACTTATCGTCGGCCAGCGGCAGAACGCCGTGCTCGGCCTGTTCGTTCGCCTTGGCGTACGTGGTCAGCGGGTTGGTCGGTGTTTCCTCGTTGGCAATGACGCCGTCCGGCTGGAAACCGTAGATGCTGCAAGAAGACGGCAGGATGTAGCGCTTGACGCCGGCCTGCTTGGCCAGCTCGGCGCACCGCACCCGGGCCTTGTGGTTGACGGCCCAGGTGACGTCCTGGAACAGTTCACCGCTGGGATCGTTGGAAATGGCAGCCAGATCGATGACCGCGTCGATACCCGCGAAATCCTCGACCTTCAGGCGGCGTACGTCCTCCCGGACCATTTCCAGGTCGGGATGGGACTTCAGAAGTTCATGACCGAAAAAGAACCGGTCGACCGCACGCACGGCATAGCCCTGCTCGAGCAGCATCGGAACCAGGGAAGTGCCGATATAACCGCCGGCGCCGGTGACCATCACACGCTGCATAATCTATTCCTCGGCTGGTGCAAAGTTGGGCAAAGCACAGACCCGCGATTCCCGCGATAAATGAAAAACCTGTGCGATGACGTTATTGTGTTCGGGTCCGTATAAAGACCGGGCATCCACATTAGCGGACTGTGCCCATATTAAGCGAAGATCTGCGTTGCTACAGCTATCGCTTCGGTAGTTACTCGATATAATCGAACGGGAGTGCGGAGCATTCGTTCCGTATTCTCTGAAGAGGGAAACGGGGTGCTCTTATCAGGCTCCCCCGTTCACTCGTTCTTATTCCCGTGCGATACTCTCTAACGGGTGCCCTCTTTGAGATCGGCCGAAGAGAACACCCGCATTTGGAAGATGTCGGAGGAAACGTATATTCGTCAGAAGGTGTCCGGCAGATCGCGAAGGCGCGGCTGCACTTTGTCCTTGTCCGACAGAACGGCGTCTTCAGCCGAAACCGGCCATTCTATCCCCAGGTCGGGATCGTTCCACAGCAAGCCGCGGTCGTGACTGGGCGCGTAGAAGTTGGTCACCTTGTAGATGACCTCCGTATCCGGCTCGAGCGTCACGAAGCCGTGGGCGAACCCCGCGGGAACCAGGATCTGGCGGCCTGTTTCGGCATCCAGCCGAGCCGAGACGTGCTGGCCGAAGGTCGGGGACCCACGGCGCAGATCGACCGCGACGTCCAGGATGGCGCCTTTCACGACCCGGACCAGCTTGTCCTGGGCATAGGGTTCGAGCTGGAAATGCAGTCCCCGGATCGTGCCGGCGGGAGCCGACAGCGAGTGGTTGTCCTGCACGAATTCCTTGGTGAACCCGATGCCTTCCAGCACTTTCCTGTTGTAGGTTTCGACAAAGAAGCCGCGATGATCGCCGAACTTACGCGGCGTCAGCAGCTTCACGTCCGGAATGGCCGTTTCGACGATTTCCATGGATGACCCGGATCAGAAGAAGCGTTCGGGGATGCGCACGACGTCGTCGGGCAGCACCTGGGTATTGATGGGCGCACGGCGCTCGATCTTCTCGGCGTCGGTGCCGCGGGTGATCAGGATGTAGTCCTGCTGGCCGCGATAGGTGTAGCCGCCGGCCATCGCGACTGCGGTGGTCGCGGTCATGCCGTTGACGTAGGGATACTGGCCGGGCTTGGTGACTTCGCCGATGATGTAGAACGGACGGAAGGTCACGACTTCGGCGCTGACCCGCGCATCGCGGACGTAACCTTCGTTCAACTTCTGGGCGATGCCCATTTCAAGCTGACGAGCTGTCTTTCCCTTGGCGTTTATTTCGCCAACGAGCGGCATCGCGACATAACCGGCACCATCGACGCGGAAAGTGCCCGAAAGCTGCTCCTGGCCGAATACAGTGACGCGGACTTCGTCGCCGGCGCCCAACTGATATTCGCCAACAGAGGCGGTTTGTGTTTCGAGCGGCGCGTTCGAGCCGGTATTCTGGCACGCCGCCAGTGCAACCGCCACGACGCAACCCGTCGCGACTTTCTTCCAGGTAGCAAAAAACATCGGTTCCTCTTCTCTGGGCCTTGCCGAATAGTCTGGGCCGGACCGTTTGGCTTGCCGGAGCGTCCATCGGCTCATGTCCGACAGCGGTCCCAAGCAATCCCTTACGACCACACGAATACTATCGGTAATGGCGCTAAACTGAAAAAGAGTAGAGGAATTAAGCCGATGGCAGTACGGAAGGACAATCAATAATCTTTTTCAAGGCATCACTGATATTCCTCGGCGCTACCGAAATAACGGACTGACCATGCCACTTTTGTTCTAGCCTGATAATTATCTCCAATACCGGAAATTTCGAGTTAGCTGAAACGAAAACGGCGCCTGCGATGCAGGCGCCGTCTCGTTCGGATAGCGATTTTTCCCGATTAGAGCTGAGCGCCGAGCCGCAGCAGGAACAGGTTCCGGTCATAATCCTCACCTGGCAGGTTCGAATCACGGGTCGAATAGCTGTAGGTGCCGCGCAGATAGAAGTTGCGGTTGATGTTGTAGGTCGCGCCGGCCTGGAGCAGGTAGAAATCCTCCTCCTGGGGGGTGTTCTGATAATCGTCCATCTGGTACTGAGCAAGCGCCGACAGCACCACGTTGCGCAGCAACTCGTGATCGACGCCGACCTGGAAGGTCGTGCGGTCGCGCGGCGAGGGAACGGCGCCGAAGCCTTCCTCGACCCCGCGGGTGACGTTGCCGCTGATCGAGGTCAGCTGAGTGACCGCGTAGTCGAGTTGCAGACCGTAGGCCAGCCCCGTGAAGTTGCTGAACTGCGACTCGTCGTAGCTGCGGCTCAGATAGCCGACGAAGATCTCGCCGGTCAGCAGGTTGGTCAGGTCGAGCGTCGTGCCGACGACGGCCTCGTAGGTGTCGCTGTCGGGCTTGACCGTTCCGTTGTCGTATTCGGTCCGGGTATAGGTGACGCGCAGGAACGGCTGGTAGCCCGGATAAAGATCGTAGCCGACCTGACCCGTGGCGGAATAAGCCCACTTGTCCCGGTTGTCCTGATCCAGCGTCGTCCCCGTGATCGACGCGACGTCGTCGTAGTCCTCGTTCTCCGCCCCGACACCGACGCGGCCGATCACACGGTTGAACCGATGCTGATAAGCCAGTTCGGCATTGGTCCGGGCAAAATCGATCGGTTCGCTGGCAGCCGTCGGCGAATCGGGGTCGCCACGATCCTCGTGCAGCTTGCGATAGGAGAGATCCCCGGTCAGGAACGAGTCTCCGGTGACGTCCAGCCGGCCGCCTCCGGTGAAGAAGTAGTCGACATAGTTTTCACTGGTATTGTCGACGTAGCGACCGACGTCGGCGCCGGCGCTGAACCGCAGGGCATGCCGGCTGAAGTCGGACTGCACCGTGACGGTCGGGAGAACCTGAAACAGGAAGTCGCCTTCCTTGTCGTTCTCGGTCGCGAACACGTTGTCGTCGTAGGTCGTGCCAAGCTCGACCTTCGGGAAGATCAGGAAGCTGCCGGCACGGATACCCAGCGGGTCGAGTTCGGGCTTGGGGCGCTCAAGGACGCTTGCACCGCGTCGCAATTCCTGGGCGATAACCGTGGTGCTGGTCCCTGCCAGCAAGACAGCAGCGCCAACGACCAGTGGCAAAGTCTTAATCTTCATCGCCCCCACCGAATACGGAATTCCATTGAACATATAAAAAGCCTTTCGACCGGTTTTGCCCACCGGCCTGAAGTCAATGAAGCGAGAAACCGCGCGTTAGGCAACTACGCCGACAAGCATGCGCTCCTTTGAGCGCACAGTGTGCTCAAAGGATCACATATTACCTTCTTCATAGAGCACTGTCGGGGATCGCTCGAGTCTTTAAGAAGGCACGCCGCATGGCGGATTCAGTGGCCGCCTGCTGTTTCGGCTTTGTTCAGGCGCCGCCCGAGGCTGCGGCAGTATTCCGGAAGGGCACCGGCCGGCCAGTACCAATCGGTAGCAGCCCGCAACTTGCGAACGTCGAGCACGAATTCATCATGGACTCGGGGAGACGAAATGACGAGCTCGCCGCGCCCGAACCCTTCGATCACCCAAAGCGCCAGACGCCCCACTTCGACCGAGGCACCCGAGCCGATGTTGAAGACGCCGGCGAAGTCATGGTTCAGGACAGACCTGATCGCGGCGGCGACCTGTTCGATCGGCAGGAAGTCACGCTGGACGAATGGACTGACGTCGAGGACCACCCTGCCCTCTTCGGCAAGGCGCCCGAGCACCATGCTCATGAAACTGGGACGGGACGATTGGCGGTCGTAACCGACGACGTTGCCGATCCGCAGGACCGTCAGCCTGTCACCCAGCAGGTTGGACAGCAGACGCTCGATCGTCAGCTTGTTGCGGCCATAGGCATCGACGGGCCCCAGCGGCGACATCTCCGACGCGCCGAACGCATGATCGGGCGCATAGACCTTGCGGGTGCTGATCATGACGTAGCGCAGCCCAAGTTCCGCCGCCGCACGTCCCAGACGCAGGTCGATGTCCAGGTCCGCCCGGTACGGACCATTCCGAAGATCCGGATGGAAAGCGAAATTGACGATTCGTCCGACACCGTTCAGCAGGTCGGGCCGATCCAGTTCGTCATGCCCGACGAAGCGGCAGTCCGCCACGCCGCCATGATCCCGGAAGGCCCTGGCAAGCAGGCTGTTGCGTCCGACGATCAGGGTAGCGTCAGCCATCGGTCCTCTCGGCTTGTTTCGAACTGGGCCAGCGCACGCAGGGTCGCGGCATCATAGGCATCGCGATGTCAGGCGCTACGACGCAATGGAAGAAAGTTCAGGGGATAGGGATCAAACCGAAAGGATAATTAAGATTATCATTGTATTCTATCAATCCACAGATTGAGGTTGGTCCATGACATCGACTCCAGCACCGGCGAAAAGGCGGCTGACATATCAAGTTTCCGTACGCAGACGCGACAAATGGAGCGTCGCCTGCACCAGCGATGGCCTCGATAAGGCGCTGACGGAAGCGAAGGGCGCCCTGGGAACCGGAAAATTTCAAAAAGTGAAGGTCGAGCAGAGCTTTACCGATCCAGCATCGAACCGCACCGTCGCAACCGTCATCTTCGAAGAGGCCGGGCGTCCCGCGCCGGTCAGGGCCGGATTGAGCGTGCCCATGCTGCTGTTGATCTCCGTGCTGCTCGGTATCGCCATGTTCTTCGCCACGCGCTTCCTGATCCACGCATATTCCGGCTGAACCTTTTGACCGGTACGCCCTTGTTGCTTTCATAACCAGCAAGGAGACCGGTAATGGCCGAGGAACAGAACAAGGATGTTAGAAAACCGGATGAGCGTCCGGTTTCGCCCCGCCATCCCAATGACGACGCCATGCCGCCCTATGCGCCGGGTGGCGTCCCGGAGCCGTCCGGCGACGGAGAGGAAGCGGCGGGTGAGATCGAGGAACGGGAAGTCCCGCCATCCAGTTTTCCACCCAAGCGAGACCCTTGAGTCGCTGCGCCGGCCGGTCGAGCCGTTCATCTCAGGAGAGCGGGTGATCGAGTCAGAAGCGTCGGAGCGCTCCGCCGCCGGCAAGCCCAGCCCCGCCGGTTCGGAAAAGCACCTCCAGGCGCCTGCATCTCGCCCGTCTACGGTACGACAGTAGGCTCGATCGTCACCATCGCTCAAACAGCGTGGCAACAATGCAACATCGAAATGAGAAACTGGGTGTTTCGCCTGAGTATCCGTCGGTTCGGTATTGCATCGAACCGCGCAATCATTAATTTTTGCATTGCAGCAAGCGATTGCTGCATCGCCCTTGTTGGGCGTTTCCTCCCTAGACTCAGGCCGCTTTCGAAGCGGCCTTTTTTCTGCCAGATCGTTGAAGAATGGGCAAGCCTGTACAGAGGCGCTAGACCCATAGCCTTTGGTATATACCCTCAACGAAAATTAGCAGAAATACGTCCTATGGATCGGCCGTTCGGATCCATTATCACCATCTCCCCTGACGAGGGAAATATATCGGTCAGGGCTGTCACATTGACCTGATGGGTCACCAGCACGAGGGTCCCCGGACCTTTCCAGTCCGCGATCAGTTTCCTCACGGACTCGGTTTGCCGCTCTGCTTCGGCGCTTTGCCCGAAGAACGAGTTTAACGGTTCGAAAACTTCCACCGGCCCCAGATCCATCAGTTCAGCCGTATCGACGCATCGGCACCAAGCACTGGTCAGTATCCGACCGGCCTTCATGCCGTTCTGCCGCAAGGCGGCACCGATGGACTTCGCCTGATCGCGCCCCGCACCGGACAAGACACGCTGGGTCGAACAATCGTCCAGGCGGAAGCCCGGTGGATCGCCGACCCCCGGATTGGTCGTGGCGTGACGCATCAGGAGGATCTTGCCGCCTTCCCGCAGGGCCGCCCAGGCCGCTGCCTCGTCGGCCCGCGCCGGAACGGCGAAAGACAGGATCACGGCGATGAGGAGAAGTCTGGAAAGCGATTCGAGCATTGACGCGATCTACCTGAACCGGGAACGACCCTTGTTCAGGTAGATCGCGGGCATCGTCAATCCAGCGGGGCCAGTCGGGCCAAAGTTGACCTAATCGGCCAAGCCCGGCGCGGTGGCTCCACCTTTGGAGCGGTGGCCGATGGCGAAAGCTTCTTCGGGCGATTTCACCAGATGATGGCGGCCGTAGAGACCGAAATAAGCGATGCCGACCAGGAACCAGATGGCGCAGCCCCAGACGCCGGGCCGGTACTCCGGGTTGAGGAACAGCGAGATCAGCGTCACGACGGCGATGACCAACGCCACGACGGCACCGGGAACTCCCAGCGGACTGACGAAGGGGCGTTCGATATGCGGCAGCTTGGAGCGCAGCAGGATGAACGACATGAGCTGCATGATGTAGCTGATCATCGCCCCGAACACGGCCATATTAAGCAGCGCCGCCCCGACCAGCTTGCTCCCGGAATACTGCATCGCCAGCGCCACCACGAAGCCAAGCGTGGCTCCGGCGAACAGGGCCACGTGCGGGGTCTTCCGCTCGCCATGGGTCACCGACAGCCATTTCGGGAAATAGCCGGCGCGGGCGAGGCTGTAGATGTTGCGGCCATAGGCGTAGATGATCGCATGGAAGCTGGCGATCAGGCCGGCCGCCGCAATCATGGCGAGCACCTTGACGCCGATGCCGTCGCCGAAGATGGTCTGAAAGCCAAGGAACAGCGGTTCGGTCGAGCTGCCGACTTCCTTCGCTCCGGGTGCGATGCCGGCCGACAGGAACAGCGTCAGGAAGGCAAGGGCGATCAGCGTGAGGAGGCCCAGCAGAAGCCCGCGCGGCATGTCGCGCCTGGGGTCGTGCGCTTCCTCCGCGGCCAGCGGGAGCTGCTCGATCGCCAGGAAGAACCAGATCGCGAAGGGGAGTGCCGCAGTGATCCCAGCCAAGCCGAAGGGAAGGAAGGCGCTGCCGCCCGGTCCAGGCTCGATGTTGAGGGCGTTGGCGGCGAAGTCGAAATGGCTGATGGCGCCGACGAAGAAGACGATCAGGATCGCCAGGGCGATGAAGGTGATGACCAGAGTGAACTTGAAGCTGAGTTCGACGCCCCAGTAGTTCAGCCCGACGAAGATCACGTAGCAGACCAGCCACCAGACCGGAGCCAATTCCGCCGGGGTGCCGAAGATCGCGCCGAGATAGCCGCCGATGCCGACCACGATGACCGCCGGAGTCAGCACGTATTCCATGTTCTCGCCGAGGCCGGTCAGGAAGCCACCCCAGGGACCAAGCGCCGAGCGCCCGAAACTGTAGGCTCCACCCGTATGCGGAAGGGCCGGCGACATCTCGGCGAGGCTGAAGCAGAGGCCCAGATACATCACGACGACGATCAGCGTCGCGATGAACAACCCGCCGAAGCCGCCGGCCGCCAAACCGAAGTTCCAGCCGAAGAAGTCTCCGGAGATGACGGCGCCGACGCCAAGCGCCCACAGGGACCATACCCCGGCATATTTTCGAAGGCCCCGCTTCTCGAAGTAGGCGGCATCGACCGCATGGTACCGGACACCGTCTATGCTCTCAGGTTCAGGCATGATGACCTCGGGTTTGAGTTGATGCGCGGATGCTCCGGGGACGATCCTCTATCGGTTTTTTGTGCTTCTTGGCTTTTCTGATTATGTCGAGCTTAGCGAAGGCCGCGCAGGCGTTCGCTGCGGCGGCGCAAAGCCTCCATCACGGTCATCAGGGCGACGGACAGGACGATCAGCAGCGTGGCAGCCGCCGCGATGATCGGACTGATGTTCTCCCGGATGCCGTCGAACATCTGGCGCGGCAACGTGCGGTCCTGCGGACCGGTCAGGAACAGGGCCACCACCACCTCGTCGAACGAGGTGACGAAGGCGAACAGCGCCCCGGATACCACTCCGGGCAGGATCAGCGGCAGGGTGATCCTGAAGAACGCCAGTGTCGGGCCTGCGCCAAGGCTGGCCGCCGCCCGCGACAGGTTGGTGTCGAAGCCCTGGAGCGTCGCCGATACCGTGATGACGACGAAGGGCGAGGCCAGGGCGGTATGGGCCAACGTCAGCCCCACGAGGCTGCCGGTCAGCCCGAACGGCGCGTAAAAGAAATAGACGCCGACCGCGACGATCACCAGTGGGACGACCATGGGCGAGATCAGCAGCGCCAGCACCAGCGAACTGCCGGGAAACTTGGCGCGCTGAAGGCCGAGCGCCGCCAGCGTGCCGAGCACCGTCGCCAGGATCGTCGAGGCGAAGGCGACGATCACGCTGTTGCGGAGCGACGACAACCAGCGCTCCGACCCGAGCAGTTCGTGATACCAGCGAAGCGACAGGCCCGGCAGCGGAAAGCTCAGGAACGATCCGCTGCTGAACGACAGGGGCACGATCACCAGGATGGGCAGGATTAGGAAGCCAAGCACCAGAACCGCGATGGCCCAGAGCGTCACGTGCCACGCGCGCTCCAGAGGAGAGGCATAGGGAGGCAGGCTCATGACCTTCAACCCATCTTCATGCCGTCGACGCCGACGAGCTTGGCATAGATCCAGTACAGCACCAGGGTCGCCACCAGCAGCACCGAACCGAGTGCCGCCGCCATGCCCCAGTTGATCGTCTGGTTGGTGAAGAAGGCGACGAAATAGCTGACCATCTGGTCCCCTGCCCCGCCGACCAGCGCCGGCGTGATGTAGTACCCGACGCCCAGGATGAAGACGAGCAGCCCGCCCGCCCCGATGCCCGGCACCGTCTGCGGCAGGTAGACCCGCCGGAATGCGGTGAACGGAGTCGCTCCCAGGGAGGTCGCCGCGCGCACATAGGCCGGCGATATCCCTTTCATGACGCTGTAGAGCGGCAGGATCATGAACGGCAGCAGGATGTGGACCATCGCCACATAGACGCCGACCCTGTTGTAGACCAGTTGAAGCGGTTCCGTGATCAGGCCCAGGGTCTGGAGCGTCTCGTTGATCGGCCCTTCGCGTTGAAGCAGCACGACCCAGGCGCCGGTGCGGACGAGGATCGATGTCCAGAACGGCAGCAGGACCAGGATCATCAGCAGGTTGGCTATCCTCGGCGGCAGGCTCGCCAGCTTGTAGGCCAGCGGGTACCCGAGGAACAGGCAAACGACCGTCACGACGATCGCGATCCAGAAGGTGCGGATGAAGATATCGACGTAGATCGCCCGGTCCGGCGCCACCGACACGATATTGCCGTTGGCATCCATCTCACGGTCGACGGCGGCCAGCAGGTAGAGCGGCGTGAAGGGGGCCGCGGCACGGCGCATCACGGCCCAGGTTGCCGGCTCCCCCCAGACGGCATTGGCGCCGGTCAGGGTCTTCTGCCACGTGCCGTCGGGCTGCTCAGGCAAGGCGCGGGCGGTGGCGAACAGGGCCGAACGCATATTGGGAAGTTCGTAGGTCAGCCGCTTGGCAACGCCGGCGAGATTTCGCGCCTTCTGCCCAGCCGCGAGTTCCGACGCGAAGGTGGCGAACACGGGCTCGGGCGGCAGTCCGGCGCCGTCCCAGGCCCGCAGAACCTCCGCCGTGCGCGGCATGGCGGAGGGCAGTTCCGAATTGTCCAGGCTGCGGAACAGCATGGCGGCTATCGGCGCCAGGAAGAAGACCGCGAGGAACAGGAAAAGGGGGGCGACCAGCGCCACCGCCTCAAGCTTGCGGCGGCGCTGGGTCCGCCGAAGCTCCGCCTTCAGGCCGCCGCTGCTGGCCTGAAGGCTGGAGTCCCTTGGTACGGTCGGTGCAGTCACCGGGTCCGGCTCGCCGTTCCGGTCACTGTCCGACCCAGGCGTTGAACCTTTCGGTCAGGCGCTCGATGTTGGCGACCCAAAAGTCCGTGTTCAGTTCGAGGCCGGCGGCAAGGTTGCCGGGTTCCGTCGGCATGATCGGCAGGACGGCGGGATCGACCAGGGCAGTGGCTTCCTTGTTGGTCACGCCGTATGGGACCTTCGGCGGCAGGTTCTTCTGGTTGACCGGGTCGCTCATGAAGGCGATCAGGTCCATCCCGGCTTCCTTGTTCGGGCTGTCGCGCAGGATGACCCAGCTATCGACCGCGTAGACACCGCCCGGCCAGACGATCCTGAAGTCGCGGTTGTCGCTCTTATTAGCTGCCGCGATCCGGGCGTTGTAGGCGCTGGTCATCGCCACTTCGCCCGATGCCAGGAGCTGCTGCGGCTGGGCGCCCGCTTCCCACCACACCATGCTCGACTTGATCTGGTCCAGCTTCTTGAACGCGCGGTCAATGCCGGCATCGGTGCCGAGGGTCTGGTAGACCTGCGAAGGCTCCACCCCGTCGGCCATGAGGGCGAATTCCAGCGTGTATTTGGGGCCACGGCGCAGGCCGCGCTTGCCGGGGAACTTCTCCGTGTTCCAGAAATCGGCCCAACTCTTGGGGCCTTCCTTCAGGCGAGCACCGTCATAGGTGATCAGGGTCGTCCAGACGATGGCGCCGACGCCGCATTCATGGACGGCTGCGGGAATGAACTTGTCCTTACCGCCGAGCGCCGACCAGTCCATCTGCTCGAACAGGCCTTCCTCGCAGCCGAGCGCCAGTTCCTCCGCCTCGACCTGCACGACGTCCCAGTCGGCATTGCCGCCCTCGACCTTGGCGCGCAACGCGCCGACGCCGCCGTTCCAACTGTCGTCCACCACCTTGGTACCGGTCTTCTTGGAGAAAGGCGCGAAGTAGACCTCGCGCTGAGCGTCCTGATAGTTGCCGCCCCAGGAGGTGACCGTCAGGTCACGGGCTTCGGCGCTTGCGACCGTCGCACCCAGCAGTGCGGCGCCCAGGAAAAGGTTGGTCTTCCAGCTCATCGATCGTCACCCTGTCGTGTTTTTATGATTAACTGATCGCTTTTCACCTTTAGTTTTCATCAGCTTGATCAGCGTGTCCAGCGCAACGGTGGTCAGATTTTCCGGCGCCTGCGGGTATATTGTTTCAGCTCGGCTAGCGAGACGACACCCAGCGCCAGCCCGGCCACGGCGTAGGTTGCCACACCTGCGGATACCAGCACCCCAAGGGCGAGCGTGCGGGTCACCAGATCGTGGACCGCCAGAAGCTCGGCCAGCGGGCCTTGAAGCCCGACGAGAACGGCGGCCATGGCGACGGCGGCCAGCAGTTGGCGGGGAACCCGGCGCTTCAGCCGCGCATCCAGCACCAGGAAGCCGCGCCGGAACAGCAGGGTCGCAAGCAGCGCGCAGTTAACCCAGGATGCCGCCGAAGTGGCGAGCGCCAGCCCTACCTGGGAGAGCGGCTGCATCAGCACCAGTTTCAGCGCCACGTTGACCGTCACGACGACCAGCGCGATCTTGACGGGAGTTCGCGTATCCTGCCGCGCATAGAACCCCGGCAGCAGGCTGCGAATCAGGACGAAAGCCGGCAGTCCAAGCGCATAGGCCATCAGCGTCGTCGCGGTCGCTCGGGCGTCGGCAGCCTGGAATGCACCGCGCTCGAACAGGACCGACATGATCGGGTAAGCCGCCGCCAGGAAAGCGGCGGCTGCGGGCAGAGTGAACAGGAGCGACAGTTCCAGCGCCCGGTTCTGGCTTTCGCTGGCCTGGGCCATGTTGCCGCCCTTCAGGGCACGAGACAGCTCGGGCAGAAGGACGGTGCCGATCGCGATGCCGATGACGCCCAGCGGCAACTGGTTGATCCGGTCAGCGTAGTATAGGTACGAGACGGCGCCGGTCGGCAGCAGCGACGCGATCAAGGTATCGATGAACAGGTTGATCTGGGTAACGCCCGCCCCAAGCGCCGCCGGTCCGAGCACCGCCAGGAAACGCTTCACTCCCGGCGTTAGGCGCGGCAGCCCCAGCCTCAACGACATGCCGGCGCGGTGGCAATCCCAGGCGAGATAAAGGAACTGGGCGACACCGGCCGCCATGACGCCCCAGGCAAGCGCGTGGCCGGCCGTCGGCAGCAAGGGGGTCAGCCCGAGCAGCGCCGCGATCAGGCACAGGTTCAGCAGGATGGGCGCCGCGGCCGCCGCTGCGAAACGCTCGACGCTGTTGAGGACGGCCCCCATCAGCGACACCAGCGAGATGAACAGCAGGTAAGGGAAGGTGATCCGGGTGAACAACACCGCCAAATCGTACTTCATGGGCTCGTCCGAGAAGCCCGGCGCGAAGATCAGCATGAACGACGGCATGATCAGCTCGAACACGACCAGCAGCACAAGCTGGATCACCAGCAGGAACGCCAGGACCTGTTCGGCGAAGATCCGCGCCTGCGACCGGCCCTGCCCGACCAGGAACGCAGAGAACATCGGGACGAACGCCGCGTTGAACGCCCCTTCGGCGAACAGCGCCCGGAAGTGGTTGGGCAGCCGGAACGCGACGAAGAAGGCGTCGGCGACCGGCCCCGCCCCCAGGAGCGCTGCGGTCAGGATATCCCGGACAAAGCCGAGAACGCGGCTGGCCAAGGTCAGGCCGCCGACGGAAAGGATTTTGCGGAACACGGTCGAATAGCCTCGCGCGGCGGCGAAATTCGGGAGAACGGACGCCGGGGAGCGGCGTCAGACGGGATCGAGCGCCCGGCAATCCTTGGCGGCCCAGCAGACTGAAACGGCATGGCCCGTCTGGAACGCCTCGGCACTGTCGGCGAACGGCACTTTGACCATGAAATCCTCCGCGTCCGCAACCGCCAGCCGCAGGCGCAGGTGATCGCCCAGGTAAATCCGCTCCAGCACGCGGGCTTCCAGGCTGGTGACCGCCTCGTCCTGCGTCGGCTGGAAACCGATTCGCTCGGGCCGGATCGACAACGTCGTCGGCTGGCCGGGCTCATGTGCCGCGACGGCGGCGGCAAAGACGCTCTGCCCGGTCTTCAGCTCGACCCGGCAGATGCCGCCGGAAACTTCCCGCACGATGCCGTTCAGGCGGTTGTTCTCGCCGATGAAGTTGGCGACGAAGCTGTTGCAGGGCTGCTGGTAGATCCGGTCCGGCAGGTCGATCTGCTGGATGATGCCGTTGTTGAACACGGCGATCCGGTCGGACATCGTCAGCGCCTCGGTCTGGTCATGGGTGACGTAGACGACCGTGACGCCGAGCGATTCGTGGATGTGCTTGATCTCCAACTGCATGTGCTCGCGCAGTTGCTTGTCGAGCGCTCCCAGGGGTTCGTCCATCAGGACGAGTTGCGGATCGAAGACGAGGGCGCGAGCCAGCGCCACCCGCTGCTGCTGACCGCCCGAGAGTTCGGCTGGCCGCCGGCCGCCCAACTGGGACAGATGGACCATGCCCAGCGCCTTGGCGACCCGTTCCCCAATCTCCGCCTTCGGCATCTTCCGGACGGACAGCGGGAAAGCGAGGTTCTCGGCCACCGTCATATGCGGGAACAGGGCGTAGTTCTGGAACACCATGCCGATGTCGCGCCGGTGCGGCGGCAGGCGCGCTATCGACCGTCCGGCAAGGCGGATGTCGCCCGATGTCGGCACCTCGAACCCGGCCAGCATCATCAGCGACGTGGTCTTGCCCGAACCGCTCGGCCCCAGCAGGGTCAGGAACTCTCCCCGCTGGATCTCCAGGTTCAGGTTTTTGACGACCAGGGTCTCGCCGTCATAGGTCTTGCGGACGTCGATGAACTCCACATGGGGAGAAGACACCGATTGACCAGTGGCTTGACTGGAGGCGTTTTGGGCCGTGCCGCCGGGGGCGGCCGATAGATCTGTCTGGCTCATGCAGCCGACAATATCGCAAAAATGCCGGGCTGCCAGCCTCCTTGAAAGTCCCCTTCGCTAATGCGTTCCACCAGCGTCCCGATCAGGGAATACGCGGGTCGATAGCGGACACCCCCAATCGACGGGGACTTTTCACCCCTTTTATGTGTTCGTGAATTATGCGGGGGTTGATAGAGTGCAATCCTCCAAACACATGAGAACCGTAGATGCACCGTCTGAGGAATTTCGTTTTCAGGCGTCGCCAGGTAATCCATTCGATAGAATAGCCATGATGAGCAACCGCTTCGGTTTACGCGAAGAACCTTTCAAGATTACGCCGACAGCGCGTTTTACCTATGCGTCTCAGGAGCATGAGGAAGCGTTCAACGGCTTCGTTCTGGCTGTCCTTGCGCGTCGGCGGCTTATGGCTCTTTATGGAGAAACCGGGTCGGGCAAAACATCTTTGCTTCAGGAACTTCTCGACCATCTGGAAGGCGACGGCGCGATGGTCCTCGCGGTCGCCGCCAGACCGGGAATGACGGTCGAGGACATCATCCAGGAAGCCGGCGGCGAGTTGCTTCACGACGAGGCCAACGGTCAGCCGCTGACGGATATGGATGCCCTGATCGAGCGGCTGGAACAACGGCTCGAAGAAGCAGGGACCGGCGTCCTGATCGTCGACGAAGTCCACGAACTCGACCTGCCCGTGCTCTACGACTTGGTGGACATGGCGTCCTCCGACACCGAGACCGGCCGGTTTCTCCAGGTCCTGCTGGCAGGTGCGCCCGATCTGGAGCGCATGCTGGCGGAACCGGGCCTGGAAGACCCGATGCGGCGGTTGGGGGTGTCGTATCACCTCCCACCGCTCGACCAGGATCAGGTCGGCAGCTACATCAAGCAGCGCATCCGGCAGGCCGGAGCGGATCGGGACGACATCTTCGAGCCCGCCGCGATACAGGCGATGACGCAGTATTCGGGCGGCCTGCTGCAAATGGTGAACACGCTGGCCGATGTGGCGCTGAGCGGCGCGTCGCGCGCTGGCGAACGAACCGTCACACGTGCGCGGATCGATCAGGTGGCGGCGGACCTCGGCCTTCAGCCCTTGCAGGACGGTTTCGCCCACGCGCCTGAGCCTGAACCCGCCGAGGTCCAGGAGCCGATAGCGCGCCTGCGGCCGATCGCGCCGATGTCGCCCCCTCCCGTACAGGCGCCGGCTCACGTGCCGTTCCCGGCACAGCCCGTAGCGCCGCCGCACCGGGAGGTCTACCAGCCGGCACCGCGCCCTGTTCCCGTGCGCGCATATCAACCGCCGCGGGAACCGGAGCTCGACCGGGAGCCCGATGACTGGGACGACCAAGTCGAGCCGCCTAAAGCCGTCATTCGCCGCCGGTCCGACCGGCCCGAGCCGCGAATGCTGGAGGCGGACGCTTATCCGGGCATACGGCCCGACCCCCGCTATCAGATTCAGCAGGATTTCAGCCGGCCGCGCCGCTGGCCGCTGGTGGCCGCCTGCGTCGCCGCCTTGCTGGTCGGGGCCGGCGCCGCGACTGCCGTGATGCATCCGGAGGCGATCGAGCGGCTGTACGAGACCGCTACCGGCGGTCCGGCTCCCTGGTCCGACGGCGCGACCGAGACCGACGTCGCTGTACGCCCGGCCGAGCCCATCCCGGAAACGCCGCCGATCTCGGTCGCACCGCCACCCACGCCCCGGTCGGCGCTGCCGCCGGGCGATACGGCATCAACGCCGGCAGCGGTTCCGGAAGCGGCCCCGTCACCCGCCACGCCGGTCCCCCCGACTCCGCCCGTTCCGCCGTCGTCGAATTCGGGCGATGAGCAAAGGGTCACCGACCTTGCGGCCCGTGCCGATCGCTACATCGAGCAGAAGCTGCTGACGACTCCGCCCGGCAGCAATGCCTTCGAGATCTATCAGCAGATCACGCAGATAGCGCCCCAGCATCCCAAGGCCGCCGCCATCCTGAGCGCGATCAAGGACAGCTATCTGCGCTGGGGCATAACGGCGGAGGAGCGCGGCCAGTTCGACAACGCGGCCGGCTTCTACCGGCGCGGCCTAAGCGTCGATCCCAGCGACCAGAACTTCCAGACCCATCTGCGCAACCTTGAACGGAAGCGTCAGGCGGCCGCTGCGGCCGAACCCCCGGCGGACACTGCGGTCGCACCGCCGCAACCAGCGCCCGACCAGATCTTGCGCCTGCCCCCCGATTACGACGACCGCGCGGACGGAACGGCCGGTCCGGCCAACCAGTCCCTGCCGCCGCCCAACCGGTTCTCAACCCGCGAGGAGATGATCCAGGCGTTCCAGCAGCCGGGCATGCTTCAGTCCGTCATCCAGGCGGGCCGCGACATCGATTATGAGCTTCCTGACGGTAAGACGGCACTGATGCTGGCGTCCGAGCAGGGCAACGCGCCTGCCGTCCGGCAGTTGCTGGCGGCAGGGGCTGCCCCCAACGCCCGCAGCCGCAACGGCGGCACGGCGCTGATGTACGCGGCCTCGATCGGCAACAACGCCGCCGTCCGGACGCTGTTGCAGTCCGGCAGCGCCGTCAATTCCATGAACGTCGAAGGCAAGACGGCGCTGATGGCGGCGGCCGGCGGTGGCCATCTCGATACGGTCCGGGTCCTGCTGGAGAACGGAGCGAATATCGGGACGACCAGCATCCACGGGCGGACCGCGCTGAACTACGCCCAGGAGGGCGGGCATACCGCCGTCGTCAACCTCCTGAACTCCTTCGATCCGCAAGCTGCCTCGCGGCGCTCGTCGCGCGGCGGCAGTGAAGTCGGGCAATTGAACTGATCGGACTTATGAAACCACAAAACATCGGCGCCGCCTTGGCGGCGCTGCTTCTGCTTGCCGCCTGCGAGGATTACGGCAGGGTGACGCAGACCCAGGTCGATCCCGGCTACAGTCCGGACGAGCTTGGCTATGCCGGGGGCGACAAGGCGATCTTGACGACCCTGATCCACGGCAACCCCAGCGACGTTGCCGCCGACCGCTTTGCCGAGCAGGTGCTGACGTCGATGAACCGGGTCCAGGTCGGAGCCAGCCTGAAGTTCGGCCCCGATGCCGGTCCCGGCGGCCGACCGATGTACAAGGTCGTCATGGTCTTCAATCCGGAGACTCAGGTGATCGACTCGGAACTCTGCGCGGCCCATATCCCGCCGTCGCAGCCGTTCAAGGAAGACGTGACGGTGCGCGCCGCCTATTGCAAGGGCGGTAGGGCGATGTCCGGCGCCATCGGCACGATCGAAGCGGAGGACGCCGCCAAGCCGGACCGGATGGACCGCTTCATCCGCGACCTGACGGTGACGCTGTTCCCGACTCACCGGCCGTCATAGCGACTACTTAGCCGCTTCCTACTTCGCCGCTTCCACCAGGGCCACGAGGCCGGCGAGCAGGTCGGCTGGGCGCGGCGGGCAGCCGGCGATGTGGAGATCGACCGGAATGACGGCGCCGACGCCGCCGACGATGCCGTAGCTTCCCTTGAACAGCCCGCCGTCGAGTGCGCAGCCACCGACGGCGACGACCCATTTGGGGTCGGGCGTCGCGTCCCAGGTGCGGAACAGGGCGTCGCGCATGTTGGCGGTGACCGGTCCGGTCACCATCAGCACGTCCGCATGGCGGGGCGAGGCGACGAATCGCAGGCCGAAGCGCTCCAGATCGTAGACGACATTGTTGAGGGCGTGGATCTCCAGCTCGCAGCCATTGCACGAACCGGCATCGACCTGCCGGATCGACAGGCTGCGCCCCAAGCGGATGCGCGCCGCGCGGTCGAGCCGGCCGGCAAGTTCCTCGATACCGGCCTCGGCGGCTTCCGGCCCCTTCATGGTAGCCGGGCCGCGCAGCAGGTTTCGGGCGATGGTCTTCAGCATGGCGTCACGCTACAGGTCGTGCCCGGAATAGGAGCAATTGAAGCTCTTGTTGCAAAGCGGGAAGTCCGCGACGATGTTGCCCTCGATCGCTGCTTCCAGCAGCGGCCATTGGAACCAGGACGGATCGCGCGGGTGACAGCGCGTCACGATACCATCTTCCCGTACCGCGACCCACGTCATGATCTCGCCCCGGAAACTTTCCACCAGGGCCATGCCCTGCCCGGCCATCGGAACTACTGGAACATGGACTGGGCCTTCCGGCAGCTTGTCCAGGATCTGCTGGACCAGCGACAGGCTGGCCTCGACCTCCCTGATCCGGACCCAGACGCGGGCGTTGACGTCGCCTTCGGTGAAGACGGGGACGCTGAATTCCAGCTCGTCGTAGGGCGCATAGCCCGGACCGAGGCGGGCGTCCAGCCCGCGCCCCGATGCCCGCCCGACATGTCCGCCGGCCCCGAAGCGATTGACCAGTCCGCCATCCACCCTGCCCGTGCCGACAGTGCGGTCCTGAAGCGAGGCCTTCTCGTCGTAGATCCGGACGAGCGGCGGGAAGGCGACGGCTATATCCCGCACCAGACCTAAGATCGCGTCTCGCCCTTCAGCGGGCAGGTCAACCGCAACGCCGCCGGGAACGATCCGGTCCATCATCAGGCGGTGCCCGAAACACGCGTCCGCCGTCCGCAGCACCTTTTCCCGAAGCAGCCCGCATTCGGCCAGCATGAAGGCGAAGGACGCATCGTTGCAGATGGCGCCGATATCGCCGAGATGGTTGGCCAGCCGCTCCAGTTCCGCCATGAGCGCCCGCAGCCAGACGGCGCGCGGCGGGACCGGCGCTCCGACGGCGGCCTCGACGGCGCCCGCGAAGGCCCAGGAATGCGCCACGGTGCTGTCGCCGGAGACGCGCGCCGCCAGCTTGCCGGCTTCCGCAATCGAGCGGCCCGCCATCAGCCATTCCGTGCCCTTGTGGACGTAGCCCAGGCGCTGTTCCAGCCGGACCACGGTTTCGCCATTACAGGTGAAACGGAAATGACCGGGTTCGATGATGCCGGCATGGACGGGACCGACAGGGATCTGGTGCAGGCCGGGTCCTTCGACCGGCAGGAAGGGATAGGGCTCCGGCTGGCCAAGGGGGTCGGGCGGGTCTGCCGACAGCGGCAACCGGATCGGCCAGCTGTCATGATCGAGCCAGGGGCGCGGATCGACCAGCGACTCGGCGCAGATGCCGAACAGGTCCTGGATCGTCCGTTCCAGCCGGATAGCGCCGGGACGCACGCCGGCGACGGAGGGAAACCTGCCTTCCGGACAGGAGAGGGAAACGACTCCGACCGTCATGGCCGCTTCATCGCGGAGCGCCATGTGGACGATCGCGGTGTCAGCCCACAGGCCAAGCAACGACCAGTCGTCCTTGGCGGCAAGGGTGGTCACCAACTCGGCCCAGGCTTCGCGGCTGAGGTCGAAGCGCGGATAGGGGCGGTGGTTCTCGGCGCGCAGACCGACGGAGGCCAGATAGTCGAGCATGATATCCCTCCCCTCAGCCGAGAAGTCTTGCAATGGACTGGAACCAAGCAACCAGCGGCTCCGGCAGCCAAACGCCAGCGACCAGGACGATGATCATGTGGAGGACCAGCGGGAAGGTGCTGGTCGCGACGGGCTCGACGGATCCGCTCGGCGCGCCGAAGGCCAGCGATTGAAGCCGCAGGATCAGGGCGCCGAACGCGATCACGATGCCGGCGATCAGCGGCAGCGCCAGCAATGGGTTGCTGGCGAAAGTCGACGTCACCAGCAGGAACTCGCTCAGGAAGATGCCGAACGGCGGAGCCCCGGCAATGGCGAGGACGCCGACGACCAGTCCCCAGCCGATGGCGGGGTGGCTCGTGGTCAGGCCCCTGATCTCGGAGATCTGCTGCGTTCCCTTGACCTGGGTCGCCAGCCCGACCGCGACGAAGATCGCCGACTTCGTCAGGCTGTGCATCGACATGTGGAGCAGTCCCGCGAAGTTGGCGACGGGACCGCCCATGCCGAAGGCGAAGGTGATTATCCCCATATGCTCGATCGAGCTGTAGGCGAACAGGCGCTTGATATCGCGCCGGCGGTACAGCGTGAAGGCCGCCACCAGCAGCGACAGCAGCCCCAGCAGGATCATCAGAGGCCCCGGCGCCATCGTTTGCCCATTGGCCGTCATCAGCATCTTGAAGCGCAGCACCGCATAGAGCGCCACGTTGAGCAGCAGGCCGGACAGCACGGCCGAAATCGGCGTCGGGCCTTCGGCATGGGCATCGGGCAGCCACGCATGCAGCGGCACCAGCCCGACCTTGGTTCCGTAGCCGATCAGGATGAACACGAATGCAAGGTTCAGCAGTTCCGGGCTGACGCGGTTCATCCGGCCCATCATGTCGGACCACGTCATCGCCGTCGTCCCGCCGCCCATCACGGGCTGGGCGGCCAGATAGATCAGGATCGTGCCGAATAGAGCAAGCGCGATGCCGACGCCGCACAGGATGAAGTACTTCCAGGCCGCTTCCAGCGCCGCCGGCGTCCGGTAGAGGCTGACCATCAGGACGGTGGTCAGCGTGGCGCCCTCCACCGCGACCCACAGGACCCCTAAGTTGTTGGCGAACAGCGCCAGCAGCATGGTGAACATGAAGGCCTGGTACATGGAATGGTAGAAGCGCAGAAAGGGTGGCTTCAGCCGCCCCGTCTCGACCTCGTGCTCGATATAGCCAGCGCTGAACAGCGAGGTCGTGAATCCGACGAAGGCCGTCAGCAGCGCCAGATAGGCGTTGAAGTCGTCCACCAGGAACAGCGCCGTCGTTTCCGGAAAGCCGCTCAGCAGGGTGGAGGCCGCCACCAGCGTCAGGCCGGAGGCCAGTGCGTTGAGCCGCGTCGCCAGCCGATGCGGCCCGACGACGGCCAGCCCCAATGCCGACAGGAAGGGCAGCGCCAGGATGATGTGGACCGGGTTGACCGGAAGGAAGATCACCGGCTTTCCCCGCGGAAGCTGTCCAGGTCGTGCAGGTCGAGGGTGTCGAACCGTTCCCGGATGTGGAAGAAGAAGATGCCGAAGATGATGAAGGCGACCATGACGGCGAAGGCGACCAGCATCTCGACGATCAGCGGCATGCCCTGGACGCCGACGGCAGCCAGGATCAGCCCGTTCTCCAGCGACATGAAGCCCACGACCTGACCAATGGCGTTGCGCCGGGTGATCATGGTCAGCAGGCCCAGCAGCACGACCGAAAGGGCCAACGCCAGATCCTCGCGCGTCAGCGCCGTGACGTCTGATGTGACCGGCAGCACCAGCAGGATCGACAGCGTCACCAGACTGACGCCCGCGATCATGGTCGGGCCGACACCGAGCGCGGTATCGATCGTGCGCGCGATGTTCAGCTTGACGATGATCCTGTGCAGCGCCACCGGAATGACGACGGCCTTCATGCCGAGTGCCAGCACGGCGGTGACATAGAGGTGCGGCGCATCCTGGATATAGCCCTGCCACGCCGCAGCCGCGCCTAGTGCCGCCGACTGGATCGCGAACATCTTGATCAGCGCGAACAGACGCCGCTGGTACAGCAGGGCGAAGCTGAGCAGCAGAACAAGGGCTCCGAGCAGATGGGCGATGTCGTAGTGAATGCTGGGCATGACCGGCGCCTACAATCCCGTCGAGACATAAAGGAAGATCGCGCCGAGCAGGCTCAGCAGCAGGGCGCCGCCCAGGAACTCGCCGTAACGGAATACGCGCATCTTGGCGATCCCGGTTTCGAACATCGCGAGCAGCACGGCCCCGGCGACGAGCTTGAGCACGAAGGTCACCAGGCCGATCAGCAACTCGACCGGACCGTCATTGGGAGCGGCGATCCCCCAGGGCAGGAAGATGCAGGCGATCAGCGCCATGTAGAGCACCAGCTTCATCATGCCGGCCGCTTCGATCAGGGCCAGATGCCGTCCGGAATACTCCAGCACCATGGCCTCGTGGACCATGGTGAGTTCGAGGTGGGTGGCCGGGTTGTCGATCGGCACGCGGCCGTTCTCCGCGATGGCGACCATCAGGAGCGAGATCAGCGCCAGCGCCAGCGACACCCGCAGGCCTACGCCGCCGCTCAGCATGAAATCGACGATCAGCGACAGCGAGGTCGTCCGCACCAGGATCGCGACCGAGAAAATCACCATCAGCATGGCCGGTTCCGCCAGCGTCGCGATCATCATCTCCCGCGAAGATCCCAATCCGCCGAAGCTGGTCCCTACGTCCATCCCGGCAAGCGCCAGGAAGAAGCGGGCGCTGGCCAGCAAGGCCACCAGTGCTATCAGGTCGGCGGTAGCAGTCAGCGCCAGTGCCGTGGAGAACGTCGGCACCAGGGCCGCCGCCAGCCAGATCGCGGTGAACACCAGATAGGGCGTCGTCCGGAACAGCCAGGAGGCGTTCTCGGCCAGCACCACTTCCTTCTTCAGCAGCCGGAGCAGATCAAGGTAGGGCTGGACCAGCGGCGGCCCGCGCCGTCCGAGCAGCCGCGCCTTGATGACACGGACCAATCCCGTCAAACCCGGAGCCAGCAGAAGCAGCAGCGCCATCTGGACGACTTGGAAGACGCCCGCGAGTAGGGCCTGGACGACCATCATTGCGACACCGCCACCATGACAAGAAGCGCTACCAGGGCAAAGAACATCAGCGACAGGTAGCTGCGAATGGTGAGGAACTGGAGCGCATCGACCCGCTCGGAAATCCAGCCGACAACGCGGGTGATCGGGGTGAACAGCCAGTCCCAGGCGGGATCGCGCGATTCCAACGTGAAGCGGGCAGGCCGCGTTTCCCCCGGTGCCGGCATGTCGACCCGCTCGCGGGTCCGGAACAGGTGCCCGGCGAAGACCCGCCTCAGCGGCTGGGAAAAGCTGTCGGCGGAATACTGGCCGAGGGGAGCGGGATCGGTGAAGCCGCAGCCCCAGGCGATCGAGCGCCGCACCCGGTTGGACGCGTAGCGGTGGATCATGAAGACGGCCAGGATCGTCAGGATCATGATCGTTAGGAACATCATGAGGCCGCTGTAGCTGTTGCCGAACGCGCTGGCGGGCGCCAGCCAGACCCAGCCGCCATGGCCGCCGGCATCGAGCAGGCCCTCTCCCACGACGAGGCGGTTGACAGGCTCGATCATCTGGATGACCAAGGTCGGCAGTACGCCGACGACGATGCACAGGAAGGCCGGCACCCCGATGGCGGTCAGCATCACCGGATCGACCTCCCGCGCTTTTTCCGCGCCAGGCGAGCGCGGGCGGCCCAGGAAGACGATGCCGTAGAAGCGGACGAAGCAGGCGGCGGCAAGGGCGGCCGACAGCGCCAGCAGCGCCCCGATCACGGCGAATCCGATCTTCAGCTCCCACTGCTCGAGCAATGGGCCGTTCAGGACGGCCTGGAACAGCATCCACTCCGCCACGAAGCCGTTGAGCGGCGGCAGGGCGGAGATCGCGGCCGAACCGATCAGGCAGAACAGCGCCGTCTTGGGCATCTTGTGGATGAGCCCACCCAGCCGATCTAATTTACGCTCCCCCGTGGCGGTCAGGATGGCGCCCGACGTGAAGAAGAGGATGCTCTTAAACAGGCTGTGATTGAGGACGTGGAGCATGGCGGCCGTCATGCCGAGAGCCGCCAGGGCCGGTACGCCCGATGCCTTGAACACCAGCGCCAGCCCCAGCCCGATAGCGATCACGCCGATATTCTCGACCGTCGAGTAGGCCAGCAGTTTCTTCACGTCGTCCTGCATCAGGGCATAGAGCACGCCGACGACGGCAGTCACGGCGCCGATCACCGCGAGGATGCTTCCCCACCACCAGAGCGGCTGGCCGACCAGATCGAACAGGACGCGGATCAGGCCATAGATGGCAACCTTGGTCATGACCCCGCTCATCAGGGCGGAGACATGGCTGGGTGCGGCGGGATGGGCCAGCGGAAGCCAGACATGAAGGGGCACCAGACCTGCCTTCGACCCCGCTCCCAGAAGCACCAGCAGAGCCGCTATGCTGGCCGATACTACATCCTGAGGCTGCGCCCGGATGCCGGCGAAGCTGTAGTCCCCCGTGGTGCCGGCCAGCATGCCGAAGCAGAGCAGCAGGCAGGCCGTGCCGAAGCTTGCCATGACGAAGTAGACATGCGCCGCGCGCGGCGTCTCGTCCTCCCGATGGGTCGAAAGCACCAGCAGCCAAGAAGTGAGCGACATGAACTCCCACGCCGCTAGGAAGACGAAAGCGTCGTCGGCGACGAGCACGAGGTTCATCGCCGCGATGAAGAGCGGGAAGACCGGCAGCACCCTGCCCGGCTCGTCGTCGTGCCGCGCATAGCTCCAGCCGAAGACGGCGGCGAGGCACGCCGCCAAATTGACCGCCAGCAGGAACACGGCGGACAAGGCGTCCAGCCGCAGATTGGCGTGCAGCCAAGGCAGCCCGACCGGCAGCGCCAGCGTATCGATACCCGTCTCGCCCATCGCTAGGCGAACCAGTACGGCCAGCGCGGCACCGCCGCAGACGATGGCCATGCCGCCATGCACGACTTCATGGGCGCGAGGCAGCCACTGCCTCGCCATGCCGGCGAATGCCAGCAGCAGCATCGCCGCGATGCATAGACTAATGAATGCCAAGGTTGGGAACCGGCTGAGGGACCATGGTGAGAAACCACCGCGGGTATAAGGATATTTCCCCCGCTTATAACATGCCGGGCCGCCCCTGGTGCAAATATCCCGTCCGGGCATCCGGCGCCGGGAGGGGATTTCGGCAGTCTTCCATCACGGCGGCGGGCCAAGAAAAAACCAGCCTTCACTGACGTGAAGGCCGGAGTTTTTCAGTCAGGGAGGAAACGCACCACCGTGCGTCTGTGACATTATGATGTCGCCAACCGTGTCAAAAATTAGTTAACCGGGCCAGTCTCAATGACCCTGAGCCAGTTTGCCGCAGGCTACACCGAGCAGCGCATGGCCGCTCGTGCAGCTACGGCAGCAGTGCCAGCACCCTGGCCCAGGCCAGTACCGGCCAGATGACCGTGAGGACGAAAGTCGCAAGTAGTTGAGCCAACTGCCCCCGCCAGCCCCTCGATGCCGTTGCGAAGCGGCACTGCCAAGTGAATGCGCAGCCGATCGCCAGCCAGAGAACCGTCAACGCTATGAGTGGAACAGGCATATGGATCCTCCATGAGGGCGACCCAGAATTGCCGGAGGGTGTTTAATTTCACGTTAACCAACAACCCGATATGGCTTGTGTCGATAAGGTCCCTAGCCTTCAGGCATCTCAACGGAGTATAGGGTGGCCCACCCGACTTTCGGTTTTCACTGCAGCCGTGCCTTCACGACATGATCAGCATCAGCAAACGTATCGCCGACGAACTCTCCGCCCGGCAAAACCAGGTCGAGGCAGCCATTGCCCTGCTGGATGAGGGATCGACGGTTCCGTTCATCGCGCGGTACCGCAAGGAAGCCACCGGCGGCCTGGACGACACGCAGCTCCGGACGCTGGAGGAGCGCCTGCGCTACCTTCGGGAGCTTGAGGAGCGGCGTACCGCCATCCTGTCCAGTGTCGCCGAACAGGGCAAGCTGACGGACGAGTTGAAGGCGCAGCTTGACGCGGCCGACACCAAGACGCGGCTCGAAGACCTGTACCTGCCCTACAAGCCCAAGCGCCGCACCAAGGCGATGATCGCCCGCGAGGCCGGTCTGGAGCCGCTGGCGCTGGGGCTGCTGGAGAACCCGGCCGTCGCTCCGGAAGCGGCGGCGGTCGCCTTCGTCGATCTGGAAAAGGGCGTTCCCGACGTCAAGTCGGCGCTGGAAGGCGCCCGCCATATCCTGGTCGAGCGGTTCGGCGAGGACGCCGAACTGGTCGGCCGCCTGCGCGGCTATGTCGCCGACAACGGCAAGGTGGTCTCCGCCGTGGTCGAGGCGAAGCGCGACGAAGGCGCCAAGTTCTCGGACTATTTCGACTTCTTCGAACCGCTGAAGCAGATCCCGTCGCACCGGGCGCTCGCCATGTTCCGGGGCCGCACCCAGGGCGTGCTGGACCTCAGGATCGAGGTCGGCGATCCCGCGACCGACCTCCAACATCCCTGCGAAGCGATTATCGCCAACCATCTCGGCATCCGCGATGCCGGCCGGGCGGCGGACAAGTGGCTGCTGGAAACGGTGCGCTGGTCCTGGAAGACCAAGATCGGCCTGCATGTCGAGCTGGACCTGCTGGGCGACCTGCGCGACCGCGCCGAGGGCGACGCCATCCGCGTCTTCGCCCGCAACCTGCACGACCTGCTGCTGGCGGCTCCCGCCGGCCCACGTGCGACCATCGGCCTCGACCCTGGCATCCGGACCGGCGTCAAGGTCGCCGTCGTGGATGCGACCGGCAAGGTGGTCGAGACGACGACGATCTATCCGCACCAGCCGAAGAACGACTGGGAAGGCTCGATCGCCGTTATCGCCGCCCTGGCGTTCCGCCACAAGATCGAACTGATCAGCATCGGCAACGGCACGGCCAGCCGGGAAACCGACAAACTGGTCAACGACGTGATCAAGCAGCACCCTGACCTGAACCTCTCCAAGCTGGTCGTGTCGGAAGCCGGCGCGTCGGTCTATTCGGCGTCGGAAGTGGCGGCGCTGGAGTTCCCGCAGCTCGACGTGTCACTGCGCGGCGCCGTATCGATCGCGCGGCGTCTTCAGGACCCGCTGGCCGAACTGGTCAAGATCGAGCCGAAGTCAATCGGCGTCGGCCAGTACCAGCACGACGTCAGCGGCTCCAAGCTGGCGCGCAGCCTGGATGCCGTGGTCGAGGACTGCGTGAACGCCGTCGGCGTCGATCTGAACACGGCATCGGTGCCGCTGCTGGCGCGGGTGTCCGGCCTGTCGGACAGCGTCGCCCGCAACATCGTGGAATTCCGCGACCGCAACGGCGCGTTCCGCACCCGGAAGCAGTTGAACGAGGTCGCCCGGCTCGGGCCGAAGGCGTTCGAGCAGGCGGCGGGCTTCCTCCGCATCGCCAACGGCGACGACCCGCTGGACGCCTCCGCCGTCCACCCGGAATCCTATCCGGTGGTGGAGCGTATCATCGCCAAGGCCGGCAAGCCGCTGAAGGAAATCATCGGCGACGCGCCGCTGCTGCGCTCGCTGAGCCCGGAAGATTTCACCGACGACAAGTTCGGCCTGCCGACCGTTCAGGACATCATCGCGGAGCTGGAGAAGCCGGGCCGCGACCCGCGTCCCGAATTCAAGACGGCGGTGTTCAAGGACGGCGTCCATGAACTGAAAGACCTGGAACTCGGCATGGTGCTGGAAGGCGTCGTGACCAACGTCACGGCCTTCGGCGCCTTCGTCGATATCGGCGTCCACCAGGACGGTTTGGTCCACATCTCCCAGCTTGCCAACAAGTTCGTCAAGGACCCCCATACGGTGGTCAAGGCGGGCGACGTGGTGAAGATCAAGGTGCTGGAAGTCGATCTCAAGCGGAAGCGGATCGCCTTAACCATGCGCCTGGACGAGCAGGCGGCCCGCCCGGCCGCACCGGAGCCGCGTGCCGCGGCGCAGCCTCAGCAGCAGAAGCCGCGTGAGCAGCGGGGCGAACGCAGCGGCGGCGGTTCGGACCGGGGTGGACGCGGCGACCAGCAGCGCGACCGGCGCCCGGCGTCAGGTGCGCCCGGCGGCAATGCCGGCGGCGGCAAGCGGCCGGATCGCGGCGACCGTCAGGACCGTGGGGAAAAGCGGGCTCCGCGTGAACCGGCGGTGATGTCGGCGGGACCCGCCCTGGGCGGCGCTTTGGCGGAAGCCTTCGCGCGGGCGCAGGCGGCGAAACAGCAGAAGTAATGACGTGATGTTGGGCCACGGCCCAACATTTTGGTGCTCCTGCGTCAGTCGAAGTCCAGACCCACGTCGAAGTTGGTGACGCTGTGCGTCAGCCAGCCGACGGAGATCATATCGACACCGGTTTCCGCTACGGCGCGGACGGTGCGGGCGCTGATGTTGCCGGAAGCCTCCGTCAGCATCCGGCTATCGACCATGCTGACGGCGCGGGCCAGCGTTTCCGGCGGCATGTTGTCGAGCAGGACGGCATCGACACCCAGCGGGATAAGCTCCTCGAGCTGGGCCAGGGTGTCCACCTCCACCTCGATCTTGACCATGTGGCCAAGTCCGGCGCGGGCACGCGCGACGGCGGCCTGGATGCCGCCGCCGGCGATCAGGTGGTTGTCCTTGATTAGCACGGCGTCGTCCAGACCGAAGCGGTGGTTGCTGCCGCCGCCGAAGCGCACCGCCTCCTTCTCCAGCGCGCGGAGGCCGGGCGTGGTCTTGCGGGTGCAGGTGATGCGTGCCTTGCAGCCTTCTACCGCCTGAACGATCCCGCGCGTAGCGGTCGCGATGCCGCACAGGCGTCCCAGCAGGTTCAGCGCGGTACGTTCCGCCGACAGGATCGGTCGTGCAAGACCGGACACCACTGCCAGGGTATCGCCGGGGGCAACGTCGCTGCCGTCTGAAATCAGCGTCTCGATGGTCAAGCCGGGATCGAGCAGCCGGAACGCCGACAGCGAGACTGTCAGCCCCGCCACCCGGCCGGGATGACGGGCGACGAAGCGGGCGCGCGCCGTGGCGTCGGCCGGGACCACCGTGTCGGTCGTCAGATCACCAGCGCGGCCGAGGTCTTCCAGCAGGGCGGCGCGGACCAGCGGTTCATAGACCAGCGGGTACGGCATGGCGGCTTTCCTTTACGGGTTGCTGCGGAACGCGCAGGGCGTCGAAGTCGCGCAGGCTGATGAAACGGCGATGCTGCCACGCTGGCGAAGCGGCGGGGAAATCGGAGCGGTAATGGGCGCCCCGGCTCTCCTCCCTCTGGGAGGCGGCGCGGGTAATCAGGACGGCGCTCAGGAGGAGGTTGCGCAGTTCACCCCAGGCGACGGTGTCGGCGAAGGCGGCGGGCGCCTGCGCTGGCATGCCGGTACGTTCGGTTTCCAGCCCGGCCAGGAGCGTTAGCGCCCGATCAAGCCCCGAAGCATCCCGCGACAACCCGACATGATCGTACATCGCGCGCCGTACGCGTCCGCGCAGTGCTGCGACGGCCTCGCCGCTGCCGGCGGGAACGGAAGGTATCGCCGGGATCGCGATGGGAGGACGCTTGCCACCCACACCCGCGACGACGATCGCGCGGGCGACCCGGTCGCCGAACACCAGCGCTTCGAGCAGCGAGTTGCTGGCGAGGCGGTTGGCGCCGTGGACGCCCGTATTCGCGACTTCGCCGCAGGCCCACAAGCCGTCGATGCTGGTATGTCCGTCGGCATCGGTGACGACGCCGCCCATATGGTAGTGCGCTGCGGGCGCTATCGGCACCGGCTCGCGCGTCGGGTCGATGCCGGCTTGCGCGCAAAGGTCCAGCACCGTCGGGAAATGCCCGGCGTCTTTGGCAAGGGCGGCGCGCATGTCGAGCGTGACCCGCTCTCCCGCCGCAACCCGGCGCCAGACGGCGCGGGCGACGACATCGCGCGGCGCCAGTTCGGCATCCGGGTGCTCGGCCGGCATGAAGCGACGACCCTGGCCGTCGAGCATGACGGCCCCTGCCCCGCGCAGAGCCTCCGTCAGCAGCGGCAGCGGCTTGCCGGACCCGTCGTCCGCCGCCAGCGCCGTCGGGTGGAACTGGACAAACTCAAGGTCGCCCAGGGCAGCTCCGGCCCGCGCCGCCATGGCGAGGCCGTCCCCGGTGTTCTCCGCCGGATTGGTGGTATGGAGGAAGACGCTTCCCACGCCGCCGGTCGCCAGTACCACATGGCTGGCGCGATGGAAGATCCAGCCGTCCTCGGCGTGACGGGCCAGTACGCCGTGGACCCGCCCGTCGCGGACGATCAGATCGACGGCGAAGGCCTGGGTCATCACCGTGATCGAACCGGTGCGGCGAACGAGGTCGGCGAACTCGTGGGTCAGGACGCGGCCGGTGGCGTCACCCCCGGCATGCACGATCCGCGCGCGCCCATGGGCCGCTTCACGGCCAAGCATCGGCGTACCGTCGGCATCGCGGTCGAAAGCCGCCCCCGAGGCAAGCAGCCGACGGACCTGATCGGCGCCTTCCGCCGCCAGCAGGCGGGCCATCAGGGCATCGGTGATCCCGGCGCCCGCCGTGACGGTGTCGGCGGCATGTTCGCCCGGATCGTCGTCCGGGCCGATCGCGGCGGCCACTCCGCCCTGAGCATAGGGGCTGGAGCCGCCGAGCAGATCCGGCGTTTTGGTCAGGAGGGTCACCGGTCGCGGCGACAGGCGCAGGCTAGTGGTCAGCCCGGCCATGCCGGAGCCTATGACCACGATCCCGGCATCCCGGACGGCGGGCATTCCGCCCGCTGTCCCTTCAACGATATGCTTCATGGCGTGTGTTTCCCGGCTGCGGCCTTTCAGCGGCCAACGGCGATCATGCGTTCGACGGCAAGGCGTGCCCGGTCGGCGATGGCCGGATCGATCTCGACGCGCGGTTCCAGCGTGGTGAGGCTTTCCAGGATGTTGGCGAGCGAGATCCGCTTCATGTGCGGGCAGAGGTTGCACGGGCGGATGAACTCGACGTCCGGCAGACCGGTCGCGACGTTGTCGCTCATCGAGCACTCGGTCACCATCAGCACGCGGGCTGGACGCTTGTCGCCCACGTAGTCGATCATCTGGGCAGTAGAGCCGACGAAGTCGGACGCCTCCAGCACGTCGGGCGGGCATTCCGGATGGGCGATGATGGTGATGCCGTCGAACCGTGTGCGGTATTCCCTGAGTTGATCGCCGGTGAAGCGCTCGTGGACCTCGCAGTGGCCCTTCCAGGCGATGATCTCGACCTTGGTCTGGGTCGCGACGTACTTTGCCAGATATTCGTCCGGCAGGAACAGCACGCGGTCCACGCCGAGGCTTTCCACGACCTGCACCGCATTGCCGGAGGTGCAGCAGATGTCGGTTTCCGCCTTCACTTCGGCCGATGTGTTGACATAGGTCACCACCGGCACGCCGGGGTACTTCTGCTTGAGCAGGCGGATGTCCGCGCCTGTGATGCTGTCGGCCAGCGAGCAGCCCGCCGACAGGCTCGGGATCAGCACGACCTTTTCCGGGTTCAGCAGCTTGGCGGTTTCCGCCATGAAATGAACGCCCGCCATCACGATCACGTCGGCATCGGTGCTCGCCGCCTGCCGGGCCAGCGCCAGACTGTCGCCGACGATGTCGGCGACGCCGTGGAAGATCTCCGGCGTCTGGTAGTTGTGAGCCAGGATGACGGCATTACGCACCCTTTTCAGCGTGTTGATCGCGTGGATCAAGGGAGCATGAAACGGCCATTCGACCGCAGGAACGACCCGACGCATCCGTTCGTAGATGGATGCGGTCGCTTCGGCAACGGCAGGGGTATAGGCGAGATCGGCGGCTGCGGACATTGGCTGGTTCCAGGATGGCTTATTTCAGGGCTTTGCTGAAGGCCTTTCTGCTCTACCTGAGCACATTCTATTTATGTTCGCAACGAGTATATCACTATATACTCTTAATAAGCATAAATAGGGCTACGAAAAAGCGCGGAGAACATGGTTCTCCGCGCCACTTTAAAGACCGTTTTCAGAAACCCTGAGCTTGTGCCTGAGCCATCGCCAAGCCGCCGCCCGCGACGAAGACGTTGAGCGGAAGTGCTGCCAGTGCGCCGTCGTCACGGGTCATCAGGACCATGAAGGTGCCGGCGCCGGAGCCGCGACCGACACGCACGACCAGATCTTCGACAGGGGAGCCGGCAACGTCGACCGACGCCACCACATCCAGGCTCCACCTGGCGTCGCCATGTGCAACATCGATCCTGTGGTCGGTCACGGCGAAGCTGTCTGCCGGCACGTTCGCCAGCCGGCGCGTCTTGCCGCCCCAAGCCGGGGCAAGAGCATTGAGCGTCGCAGGGTCGAGACGATCGGCTACGGCGCGGGCGAGACTAGCTTGCGGTGCGATATGCTCCTCCGGCGTCCTGGAATTGTGGAGCAGCCGCATGAGCGAGCATTCCTGATAGTGGGACGCCAGCGGATGGTCGGCCAAACCTCGGCCGCGCGCATCGCGCCCGGTCAGCGCCACATACCCTGTACAGTTGTCGGCCTTGAAGCGCCCCTCCGGGGTCTCGATCTCGATCACCGGCCGTTCTTCCGCCATCGTCTCCGCATAATGCGACAGCTTGTCACGGAGGCCGGCGTCCAGAACGCCGGCAAGCCTCGCTCGCATCGGGTCCTCTTCCGCCGGTGCGGTCGAACCGACGGTCGCGATGACGAACAGGACCAGCAGCAGTACGCCGGCTGCGATGAGCCGGAAGACCGGTACTGAAGTGTCTAAGTCGGAGAGCGAGGGCGATGGGCGCATGATCGGCCTTGGTTCCAGGAGACGGCCAGCATCAGCGACACCAGCCATGTTGCATTGCAGCATAAGCATTGCCCGAAATCCAGGCGCAATGCCATGCGCCAAGGCGCCACATGCCATGCAATGTCAGAAGGCCTTGAACCCGGTACACGGACCCGGATCTGCAAAGCAGATCGTCGGCGGCGGCCTGCGCCGCAAGTTCAGTCGGCGGCGCGGACCGCCGGAACGCCGACGCCGGAGGAGGTTCGCTCCCGCAGGACTTCCCGGCGGAAGCGGAACAGTTCGGCTGGGCGGCCACGGCTCAAGGTTTCCACTTGGCCGGTCGGCTCGACCAGTCCGCCGGAAGCGACCAGCCGGCGGAAGTTCTGCTTGTGGAGGCCGACGCCCGACAGCGCCTCGACGACCTGCTGAAGGCGGAACAAGGTGAAGGTCGGCGGCAGCAGTTCGAACACCAGCGGGCGGTATTTCAGCTTGCCGCGCAGCCGGCCCAGCGCCGCCGCCAGGAAGCGCCGGTTGTCCGATGCCATCGGCTTGCCGAGCGCCTTCGGCGTTTCCGACGAACGCTGGGTGATGGGGTCCGCCTTGCCCGCCGCCCTAATAGCATCGCGGTCGCGCTGGGCTTCGACTACCAGGCCCGCTTCGTACAGCAATTCGTAACGCTCCAGCGCGCGCTCGAAGTCCCAGGCGGTGTCTTCCACACCGCTGCCGAAGCTGAGGCCGACGCGCTCGGTCCGCAGGTCGCGGGCCGCCTCGTCGCGCGACGTGTCGATCCAGCGCCGGAGGGCCGGACGGATTACTCGGTCGACCAGTGGCGGCCGGCCGTCGCGCCAATCCTCCCAGGGCAGGAACTCGTACCAGTCGCGCCACTCAGCACCACCGGTCCCCGACAAGGGCGCTTCCCGTACCAGTGCCAAGTATCCGACCGAGACGACTCGGGGGCCACCGGTCAGCTCGCCATGGTCGCGATAACGATCGCCGAAGGTGTAGAGCTGCTCGACGTACCGCAAAGGCAGCCCAGTCTGCTGCTCCACCCAATCGCGCAGACCGCTTTCCAGCGTTCTGTGCTGTTGAGGGTCGAACGGGCCGAACGGCAGCGAGTCGCGATGGGGAGCGGGCATGCCCTCGACTACCGGGTCACCGGCCGGCGCGGTAGGTGGGACCTGACGAACGACCAGGACTCGCGGCGTTTCGCCGGTCACCGCGACACCCACCGCGGTCAGCCCGATCATCGTCGCATCCATGCCGTCAGCCCCTCGCCGTTGTCAGTAGAAATGGGTGTGTGGCAGCGGCGGGACCAATTTACAAGCGCGGCCGGAGCGAATTGCGGCTTTACCGATCGTGGGCCAGCGCGTTCATATGTCGCGACAAAAAAGGAGGGAGCCAGCAAATGGCGAAGTACAGGATTGCCGTCATCCCGGGTGACGGTATCGGCAAGGAAGTGATGCCGGAAGGGATACGGGTGGTCGATGCCGTCGCCGCACGTTTCGGCATCGAGTTTACGTGGGATCACCTGGACTGGAGCTGCGACCGGTATCACAGCGCCGGCAGCATGATGCCGAAGGACGGCCTCGACGGGATCAAGGGACACGACGCGATCTATCTGGGCGCCGTGGGCTGGCCCACGGTGCCGGACCACGTCTCCCTGTGGGAGCTTCTGATCCCGATCAGGCGGAACTTCCAGCAATACGTGAACCTGCGGCCGGTGCGACTGTTCGAAGGCGTCCCCTGCCCGCTCGCCGGACGGCCGGATATCGACTTCTGGATCGTGCGGGAAAACAACGAGGGAGAATATTCGGAGATCGGCGGGCGTCTCTATCCCGGCACCGATAACGAGATGGCTATCCAGGAGAATGTGTTCACCCGGCGCGGCGTGGACCGGATACTGCGCTACGCCTACGATCTGGCGCAGTCACGGCCGAAGAAGCACCTGACTTCGGCGACCAAGTCGAACGGCATCATCCACACGATGCCGTTCTGGGACGAGCGGGTGAAGGCGATGAGCGAGGCTTATCCGGAAGTCAGGACCGACCAGTATCACATCGACATCCTGACGGCGCATTTCGTGCGCAACCCGTCGCGCTTCGACGTGGTGGTCGGCAGCAACCTGTTCGGCGACATCCTGTCGGACCTGGGGCCGGCGGTGACCGGAACCATCGGGATAGCGCCCTCGGCCAACATCAATCCGGAACGCGATTTCCCGTCGATGTTCGAGCCGGTCCACGGCTCGGCACCCGATATCGCCGGCAAGGGCATCGCGAACCCGATCGGCCAGATCTGGTCAGGTGCCATGATGCTGGACCATCTAGGCCACAAGGACGCCGGACAGGTCATCGTCCGGGCGATAGAGAAGGTCCTTACCCAGCCGGAACTCCTGACCCCCGACATGGGTGGAAACGCTACGACGGAGCAACTGGGCAAGGCCATCGCCGACGCGCTCTGAGGACGCTTGCACCAGGAATGGCCGACTCGGCGGCGGGGTGGTCCCGCCGCCGGATCGGCACTCCGCCTAACGCTTCTCGTCGTCCAGGACGACATAGTCGACGTCGTTCAGGATCTGAGCGCCGTCTGCGGCGCGCTGCGGCTGCGGGCGCACCGGTACCGGACGCCGGACGAACAGGCTCAGGACCGAACGGACCGCCGTCAGGCCAAGCATCAGAGCCAGCAGCATAAGCGAAAGCGGCAGTGCCAGAAGCAGCAGGACCGGCACCACAAGCTTCCGGAACCAGCCCGGAACAACCGGATGCCGCGGCTCGAAGTTGAAGAATGGCTCGGAAGCGTACATGGCAGACCAGTCCTTGTTTAATCGGGCGGCCTGCCGCATCGGATACGGCCGGCCGTCGGTGCATAAGACATGAGCGGTATGGCCAAAGTAGGGCAATCGACGTGAGATCCGCATTACGGGCCGATGAATTCGGTGTAATGGACGGGATGGCAGCCGAGTTCTTCACGGACGAGTGTTTTTGTACGCTTCGTTTCAGGCGATCCCGATCCCCTTGCTCTGGAACGCCTCGACGATAGCGAATCGCAGGTCGCTGGCCGTCGCCAGGTAGAAGTCCACATCGCGGACGAAGCAGCGGAGTTCGAAGTTCATCGTGCTGCCGTTGAAGTCCTGGAAGACGACGAAGGCGCTGGGGGAACTTGCGACCTGACGGTGGGCGTTGGCGCAGGACAGCAGGGTTTCGCGCACCAGCTTCAGGTCGGAGCCCGCCTTGACGCCTACCTTGATGTCGACTCGTCCGAACTTGTCCTTGAAGGTCCAGTTGAGCACTGCCTTGGACACCAGTTCCGAGTTCGGAATGATTACCGACGCCCGCTGGAACGTTTGGAGCTCGGTGGCGCGGACGCTGATCCGCTTCACCACGCCTTCCCTGTCGCCGACGATCACCCAGTCCCCGACCTTGATCGGCCGCTCGACCAGCAGGATCAGCCCAGCGGCGAAGTTGCTGACGACGTTCTGAAGACCGAAGCCGATACCGACGGATAACGCACCCGCTACCAGGGCGAGGTTGGAGAGATCGAGGCCGAGGGCGCCGATCGCGACCAGCATCGCCATGATGAAACCGAAATACCCGACCCCGGTCCGAATCGAGTTCTGGACCCCAAGGTCGATCTGGAGCCGCTGAAGCACCCTGACATCCAGCATCCGCTGGATGTAGCGCGTTACCATGACAGCCAGCGAGAACAGCAGGGATGCCGCCATCATGTCGGCAGGCGCCAGCCGGACACCGCCGACCGTCACGCCATGCATGAAGGCCGCGAACATTCCCTGAAGCTCAGCCCAGTCGATGCCGCTCAAAGGCAGCAGCAGGGCTCCGCCAGCCGCGATCAATAGCGCATCGATCAGGACGCGCCCGATCCAGCTTGCGGCTTCCACGCCTTTCCGGGACCGCACCAGCAGCAGGCGGACTTCGGCGGCCAGCCCTTCCTCGCAGTCCATCGCCATGCTCAGCAGTTCGCGGGCGACTCCGCGGATCAGCAGCAGGATGCCGGCAGCCGCGACCGTCGCGAGCGAGAGCTGAGCGACATAGATCGAGAAGTTGCGATAGCCGGCCAGCGAAGCTCCGAGGGCTATGAGAGATGCCGCACCGGCCAGATAGCGGAGGTCGATCCAGGACACGCGAAAAGCGCCAGGCGACGCGGCGCTGGGCATTGCCGACGCGTCGCTGATGGCGCTTTCCGTCGATGTCTCCCGCTCGATCGGCAAGGTGCGCCACAACTTGCCCGGAAGAAGCGGCAGGATGGTAGCGGTGGCCAGGAACAATGCCGCGAAACCTGTCACCGACTGAAGTTCGGGAGGCGACAGCAGCCTGCTCTGAAGCGCGATGGAAGCGCCCGCGACAGCACTGCCCAACGCGAACAGGGTGATCCGCCAAGTCAGGCGGCAGGCCGACGCGGGATCGATCCCGTGCAGCCGCCAGTCCGGTCGGTTCGGCGCCAGGACGGCGTTGCCCAGTCCCGAAAAGAACAGATAGATCGAGATACCGCCGGACGCCGCGATCGTAAAGGCATGGAGGGGTGCCGTCTTGCCGTCGCTGCCGAGTGTCGCCAGGACCGCCATGGTCACGCCCAGCACCGGCAGGACGGTCAGCAGGCAGCGGCCGGCGGCCTCGGCCGCCATCGCCATGATGCGCTGGCGGCGGGTGGGGGGTGCAGCCGGTGTAACGCCGTGGCCGAGCCGGGCCCTCAGCCGCCTGCGCAGCGGCCAAGCGACGCCGACGGCAAGGAAGAAGGCGCCGGTCAGCTCGATCGTGTGCTCCCGCCATGCCTGCTTCGCCATCGCGGCGTCGAAGGCACGGGCGACCCGGTCGCGAAGGAACTCGACCTGGGCCGGCAAGCCGGCCCAGGTTTCCGGAGCGAGCGGCAAGACGCTCCGGAGCATCAGCGCTTCGGTGAACTGCCGCATCCGCTTGTCGGAGGCCGACTCGGTCAGCATGTCCGCCTTGGTGGCCATCAACTCGGCCTGACGGCGATGCCCGTCGAGTTCAGCGATGATCCTGGTCAGGCGTGTCCGGTCGGCGGCGACAGCCGGAGACTCCGGCGGCGCACCGTCGACCGGAGCACTCCCCAGGGCATCGGCGAGTTGCTGGTTGTCGCGGAGTTCATCGGAGGTTCCTGCCGAAACCCGGCGCGCCTCTTCCGACACGGAAGCCAATCCGGCGCGCAGTTCCTCATATTCGGCATCGTCGAGGCTGCCCCGGCTCAGCCGCCCCGCGATCTTGTCGAGGGCGGTCTGCCAGCCGGCGAGCATGGCCTTGAAATCGGATGACGGCGCCTGCGCCGAAACAGTTGCGGGCAAGCAGCCGAGAATAACAATGAAGACGGCAATCCGTAGAACCTGAGCCAGGCGAACCGGCCAGTCGGAGAAAAGCATGCGCATCGAACCCCGGTACGTCGTATGGGGAGATCCGGAACAATCCGGATGCGCAGCCTTATCATACTAAATAGGTAGTTCCGGCAATCTTATAGAGAGAATGTAAAATTTATTTTTGGGAAGCATTCAACTCGGCGGGCCGGACGGCGCCGCGGATGCGACGCCCGACCCGTACCGAAGAAACCGCAATATCAGGCGGAGACAGCCTGCAGGCGTCGGGTGGCGGGCATGTCGCCGTTCATCGACTGCTCGGGGATGATGCCGTTGTTCATGGCCCAGATCGCGGCCTGGGTACGGTTGTTGACGTCGATCTTCCGCAGCAGGGTCTTGAGATGAACCTTGACCGTCGCTTCGGTTATACCGAGGCGGTTGGCGATCAGCTTGTTGCTGGCGCCCATCACGAGGTGCTGGAGGATCTCGCGTTCACGGGCAGACAGGCCGCGCCAGGAGCCCTGGGGAGCGGGGGCGGAGATCTGGGACAGCAGCAGCGCCGCGAGGTTGGTCGGGAACACCTTCTCGCCGATCACGACGAGCTGGAGCGACTGGATCAGCGCTTCCGGCGAAACATCCTTCAGCAGGTAGCCGTCGGCACCGGCGCCCATGGCGGCCTTGAGCCGGTCGGCCGACAGTTCCGAGGCCAGGACGACGATCCGGGAATGCGGGAAACCGGCGCGCAAGGCTGCCAGGGTTTCGTCGGCATCGGCCGGATAATCGACGATCACAAGCTTGCAGGACTGCACATCGGCCGCCACGGCGTCGTCGATGGAGGCATATTCGCTGCTTAGACGAAAGGGGCTACCTGCCAGCAGGTGTTTGATGCCTTCACGGAACAAACGATTAGGCTCGATCAGAATAGTGTCTTGTTCGGTCATCTCGAAATCCCTCAATTCAGCGCATTGGTTCTTCATCTGCGAGCCTTGAATCCGCAAGAAAGTGCGTTTTCAGGCCGTTGGAGGCATTTGAACCCGCTCATTACGAGGGGTGTGTACCTCTCTTGAGCGCATAATGCTTGCTGCCTTTGTTGTGGTCAACATTTGTTTAACGGCTTTTTAACCGCTTTTTCGGATAGGTCCACGCGCCAGCGTTTACTTCCACCGGCCTATTACTCCCTCCGATGCTACGACGAAGGCAGGACTCAAGGCGCTGTCCGGCAGAGTGCCGCAGCATCCGGCGTGTCCGTTGGGGTGCCTGTGACGATTCAGCGGTGACCGGTCGGAGTGCCCGACGATCGGAGCTGAGTCTTCACCCCAAGCCGATAGAAAGCAGCGCGCATACCAAAATAGCGGTAACCGCTCCGGCCATCAAATAGACCGGCGGGAGCCCATCGGTGTTGCGACTTTTGTTGGTTTTCATCGTGACCTCCAGCGTCCGGCTGTTGTGACACGTTGTGACTTATGGAAAATTTATCTTAGCTCCTGGAATAATCAACCGGCAACGAAATCCCGCAATTTAGGGCAGTCCGCCTGCCCGATCGGACAGTCCGCCATACCTTGAGCGACCGGAACAAGCATGTCCGGGCGTTGTTCTGGAAAATGCCGATGCGGCACCGACCGGTACCCGCAGTTCCCCGGACAAAACCCGACAGGATGCCCGTTCCATGCTCACCCCCGAATGGACTCCGCTGCTGACCGTGATCCAGATGATTTCCGCAGTGGCTTCGTGGCATCCGGAAGCGGCAGGTCTGGACCGGCAGGATACCTTGTGCATGGCGCGAAACATCTACTTCGAGGCGCGTGGCGAAGGGCCGCGAGGCCAGTACGCCGTTGCCGCCGTCACCCTGAACAGGGTGCGCGACAAGCGATGGTCCGAGGGGATCTGCGGAGTCGTATATCAGAAAAAGCAGTTTTCCTGGACCAATACCCGACCGATGTCACAACCGGCCGAGATCAAGGATCGGGATGCGTGGCACAGGGCGGCGGAAGTCGCCGTGCTCTCGCTGACCGGCTTGGCACCGGATTACAGCCAGGGTGCCACCCACTACGTGGCGCCAAAGCGACTGAGGCGGATGCCAGTCTGGACGACGGCGATGGCGGTCAGCCACCGGATCGACGGGCACGTCTTCTTCGCTGATCGGAAGCCGGGAACGAAGGCATCGATGCCGCGCGGACCACAACGCAACGCACCCCGAATTGCTGTGGTTGCCGTGGACGAGCCCGGTGGACCGGTAACAGTGGCGCCGTCGCTCGTTGCGGAGACACGCATGCTGATCGAACGGCGTACGATCCGGCAGAACTGCGGATCTCTCCGCGTGCTGCCCCTTCTCAGCGCCGACGCGGCGGTACTCCCGGACCGGCGCAGCAGGCGGAACGCGCCTTCCGATCCCTGGAACGATCCACTGGGAACATCGATGGAGCGCAGGCTCAGGACGGGTGCGCGCCGGTTGGCAACGGCTTGATAGTTGCCAATGAAGCACATGGGCATACTGAACCAAAGTATTGGTGACCTAAAGTAGCGTTGTGCGATGCAAGAATGAGGGTATCGTAAAAGTGTGGGTATCGCCCGGCGGTGCTCACTACTTGGTCGGTCCGTAGGGCCGTTCCATTTATCCGGCGTCTCCCAGACGCGAAGCCTCCCTGTTCAACTCGCCGGGTCTTCGAGACCCGGCGGATTTTTTCTGTATTTGCTTACCATTCCGGCGACGCATCGAAGCTTTTGAGAGCCGCTTCGGCCGCTTCGATCACCTCGGCGTCGGAATCCCGGGTCAAGGCCCCCAGTGCCGGGACGATCCGGTCGTCCTCGTGGCGCCCAAGGGCTTCGATCACGGCGAGGCGAACGACGGGGCGGCCGTCCCTGCTCAGCCGGATAAGCTGAGCGACGGCGTTCGGCGTCTCCATGGCGCCCAGTGCCGCGACGATGGCGCAACGCCCCTCCTCGTCGCAGCGCTCGGCGGCACGGGCCAGCTTGACCGGAGTGTCGTCGTCGGCCACCGCGATCAGAGCCTGGGCCACCAGGGGAATGTCGATCGGGGTGGCCCGGTCCAGCAGTTCCTCGAGCGGTTCCCGCGCCGGCTTGTATCCTAGCGCTCCCAGCGCCAGACGGGCCGACTTGGCGACACCCCGGTCCAGGTCCGACAGCAGGGGCTCCAGCAATTTGGTATCCTCGCGCCGATGGAGCGAAGCCGCCAGGGCGCAGGCCGCCTGCCGCACGATCGGCGCTTCATGGCCGAGACCTGCCGGTATCAGGTCGGCGCCCTGGCGGCAGCGCAGTTTGCCGAAGCAGTCCAGAGCCGCCACGGTGGAAGCCGGGCTGAACAGCCCCCGTCGGATCAGGTCGATCAGGGGCACCGCTGCCGACGCTGGGCCGATCTTCGCCAGCGCGTCCAACGCCGCCGCGACCTCCGCCGCCGGCTGTCGAGCGTCGAACCCGGCGAAGCGCCGGCACGTGCGGATCAGGAGCGGTACGGCACGCGGTTCGCCGCGCTCCCCCAGTTCGACGATGGAGGCGACCAGCGGCGGGTCGTCCGGCGGTTCGGCGTAGAGGTGGAGGTTGAGAGCGTCCAGCAAGTGGTCGGTCGGCCACTCGCCGATCGGGCGCAGGGGAACGCCTTCCGCGGCCGAGGGCTCGGGTGACGGTCCGGACGACGCCACGGACGACGGCTCGACAGGCGGAATCGTCCCCTGCCTTTGCGCGAAGAGGTCTAGCTGGTTGGTCTCGCGGCGCTTCTTCAACCGGCCAACCCTGGATTTTGAGGTACGTTTCACAGCCGGGCGGATTGGAAGCAAGCCGCCGGGTCATTGTCAATGATTAGCTGAAGTCAGCCAGTCCCCCAGCTTCGACCAGCGCCGCCTGCTCTGGTTCCCCTTGACGGCCATCGCCATGGCCTTGCGCTGTCCCACGATGACGACGAGGCGCTTGCCGCGCGTGATCCCGGTATAGACGAGGTTGCGCTGAAGCATCGTATAATGCTGCATCGTCAGCGGCAGGACGACGGCGGGATATTCCGATCCCTGCGACTTGTGGATCGTGGTGGCATAGGCCAGCACGACCTGATCCAGTTCGCCCGCGTCGTAGGCGACTTCGCGCCCGTCGAACTCGATCAGCAGCGAATTGTCCTCGGCGTCGATCTTGCTGACCACGCCGAGGTCGCCGTTGTAGACTTCCTTGTCGTAGTCGTTCTCGATCTGCATGACCTTGTCGCCCTCGCAGAACGTCCAGCCGAATCGCTCGATCCGGGGATCGCGCGGCGGGTTGAGGACTTTCTGGAGTTCGATGTTGAGCGAGCGGGCGCCCATACCGCCCCGGTTCATCGGGCACAGGATCTGGATATCGCGCACCGGGTCAAGGCCGAACCGGCGGGGGATGCGGTCGCGGACCATGTGGATCAGCTTCCGCACGCCATCCTCGGGATCGGCGGCATCGACGAAGTAGAAATCGGTCAGGCCATCGCCGGCCGGTGGCGGTTCCGGCATCAGGCCCTGGTTGACGCGGTGAGCATTGACGATGATCCGGCTCTCCGCTGCCTGCCTGAACACCTCCGTCAACCGCACCACCGGCAGCGCCCCGGAATTGATGACGTCGGCAAGCACCTGTCCGGGACCCACGGATGGCAGCTGATCGACGTCGCCGACCAGCAGGACCGCCGACTGGCTGGGCACGGCGCGGAGCAGAGCATTCATCAGGGGCACGTCGACCATCGACGTCTCGTCAATCACCAGCAGGTCGCATTCCAGCGGCTGCATCTCGTTCCGCTTGAAGCCGCCATGGGCGGGATCGACCTCGAGCAGGCGGTGGATCGTCCTGGCTTCCAGGCCAGTGCTTTCGGTCAGGCGCTTGGCGGCCCGACCGGTCGGAGCCGCCAGCGCCAACTTCAGGCCCTTGACCGCCAGTATCTTCAGGATGGAATTGACCAGCGTCGTCTTGCCCACACCCGGACCGCCGGTGATCACCAGGAGCTTGGACGAGACCGCCAGCCGGACGGCGGTGCGCTGGCTTTCCGCCAGGGTCAGGCCGGTACGGCCCTCGACCCACGGGATAGCGGCGTCGGCATCGATGCCGCCCCAGGGCGGAGTTCCCGCCGCCAGATCGAGCAGGCGCATGGCGATGTTCTGTTCGGACCGGTAGAGACCGCTCAGGAAGACCGCGTCGCGCCCATCCAGCCGGTCGGCGACCACGGTCCCGTCGGCCAGTTCGAGCGCTATCGCGTCCTCGATCAGCGCCTGGGGAATTTCCAGAAGCTTTTCGGCCAAGGTCACCAACTCGTCGCGCGGAAAGCCGCAGTGCCCCTCGTCCATCGCTTCGGCCAGGGCATAGGCGATACCGGCGCGTGCCCGCACCATCGCGGTCTTCTCGATACCGAGGCGGGCAGCGACGGCATCGGCGGTGATGAAGCCGATGCCCCGGATGTCGCGCGCCAGCCGGTAGGGGTTCTCGGAGATGAGCTGGATCGCATCGGCGCCGTAGGTCTTGAAGATGCGGACGGAGCGCGACGTGCCGACGCCGTGGGAGTGCAGGAACAGCATGATTTCCCGGATCACCTTCTGGTCCGCCCAACCGGAGATGATCCGCTTGACGCGGACGGGGCCAATGCCCGGGACCTCGCGCAGCCGGTCCGCCTCCCGCTCGATCACGTCGAAGACATCCGTGCCGAAGGCCTTGACCAGCTTCTTGGCATAAACCGGGCCGATCCCCCGGATCATGCCGGAGCCGAGATACTTCTCGATGCCCTCCGCCGTGGTCGGCATCGTCGTGCGCAGGAAGCCGGCCTTGAACTGGAGGCCGTGGGTGCGGTCGTTGTTCCAAGAGCCCGTCGCCTGGACGAACTCCCCCGCCGAGATCGACGCGGCGTGGCCGACGACGGTGATCAGGTCGCGATGGCCACGCGCCTTGATGCGGAGGACACAGAACCCGTTCTCCGCATTGTGAAAGGTCACCCGTTCGACCAGACCCGCCAGTACTTCCCGGTCGGGCGCTGCGGGCGCAGTCGATTTGGTCCCTGGTCCCACCCTCGGCTGAACCGCTGCTGTTGCCACCGCTGTCATTGCATCCTAACCGGAAAGAGCTTCGGCATGTTGCCGGGATTTGGCACGGCGGCGAGGAACGGGCTTTACTTCCGGCAACTTGGCTTGCGGAAGCTTGACTTGTGGTAATACGGCGGCTGCCGGCTCCGGCGGAGCGGCGGCGGGCTGAGTGATGCCGGCATAGCGCTCCATGATCTCACGCACCGCCTTCTCGTGACGGCGCTCGAGGTCGTTGCGGGAAAGCGCCAGCAGATGCCGAGCCTTCTTTTGCTGGATCAGGATGCGCGCTTCCGCCACGGCGGCATCGTCTTCGAAGACCAGCCACAGCTTCAGCCGGCCGCGGGTAAGATTGAGGGCGTGCTCGACACGCATCGACACAGTGTCGGAAGGGCGGTTTTTCGTCGTTGCCATCATCTTTTCCAGGATTGAGCGCAATGAGGACCATGGAAGGTCCAGAAATAGATTATACGTTCATGATTTGTTCCAACCAAGAACAATGGAACGTCTTGAAAGATGTGCCAAAAACACCACATATAACCTGTCCCCGTAATGCTGCCTTCAAGGCTCCAAAGCCCCGCCGCCGTCCTATCGGATGTGCGGCTCGCGCCGGCCTGCGGCATGTCTGTTCCGGGGTTTCGGACCTCGCTGCGGAGAAACGATCATGCGGTATCTTCCAACCATCCAGCTCACGTCGCAGATATCCATGCTGATGTCGGAAGGAGCCCTGCGGCTACAGCCGGGCCAGTGGGTCACGGGCGACAAGGGCATCGGACGATATCTACGGACCGATCACAGGACCGGCACCACCTATGTTAGCTGGGTCAGGCCCGGTGACGACTGGGAAACGCAGTCGCAACGGTTCCACCGCGCCTGCATGAAGGGTTATGTCGGCAAGTATGCCTCGCGCTACGAAGGTCTGTAGCCGGCACGTCTTGGCGGCCGTAGACTTCGAAGCAGCAGGCTCACGATCGACCTACCCTCTTCCAAGGCGGAAGAGGCCAATCCTCATTCGGCGGCGACCTCGTAACGTTCCTCGTGCCGGGGAACGACTCCCAGGGTCATGCCGACTTCCTCGTTGGTCATGGCCTTTGGGAACGAGGCGACATAGCGGTCGAGTGCCGCGATGCAGTCGGCGACGGAACCGGCGCCTACCGCCTTGCAGTCCTCGAAGGCATAGGGCGTCGGGCGAAACCAATGGGTGACGTAGCAACCGCCGTGTCCGTTGCCGGCACTCAGCGCCGCGGATTGATCGATAGTGAAAGCGAAGCGGCCTTCGAAGCCGATGCGGGCATGCGCCTCGCGCAGGCGCTTCTGAAGCTGTTCCAGCGTCATCTCGGATGTCTTTCTCATCATGCGGCCTCGTCCATGCTGCCGTCGATGCGGTGGCGCGCCCAGTCGGCGTCGTCCCAGAGCGCTTGACTGACGGCACGCAGATGGCGGGCGAGCGCCGGCTTGGTATCGGGCCGGACCAGACGGTCCAGGTGGCAGGCAAGCCCTTTCGCTTCGGCGTGAACCCAGCGGGCGAACCGGCGGTCACGTTCAGCGGCAGACCGATACCAGCGCGGCATCTGGTCGAAGGAGCTTTCCAGTTCGTCTTCCCAGGCGGTGCGCGTCAGCAGACCACTGGGGGAGCGGTAGATTTCGCCGATGTCGGCGTTGTCGGTCATGGTCATGCGAGGGGTCCTCCAGTGAGGCTTCCTCCGGGCGCGGAGCTGCATTTATGCAATGATATCAAGATGGTGACTCCGCCGAAAAATGCGATATCGCACCCATCAAAACGGCAGTTCATCGAAGGCGAATCTCTTGTCGAATACCGGCTGGTTGGTCTCGACGCCGTCCACGGGTTCCTCATGCGGGCGGGCGCCCGACAGGACCTGGAAACGGCTGGTGAAACGGTCCAGCACGACCTCGGTCGAGTGGTTGTCCTTGCCGTCCCTGCCGCTCCAGCGGCGGGTCCGGATCTGACCTTCCAGCGCTACCAGGGTACCCTTGCGGGCACGGCGTTCGATCACGTCGACCAACCGCTCGTCCCAGACGACGACACGGTGCCACTCCGCGCGTTCCTCGCCCTTGGCGACTTCGCTGGTCGCAAGACTGAAGCTCGCCATGCGGCTGCCGCCGGCCGTGATGCTGATTTCCGGATCGCGGCCAAGGCGGCCGACGGCTATGAAGCGCTGATACATCGGGAATTCTCCTGACCGGCGGCAGGCGGCGTCAGGCCGCCTGCTGGTCGTTCTCGTGGCGTTTCAGGATCTCGTTCTTCTTCTGCGAAAAAGCGGAAATCATGCGGTTCTGCGCCGCCTTGTCGACCGAGCCGATTTCCCGGATCCGGGCGTTGATGCCGCTGCGCCACAAGTCGTCCAGCGCGTCCAGATCGGCTATGGCGTCCAGCTTCTCCTTCAGGTCGGCCTCGAACTTCTCGACCGCCGGGGGCTGAAGGTCCGGGTTGCTCTTGACCGTGTAGAAGACTTCCGATTCCTCGCGGTACTTGCTGTCGTCGAACTGGCCCAAATAGATGTCGGCGGCCAAGCCGACCTGGAGCATGCATTTGCCGATGGCGTCGGTCATCGACATCTTGAAGCATTCGTCGTCGGGACGCTCGGTACCGTCGCGGTTGCGGCGGACCATCTCGGTGCCGCCCCATTGCGGCCCGGTGAAATGCTTCTCGCCGCTCTGCGGATCGACGTACCAGACGCGGCAGCAGATGAAGACCATGCGCTCGGCGATCGTCCACTCCAGCTGTTCGTAGCCCCATCCCTTGCCGACCGGACCGAACACTTCGGTCATCATCTGGAGACGCCAAGCCGGATCGATCTGGGTGCCGCGGAAGCCGCCGGCCCGCTGGAACGGCTTGGTCGCCTTGGGGTCGGTCCGCTTCAGCGCGTTCCAGAACTCCATGTTATCGCGGACGGGGTTGTCACGCATGGCGTCGTCGCGCATGGGCACTTGGCCGCCGGCCGGGGCGTGTTCGGTTTCCGGCCCTTCGGCCGGCTTTGCAAAGCGTGGCATGCTGCGGTTCTCCAAGGCTCGATCAGGTCAGAAAGCTCAGTCGTTCAGCAGGTCGTAAGCTGGCTCCGAAGCCGGTTCAGGCAGCCAGGTTTCCGAGCGGTTCCGGTACTTGCGCGGCAGGTCGCCGAGCCGCAGCGACAGCTTGCCGTCCCGCGACCGGCTGAGGACGATTCCGCGAGCCGCCGGGTCGGACGGCGGCACGAAGGCAATGCGGGCACCCGCCGGCATCATCGCCTTCAACTCGGCCTCGGCCGCCCGGTACGCCTGTACCCGGTCGTGGTTGTCGCTCAGCACGCCGCCGACTGTGACGAAGCGGTTATGCATGGACATGTCGAGAACGGTCATTTCCTCGATATCGGGCGCTTCCACCGGCAACGGGTCACCGGGTTCGATATCGTTCTCGATATGCCACCAGAACGCCTGGATCGTTTCAAGCAACAGCCCGGCGTCCGAGTCGTTACGCTCGACCGTCAAGCAGGAATAACCGGTGGGGCGCAGGACGGACAGGATGCAGTGCGCGTAGCCGGACACCATCATCTGGTGCTGAAGCTGCCAGTAATATTTGGTCGCCAGATCCTCGTCGGTCTTGAAGCCGGAATGGAACTTGGCCTCAAGAATGGTGTCGGGCGGCTCCATCGGGTCGCGCGGAGGCGTTTCCCAGGTCATGAAGTCCAGGTTGGCGACGATGTGGTCGAACCTGGGATGCACATAGGTACGGTGATCGGCGGGATAGGCACCTATTCCTGTACGAAAAGTATAGAAGCGGGGGTGGAGATGTTCGGTCGCAATGCCGATCTGTACTGCCGGAACGAAGTCCAGCCGAGGCGGTGCCGCCTTGCCGGTCTTCTCAAGCCATAGAGCCGTCCAGTCGCCGCCCATGATGCGGACTGCGTCGCTGGACCCTATGCGCCCGGCCCGGAACTCTTTCTGGTCTTCGGACAATGCCATCTGTCGATCCCTGAGCCGCTGCACCTTCGCATCAGCGTCATCCCTATATGGGCATAGTTTCCCCAATGTTAACTGCGAAATCGCAATTAACCAAGAACAAAATGGGAACGAGATCGAGAAACCGACTCGGGCAAGTTTCCGAGTCGCCGCAGGCTGGAAAACCGGTGGTTATCGCCTCATGCCAGTATCAGACGACCGCCTCGGCGCGCAGCGGCCGGACGACGAGGATGGCGACGCCGACGACCTCGGCGCCTTCGGCGACCATGGGGCAGCAGTCGGGATCGGTGCTGATGGGTACCAGTTGAGGATGGTAGTAGCGATAGGCGCAGATCGAGTTTCCATCGACCGTGATCACCATGTCGCCCTTGCGGGGCGGCACTTGATCAACCGGCTCGATCACGATCTGGTCGCGCGGCAGCAAGCCGCCGGCATTCATGTGCAGCGAGTTGATCTGGAGAGCGAAGGCACGGGGCGATGTCGGATGGTCCAGCAGGACGCTTGGTCCACCGCCATTCAGCGCGGCGCTGACATAGTCCTGTGCGGCTGCACGCGACAGGGCCATCACCCTCAGGATCTGGTCATGGCTGAGTACGGGCACGCGGCAGGAGGGCGAAAGCTGCGTATTGGTCGACAGGAAGCGCGGTTCCGATCCGGCGGCGAAAGCCAGTTTTCCGATCGTTTCGGCGCTCGGCATGCTGGCGTTGCCCGGGTCCTTCAGAAAGCGCGTCAGGTTGGTCGCCGTGACGTCGGCGCGCCTGGCCCATGCGGAAGCCGTCCAGTCGCGCTCATCCATAACGGACTTCAGCCAGCGGTAGAGCGATAATCTAATCTGTTGCATCGGCCGAACCCCGTAGTGCGAAAACCGGCGGCACCATGATGGCGTCCATGCAAGTTCGCAAGGACAGGGCCGTCATTTGCAAGAAATCAGTGAATATTCCTGCAAACTCGCAGCCTCACCCCTGCTTTATAGGACACATTGCCAAGGTAACAGGATTTCGTTCGCGTTTGTTGCCAATAATTCCCCTGGTTTGACGACGTATCCGCCGCGAATCAGGAAGTCGACGCCGTATAGCCAAGCCTCAGGCCGCCCCAATGACGGCCCCCGACGGTAATCGGCGCCGAAACATCCTTCATCAGGCAGTACTGTCCACCCCCCATGTCCCGGCGGTAGGTCTGCAAAAGGAATGGCCGCGTATTGCGGCCGGCGGCCAGACCGACGCGGTCGTCGAAGATCCGCCGATTACGCCCGTTTGCCGTGTTCCAGGCGACATCGGCGCCATGAGGCTTGGAAAACTTCCTGTTATGGGTCGGCAGATAGCCGTTCCGGTCCACCGTCACGCAGAACACCATCCGCTTGTCGGACTCCAGCAGGGCCTCCTGTATCGGTGGCAGCATCGCGTCCGTGAAATCGGTGAAGCGCGATCGCAGCTGCTGTGGATCGGTGCCGGGGATGGGCTGGTAGGCTTCGTCGAACAGCGCGTCCTCGGTCAGCCTCCCGGAGCGGATCGCATCCTCGAAGAGAGCCGAGATGCGGCTGGCGGCGTTCTGCGCATGCCGGATGAAGGGAGTATCGATCGTCTCGACATCGAGTTCGGCGATGATCCCGATCAGCCTTTCGCTGACCCCAAGCAGCTTGTTGACTCTGTCGCGCGCGGAGTTCAGGTCGCTGCTGGAGAGCTGAACGTCGCCCGTCACGTCGGCGATGCGGGCTTCGAACGACCGCGACGTCTCGCCGATCACCATGGCGGCATCGTCGATCCGTCCGGTTTCCCGGTCGACCTCGACCATCGCGGTGCCGACCATGTCGATCATGGACCCCAGCGCCTGGGTGCCTGCTCCGACGGCCTTCGCCTTGACCATGCTCTCGCCACTCTCGGCAATCAGCAGGCGTGCCTGTTCGTTGAGAAACCGCAAGGTCGTGTCGATCTCGGCGGTGGCCTCGCCCGTCTTGCTGGCCAGAGCCTTCACCTCGCCGGCGACCACGGCGGATCCGCGTCCAGCCTCGCCCGCCCGTGCCGCCTCGATCGTCGCGTTCAATGCCAGCAGGTTGGTTTGCTTGGCGATCGCGTTGATCTCCTGGGCGACCTTGCCAATCCGGATCAGCGCTTCACGCAGGCCGGCAAGCTGACTTTCCATGCCGGTGACACCTTCGACCAGGGCGCCGATGTCGGTCAGCGAGGTCTTGAGACGGCCGCGCGACTGCTCCACTTCGGTCAGCGCTCCATGGGCGACCGAGCGCGCCGCCTTCGCGGCTGTGACGATATGGCTGCTGCTGCTCGTCACGCTGTGGGCGGCGCCACTCAGCCCGGCGAAGATCTCTGTCTTCTTCGCCATGCGCGAACTGACATCCTCGACGCTGCCCGCGACGTCGGCGATTTCGATCCCCAGCGTTCCCGCTTCCTGCGCTACCGCGCCGATGAGGAACGACTTACCGCTCAGCATGGTGTCCATAGGCTGGCAGATCCATTTTTAATTGTTCAGGAGTTCTGATTCCTCCGTTTCAAAATGCTCACATTTGTTTATTAAATGAACCTTAATTAGCGAATGACTTAAACGATCACTCTATCGATCGATCGGATTCGATCTCGATTCCTGTATCAATGGTTGAAAACACGCTACCTTCATACAGCCTGGAATTCCGGCTGGCCGAAGCTGTCGAAGATGGAAAACCCTGCGATCGACGGGATCTGGAACAAGGCGGCGGACTGCCACTGGAAGCCGTCGCTTGTGGCAGCCCACGACTGGGAGCGGTCGGCCGGGTAATCTCCGAACAGGCCGCCGAATCCCTGTGAAGTGCCCGAACCGCCTGGCAGGACAGACCAGTCCTGGCTTGGGTCGCAGGCATCCCGGTTCAAGACCGAGGCATGGCCGTCCGGTGCCGAGTCGGCCTCTCCCGCGCCGGTCGATTCCATTTCGCTCCCGCTGCCGTCGTCGTCGGTACTCCCGCTCTCCTCGCCAGCGTCTTCGCTCCCAGGCAACTTGACCTTCAGGCCGCCGGGGGCGATGCCGAAAACGCGCATGCCTTCGCCTACCCGGCCGGCCAGTTCCGCCCCTCGGCCGCAGATGTCCGTGAACAGCGTCGTCAATGCGCCGGATGATCCGAGCACCGCTTCGAAGCTGTGGGTCAACTCCGCCAAGGCCCGCCAGACTCCGGCCTCGCCATCCGGCCCCAGGGTGGCGGCGCTGCTGCCGGCTGCGGTCAGCGTGTTCCGGTCCATGGCTGCACTGCCGGTCAGGCGGTCTGCGTCCGCATCATAGGACAAGTCACGGAACAGGCCTGCTACCGGCCCCTGCCCGGCCAGTTTCAGCATCGCCGCATCGCGGACCTCGTCGAACAGGCCGGAGATCTCTTCCGGCGGCAGGACGTTCGCGATCCCGACGCCGGAAGCATTGCCGAAATAGCTGTCCAGAAAGCTGGCCTGTGCCCTGTCGGCTGCGCCGCCTTCGACTCCGTCGATCCCAGCCCAGCCGTAAAGGATTCCCGTTACCTCACGTTCCACTGTGACCAGGAAGCCGGCGTCCGCTCCACCCTGGCCCGAAGACATGAAATCGGCCACCCGCTGCCTCAGGCCGTCGCTCGCCCCGATCGCCTCGCTGAGATCGGGCAGGTGCCCGCGACCGCGCAGATTGGGGAAACCTTCGCCACTTTCGGGATCGGTCATCCGGCCGTCTTCGGCATCGTCGGCAAACCCGGCATCGAAACCGAAGCTTTCGCGCGGAGCGCCCGCGTTTTGCAGAAGTTCCGTCCAGCCGTCGGCATTGTCCTGATCGAACAGGCCGTCGGCGCCGAGGTCGCCGGACGCCACTGCGACTGCCGCCGCGGCTCGGGTGGTCAGGGTTCGCACATCCAGGGCGGCGACAGCCGAAGCGGCGGCTCCGTAATCGGTTCCCCAGTTGCGGGAACCTTCCCCACCGGGGCGCTTGGCGTTGTCCTCCATTTCCAGACCGCCATCGCCGCCGCCACCGGCACCGGCACCGCCACCTCCCCCGGCTTCGGTGAACATCGCCTCCAGCATCTTGCCGTCGAATTCCGACACCGCCCGGAAGCCGTCCTCGGGGATCGAAGGGCCAATCGTCCGCTCCGCACACGCGTCGCTTTCTTCCCGCGCCGGCCTGGGCGAGGCGGCACGGTTCGGCCTGCGGCCGGTGAAGAAACCGAGAAGCTGGCTCCCCGCGCTTGCAGAGAAAACACCCATCGAGAGCTCCGAAGTTGGTCGAGGCGACCTGTTCGAGGCACTCTCTTAACAGCGGTCTCCGTTAAATAAAACGTTGCCAAATCTGCTAGTTAGCCACACATAACAATAACAAATCTAATGAAAATCCCGCCATTGTATTCCGCTTCGATACGATGGAGTTCATTAGAAACTGAAATATTACTCCTTTGGATAGGTATTTATTATTGAAAGGTATAAGAAAACTGCCGGATAGTTAAGTTTTTCAGCGACACCATGCCGCAATGCGGAACTTAATCGGCTACTGCTTCTCGACTACTTGCCATCCATTCTCGGCGCGGCTCAACTTGAGCCTTGCTTTGGCGCCGCGCTGGTTGAGCGTCAGGGCACCCTTGTGTTCGACCATCACGTCGAACTGGATCGAGGCTACGTAGATCCCCTTGCTGTCGGTGACGGCACCCAGCTTCTTCAAATTGACGATCCGCACGGCGTCGGGGATCATGCCGGCGTTCGGTCCCGCCGCCTGTCCGATCCTGACGAGCGCCAGTTCCTGGTTCGTCGAAACTTCAAGCAGGCTTGCTATGGCGTCCTCGGACGGCACCTCATCCTGGCAGGCGGTCAACGCCAGCACGGTCATCAACAGCGCAGCCAATTTCCGTATCACGACCGACCCCGAACGTCGCCTGATCCATATTCAGGTCAGATGATCGGGGGATCGAGGTTAAGATTTCACAAACCACGCCGAAGCCGGCCGGCTTCGGCGATCCGGGTGTCGAGCCGCTCGTCGCTGAGGCCGTAGGGTTCCTGGTGGACCAGCACTTCGGCCTGTGGAAAAGCCTCCATCAGCTGGGCTTCCACCGCATCGGTGATGTCGTGGGCGGCGGCAAGCGTCAGGTGGCTGTCGAGTTCCAGATGCAGTTCGATGAAGACGATGCTGCCGGCATTGCGAGTGCGAAGGTCGTGCATGTCACGCGTGGCGGGATGGGCCATGACGATGTCCCGGATGCGTTTCCGGTCGGCATGCGGCAGTTCGCGGTCCATCAGGGTATCGAGCGACCCCTTGGCGATCCGGGTCGCGCCGAACACCAGGAAGGCGGCGATGCCGAGCGCGAAGATGGGGTCCACCGACCCGACGCCGGTGGCATTGGTGATCACGAGCGCCGCGATCACCGCGAGGTTCATGAACAGGTCGCCGCTGTAGTGCAGGCTGTCGGCGCCGATCGCCATCGATCCCGTCCGTCGGATCACATGGCGCTGGTATGCCACGAGGCCGACGGTCAGGAAGATGGAGAGGATCATGACGGCGATGCCGGCAAGACCTTCCTGGATCTGCTGCGGATTGATCAGCCGGTTGATCGCCTCATAGCTGAGGAAAACGGCCGATCCGGTGACGAAGGCAGCCTGGGCGAGCGCCGCCAGCGACTCCGCCTTGCCATGCCCGTAGCGATGGGACCGGTCCGGCGGCCGCAAGGCGACCCGCACGCCGAGCAGCGTCACCAGCGACGCCAGCAGGTCCGATGAACTGTCGATCAGGGAAGACAGTATGCTGACCGACTCGGTGAACAGGTAGGCCGTCAGCTTGGCGACGATCAGCGTCGCCGCGACGGCGACGCTGGCATAGGTGGCGCGGCGGCGCAAGGCGCCGTCATGATCTACAGGCTCTGCCCGGTCCCGTTTCAAATCGGCCATCTTGTCGTTCCCTTGCACCATACGGCGCTATTAGGGGAACAGCCGCTCCGTTGTCCATCCTTTATCTCCCGCAGCATTTTCCCCGGCCCCTCCTCCTGCACGATGGAAAACCACGCGGTCGTGAAGCCGGAAAGGGCGGTCGTGCCAGAACTCTATCCGGCTGGGAAGTACACGGAAGCCCGACCAGTGCGGTGGCCGGGGGATCGTGCCGATCGCATGCTTTGCGGTGAACTCCGCCACTCGCTTTTCCAGCTCCCAGCGTCCTTCCAGCGGCCTGGACTGGCGCGATGCCCAGGCGCCGATCTGGCTGCCGCGCGGACGGCTATGATAATACTCGTCCGCTTCCGCCTCGCTCACCGCCTCGACCGGACCTTCGACGCGGATCTGCCGCTTGAGCGATTTCCAGTGGAAGCACAGGGCCGCGTTGGGATTTTCAGCAAGCTGGACGCCCTTTCGGCTTTCCAGGTTCGTATAGAAGACGAACCCCCTGTCGTCGATCCCCTTCAGAAGCACCATGCGGACTGACGGCACGCCCGAGGCGTCGGCAGTCGCCAGCGCCATCGCGTTGGGATCTTCAGGTTCCGACTTTTCCGCATCGGCCATCCATTGGCGGAACAGCCCGAAGGGATCGTTTGCATTAAACTCAATCATCTGTGATCCCCGTCATACGCTGGAGTGAAACGGAATATACATTATTAGAGACGATACGGATTTCCATGCGTCGGCGGACAGACCGGTCGGCCGATTCAGATGGCAGGTATCCTCGGCGGGGGATGCCGGTCCAGTGTCCGAATTGGCAGCGCCTGGGTGAACCGTCGCACTCTGGCATGAATTAACGAGGCTTTGCAGCAAGATGGTCAAGAAATTCGCTCCGGCGCTCCTCGCCTTGACGCTCGTCGCCGGATGCACGACGGACGGGATCGGTCCGAAGCAGGGATTCGGCACTTTGGGCGGTGCTGCCGCCGGCGGCCTGCTCGGTTCGCAGATCGGCGGCGGCACCGGCAAGCTGGTCGCGGTCGGCGCCGGCACGATCCTCGGCGCCCTGCTCGGCAGCGAGATCGGCTCCTCCCTCGATCGCGCCGACCAGGCTTACGCCGGGCGCGCGGTTCAGCAGGCTTATGCGGCTCCGATCGGACAGAAGATCGTCTGGAACAATCCCGAGAGCGGCAACTCCGGCGTGATCGTGCCAATCCGTGAGGGCCGCCAGTCGAACACAAACGCTTATTGCCGGGAATACCAGCAAACGGTTACTGTCGGGGGCAGAACCCAACAGGCTTTCGGCCAAGCTTGCCAGCAGCCCGACGGTTCCTGGAAGATCGTGCAGTAAGCTGCGGCGATCGATCGGGATAGTCGGACCTGTCAAGACGCCCGCCACCGTTCCGGATGGCGGGTGGTCGCCGTAGTGCCGGATCTTTTTGACAGGATACTTTATCTCGTGGCCGTCATGCGCGACCCTTATCAGGTTCTGGGATTGACCAGGTCGGCCTCAGCCGAAGAAATCAAACAGGCTTACCGGAAGCTCGCAAAGCAGTATCATCCGGACCTCAATCCGGGCCGCCCCGACATCGAACAACGGTTCAAGGACGTTTCGGGCGCCTACAACCTGCTGTCCGATACGGAAAAGCGCGGGCGGTTCGACCGTGGCGAGATAGACGCCAACGGCAACGAACGTCCGCTTCACCGGGCATATTCGGGCGGTGGACGCAGCGCCGGGGCGGGCGCCGGAGACTTCGGCGGTTTCGACGCGGAGGATCTTTTCTCCGACCTGTTCGGCGCCGGCCGCCGTCGCGGCGGAGCCGGTGCCGGCGCCGGTTTCAAGCAACGCGGCACCGACATCGCCTATTCGGTCACCGTCCCGTTCACCGAAGCTGCACTCGGCACCAAGCGCCGAATCAATCTTTCGACCGGCAAGAGCATCGACGTGGCTATCCCGCCGGGGACCGAAGACCAGCAGAAGCTCCGGCTGAAGGGCCAAGGCATCGCCGGCATGGGCGGGGCACCGGCCGGCGACGCGATCGTCGAGGTCCATGTCGAGCAGCACCCGTTCTTCGTCCGCAAGGAATCGGACATTCACCTCGAGCTGCCGATCAGCCTTCCCGAAGCGGTGCTGGGCGCCACGATCAAGGTGCCGACGCTGGGCGGTCAGGTCGCGGTCAAGGTGCCGCGCGGCTCCAACACGGGCGGCACCCTGCGGCTCAAGGGCAAGGGAATTCCCGACGCTAAAAGCGGGATAGCCGGCGATCAGTACGTGAAGCTGAAAGTCGTTCTGCCCGATCCTCCAGACAGCGAACTGGCATCCTTCCTGGAGCGCTGGGCCAAGGACCGCAGCTACGACGTCAGGAAAAAGGTCGGACTGGAATAGGAATGACGGCTGCGCGGAATCGCCGGGCTTGAAAGGCCCGGCACCCGCACGGCGATTTACTCGGCTATTCGATGACCCGGATGGACGGCTTGGCTGGCCGGCCGGGTTCCGGTTCGCGGATGGGACGGGCGGCCCGCGGACGCGGCGCCTGGACCTGATGGGACGGTTCGGGCAAGGCGGTGCCGGTATCGATGAGTTCCCGCAGACGCCGCTCCGCGCGCTCCACCGTTCCGAACAGCCTTGTCTCCCCCGCGTCGATGGCGGCGATCAGGGCGTGCAGCATCTGCCGCATCCGTTCGTTCTCGCCTTCCAGCTTGGCGGCGGCCCCGCGGGCGACGCGCAGTTCCTGTGCCTGCCGCTCGACCACGGAGGCCAGCTGCTCGATCTGGGTGATCAGGCCGCTGGTGCTTCCACGGTCGCGGCCGGCGCCTTCCAGGCGTGCCAGGGTATTGTTGAACTCGTCGAACAGGGCGTCGTCACCGCCGCGGTGATGATCCGCCGTGCGGCGCGAGGAGGAAACTCCACCTTCAAGATCGCCCCCGCGAGGGCGGATTTCAAAACTGCCCGACACCGTCATCTCCAGTACCCGTAACGCGGATCCTCCGCCGCATGGAGACAATTTTGGGGCTTGATGGTCAACAAGCGGTTAAATGGCGCGCAGTTGAGCATCTCCTTTCCGCCTTATTTTCGGCCTATGCCGGAGCCAACCAAACGGCTTGACGCGGGAACCGCAAACCGCGCTTATTCTTGGCAATTCCGAATCAAAACAAGGAACAGGTCAGGCACAGTCATGATTTATGCAACGGCGAGCACCTGGGCTCAGGACTTAAAGAAGCGGTTGAGTAACGTTCCGTTCAACATCGGTCCGCTGGCCGGCCTGATCGGGTTGGGGAGCTATGCGTGCTTTATCGTCGCAGGGGTCACGCTTTGGCTCGACGAGACAAGGTCGGCCTTTGCCGCGCTCGCTTCGTTAGTGGTCTTTGTAATCGGCCTGATCATGTTCGGCTGTTCCCTTCTGCTGCGCGCTTCGGTGGCGCCGCCTCAGACGCCGCCGAAGAAGCGCCCGCTTGAAATGACGCACCACGCGGCCGAATGACCGCGACGGGCGGCCCGGTCTCGCAGAGGGGACCGGGCTGGCCGCTTTGCCGTCGCCCTACAACTCACGCCCCCCGGAACTTGAGGTTGAGGCGAAGACGGTTGTAACGAACAAGCCGACAACGACGCCGAAGAAGGCCAACGCCATGAGAGGCGTATGAAATACCACCAGGGCGGCGGTGGCGAGAACCAAAGTCAGAATTTTCCACATGGCGAAGCCATCCACTATAAAGTCAAAAGTAGTAGGAGTAACCTCTTTAGCGACGAGCGGACTCTTTCGGCAGCGAAGTTACTTGACCTGTAAATGGCAACATTCGGCTGTCAGTCATGCTTAACGGCAATTAAATCTCTGTCATTAATCTGTCTTTTACTCGATCACGCTAATTTGTCTCCATCGGAACGGAGCGAGTTTCAATGCCTATCAGCAGCTATCTACTGACACCACCGCGCAGTCTTGAGCAGGTCATGGCCGATCTGGGGCTCCAGCCATTCGACAGTTCCACTTTGCGCCACGACAACAGCAACACCCCGCCGGATGCGGAGCGTGACGCCGAGGCTTCTTCAACCTCGGCGTCGTAGCCGTCGACCCGTCCGGTCAGAACCGCCCCGCCCCGACGGCGCCGACATAAACACTGTAGAGCGACGTCGTGGCGGTGATGAACAGCCGGTTCCGTTTCGGTCCACCGAAGGCGAGGTTGGAAACTACCTCCGGAACCCTGACTTTTCCCAACAGGTCGCCGTTGGGCGAGAAACAATGGACACCGTCGCCGGCGCTGGTCCAGATGTTCCCGTCGGTGTCCAGGCGGAACCCGTCCGCCAGCCCGGGCTCGATCGTGGCGAAGACTTCGCCGCCCGACAGGATCCCCGATTCGGAAACGGTGAAGGCGCGGATATGGTGCGGTCCGTCGTCACGATGCGAAGCTCCCGTATCGGCGACGTAGAGCATCCGTTCATCCGGTGAGAAGGCGATGCCGTTCGGCTTGTCGAAGTCGCCGGCGGCCACCGCGACTTGGCCGGACTCCGGATCGATCCGGTAGACGTGGCAGCCGTCCTGCTCGATCTCGGACTTGTGGCCCTCGTAGTCGGTCAGGATGCCGTATGGCGGATCGGTGAACCAGATCGAGCCGTCCGATTTCACCACGACATCGTTGGGCGAGTTCAGCCGTCTTCCCTTGTGGCTGTCGGCCAGTACGGTGATGGAGCCGTCGTACTCGGTCCTCGTAACCCGCCTGGCGCCATGTTCGCAGCTCACCAGCCGGCCCTGGCGGTCGCGGGTGTTGCCGTTGGTGAAGTTCGACGGCGAGCGGAACACGCTGACGCCGCCTCCCTCCACCCAGCGCATCATCCGGTTGTTCGGTATGTCGCTCCAGATCAGGTGCCCGCCGTCTCCGAACCAGACCGGCCCCTCCGCCCAGCGCATTCCCGTATGCAGTTTTTCGATGAAGACATTGCCGAGCGCGTAACGGCGGAACCGGCTGTCGACGATCTCGAAAGGACTTTCCATCTTGCTTGCTCCTCCCCTATGGGTTTTCCCATGGCGAATTTTTGTTGCCATGGCAAACGATCCGCTGCCCCATGGGCGGCGTCAACATCAGAAAATTCAGACAGAGCGCATGGAGGAAACACGATGCCACGCTTCGCCGCCGATAAGCTCGTCGGGTATGCCGAAGCCCTGCTTCAGGCTTCCGGCCTGCCGGCAACCCGGTCCAGGACCGTCGCCGAGATCCTGGTGGAAGGCGACCTGTTCGGCCATACCACCCATGGTCTCCAGTTGCTCCCCGGCTACCTGAAGGAAATCGATGCCGGCACCATGACGACCGGCGGCGACCCGGAAACGATCGCCGACACCGGGCCTGCCATAACCTGGGACGGACGGCGCCTGCCCGGCCCCTGGCTGGTGGTCCAGGCGCTCGATCTGGCGAGCCAGCGCGCCGTGCAGTACGGCACGGCTACCGTCGTGATCCGGCGCAGCCACCATATCGCTTGTCTGGCCGCCTATCTGAAACGGGCGATCGACAGGGGACTGGCGATCATCCTGGCAAGCTCCGATCCGGCGGGCGCCAGCGTGACGCCGCATGGCGGCATCGGCCGGATCATGACGCCCAACCCGCTGGCCGCCGGCTGGCCGACATCCAAGGGGCCGGTCCTGCTCGATGTCAGCATGTCCACCACCACCAACGGGCTGACCAACCGCAGCCACGCCGAAGGCAAGCCCCTGCCCCATCCCTGGCTGATCGACGGCCACGGCAACGCCACTGCCGATGCTTCCGCGTATTTCGCCGAACCGCCCGGGGCGATCCTGCCGCTCGGCGGCCTCGACCTCGGGCACAAGGGCTATGCCTTGGGATTAATGGTCGAGATGATGACGTCGGCGCTGGGCGGGTATGGCCGCGCGGACGGAGCGACCGGTTGGGGCGCCTCGGTCTTCCTCCAGGTGTTCGATCCCGACGCCTTCGGGGGCCGGGACGGTTTCATCCGGGAAACGACCTGGTTGGCCGATGCCGCACATGCCACGCCGCCCCGTCCCGGCGGGCCGCCCGTCCGGCTGCCCGGAGAAGGTGGCCTGAAACGGCGCGCGGACCAACTCCGCAACGGGGTAGAGCTGTACGACGGCATCCTGGAAGGACTGGAGCCCTGGGCCGATCGGCTGAGCGTCGCGAAGCCGCGCAGCCTTTCTTCCTGAACGGCCTTTCGTCCTGAACGCCTTTCTTCCTGAACACCCTTTTGATCCTAATCAATGATTGGGGACCGGCAACGGGAGGATGCTGGTTTGGAGGGCAGGGAGCCCTTTGCCTGCCTGCCAAGGCGGCGATGATGCAAAAAGAGGGAGAGAAACCATGGCGCTCAAGAACCTGGTCGTCGTCGTGGACCAAACCGCCCAGTCCACTGCGCGGGTCAATGCCGCGATCCTGCTGGCCGAGAAGCACGACGCGCACCTGACGGGCCTGTTCATCGCCTCTCCCCCTGTCCTCCCCAGCTATGTGGCGGGCGAACTGGGCGAAGGCATCATCGCCATCCAGCGGCGCACCGCCCAGGAGCATGCGGATGAAGCCGCCGCCCTGTTCCGCCGGGCCGTCGAACTGGCCGGTATCGGCGGCCGGTCGGAATGGCGCGCCCTGCGCGGCAATCCGACGGAAGTGACCGGCATCGTCGGCCGCTATGCCGACCTCGTCGTCGTCGGCCAGGTCGACCCCGACCGCGACGGCGAGGTGCCGCCGGTCCATCCGGAGGACGTCCTGTTCAACTGCGGCCGGCCAGTGCTGGTGGTTCCCTATGCGGGTCGACAGGCCAGCATCGGCGAACGCGTGGTGATCGGCTGGAATGCCAGCCGGGAGGCCGCCCGCGCCGTCAACGACGCCCTGCCGCTGCTGGAAGCTGCCCAAAAGGTCAGCGTCCTTGCCGTCAACCCGAAGCCCGGCTTCGACGGGCTGGGAGACGAACCAGGAGCCGACATCGCACTCCACCTGGCCCGCCACGGCGTCATGGTGACCGCCGATCACTTCTCGGCCAGGGGCATGGATGCGGGCGACATGATCCTGAACTACGCGACGGACGTGTCGGCCGACCTGCTGGTGATGGGCGCATATGGCAGGTCGCGGCTTCGCGAACTGGTGTTGGGCGGCGTAACGCGGCATATTATGCACCACATGACCATACCGGTGCTGTTCTCACACTGAGCGGCGCCGTTTTTCTTCAGGGAACGGGACTGCCATGATTCTGGTTTTCGGCTCACTCAACATGGACCTCGTGATGACGGTCCCGGTTCTGCCGAAACCTGGAGAGACGGTCCTGTGCCCCGGCTATACGCTGAAGCCGGGCGGGAAAGGCAACAATCAGGCCGTCGCCGCAGCCCGCGCCGGCGCGCCGGTCGCCATGGCCGGCTGCGTCGGCCCCGATGCCTTCGGTTCGGGTCTGGTCGAGAACCTCGTGCGCGCCGGCGTCGATACCTCCGGCATCCATCTGGTCGAGCAGCCGACCGGCTGCGCCATGATCTGCGTCGATGCCGATGCTGAGAACTTCATCTCGGTCGCCAGCGGCGCCAATCTGGCGGCCGCGTCGGACCGGGTGGAGGATTCCAGGCTCGGTCCGGGCACCACTGTCCTGATGCAGATGGAAGTGCCGGCGGAACAGAACTGGGCGCTGATCCGGCGCGCCCACGACCTTGGCTCCCGCACCGTGCTCAACGTGGCGCCCGCCGCCGACGTCCCGCCGGAAGTCCTGAAGCTGATCGACGTGCTGGTGGTCAACGAGCATGAAGCGGCGGAGATCGCCGACCGCCTCGGCCTGTCAGCCAGTTCCGCCACCGGTCTCGCCCGCGATCTGGCGCGGACCTGCGGCGTCACCTGCGTCGTGACCCTGGGCAGCGCCGGCGCCCTAATGGCTGAGTCGGACGGGGCTCTCTGGACGGCGGCTCCGCTCAAGATCAACCCTGTCGATACCACCGGCGCCGGCGACGCCTTCTGCGGCATCCTCACGGCCGCACTGGACGGCGGCGCCGAACCGGCGGAGGCGCTTCACCGCGCCAGCGTCGGTGCGTCGCTCGCCTGCATGGCCCTGGGCGCCCAGGAAAGCCTGCCGACATCCGAGGCGATCGATGCCCGCCTGCATGAGGTAGCCGAACCTCTGCGTCTGTCCTGACCGCGATCTCTCTGCTAACGTGTCCCCGGCCCTCCCCCGGCCCACTTGTGTCCTTGCGGGCAAGCTTGCACGAAACCAGAGACGATACATGCCGATCATCAACCGAATCGCTGATTTCCAGGAAGAGATGACCGCTTGGCGGCGCGACTTCCACGCCCATCCCGAAACGGCGTTCGAAGAGTTCCGGACTTCCGGCATCGTCGCGGCGAAGCTTGAGGAGTGGGGCATCGAGGTGCATCGCGGCCTTGGGGGCACCGGTGTCGTCGGCACGCTGAAGGGTGGCGGAGCCTTGGGCAACGGCAAGTCGATAGCGCTCCGCGCCGACATGGATGCGCTGAACATGCAGGAACAAAACGATTTTCCGCATGCGTCGACGAATCCGGGCAAGATGCATGGCTGCGGCCATGACGGCCACACCACCATGCTGCTCGGAGCCGCCAAGTACCTTGCGGAGACACGCAACTTCGACGGCACGGTCCACTTCATCTTCCAGCCGGCCGAGGAAGGCAAGGGCGGCGCCCAGAAGATGGTCGAGGAAGGCCTGTTCGACCTGTTCCCGGTGAGCGAAGTCTATGGCATGCACAACTGGCCGGAAATGCCGGCAGGCACCATAGCGGTCCGCACCGGCCCGATCATGGCGGCGGCGGATCAGTTCGACATCAAGGTCCGCGGCAACGGCGCCCACGGCGCCATGCCCCATTTCGGCATCGATCCCGTCGTGGTCGGCGCCCATATCGTGACGGCGCTGCAATCGATCGTCAGCCGCAATACAGATCCGCTGCGCTCGGCCGTTGTCAGCGTCACCCAGATCCACGGCGGCTCCGCCTACAACGTGATCCCGAGCGAGGTGACGCTCAGCGGTACCGTGCGGACCTTCGAGGTCGCGGTGCAGGACATGGTCGAAGCAGGATTGCGGCGCGTTGCGACCGCCACGGCGGAAGCCTTCGGCGCCACGGTGGAGATCGACTACCGCCGCAACTATCCCGCCACGGTCAACACCGCCGAAGAAACGGTGTTCGCCGGCCGGGTCGCCGCCGAGGTGGTCGGGCCTTCGCAGGTCATCTACGATCCCGCCCCCAGCACCGGAGCGGAAGACTTCGCGTTCATGCTCAACAAGAAGCCCGGTTCCTATGTCTGGATCGGACAGGCCGGCGGTCCCAGCGCCTGCATGGTCCACAATCCCGGTTACGACTTCAACGACGAGATCCTGCCGGTGGGCGCCAGCTATTGGGCCAAGCTGGTGGAAACAGCCCTGCCGCGAGTTGCCTGATAGATGCATATTCCCCGTTTCGCTGTCCCTGGAGCCGTACTCACAGCCGTTCTTATCCTGGCAAACGGCTGCACTCCCGCCATGAACCTTCTGGCGGGCGAACCCCTGTCGAACGCCGAGGGCGCCCAGGCCGGGCGGGCTCCGCCCGGCATCGACGGCCATTTCGAATGGAGCGGCATCCAGGCCGGCGTCCAGGGCCGCACGACCCTGATCGCGCGGACCGAACAGGAGTGGCAGGACATATGGAACCTGGCGGCCAATCCGGCACCCGGTCCCCTGCCACAGGGCTGGATGGGAATCGGGATATTCCTCGGCATGCGTCAGACCGCCGGTTACGGGGTCGCGATCGAAGGCATCAACGAGCAGATAACGACCGATCAGCGCTTCACCGAGCAGGGGCTGCCGGCGAGCCGGGAGATGGTGATCTCCTACGGGGAGAGAATACCGGCCCCCGGCACCATCAATGCCCAGGTATTGACGTCGCCCTACGTGATCAGGATCGTCCCGCGTAGCGACTGGCCGACCCGGTTCGTCCAGACGCGGTGACCGCCGCCGCAAGCATCGTTCCCAGGCCGGTCATTCCCCGGCCAATCATTCTCAGGCCGGTTATTCCAGCGTGACCGTTTCCCCCTCGCGGGCGGCAAAGACGGAAGACCAGACCGATTGCGCCTCCGCCTCGATCTCTTCCATGCCTGTGTCGTCATGGTCGGGTTCGTGGTGGAACAGGGCAAGCCGGCGGGCACCGGCCGACTGGCACAGCTTGATCCCCTCTACCCAGGTGGAATGTCCCCATCCCGCCTTGCAGGCAAACTCCTTCTCGGTATAGGTCGCGTCGTAGATCACCAGATCCGCACCATCGATCAGTTCCAGGATGTTCCGGTCCGGCGCATCCGGCACATGCTCGGTGTCGGTCACATAGGCGAGCGAATGCCCCTCGTGATCGATCCGGTAGCCGCAGGCGCCATCCGGGTGGTTCAGCACCGCCGTCCGGACGGTCAAGCCACCGTCGAGGGTCAGCGTATCGCCGGGGCGGAAATCCTCGAACGTCAGGTCGGCGCGCATCGTCCGCATCGGTACCGGAAAGAGCGGTGGGTCCATCTGGGTTGCCAGCACCGAACGGATGTCGGGACAGGCGTTGAAGCGTCCGGCCATGATGCGGAACGAAAAGTCGGGTTTGTAGGCCGGCTGGAAGAAGGGAAAGCCAGCGATATGGTCAAGGTGGAAATGACTGAGCAGGATGGTCGCCCGGCGGGTGGTCCGCGAGATCAGGTCCTTTCCGAGTGCCCGAAAACCGGTACCGCAATCCAGTATGATGGTGTGGTCGCCCGCCGTCACCTCGACGCAACTGGTATTGCCGCCGAACCGCATGTGGGTCGACGAAGGACAGGGTATCGTACCGCGCACGCCCCAGAAGGTCGCACTGAACGCCATGGCAAACCGGTGCTGGTTAAAAAAGCAGAACGAAAGGCTACCACCTTTCGGACAATACCATTGTGACGCTCATCACAACTTTCGACAACCAGCCAAAACGGTCCGGCGCTCGATCAGCCCTGAATTCCGGATGCCGACAGCGCTTCCTCCATCACCGCCGGGTCGATGAACAACGCGGCAAGGAAGCCGAACACATAAAACGCAGCGGCTTCATCCCAGCGGGTGAAGGTGGCGCCCCAGACAGGTTGGCGTTTTACGGCCGCCGCGAAGGCGCTCATCAGCGCGTTGATGAAAAGAAATCCCGCCAGCATCACGGGAAAAAGCTCACGCGGCCAAAGCAACGCCAGCAGTACGGAAAAGCCGCCGAGAAGCGCCACACGAGTCATGCTGCGGAGGTTGGGATCCGCTGGTTCCGGATCACGGCCCCGGTTGGCATCCGAATCGAACATGGTTCGTTTACTCCAGCCGGTGGAAAAACCGTTTTGCGATTTCAGGCTCTTCGATTTCAGATGGCGTTGTACGATCGCGATGCAAGCCCTTGACGCAAAGGAACGGCCACCGGGATCATGCTTGCGGCGGAACGGCTGGGTCGGAAGCCGGATCGGGGCATCAGAAGCAGGCGATCAGGGCTCGCTTCAGGTCGTCGGGATTGACGGGCTTGTGCAGCAGCCGGCACTCGACCTTCTGCGCTTCGATCAGGCGTTCGGGCGAAGTGTCGCCCGTCATCACCAGACCGGCGATGCCGATATGGGACGGATGCTGCCTGACCAGTTCGATCACCTGAGCGCCGGTGGCGCCGTTGGGCAGGCGGTAATCGGTAAGGACCAGATCCAGGACCGGAACCTGTCCATGGGCCAGAAGGTCGGCAACCTCCTCGAAAGCGCCGGCATGCACGACCCGCATTCCCCAGTCCTCAAGCAGCATCTGGAGTGCGGTCAGAACGGCGTGATCGTCGTCCACGACCAGCACCGTGCGTCCGGCCAGAATGCGGTCCTGCCATTGCTCCTTGCCGCTCCATGCCTTTTCCGGCTGCTTCACGGACGCATCCGAGACCGGGACGGTGACGGTGAAGATCGATCCTTCGCCGACCTTGGAAGTCACCTTGACCGGATGGCCGAGCAGGCGCGCGGTGCGGGCGACGGTACCAAGACCAAGGCCGATGCCCCGGTTGCGGTCTCGCGCCGGGTTGTCCAGTTGCAGGAAGTCCTGGAAGATCGCTTCGGTCTGATCCTCCGGTATCCCAGGGCCGGTATCGGCGACATGGATGTCCACCGAAGTGTCTCCGCGCACGCATTCCAGGAATATGCATCCGCGCGTGGTGAACTTGACCGCATTGGACAGCAGGTTGCGCAGGATCTGTTCGAGCAGCACGGGGTCGCTGTATACCGCCACCGTCGCAGGCCTCACCTCGAACATGAGCTTCGCGGCGGAAGTCTGCGCCTCGAACTCGGCCGCCAGCCTGCTGAGCAACTCGTCGAGGTCGAAGGTCTGGAGCACGGGCTTGACAATGCCGGCATCAAGGCGCGCCGCGTCAAGCAGGCCATTGAGCATGCCTTGTAGCCCTTTGACCGATACGTCGATCATTCCGACCAAGTCGCGGACATCGGGCGAGATCTGCTTGTTGCCGAGCAACTCGAGGAACAGGGAAACGGCCTGAATCGGCTGCCGCAAATCATGGCTGACTGCGGCCAGGAAGCGGGTCTTGGCGGCACTGGCCTCCGTTGCGGCGTCGCGGGCCCGGCGCAGTTCCTGTTCGGCCAGCCAGTCCACCGTGATGTCGCGGATGATGCCGACCATCCGCTCGGGCTTGCCGTCGGGCCGGCGGATCACTTCGCCGACCGATGTGATCCAGGCGGTCCGGCCGCTTTCGTGGACGACCCGGAAGATGTGGTTCCAGTCGGACCTGCCTGCCAGCGCATCCGCCAGTCCCTGCTGGAAGGCCGCGATGTCGTCGGGATGCACACGCTCCAGCAGCGGTGCGAGTCGGGTATCGGCCTCTCCGGGCTGAAAACCGAACAGCCTGTCCACCAGCATCGACCGTATCATCGCACCGCTGGCAGGATCGTACTCGAACTCGCCGAGAGCCGCCGCCTGTGTGGCGAGCCGCAGTCTCCGTTCGCCGTTGCGTACCGCCCTCTCGGCACGGGAGCGTTCGACCGCCTCGCCGATCAGTTCCGCGACGCGTTCGGCCATGAGGATCTCGTCGCTCGACCACTGCCGGGGAACGCTGTCGTGAAGGGAGCAAAGCGCCAGCAAGCGATTGGATCTGGTAAGAGGTACCGCCAGCAGGGCCCGCGTTTCGATCCGCTTGAACGCTTCAAGGCCCGCTGCCGTCCGCTCGTCGGTCATGACATCCTCGACCGCTAGGGTATGCCCGCGGTGAAGATGCTCCAGCGCCGCCTCGCCAAAATCGCCCAGCGTAATATCGCTCGGAAATTCAGGGGCATTGTCGACGTATTGCCGGTACGCGCCGACACTCAAGGTTGCCGGATCGATCTCGGCGAAGACCATGCGCGAGGCGCCGAAATGACGTCCGGTCAGGACGAGGGCGACCTCCATCATCTCGGTCGGATCCGCCAGCAGGCGGATCGCCTCGTTCAGGTCCGCCATCAGCCGCTGGCGTGCTTCCTGCTGCTTGCGTGAGGTGATGTCCGTTTCGATGATGCCCAGACCGTCGGGAGACGGGTAGACATGGTATTCCGACCAGCGGCCGAATCGGGGGTGAAAAGCTTCCGCCTGGACCGGCACCTGCTCGTTTTCCGCCCGATACGCGGCGGCTTGGAGCGGACTGCCGATCGCCTCGGGGAACAGTTCCCAGAAGGAGCGTCCGATCATGTCTTCCGGCGCCATGCCGCAAGCCTGCGCCGCCATGCGGTTGACGCGTGTAAAGCACCATGAATGGTCGACCGACATGAAGGCATCGGTCAGGCTGGAAAGGACCGTGTTGAGCGTGGTGCGTGCGGTCGCCACTTCGGCGGATTGGGCCAGCGCCAGGGCCGCCGCCCTTAGCAAGGAGATGACGAGACGGCGTTCCTGCGGTGCCGGCTCTCCAGCCAGGAACGCCGCGAACCGCTGGGCCGGCCTGCCGAGCCGGTCCTTGACCGGAACGACCATGATCGTTCCGGCCAGCGGGACTCCGCCCGGCGCGGTCGTAACCGACAGGGCGGAAAACAACTCGACCTCAGCCGGGCAGCACGACTCCGGAATACCGATCCTGAACAGGGAAGCAAGCTGAAGGCCCGCGGGAAGATCGGACTCGGCGTTCCGGCCGATAAGGTCGAGCATGGCGGCATTGGCGTACAACAGCGGCGACTTCGCCAGCTCGTAAGGCCATGTGACGCCGACAAGGACCAGAGGAACCTGACAATCGGCGATGATCGCCATGGCATCGGCCGGGATATCGCTCACGCGCAAGTCAGGGCTATGCTCACGCCCATGCCGAGGGTTGTAGGTAGCCTCGTCCCGTTGCGAGTAATGCGCCACCGGCTCTCCTGCATGGGTAGCTTCCATGGTCCAGTTCGATAATAAAGTTAGTTAGTAGGCTGATAAATGATACCAGAACAGAAAGCGATAAGCGACGAATCATGAAAAATTATACACAAGAAGCAATTTTATTGTTTTTGACTGCCGCTAGCAGTTGCAGGGACGACGTCTTTTAGACGGACATCGGTTTTGTGATCGAACAGCTGTAGCAGAAGTTCCTCGATGTCCTTGTCGCCGCTGCTGCCGCAGTCGTTGAACACGCGCGCGACCGCCTTCTTCTGAAAATCCGGGCGATGCCCCTCGTCGTCGCGGTACCCCATCTCGCGGACGACAGCCAGGGCCGCGCGAAACGGCGGCAGCAGGGCCGTAGGGATTTTCGAACGTTCGAAGGCTGCGCGCATGCCAAGCTGACCTTCGTCGAAGACGAGCAGTCGGGCGTTGGCGACGCTCAGGTTGCAACGGACGGCTATGCCGGCGACGAACATGTCGACGTCGCCGCTACAAAGAACACGGAGCAGCAGCGACGGACTCAGGCGGTTGTTGGCATGGAGATGCTTCACGAAGAGTTCGGCATCGCGGAAGCGTCCGGAGAGTGGCTTGAGGAGGAGTAGGGTCGCCGCCTCCCGGCCGTGCTCGACAAGCCCGCCGAGCACTCCCACTGGGAGATCATGGCGTGCCGCCAGTTCGTCCCGGATTTCCTCCGATACGTAATGGATCAACTTTTCGATTACGGCGATCGGCAAGTCGACTCGGCCAGCCATGGACTCGCTGATCGCATCAATCCCGCCGAAACGGTCGAGAGTCTTCTGAAGGGTCGGCTCCGTCAGGTCCGCACCCGGATTGCGGACCAGCCGTTCGATTGCCGTGACGTTGCCGGTATCGACGATGGCGTCGGAGACGCCGGCCGATACTTCGTCCCTGGCAGCTATGGCCACCTGTTTCTTGCTGTCCCGCTGCTGAACGATGCCGACCAGGAAATCGTCGGATAGGGCGGAGGCATGACGCAGGATCGGGAACGCGACTTCGGCGACGTCATGGGCAAGCCGCTGGGCCAGATCGTCATTGAGCAGCGGGCTGTTATAGATCTGCCAGGCTACCGCCTCCCGGACCGCCATCTCGGCGTCTATGGCCAAGCGCTGGAGGATCTGGCGGACCAGATCTTCCTCCTTGGCTGCGAACCTCCCGGACTCGAAATCGGCGACCACCTTCGACATGGTCTCGATCCTCGCCTGGGGCGAGCGATCCACCAGCAGACGTTTGACGTCCTGTTCAGAAAGTCCGGCCCCGGTCATTGTCCTCTCCCGCCCCAAAGGGCTGGTCCCCGCTCACGGCATTCAGTGTGTTCGGCATTTTAGATGCTCAGGTAACACGAAAGGGTTAACCGCTCAACTTGACAGGAGAAATGGTTGAAATCTGCGGAAAAGATTCGGGCCGTGAATCCGGTCTCTCCAATCGATCTTGATCGGGAAGACTGGACCCACGGCCCAACGACTTGAGGCGGACCACCAGCGGCGCAAACGAACAGCAAAATGCGGATATACTTGGCGCCCGGTTTGCCGCAGCGCCGTGGTCAGGCCTTGATATCGATCTTATGGCCGCTGTTGCCGCCTGACTGCGCCGAACTCTGAACGAGTTCCTTGGTGCTCTGCATAGCGTCCGTGACGACCTGCGCCTGTGTCTGCTGGCTCTTCTGACCGATTTTCTGGCCGATGACGCCTAGGGGCGAGGGATAGCTACCAACTTCCATTTTAATTCTCCGCATTTTGCGAGATCGATGACGAAACTTACCTCTTTCGATTACGCCGGTCAATCATCGCAAGCGACAATTCGCACCATAGATAACCCTATCGGATTGCAAAAAGTTTTAAGATACTATGCATTATGGTTATTCCAAGGCTATAGAACGGCAGGATGTCGCCTTGCTGTGTGGTTCACGATCCAAAAAGGGTCCGATTGCGTGTCTGAAACTATCGAAGCCATTGGAAAAACCCGGATCTACTTCGAGCTGCACACATACCATGGCAGCTACTGGATGTGCGCCAGGATCACGGACGACCTGGAGGAGGCGGAAGCCGGCGCACGCAATGCGCAGGCGGACAAGGTCGGTTTCGGCGTCAGGATAGCGCGCTGTACGGAATACGAGGATTACGGGCACGTAAGCCGGACCATCCTGTCCCGTACCCTCTGGCGCGACGGCATGGTCGATCCGGCCATACCGCTGATCATGCCGGTCCCCGGCGGCGACGGGCTGTGCCGGGTCCCATCGGACCTGCGCGGCGACAGGGCGCGGGAAATCATCGCGACATCGCTTCAGCGCTATATGGACGACAACCGCCTGACGCCGCTCGAACTGCTGCATTCGGAAGCGCACGCGCTTCGTCTGAACGATGCCGGCACGACCTTGCAGGGGGCTCTCCAGAAAGCCGCGATCAATCAGGTCCAGGGATCCGACGTCCCGGTCCAGCGCCGCTTCAAGGAGCTGCTGGCGCTGGCCGACCAGTTGCTGGGCGAGCTGAGGGCCGATGCCAAGAAGGCGCCGGTGCTGGCCTGCGTCTCCGGGGGATACGGCTCCCAATGCGCTGGGCTGGAAGCCAAGCACGGAACTGCCGCCTCCTACCATATCTTTCGTGCCCTGGCGCTCTATCTCGCCGACAGCAAAGGCTGGATCGGCAAGCTCGACGCGTTGGGCCATCTCGTCGAAGAGGACCTGCCGGCCCGCTTCGTGATGCCGATCGACGCGATCCTTGCGGAAATCGTCAACGCGACGACGACGCCGAACGAGTTGACCGGACCTGAGCATTCCGACCGCTTGACCCAGATCCGGGCGCTGGTGGATCTCCATGCCGGACGCTACGAGCCGCCGTCGAACCGGGCCTCCGACGGCATCAGGGCGCTCAACTGGCTGATCAGCCGGGGACAGTGCCCGCGGACACGCAGCACGATCGAGCGCCGGGTGGTCCGCGAACTGACCAATCTGGCGCCTCTGAAAGCGGAGCGGGCGCTGTGGAACCAGGCTCAGACGCTGCACCTGCTGATGGAACTCTTCCGGAAGACGCCGCCGCTCGCCGACGACATCGAGATGCTGGAAACCTTGGAGCAGCGTGCCCTTCGCCTGATCAACCCGGAAAGCGTGACCGAGGCGATCAGCCAGTGCCGGCTGCCGTCGGAAAAGGTCCGTACGCTGGTGCGGATCGTCGATTTGATGCCGTACGTCGCCAGCAAGGCCAAGATGACGGAGTTCGTGCGCGCCGCATGGTCGCCGGACGATTTGGTCCGCGAGAGTGGCGGCAAGGACCGTCCGGCGGCCCTGCCCGTTCTGGTCGGCATGCATCGGGACGTGGCGGGCGCCGATATGGATGCCGACACCAAGGCAAGACTGCTGGGCGATTTGGACGCGACCCTGCTCGACATCATCCGCATCGACGTCTTGAACGCGCCGAACCGCAGCTTCATGGACCGCATCCTGCAACTGATGAAGCTGTGCGCCGCTTCCCCCCTGCCGGAAGGCAAGGCGCGGGCCTGCGCCGTCGAGGCGGTCGGCCGTGCGGTCAACAGTCCGGAATTCCTCGAACCTTTCATGAAGCGCTTCAAGGCGGAAGCGGAACGCAAGCAGGCGCTGCTGTCGCTCCGCACCCTGCTGAAGACTTCGGGGCTAGCGTCGCGCTGACGCACTCCCCGGCGGCAAGCCGTCGATCTTCCCGCTATCTGCCGACCTTCCCGCTATTTAAAATTCCGCCCGTCGGGAAAGACCTGGACGACCTCGCCGCTCTTGCGATAGTCCGCAGTTGGGCGCTTCACCTCGTCGGCCCGGGCGATGCCGCCGGCCATGGCGCCGGGCTGGAAGTAATCCGGCTCGGCGGTCAACTCGCGCAGGCGAAAGCTCAGGTCTGCCAAGTGGTCGGCAAGCAGGTGGATCACGCCGTCCTGGCGCTCTACCCGGCCGGTCGCGCCGATCAGGCGGGCTGTCAGGATCACCTTGCGGAACCGCTCGAACACGGGCGGCACGACGATCAGGTTGGCGACGCCGTGCTCGTCCTCCAGCGTGATGAAGACGACTCCGTCGGCGCTGCCCGGCCGTTGCCGGACCAGGACGAGTCCTGCTACGGACATCCTCGTACCATGGCGCACCTCGGCCAGCCGGCTGGTCGGCAGGATCCCGGATTGCCCCAGTCCATCCCGCAACAGGGTAAGCGGATGGCATTTCAGCGACAGGGACAGGCTGGAGTAGTCCTCCACCACATGCTCGCCCAGAGCCATCTCGGGCAAGGCGACTTCGGGCTCGTCCACGACGGCGCCGTCGAGCCGGGCGAACAGCGGCAGCGGCTCCGGTCCCAACGCCTGCACCGCCCACAATGCCGCGCGGCGGTCCAGGCCGAGGGAACGCCATGCATCGGCCTGGGCCAGCAGTTCAAGCGAGGACGCCGACAGGCCGCTGCGCCGGCGGACGTCAGGGGGGTCCCGGAACGGAGCATCCAGGCGGGCGGCCATCAGTGCGGCGGCCTCCGCCTGACGGAATCCCTTGATCTGCCGCAGACCCAGCCGCAAGGCATGGAACCTGCCGCCGCCCCCTTCTTCCTGGACCGGCTCGAGCGTGCAGTCCCAGTCGGAATGGTTGAGGTCGGGACTCCGCACGGTCACGCCATGCTCCTGCGCGTCGCGCACGATCTGGGCCGGGGCGTAGAAGCCCATGGGCTGGCTGTTCAGCAGGGCGCAGGCGAAGACGTCGGGATGGTGGCACTTCATCCAAGCCGAGACATAGACCAGCAGCGCGAAGCTCGACGCATGGCTTTCGGGAAAGCCGTAGGTGCCGAAGCCTTCGATCTGGTGGAAGCAGCGTTCGGCGAAGGCCCGGTCGTAGTTGCGCGCGACCATGCCCTCGATCATCTTCTCCCGGAAAGTGTGGATGATGCCGACCTTCTTGAACGTCGCCATGGCTCGGCGGAGCTGATCGGCTTCCGACGGGGTGAAACCGGCCGCGACGATGGCGATCTTCATCGCTTGCTCCTGGAACAGCGGCACGCCGAGCGTCTTTTCCAGCACCTGACGCAGTTCTTCCGACGGGTACTCGACCTTCTCCTTGCCCTGCCTCCGGCGCAGGTAGGGATGGACCATGTCGCCCTGGATCGGACCGGGCCGGACGATGGCGACCTGAACCACCAGATCGTAGAAGGTCTTGGGACGCAGGCGCGGTAGCATGGACATCTGCGCCCTGCTTTCCACCTGGAACACACCCAGGCTGTCGGCCTTGCACAGCATGGCATAGACCGCCTTGTCCTCCGCCGGGATGGTCGCCAGTGTCCAGTCCTTGCCGTAGTGGCGGGCCAGCAGGTCGAAGCCCTTGCGCACGCAGGTCAGCATGCCGAGAGCCAATACGTCGACCTTCAGGATGCCGAGCGCGTCGATATCGTCCTTGTCCCACTCGATCGTCGTCCGGCCGGGCATGGCCGCGTTGACGATCGGGCAGAGTTCCGACAAAGGCCCCCGCGTGATTATGAAGCCGCCGACATGCTGTCCCAGGTGGCGCGGGAAATTGAGAAGTTCGGCCGAGACATCCAGCACCCTGCGAAGCGTCGGATCGGCAGGGTCGAGCCCGTGCTCGCGTGCCCGCTCCTCGTCGATCCCTTCCCGCCCCCATCCCCAAATCGAGCCGGCGAGCCGTCCCACCGTGTCCTCCGACAGGCCGAATACCTTGCCGACGTCGCGAACGGCGCCGCGTGCCCGGTAACGGCTGACGGTGGCGGCGATCCCCGCCCTGTCGCGGCCGTATTTGGCATAGATGTACTGGATCACCTCTTCCCGCCGCTCATGCTCGAAATCAACGTCGATGTCGGGCGGTTCGTTGCGCGCGGCGGAAACGAAGCGTTCGAACAGCAGGTCGGACCGTGCCGGGTCCACGGCGGTGATGCCCAGGCAGTAGCACACGGCCGAGTTGGCGGCCGAACCACGGCCCTGGCACAGGATGTCGCGCGACCGGGCGAACCGCACGATATCGTGGACGGTCAGGAAGTAAGGCGCGTAGCCGAGCTGCTCGATCAGCGGCAACTCGTGATCTATCGCCGCCTGGACCTTGGCCGGAACCCCCTCGGGATAGCGCTCGGCGGCACCCAGAGCCGTCAGATGGGCAAGTTCCTGCTGCGCGGTGCGGCCCTCGGCGGTGATCTCATCCGGGTATTCGTAGCGCAGCTCGTCCAGCGAGAAGGCGCAGGCGGCGGCGATCTCCGCCGTGCGGGCGACGGCGCCGGGGTAGCGGTGGAACAGCCGGGCCATTTCCTCAGGCGCCTTCAGGTGCCGCTCGGCATTGGCCGCCAGCAGGTAGCCGGCGGTGTGGAGCGTGCGGTGCTCGCGGATGCAGGTCAGCACGTCCTGAAGCACCCGGCGGTGCGGTGCGTGGTAATGGACGTCGTTGGTGGCGACCAGCGGTACCCGGACATCTACGGCCAGCGCCGCCAGATGCGCCAGCCGCCGGGCATCGTCGCCCCGGTAGAGGTGACTCGCCGCCAGATAGAGCCGCTTGCGGAACCGTGCCCGATAATCCCGCAGCGCTGCGACGAAGTCGTCGTCCGGATGCTCCGGCGGCACGGCGATCAGGATCTGGCCTTCGTCATGCTCGTACAGGTCGGCGCGGCTCAGCTCGCACTGCCCCTTGGGCGCCCGCCGGCGGCCCACGGTGAGCAGCCGCGACAGCCTGCCATAGGCGGCCCGGTCGGTCGGCAGGCACAGCAGGCTCGGTCCGTCGGTCAGGTCGAGCCGGCAGCCGACCACCAGACGGATACCCGCACCCTTCGCGGCGATATGGGCACGCACGACGCCGGCCAGACTGTTCCGGTCGGTTACCGCGATGGCGGCGTGTCCCAGCGCCGCCGCACTCAGCGCCAGTTCCTCGGCATGGGAGGCGCCGCGCAGGAAGGTGAAGTTGGTGGAGACCTGAAGCTCGACATAAACCGGACCGGATACCGAAGACCTGGGGACGGTCACGGGAAGACCCCGTGCAGGTACCAGCGCGCCGCGCGGTCCTGCTGGTAAAGGCCGGCACGGTAGACCCAGAAGCGACGGCCGGCCAAGTCCTCGACGCGGTAATAGTCCCGCATTTCGGTCAATTCACGCCACCATTCCGGCTCCAGCCGCTCCGGTCCTTCAGCATGGGCGACCTTGTGCGGGACGTCGCGCCAGCGGAACATCATCGGCGGATCGTCCGGCACCGGGGCCATGACGTGGATGGGTTCGGGGCGCGTCAGCAGGCGGACGGGGCGGAAACGGTCGGAAGGCCACGGCGCAGCCTGATCCGCCTTCGGACCGGGACCGTCCAGCGCCGCCGCCTGCTCGACGTTGTTCTCCGGCCACCAGCTTTCCCGCGGCAGCAGGCGGCGCACCCTAGGCAATCCGAGGCGGTTGCCCAGCCGGTCCACCAACTCGGCCTCTTCTTCGCGTTCTCCGGCGAACAGCGCCGGGGATCCTACCTGCATCGTGGTCTGAACGGCGCCGAGCGGTTCGGTCGTCGCGGCCAGGATCATGATCTCGACGCCGGGGCCGGGCTCGACCCGATCCAGTTTTTCGGCAAACAGGCGGGCAAGGTGGGGAGGGGTTCGAACCGGCCGGCTGGTCCCGACGCTGGACCGCTCGACACGGCCATCGACCCGGAAGAAACCCAGGTCGAGCCGTCTCGCCCCTTGCCCCGCCCGCTCCATGCCGGCGCACAGATCATCCAGCAGATGGCGGGTGGCGACGGTCAGGTTCTCCGGCGTCGAAATCGGTTCTGCGAAGGCGGTGCGGACGATATGGGGCGGAACCGGCCGGCGCGGCGAGATCGGCTCAGGCGAGATCGCCAGCGCCAGATCCAGCCGACGGGTGACGACGGCACCGAATCTTGCGGTGATGCCGGCGCGCGGCATCGCGTAGAGGTCCCCGATCCGCCGCATCCCGACCCGGCGCAACCCGGCCGAAGTTTCCGCAGGCAGCCTCAATCCCTCGACCGGCAGCCCTGCAAGGGCTTGGCGGCCCTGCCCCGGCCGCACGATGGCATAACGTTCCGCACCGTGGCGCGCCATCGCCCAGGCGGCGCCGGGCGTATCGGCGATGGCGGCACGGCTTCCATAGCCGAAACCGTCAAGCCGCCCGGTCAACCCATCCAGCAACGCCGCCTCGCCGCCGAACAGGTGGCCGCACCCCGTGATGTCGAGAAAGATTCCATCCGGGGAATCCAGACCGATCCAGGGCGTATAGCGCCCGCACCAGTCGGCCAAGCCGTCCAATGCCCGCGCATCGGCCGGAAAATCGGCATCGACCGGACGGATCGCAGGCTCCAGCGCGCGGGCGTCGGCCAGCGTCATGCCCGGCTGGATGCCGGCCGATTCGGCGATGGCATTGGCCGACGCAACGATCATCCGGCCACGATCCCCGACGACGGTGACCAGCGGCGATCTTCGCAAGGCCGGCTCGCGCCGGGCCAGCCGGTCGGTCGCCAGCCCAGGCAGCCATAAGGAAAGAACCCGCCGCGCCATCGATATTCAACCACTCCCGACCTCTTGCCCCAGCCCCTGGCGCCAACTCTCAGCACTGTGCCGCCATACCCCTGACTCACCAAGAACAAATCAAGAACACACTATGCGCGCAAAAAGATCAAGAGTGGCTGACGAATCCGATATGCTTCAGGAAGAGGTATGGGAGGCGGCAGGGGAAAAGGGCGGCGCTTACGCCGCCCTGATCGTCGCGATCAGCATCTCGACCTCCCGGCCCAGCCGGTCGGACTGGCGGGTCAGGTCGTCCGAGGCGGACAGCACCTGGACGGCGGCAGCGCCGGTTTCACTGGCGGCTTGGGTGACGTCGCCGATGCTGCGGCTGACTTCCGTCGTGCCATGGGCTGCTTCGTGGACGTTGCGGGCGATCTCGCCGGTAGCGGCGGCCTGCTGATCGACGGCGGCGGCGATGGTCGCGGCGATCTCGTCGATGCCGACGATGGTATGGCCGATGTGGCGGATGGCGTCGACGGCCCCGGTGGTGGCAGCCTGGATCGTGTCGATCTGACCGGAAATCTCATCGGTGGCGCGGGCGGTCTGGTTGGCAAGCTGCTTGACCTCGCTGGCGACGACGGCGAAACCCTTGCCAGCCTCACCGGCACGGGCCGCCTCGATGGTCGCGTTCAGCGCCAGAAGATTGGTCTGGCTGGCGATGTCCTGGATAAGCTGGACCACCTCGCCGATGCGAGCCACGGCGCTCGCCAGACCTTCCACGGTATGGTTCGTCTGCTCCGCCTCGGCGACCGCGGCCCGCGCCATGCCGGCGCTGGTGGCGACCTGCCGGCCGATCTCGCCGATCGAACCGCTCAGCTCCTCGGTAGCGGCAGCCACGGTCTGCACATTGGCCAGCGCATGCCCGCTGGCCGCAGTCACCTGGGTCGCCTGCGCGCTGGTCTGCCCCGCTATGGCGGTCAGGCTCTGGGCGCTGGTCTGCATCTGACGGGCGGCTGTGCCGACCGCATCGACGATGCCCTTGACGGTATGGTCGAAGGTTTCGGCCAGACGATGCATCTCGGCGCGCCGCGCGTCCTCCGCCTCCAGCTTCTGCCGTTCGTTCTCCTGCTGGAGACGGACCCGTTCCTGCGCGTTTTCCCGGAACGTGATCAGCGCCCGGGCCATGGCGCCGATCTCGTCGTGGCGCGCACGCGGCGGAATGACCACGTCGAGCCGCCCATCGGCCAGCCCGGTCATGGCGGCGGTCATGCCGTGGAGCGGTGCTATCACCACCCGGCGGAGCGTCAGCAGCAGAAGCAGCACGACGGCCACCACCATGCCGGCGGACAGCGCCGTCTGGCGCATCAGCGAGGACTTCAGGTCCGCGTCGATCCTCTCCATGCTCCAGGCCACGGTGAAGAAGCCGACGATGCGGTTGTCCTTGCCGAACCGGGTCGGAGCCAGGACGACGAAGTGATCGCCGGTACCGTAATGCAGGGACTCTCCCTGCATCAAGGCTTCGCGGTTCGCCGTGAACGCCGATTCGAGATCGAAGGGAATGCGGTCGGACGCAGCCTTGGCGGTCAGCAGCTTGCCGGTCTCGTCGAACACGGCCAAAGCCGCGGCATCGACCCGCTGATTGGCGGTGACGCCTTCGAGGAAGGCGTCGATGGCGGGCACCTTGCGCCACCGCACCACCTCCGCCGCGTCGAGAACCAGCCTTTCGGACAGTGTCAGCGTACCGTTTTCCGCCGTTTCCCGCAGTTCTTTGGACGCGGAAAAAGTCTGTACCGACACCAGGAGGGCGACACCCGCGACCACAACAGCCGCAACGGCAAGGGCGAGCCGCCGGCCCAGGCTGACGGTAGCGGACGCAGCCGCAACGGAACCGCTGACACTGTCCATGACGCTCAACTCACTTCTTCGGCAGATAGGGGCTCCAGGGCTTCGGCTCGACCAGTCCGGAGGACTTCCAGACGGTCTGCATCTGGCCGGAGGGAAGGATCTCGCCGATCACCACCGGCTTGTGCAGGTGCTGCGTCTCGCCGTCGTAGACTACGTCGTAACCCGACAGGGAGCGCACGGTCAGCCCCTTCATGGCTTCGCGTACCTTGGCGACATCGGTCGTCCCTGCCTTTTCCACGCCCTTGACCCAAAGCTGGAAGCCCATGACATGCGCTTCCATCGGGTCGTTGACCACGCGCAGGTCGTCCTTCATGAAAGCCTGCCAGCGGGAGATGAAGGCGGTATTCTCCGGCGTGTCGGACGACATGAAGTAATTCCAGGCGGTCAGGTGGCCGACCAGCGGCGTCACGTCCAGACCCGCCAGTTCGCCCTCGCCGACCGAAAAGGCCACGACGGGAGTCTGGGCGGCGGTGATCTCCTGCTTCGCCAGTTCGTTGTAGAAACCGATATTGGCGTCGCCGTTGATCGTGGACACGACGGCGGCCTTCTTGCCCTTGGAGGCGAAGTCCTTGATCTCCGTCACGATCTTCGCCCAGTCCTGATGACCGAACGGCGTGTAGTTGACGATGATGTCGCTTTCGGCGACGCCCTTCGACTTCAGGAAGTTGACCAGGATGTCGTTGGTCGTGCGCGGATAGACGTAGTCGGTGCCGGCCAGATAGAAACGCTTTACGGAGCCGCCATCGGCGCTCATCAGGTATTCCACTGCCGGAATCGCCTGCTGGTTGGGGGTGGCTCCCGTATAGACCACGTTGGGGGACTGTTCCTGCCCCTCGTACTGGACGGGATAGAACAGCAGGCCGTTATGCTTCTCGAAGACGGGCAGCACGTGCTTGCGCGACACGGAAGTCCAGCAGCCGAACACCACGGCCGCCTTGTCCTCGCCCAGCAGCTTTTCGGCCGATGTCGCGAAGGTAGGCCAATCGGACTTCGGATCGACGACCACCGCTTCCAGCGACCGGCCGAGCACGCCACCCTTCTTGTTCTGCTCATCGACCAGCATCAGGATCGTATCCTTCAGCGTTATCTCGCTGATGGCCATGGTGCCGGTAAGGGAATGCAGGATGCCCACTTTGACGGGTTCGGCGGCTGCCGCTGCGGACATGAAGCCGAGACCGGCAATAATGCCCGATGCAAGGCCGAGAAGACGATGACGGATGCTGAACATGATGTTTTGCCTGTTTCCCTTCGCATTGAATAAACAGATCTGTTCACAGCAAGAAGAACCCAGCTTGCGAAAGGACGAGATCAGCATCGGAAAGACCGATAATCACCTGCGCCAACTAATTTCCATGCCGAATTATTTTAATAAAATTAATTAAAAAATATATGGTAGTCAATGTTCGGTACATGACAATCGCAGCAGTCTTCAGTCACAATCTGCACAATACTTGAGCAGATCTGAGCACGATCGCTTGACCCGCACTGGTTTCAGGCGGGAACCGGCCCTACATGATTTTCATGAAAACCATTCTAGCCGTTGCCATTGCCGCCGCGCTGCTGCCGCTAGGCGCAGCCCTGGCGGAAACCCCGGCGGACCGCAACGTCGTAGCGCCCTACCGGTTTCCCTCGCCGTCCGAGCGAATCGACCCGCCGGACAGGGGACGCGCGGAACTGTACCGTGACCAGCTTCGCGGAAGCCAGAACAGGCGCGAACAGTTGAACAGACAAGGCAAGCTGGACACGCTCGGACGGCGTGAGTTGCAGGATCTGCGCGGCGAAACGAACCGGATGGAGCGGACGCTGGAGCGTTAGGCTTCCGGCGCCGGTTCGGGACGGTCGCGAAGCGCATCGGCGATGGCGCGGCGAAGCTGGCGCGCCTCGAACGGCTTCCGCAGGAAACTGGAGGCTTCGGCCAGTTCGGCCTGCGCGGCATCGATCTGGCCGGAAATCAGCAGCGCCGCGATGCCGAAGCGCTGGCGCAACTCGCGCGCGGCGGCGATGCCGTCGCTGCCATCCGCCAAGCGCACATCCATGACGGCCAGATCGGGACGGTGCTCCTCCGCAAGGCGCAAGGCCTCGCTCCGTGTACGCGCTATGCCGCACACCTGATAGTCCATCCCAGCGATCAGCCGCTCCAGATCCAGTGCGATCAGCATCTGATCTTCGACGATCAGGATCTTGCAGCCATCGGTCATAAAAAGCCTCCCACACCCAGGCGCAGCCGGAGGACCCGCCATGCCTGCACAGTCCAACGCCGGAGGCCGTAGGTCGATAGCAACGAAGGGGTAGTAGCTGGGCGCAAGATCGAATGCCTCGCCCTTTGACGGATCGGCAGGAACCAATGGCAGGTTGCAAGGGTTGGGCGGACACCGTTCATACCAAGGGTGCTCCCCATGGCGTCGTCCGCCGCTCAAATCCCGATCATCGACCTCTCCGACCTGACCGCGCTTGGCGGCGACACGCTGGATGCCCTGCAAAGGCGGGTGCTTCCGGCCTACCTGATGCGGCACCGCTGGTACGGAGCCAAGGATGCCGGCGCCCCGGTGGTGACCGTGCTCGACAAGCCGGCGCTCGATACCGCCGAAGGGCCGGTCCTGCTGGCTACACTGCTGGTCCGCCCGCCCGGCTGCGCCGAGCAGCGCTACTTCCTGCCGCTAGCGGTCGTCGGCGAGGATCAGGCGGATGTCGGCGATCCCGCGATCCTGGCAAAGGTGCCTCGGGGTTTCCTGATCGACGCCTTCGCCCGCAATACCTTCGTCAACGCCCTGGTCAAGGGCATGCGGGAAGGCCGCGAAACCGGCGGCCTAAGGTTTCGGCAGAGCGGCGGCGACCTGGACGACGTGGAACCGATCGAACGGTCGCGGACGGAACAGTCCAACACCTCGATCCGTATCGGCGGCAAGGCGATGCTGAAGGGTTTCCGCAAGCTCGAGCAGGGCACCCACCCGGAACTGGAGGTCGGACGCTTCCTGACCGAAGTGGCGAAGTTCCCTAACTCCCCTGCCCTGCTGGGATCGATCGAGCGTGTCGGCCACGACGGTGGCGGCGCCACGGCGCTATGCGTCGTCCAGGCGCTGGTTCCCGATGCGGAAGACGCCTGGGGATACGTGCTGGAACGGACCCGGACGCCGGCCGATCCCGAACTGCTGAAGCTGATCGGAAAACTGGGGAAGCGAACCGCCGAGATGCACCACGCGATGGCGGCGCCATCGAGCGATCCCGCCTTCCGGCCCGAGCGCGTCACGCAGGCCACCGTGCACGAATGGGTCGAAGCGGTGCGGACCATGGCCCGAAAGACCCTGGACTCACTGGAACGGGCACTGCCCAAGCTTGGCCCTGACGTCAGGCCGAAGGCTGAAAGCCTGCTGGCCCGACGCGAGGAACTGATCCGCCGGTTCGACGATTTGGCCCCCAAGGGGCTGGAGGTCTGCCGGACGCGGCTGCACGGCGACTACCATCTGGGCCAGGTGCTGGTATCGCGCGGCGACTTCTTCATCATCGATTTCGAGGGCGAGCCGATGCGCCCGCTGGCGGAGCGCCGAGCGAAGCATTCGCCGCTGCGGGATGTCGCCGGCATGCTGCGATCGTTCGCCTACGCCGCGGCGACCGCCAAGCCGGAGCAGCCGGAGCAATGGACCGCCGCCGTCACCGGGGCCTTCATGGACGCCTACAAGGCGGCGATCCCGGGTGCTGCGGGATACCCCAAGGACCCCGCACATGCCGACGCCCTGCTGAGCCTGTTCCTGTTCGAGAAGGCGCTGTACGAGGTCGGCTACGAGTTGGCGAACCGGCCGGACTGGGTCGGCATCCCGCTGGCCGGCGTGCTGGAACTGCTGGACCGCAAGCCAGCCTCCGCGACCCCGACGCTGGACCGGCTGGCGGAGCGGGTGGGGATAGAGCTGGAGTACCAGAGCGCCACGGGAGAGACCGTCCACATCGGCGAGCACGCCAAGCGCGCCATGCTGACCGTCCTGGGCCATCCCGCCGCCGACGAGCAGGAAGCGGAGCGCCGGCTTGCAGCCCTGGATGACGCGGAACTGACGCACCCGCTGCCGCCCGTGCTGGTGGTCAAGGCCAGTGCCGGCCGGATCGACGTGCCCGTGTCGTTCACCGCCAGCGGCGCTCGCCTGCGCTGGCGCATCGCCGAGGAAGGCGGAGCGCGCGAACATGAAGGGACGGTCAAGTTCTCCGACCTGGAACTGTTGCGCACCGGCCGCCACCAGGACCGTGCGATAGAACGGCGGCGGCTGGTGGTGGACGTCGTCCTTCCTCCCGGATACCACCGGCTCGGCCTGTCGGGCGGCGGCATGGACGAGGTGGCGATGCCGCTGATCGTCACGCCGGACCGCTGCTACCTGCCCGGCGCGCTGACCGAAGGCCCCGGCATTTGGGGGATTTCTGCCCAACTATACCTGCTGCGGTCCCAGGACGACTGGGGCATCGGCGACTTCGCCGATCTGAAGAAGCTGGTCGAGGACGCCGCTGGGATGGGAGCCGGCGTGATCGGGCTGAACCCGCTGCACACGATGTTCCCCGACAATCCGGAGCACGCCAGCCCCTACTCCCCGGCTAGCCGGCTCTACCTGAACATGCTCAACATCGACCCGGCGAAGGTGCCGGAATACGCGACCTGCGAACGTTGCCGGCTACTGTCGGAAGCCCCCGAGTTCAAGCGCCGGCTCCAGGCCTGCCGCGAAGCGCCGCTGGTCGATTATGCCGAAGTGACGGCGCTCAAGCTGCCGGTGCTGGAAGTGATGTTCCAGCAGTTCCAGGAGCGGGCTTCATCCGACCGGAAAGCCGCATTCGACGCCTTCCGCAAGGAACAGGGCGAACCGCTGGAGCGGCTGTGCCGCTTTTTGGCGCTCCGCCGCCACTTCGCGCCGGACAAGGCGGACTGGAGGGCTTGGCCGAAGGATTACCAGGCTCCTGACAGCCAAGCTGTCGAGAAGTTCGCCCGGGAGCATGCCCCCGACGTGGACTTCATGGCCTGGACCCAGTGGATCGCCGACGAACAACTGGCCGAAGCCTCGGCCATGGCGAAGGCCAGGGGCATGCCGGTCGGACTGTACCGTGATCTGGCGGTCGGCGCCGACAGCGGAGGGGCGGAGACCTGGTCCAACCCCGGCGTGGTGATCGTCTCGGCCCATGTCGGGGCGCCGCCCGACCTGTTCAACCCGGCCGGACAGGACTGGGGCCTGCCGCCCTTCAATCCGTTGGCCTTGCGGAACGAAGCCTATGCCGGCTTCATCGATCTGGTGCGGGCCAATATGCGCCATGCCGGAGGCTTGAGGATCGACCACGTCATGGCGCTCCAGCACCTGTACTGGATACCGGAGGGCAAGCCGGCGTCCGAGGGCATGTACATCGCCTATCCGATGGACGACATGGTCGGCATTCTGGCGCTGGAAAGCCAGCGCAACCAATGCATCGTGGTTGGCGAGGATCTGGGCACCGTGCCGGAAGGCTTCCGCGAGAAGATGGAATCTGCCGGCATCCTGTCGTACCGCGTCGTCTTCTTCGAATACGCCGAGGACGGCGGTTTCGTCGGCCCCAACGACTACCCGAAACTGGCGCTGTCCACGGCGGGCAGCCACGATCTGGCCACCCTGCATGGCTGGTGGGAAGAGCACGACATCGACCTGAAGGAGCAGCACGGGCTTTATCCCGGCGACGGCGAGGCGGACAAGCAACGCGACCTGCGCCGCCGCGACAAGCAGGCCCTTCTGGATGCCCTGGAAGAAGCGAAGCTCGCCTTGCCCCATGGCTTCACCGCGACCTCCCCCTATGCCGGCGGGCTGTCGGAGGCGGTCCACCGCTTCCTGGCCCAAACTCGTTCCGCTATCGCAATGGTCCAGATCGACGAACTGACCGACGAGCCCCATCAGGTCAACCTGCCCGCCACCACCGACCAGCACCCAAACTGGCGGCGCAAGCAGTCGTTGAGTCTTGAGGAACTAACCGGCAACCCGCGCGTTGTCGCGCTGGCACGGATCTTCCGGGATGCCCGCCCGCCCGTTTCCCCTGCTCGATAGGCTGACATCCATGAGTAACTCTCCCCAAGAAACCCCCGGCCTGAAGACCGCCGAAGGCATTCCCGTTCCGCGCGCGACATACCGCCTTCAGTTCAACAAGGACTTCCAGTTCGATGCCGCGGCCGACCTGACCAAGTACATGGCCCGGCTCGGCATCAGCCATCTTTACGCTTCGCCCTACATGAAGGCGCGGCCGGGCAGCACGCACGGCTACGACATCGTCGATCACAACGCCATCAATCCGGAACTGGGCGGCGAGGAAGGTTTCCGCCGGCTGGTCGCCAGCCTGAAGGAGGCCGGACTTGGCCAGATCGTCGATTTCGTGCCGAACCACATGGGCGTCGGCGGATCGGACAATGCATGGTGGCTGAACATCCTGGAATGGGGCCAGGACTCCGCCTATGCCGGCTACATGGATATCGACTGGGACCCCGACCGCCGGTTCCTTCAGGGCAAGCTGCTGATCCCGTTCCTGGGTGACCAGTACGGCAAGGTGCTGGAAGACGGCAATCTGGTCCTGAAGTTCGACGCGGAGGAAGGCAGCTTCGCGGTCTGGGCCTATGACAGCCATAAACTGCCGATCTGCCCGCTGAACTATGCCGAGATCCTGGGCCACGACCAAGCCGACCTGGAGACACTGGGCGACGCCTTCGACGCCCTTCCCACCTTCCGTCCCCATGTCGAGCGCCGCGCTCAGGAGCTTAAGGCCGAACTGGCGAGCCTCGTCGCCGAGAAGCCCGATGTCGCCGCGGCCATCGAGGCCGGCATTAAGAGACTCACCGGCACGCCGGGCAAGCCGGAGAGCTTCCGCCCGCTGCACGACCTGATCCAGCAGCAGAACTGGCGGGCCGCCTACTTCAAGGTGGCCGCCGACGACATCAACTACCGCCGCTTCTTCAACATTAACGAGCTGGCCGGACTGCGCATGGAGCAGCCGGAACTGTTCGATCTAGCGCATCGCCTTGTTCTCGACCTCGTCGCCGACGGCACGCTGGACGGCATCCGGATCGACCACATCGACGGGCTGGTCGATCCCAAAGGCTATTGCATCCGCCTGCGCGAGAAGGCGCCGAAGCCGTTCTATCTCGTCGTCGAAAAGATCCTGGCGCACCATGAACGCCTGCGCGAGGACTGGCCGATCGAAGGAACCACCGGCTACGAGTTCACAAACCTCGTCGGCGGGCTGTTCGTGGATTCCGCCAACGAGGAAGCCTTCAGCCGCATCTATTCCGACTTCACCGGCCTGACCCAGCCCTTCGAGGACATCGTCCACGAGTGCAAGATCAGGATCATGGAGCACGAGATGGCGAGCGAGCTGAACGTGCTCGCCCGCGACGCCGCGCGCGTCGCCCGCTCCAACTGGCGGACGGCCGACTTCACCAACAACATCCTTCATTCCGCCCTGAAGGAGATCGTCGCCCGCTTCCCGGTCTACCGGACCTATATCGACGGCTCGACGCCGGCGGACAGCGACCGGCGCGATATCGACTGGGCGATCACCCAGGCGCGGCGCGCGGTCGATGCCGCCGACCCCAGCGTATTCGACTTCCTGCAAGCCTTGCTGACCGGCGATCTGGTGGCCGAGCCGCGCAGCGGCTACAGCCGGTTCGCCGTGATCCGGCTGGCGATGCGCGTCCAGCAGTACAGCGGGCCGGTGATGGCCAAGGGTCTGGAGGACACCGCCTTCTACCGCTACAACCGGCTGGTCTCGCTGAACGAGGTCGGCGGCCATCCCGATATGTTCGGCGTCACCGTCAGCGCGTTCCACTACGCCAACCTGGAGCGGGCGCGGCGCTGGCCCCATGCCATGCTCGGCACTTCCACCCACGACACCAAGCGGGGCGAGGACACGCGTGCCCGACTGAACGTCCTGTCCGAGATGCCGGACGAGTGGGAGCGCCAGATCAAAACCTGGAGCCGGATGGTCCGTGCCCGGCGCGGCGACATGGCCGGCACCGCACCGCCCGACAAGAACGACGAATACCTGCTCTACCAGCTCCTGCTCGGGTCGTGGCCCGCCGAACTGACTAACGTTACGCAACCGGATGCATCGCTGCTGAAGGGCTATATCGAACGTGTCGAAGGCGCAATGATCAAGTCGATCCGTGAAGCCAAGGTCCATTCGACCTGGGCCGCTCCCAACACGGAATACGAAGACGCGGTCATCGCCTTCCTGCACGAGTGCCTGGACGTGACGCGCCGCAATCCGTTCCTGGAAGCCTTCGTCCCCTTCCAGGCGAAGGTGGCAAAGCTGGGAGCACTCAACGGCCTTGCCCAAGCCTTGCTGAAACTGACAGTTCCCGGCGTGCCGGACATCTACCAGGGCTCCGAGATGTGGAACCTCAGTCTGGTCGATCCCGACAACCGCCTGCCGGTCGATTACGAAACCCATCAGCGGGCGTTGGAGCAGGTGGAAGGCGAGCTTGAAGCCGACCCGGCCAGCCTGCCCGGCTTCATGGACCACTGGCAGGACGGCGTCGTCAAGCTGGCGGTGACGCTGAAGGCCCTGAAGTTGCGGGAAGAAAAGCCCGAGCTTTTCGCCTTCGGCGGCTACGAGGCATTGACCGCCCAGGGCGAAAAATCCGAGCAGATCTGCGCCTTCGCGCGCGTCCATGAAGGTGACAATGTGATCATCGCGGTGCCGCGTTTGGTCGCACGCCTGGAAGACGAGTCAGGCAATCGGCTCAGCTGGGGCGATACGGTGGTGACGCTGCCGGCGTCGGTCACCGGAGAAGGCTCCGGCCGCTGGAAAAACCTGCTGACCGGAGCGGTGCTCGACGCCGAAAGCCAGGAGGAAGGCGCTGTCTTGACGGCGGACAAACTGCTGGGCGGCTTCCCCCTGGCATTGCTTGTCAGGGCATGACGCCGTAGCCTAACACGATGCCGGTAAGCGAGCCGATCAATGCCCGGCTTTCTTACCGGCCCTTCTTAATGGCATGACGCCGGTGTTTCTCCACGGTCAGGAAATGCCGGACCAGCGGCCTGTCCGTGCCGACATGGAACCGTATGACCTCCTGCTGAAGGTCGGCATCGGCGTTGGAGACGCGCTTGTGCTGCCGGAGATGCTCCGCCCAGGACTCCACCATGAACCATTCCAGCATCTTCTCCGGATCGGCGGAATCCTCGGTAACGCCCCAGCCGTAGGCGCCGTCGCGGCGGCGTTCCTCCGATAGAGTATCCAGTGCGTTAAGGAACGCGGTCCGATCCGCGGACCGCACCTTGTACTCGATCAGGATCAGCACGGGTCCCCGGTCGTGCTCGATGGGGCTGGCGGTAAGCGGTTCCGGCCAATGGTTGGACGGCACCAGATCCGTTTCTCCGGTCGGCAGCTTGACCCGGTGCAGGAGGAAGCCGACGATCACGAGTGCGGCGGCACCGGTCAGGAGCGTCGCGGGAATACCCACTTCCTGCGCCACCAAGCCCCACGCGACGCTTCCCGCTGCCATCGCACCGTTGAACACGGCCAGGTAGACCGCCAGGGCACGGCCGCGCACCCAGTTCGGCAAAATTGCCTGGGCGGTTCCGTTCAAGGTCGTCAGGGCCACGATCCAGGCGGCACCAAGCAAAAGCAGGATGGCGACCGCCAGCCACTTCGGCGGCGACAGCGCCAGCACCGCCATCACCAAGGCGGTGACGATGGCGGACAGCAGCAGCAGGCCGTCCGCGTCCAGCCGCTGCCGCAGGCGCGGCAAACCCAGCGCTCCCAGGATGGCGCCGGCCCCGACGGCACCCAGCAGGATGCCGTAGAACCCGGCGTCGCCTTCCAGGAGGTTCCTGGCGACGAGCGGCAGCAGCGCCCAGACGGCGCTGGCCAGCGCGAAGAAGACGGCGGAGCGGAAGAGCACGACATGAAGTTCGCGGCTGGCCCTCGCGAAGCGCAGACCGGCCCGGAACGCCCCGAAGAAATGTTCCGACAGGGCGTCCTCGGCATTGGGAGCCCGGCGCCACCAGACCAGCGCCGCGATGACGAAGACATAGCTCAGCACATCGGCGCCATAGGTGACGGCGGCTCCGAACGAGGCGAGGATCAGACCGCCGGCAGCCGGTCCGATCGACCGCGCGATGTTGATGCCCAGCGAGTTCAGGGCGACCGCGTTCTTCAGGTCGCGCTTGGGCACAAGCTCCGGAACGATCGATTGCCATGTCGGCCCCATCAGGGCAGCACCGATGCCGCCGACGAAGGTCAGCGCGATCAGGGAACTGACCGTCAATTGGCCGGAATACGACAGCAGCATCAGTGTGCCGCTGACCGATGCCAGCATGATCTGGATGACGATCAGGAACTTGCGCCGGTCGAGGATGTCCGACAGCACGCCGGCCGGGATCGCCAGCAGGAAGATCGGCAATGTACCGGCGGCCTGAATCATCGAGACGGCCGCCGGAGAACTCGATAGGTCGGTGATGAGCCAGGAACTGGCGACGTCGCGCATGAAGCTGCCGGTATTGCCCAGCACCGTCGCCGCCCACAGCACGGCGAAGACGGTCTGGCGAAGCGGTGCGAAGCTGCCGGAAGAGGAGGCTGGTTCCGGTCGCGGAGCTACGTGCTCGGTACTCTGGGTCAACTTGAAAGCTCTCCATCCATGGGCCGCGGCATTCCGATATTCCTGCAGATCATTGTTGGTCAGCGGTCCATCGCCGAGGTCCGAAGCCGCGCACGGCTATCCAGGTCGTGCCAGGCCACCAGCAAGAACCCGCCGATCAGGCCGAGATGTTCGAAGAAGGAGTTGGCCGCCATGAACCGCTCCGGGGGTGCCATCTCCCAGAAACGGCCGGCGATCAATGTCGCCATCAACGTGAAGCCCGCCAGCGCGAGGGCACCGGCCCACCTATGGATGCCGGCCAGGATCATCAGCGACGCCGCCAGTTCGAGGACGATGGTCGCAACGGCGAAAGGCGCCGCCGGCATCAGCCCAAAATGCTCCATTTCCGCGATAGCGCCGCCGAAGTCGGTCGCCTTGTTCAACCCGCCCTGAAGATAGGCGGCACAAAGTCCGAGCAGGGCGATCCACCGGATCGATTTCGCGGCACGTCCCGACATCCAGCCCGCTTCCCGGCTCGTTCGAAGCTTGGGATCAAAGGGCAGTGTACGCGGTGTCATAGGTGTCTCCGGTGTCGCGCCGGGAGATGAGGGACATGGACCGGTCCGGCACATCCGGCGCATGTCCGGGCGTTCACGAAGCGGTTCCGCTGAACTCCCGATAACCGAACGACAATGCCAATGGACTGGATGGTCTATCTTGGATGAAACAACCCTTCCCGCTCCAAAGTCTGGTCTCCAGGAGTTTAGAAAGGTTAATTGGCATTGTTTGAAAGGGCGGCTGGAGTTTACCGGGACCTCAGCCAGCCGAAAACTTTACTCCCTGACATTTCTTTAGATCCACCTCTCAAGCTCTCACCGCCTATGCTAAGAAGCTTAGAACCAAATACATAAGAAAATGCTGGTACATTCTTTAACTTCTGCAGGCAATATCCCTTCACTGAATTGTGAGTCCTGTGGACCGAGAACGATCGATGAGTAGACACCTAAAGAGATTCGTCTCTTTCGCTTTCGCTGCGGCTGATCTTCTGATCGAGGTTGGAGTCTCGGGTGAGATAAGCTTTGCAATGGGAGCAGCGCAGACCCTGACCGACAGGCGTGAAGACACTCTCGTCGGCAGGAACTGGCTCGATCTCTTCGATGCCGCCGATCACAATCCGGTACGGGCGATGGTGGCGGGGCTGGGGCCGCAGGGGCGTTGCGGACCTTTGACCGTCCGCATGGCGACACCGAGCGGAAGCCCCGAGCGTCACGCCGCCCTCAGCGCCTGCCGGCTGTCAGGACAGGATCAATGGCTGTCCTGCGTGCTGACGACGCTCCCGGGAGAAGGAGAGACGGAAAGACCGCTCACGACGAGCATAGACGACTTCGTCAAGGCTACACAGGCAGCGAGCGAAGCCGGTGCGGCCCTGACATTCCTGGACGCTCCGGGGCTGGTTGCGCTGGCTCGGAGCAATCCCGAGATGTGCCAGACGCTGGTACAGCGAATCAGCGTATTGCTCAAGAACTCGGCTGCCGGTCACAACGCCGCCGCTCGGCTCAGCGAGACCCGCTTCGGCATCGCTCATAACGGCGACGATCTCAGTCTGCGCAAGGGACTGGCGGACATTACCGAAGAAAGCGTCCGCAACGGCATCGACCTCGGGATCAGTGCCCATCATGTCGATCTGGACGCCGAGACCCTTGGCCGCGAGGAACTTGTGCAGGCGGTTCGATTCGCGGTCAACCGTTTCGCTTCGCAGGGATCGAACGCCAAGCTGCCGGGATCGGTCAGCCAGACCTTCGAGCAGATGGTCAGCAGCGCCCTGCAACGGATGAGCGAATTCGCCACGGTCATCCGTGAAGAGAAGTTCGACCTGTCCTTTCAGCCGATCGTCGAACTGTCCAACGGTTCGCTGCACCACTTCGAGGTCCTTGCGCGATTCGCGGACGGCTCCAGCCCGTTCGAGAAGGTCCAGTTCGCGGAAGAAATCGGCGTGATCGAAAAGTTCGATATCGCGGTATGTACCCGTGCGGTTTCGACGATGAGGTCGGCGCCGAACGGTCCAGGCGTTTCGCCCTTGCGGCTGGCGGTCAATCTATCCGGCCGCTCCCTGGACAACTCCCTGTTCATCCGCCTGCTGCTGGCAATGCTGGACGAGAACCGCGATCTCGCCGGCAATCTTTCGCTGGAGATCACCGAAAGCGCCCGATTGCAGGACCTGGTGAAGGCCGAGCGCGTGATCCAGGAGATCAGGCGGCGAGGCTTCGCCGTTTATCTAGACGACTTCGGAGCGGGCGCCGCCTCGATCGAATACTTGCAGGCACTGACCGTCAACGGGGTCAAGATCGACGGCTCCTATATCAAGCGCATCGGCGCTTCCCGCAGAGACGACGTGCTGCTGCGGGGTCTTGTCCGTCTCTGCGGCGATCTTGGCATCGAAACCGTCGGTGAGATGGTGGAAACGACCGATCAGGGTGATTTCCTGCGGAATGCCGGCGTCACGCTTGCACAGGGATGGCTGTTCGGCAAGCCGTCGCCGATACCCGAATGGACTTCGAGGATGGCGGCAAACCCGGCGGCGCCAAGGGTTCGTGCCCGGCGGCAGGGCGCCGTCGAAAGCTGGGGGTAACAGCGCGGCTGGAACTTGTCTTGACTTCGATAGCCGGAGAAGCGATGGAGATCGGACAACGAAGTCAGGCGGCTCCATGGCGACGATTCGCGCCCTTACGCATTCGGGATACTTCCATGCGGACGAGGTGACGGCCTTTGCGATCCTGTGCGCTGCGGATGCTGGGGTCGCCGGGTCTTTCGTGCGCAGCCGTTCTGCGGAGCTGATAGCTCAGGCGGCGCTCGTCTTCGACGTCGGAGGCGTCTACGCTCCCGAGCAGGGACGATACGACCACCACATGCCGGCCGACCGCGCGCCGAAGCGCGACGATGGTCATCTCTACAGCTCGGCCGGACTGATATGGCGGGATTTCGGCCGTTCCGCCCTCAGGAACATGGCGGATAGGTCCCGCATCGATGGCCTGAAGCCCGATGACGTGAACGCCAACATCGAGGAACTCTGGTCAAGGATGGACCACGGGTTCATCCGGCAGATCGACCGGGTCGATACCGGTGAGGAAAAGGCTTCGCCCCTGTCCTATGCCGACCAGATCGACACCTTCAATCCGAATTGGACCGAGGACGGCGATCCCGACGGGCATTTCCAGGCGGCGGCCGGGTTCGCGGCGGACACGCTGCGCCGCGTCGCGAAACGGGAGCTTGCCCATATCCTCTCACGCAACCTCGTGCTGGAGGCGCATGCCGCCGGCGCGGACCCGCGCATACTGGAATTGCCCAGCAGCGTGCCCTGGCAAGGCGTCGTCCATGAATGCCGCCTGCCCGTCGTCTATGCCATCTATCGACGGGAGACCGACTGGATGATCGTCGCGATGCCCGGGACGCCCGGCGGCTTCGACCAGCGGGTTCCGCTTCCGCTGGAGTGGGCGGGACTGAGGGATGCCGAAGTCCAGAAGGCTTCGGGCGTTCCCGATGCGGTCTTCGTCCATGCCGCCCGGTTCTGCGGCGCCGCCGGAAGCAAGGAAGGCGCGCTTTCCATGGCGCGCAAGGCCTTGGAAGCGGCGGGCTGACCGGTAGCCAGCCAGTCCCTTCGTTCTTCCATCCCTACGCCTCGGCCGCTTTCGAATGCGATATTTGAATTTAGAACACGGAATGCAAATTGAAGAACTGTAGGATAGGTTTATCTGCTGCGGTGCGGTAAATTTTGCTGCGATACATCCGGCTGAGGACTGAATGCGCGCCCTGACACCTCAATCCCGCCTCGTAGAGCAGGTATACGAAGCGATTCTCTCGGAGATTACGGAAGGGAAGCTTCCGCCGAACTCCCGGTTGATCCAAGACGAGTTGGCCGAGGTCTACGGCGTCTCGCGGCAACCGGTGCAGCAGGCGCTGCTGCTGCTCCGCAACCACGGGCTCGTAAGGGACGCCCCCAGGCGCGGCCTCGTCGTCTCGCCGCTTGACGTGGACTTCATCCGCAACCTGTACGAAATCCGGGAGGTGCTGGAAGGACTGTCGTGCCGGAAGGCGGCGGAGTGCGGTTCGGAACGGGCGCGTGTGGAAGGGCCGACGCTGATCGCGGCCGGCCGGGAAGCCGTCGCAACCGGCTCCGTCACGAAGCAAATCGCGGCCGACATGGCGTTCCACTGCTTCCTGTACGAAATTTCCGGCAACCTCATGATCGGCGAGACGACGGCGCCCTACTGGCACTATCTGCGCCGCGTCATGGGCGAGGTGCTGCGCGACGACGAGAAGATGCCCGGCAGCATCTGGGACGAGCATGCGGCCATTCTTGAGGCCGTGATCGCGGGCGAGGCCGACAGGGTGGAGACGCTGGCGCGAAACCATATCTCCCGCGCCGCCAAGATCTTCGTGACGCGGCTGCAAGCCTTCCAGGAAACGGCGATCGCCGACCAGCAGAGCCGGTCGCTGAGACGGATCAGGCGCTGATCGGGGGAACGCATCAGGGTCAAACACCGAGATACCGCTGCCGAAGCTCGGGCAGCGCCTCCAGTTCCGGCGACGTGCCGGACCAGACCACCCGGCCCTTCTCGATCAGGTAGTGCCGGTCGGCCAGACGCAGCATCGGCTCGATGTTCTTGTCGATCAGCAGGATCGACTGCCCGGCGGCCTTGAGCCCGGAAAGGCAGTGCCAGATTTCCTGCCGGATGAGGGGCGCCAGCCCTTCCGTCGCCTCGTCCAGGATGAGAAGGCGCGGGTTGGTCATTAAGGCCCGTCCGATCGCCAGCATCTGCTGCTCGCCGCCGGAAAGCTGGTTGCCCATGTTGCCGCCGCGCTCCCTCAGCCGTGGGAACATGGCGTGGACCGCCGTCAGGTCCCAGGGTCCCGGTCGGGCTGTAGCGATCAGGTTTTCCCGAACCGTCAGGTTGCCGAATATCTGCCGCCCTTCAGGCACCAGCCCAAGGCCAGCTTGGGCGACCTTGAAGGAGGGCAGCCCGGTAATCACGGCGCCCTCGAACATGACCGTACCCGAACGCGGGGGAGTGAGGCCCATGATCGACCGGACCGTCGTCGTCTTGCCCATGCCGTTCCGTCCCAGCAGGGTCACGACCTCGCCGGCGCCGACCGTCATCGACATGCCGAACAATGCCTGGCTGGTACCGTAGAAGGTGTGGAGATCGGTGACCTGGAGCATGGCTCAGACGGTCTCCTCGCCCAGATAGGCGCGGCGCACTTCCGCGTCGTAGCGGATTTCTTCCGGCGTGCCGGTGGCGATGACGGCGCCGTGGACCAGCACGGTGATCCAGTCGGCCAGGGCGAAGACCGCGTCCATGTCGTGTTCGATCAGCAGGATCGTGTAGCGTCCCTTCAGCTTCCGCAGCAGGTCCACCATCGACGCGCCTTCCGCCGGCCCCATGCCGGCCATCGGCTCGTCGAGCAGCAGCATGCGCGGACGGGTCGCCAGGGCCATCGCGATCTCCAGCTGCCGCTGTTCGCCATGCGACAGCAGCTCGGCCGGAACCTCGGCGCGCGACCCCAGCCCCACCAGTTCCAGCGCGTCCCGCGCCGGGCCTGTCAGCGCCGCATCGTGTGCCGCCCGGCGCCAGAAGCGGAAGCTGTGCCCGGCATGGGCCTGGACGGCCAGTGCCACGTTCGCCAGCGCGCTGAACGACGGAAAGACGCTTGTGATCTGGAACGAGCGCGCGAGCCCGGAAGCGGCCCGGCGCTGGACCGGCGTCCGAGTGACGTCCTTTCCGTCGAACAGGATGGCGCCGCCATCGGGCCGCAGCTCGCCCGCCAGTTGGGCGATCAGCGTGGTCTTGCCGGCGCCGTTGGGGCCGATCACCGCATGCAGTTCGCCCTCGCGGATCGAGAGGGAGACATGGTCGGTCGCGACCAGCCCGCCGAAGTGCTTATAGAGATCGCGGGTTTCCAGCATCGGCTATCGGTCCTCCCGCCCTTGACCCGCGACCCAGCCCCACAGGCCGCGCCGGGCGAAGACCACGACGAACAGCAGGATCGGTCCCAGGATGATCTGCCAGTGCTCGGTCAGGTCGGCCAGCCATTCTTCCAGCAGGAGGAAGGCAGCGGCTCCAGCGACCGGGCCGAACAGCGTGCCCATGCCCCCCAGCACGACCATCACGATCAGCTCGCCCGAGCGCTGCCACGACATATAGGCCGGACCGACGAACTCGGCCGCATTCGCCAGCAGCGCGCCGGACAGCCCCGCCCCCGCGCCCGAGATGACGAAGGCCGTCAGCTTGTACCGATAGGGCGAGAAGCCCAGTGCCTTCATGCGCCGCTCGTTGATCCGGGCACCCTGAACCGCCATGCCGAAGCGGCTGCGGGTCAGCCGGCGGCAGACCGCCAGGAACGCCACTAGCAGCCCCAGGCAGACATAGTAGAAGGTCGTCCGGTCGAACAGATCGATCGGCGGCACGAGCTGGCTCTTGTTGTAGAGCGCGATGCCGTCCTCCCCGCCGTATTTCCGCAGGCCGATCGCCAGGTAGAACAGCATCTGGGCGAAGGCCAGCGTGATCATGATGAAGGAGATGCCAGTCGTCCGCAGGCTGATCGCACCGATGACCAAGGCGAACAGCCCGCCCATCAGCATCGCCAGCGGCCAGACGACGAAGGCGTTCTCCGTCCCCTCGAGGGTGACCGGCCACGTCATCAGCGGCGAGCCGTCGAAGACGTGCCACGACAGGATGCCGACGGCATAGGCGCCGACCCCGACGAAGGCGGCATGGCCGAAGCTGACCATGCCGCCATACCCGAGGATCAGGTCGAGGCTGACGGCGGCCAGACCGAAGATCAGGATCCGGGTGAACAGGGTCACGTAGAACCCTTTGCCGGCAGCCTCCGCCAGGAACGGCAATGCCAGCAGGAAGGCCAGCCCGATCAGAACAGCCAATGTTTCACGGCCATGATCACGCATGGGCCGGAAACAACCCGCGAGGCTTCCAGGCAAGAACGGCGGCCATCAGGATATAGATCGTCATGGAAGCCAGCGACGCGCCCATGCCGTCCGCCTGCGACGGCGGCATCATCGTCCTCAGCACCGTTGGCAGAAGCGCCCGCGCCAGCGTATCGACCATGCCGACGAGCAGCGCCCCGACCAGCGCGCCCCTGACCGAACCGAGTCCACCGATCACGATGACGACGAAAGTCAGGATCAGCACGCTCTCGCCCATCCCGACCTGAACAGCCAGGACGGGACCGGCCATTGCGCCCGCCAGCGCGGCCAAAGCGGCGCCCAGTCCGAAGACCAGGGTATACAGCCGCTTCACGTCGACGCCCAGCGCTCCCAGCATCTCCCGGTTGGAGGCGCCGGCGCGGATCAGCATGCCGGTCCGCGTGCGGGTGATCAGGAGGTAGAGGAAAACAGCGACCGCCAAGCCGACCGCGATGATCGCCAGCCGGAACGCCGGATAGGGCACGCCGGGGATGATCTCCACCGTGCCGGCCAGCCAGGACGGCGGTTGCAGGAAGATCGGCTGCGGTCCCCAGACGATCCGGACCAGTTCGTTGAAGAACAGGATCAGGCCGAAAGTCGCGAGCACCTGATCCAGGTGTTCGCGCCGATACAGCGTCCTGAGCGCCACCACCTCCACCGCCATGCCGACCAGAGCCGCGAGCGGCAAGGCCGCGAGCACCGCCAGCGCGAAGCTGTCGAACACCGGCGCGAAGGTGGCGGTCAGGTAGGCTCCAACCATATAGAAGGAGCCATGCGCCAGATTGATCATGTCCATGATGCCGAAGACGAGCGTCAGCCCCGCTGCCATCAGGAACAGCATCACTCCCAATTGAAGTCCATTGAGCCCCTGCTCGATCAGCAGAAGCAGGGTCACATCTTGCACTCGGCGGCATAGGGATCGGCGTGGTCCTCGAAGACGGTGCTCCGGATCACGTTGGTCAAACGTCCCTTGTCGTCCTTGACCACCTCGCGCAGGTAATAGTCCTGGATCGGGAAGTGGTTGGCATTGAACTTGAAGTCGCCCCGGATCGACTTGAAGTCGGCGGACTGCAAGGCGGCGCGCAAGGCGTTCTTGTCGGTCAGGCTGCCGCCCGTCTTGCGGATCGCGCTGTCCAGCAGCAGGGCCACGTCGTAGGCCTGCGCCGCGTAGACCGAGGGCAGCCGGTTATAGGCAGCTTCGAAACCCTGGACGAACTTGCGGTTCTGCGGATTGTCGAGATCGCTGCTCCACTGCGCGGTGTTCATGACGCCGAGTGCCGCGTCGCCGATGGCCGGAAGCGAGTCCTCGCTGAAGCTGAAGCCCGGCCCGAACAGCGGCACCTTGCCCTTAAGACCGGCCTGCTCGAACTGCTTGACGAAGTTGATGCCCATTCCGCCGGGATAGAAGATGTAGACGCCGTCGGGCGCCGCCGCGCGGAGTTGGGCCAGTTCGGCAGCGTAGTCGAGCTGGCCGACCGTCGTATAGACCTCGCCCACGACCTCGCCCTTGAAGAACCGCTTGACGCCGGTCAGCGCGTCCTTGCCGGCCGGGTAGTTCGGGGCCATCAGATAGGCCCGCTTGATCCCCTGGGCCTGCATGTGCTGGCCCATCGCCTCATGCTGGCCGTCGTTCTGATAGGCGACGCCGAAGAAGAACGGGTTGCACTGCTTGCCCGCCAATTGCGACGGCCCGGCATTGGGGCTGAGGAAGAAAACTTCCGCCCGTTCCAGGCTGGGCATCAGGGCCAAGGCCAGATTGGACCAGATGATGCCGGTGACGACATCGACCTTGTCGCGCTCGACCATGCGGTCGGCCAACTGCTTGGCGACATCGGGTTTCTGCTGGTCGTCGGCTTCGATCACCGTCGCCTTCAAGCCACCCAGGCTGCCGCCCAGATCCTTGACCGCCAGCGCGAAGGCATCGCGGACGTCGTTGCCGAGCCCGCTGCCCGGACCGGACAACGTGGTGATCATGCCGATCTTGATCTCGCCCGGCTTGGTTTCGCCGGACTGGGCAAGGGCCGGAGAGGCGAGACAGGCGAGGCCCACCGCCAAAAATGCGCCAAGGCGGCTGGATGCGGAATTCATGATCTGAGGGACTCCCTGTCCGGACGTGTTCGCTGCACGAGTTTATCGACGTTTTTTGCCGGTATCCCGCTGATTCCGCAAGCCTATCCGTTCAATATCGGATTTGGTCTCGGGTTTGTCGGGAACTTGGACCGGTCCCGGGGGGAGGGTCAGCATGCCTGCCCAAGCCCCTTACAGCCGATGATGACAGGGGGTACCTGTACGCAAATGTCATCATTCCTCAACATCGCCGCCGCGCAAGATCGGATTTCGTACCTATGATCGCATAGGTGCGGGGTGGATTTGGTGTGGTTGGGAACTATATTTTCAAGCATGAAGATGGCTTTCCTGTGCGACTTGCGGTTCGTAGATTACCGCAAAATAGTATAGGAAATATTTCCGAATCGTTGTGAAAAGGACGAATGCGGCGGGGGACCTGCACGATCGCCATCATCGAGAAGAGCCAGCATTCGGCCCTCGGACCAGCCAGAGCAAATTGGGTTATGATCGTCCGGAGCGTCCGTGATCGAACTATATAAAAACGTTAGGCAGCTTCAGGGGAGGCACGATGACCATGACGGAAACTTCGGCATCCAATCCGGCTGATGCCGGCGGCCCTGAAGCGGCGCCGGCGTATCAGTCGGGCTTCGGCAACGGCTTCGAATCGGAAGCATTGCCCGGCGCCCTGCCGATCGGGCGCAACTCTCCACAGAAATGCGCTTACGGGCTTTATGCGGAGCAGCTCAGCGGCTCGCCCTTCACGGCGCCGCGCGCGACCAACGAACGTTCCTGGCTCTACCGCATCCGGCCGACTGTCGCCAACTGGGGCAGGTTCGCCAGAGCCGACGCCGGCTTGTGGCGCACCGCCCCCTGCATCGAGGTCGAAATTCCCCCTGCCCCGATGCGCTGGGACCCGCTTCCGATCCCATCGGAAAGCCTGTCGCTGATCGAAGGCATCAGGACCGTCACGACGGCGGGCGATGCGGGGACCCAGTCCGGCATGGCGGCGCATGTCTATCTGGCGACGCGGTCAATGGAAGACGAATACTTCTACAATGCCGACGGCGAGATGCTGTTCGTTCCCCAACAGGGAGGCCTGAGACTCAGGACCGAGTTCGGCGTGATCGACATCGATCCCGGCGAGATCGCCGTGATCCCGCGCGGCGTCAAGTTCAGTGCCGTCCTGCGCGGCGGCCCCGCCCGCGGATATCTTTGCGAGAACTATGGCGGCGCGCTGACCCTGCCGGAGCGCGGACCGATCGGCGCGAACTGCCTTGCCAACCCGCGCGACTTCCTGACGCCGATCGCGGCCTATGAGGATCGCGACATCGCCGCCAAGCTGACCGCGAAGTGGGGCGGCGTGCTGTGGGTGACGGAGATCGAGCACTCGCCGCTCGACGTGGTGGCATGGCATGGCAACTACGCGCCTTACAAATACGACCTCCGGCGTTTCTCGCCGGTCGGCCCCCTTCTGTTCGACCATGCCGACCCGTCGATCTTCACGGTGCTGACCTCGCCCTCGGAAACGCCGGGCACCGCCAACATCGACTTCGTGATCTTCCCGGAACGCTGGATGGTGGCGGAAAACACCTTCCGTCCGCCCTGGTACCATATGAACGTCATGAGTGAGTTCATGGGGCTGATCCAGGGCGTCTACGATGCCAAGACCGGCGGCGGCTTCGTGCCGGGCGGGTTCTCGCTGCACAACACGATGCTGCCCCATGGGCCGGATGCGGACGCCTTCGAAGGAGCGAGCAATGCGGTGCTGAAGCCGCACAAGCTGGAGGGAACGCTGGCCTTCATGTTCGAGACGCGCTTTGCCCAGCGCGTGACCGCCTATGCCGCCGGAGTGGAACAGGTGCAGCGGGACTACGGCGCCTATGGCGCACGGCTCCGCAAGCACTTCGATCCCGAGCGGCCGTGAGGGCGAGGGAGTAAACATCGATGCATCCCAACGATCCCCGGCTGAAGTCCTTCGTCGCGGTGGCGCCCGACAGCCACTTCCCGATACAGAACCTGCCCTTCGGCGTCTTCTCGACCGGCGCGGAGCCTACGCCGAGGGTCGGCGTCGCGATCGGCGACCGGGTTCTGGATCTGTCGGTTCTAGAACAGGCCGGTCTGCTGAGCGCCGGTTCCAGGGGCGGCCGGGTATTTGACCAGCCGAGCCTGAACGCCTTTATGGCCCTGGGAAGGACGGTCTGGCGCGACACGCGGGCGAGGATCAGCGAGTTGCTGCGCGATGACGCTCCGAGGCTGCGCGACGATCCCGATCTGCGGTCCCGCGCGCTGGTTCCGATGACGGAATCTCTGCTCCATCTGCCGGTGGAAATCGGCGGCTATACTGATTTCTATTCGTCCAAGGAGCATGCGACCAATGTCGGGACGATGTTCCGCGATCCGAAGAACGCGCTGCTGCCGAACTGGCTGCACCTCCCGGTCGGATACAACGGGCGCGCCAGTTCGGTCGTCGTCAGCGGCACGCCGGTACGGCGGCCCAACGGTCAGACCAAGGCGCCCGCCGACGAGGTCCCGAGTTTCGGTCCGTGCCGAAAGCTCGACATGGAGTTGGAGACCGCCTTCATCGTGGGAGAAGGCAATGACCTGGGAGAGCCGGTTCCGGTCGGCGATGCCGAAAGACGCATCTTCGGCATGGTGCTGATGAACGACTGGAGCGCCCGCGATATCCAGCAATGGGAATACGTGCCGCTCGGCCCCTTCAACAGCAAGACCTTCGCGACGTCCATCTCGCCCTGGATCGTGACGCTGGAGGCGCTGGAGCCGTTCCGGGTGGCCGGACCGGTGCAGGACCCGGAGCCTCTGCCTTATCTGCGGCAGGGCGGCAAAGCGTCGGTCGACCTTCACCTGGAGGTATCGCTGAAGCCGGAAGGCGCCGGGAAGGCCACGACGGTCTGCCGCACCAACTTCAGGCACATGTACTGGAGCATGGCGCAGCAGCTTGCGCACCACACCGTTTCCGGCTGCAACACACGGATCGGCGACCTGATGGGGTCCGGCACGATCAGCGGTCCGGCACTGGACAGCTTCGGCAGTCTGTTGGAACTGACCTGGAACGGGCAGCGACCCATTACGCTGGAGGGCGGCGGCGAGCGGTCGTTCCTGCTGGACAGTGACGAGGTGGTCATCACGGGCTGGTGCCAGGCCGACGGCTACCGCGTCGGTTTCGGCGAGGTGGCAGGGCGGATCGTGGCGGCCCATCCTGCCGATGTCTGCCCATAGGACACGTTGAATTTTACATGATTTTCCATCATGCTCTTGGCGTGTGGCTGTCGGTTGTCGCTTCGCTTTGGGCCGAACAGCGAGATTGAAGGAGGTTTGACTATCGAAGCTCCGCTGGTCGTGAGCGTTAGATGTCGGGCTGAAGAGGCCCGACCTACGTCAAGGTGCTTTTACAAGCGTACTCTTGTGGAACTTACCGGTCGAACTTCAATGCTATTGGCATAATTACTTGATCTTCTTTTCCTGATTTCTTTGGTTCATTGACAGGACATCATGACGAAAGAAAGCGCACCCCTGAAAGTCGGTGTCCGGTTACGTCACGCGCGCCTGTTGAAGGGCATGCGCATGAAAGATCTGGCGACCGCCGTCGACTGCGATGAGAGCATGATTTCCAAGATCGAGTCCGGCAAGGTCCTGCCTTCGATCCCGATGCTCAACAAGCTGGTTCATGCGCTGGACCGAGATATGGCGTCATTCTTCGGATTGAGGATCGACGAACATATGCTGGTGCAGAAGCCGGAGGAACGCCTGAAGGTGTTCGTGGATGCGTTGAGAGGCGGCACCGGCGTCACTTATGAACGGCTGGTTCCGGTAGGCGCCGGCAACCTGCTGGAAGCCAATGTCCATGTCGTGGCTCCCGGCGGCGAGAAGATCGACCTGATCACCCATCAGGGCGAGGCTGTCGGCTATCTTGTCTGCGGCGAGATCGAGTTGACGATAGACGACACTACATACCGCATGTCCGCCGGCGACAGCTTCTTCTTCAAGGCCTACCTGACCAACAGCTACCGCAATGTCGGTGATGTGGAGGCCCGGATCATCTGGGTGAATACGCCGCAGGTCCACTGAGAGCATGATTTTTAATCATGTGCTTCGATTTCTATCATATTCAAGTATGTAAGATTTTCGTTCAAGCTCGAAGCACCCTGGAAACACTGAATTTCCCTGGCAGCGGCTAAACGGCACGGGCTTTGCGATTGGATAGCCGGATGCGTGGGCATGGCTCACGCATCCGGAACAGTCGCAGAGGACCCGTGCCCGATGAACTTCGTCTGGAAACGTCTGCTCGCTACCCTGCCCAGCCTTGCGGGCGTCGTCGTGCTGACGTTCCTGCTGTCGCATGCCCTGCCCGGCGATCCCGCCGCCTACTTCGCCGGACCGGCGGCGGACGCCAACTCGATCGCGGAGATCCGGGAGAAGCTCGGACTGGACCGGCCGCTGGTCGAGCAGTTCTTCTATTACGTCGCCGACCTGCTGCGCGGGAACCTGGGGAAATCGCTGACCACCGGACAGCCGGTGCTGACCGATCTGGTGGACCGCCTACCCGCTTCGCTGGAACTGTCCGCCTACGCGCTCGTCTTCGCGATCGGCTGCGCCATACCGATGGGAGTGCTGGCGGCGATCCGGCTGGACCGGCCCGCCGATCACGCCTGCCGCGTGATCGTCACCGTCTGCGCCGCCTTTCCGACCTTCTTCATCGGGTTGCTGCTGGTCTACGTGTTCTATTTCCTGCTGGGATGGGCGCCGGAGCCGCTGGGCCGGCTGAACGAGATCCTTTATACCGCCCCGCCAAGGGTCACGGGCGCCTATACGATCGATGCGCTGATCGCCGGCGACGGCGAGGTCTTCCGGGCGGCCCTGGCGCAACTGGTGCTGCCGGCAATCTCGCTGGGGCTGTTCGCACTGGCCCCATTGGCTCGGATCACCCGCGCCGCCATGCTCGAATCCCTGTCCAGCGACTTCGTCCGGACCGCCCACGCCAGCGGGCTGCCTACATCCAAGGTCCTGTTCACCTACGCGTTCCGTAACTCGCTGCTGCCGATCTCGTCCGTGCTGGGGATGGTGTTCTCGTTCCTGCTGGGATCGAACGTCCTGATCGAGCAGGTGTTCGGCTGGCAAGGGGTCGGCGCCTACGCGGTTTCCGCCGTGCTCGCCTCCGACTACGCAGCCGTCCAGGGTTTCGTCCTGATGATGGCGCTCCTCTACATATTGCTGAACCTGCTGGTCGATGTCCTGGCGACGCTGATCGATCCCCGCGTCCGGTTCGAGGGCTGACCGATGACCTTTGCAAACCTGACCCGAAATGCCGGCCACGCCTTCGGCGAAAACCCGTTGACGCTGGTGGCGGTCGGCATCCTCCTGCTTTTGCTGACCTGCGCGCTGCTTGGTCCGTCGCTGGCGCCCTACGATCCGCTGATGACGGATGCGACGGCGAAGCTGGTGCCGCCCAGCATGGCCCATCCGTTCGGCACCGACGCGCTGGGACGGGATATCCTAAGCCGGGTCATCGTCGCGACGCGGCTGGACTTGGGCATGGCCTTTTCCGCCGTCATCCTGTCGTTCGTCGTCGGTTTGGCACTCGGTTCCGCCGCCGGCTATCTCGGCGGCTGGACGGACAGGATCGTAGGCCGGCTGATGGACACGATCATGGCCTTCCCACTGTTCGTGCTCGCCATGGGGATCGTCGCGGCACTGGGCAACAACGTCGCCAACATCATCATCGCGACGATGATAATCAACCTGCCGTTCTACTGCCGCTTCGCCCGCGCCGAGGTCAACATGCGCCGCGACTTAGGGTATGCGGAGGCGGCGCGGATGGGCGGCAACCGGACTTTGACCGTCCTGGCCGTCCATATCATCCCCAACATCCTGCCGCCGATGATGGTGCAGGCGTCCCTTAACATGGGCTGGGCGATCCTGAACGCGGCGGGCCTGTCGTTCATCGGCCTGGGGGTGCGTCCCCCGACGCCGGAATGGGGGATCATGGTGTCGGAAGGGGCCAGCTTCATCGTCTCCGGCGAATGGTGGGCCTTCGTGTTCCCCGGCGCCGCCTTGGTGCTCGCTGTCTTCTGCTTCAACCTGCTGGGCGACGGCTTACGCGACCTGCTCGACCCGAGGAAGCGGGTATGAGCGACCATCTCACGATCAGCGATCTCAACCTGGAATTTCGGACACGCCACGGGACGGTACGGGCGCTGGAAGATGTCAGCCTGACCGTCCGGCGCGGCGAGATCGTCGGGGTGGTCGGAGAAAGCGGCTCCGGCAAATCGGTCATGGCCTATTCCGTGATGGGGCTGAGCGATGCGGCGGCCGACATCAAGCGCGGGTCGATCGTCCTGGGCGGCATGGACCTGCTGACGACCAGGGGCGAAGCGATGCGCGCCATCCGCGGACGCGAGATGGCGATGATCTTCCAGAGCCCGCGAACCGCGCTGAACCCGATCCGCAAGGTCGGCCGCCAGATCGAGGACGTGCTGCTGGAGCACGCGGCGATCCCGCGCCGGGACTTGAAGAAGGCGGCCATCGCGGCACTGGAGCGGGTGCGCATCCCCGATCCGGAACGCCGCTACAACGCCTACCCGTTCGAGCTTTCCGGCGGAATGTGCCAGCGTATCATGATCGCCATAGCACTTGCCTGCTCGCCGTCGCTGCTGATCGCCGACGAGCCGACCACTGGCCTCGACGTGACGACGCAGGCCGTCATCATGGACCTGATCCGCGACAAGAGCCGCGACAGCCGCATGTCCACGCTGCTGATCACCCACGACCTTGGGCTAGCCGGCGAGTACTGCGACCGCATCGCGGTGATGCATGCGGGCCATGTGGTGGAGATCGCACCGACCGATGTCCTGCTGGCGCACCCGGCGCACCCCTATACGCGCCAGTTGCTAGCGGCGACGCCGACGCCTGATTCGACCATCGACACGCTTTCCTCCATCGGCGGCCAGTTGCCGGACCTGCGGCGCGAGCTGCCGCCCTGCCGGTTCAGCGAGCGCTGCGTCCGGAAGATGCCGCAATGCGACCTGCCGCCGCTGCCCTGGACTGAACTGTCGTCCGACCACCTCGTACGGTGCAGGGTGCCGCTATGACCGCCCTCCTGGATGCCCAAAACCTCAGCAAGCTGTACCCGGTGAAAGGCGGCGCCAAGGGGTCGCTGCTCCACGCTGTCGACGGCGTCGATCTTAGGATCGAAGCCGGGGAATGCGTCGGGCTGGTCGGGGAAAGCGGCTGCGGCAAATCCACGATGGTCCGGCTGCTGGCGCGATTGATCGATCCGACGTCCGGCAGGATCTTCCTGGACGGCGGCGACGTGACCGCCGTCACCCAGTCGCAGTTCGTCGCTTCGCCCGAGCGCGGCCGCATCCAGGTCGTGTTCCAGGACCCGACCGAAAGTCTCAACCCGTCGTTCCGCGTCTTCCAGACGATCGCCGATCCCCTGAAGCGGCTGCTCAAGCTGAGGAACGCCGACGACATCGCCGCCAAGGTCTACCGGGCCGCCATGCTGGTGGGATTGCCGCGCGAACTGGTGCAGCGCTATCCGCACCAGCTTTCGGGAGGACAGCGGGCGCGCGTCGGCATCGCGCGGGCCATCGTGGTGGAACCGCGGCTGCTGATCCTGGACGAGCCGACATCCGCCCTCGACGTTTCGGTGCAGGCGGTCATCCTGCGGCTGCTGGCCGATCTTCGGGCACGCTTGGGAATGAGCTACCTGTTCGTGTCGCACGATCTGAACGTCGTCCGCCTGCTTTGCTCCCGCGTGGTCGTGATGTATCTCGGCAAGGTGGTGGAGGTGGCGCCGGTCGAGCAACTGTTCGCCAATCCGCGCCACCCCTATACCAAGGCCCTGATCGCCTCGATCCCCGATCCCGCCCGACGCGGGGAGGCAAGACCCCGGCTGGACGGAAACCCGACCAGCCCGATATCCCCCAATCCGAACGTCTGCCGGTTCCAAAGCCGCTGCCCGATCGCCAGCGCCGAATGCCGGACGATCATGCCCGAACTCCGCGAACTCGGCGGCGGACAGTCCGCCGCCTGTCATTTTGCCTAAATGCCGACGGAGCCTGAAGGCTGCGGGGCACAAAAACAGTTGGGAGGTTTTCCATGAGCACGGATAACGAAATTTGCCGCATGGACGCCGTGACCATCGCGTCCAAGGTAAAGTCCAGGGAACTATCGGCGACCGAAGTCACGGAAGCGACGCTGAAGCGGATGGATGTGCTGGAACCGCATATCCACGCCTTCTGCACGCCGACGCCCGACGTGGCGCGGGCGGCGGCCAAGGCAGTCGATACCAAGATCGCGGCCGGCGAAGATCCCGGACTGCTGGCGGGCGTACCGATCGGCATCAAGGACCTTGTCGCCACCAAGGGCATCCTGACGGTCATGGGGTCGCATCTGTACCGCGACTTCGTCCCCGAAGAGGACGACATCGTCGTCGAGCGGCTGAAGGACGCCGGCGCCGTCATCATCGGCAAGACCAACGTGCCGGAGTTCGGCTATTCGGGCGTCGGCCACAACCCGGTCTTCGAGGCGACGCGCAATCCCTGGAACCTGGACCTGACCTCCGGCGGGTCGAGCGCCGGGTCGGCGGCTTCGGTTGCGACCGGCGTTGCCCCCTTCGCCATCGGCAGCGACGGCGGCGGTTCGATCCGGATACCGTCGGCCTTGTCGGGGCTGTACGGCATCAAGGCGTCGATGGGGCGGGTGCCGCTCTATCCCGGCTGCCGCGACGAACGTTATCCCGGCGTGTCGAGCTGGGAATCGCTTGAGCATGTCGGCCCGATGAGCCGCACGGTGGCGGATTCCGCCCTGATGCTGAAGGTCATCACGGGACCGGACCCGCGCGACCGCTACTCGATCCCGGCGGCGGATTTCGATTACGTCGAGGCGGCCGGTGAGAGCATCAAGGGCTTGAAGATCGCTTATAGCGAGGACTGGGGCTATGCGCCGGTCGATCCCGAGGTCCGTCGCGTCGTCTCGGAAGCAGTTAAAGTGTTCGAGACCGACTTGGGCTGCACGGTCGAGCGCGTCGATCCCGGCTGGGAGGACCCGCTTCCCCATTTCTGGACGATGGTCGCCTCCGATACCGACCTCACCGGCATGCGCCGCCTGATGAAGGGGCGCGAGCACGAGATCTCGCCCCATCTGCTCGACCTGGTGTTCCGCGACTGGAAGGCCGAGGAATTCACCGACGCCAAGTTCGTCCGCCAGGGCGTATGCAACAAGATGTGGCGGCTGATGGCCAACTACGGCCTGCTGCTGACGCCGACCTTGGCCGTTCCGGCCTTCCCCCTCTACATGCAGGGGCCGGAGATCATCGAGGGCAAGATGGTGCGCTCGGCGGCGTGGCTGGCCTTCACCTTCATCTGCAATCTGACCGGCCAGCCGGCGGCCAGCATCCCGGCCGGCTTCACCAAGGATGGCTTGCCGGTCGGCCTTCAAATCATCGGCCGGCATCTGGCCGACCGTACCGTGCTCGCCGCATCGGGTGCCTTCGAGCGCGCCAAGCCCTGGGCGCATGTCTGGCCGAAGCTGGTCGGCGACCTTGGCCTCTGATCGCAGTGCATTTCGTAACCGTTACTGGCAGTCCAACATAGGAGTCTCAGTTCCATGAAGGTGACTCGACGAGTACTGATTATGTCGATGCTGACGGCTTCCGTCTTGGTGCCGGTATCGGGACCGTCGGCGGCGCCGGCGCCGAAGGACACGCTGGTCATCGTCTCCGAGATGGGGCCGAACGGCCTGGACACGATGGTCCCGACCGCCAACGACCACAGCCGCATGGTGACTTGGCATGCCTATGACAGGCTGGTCAGCCACGGCGAGAAGACGCTTCCCGACGGCACGATCTCCTACGACGCCAAGGTGATGACCCCGGAACTGGCGGAAAGCTGGGACATCAGCGAGGACGGGCTGACCTATATCTTCCACCTGCGGAAGGACGCGACCTTCCATGACGGGACGAAGGTGACGGCGAAGGACGTGAAGTGGTCGTTCGACCGCGCCATCGCGGCCGGAGGATTTCCGACCATCCAGATGGCCGCAGGGTCGCTGGTCAAGCCCGAGCAGTTCTCCGTGGTGGACGACTACACGTTCAAGGCGACCTTCGATCAGGTCAACAAGCTGATCATGCCGGACCTTGCGGTTCCGGTGCCCGTGATCGTAAATTCCGAACTTGCCAAGAAGCATGCGACGGCAGCCGATCCCTGGGCCTTCGACTGGGTATCGCGGAACGACGCCGGCGGCGGCGCCTTTAAGGTGGAAACCTGGACGCCCGGGCAGCAGACGGTCTTCGTCCGCTTCGACGAGTGGAAGTCCGGCCCGCTGCCCAAGCTGAAGAAGGTGGTCTGGCGCCAGATCCCGTCCGCCGGCACCCGCCGCGCGCTGCTTGAGAAGGGCGACGTCGACATGTCGGTCGGCCTGCCGCCGAAGGACTATGCCGAGTTGGCGAAGGACGGCAAGGTCAAAGTCATCGGCGTGCCGGTGCAGAACGATCTCGTCTTCCTGGACATGAACGTCAAGATACCGCCGTTCGACAATCCGAAGGTCCGCGAAGCTATCTCGTACGCCTTGCCCTACAAGGAGATCTTCTCCTCGGCCCTCTATGGCCGCGCCAAGCCGATGTACGACGGCGATCCCTCGACTCCCTATGAGCCGACGTGGCCGGTGCCGATCAAGCATGGTCAAGATTTTGAGAAGGCGAAGAAGCTGCTTGCCGAGGCGGGATTCCCCGACGGCTTCAAGACGACCCTGTCGTTCGATCTGTCGGAAGCGACGGTCCGCGAGCCTTCCGCAATCCTGGTGCAGGAAGCGCTGAAAAAGATCGGCATCGACGTCAGCCTGGAGAAGGTTCCGGGCTCCAACTGGTTCGCCCAGATGGCGTCGAAGAAGATGCCGATGGTGATCGCCGAGTTCTACGGCTGGCTGGACTATCCCGACTATCACTTCTTCTGGACCTATTACGGCGGCAACAACTCCGTGTTCAACACGGCCAACTACGTCAACCCGGTGCTCGACAAGGAAATCGACACCGCGCGCTTCACTTCCGACCCGGCCGTGTTCAAGGCGAGCATGCAGAAGGCGGTGGACATCGTGATGACCGAGCTGCCGCGCATCCCGCTCTACAATCGCTATGCCGACTATGCGATGCAGAAGAACGTCGAAGGCTTCGAGTACTGGTTCCACACCCATCCGGATTTCCGGCAGATCTACAAGAATTGATGCCGGTAGCCTTTAAGATTGACCGGTGAGTTCCGGCAAAGATGTCGGGCTGAAGAGGCCCGACCTACAAAAAGATATTCGGCCGAAAGCACGCTGACGTAGGTCGGGCCTCTTCAGCCCGACACCTAACGTTACTGACCGGTCAATGTCTTCGATCCTTTGGAGTTTATCAGAAGGTTGTTCGTCATGGACCTGACCAAGCCGGCCCGAAATCTTACTTTGTCCGGAGCGATGGCGGTGCTGAATGCCGCCATCGCCGAAGCCGAGCGGATGGAGCGGCCGATGTGCATTTCGGTGGTGGATCTGGGCGGCAACCTGCTCTCCTTCGCCCGGATGGACGGATCGAAGGCGCTGAGCGTCCTGTCGTCGCGCGCCAAGGCGGTGACGGCGGCTCTCTCCGGCACGCCGACGGGGGGAGCGCATGCGGATGTCGAGTTGCAGATAGCGCTGGCGTCCGAAGGGCGCTGGACCAACCTGATCGGCGGTCTGCCGATCCTGGTCGAGGGGATGGTGGTCGGGGCGGTCGGGGCCGGATCGGGGACCGGGGCCGAAGACCTCCAAGTGGCGCGGGCGGGTGTTGCGGCGATACCGGGCGCCTCGCCTTTCGAAGACTTCGTGCCGATGGGGGCCGAAGACACCGGGATCATCCGGGGACAGACGCCGCGCTGACCGGAGGCCAGAGTTTTTCATAAGCCGAGAGATACGCATGTCGCAGGAACTGCTGGGAGCCTTCGTTCCCGGAACCGATGTCCGGGTCGAGGGCTCGGCCGATGGGCCGCTGGCCGGGCTGACCTTTGCCGTCAAGGACCTGTTCGATGTCGCAGGCCATGTCACCGGCTGCGGCAATCCCGATTGGGCCGCCAGCCATCCTCCGGCCGAACGCCATGCCTGGGCGGCCCAGGTCCTGCTCGATGCCGGAGCCGGCGTCGCGGGCAAGACCATCACGGACGAGATCTCGCTCGGGTTGCTAGGAATCAACCGCCATCATGGGACGCCGGTCAATCCGCAGGCGCCTGATCTGGTGCCCGGTGGATCGTCCAGCGGATCGGCCTCGGCGGTCGCCGGCGGTCTGGTGGATTTCGCGCTGGGTACGGATTCCGGCGGGTCGGTCCGGACGCCGTCGAGTTTCTGCGGGTTGTACGGGCTGCGTCCGACCCATGGCCGCATTCCCGTTGCCGGGCTGATGACCCAGGCGCCGAGCTTCGATACGGTCGGGTACTTCACGCGCGATGCGGAGATGTTCGGGCGGGTCGGAGCCGTGCTGTTGCAGGAAGGGATCGGCGACGCATTGCCGGCCGAAATTCTGGTCGCCACCGACTGCTTCGGGATCGCCGACGCTGCTGTCGCGGATGCCTTGCGTCCCGTGCTCGACCGGCTGAAGGCGGAGTTCGCGAGCGTGCGGGAGTGCAGGCTTGCCGATGGCGATATCGCGGACTGGCCGCGCCATCAGCGGGTGCTGCAATCGACCGAGTTCCAGGACACCTTCCGCGACTGGATCGACCGGGTCAACCCCCGCTTCTCCAGCGAGGTCGCAGGCGCCTTCGCCAGCGACGGCAAGGTGCCACAGGCGGAGATCGACGTCGCCAAGGCGTTCCGGGAGCGGGCGCGGGAGCGGATGGAGGAACTGCTTGGCGACCGGCGGGTGCTCTGCCTGCCGACGATGCCGATCCTGCCGATCCGGCGCGATGCGCGTGTGTCCGAAATGCGGAACGCCGTCAGCCGGATCATCGACCTGACGGCCATCGCCGGGCTGACGGGATCGCCGCAGATCAGCCTGCCACTGGGCCGGTCCGGCGGCGTTCCCGTCGGGCTTTCGCTGATCGGCTGGCATGGCGGCGACGCCGATCTCATCGCGATGGCTCAGGCTTTAGCTTCCCGAGGGTTCCCTGATCCATGACGCCGCCGAAATACTTGTCCAGCGCCGCCTGGAAGACCGGCGTGTCGGGCTTCGCCTGAGCGAACAGCGTCATGGAGGAATGGAACTTGAGGTCGTCCGGCCTGCCGAAGATGTCGTGGACCGAGCGGCCGTTCGCCCGATTGACCAGTTCCGTGAGTTCGATCAAACGGGAGCCGAGTACGGGATGGCCGAGATAGGCCCGCGCCTCTTCCAGCGATGCGATCGCATAGCGTTGGGCCATGGCGCTGTGACCAAGTCCGGCTATTTGCGGGAAGACGAACCACATCCAGTGGCTGCGTTTCCGTCCGGCGCCGAGTTCTTCCCGGACCTGGGCGATGACGGGCTCCTGAGCCCGTACGAAACGCTCCAGATCGTGTTGGTCCGTCATTGCTCCCTCCCGAGGGCTTGATTTCCATTCTGCTGGCGATGCGGCCGGCTTTTGAACAATCTATAATGAAGGAACGATCCCGATGAACAATCCTTCGCCTCATGACCGGGTGCTGCTGGGCATGCTGACGCCGTCGTCCAACACGGTGGTCGAGCCGATAACCTCCGCCATGCTGAGCGGCCTGCCGGAAGTCTCCGCCCATTTCGGGCGGTTCCCGGTGACCGAGATCTCGTTGCGTCCTGCTGCTCTCGGCCAGTTCGACGAACAGCCTTTCCTGTCAGCCGCCCGTCTGCTGGCCGATGCCCGCTTGCACGCGATCGGCTGGAACGGCACCTCGGCGGGGTGGCTGGGGTTCGACGCGGACGAACGGCTGTGCGACCGGCTGCTGGAGGAGACCGGCATTCCCGCCTGCACCTCCATGCTGGCGCTGAACGAGATCCTGGAAACGACGGACCGGACGCGGATCGCCCTCGTCAGCCCCTATCTGGACGAGATACATGAGAAGATGGTCGGAAACTACCGGGCTGCCGGCTTCGACGTGGTGGCCGAACGGCACCTGAACGACCGGGGCAACTTCTCCTTTTCCGAGGTTACCGAGGAACAGCTGGAACGGATGTGCGCCGAGGTGGCCGAAGCCAGGCCACAGGCCATCGCGATCGTCTGCACCAACATGCGCGGCGCACCGATCGCCGAGCGGGTGGAGGCGGCGCTGGGCATACCCGTCTACGACACGATCTCCACCGTCGTCTGGAAGGCCCTGCGCATGACGGGCGTGGATACGGCACGGGTCCGGGGATGGGGCAGCCTGTTCCGGGAGCTTGCGTAAGGCGCTGGACGCGGGCGACGGCTGATCCACATAGATGATGGAAAGAAGGAGTTGCCGCCATGCGTCGTTTGATAGTGTCGATCCTGGTGCTCCTGATGCCGGGCGCCGTCGTCGTCTCATCGCAAGGGAGGGCCGTCATGCCGACCAGCGCCCATGAATTCAGTTTCCAGTCGATCGACGGGTCTCCGCTGCCGCTGGCGCAATATGCCGGGAAGGCCGTGCTGGTCGTGAACACGGCGTCGATGTGCGGCTATACCCCGCAATACGCCGACCTGGAAGCGCTGTGGCAGCGTTACCGCGACAGGGGACTGGTCGTCCTCGGCGTGCCGAGCAACGACTTCGGCGGGCAGGAGCCGGGCAGCGCCGAGCAGATCAAGGACTTCTGCGAGGTCAACTTCGCGATCGACTTCCCGCTGACCGAGAAGCAGATCGTCATCGGCCCGAAGGCGCATCCTTTCTACCAGTGGGCGGCCAGCGAGCTGGGCCAGGAGGCCCGGCCGCGCTGGAACTTCCACAAGTATCTGGTCGGCCCCGACGGCAAGCTGGCCGGCTGGTTCCCGACCGCCACCTCGCCGCAATCCAGTCAGGTGGTCAAGGCGGTGGAAGCGGCGCTGGATCAGCCGGCGGTCACCCTGCCTCCCAAGTAGGCGGCGCGGACTTCCTCGTTGTTCAACAGGGTGGCGGGGGGTCCTTCGACGATCAGCCGGCCCGTCTCCAGCACATAGCCCCGGTCGGCGATGGAAAGCGCCATATGAGCGTTTTGCTCGACCAGCAAGACGGTTGTCCCTCGCTCCCTGATGGCCGCTATCGTGCGGAAGACCTGCTGCACGATGATCGGAGCGAGGCCCAGCGACGGCTCGTCCAGCATCAGCAGCTTCGGACGGGCCATCAGGCCGCGCGCGACCGCGACCATCTGCTGCTGGCCGCCAGACAGCGTCCAACCCGGCGCGTCGGCGAACTTCAGGATGTCGGGGAAGATCCCGAATGCCGCATCGAGGTCGCGGTCGAGTTCAGCCTTGGGCACCCGGCTCCGGTTGGAACTGCCGAGCAGGATGTTCTCGCGGACCGTCAATCCTGGGAAGATCCGCCGTCCTTCCGGCACGTGGGACAGCCCCAGCCGGACGATGGAGTTGGCGGAAGCGCCGGCGATTTCCTTCCCGAGGAACCGGATGGAGCCCGACCGGGGCTTCATCAGGCCGGAGATCGTGCGCAGCGTCGTGGTCTTGCCGGCGCCGTTGGCGCCGAGCAGGGTCACGATCTCTCCTTCCTCCACCCTGAGGGAAACGGCGTTCAGCGCATCGACCGCCCCGTAGCTGGCGGTGACGCTGATAAGTTCAAGCAGCGCCATGGGTCGGCACCTCTCCGAGATAGGCCGCTATCACGGCGGGATGGCGCAGGACGTCGCGCGGAGTGCCTTCGGCGATGCGCTTGCCGAAGTTGAGCACGGTGATGTGGTCGGCGATGCGCTCGACCATCGCCATGTCGTGGTCGATCAGGAAGATCGTCAGACCATGCCCCTTCAGGCGGCGCAGCAGTTCGACCAGCTCCTGCTTTTCCGTCGGGTTGAGGCCGGCGGCGGGTTCGTCGAGCAGGAGCAGCGTCGGGTTTCCGGCGAGAGCGCGGGCGATCTCCACTAGACGCTGGTGGCCGTAGGGCAGGCTACCGACCAGCTCGGACGCCTTGTCGGCGAGGCCGACGAAGCCCAGCGCTTCGAAGGCGCGTTCGCGCAGGGCCGCCTCCCCCTTCGCAGGTGCGCCCGGACGCTGCGCGCCGATCAGCACGTTGTCGAGGATCGAGAGCGACCTGAACAGCCGAATGTTCTGGAAGGTCCGGCCGACACCGGCGGCGCACCGTTCGTGCGGAGCGAGCCGGGTGATATCGCGGCCGGCCAGCGAGACGCTGCCCCCGGTCGGCCGGTACAGCCCGCTGAGCACGTTCAGCAGCGTCGTCTTGCCCGAGCCGTTGGGGCCGATCAGGGCATGGACGCTGCCGCGCTCGACCTTCAGGTCGACGCCGTCGACCGCCCGCAGGCCGCCGAAGTGCTTGGCGAGGCCGCGGGTCTCCAGGATGTCGGCCGGGCCGGAATCCGGGATGTCGAGCCGGAACGGCCTTGGCGTGACCACTGCAGGGCGTCCGCCGCCGACATGGGCGATCCGTTCCAGCAGGCCCCAGATGCCTTCCGGCATGAACACCATGATCAGGATGACGGAGAGGCCGTAGATCGCTAGATAGATCTCCTTCAGGAAGCGCAGCCATTCCGGCAGGAGGATCAGCAGTCCGGTACCCAGCGCCGTGCCGAAGGCGGACTGGACGCCGCCGATCAGGGCCATGGTCAGGAACACCACGGATTCCGCGAAGCTGAACTGGTCCGGGCTGATATAGGAAAAGCCGGACGCGAACAGCGCTCCGCCGAGACCGCCGAGGATGGCGCTGATGGTGAAGGCGACGACTTTGGTCCGGTAGGTGTTGACGCCGACCACTCCGGCCGCCAGCTCGTTGTCGCGCACCGCCTGCATGGCGCGGCCGAGGCGGGTGCGCCGCAGATACCAGACGGCCAGGCCGACGGCGTAGAGCACGACGATGCAGAAGGTCAGGTAGGCCTTGGCATTGGCCAGCGAGACGCCGGGCAGGTTGGGCCGCGCGATGCCGGAGACGCCGTCCGGACCATGGGTGACATCGATCGAGTTGACGAGGACCAGCGTCACGATCTGCTGAAAGGCGATGGTGACCATCGCAAGGTAATGGCCGCCGATCCGCAGCGAGGTCAGCCCGAGCACGGCGCCCGCCACGGCGGAGGCGGCAAGGCCCAGCACCATCGACAGCCAGAAGCCCAGGCCGTAATCGACGGTGCCGAGCGCCACGGCGTAGGCGCCGATGCCGAAGAAGGCGGCCTGCGCCAGCGAGAGCTGGCCGGTATAGCCCAGCACGACGGTAAGGCCGAGCACCGCGACCGTATAGGTCACGGCCTGCATCAGCATGTTCAGCACGTAGGCGGAAAGCGTCATCGTCAGCGGCAGGACCGCGAGTGCCGCGGCCAGCACCGCCAGCACGATGCCGCCGGCGATAGCACCCCGGTTGGACGCCGGAGCGGGATGGGAGAGGGTTGCGTCGGTCATGCCTTCTCCGCCACCTTCTCGCCGAATACGCCCTGCGGCCGGACCATCAGGAACAGGAACAGCACCAGGAAGGCGAAGCCGTCCTTGTAGGGAACCGAGATATAGGCTGCGCCGAAGGTCTCGACGACACCCAGCGCCAGCCCGCCGACGATGGCTCCGGTCACGTCGCCGAACCCGCCGATGATGCTGGCCGCGAATGCCTTCAGCGCGATGGTCGAGCCCATGTTGATCGAGACGAACAGCAGCGGCGCCACCAGGATGCCGGCCAGCCCGCCGAGCACCGCGCTGTAGGCGAAGGTGATCCCGATCATCAATGCCACTGGGATGCCGAGCAGCGACGCCATCTCCTTGTCCTGCGAGGTCGCCTGAAGCTTCTTGCCGAGCATCGTCCGCTCGAAGAACAGGTATTGCAGGACGACCATTGCGCCGGTGACGGCGAGGATCAGGAGGTATTGGCTATCCAGGAAGACGCCGCCGACGGCGATGCCGGGAAAGGGCAGCATGGCCGGCAGGCTTTGCGGATGCGGGCCATAGGCCGCCAGCACCCCGTTCTGGAGCAGGATCGAGGCGCCGATGGTGCTGATGACGACCGGCAGGAAGGTCCGGTGGCGGAGCGGGTAATAGACGCCGTAATTGAACAGGATGCCGAAACCCGCCATGGCGGCGATGGCGATGACCGCCGACAGCCAGTAGGGCAGCCCCATGTCGACGGCGAAGACGACCATCAGGAACGCCCCGATCATCGAGAAGTCGCCCTGGGCGAAGTTGACGACGTTGGTGGCGCGGTAGATCAGAACGAAGCCCAACGCCACCAGCGCATAGATGCTGCCGATGCCGAGCCCCGTGAAGAGCAATTGCAGAGTAATGGACATGAGCGTCCTTTCAGCGGCCAGTCCGACGATAAGCCGGGCCGATAGCGATCCAGCGCAGGGTACGTGACGGCTCAGTCCTTGAAGTCGATCCGACGCTCGAAGACGATGGTGCCGTTGTCGTTGTGCACGATGTTGTAGCCGTGCAGCCCGTCGCCGTTCTGGTCGAAGTCGTAGGTGCCTTCCGCCCCGGCGAAGCCGCTGATCGCCATCAGCGCGGCCCGGATCTTCTCGGGGTCCGTGCTGCCGGCGTCGTTGATCGCCTTGGCGAGCACCGTCACCGCGTCATAGGGCCAGGCTGAGAAAACATCGGCCTTGGTATTGTAGGCCGCCATGTATTTCTGGGAGAACGCTTCGGACGCCGGGCTGGACTTCTCCGCGAAGTCGGTGACGCCCCAGGTGCCGTTGAGGGCGGGTCCCGCCAGACGCAGGGCCGACGTCGTGGAGATGGTGGTCGAGCCGATCCACGGCAGATCGACGCCGAGCTGGCGCATCTGCTTGGCGAGGATGCCCTGGTCGGTCTCGAACGTGACGTAGCTGGAAAGGATCTCGGCCCCGGCCGCCTTCACCGCGAGGGCTACCGGCGTGAAGTCCTGCGAGTTGTTGGTGTAGCCCTGGGTGATAACCGTTTCGGCGCCCAGCGCCTTGAGCTGATCGGCCAATGCGTTCTTGCCCGCCGTACCGAAGGCGTCGGTGGAATGGACGATCGCCCATTTCTTGCGCTTCAGAACGTTGACGCCATACTCCGCGATGACCCTGGCGGAATAGGTGTCGTTGGGGCGGAAGCGGAACAGCCACGGGTTGCCCATATGGGTCAATTTGGGATCGGTTCCGCCGATCATCATCGGCTTGCCGGTCTTGATGACATCGGGCGCCATCGCGTGGACCTGGGTCGAGCGGATCGAGCCGATGAAGGCGGGGATGTCGCTGTCGCCCGCAAGCTTGCTGAAGGCGAGGACGGCGCCGGGATTGGTGGTCTGGTCGTCCTCGATCACCAGCTCGAGCTGCTTGCCGAGCACGCCGCCGGCCTTATTGACTTCTTCAGCGGCCAGCTTGGCGCCGTTGACCTGGAAACGCCCGGATTCCGCCGCCGGTCCGGTCACCGGCGCCACGACACCTATCTTCAGGGTTTCAGCGGCGATACTTTGCGATGCGGCAAGTGTCAGTGCGCCGCACAACAGCAGCGCCGTCAGCCCGTACTTGGTCATCGTTTCCCCCAGGGTCTATTTTTATTTGTTATCTTTGAGTTTGAGACAGGTTCAGCGCCCTGGCAAGTATGATTAACGTTTTGCCAAGACGCCGACCTGGACTCTCCAAAAGATCAACGGTCCTGGGGGTACCGCTACTTTTCAGAAGCGTTATTTTCTAAGCTGCGCCAAGTATTTTTTGTCCACCTTGCAGACATAGGTGAATTTGGGATTGACCATCTGGGTGCAGCGCGCCTCGGCGATCTGGCCCAGCAGCATGTAGGCTTCGGCTCCACCCAGCCCGTAATCGTCCTCCAGCCAGTAGACCATTTCCTCGAACGATATGCGAAGCGCATCGTCCAAAGGCCGGGCACAGCCGACGGTACACAGGTGGGTCGGCGTCTCGATGCGCGGCCAGTTCAGGCGAGGCGGCGCGTCCGACAGGCTGACGCGCAGGCGCAGATGGCCCCGGATCTCGATAGCGCCCATGCCGTTGCATTCCGCATCGCCCTGAAGAGCATGGACGTCGCCGAAGTAAAGATAGGCGTCCTCGTGGTAGACCCGGACCATCAGGCGGTTGCCGTTGGTCACTTCCTGAATGTCGAGGTTGCCGCCATGGGTCCCGTTGTCGATGGTCAGCGTGCCGCCGGCGACCGGAGCTACGCCGATCACCCCGATCATTGGCTTCGCATCCAGCTTGAGCGTGTCGGACCAGTGGACGATGCCGTCCTCAACCCGGACGTTGCGGTTCTGGATGCCGAACTCCTTCCGCCGGACCCAGTCCGGGAAGATGCCGATCCCCGGCCAGAGCGCCGTATAACCCAGGCCGTGGACGCCGACTTCAAGCACCTCGATCGTCAGCATCTGTCCCGGACGGGCGCCGACGACCCGGATCGGACCGGTCGCCGGATTGACGAAAGGCAAGGTGACGTCGTGTTCGTGCAGCGCGTCGTCCAGATTGTGGATCAGGTGCCCGCCGATATTCAGCTCGGTCTCGACCTCGAAGATTTCGCCGGGCTGGACCTCGGCGACCAGGCTGTCGGTCCGGGCGAGGGCGTATTTCAGGTCGCCCTTGCGGATGACCTGGATCGATGACGTGGAACCGGTCATGGAACTTGCCTCCAGGGAGTAAGCAGGCGCTCGATGCGGCCGACGATGAAGCTGAGGACGAGCGCCAGGGCTATCGTGGCGACCAGGGCCGCGAACACCTTGGGAATGACGTACAGGCTGCCGGCCTTGAAGATGGCGTGGCCGAGCCCTTCCTTAGACGACATGAACTCGCCGATGATGGCTCCGATCAGCGCGAAACCGACGGTCAGCTTGAAGCCGGCGAAGATGTCGCCGAGCGACGACGGGACGACCAGCTTGGTGAAGATGTGACGCTTGGCGGCGCCCAGCGTGCGCATCAGGTTGATCTGGTCCTGATCGACGTTCATGGCGCCCTTGTAGGAAGTCACCAGCGCCACGACGACGACCGAAAGCGTCGCCATGGCGACCTTGGACGCCAGATCGGTGCCGAACCAGATGATCATGATAGGCGCCAGAGCTATGATCGGGATCGAGCCTAGCGCGATGATGAAGGGCTGCATGACCCGTGCTAAGAAGCGAGAATACCAGAGCGACAGCCCCAGCACGGTGCCGATGACGTTGCCGAGCAAGAAGCCCAGCACCGTTTCCAGGCCCGTCACATAGGTATCGTGGATCAGGCTGCCATCGTTCCACATCTGCACCAGGAAGCCGAAGATGGCGCTGGGCGAGCCGAACAGGAAGGCGCTGAGCTTGCTGCTGGACGTCGCATATTCCCACGCGGCGAGCAGTCCCGCCAGCAGGCCGATCTGGCAGACCAGGATCAGCGCGGTTTCGCGCAACCGGTACCGGCGCATGGCACGGTCCCAGCGGGACCTCTTCGAGCCGGATGGTCCCGTCCGCGCGAACGGTCGCGATTCAATCGTTTCGGGACGAGTGGTCATTGAGGGCGGATCTCCAGGTCTCCCCAGATCGCGGCGACGTAATCGCCGAACCTGGGGTCGTGACGCGCCGCCATCATGTCCATGCGGTCGCCTTCCAGCTCGATCGTGTAGACCGACTTGACCTGGGTCGGCCGGTGGCTGAGGACCAGCACGCGGTCCGACATCGAGACGGCTTCCTCGATGTCGTGGGTGATCAGCAGCATGGCGCGACGCTCCTTACGGACAAGGCGCGCCGTATCGCTCTCGATCAGCAGCTTGGTCTGGAAATCGAGGGCGGCGAACGGCTCGTCCAGCAGCAGGACGTGCGGATCGTGGGCAAGGGTACGGGCCAGCGCCACGCGCTGGCGCATTCCGCCGGACAGCGTCGCCGGGTAGTGGTCGGCGAAACCGTGCAGACCGAGCTGGTCGAGCAGCACATGGGCGCGCTGCCGCCGCACCCCGTCCGGCACGCCCCGGATCTCCAGCCCGAGAGTGACATTGTCTAGGGCGGTTCGCCACGGCAGCAGAAGATCCTTCTGAAGCATGTAGCCGACCGCCTTTGGCGTCCCAGCCGCCGGCTGCCCGTACCAGTGGACGGTTCCGGATGTCGCCGGGATCAGGCCGCACAGCAGGTTCAGCAAGGTCGTCTTGCCGCAGCCGGACGGCCCGACGATGCTGACGATCTCCCCCTCGGCCAGGGCGAAGGAGATGTCGCCAACGACCTCGACGGGATTCTCGTCCTCCTCCCCGAACACCTTGCGCAAAGCTTCGGCGCGCAGCGGCGGGACGTCGTGTCCCGCAGCAACCGCCAGGGCCGATGACGGCATGGTGCGTCCTCTCTGGCTTTTCTCAGGCCTGGTCTTCTCAGAAATACTCACCGAAGCGGCCGTTACTGCACGGCGGCGACGGCGTTGTCGGCGAAGGAGTTGTCGATCACCGTCTCGAACGGTATCGTCCCCTTGATGTTCTTCAAGTAGACCTGCATGTCGATCAGGTTCTTCCACTGGTCCTGGTCGACCTTCACGGTTTCCGCCGGGATCTTGTATTTGAGCTGGGCGTCGATGGCGGCATTGACGACGTCGGCCGGCAGATCGGGAAATTCCTTGCGGGCGACTTCCTTGGCGTAATCGGGATCGGCGTAGGTCTTGCGCGACGACTCTTCGAAAGCGGTGACCAGCGCCTGTACGATCTGCGGATTCTGCTGCGCGTAGTCCGGCAGCACCATGATCCCGGTATTGCAGAACGGCCCCATGTACGACGCGAAGTCGAATACGACCTTGGCTCCTTGGTTGACCGCCGAGGCGACACTGGGCTGATAGGCGATGGCGATGTCGGCCTGACCCGCCAGCATGGCGCCGATCTCGGTGCCTGGATTGACCTCGAGGATCTTGGCGTCCGTACCGATCTTAAGTCCGGACTTCTCCAGCATGCGCTTGGTCACGCTGAAGTTGGTGTTCGGCTCCGGCGAGGTGACGATGGTCTTGCCCTTGAACATAGCCGGATCGGTGATGGTGTCGAGGTTCTTGGAGACCCCGAAGTAGTGGGCTCGCTGCACTACGGTCCCGACAACGATCCCCGGACCGCCGGCCTCCCGCGACATCTGGACCATCGTGGCGTCGCCGATGGCGAACTGCGCCGAACGGCCAAGGACCGCGGCGAAGGCCTGGGTATCGCCGCCGGCGGCGCTGACGTTCAGTTTCAGGCCGTGCTTTTCGAAGATCCCGGCATGCATGCCGACATAGAGGTTGATGTAGCCAAGGTTATGAACCGCTTCAACGAAGTTGATTTCGGTCGGCGTCTGAGCCTTGACCGGGAGAGCAGCGGTTCCCAGCAGCGCCACCAGTCCTATCGTTGCCCCGAAGCGCAGCATGCCGCGCCGAGCTACCGGCGCCAATACTTCAAGCATTGTCCAACCTCCCGTCATTGTCTGCACACCGGCGATCGCCGGCATCAGGTATTTTGAATGCAAAGCGAAGGCCAGCGCAGAGCGGGAAGAAGCCATGGGCGCCCCGGTCGGCAGCACCGGAGCTTACCAGCATTTATGGTTAATAAATAGTCAGGTATGTGCCGAGCATCTGGGCATATGCTTGAAACGGCAACCAATCAAATGCCGGATAGTCTTCGATTGCAACGATGGCGATGAGAAATAAGGGTGCGGCACACTCCGAAATCGAAGAAATCAGGAAGACTAAAAAGATTAATACTGTCAGCTTAACCCCAGGCTCCACCAACGGCATACTGTCCTTCATGGTATTGACTATCATTGGGAAAAGCTTTAGCCGGATAAGGAGTTGAATAAAGCGCAGTATTTTCAGCCACCTACAAGTTTCCTGCCGCTCGGCGGGAGCTTCGGCTGGAAGTACGAACAAAACACTCCGAAGGGGGAGGACATCATGAAGCGCCGCCAGTTCCTGACGACAGGCGGAGTGGGGCTAGCCGCCAGCACTCTCGCCGCCCCGGCCATTGCCCAGAGCATGCCCGAGATACGGTGGCGCCTGACATCGGGGTTTCCCCGGTCGCTCGATACCATCTACGGCGCCGCCGATGTCATGGCCAAGTTCGTTTCCGAAGCGACCGACGGCAAGTTCCAGATCCAGCCGTTCTCGGCTGGCGAAATAGTCGGAACGTTCCAGGCGGTGGATGCCGTCGGCAACGGCACCGTGGAGATGGCGCACTCGTCTTCCTATTACTATGTCGGCAAGGATCCGACCTTCGCCTTCGCGAGCGCTGCTCCCTTCGCCTTGAATACACGGCAGCAGAACGCCTGGATGTATTATGGCGGCGGCCTCGATCTCTACAACGAATTCTATAAGAAGTTCAACATCTACATGCTTCCGGGCGGCGCCACGGGCGCCCAGATGGGCGGATGGTTCCGCAAGGAAGTCAAGACGGTCGCGGATCTCAACGGCCTGAAGTTCCGCATCGCCGGACTGACCGGCGAAATCCTGTCGAAGCTTGGGGTCGTGCCGCAGCAGATCGCGGGCGGCGACATCTATCCGTCGCTGGAGCGCGGCACGATCGATGCCGCCGAATGGGTCGGCCCCTATGACGACGAGAAGCTCGGGTTCCAGAAGGTAGCGCCCTACTATTACTATCCCGGTTTCTGGGAAGGAGGCGCCATGGTGCACTTCTTCTTCAATCGGCAGAAATGGGAAGAGCTTCCGAAGAACTACAAGGCGATCATCCAGGCGGCGGCCGGTTACGCCAATGTCGACATGGTCGCGAAATACGATTTCAAGAACCCGGCGGCCTTGAGAAGACTGGTCGCATCCGGCGCGCAGCTGCGCCCGTTCTCGCAGGAAATCCTGGAAGCGGCGCTGAAAGCTTCGAGCGAGGTCTATGCCGACCTGTCGGCGAAGAATCCGGACTTCAAGAAGATCTACGACTCCATGGCAAGCCTGCGCAACGATTCATACCAGTGGTGGCAGGTCGCCGAGTACACGTTCGACAACTTCATGATTCGCTCGCGTTCGAAGCTCTGACGCGCCGTCATCCTTGACCGGGAAAGGATGAGCGACGGTATTCCGGCAGGAGTCCCGTCGCTCGCTCACTGTTTCCCGCCGTCACCGCGTCGGGCGGCCGTCCGAGCCGTCATGTTAACTCTTCATTCAGCCGGTGCATCCCCATGTCTTTGATCTCATACCTGACCACCATCCGCTTCGAGTTCGGCGCCATCGGCGGCATCCAGCAGGACCTCACCGAACTGGGCATCGGCAAGCCACTGATAATCGCCGACGAAGGCGTGGCGAAGGCCGGGCTGGTCGGGAAAATTACGGCGGTGATCGGTTCCGGCGCCGATCTGCCCGTCTTCACCGGCACTCCAACCAACCCGACCGAAGAAGCGGTCGAAGCAGCGCTCGCCTTGTACCGGGAGCGGAACTGCGACGGCTTGATCGCCGTCGGCGGCGGATCGCCGATCGACCTCGCCAAGGGCGTAGCCTTGCTGGCGACCCATGAAGGTCCGCTTGAAAAGTACGCCGCCATCCTTGGGGGCATCCCCAGGATCACCGCCGCCGTGGCTCCCGTGATCGCAGTACCGACGACGGCCGGAACCGGAAGCGAGGTCGGGCGGGCATCGCTGATAACGCTGAAGGACGGCCGCAAGCTCGGCTTCATTTCCCCGCACCTGATCCCAAAGCGGGCGGTCTGCGACCCCGAACTGACGCTCGGATTGCCGGGCTGGCTGACGGCCGCTACCGGCATGGATGCGATCACCCATTGCGTCGAGACCTATCTGAGCCCGCGCGACAATCCTCCGGCGGAAGCGATAGCCCTGGACGGGCTGAAGCGCGCGGTCGACAACATCGAGAAGGCCGTTGCCGACGGCTCGGACCGGGACGCCCGGTACCAGATGATGATGGCGGCGCTGGAAGGCGGGCTGACCTTCCAGAAAGGTCTAGGCGCGGTCCATGCCTTGTCCCATCCGCTGGGAGGACAGAAGGATCTGTCGCTGCATCACGGCACGCTCAACGCGGTTATCCTGCCGGCCACCCTCCGCTTCAATCAAAGCGATGCCGAAGCGAAATACGCCGTCATCCGCTCCACGCTGGGTCTTGGGCCGGATGCCGATCTGGCCGACTACTTCGCGCAGTTGAGCGGCAGGCTGGGACTTCCGAAAAACCTTGGGGACATGGGCGTTCCCGCCAGCCTGGTCCCGGCCATAGCCCGCGCCGCCGTCGAGGACCATTCGCACGCGACCAACGCCCGGCCGGCCACGGTCGAAGACTACGAGCGCATGCTGAACGAAGCCATCGCCGGCTGATCCGGGTCCGGAGCCGCGCCTGGATACCAGCCCGCGGCAGCCTCTTCCTTTACTCGCGGACAGGAGATCGTGATGTCAACTTCCCCGCAGGACGACCGCCCGCAACACGACCGGTTGTGGGTCCCCCTTCTCACCCATTATCGGCGGCAGGGAGCGTCGGTCGAGATCGACCCGGAACGGATCGCGGCGCATCTCTCGTTCATCCGGCCTTCGGTCCGCCAGTTCCTGCTGGCGGGATCGACCGGCGACGGCTGGGAAATGAGCCTCGATCAACTGCTTGTGCTGGTCCGCCTGACCGCCCGCGCCGACCTTTTTCGGGGCGCCCGGTTCCTGGTCGGAGCGCTTCGCCCCACGACGGAGGGCGTCATCGAGTGGGCTCGGGCCGTTGAGAACACGCTCGCCGACATGAAGACGCCCGCCGGCGAGTATTGCGGGCTTGCGGTGTGCCCGCCGGTCGACGCCGGGGCCAGCCAGCAGGACATCGTCCGCCACTATGAGCGGGTCCTCGCGGAGACCCGAAGCGAGATCGCCGTCTACCAGCTTCCGCAGGTCACGCACTGCTCGATCGAGCCCGAGACGATGCGCGCACTCGTCGCCAATCCACGCGTCACGATGTTCAAGGACACCAGCGGCAAGGATGCGGTGGCCTTGTCCGGCTTCACCGGCCCCATCATGGTGCGCGGCGCCGAGGGCGACTATGTCGATATGCTGAAACCAACCGGTCTCTACCAGGGATGGCTCCTCAGCACCGGCAACGCCTTCGGCTCCCAGCTCCGGCGGATGCTCGACCTGCTCGAAGCCGGCCGCAGCGAGGAAGCGCAGGCGGTTTCCCGCGTGCTGAGCGTCGTGGTTTCCGAGATGTTCGCTGCCGCCGCCAAGTTGCCGTTCGGCAACCCCTTCTCCAATGCCAACCGCGCCGTCGACCATCTATGGGCCTACGGGGCCGGATGGGAAAGGGCCCCTGCCCCGCTGACGATCTCCGGCAACGAACTGCCGAGGGAACTGCTGGAAGCGGCGGCCGATCTGACCGGACGTTTCCCGGCGCTGCCGGAGCACGGCTACCTTGGATAAACCTTGCCCCGGGGCCTTGCCGTTCCGGCTGTCTGCGCCCCAGGAGGATACCCGTTGCAAGCATTGTTGGGCATAAGCCGCGGCATCGACGCCATGAACAGGTGGGTCGGCCGCATAGCCGCCTGGGCCATCGTGATCGCCATCCTCGTCTCCGCGCTCAACGCCATCGTGCGCAAGGTCATCGGCACCTCGTCCAATGCCTGGCTTGAGCTTCAGTGGTATCTGTTCGGCGCCGTTTTCATGCTCTGCGCCGCCTGGACGCTGATCGAGAACGAGCACATCCGCATCGACATCGTGGCGAACCGGTTCTCGCGGAAAGTCCGGAACTGGATCGACGTAATCGGCCACGTCTTCTTCCTGGGCGGCTTCTGCGCCGTCCTGATCTATACGTCGATTCCCTTCTTCCTGAACTCCTACGCTTCGAGCGAGGTTTCGACCAATGCCGGCGGCCTGATCATCTGGCCGGCCAAGCTCGCGATCCTGGTCGGCTTCATCCTGCTGGCGCTCCAGGCGGTCAGCGAGCTGATCAAGCGCATCGCCATCATGCGCGGTGTCCTTCCGGACCCCGGTATCGGCGGTCATCACGATATCGAAGGCGAAGTCGAGCGCCTGCTGTCGATCCAGAAGGAAAGCGCGGTCGGAATACCGGCGGACGCCGATTCCGGCGGCGCCCCGGCGCCAACATCTCCCAGGAGCCGCCCATGACGGAAATCATCGCGCAGAACATGGCGCCCATCATGTTCGTGGCGCTCGTCCTCTTCCTGCTTCTGGGTTATCCCGTCGCATTCGCCCTCGCCGCGAATGGCCTCCTGTTCTTCGTGATCGGCGTCGAACTGGCACCCTATTCCGGCGGTGAGATCACGCTGTCCTGGCCGCTGCTCCAAGCCATGCCGGAACGCGTGTTCCAAACCATGGCGAACGAGACGCTGCTGGCGATCCCGTTCTTCACCTTCATGGGCCTTATCCTGGAACGCTCCGGGATGGCCGAAGACCTGCTGGACACGATCGGCCAGCTGTTCGGTACTATTCGGGGCGGCCTTGGCTATGCGGTGATCTTCGTCGGAGCGCTGCTGGCGGCGACGACGGGTGTCGTCGCCGCATCCGTCATCTCGATGGGACTGATCTCGCTGCCGATCATGCTGCGCTACGGCTACGACAGGCGGCTGGCAGCGGGCGTCATCGCCGCATCGGGAACGCTGGCGCAGATCATCCCGCCCTCGCTCGTGCTGATCGTCATGGCCGACCAGCTCGGCCGTTCGGTCGGCGACATGTACGAGGGGGCCTTCCTGCCGGGTCTGGCGCTAGCGGGCCTCTATCTCGTCTATGTCTTCCTGGTCACCCTGATCAAGCCCGATGCCGCTCCTGGACTGCCGCTGGCCGCCATCGGCTATCACGAACCGAACGGCACGCGCGGCGTCTGGCAGCTCGGGCTGCTCGCCGTGTTTTCCGGGCTGGTCGGCTATTATGCCATGAGCCGGACGGGCATCGGCGCCGGTGCCGATTTCGTCATCCTGCTGATCTCCATCGCGGTCGTCGTCGCGCTGACCTGCGCCCTGATAAACCGCTTTCTGGGCGCCCGGCACTTGGTCGCCACGGTGTTGCTGACGGCCGTGATGATCGGCGCCTACCTGTATTTCAGCCAGAACGGCGGCATGACGGAAAGCATCCTCGCCGAGATCGTCGCCGCGGCCGGGATCTACGCGCTGCTGGCCGGTCTGGGCGAGCGGCTGACGGGCATCCGGTTCATGTCCACGATCGCGGAGCGGGTTACCTTCGTAATGGTGCCGCCGCTGCTGCTGATCTTCCTGGTGCTGGGCACGATCTTCATCGGACTGGCGACGCCGACCGAGGGCGGCGCGATGGGCGCGCTGGGCGCGGTGATCCTGGCTGGCGGCAAGCGCTTCCTCGACCGCAACCCGGCCCGGCTCAACATGAGCATCATCAAACAGGCGACGGAATCCACCGCCAAGCTGTCCGCCTTCGTGCTGTTCATCCTGCTCGGCGCCCGCGTGTTCTCGCTGACGTTCTACGGCGTGAACGGCCACGTCTGGGTCGAACATCTGCTGACTTCGCTTCCGGGAGGCCAGACCGGCTTCCTGATCGTGGTCAACATCATGGTGTTCCTGCTGGCGTTCTTCCTCGACTTCTTCGAACTGGCGTTCATCGTCATTCCGCTGCTGGCGCCGGCAGCCGAGAAGCTCGGCATCGATCTGATCTGGTTCGGCGTGATGCTGGGCGTCAACATGCAGACCAGCTTCATGCATCCGCCTTTCGGCTTCGCCCTATTCTTCCTGCGGTCGGTGGCGCCGAAGATTCCCTATATCGACAGGGTCACGAAAAGGCGGATGGAGCCGGTGGAGACCAGCCAGATCTACTGGGGCGCCGTGCCGTTCGTCGTCATCCAGTGCATCATGGTCGGGCTGCTGATCCTGTTCCCCGACATGGTGATGCACTACAAGGCTTCGGAAACTCAACTGGACCCGGCCGAAGTACAGCGTCAGTTCGACAACCTCATCCCCGCTCCGGGAGACGGAGACCTGCCGTCGTTCGACCTGGAACCGCCTAAGATCGAGTAACGCGGCAGTTCCGCCCAAACCCCCGCAACTGGCGCCCGGAACTCGAGTGCAGGAGGCCGAAGTGGTTCGAGCGATCGTTCTGGCGCTGATCGCCGGCTACGTGGACACGGTCGGCTACCTGCACTTCAACGCGTTCGCCGGGTTGATGACCGGCAACACCATCTTCATGGGGATCGAACTCGCGACCGCGCAATATGGCGCGGCGGTCTTCCATGGCATCATCATCCTCGCGTTCCTGTTCGGCGTCATCGCCGCGCGCCTGATGATCCAAGTCGGCATCAACAGCTTGTTCGCCATGAGCACCGCCAGCGGCCTTCTGATCGCTTGCAGCTTCATCGACAAGACCACCGCGGCCGTCCTGCTGTCGCTGGCCATGGGCATGCAGAACTCGGCCGCCAACCGTTTCAACGGCGTCGCGCTCAACACCGTCTTCATCACCGGCAACCTGCAAAAGCTGGGCGAGGAATTGGTCACATGGCTGTGGCCGGGCAAGGAGGGCGCGGCGCGCCAAGGCGCCTTGATCTTCGCCCTGGTCTGGCTGGCCTATGCGGTCGGCGCCGGTTCGGGCGCCGTCGCCGTGAACCATTTCGAGAAGCCGCTGTTCGTCCCGGCCTTCATCCTGCCCTTCATCATGCTCCGGTCGCGCCCAGTCGGTTCCTAGGCGACTTGCCCAAAGTTGCGCATTTTGCGCATAGTACATTGACATATTCGTGCAAAATGCGCATTTTGACGCGTTGACAGTGTCGATGACTGCGCGGATTGCGCATGAGGAGAGTTCATGAAGCAGGAGATCCTCGCCCATACGGCGGCCGGCGCCGCAACGCCGGAGAGCCGATAGCATGGCCTCCCGCTGGCTGATACTGGCCGACGACCTGACGGGAGCCGCCGACTGCGCGATTGCTTTCGCCAAGCAGAGCGTCGCGTCGGTGGTCGGCTGGGGCGACGGCGCGGGATCGGGGACCGCCGTGTTCTCCTACAATTCCGACAGCCGTGGACTGACGGCGTCGCGGGCGGCCGAGACGCATCGAGCGGCGCTCGGCAGGCTGCTCGACCGCGACAGCGTCCTGTTCAAGAAGATCGACTCCACCCTGCGCGGCCAGCCTGCCGCCGAGACGGTCGTGGCCATCGAAGCCGTCCGCAATCGCTCGGGCTCGGCGTTCGGGATCTTCGCGCCGGCCTTTCCCGCCACCGGCAGGACCACCGATCAGGGCCGCATCCTGGTCGGCGGCAAGCCGCTTGAGGAAGCGGAGGTTTGGCGGCGCGACCATAGCTATCCGAACGCCGATCTTGGCGAGGTGCTGGGGTCGGTCGGCATAGCGGTGGAGAAGGTGCCGCTCTCCACGATCCGGAGCGGCGCGGATGCGTTGCGGGCGGCTTTCGCGCAACTGGCATCCAAAGGCGACATCGTCGCCGTCTGCGATGCGCAGACTGAAGACGATCTTGCGCGGATCGCGCAGGCGAGCCTGCCCGTCCAGCCGTCCGTGTTCTTCATCGGAAGCGCCGGCCTTGCCCATGCGCTGGCCGATGCGACGCCCGGCGAGCGGGCCGCTCCGGTCGCACTGTCCGTCACGACCGGCGGCGTGCTGATCGTGGTCGGCTCACTGGCGGCGGCGTCGCGGGCGGCCGCACGGGACCTTGCGGCGATGCCGGGGGTCCGGCGTGTCCCGGTCGAGCCGGCGCTGCTGCTGGATGCCGCAGCGGTGGCCGGCCGCGCAGCTCTAGCGCGCACCGTAACCGAGGCACTGGACGGCGGCGACGACGTCCTGGTCGAAATCCTCATGGGCGACGAGCCGGACCTTGGCATCGGTCCGCAGCTGACAGAGGCCCTGGCGGAGACGCTGAAGCCCGCGGCGCCCTATATGAGCGGTCTGGCCGCAACCGGTGGCGAAACGGCGGCGGCCCTGCTCGACCGTTTTGGGGTGAACGGCATCCGCCTTGTCGATGAAATCGAACCCGGAGTTTCCCTGGGGCTGACACTCGGCGACTTTTCGCTGCCCGTCGTCACCAAGGCGGGAGCGTTCGGCGACCGGGGAAGCTTGAGCCGGATAACGGAACGACTGCGTTCCATCAGACAAAAGGGAGAACTGGCATGAGCCGTCCGACGATCGCGATCACCATGGGCGATGCCTCCGGCATCGGGCCGGAAGTCATCATGAAGGCGCTGGCGCAGCCGCAGGTGCAGGAGATGTGCAACCCGCTGGTGGTCGGCGATGCCGAACGCCTCCGGACCGCCGGCAAGATCGTCGGCGCTTCGCTGCGGGTCGACAGCCTGGACGATCCGGCGCAGGCCCGCTTCGCACCCGATGCGGTGCAGTGCATCGACCTCAAGCTGATCCCAGCCGATCATCCCTTCGGGCAGGTCTCGCCCATCTCCGGCGAAGGCGCCTTCCGGTACATCGAGCGGGCGGTCAGGATCGTCGAGGCCGGCCAGGCCGACGCGATCTGCACGGCGCCGCTCAGCAAGGAGGCGCTGCACGCCGCCGGACACAAGTATCCCGGCCATACCGAGCTTCTGGCGATGCTGACGGGCACGCCGGAAGTGTCGATGATGCTGGTGTCGCCGAAGCTTCGCGTGATCCACGTGACCACCCATGTCGGGCTGATCGACGCGATCGAGCGCATCGAGCCGGGGCTGGTGGAGCGGGTGATCGGCCGCGCACAGGACACCCTGGTCAAGGCGGGCATCGCCTCTCCCAAGATCGGCGTCTGCGCGATCAACCCCCATGCCGGCGAGAACGGCCTGTTCGGCCGGGGCGAGGAAGCGGCCAAGATCATCCCGGCGGTCGAAGCCTGCAAGGCCAAAGGCTGGAACGTCCACGGCCCGCTGCCCGCCGACACGCTGTTCTTCCTGGCTGGGCGCGGCGACTACGACATCGTCGTGGCGATGTACCACGACCAGGGTCACGGCCCGATCAAGGTGCTGGGGCTGGAAGCCGGCGTCAACATCACGGTCGGGCTGCCGGTGATCCGCACCTCGGTCGATCACGGCACCGCATTCGACATCGCGGGCAAGGGCATCGCGGACGAGCGGAGCCTGATCGAAGCGTTGAGGCAGGCGGTCGATCTGGCGCCCAAGCGGCTCGCCGCCGCCTGATCTTTTCCGGTGACCGCCGCGCCGCGGCAAGCTTCCCAAAGCCGCGGTGCGATGATAGACACCCGCCGGACTTGTAGCCCGATCCGATAGGGAAAGCTTGACGATGCGCAGCAAAGAGCGGCGTTCGCTCCTGTTGGAGACGCTGCGGACGGGGGAGGTCGATGTTGACGACCTGGCAAGCCGCTTCGGCGTTTCCGCATCCACTGTCCGCCGCGACCTCCAGCACCTGTCGAGCACCGAAGGTGTCCGCCGGACCTATGGCGGTGCCATGCTGGCGCATCCCGTCGCGGAAGAGAGCCTCAACCAGCGGCAGTCGGTCAACGGCGAGCAGAAGTCGGCGATAGCCAAAGCCGCCCTGGCGCTTCTCGCCGAGGACGACATCGTCATCCTCGACGCGGGATCTACCGTGTCCGCCTTCGGCTGCCTGCTGAAGAGACGCCGTCACCGGATCATCACCAACAACCTCGCCCTGCTGCCGACCCTGTCCGATTCACCGGAGACCGAACTGGTCGTCCTGGGCGGCACCCTGCGCACCACCAGCATGAGCACCGTCGGTCCGCTGGCGATGGATGCGATGCGGCGGCTGACTGCGGACAAGGCGTTCCTGAGCGCCGACGGCGTGGTCGCAGGGCGCGGGCTGTGCGAGGCAAGCCTGGATCAGGTGGCGCTGAAGTCGCTGATGATGGAACAGGCGCGCGAAGTCGTGGTACTGGCCGATGCGACCAAGCTGTCGCGCTCCAACCAGTCGGCCTGGGCTCAATTGCCGTGCCGCTGGACGCTGGTCACGGACTGGCGCGCCAGCGACGAGGATTGCGAGGCTTTCGCCGCATGCGGCGCGAGCGTCATCCGGGCCGCTGCCGACGCCTGACCGGTTACGCGGAAAGCCGGGCGCCGTCGGTGTTGTGGTACGGCGCTGCTGGCCCGGCTACCGGCTGTCGCGGATGAAGCGCTCAAAAGCGGACAGGGTTTCGTCGCTGACATGGTGCTCGATGCCTTCGGCGTCGCGTTCCGCCGTCTCGTCAGCGACACCCAGGGCCTTGAGGAAACCGAGGACGACTTCGTGGCGACGCTTGGAGCGCTCGGCCATCGCGCGGCCGCTTTCAGTCAGGAAGACCGACCGGTAGGGCAGGCTTTCCACCAGCCCGTCGCGTTGCAGCCTGCCGATAGCCTTGACCACCGTCGGATGCGAGACGCCGAGACGCCGGGCGATGTCGGCCGCGCGCGCCTCTCCCGTCGCCTCAATCAGGTCGGCGATCAGTTCGACATAGTCTTCGGCCACCTCCACCTGATGCGCTTCGCGGACCCGCTGGAAATTGGCGGCCTGTTTGTCCGCATCCGGCATTGCCTGTCCCCGGCCCATTCCCAAGCTTGTCACCTCTCCATCCAATTCCCGCGCCACCCTCTGTCACCGTCGGTCGGCATCGGCGCACCCTACCCCATCGAAATGTTGATCGCAGGTGCGAATTAATGAACTATAGCCCAGGCTATATGTTTTGCATCAGGCAATATCGTCGGTCCGGTGTCAGCGCAAGCGTGGAAGATCCAATGGATTCATGGGCGGTGAGCAAACCTGTCGAGGACGAGCGGTTCGGCGACAGGCTTACCGGATGGCGCCGGGAGCGCGGGGATGCCCCGCTCGCGGACGTCAACCGGACGATCGCCATACCGCGCTCCGGACCAGGGGCCCGCAAGCTCGCGGCGTTCATCGGCCCCGGCTACCTCGTCGCAGTCGGGTACATGGACCCGGGCAACTGGGCGACGTCGATCGCCGGCGGATCGCGCTTCGGCTATACGCTGCTGGTCGTGGCGCTGGTTTCCAACATCATGGCCATCGTGCTGCAATCGCTGTGCGCCCGCCTTGCCATCGCGTCGGGGCGCGACCTTGCGCAGGCCTGTCGGGACGCCTACCCGCGCCCGGTGTCCCTCGTCCTCTGGTTCCTGGCCGAACTCGCCATCGTCGCGACCGACCTTGCGGAGGTGATCGGGACGGCGATCGGCCTCAACCTGCTGTTCGGCATTCCGCTGGAAATCGGCGTGTTGATCACGGCGCTGGACGTCTTCCTGATCCTGTATCTTCAGCGGCTCGGGTTCCGTTACCTGGAAGCCCTGATCGTGGCGCTGCTGGCGGTCATCGCGATCTGCTTCGGCGTGCAGGTAGCCCTGGCCGATCCGCAATGGGGCGAGGTAATCAAGGGCTTCGCGCCGACCACGGCGATCGTGACCAATCCGGAGATGCTGTATCTGGCGCTCGGCATCCTGGGTGCGACGGTGATGCCGCACAATCTCTACCTCCACTCCGCCATCGTGCAGACGCGGGCCTATGGCGGATCGATCCCGGAGAAGCGTGAGGCGCTGAAATACGCGACCATCGATTCCACAGTGGCGCTGATGTTCGCCCTGCTGATCAATGCCTCGATCCTGATCCTAGCCGCCTCGGCGTTCCACGGCACGGGACGTACCGAAGTCGCCGAGATCGGCGAGGCGCACGGATTGCTAGCCCCGCTGCTCGGAGCCGCCATTGCGCCGACCCTGTTCGGCATCGCCCTGCTGTGCTGCGGGCTGAATTCGACCGTGACGGCGACGCTTGCGGGTCAGGCCGTCATGGAAGGCTTCCTGGATATCCGGCTGCCATCCTGGCTGCGGCGGCTGGTCACCCGGCTGGTGGCGATCGTGCCGGCCGCCGTGGTGACGCTGTGGTACGGCGAGTCCGGTACGGCTCAACTGCTGATCCTCAGTCAGGTCGTCCTGAGCTTGCAGTTGTCCTTCGCCGTCATCCCGCTGGTGACGTTCACGTCGAGCCGCGCCAAGATGGGAGCACTGGTGGCACCCAGATGGCTGGTGATCTTCGCCGGCGTCATCGCCGCCGTGATCGTGGCGCTCAACGTCAAGCTGCTGGTCGATTTCGCGCTGGGGTGAGTGTGGCGGCGGCGGCGGCGGGAACATGTCCCCGCTGGACGTGGAGGCTTACAGGAAGCGGGCCGTACCGCCGGTGCGGAGATCTTTTGCCCACGCGGGAGTGTTTCTCGATGCCGGGAGTGACGAAGCAAGATCGGCAAGAGCCTTCCGGGCATCCGCGATAGCCGAAGAACCGTTGTTGTTCACGGCACCCTGCGACGGCCTTGTCTTTGCGGCTTTCGGCGACACGCCTTTTTCAATTGCCGTCAGCATCGAGTGGACCGTAGATGCCTTACCGGCAAGGACGCTGTTTCGCGACATCGTGCCAGCGCGCTCGAATACCTCGGCAATTTGGCGCAGGGGTTGGTGAAGGGGATCGCCAGGGCCTTTCCGCAACCCGGCCAGCGCGGCGAGGCATGCCAGCACCGGATCGTCCTGCTCAAGGTGCCTCTCAGCGAGGTTCAGATACAGATTACGCCAGAGTGAGTCCCGTTGGCTCCCTGGGAAGGTTGAGCTTGGGCGAGGCAGGGCGCAGCGTTCCCAGGCATCGGCCAAGGCTGTCATTTCCTCCAAGCCCGTGGTCCCCGGATCGCAGCAATCCAGGAAGCCCGCGATATGATAAGGGGTGGAGGCCAATCCGATCCATTCATCCCAGAATGGAACATCATGTCCGCGCCGCCGGGAAGCCAGGATGGCATCTACCGCGATACTGGAACCGTGCCCTGTTGCTTGGGCGATGGCCCTCCCGACGGCAGGATGGCGCGTCAGGACGACCTTGCGCCCATCGCGTTCCAATGATCTCAACTCGAACCTGAGTAGGTGAAGGAATTCAGGATTGTTTTCCAGCCTGTCGAGTGCGATCTCGGGCGATTTGTCCGGGCAAAAAATGGAAGCCAGCGTCTCGATCGTCAGGATCGCCTTGCCCTCGCCATGCACGGCGCCGGCGACACCCAGAAGCGTTTGAATGCTTGGTGTGAGATTTCCATGGATCGAGGTTCGCAGACGCTCGATCAACGCCTCCGAAAACCTGCCTTCCCGCTCGTCCAGGACAGCTTTGGCTCCCAGCAAGGACCAGCAGGGATTGTCGGGAAAGGTGGTGTCCTGTCCTGGTTCCCCAGGCTGATCGCTTTGCGGGAACGTCGCTTGCGGGAACCATCGTTCCTTTCTGTCCGGAAGGCCCCATTCAACAACTACTATCTGGTCGAAGAACCTCCAGTGCTCATCGATGAGTTTCGCTTGCAGCCTGTTCCAGTGCAGATGATTGCCTTCAAGCAGGAAGGCCAGCTGCCTGTTGGATTTTGCCTGCGCCTGCTCGACCAGACTGATGACCTTCAAAAGATCCTGAGAGTCGCGCGGGGTGCGGAGGGCGAGAAGAATAGGGAGGCTGCCGATTTCTCTGAGCTCTCCCGGCAAGTTGGCTGGAATGGGATCATGCTCATCCTGTATGCGCACGGTCCAACCCGCGACCGCCATTGCATGGCACACTTGGAGGAACGCCGTGGATGAACCTTCGCCAAGCGGAGCTTGTAGTCGGACCACCGTAGCCGGCCGACGATTGATAGCCATCAATCTTTGGGTCGCTTCGACAACAGGGGCGCAGTCTATGTCCAGTTCAGCGGCAACCGGCAGGGTCGGCTGCCCAAAATTCGCAAACCGTTGCCGGTCGGCAGAGCTGGGAGGTGGCTGGAGTGAGGCACACAGTGTTTTCCATCCCAGTTCCCAGGAACCGGAATTCGACCCGGTAGCCGAAGAGGGCAGAATTATGCGGTAGCAATCCCCATCCCTTGGCCAATTGCCCAAAGTGTCAGCGAGAATAAAGCCCCCTGCCGACCAGACACGTGGAGAAAACTTAAGGAAATCGTCACCCGTGTTCCACTCGATCAGATTGTATCCGACGATGCGTACCTTGCTTTCCTTGTTTCCATGTGATGGAGAATCGATCGCATGCGCCATAAGCGCCAGGAAACGGCTTGCATCTTTGCGATTTTCATCGGTGATATCCGGTATGTGGCTATGGCCGTGGAGATAGATGGCCCTGTTCTCGGCCAGCAGATCGCGGATATTCTGCCTTTCGCCATTTTCGACAAAGTACAGCGGATGGTGACCCAAAACCAGCGTCAGGGCAGCGGATGGCTCGTGGGTGAGGGCCTGCCGCAGCAATCCAGCGCCGGGCCAGGCATGCTTCTGGGCATCTTTTCCAGGACGGTCCTCGCACCAAGCGGTGTTGAGGCTGATGACTCGCAGCACCCGACCAGCCGGAGCGGGCAGGAGGTCGACATGATAACCGTCCGCCGTCATCCAGTGTGGACCGGCCGGGCCAGGAAACGGTGCAAGGGAACCGGCGAAGGCAATGAAAGGCTTGAAGCGATTGATGACGTTGCTACGGGCGGCGAGACCTTCGCTGCCGGGGAGCCCCATCCTGCCCTCGCTGTATTTAACGATGGTCTCCTGATTTGCATAGTCGGCGGTGAAATCCACGTCATGATTTCCTGGAACCACGTACCACCGCGCATTCCCAAACGCCGGCATTGCCGACAAAGGCTGGACAATCCACTGGCGGAAAAGGGCGTATTCCGCTTCCTTTGCCTTGCAGGCGATGTCGCCGGTTACAGCAACTATATCGATGGATTGATTTTCGACATCCTGCGCGAGGGAGTTGATAAATCTTGCTATACGTTTTTCTTGATTCGGTGAAGATGAATCAATCATACCCACGTGTGCATCACTCAAATGCAGAATCCGTGTGGTTTCTTTCAAATCAAACTTCGGTTTTATCAAGTCAACTAAGACACCATCCATCTTTCACCTGCACACCTATGCATGCAACTACGACGCAGTGGATTTTGATTCGTTTTACAGCTCAAGTTATACTACCTTTGATGCTGCTGACGTCAAGGAATCGTGGCGATGAAGATTATCAGATCTGTTCCCGGTAATTCGGCGGCTTCGGCCGGTGGTGAAGGCGGTTCCGGCGGCGCGCGGGAACTGGTAGCCGAATCCCAGGCTATGAAACGCTTGCTAAGCTATGTCCGCAAGATCGCACCGCAGCCTGGACCGGTGGTGATCTGCGGGCCGACCGGCACCGGCAAGACCCGGCTGGCACAGGAAATTCATCGCCTTTCAAAGCGCTGCAACGGTCCCTTCATAAAGAAGCACTGTGCGGTCCTGGCGGACGGCACGATGCTGTCCGACCTGTTCGGACATCGGAAGGGCGCCTATACCAACGCCTTGACCGACCGGCGCGGAACCTTGATGTCCGCCAATGGCGGGACGTTGCTGCTGGACGATATCGACACGCTGCCCCTGCTGGGTCAGCAGCGCCTCCTGAGCTTTCTCGACGATCAGACGGTGACCCGGCTTGGCGATGACGAAGGCGAGGGACGACGGGTCGACGTCCGGATCATCGCCACGACCAACAAAGACCCGGAAGCCCTGGTGCAGAAGGGCCTGTTCTGTCTCGACCTGCTGCACCGGCTGGACCAGTGGCGGCTCGTGGTCCCGCGCCTGCGTGACCGGCCGGAGGACATCGCGGAGCTGGCGCGCTGCCTGCTGGCGGAATTCCAGGAAGACAACTCCGGAAGCGACGCATCGCCGCTGATGTTCGACGACGGAGCGATGGAACTGCTGTGCGCCCTGCCCTGGGACGGCAATATCCGTCAACTCGAGGAAGTTGTGCGTAACCTCGCTTTGTTCGGTGAAACGAAGAACGGGACCATCACCCAGGAGGTGGCGATCCAGGTGCTGTTCGTTCCAGGCAATGCGCCGACCACGACCCGCATGGTCATTTCTCCCGACCTGACCGAAGACGCCCGTTTCCAGCACGCCCTGAAGCTTACGGGCTGGGACATCAGCAAGGCCGCCCGCATCGCCGGATGCTCGCGCGGGACCCTGCATTCCCGCATAACGGCGAAGGGGTGGAAGCGCCCCTGACAAGCTGTTCAAAGTTCGCCGCACCTGTGTCCGTTGAACAGGTGCTGCTCTGCGCTTTAGTCGAAAATCCCTTTTGAATCAGCGTCCACCGCTCTGGCATCGAATTTGCCATTCCTCCTTGCAAGGGTTTTTGCCCGTAAGGGACGAATTTAAGGCGGATGCAGATGCGCGCGATACTGTCTATGGCCATGATTTGGATCATGCTGGCTGCTCATGGAGCGCTGGCGCAGACAGCCGGTCAGGCACCGGCGATGGTCCAGGGAACAGGCGCGGGCGATCAGTCGCTGCCGCCTTTCGATCTCCTCGTTTTTCTCGACCGGTCCAAGACGATCTTCACGGGCGCCGGCGCCGGGGCGCCCAACGAACGGGTCGCGGAGATGCTGCGCACCGTGTTCGAACGCCAGATCGACGGTGGAAGGCGGACCTTCGTCGCGGCCGGTGACCGGGTGAACCTCTACACCTTCGGATCGGACGTCAAGACGATCGCCGAGCGGGTCGACGGCGGCAGCCGCGAGGCCCTGAACGCCGCCGTGGGACGGTTCGGCGATGTCGCCGGTGACGAAAATACGGATTTCAGCCGTCTGCTGACGGCTGTAACGGAAAATCCGGTCCTCAATGCGCGGGACAACCGGTTGAAGCTGGTGATGATCGCCAGCGATTTCGTCGACGATCCGTTCAACAACGCGCGCCGCACCAAGGACAAGCTGGGCGTCTGCGATCTGCTCGACCAGTACAGGAACGGCAAGAAGACCCGGCTCGATCCGCAGATCAAGTCCCTGGCAGACCTTCTGGAGCAGTCGGCGGCCGGCGGATCGGTCCGCCCTTATGTCGGGATGCTGATCGTCGAGCCCAAGAAGGAGGATTATCCGGGTCTGAAGTTGTTTGCGGACAACAAGGACAACTACCTGAACTGCGTGTTGCAGACCGTTGCCGCCGCCGCCATACCGACCACCCTGGCCGAGAATATCGGCGCCGAGCCCATCCGCTACGACGAGGTCGCAAACGATGCGGACGCTTTCGCCAAGCGGTTCGTGGATGCCGTATTCCGTGCGACCCTGCCGCGCCTGCTGATCGAGGGCGGAGAGTGCCGGCAGCGCCGGCAAGGTATCGAATGCACCCTTGCCCTGCGGAACAGCGCCAGGGTTTCCAACGCGGTGTCGCGGGTGCGCTTCTTTCCGGACGGCAAGGATCAGGTTCCGTTCGACGTTTCCGCCAACATCCGGCTGGCCCCAGGCCAGGCAGGCACCCTGACGTTACCGATTCCGGCCCCGGAAGCGGCGCGCCTTGCGGCTGGCAGGATCGTTGTCGCCATTGAAGACGAAGGCGTCGGCACGTCGGCTCGCAAGGAGATCGGGCTCAACATCCCGAGCGCTCCGATCATGCGATCCATCGAGTCCTCACGCACCCTTGCGACCGAACCGCTGAGGGTGACGGCGATGGTCGAGAACCCTAACCGCGAACCGATCGTGCCGAAGGCGCTCCGCTTCTTCGACGCTGAGACAGCCGGCAATCCTTTGGGTGAATCGCTGCTCGACACCGCCGCTGCGTTCGAACCGGGAGGCAGCGCCGCTCTGACGGTTGCGGCTCCGCTGATGGCGCAGCAGAGATTGCTGCGCAGCGAACCTGTCTACGCCACCGCTGGCTTCATGATGCCTGACAGTGAAACTCCGCTCGAGTCGCAAAGGCTTCGGGTCGGCATTCCTAACCTCACTCCCCTGATCGTTTCCAAGGCGCGGGTCGAGTCGGCGGAAGGGTCGCAGACCGAGTTCGACCTGCTGATCGATGTTCAGAATCCCAGCGGACCGTCGAAGCGCGTCACCGAGATCAGGCTGTTTTCCAAATCCGAGGGCGAGCCGCCTGTCGGCAGCATCGTCGTCCCGCAAGGGCAGGAAATCGGCCCACTTCCGGTTCCGTTGCGTCTACGCTTACCCAGCAGCGTCAGCCAGCTCGTCACGGGAAGCCTCTATGTCGCGGTGGTGGATAGCCAGACCGGCCAGCCTTCGGCCATCGTTGCGGCAACGGCTCCCCCTACTTTGGCCCAGTTGCGCCTGACCAAGGCTGAAATCCGACCGGCGGCGGAAGATGGGCGGTTCGAGCTGGAAGCCGTGGTCGAAAATCCGGGTGGCGCCAACAGCAGCGTAATGGAGATCAGCCTGCATTCGGGACAAGGCGGCCCGCTGTTCAAGCGGCTTGTCGTGCCTGCGCCCAGAAGGGCCGTGGGTGGCCGCCGTAGCCAGACCGTCATCTTCCCCTTGACCGAAGAAAGCGACCGCGACGTGGTGGAAACGCGTGGACTCGAAGCCGGGTGCATCGACGGCCTGGGCAAGGAATGCGCCAACCGGATCACCATTGCCAATTCGTTGAGACCTACGCCCTTGCAGATCCGCTCGGCGGCTTGGGGGGAACCAAAGGACGGAAACCCGACCCTTGCCCTCGATTTCTTCAATCCCGGCGGGATCAGCGTGACGCTGGAGAGGCTTTTTGTGGAGCGTCCCGGCAACCCGGCCGGCCGCCTCCAGTTGCCGCTCCCCAATCCGGTGGACGTCGGTTACCAGAAGACCGTCAGGGTATCGGTCGTGTATCGCGAGGAAATATGGGAACAGGCCCATCCGCGCGACAGGGTCATGCTGGTTCCGGAATGCAAACAGGTCGACTGCACCGGCGTAAAGCGGGAGGTCCCTGCCCTGCCCGAAACAGCTCTCATCATGTCGAAGGAGGGCGTCTCGTGGACAGTGGACGGGGCGGCGCCATCCGTTACCATCACCGTGCGCAATCCGCTGGGATTTCCTCAACCGGTCAAATCCGTCTGGCTGGCTGCCGACGAAACCGGCAGGCAGTCCATGCTTGTCACGAACTATGCCGGTGCCGCACGGCCGCGAGTTCCCGAACGGCCCGGCGAACTCAAGCTGCCTGTCGCCTTCGGACAGGAAACCATGGGGCTTTTGGGAGGCGAGCAGATATTCCTGTGCGTGGTCGGCGCCTACGATGCCGACGCCCTGGCGGAGTCCTTCAACTGCCGTCAACCTTGGCTGGCGGTGCCGGTTGGGAACCGCAGCGCCGTCAAGCCGGTGATCAATCCGGAGAACGCCTTCGAGCGGCAAGCCCGCCGGTTGACTGTACGGGCTGCCAATGACGGCGCTTTGCCGTAAAAGATCTTCGCGGTGGCGGTAGACCCTGCAGACGGCGGCAAGCCGCTGCTGATCAACCTGCCTGCGCCGGTAACGGTCAACCGTGGCCAATCGATCCCGGTCCAGGTTCCCCTGTCGGCGGAAGACGTCACGCGGCTGGAAGCTGCCGGGACCGCCAAGGTGGCGTTCGTGGACATGCTCAACCGCATGGCTTCGCCCGACAGCCGGATCGCCACATCCGAGGCGGTGCTGGAAACCAACCATTATGAAATCAAGGTTACCGACGCCAAGCGCCATGTGGTCTACGGATCGGGCGGAAGAGCCAACGTCATCGCACATATCAAGGTGACGCGGCAAAGCCTGGGCTATGGGGACCACCAGAAGGTCATGCTGTGGCTGGCCGATGCCAGCGGCGGCAAACTTCCCGGCACCGAAAAGGAAATCGACCTGACCTTCAATGGGCAGAAGGCGGAGGTTGCCCCTGTGTGGGTCATCGAGCCGGACGCCAATGCCATCACTGGCAGCATCGCCGATGCCCATGCCAGCATCGCCGGAAAACGCCCAAGCGCAGCGGACGCACCGGTAGAGGTGGATCAATGGCGTGGCTGGATGAATGAAGCCTGCACCTACCTTTTCATCCTTGGAGCCGGCATCCTGGGGGCCGGCCTGTTGCTTCGAACCCGCTGGCTTCGTCAAAAGATACGCTTCCTCCAGAAGCTTCGTCTGCCGGGTGGTTCGCTGAACCACATCCTGACGAACGCAGCCAACTTCACGACAATATTCGGTGGCTTGTCGATTACGCCGAGTGTTGTCAGATGGTTCACCGAGGAAGCTGGCGCAGGCGGTTTACATAATTGGCTGACTAATAGCATTGGAGTACTCATTGCTGAGAATGTCTTTATATGCGCATTGATTGGCTGCGTAATCAGTCTATCAAGTTCAGTATTGATAAATCGTTCAATAGCAAAAACTCTTCAGAACGGAGTAATCTGTATAGAATTTCAAGAACTTATCGAACGTAAGCTGAGGTTTGTCTTTTTCACCATCTATGGATCTGCCGCTGGATTTTTCATCCTTGCAATTTTCTTCTGGATGATACTTATAAATCCATACGAAAATTTAACAGGCATCCATGAAATCTGCGTCGGCCTTTCCTGCCAGCAGAACTAAGCACCATCGAGACTGAATGGATAGGTAAGGACAAGAAATCATGGCCGACACCGTAAAATCCGCTTTTAACAGCCGCCTGCCGACGCTGTTTATCGGGCTGGGCGGCACCGGCGTCCGGACACTGCGTTACATGCTGTGGTTGGCCCAGAACGGCCAGGACCCGGACCTCGCGGCGATGCTGGCTGCAGGAAAGCTCCATTTCGTCGCGGTGGATACCGACTGGAAGGCCAACCGGCCCGGTTTGACCGTCCCGGACTATGTCTATCCGCGCATGTCCTCAAAGAAAAGCGGCGAGACGGATGCTTTCCGTGACCTTCCGCGCCTGCCGCGTCTGGTCACCATCCAGACCGAGGACATAACCCGTGCCGTGGATTCCATCCGCCAGCGGCGCAGCGGAGGACGCTCCAACGGATCGGACGCTGCGGAAACCGCCGATCCGCTGTCGAAGATGTCCGATATCGACATGGAAGCCTCCCGGCTCTGGTTCCCCCAGGACGATACCCGCACCGGCGAGGAGATCGGCGTCGGCCAGGCTCACCACGAGGGAGCGGGGCAGTGGCGGCCGCTCGGCCGCCTCGGCCTCTTCCTGGAATCGCGTACGATCATGGACGAACTGCGGGATGGGCACCGGCGCATCCGCGACGCCACTCCGCACGACCGTCCCGTCCGGGCCCATATCGTGGCATCGCTATCGGGCGGCAGCGGCAGCGGCATGTTCTGGGATTCGGCCTTCATGCTGAAGTCCATCGATCCCGGTTGCAACGTCACCGGCTGCTTCCTGATGGCCGATCCGTTCTCCGGATCGGACCGGGCCGAGCGGATCGAACTGAACGCCTATGCCGCCCTCAAGGAGTTGGCGGGATACAAGAACTGGCGGCAGAAGGAGACGTTCGAAGTCCGCTATCCCATCGGCTCACAGGGAGTAGGATTCCGCCGGGAACCCGGCGGACGCCCGGTCTTCGATCTGGTCTATGTCTACCAGTCTTTCGTGCCGGATGGCGATCCGTCCACCTTGGCCGACGTGAATTCGGCCGCAGTCGAGACGAGTTGCTTCCGCCTTGCCCAGAACGCGCTGACGCAGATCCGCACCGACATCCGTGCCCGCATAGACGAGGGCGCCAACAACGAGCGCAGCGACGCGAATGCCGGCGCCGGCAACCAAGAGGCGGGATTCGTCTTCTGCACCTCCGCCATGGTGCCGCTCGATCTTGTCGATACCGATTATCTCGCGGATATCCTGGAAGCTCAGTTCCTGCTCGATGTCGAGCGGCGCCTGAGCGGCGCGGATGTACCCCGGCTGACCCGGCGTGACCTGGACGCCTTGCTGGCGGATGTAATGGATGCCGACCGCAACGAGGTCCAGAACTTGCCGGTGCCGGTGGACCCGCGCCTGCCTGCCCCTCCGGCTCCGCCGGCCGCCGTCTCTCGTCCTGAAGCGCCGGGAGACTGGATCGTCACCGTGAATTCCCTTCAAACAGAGGCGGAAAGCCTCAAGCTGCCGAAGGTCACCACGGTCGAGCGGATGCGTCAGGTCTTGAAGAAGCTGGAGGAGGAAGCGGACCGTCTGGCCGCGCCCGATATCAAGGGCAATGAGGACCGCAAGACGGACCTTGCCCGGCAACTGTTCGACAGTCATGTGCCGCAGACATTGCGTGAAGGCTGGAGGGCGCAGATCGCCACGGGCGCCTGGAAGGCGGGCGATCAGAAGCCGCCCGTAGCCGCCATTCCCCTGATCGAGATCCTGAAGGACGATATCGAGCCGCGCTGGCAGCGCATCTACCAATGGATCAAGCGGGTCAAGGACAAACTGGCGGACGAGCTTCCGCTGCTGGACGAGGAGGCACGGCGCGCACTCGACACGCTGATCGAACGGCTTGCCCGGCTGCCGCAAGGAAATCCGCTGGCGGACGAAATGGTCATAGCACCGGCGTCGCTGATCCAGATGCGGGTCGCGCTGGGAATGCTGCGCGACCCCGCGGATACCCACGAGCAGTCGCTCATCGGACTGAAGGCGATCCACGGCTGCGGTCCGATGGACATCATGATGAAGGCCTTCGCCACGACTCTCGGCGCGACGCTTGACGAACTGGGGCAGCGGCACAGTGTCCGCAACCAGTTCGGCGACGCGTTCCGTTCCTATGCGCATACCCATCGCCATGCCATCATGGGGCACTTTTCCGAACTGATCGAAATCAGCAACGTCAACCAGACGCTGCGCAAGCAACGCACCCGCCAGATTCACGACCGCGGTTACGTCCAACTGCGGAAGGTATTCACGGATACCGGCGGCGGCCATGCGGACGAATTCGCCAAGGCGATGGCGCCGCTGGCCCAGGTGGTCCGGCGGCTGTTCGAGGACCCGACCGAAGAAGACCTGAAGGCGACAGCCGAAGCATTGGCCGAACGGTGCCTGCTGGTCGCCCGCGCCGAAGGCGCGCGGGAAATGATCGAGGAATTCAGCGTCAAGATCACCTGGATAGACGGCTGGACCGCGCTGCTGGAGACACTGGACCGCAGCTTCCGCGAAGAGGAACGCAAGCAGCCGGACGAGCGGCGGCCCTTCGCCCTGAAACTGGCGCTTGCCATTGAGGGACAGTTCTGCGGGCGGGGTACCGGCCTGCCCGGCACCGAGATCCGCAGTGAGGAACTTTTCAACCGCCGGCTCCTGCGGGCACGTATCGCCCTGCGGGCATTCGTCGGTTTCTGGGCCGAGCAAGAGGACTTCGTCCTGCAACGCATGGGCGGGGAAGAGGGACTTCAGGCGATCATGCGGCGATGCCGCAGCCGCGTGTTCGGCAAGGGCGCGGTCGTGTCGTCGATCCAGCAGGATAAGCTTGTCATCGCCAAGCCGGTGAGCGGTCGCTTGACGGGCGGCCGCACGGCGGTTCGTGGCGACCGGCTGATGCAGGCGATCTCCTTCTCCGCACAGAACGCCCTGAACCAGACGCCGATGTTCTGCGGCGACTCACCCCGGCCGGTCGTCTACTTCGAGCAGCTTTTCCGGGCCGGAGCGGAGATCCTGGATATCGAGCGCTACTATCGCCGCTATCAGGAACTGCCGGAAGAGCGGCGGGGACGGTTCCACATCACGCCTGCGGCGGTGGCATTGCCGGAGCTTCTCGACAACTTCCCCCGGTCTCAGCGGGCCTTGTGGACCTGCTCCGATGCGGCCCACCAGGATACCGCCATCCCGCATGGCGAAAGCGCCTGCCCCCGGTGCCTCGACGAGTATCTGCGCGGAACCCGCCCGCTCGTCGCCGTCCGCCGCAATCCGGAGAACGCTCCCTTCGAGATCCCGGGAGGAGCGGTCCTGGGCTTGCCCGCAGCACGGCGCCGCACGGTACCGGCGGCCTTGCAGCCGTATTTCTGGGACGGCGTGAGGCCCCAGGAGCTGGAACGGTTCGAGCGGCTGCTCGACCACAATGGATTGGGCCTTGCGCATCCGGAACGCAAGGGCGGCCAGCATCTGGTCTTTCCCTGCCTTCCGGTTACGGTCAACGGCGCATCCAGCCTGGTTCCCCTTTACCGTGACGGAAAGCACTTCGTGTCCAGCCGCGATGGAAGCCGGTTCTCCCATTCATGCTTCCATTGCAGCTTCCCGATCTCTCCCCGTCAGCTGGACGCCATTCGCGACGGCCGTTCGGTCGCCTGCCCCCGGTGCCAGCGTGTCCTGCGCGAGTGTTCCTATTGCTCGCATCGCGACGGCACCCTGTTCCAGCCGCTGCCGGACCATTCCGGGCCGGAACGGTGCCCGCGCTGCACCAATGTCATGCACCGCCATTTGCCCGACGTGGAAACGGCGTCCACCGACGGATTGGCGGAGGCCGGCTTCTGCCGAAACCTATTCGGTTGTCCGGCGGGTGGACGGCCCTGGAGCACGGCGGCGGAGATGCACGAACACGAACATTGCGAAAGCTGTTACGACCGTCGACACCCGGCCCTGCTCCTGCCCTGGGACGAGTTGCGTACCTGCGTCACGCGGTGCCCCGTATGCCTGACGCTGGTCGGACTGCCCAAGGATGGTCAGATCCACCGGTTCTCGCCTGCTGAGCTGGTCACCCATTTCCTGCAACATGACGATCCGGAACCGGACCAGCCCTGCGTGATATGCGGCACGCAGCCGTCGGCGGTCCTGCGCTGGATGATCGACACCAACTTCTTCGACGATGCGGCCGCCGAACTCCTGCCCCATTCGATCCCGGATCTGACGGCCCGCGTGCCCGGCGACTACACCTTGCCGAAGATAGATGCACACAATGGCATGGATCTGCTGGAACTTATCTGGCGCCATCCGGAGGACAGGGCCCTGTTCGATGCAGTCAGGGCGCTTCCCGGCATCGTCAGCCCGCGCCGGCGCTTTTCCGATTTGGAGAAGGATATGCGCCGGCTGTTCATCGGCAAGGGAGTTGCTCCCCGGGAGGCGGTACAGAGATTGAAGGCCCTGGCGATCATCGAAGACGATATCCGGGCACGCGTCGAGGGCCGTGCCATGCACTGATCGGACATGGCGCATGAAGCGCGCCGCATCTTCGGCGTTCTCGCTTCCGCAGAGGCGAGAGCACCGAAGATGCGGCGACTTTCCTTAGCGCCTACTCCCGTCAGGAAGGCGCCGATGCCGCAGATCCTGCCGCATATTCCAGAGGATCAAGGCATCCCGAGCGCTTCGAAACAGCCCCCCGGCGATCATGGAGACGCCGAGGAGCAACATGAAGTCCGAGAATAGTTTATCCATCGCGCGGCTCTTCCAGGACGGCGTTCATGATGCCGAGCGGAATGCCTCGAAATGGGCTGCGGCCTGTTCCGGCGCATCGAAGGAAAGTCGGCCGATCCGGTTGCGATCGAGGTCGTAGACGCCCCACTGAACCTCCGGCGTTTGCAGGATCAGTCCGACGACGACGCCGTGATCGACAAGTTGATAGGATGCCTTGCCATAGGGCTTCGGTATGACAGCCATGATCGTCTCCCAATGTTTCATTGAAGATGAAGCATCCAGGCGCCGGTCCGGAACTCTGCCGGTTCGCGCCTTGGTCCTGGTTTCCGGAGCGCTGAATTCTCCGGCGATCTCGCGGCGCTTCTGTTGTACACCGCACCCGTTTAAGATTTGTCGGTTTGCCCAGTGAGTCAATAGACATTTTGTGGTTGATCCGCGGCAGGTCCTCGGGCTACGGGCAACGGACTTGGTATCCAGGTGTTTGCAAGAACCGATACAAGGTCGGATTGCGTAAGTCCGAAGCTTGACGGCACCGATCGGAGCCTTTGATGGAAGTGGATATCCTTCTCTACGTCGCGATCGGGTTCCTGGCCCAGATCGTCGACGGTGCCCTCGGCATGGCGTTCGGCGTCATCTGTACGTCGAGCCTGATCGCCTTCGGGTTGCACCCGGCAATCGCAAGCGCTTCGGTCCATGCCGCTGAGATTGTGACGACCGGAATTTCGGGCGGATCGCACGTCTATCACCGGAACGTCGACAAGGTCCTGTTCCTGAAGATCGTGATTACCGGCGTCCTCGGAGGCATTGCCGGGGCTTACGTCCTGACCGGACTTCCGGAAGCGACCGTTAAGGTCTTCGTGGCGGTCTATCTGACGGGCATGGCGCTGCTCATCATCAGCCGCGTGCTCGGCCGTACGCACCGTGGGATCAAGCCGCCGCCCCAGATGCTCGGTCTCGGCGGCGGGTTTCTCGACGCGGTCGGCGGAGGCGGCTGGGGACCGATCGTGGTCTCGTCGCTGGTCGCCACCGGCGACGAACCGCGCCGCGCCATAGGTTCGGTCAACCTTGCGGAGTTCTTCGTCACCGTGGCGATCTCGGTAACGTTCCTGTTTCACCTCGACCTTGCCGAATACGGCAGGATCGTCCTGGGTCTCATGATAGGGGGAGCCGTGGCGGCCCCCCTCGCCGGCTACCTTATCCGGATCATGCCCCAGAAGGTGGCGCTCTGGCTGGTTGGCCTCGTGGTATCGAGCCAGGCGGCCATCAGCATCTATGGGCTGTTCGCCACCTGATGCTGACTTATCAGCCCGGTGCCGGTGGTGCCCGTGCGAGGCCGATCAGAACTCCATGGCCAGTCCGATGCTCCAGCCATAGACACCGTCACCGGCAATGGCGGAGGTCCGCAGGCTGATACCTTCCACTCCCTCGACGATCGATGGGTCGACGATCTCGACGCCGCCGCCAAGCTCGAAGAAGAAGCTGAAGCCGAGGTCACGTTTGGATCCGGGCAGGAAGGTATTGCTGGCAAAGCCGATCCAGCGCAGGGATCGGCCCGCCAGCGTGACCGGCAGCGGTCCGTCGATCCGTGCCGAACCGGTCAGGACACCGTAGGAGTTGATGCCCTCCAATTCGTCCGCACTGGCGTCGAAGCTGCGGTCCAGCAATTGATTGTAGCGGAGGCTCAGCTTGAGGTTGGCGTCTTCTCCCAAAGTCCGTGCATGATCCAGCGCCAGCGCGCCGCCGATCAGGAAGTTATTCGACACGACATCGAAGAATATGCCGCTTCCGGCCTCGCGGATGAGGTCGCCCTCGGGTCCGTTGGTCACTCCGCCCCCACTGGTCCGGGAGTAGCCGGCAAGCAGGATTGGACGCAGAACGGTTCCTTCCGCTATGTCGATCTCCAATCCACCGCCGCCGAGCGCCGTGAACGTGTCGATGTCCAGATCGATGGCGGTTTGTACCGGCGCGTTGACGGCAAGGGACGAGGATTGCGTATTGTTCAGGTAGCCGACAGTCATCTCTACGTAGGGCCGGATGCCGGGAACTTCAGAAGCGAAAGCGTAGGATGGGGCCAGCTTGTATGAACTGAACCTGCCATCGGGACCGGCTTCATCGACGTGAAGCCTCGCCGTACTGATGCCGGGCGTCGCTCCGAAGATGGTCAGGGCCTGAAAGGCGCTGGCAAGATCGCTGGTTACCGCCGCGCTCTTGATGATGTCCCGAAGTTGAGGTCCGGTCACCTGTGCAATCGCCGGTGCGTTGCAGAGCAGGATTGTGGCCACAACGGCAATCGGGAGCGCGGCATTCATGGTCATGCCGGATACAATTCAGAACGTCCGGTTCACTGTCAAGACCGTGCCGCCGCCACATCAAGATCCGAGAACGATGAACACTTTCCTGTCCTATGCGGTTGCCGAAGCCGCAGGCTCCCAAGTCTCATCGGTAGGGCGCGTCGTGGAAGGGCAGTTCGAGTTCCAGGGTGCGGCGGAACGCCGTTTCCATAGCGGTCAGGAGGGCTGGCGAGGCCGTGAGGGCGGCGGCGTCGATCTCGGCGCGAAGCCAGACGACCTGTTCGGCGAAGGCGCCGCCGACATGGAGATCGACCCAGGCCTTGAGCGAGGGATGGCTGATCGGATGGCTCGACGCTTCGGTACACCATGTCTCGTAGGCCCATTCCGCCGCCAGCATTCCCGCCAGGATTTCGGGAAGCGAGCCGTTGGCGGCCAGCGCCAGGGCACCGTCGCGCAGGCCCTTCGCGCCATCTGGAAGGCTGGCACCGGCCTCGTCGGTCGGCGCCATGCGCAAATCGCGGAAGACTGCTTCGAAGTAGTCGATCTGGTCGAAAACTAGGCCGTGCAGCACCGTCGCCAGACGGCGGCGCTGGTCGGTGGTGGACGCCTTTGCCAGCGCCTGGGCGAACACCGTCACCGCCGTTTCGACGAAGGCATGTTCGTAGCGCAGATAACGCTGGAACACGGCGTCCGGCAGCCGGTCGGCTCTGACGTCCTGGACGAAGCGGTGCCCGACCATGGCGTCCCAGGCATCCTTGTTGCGCGCACGGATCGTCAGGCTGAAGCCTTCGGCGGCGGGGGGCGTGGTCTCGGCAGGGATCATGGGGCTGGTTCCGACAGCAGGCGTGACAGTGTCCCGGCATCCGGGAACGAGGATTGAGTGCCGGATCGGGTGACCGCCAGACTGGCGGCCGATACCGCACGAGCGAGCGCGTCAGCCGGAAGGAGGCCGCGGTCCAGGCATCCGGCGACGACGCCGCAGAAGACGTCGCCGGCGCCTGCCGTATCCACGACCTCGACGACGGGGGCCGGGACGTAGTGCGCTCCCTCGGGGCCAGCGAACGTGGCCCCCCGCGATCCCAGCGTCACGATAACCTCGCGGGCGCCGGCGGCGCGCAAGGCGGCGGCGGCGCGGGCCGGATCGGCGTCGCCGCCCAGTTCGGCGGCTTCGACCTCGTTCAGGATCGCCAGATCGACCAGCGGCCACAGGTCACCGCAGGGAAACGCCACGGGCGCGGGGTTGAGCAGCGTCGTCGCTCCGCATTCGCGGGCTTCGGCCAGACAGTGGCGGGTCGTTTCCAGCGACAGGTTGCCCTGGAGCAGGACGATGTCGCCGGGAACTGCCTCCGCCAGGGCTGCCGCGCAGTGGGATGGCGTCAGGCTGGCGGCCGCGTCGTGGCTGCTGACGATGCAGTTGGCGCCGTCCGGCCGGATATAGATGATGGACTGGTCGGTCGGCGCTGGGACGGAGATCAGCCGGCCGGTGTCCAGCGGCTCCAGGTCCAGCCTGGAGCGGGCCAGCGCGCCTTCCGGATCGCCCCCCAGCGGCGCGACCAGCACGCAGCGGGAGCCGCAGCGTCCCGCCACAACGGCCTGATTGGCGCCCTTGCCGCCGAGGTCGACGTAACGTGACGAGGCCAGAAGCGTCTCCCCCTCGATAGGGAACCTATCGACCTTGAAGAAGACGTCGACGGTGCAGTTGCCGAACACGAACACCGTCATGCCGGAACGCTCCGGCCGGGAATGCCCTGAACGGGAAAGCCTGAGCCCGTGTGGTCGAACCCACGCATCGGCATGTCTGGATCGGGGTGGAGCCAATTGTCCTCGGACCACTTGCAGGTCCCGTCGACCACATGGAGAGTAAAGGCTCCCCGAGAGCGGTCGGAGGTATTGGCGAAGCTGCTGTGGGGCAGCAGGCCGTGCAGCACGATCAGGGTGCCGGCCTCGGCCTCCAGGGGAATGAAGCGGGTCTCGTCGAAGGCGGGCGGATCGGGAGGGTCGTAGGCGACGACGTTGCCGGTCCGGCGATAGCGGCAGGCGAGCGGCGACCGGTGTCCGCCGGGAAGCACGCGGAGGCAGCCGTTTTTCACGGTGGCGTCTTCCAGCGCCAGCCAGAAGCCCAGCACGCTCGGCGGGTCGGTCATCAGATAGGTCGCGTCCTGATGGCTGACGACCTCGCCGCCGGTATGGGCCTGCTTGAACAGCACCATGGACTGGACCAGCAGCGGCTGGGACACGCCCAGGCCGGCGGCAATCGCGGCCAGTCCTGGGTCGCGCGACAAAGGACCGAAGATGGGGTCGCGGTCGTGCAGCGCGTGACCGATCTTGTTGACGGTCTCGCGCGGCGGGCACAGCAGACTGCCGTCGGGTGCCAAGGCGCGGCTATCGAAGAAACAGCGAACCTTGCCGCCCGAGTCCAGGAACCATGCGTCTTCGGTGCCGCGCTGGAGCGCCGTCGAGAAGGCCGTGCGCGCGGCTTCCGGTGCTAGTTCGTCGGCCAAGCCATGGGCATGGTCGAGCAGCCGGCGGCAGGTTTCCCGGTCGATGAAATCGGGGACGACCAGAAATCCGTCGGTGTCGAAGGCGTTCTTCATGTCCGGCGTCAGCATGCTCCCGTCCCTTCCCTTTCCATGGTTTCGGCCTCCGCCATCTCTCCGATCCGCTTCGCCGAGGGAACCAGCCCCTGGGCGGTCGGCCGGGTGACGACGAGGCTGGCCCCGATGCAACCGTGGCGAGCCGCCATGACCGCGTCACCGGTGTTGAGCCAGACGGCGAGGAATATCCCGGTGAAGGCGTCGCCGGCCCCGGTGGTGTCGACCGCTTCGACCGGCAGGGCCGGTACCGCGACCGGCCCGGAGCGATCCGGCGGAAGCACCAGCGCGCCCTTCTCTCCCAATGTCAGCACGACGGGACCGGCCCGGCGCTGCGAGAAGATCGCGGCGAAGCGGTCGCACAGGATCGCCTCACTGCCGCGCCAGCCGGTGGCGGTCCGTACCGCCTCCCGATTGACGATCACGACGTCGAAGGAGTCCGCCAGACCGGCCAGCCCCGCTTCGGTCAGGCGCGAGGCCGGCAACCCTGTCGCCTGGATGCTGGCGGTCCATCCGGCGGCGCGAAGCTTGGCTACCCGTGACCGCAGGGAGTCGACCTGATAGCCCTCGATATGGATGCAGCGGCGGCGATCCGGCGGATCGTCGAGACCATCGAGCGGGTCAAGGTCGCTCTTGTCGAACTGGAACGGTTCGTTGACGATGGTGCGCCCGCCGCTCGGCTCGACGATGACCAGACAGCGGCTGAGGCGCCGGTCGGGAGTTCGCCGAATGAAGGAGGTCCCTACCCCGCGCTCAACGATCTCCGCCATCGCCCAGTCGCTTTCCGGATCGAGGCCAACCACCGTGATCAGGTCGGCCTGCACCGCGAAGGGAGCGCCGAGGCCGGCGGCCAGCGCCGCGACATTGGCGGCGGGACCGCCCAGTGACTTGTCGATGGTCCGGGCAGTGGCGCGCTCGTCGCGGTGCGGCAAGGCATTCACCTTGGCGGTGTAGTCGGCGCTGACATACCCGACACTGACCAGACGCGGGGTCCTGACGTCGCCGTCGCGCCGGGCCGGGCGGCTGGTCCGGATCAGCGATCGGGCGTGGCTGTTGCGGACGAACCCGAGTCTGGCGATGGCGCGTTCGACCCGCGCGCGCGTCTCGTCCGCGACGGGGACGGTGTCGTTCAGCACGTTCGACACCGTGCCGATCGAAACGCCGGCCAGCCGGGCCACATCGGGAATGGTGGCGCGCCGCTGGGTCACGAAACCCGCCGGTCGCGGCCGCTGACGATCATCTCGACGATCTCGTCGGCATGGGTGTCGTCGACGGCCCGGCTTGCGATCAGGCGGCCATGCTTCATGACCATGAAGTGATCGCCGACCGCGAAGATGTCCTCCAGCCGATGGCTAATGACGATGACGGCGACGCCCGACCGCTTCAGCCGCGAGATGGTCTCCCGCACCTTCGCGATGGCGGGCGCCCCCAGGTTGGCGGTCGGCTCGTCCATGATCACCAGCTTGGCGGCGAAACCGGTGGCGCGCGCGATGGCGACGGCCTGCTGCTGCCCGCCGGACAGGGCATGGACGGGACTGTCCACCGACGGCACCCGCAAGCCCAGCGCCGAGAACAGGTCGCGCGAGCGGTCGGCCATGCTCCGCCGGTCGAGGACCGGCAGGCCGAACCGCCGGGTCATCAGTTCGCGGCCCAGGAAGATGTTCTGGGCGACCGTCAACTGCGGCACCAGGGCGAAGTCCTGGTAGATCATCTCGATCCCGGAATCGCGGGCAGAGATCGGGCCGTCGAACTTGACCGGCACACCGTCTATTCGGATCTCGCCGTCGTCGGGGCTGTAGGCTCCCGCCAGGATCTTCATGAGGGTGGACTTGCCGGCGGCGTTGTCGCCGACCAGCCCCAGCACCTCGCCCCGATCAAGCCTGAGATCGACGCCGTGGAGGGCGCGGACCGCGCCGAAGCTCTTGGCGATGCCGCGCATCTCTATAAGCGGCTGGTCTATCAGTGGCTGGCCGGCAATAGGTTGGCTCATCACGCCTCGTCCTCCTCGGCGGCGGGGCGGGTGCGCGCCCATTCCTCGATCCTGCGGTTCGCCACCGTGTTGAGCAGCACCGCGAGCAGCAGGATAAAGCCGGAAACGACCTGAACCCAGAAGGGATTGACGCCTTGCAGGTTGAGGCCGTTGCGCACGAAGTTCAGGAACAGGGCGCCGATCACGGTGCCGCCGACGGTCGCGACACCTCCGAACAAGCTGGTGCCGCCGAGCACGACGGCGGCGATCACGTCCAGTTCCATCATCATGCCGGCGTTGGGCGACCCGTTGGCCAGCCTGGCGGTCGCGACCACTCCGCCCAGTCCCGCCAGTGCGCCGGTCAGGGTATAGACCGCGATCTTGATCCGCGTGATGCGCAGGCCCATGACGCGGGCCGCTTCCTCCCGGCCGCCGACAGCCAGCGAATGCAGGCCGAAGCGGGTGCGGTTCAGGACGTACCAGCCGGCCACCGCCACGACGGCGGCGATCACGATCGGCAGGTGGATGCCGGCAAGGCTGCCGCGCCCGATCTCCAGATAGACCGGATCGGACACCGGAACCGCGTAGCCGTTGCTGGCGACGAAGGCGATGCCGCGCAGGTAGACAAGCGCCGACAGGGTCACCACGAAGGGCGGCAGGCCCAGGCAGACGAAGCTTCCGTTGACGGCTCCGGCGGCGGCCCCGATCAGGATGACGATCGCCAAGACGGCGTAGATCGGCAGCCCGGCCGAGAGCAGGGCCGCCGAGCTGACGGAAACCAGCGCCACCAGGGACCCGACCGACAGGTCGATGCCGCCGGTCGCCATCACGAGCGTCATGCCGACGGCGATGATGATGATGGGCGCCGCCTGACGGGCGACGTTGAGGAAGTTGTAAATGGTCAGGAAGTGCTCGGACAGGATCGACATGGCGACGATCCACATCAGGAGGGCCGCCAGCATGCCGTAACGGACCGCCAGCAGGGCCAATCTCCGGCCGTCGGGCATGCCCATCCGGGAACCGCGCCGCAGGAGGCTGGAACTTTGCGTCATGACGCTCTCCTTGCTTTCCCTGGCCTTGCTTGCCTTGGCCTTCCTTGCTGCGGATTGCCGCCATGCCGCCTCACCGGAACTTATCCAGATTGTACTGGGTCACGACGCTGGGATTGTAGCTGAAGCGTGCCGGGATCTTCTGTCCCGCCAAGTGCTGGACCAGCAGCTTGACGGCCGTGGCGCCGCCGATATCGGGCGACTGCTTGAGGAAACCGACGATCTTGCCTTCCTCCAACGGCTTCAGAAAAGGCTGCGGGATGTCGTCCCAGCCGAAGAAGGCGATGTTGCGGCCCTGGGATGCCGCGGCGGCTAGACCGCCCTGAAGCTGGGGATCGCCGGTCGCGTAGATCACGTCAATACCGGGATTGGCGGTCAGCATGTCTTCCGCCTCGGACGTCGCCCGCTCCAGGATGTTGCGGCCGTCGCCGGTCGCCACGATCTCGACACCGGGGACCGACTTCATCGCCTCAATGAAGCCGTCGCGCCGCGCCAGTTGCACCTCGGTCGAGGCGAGCATGATCCCGACCTTGGCCTTGCCGCCCATCTTGCCGATGACGTAGCCGGCGACGAACTGCCCGAACTCGCGGGACGCTTCGAACTGCGGTACGCCGATCTGGGTCACGACATGCGGGCTGTTGACCGGCGTGTCGAGCACGGCGATGGGGATGTTGCGCGAGCCGGCCTCGTCGATCACGCCCATCAGGGAGCCTGATTCGATCGGATCGATCACGATCGCGTTGGCGCCGCGCGCGATGCAGTCCTCGACCAGCGTCACCTGACGCCCGGCATCCGCCTGCGGATCGAGCACGACCAGATCGGCGCCGACCTCGTCGGCGGCGCGCTGGCCGCCCGCGACGCTGCTCTGGAAATATTTGACTTGCAGGCTGAAGGTCACGAAGCAGACGGTCGGCCGCTTCTGGGCGGCCGCGTCCCCGGAGATGAGCGGCAAGGCGACCATAAGGCCGGCCGCCGCATGGATTAACCCCTTCCAAATCATGAAGCACCCTGTTTTTTATGTTTGTCTTCACGTTGAAACCTTTCAAAGTTCGGCATCCTGTGCAAGAACGTAAATAGGTTAATGCGATCCGTCGGGGCTCGCCTGATAGGGTCGATCCTGGATCGAGGACGGAGGAACAGGTCGATGGGCACTGGTGTCGCGCGGAACCGCGGGAGCGCCGTCACGGACATCTTCGGCAAGCGGAAGGTGGCGATCGGCGTGATCCATTGCCCGGCTTTGCCCGGTACCCCGGACCATCGCGGCCAGCCTATGAGGGCGATCAGCGACCGGGCTTGCGCCGATGCCGAAGCCTATGTAGCGGGCGGCATCGACGGGTTGATCGTCGAGAACCACGGCGACATCCCCTTCGTGAAACCTGCCGACCTGGGGCCGGAAACCGCGGCATGCATGGCCGTGATCACCGACCGCATCCGGCGGGAGTTCGACGTGCCGCTGGGCATCAACGTGCTGGCCAATGCTCCCGTCCATGCGCTGGCGGTGGCGGTGGCGGGCGGCGCCCGCTTCGTCAGGGTGAACCAGTGGGCCAACGCCTATGTCGCCAACGAAGGACTGATCGAAGGCGAGGCCGGCAAGACCCTGCGCTACCGGGCCTCGCTCGGAGCCGCCGATGTGGCGATCTTCGCCGACAGCCACGTCAAGCACGGTTCCCATTCCATCGTCGCCGACCGGTCGATCCCGGAACTGACCCGGGACCTGGAGTTCTTCCACGCCGACGCCGTCATCGCGACCGGCCAGCGCACGGGAGACGCCGCCGACCCGGATGAGGTCCGCACGATCCGGGACGCGACCAGCTTGCCCGTCCTGATCGGCAGCGGCGTCACCGAAGGCAATGTGGAAAGCCTGCTGGATGTCGCCGAAGGCGTCATCATCGGCAGTTCGTTGAAAGCGGGCGGCGTGTGGTGGAACGCGGTCGAGAAGGAGCGCGTCGCCAGCTTTATGGAACTGGTGCGCGCCGTGCGGGAGCGCCACCGGTGATCAGGAAGGCGGCGGCGCCGATCCTGGCACTGCTTCCGGCGGTGCTTCTGTGCGGCCACGGCGGGCCGGCGCTCGCCGCGACGGCGGGCGAGCGCTGCGACGGCGCACTTGCCCAGTCGCACCGGCTCATGACCGCCGAACCCGTGCTGAAGGAGGAACTTGCGACCGGCGTCATGTGGATGCGGCTGGACGCGGAGACCTTGCGGGCGGCAGGTCGGAACGAGGACTGCGCCGACCTCGCCGAACGGGCGCTCCGGCTGCTTCAATCGTATCGGAACGGGCAGACGGCTCCTTCCCCGGAGCGGGCGGAGAACTGATGCCGGAATAAGTCGACCCACGATGCGGGTCGTCGTTTCCCGGCTATTCGGGACGTTTCCAAAGCTTGGGCAGGGGTCCGTCCTTGCCCGTGACGGGATCGCTGTCGTGAAAGCCGAGCCGCGCTATGCGCTCCATCATCCCATCCGATGGCGCCTCTCTCCTGATGCACCAGTCCTGTCCGGGTGGGTAGGCACCCACGACCAGGAAGTCCGGAGTAGCGGACAGGCGGCAATGCCCGGTGCCGGCGGGAAGCACCGCGACGTCTCCGGCGCCGACCTCGACCTCCCGGCCACCCGGACCGCCGAGCATCAACCGGGCCGAACCGCCGGCAAATCCAAGCACTTCATGGGCGGCGGGATGGTAGTGATGGTATGGGAAAACGCCGTTCCGCCACTGTGCCGGCCAGCCGTTGCGGCCGAACAGCGCTTCGAAGGCGGAGGCCATGGCGTCCTGATCCCGGCCGGTGACGACGCCGCGATAAAGCAGGACCGGGAGAATCGGGTTGTTCGGCACCCAAGCGCTGGAAGGCAACAGAAGGGTTTCCGGTGACATGTCGGTCCTTTCCTTTCACCCCAGCGGACACGGCCGCCGGGTCCACCTTGCAACAGGCGTGCGCGGCCTTTAGCGCCGGTACAGCTGGCTCAGCATCCGGGCAATGCTGTCGCGGATCGCCTGCTCCAGAGCATCCCTCTCCATCAGCACGGGCTCCGGAAAGCCGGCGGTGATCTTCCGCTGGACGCTCGTTTCCTCAGTGGTGCGCCAGACCTCGCTGCCGGTCGCGGCATCGGTCAGAACATAGGTGGCGGCGACGGAGACTTCGGTTTCGAATGGTCCCGGTATGGTCGGCGTCCTCGCGCCGTCGATCCTCATGTCCAGCCGATAGGCAGGCCTGCTTGCCGCCAGCAACCCGCGGCTCGCCAGCGTGTTGATGAGCGCTTCCCGAAGGTCGTTGCGCGAAATCGCACCGACTTCCCCGATTTGTCCGGCGGCACTGCCGTCAAGCGTGATCTCGCCGACCTCGATGCCCTGTTGAAGGGTTCCGTCACGCGGTTGCGGAGGTTCGGCCGGATCGACGGGAACCACCATCTGCGGCATTCGGGGATGTACCTCACCGGACTTCGTCTGACAGGCGGCGAGGATTAAGGCCAGGATAAGAACAAGATAGCGCATGCCGCACTTCCGCACAGCAACTGGGATCTGTCATCCCGTCTTTCGAGGCACCCCGAAATCAAGCTCCATTTCCCGGCCAGGGGCCGAAGCCCGCACCTTTCCGATTTGTGGAAGGCTCAATTTCAGATGCACCACATTATGCGAGGAAATGAAAACCGGTATTCTTCCGGTCAGCCGAGTCCGAGATCGGCCCGCACCCCGGGGGAGATTGCAGTGTCGCGCCTGTCCGAACGCTTCCGCACCTGCCGTTCTCCGACGGATTGGAGATAGATCATGTCATACGGATTTCTCGACATCGCGATAACACCCAGCGTCCGGGCGGCGCAGGCCGAAATGGGCGCCGACCATCTTTGGCGCGATTTTGCCGGCCACCGTGATTTCGATCGCTTCACGGAGAACGAGGCCGCGTTCATAGCGGAGCGCGACAGCTTCTACATGGCGAGCGTTTCCGAAACCGGATGGCCCTATGTCCAGCATCGCGGCGGCCCGCCCGGCTTCCTGAAGCTTATCGACGACCGGACGCTGGCCTTTGCCGATTATCGCGGCAACCGCCAGTACATCAGCGTCGGCAACCTTGCGGCGGACGACAGGGTCTGCCTATTCCTGATGGACTACGGCCGCCGCGCCCGCCTCAAGATCTATGCGCATGTCGAGGTCGTAGCACTGGATGCCGATCCGGCGCTGACCAAGCTCGTCACGATCGCGGGTTACCGGGCGAAGCTCGAACGCATCTTCCGGCTGCGTCTTGAAGCCTTCGACTGGAATTGTCCGCAGCACATCACCCCGCGCTTCACGGAAATGGAAATCGCCGAGGCGATCCGTCCGCTTCGGGAGCGTATCGCGCAGCTGGAAGCCGAGAACGATGAACTACGTGCCGGACCAGAGCATCTCACCAGATAGGCACTATATGAATCGTCGGCGCGGGATGCCGTGCCATCGTGAAACGATGGAGTATCGTGTATGACCGGTTACAAGAAGACCGAGGAAGCCATTGCCGGACTGTCGCCCGAGCAGTTCCGGGTGACTCAGGGCAATGGCACCGAACGGCCGGGAACGGGCGAGTACCTCTACAACAAGGAGCCCGGAATCTACGTCGACATCGTATCGGGCGAGCCGCTGTTCGCGTCCTCGGACAAGTACGAGTCGGGTTGCGGCTGGCCGAGTTTCACCAAGCCGATCGAACCGGCCAACGTCAACGAGTTGCGCGACAGAAGCCATGGCATGATCCGCACCGAAGTCCGCTCGACACACGGTGACAGCCATCTCGGCCATGTCTTCCCCGATGGGCCATCCGATCGTGGCGGCCTCCGCTACTGCATCAATTCCGCCTCGCTGCGGTTCGTGCCACGCACCGACATGGAGAACGAGGGCTACGGCGCCTATCTCGATCAGGTCGAGGATATCTGAGGAGCGGCCGAGACCGCGCAGGTACTCGACTGAACTCTCCGCCGGCAGGGTGTCGCCATGAACCCGATCACGAGCGATGCGGCCGCCATCAGCGGCCAGCCAGGGGGCTCCGGAACCGTCACCGGCCGGCTCTCCAGCGTGACGACGTAGTTCATCGTCGTTTCGATGATCGACGGCACTCCCGGACGGGGCAGGAAGGTGTTGTCCAGCACGCTGATGTCATAGGCTTGTTCGCAGACGATCCCGACACTGTTAGGACACACGACCCGCCGTGCAGTCCGCCGCGTCTCGGACTCTCGACCCTCCTGCGTCAGGACGATCGACAGATCCCAGTCCAGGACGAACCTGATGGGGCCGGACGCCATCCCGCTGATCTGCGTGTTCGGTCCTATGTCGATGAAGGATGCGGCAAAGGGCGGGCCTTCCTGTAATGTCGTCGTCGTGGCGGTCGTCCGCACCTTTCCGCTCATAGTCAACTCGACGGTCCCCGGCCCATCGAGGCCGAGCGCGAAAGGGATCTGAATCCCGCCGAACGCCGACAGGTTCGGACCCGGAAGGGGCTGCGCGATGCCTTCCGGGGCGAAGATCTGCGCCTGCCCTACGCCGCCGCCGGTCGTCGCGACGATCGCGCTTGGTTCCATCAGATATTCGTTGAAGACGACGAAACCGGGAGGAGTGTTCGCAAAGGTGACCGCGATCGTCGGAGCACCGATGACAATCGGGTTCGCGACCGGCACCGCCTGGGCCGAGGCAGATCCGGCGATGATACCCAGCAGGGCCAAACCCATGGGCCGGGGGCGTTTCATGGCGCTTCGCCCCGAAGGACTTGCCGGCGTCCCGCACTCCACGGAAGGCCGATCAGGAGCAGGATCAGGGATAGAACGATGAGGGCTGCGGGCGCCGGCTCGGCAAGATCAAGGGTGGCAGAACCATACAGACCGTCGGAAAACGCCGACAGATTGCTGTTTACGGAGACGTTGAACAGGGGGTTGGCGAAGTCGATGCCCACGACCGGGGTTCCGAAGACCGGCTTGATGAACGGCACCGCCCGGGCGGATGTCGATGCCGCGCAGGCGATGAACAGGACGCCGGTAACGACCTTGAAGGTGTTCATGGGACTTCTCCACATGCGTCCATTCGGAAGCGTAAGCCTCCGGAGTGGCGGGCATCGAACCCAGTATCGGACGATCCGGATGTTTACAGCAAGCGACAGTTCCGTATGCAAATAGCGCGACTGGGAGGCAGCCGCTTCTGGCGCAGCGACGTGACATGGCTCGAAGCATCGGGTGAAGTGGACCCTGCCTCCAGCCAGATGGCCTTGCACCTGACCGGCGCCGGGGAGGAGGACGACGATCTCTACGTGTCGATCAACGGCCAATCTCCGGACGCGGTGTTCATCCTGCAGGCGGAAGAGTGCTGGTGGGTCGTGGTGAATACGGAACACGAGCCCTCTGGCGACGAAGGCGATGCCGATGCGGTCGCGCCCGATCAAGGTGCTCCTGCGGGAGACGGATAAAGCTCAGCCTCCGTCCGTCCCATCACGCCCATAGCAACCCCGCCGAGATCACCGCTCCCGATACGAACAGGACTATCAGGCAGAAGCCCATCACGTCCTTGGCCTTCAATCCCGCGATCGCCAGAGCCGGCAACGCCCAAAAAGGCTGGATCAGGTTGGTCCAGGCATCGCCCCAGGCGACAGCCATGGCTACCCTGTTCAGATCGGCCTTCAGTTCCATGGCGGCCGGCAACATTACCTGCGACTGGACGGCCCACTGGCCGCCGCCAGATGGGATCAGGATATTCAGCAGGCCGGCGCTCCAGAAGGTGAAGAGGGGAAGCGTATCGGCGGTGGAGAACGAGACGAACCATTCGGACAAGCTCTTCGCCAGACCGGATTCCACCATCATCCCCATGATGCCGGCATAGAACGGGAACTGGATGACGATGCCGGCAGCCCCCTTCACGGCCTCCTCCAGGCTGTGCAGGAAACGGTAGGGCGTGCCGTGGAGCAGTATCCCCAGGAAAAGGAAGATGAAATTGACGATGTTCAGGTTCAGCGCCAAGCCCCTGTCGGCCACGTAAAGGCCGATGAACAGCAGCCCGAGCAGCCCGACGGTCCAGGAGATTACGCGGCTCTGCTCCAGCCAGTCGGCCGGACGCGCGATACGGCCGGCGTTCTCCGGTTCCATGTCGACAAGCTTGCCGGGATCGACGTGCACGGGCCGGCCGCCATGGCCCAGCATCAGGCGATTGGTCAGCGGGATCAGGATGAACAGGGCACCGACGATGATCAGGTTATAGCTGCTGAAGATCGTCTGGCTGGTCGGCACGATCCCGATCAGCTTCTCGGTGAAGTGGCCGGGGGTGGCGATGGTCAGTGGAACCGAGCCGGACAGGCCGCCGTGCCAGATCACGAAACCCGAATAGGCGCTGGCGATCAGCAGCCGGTAGTCCACTTGAGGAACCGCGCGGGCGAGCTGCCGGGCGAACAAGGCGCCGATGACGAGGCCGAAGCCCCAGTTGATCCAGCTCGCCGCCAGCGACACCAGTGTGACGATGACGATCGCCTGTCCCGGAGTCTTCGCCAGCCTTGCGATGGCGGAGAGTATCCGCCGGAAGAAGGGCGTGCTGGCCAGCACGAAGCCGGTCACCAGCACCAGCACCATCTGCATGGCGAATTCCAGGAGTTGCCAGAACCCGCTGCCCCAATAGCGGGCCATGGCGAGCGGCGAAGCACCCTCGAACAGGATGCCGGCGGCGTAGACGAGCAGGGTCAGAAGCAATACGAGAACGAAGGGATCGGGCAGATAACGCTCGACCAGGTTTGTCGACCAGTTGGTTAGTGCGCCAAGCATTCAAGTCTCCCCATCGCCTTTTCGATCTTTATGCCGCCGCGTCGATACGGCCGGTCGATACAGTCATTCGTCGGCAATGAACCCTTTGGGGCAGCGGAAGTTCAGGGCGGGGATTGTGTTTTACGATCATGTCTGCCGGGCATCGGCACCGTGCGCCGGCTGTCCAACCTGAGAAGCGGCGTTGTCCGCGATCAGCTTGGTCAGTTCGCGGACAAGCTTGCCTGCTGCGACCGGCTTCGACAGGACCGGTACATCTTCCATGATGCCATCGACATGGTTCAGGTCCTGATAGCCTGTACAGAACAGGAAGGGGATGCCCCGGCCTTTCAGCGCCTCGGCGATCGGATACGCCGGACTTCCGAACAGGTTGATATCGAGCATGGCCGCGTCGGGAAGGCTTGTCCGCAGCAGATCGATCGCCTCACCGACACGCGCCGCCGGACCTATGACGGTGAAACCGGCCTCCTCCAACGTCTGCACGGCAGCCAATGCCGTGATCGCTTCATCCTCCACCACCAGGATGGAGCGGCCGCCGGGAGATGGCAGGCTGTTCGCATCCTCCGGGGCGGGCTCCGCGGGTGCGCCGACCACGCCGCCCACCGTGAAACAGTCCTCCGGGTAGGCCATGGTGCAGCACAAGCCAATGCTGCGCCAGTCGAAGTCGAGCCGCCCGTTCAGCTGACGCCCCACCACCTGCTCGATCATGACCATGCCGAAGCCCCTGCCCTTGGGCGGTTCCACAAGCGCCGGTCCGCCCTCCTCGCGCCAGACCAGGGTGAGTTCCCGCGGATTTTCTCTGAGAGACCATGTGACGGCCAGCCGGCCTCCGTCCGCCGCCAGGGCGCCGTACTTGGCGGCGTTGGTCGCGAGTTCGTGGAGCACCAGTGCCACCGCCTGGGCCGCTTCCGGCCTGAGCGCCACTGCCGGACCTTGGATATCGACGCGGCGCCGCGTGGAGAACGCCGCCAGTTCACGAGTGATCAGTTCGCCGAGCATAACGCCCGACCAGCGGCTGGCCGAAAGCAGCGAATGGACCCGCGCCATGGCGTTGATACGGCCTTCAACCGCTTCCGCAAAGGTGGCCGGATCGTCGGCGCGGGACAGGTACAGGATCGATTGGACAACCGCCAGGGCGTTCTTGGCCCGATGGTCCACCTCCCGCATCAGCAGGTGCAGCCGCTCCTCGGCCTCTCTCATGGCCTGGATGTCGGTACAGGTGCCTACCCACCGCTCTATATTGCCGTCATCGTTCCGTTGCGGTATCGCACGGCCCAGGAACCAGCGCCAGGCGCCGTCGGAACGCCGGAACCTGTACTCCGCCTCGTATATCGTTCCGGATCGCACGGCGCGGTCCCAAAGACAGGCAGCTCGATCCCTGTCCTCGGGGTGGGCCACGGCATGCCAGCCGGTGCCGAGCAAGTCCTCCGCTCTCAAACCGCAGTATTCCTGAAACCGTGGATTGGTGTAGATATTCTCGCCAGCCGAGTTGGTTACGAACAACAGGGCGGGCATCGATTCCGCCAGCGTGCGGAACTGTGCCTCGCTCCGCGCCAGGGCCGCGTCGCCCGCCACTGCCCGGGCGTGAAGGCGCGACAGGTTGTCCAGCGTCCGGCGGCTCGTCGCTGCGCTGAGCAGTGCCCCGATCAGGACGACCGCCAGGACGGCGCCGCTCGCGACCGCCCCCCAGACCGCATACTCGCCGAAGCGCGCCGGTGCTCCGACCAGCAACGCCGGCGCCATGACGGCCACGCGCCATCCCGGTGCGATGGCCGCGGCCACGGCGATGCGGTAATCCGTGCCATCGGGCATGCTGACCGTGCCGGTCATGGTCCCCGCCCCCGGCAGCGGGTCCGCCAAAGGCGTGCCGATTGGCTTTCCCACCGTGGTTTCCGCATCCGACGAGTGCCCGGCGACGATACCGTTCGCGTCGACGACCAAGGCGGTCCAGCCGGCCGGCAGCTTTTGTTCGCGGAGTACCCGTGAGAAAAGCGTTGGCGCAGCCGGAGCAACCAGGGTGTATCGGACAAGGCCATTGCGAAAGACAGGGACGCGGAATGCCGCCCCAAGCGTACCGTTGGCACCGGGAGCGAGGTTTCCGACGGCAGGACGGCCGCTTTCGAAAACAGTGCGCACGCTGTCCAGATCGCGCACGGGAGGAATCGGCTGTTCAGGTCCCAGGCGCTCGTTGAAGACCTGCCGGCTGTCGTCCGTAACGATGATGTTCAGCCAATGGGGATGCCGGTCGATCAAACGCCGGGCCTCGATCCGGAAGGAGGTCCAGTTTCCCGAATCGAGGGAGGATGAGGCTGCCAACCCTTCGAGACGTCCGGTTTCCTGCCCGACATACAGGCTGATTGCCATCTCGGCGGCGACTGCGCTCTGTTCGAGCATCTCCTCAATAGCGGTCGTCCTCTCGACGCTGAGCACTCTCAGGAACGCGGCCCCGAGAAGTATGAGCGGAAGAAGACCGGCGACTATGACAAGCCTGAGAGGAAGACGGCTCAATGCTGTGTGCAATACGTCCCCCGGTTTTTCGTCTTCAGGCAAAGCTTTGGGGGGCAGCCTGTCTCCGTGGCCATTCAAGGCTTCTGCGCTCCTGCAATGGAGATTTCCAGCGGCACCTTATCCTGCCGCCGATGGAAAAGCGATCCTGCCGTTGTACCGGCGGCAGCACCTCAACCCCAGGCTTTGTGGCACGATGCAGAGAGTTATAGGTTGATCCAAATCACTCGGCAGGCTGATGTTTGGTTTGCCGAAGCTCCCGTAGCTGACCGCTCAGCTCTTCCGCCACCGCATTGGCGGGGCGGGTGAAGCGGGCCAGCAGATCGTAGAGCACGGGCGTCACGAACAGCGTCAGCAGCGAGGCGACGCTCAGCCCTCCGATGATGACGGTGCCGATGGCGACACGGCTTTCGGCGCCGGCGCCGCTTGCCAGTATCAGCGGCACCGATCCCAGGACCGTCGAGAGGACGGTCATCAGGATCGGCCGGAAGCGCAGGGCCGAGCCTTCGGTGATCGCTTGCCGGATGTCCATCCCCTCCGCCCGGAGCTGATTGGCGAACTCGACGATCAGGATGCCGTTCTTGGCCATCAGGCCGATCAGCAGGACCATCCCGACCTGGCTGTAGATGTTGAGCGACAGCCCCGCCAGCGCCAGTGCGCCAAGAGCGCCGGCAAGCCCCAGCGGCACCGACAGCATGATGATCAGCGGATGGATGAAGCTTTCGAACTGGGCGGCCAGCACCAGGAAGACGATCAGCAGTGCGATCCCGAAGGTGATGGCGATCCCGCTCGACGTCTCCAGGAACTGCTGGCTCTGGCCGGTGTAGCTGAGGCGTCCTTCGGGCGGCAGTTCCTCTTCCGCTATCGCGTTGATGTAGTCTATCGCCGAACCCAGGTCGTAGCCGTCGGCCAGCGAGGCCGAAACGGTGATCGACGGCAGCCGGTCGTAGCGCAGCAGTTCGGGAGGCGCCGCCAGTTCGTCCAGCGTTACCAGCGCGTTGAGCGGCACCAGCGCGCCGTCCTCGCCGGAGCGGACGAAGATGTTGGTCAGGTCGGCGGGAGTTTGCCGGTCGGTGTCGCGGGCCTGGAGGATGACCGGATAGACCCTGCCCCTGTTGATGAAGTCGGTCACCTCGCGCGATGCCAGCATCGTCTGGAGCGTGCCGCCGATCTGCTCGATCCCGATTTCCAGGTCGTCGGCCTTGCGCCGGTCGATCCGCACGTTGAACTGTGGCCGGGTCGCTTCGAAGTCGGTTTCGACGTTCTGAAGTCCTGGATTGTCCGCCGCGCGTTCGACGATCCGGTCGGCCCATTCCTGGATGACTTCGTAGTCCTGCCCGCCGATCACGACCTGGAGCGGCGCGCTGCTGCCCCGCTGGCCGAGAGCCGCCGGATTGACGGGAAAGGCGCGGACGCCGGGGATGCCGGCGATATCGGGGATGATCGAGTTGACGATCTCCCGCTGACTGCGATCCCGTTCGTCCCAATCCGATAGGCCGACGACGACGAAGCCCCGGCCCGGCTGGTTGCGGAAACCCACGATCGCGAACACGCGCTCCGCCTCCCCGGAAGCTCGGAGCGGGGCCAGGACGTCCTCGATGCGGGCAACGTTGGCGTCGGTGTAGCCGGCGGTGGCGCCTTCGGGAGAGGTCACCGGAATGAAGAAGACACCCCGGTCCTCGGTCGGTGTCAGCTCACGCGGCAGGATATCGTACAGAAAGACCGTGCCGGCGGAGATCACGCCGGCGACCGCCAGCACGACGACCGGCGCCCGGATCGCACGGTCGAGCAGGCGGCGATAGCCGTTGGCCATGCCGTTGAAGGCACTCTCCAGCGACCGCCCGATCCTCCCCGGTTTCTCGGTGCCGCGCAGCAGCTTGGAGCACAGCATCGCGCAGAGCGACAGCGCCACGAAGGTCGAGATCGCGACGGCCGCCGCCATGACCAGCCCGAATTCCGCGAAGAGGCGGCCGACCTGCCCTTCCAGCGTGGAGATCGGCACGAACACCGCGATCAGGGTCAGCGAGGTCGCGATCACCGCGAATGTCACCTGCCGGGTGCCCAGGAAGGCCGCGGCCAGCGGCTTTTCACCAGCCTCGACCCGGCGCTGGATGTTCTCCAGCACCACGATGGCGTCGTCCACCACCAGCCCGATGGCGAGCAGCAATGCCAGCAGGGTCAGGATGTTGATCGAGAAGCCGAAGGCATAGATGAAGGCCAGCGTACCGATCACGGCGACCGGGATGGTGACGGCGGGCACGATCGTCGCCCGCACGGAGTGCAGGAACAGGAAGATCACCGCGACGACCAGCAGCACCGACATGCCGAGCGCTACCACCACCTCCTCGATGGATTTGGAGATGAACAAGGCGTCGTCGGAGCTGACCATGATCGACATGCCTTCCGGCAGCGTCGGCCTCAGCGCCTCCAGTTCCGCACGGACTTGATTGCTGACTTCGATGGTATTGGCCTGCGACTGCCGCAGGACGCCGAGGCCGACGGCGGCTTCGCCGTTGGACCTGACGATCGAGTTGTCGTCCTCAACTCCCAGTTCGACCTCCGCCAGATCGCCAAGGCGGATGGGATAGTTGGCGGCCTGGGCCACCACGATGTCGCGGAACTCCTCCGGGCTGGTCAGCCGGGTATCGGTGCGCACCGTGAATTGCCGGGAGATCGATTCCAGTTCGCCCGCCGGCAGTTCCACGTTGTTGCGCCGGAGCGCCGCCTCGACATCCGCTACCGTCAAGTTCCGGGCAGCGAGGGCTTCGCGGTTCAGCCAGATCCGGATAGCATAGCGCCGTTCGCCGAAAATCTCGACCTGCGCCACGCCATTCAGGACGGACAAGCGGTCGACGATGAAGCGGCTGGCATAGTCGTTGATGTCGGCTGGCGTCATGCGGTCGCTGGTGACCGCGATCCGCAGGATCGGCTGGGCGTCGCTGTCTGTCTTGACGATCTCGGGCGTATCCGCCTCGTCCGGCAGATCGACCAGGACACGGCCGACCGCGTCGCGGACGTCGTTGGCGGCCTGATCTATGTCGCGCGACGTGACGAACTCCACCACGATCCGGCCGCGCCCCAGCCTGCTTGAGGATCGGATGCTGCGAATGCCGTCCACACCGCTGATGGCGCCTTCCAGAACCTCGATGACTTCGGTGTCGATGATCTCGGGTGCTGCGCCTTCATAGGTCGTCGTGACGGTGACAACGGCGGTATCGACGTCGGGAAGCTCACGGACCGGCAGCCGCAGCAGGGCCGCGATGCCGATCACCACGATCAACGCGCTGAGGACGATGGCGAGGACCGGACGCCTGATGCTGAAGTCGGAGATCATGGCGCCCGCTCCGCCACGTTCCTCTGGGAAGGTGGATTGCCGGGCGGCTCCGACAGGCGGACGGGAGCGCCGGAGCGCAGCCGTTGCAGCCCGGCCGTCACCACGCGGTCGCCGGCGGCCAAGCCTTCCACCACCTCGACCTCGCCGACGCGGCGCTGGCCGATGCGAATTTCGATCCGCTCGGCTTTCGGTTCAGCCGGGGTGCCTGCGATCCGGTAGACGAAGGTGGTGCGGCCCTCCGCCATGACGGATTCCTCAGGTATCAGGACGGCGTCCGGCCGGGTCGTCAGGGTGATGCGGGCCAGCATGAACAGGCCACCGGGCAGGCCGGCGTCGGAATTGGGCAGCTCCGCACGCACCCGGAACGACCGGGACACGGCATCGATCCTGGTGTCGATGGCCGCAACCTGCCCGGCAAACACGGTATCGGGGAAAGCGGTGCTGGTCGCCTTGACCGTCTGGCCCAAGCGGATCGCGCCGAAGAACCGTTCCGGCACCTGAAACTCCAGTTCGATCACGGACAAGTCGTCGAGCCGGGTCAGGACGGTGGTATCGGTGATGCGGGCGCCGACATCGCCCTCCCGCAGTCCGACCACGCCGCTGAAGGGGGCGTTGGTGGTGCGGTCCCGCAAGCGCTGCCGTTCGGCCGCGACGCGCGCTTCCGCAGCCAGGAATGCCGCTTCCAGCTCATCGACGCGCGCCTCGGACACGGCCCGGCTGGTGACGAGCTGCCGCGCCCGCTCCAGCTGCACGCGGATATCCGCCAGTTCCGCTTCCGCCCCGGCCAGATTGGCCTCCTGGATGCCGCGATCAAGCCTGACAAGCGGCTGGCCCTGCTCGACCCGCTGTCCGGTCTCGAACAGGATTTCGTCGATCCGGCCGCTGGCATCGGCGATCACGTCGATCGACTGGATGGGCCGGGTCGTGCCGACCGCCTCGATCACTTCCGCGATCTCACCCAGCCGCGCTTCGGCTACCTCCACTTTTACCGCCGATGGGGAGGATCGGGCTTCGGTCGCTCCTCCCTCCTCCTGGGATGAGGCGAAGAACCACCACATAGCTCCGGCGGCGGCAATAAGCGCCACGACGATGACGATCTGGCGAACCATGGTCATTGAGCGGCTCGAAGCATAGGCGATATCCCGAAGACGTTGGCGCAACGCCATTAAGCTTGCCGCCGGACGCCTCGAAACAAGGGCAAATCGGCAGGAACGAGCATAAGGGAACCGTACCGCCGCTATCAGGTTCTGTAATCGTCGCGGAGAATCTCGAAGGCTCTACTTGCAGTCTTCACGAAATACCGAAACTCGACAGGAAAGTTCATGTTTTTCGATAATTGGGACGGACTGCTCAGGACCTTCGTAGTGGGCGTATTGGCTTATATCGCCATCGTTGCGCTCATTCGGGTCACCGGCAAGCGAACACTTTCCAAGATGAACGCATTCGATTTCGTCGTGACTGTTGCGCTGGGATCGACACTGGCGACGGTCCTGCTGTCGAAGGACGTGGCGCTGGCGGAAGGAGTGCTGGGTTTCTGCGTGCTGATAGGTCTTCAGTTGATCGTCGCCTGGACGTCGGTCCGGTCGCAGTTCTTCAAGGATCTCATCAAGGCCGAACCGACGATGCTCCTCCACCGGGGAGAATTCCTGCATGACGCTCTCATCGATGCTCGCGTAGCGCCGGAAGAGGTGATGGCCGCCGTCCGCTCCAGCGGCTTTGCAAGCTTGGCACAAGTCGAAGCGGTCGTGCTTGAGACCGATGGCAGCCTCAGCGTCGTCGGTCCGTCGAGCGATGGATCGACGTCAGCGCTCAGCGATGTGCCCTTGCCCTCCAAAGCCGCCGGATTGGCCGATCTGGCGTCCTGACCGATTTTGATCGGCGCGGAACGCTATTCCTGAGCCGGGCATTAAGTCGACCGCACGCAAGTCTATCTTCGTCAATCGCTCCGGCACACCTTTCATCCTATGCCGAAGGCGGGATAAAAAAGACTTCGTGGCTATTTTTCATAATGACAAAGAAGGATTTCAGACGTTGCCAGGAAGCAACCCTTTCATGGAAAGGAGATCAATGCGTGCCTGGAACTCTCATCGTAGGTTTCGACAAAACGGAAGCATCGCAACGGGCGCTCGCTTTTGCAGCGGCGGCGGCCAAGGCGACCGGAGCGACGATCCATGTCGTCCATATCCTTGAGTGGTCGCCCTACAGCTTTCTGACTGCTCAGGAACTGGAGGAACGCCATAAACGGCGAACGGAGGAACTGTCGCGGGCGGCGGAACTGATAGCACCGGCGATCCAGAGCCTGGAGGCCCAGAACATCGCCGTCACCAGCGACGTGCGCTACGGGCATGCGGCCGAACTGATCTGTGAGATCGCCGAGCAGAAGCCCGATGCGCAGATCGTCATCGGGCGCACCGGAGGCTTCTCAGTAGCCCGCAGGATACTGGGCGGCATGGCGCTCGCCCTGATCCAGGCGTCGCCCGTCCCGGTAACGGTGGTGCCCTGACCGGACACGGCCGCCGAACCAAGAAAAGCAGGGAAGGCATTCACGAATGAAGCGCTATATCCTCGGCCTGACGGCCTTGCTTATTTCCAACGGCAGCGCGCACGCGCAGGATGCGGCGGAAGCCGCCGGTGCCGCAACCATCGACGAGTGGGTCAACTCCGCCGTCGCTCCGGTTTCCAGCGCGGTTTCCTCGGTGATCTTCTACTCCGTCGACTTCGCGGGTACGGAATTCCCCCTCATCGTCGGATGGCTGGTGGTAGCCGCCGCCATCTTCACGGTCTATTTCGGCTTCGTGCAGTTCCGTAAATTCGGCCATGCGCTGGCGCTCGTGCGTGGCGATTATTCTGATCCGAACGATGCCGGGGAGGTGTCGCACTTTCAGGCGCTGGCGACCGCCCTGTCGGGCACGGTCGGGCTCGGCAATATCGCTGGCGTGGCCGTCGCGGTCTCGCTGGGCGGGCCGGGCGCTACGTTCTGGATGATCGTCGCCGGCCTGATGGGCATGGCGTCGAAGTTCACCGAATGCACCCTGGGCGTCAAATACCGCAACGAATATCCCGACGGCACCGTCTCGGGCGGCCCGATGTATTACCTGTCGAAGGGTTTCGCGGAACGTGGAATGGCCGGTTCCGGGCGGGTCCTCGCAGTTATCTTCGCGGTGTGCTGCGTCGGCGGCTCGATCGGCGGCGGCAACATGTTCCAGTCCAACCAGGCTTATCAGCAGGTCGTCAACGTGACCGGCGGCGAGTCCAGCATCTTGGCGGGGAACGGCTGGCTGTTCGGCCTGATCATGGCGATAGCACTAGGCGTCGTCATCATCGGAGGCATCAAGTCCATCGCCCGCGTCACGGAAAAGATCGTCCCGCTGATGGCGATCATCTATATCGGCGCCTGCCTGATCATCATCGCGGTGAACAGCGACAAGATCGCCTGGGCCTTCGGCGAAATCGTCAACGGCGCGTTTACCGGCGCCGGCGTGGCCGGCGGCGTGGTCGGCGCCCTGATCCAGGGCTTCAAGCGCGCCGCCTTCTCCAACGAAGCCGGGATCGGGTCCGCTTCCATCGCGCATTCCGCCGTCCGCACCAAGGAGCCGATCACCGAAGGCTACGTCGCCCTGCTGGAGCCCTTCATCGACACGGTCGTCATCTGCACGATGACTGCGTTGGTCATCACCATCAGCGGAACGCTGTCCACCGGCCTTACCGGCGTCGAACTGACCTCCGCCGCCTTCGCCACGGTGGTCCCGTGGTTCCCCATCGTCCTGACCGTGGCCGTCGTTCTGTTCGCCTTCTCCACGATGATGTCTTGGTCGTATTACGGGCTGAAGGCCTGGACCTATCTGTTCGGCGAGAGCCGGGCCATGGACCTGCTGTTCAAGCTGATCTTCTGCTGCTTCACCGTGCTGGGCGCCAGCATGAACCTGGGTCCGGTTATCGACTTCTCCGACAGCATGATCTTCGCGATGGCGATCCCCAACATCATCGGGCTCTACGTGCTGATGCCCGTGGTGCGAAGCGAGGCCGAGGCGTACTGGTCCAAGCTCGACGCCGGCATCATCCGCAACTTCCGCCACGCGCGCTCATGACGGTTCCTACCGCCGGACCATGTTGTAGTTGCCGTGCCAGTCCTGCTGAGGGGGTGTCGTCGCGGTTTCCTGGGCCGGGCGCGGAGCTGCCCGGTCCGCCGGCTTGGCGAGCATGAACAAGCCAAGCACCGCCAATGCGAAGACCGCCAGAAGGACCGGCATGCCGATGCCGGTCCTTCCAGGCCGGGTGGGACGTTCCCTAAGGTGAACGCTGTGGGCCATGAGTTTCACTCCAACCGGTTTTGAACGACCGCTGGAAAATCGGTTCTCAGCGTTACCCCAGCGTGCCTCCGCCCAGGACTGGTGACAAACGGGCAAATCTAATTCCGGTCATTAGGATTTCTCATGTTCCCGGTCCGCCGATGCGGATAACGGGGATCGACCAAGCGTCTGAGGGCCACGGCGCTTGTTGCGAGGCAGTCACTGCGTCGCAGCGGTCGGCGCATCGCCGAGCCATGTCTCGGCCGCGGGATGAAGGGGGATCGACAGACCGCTTTCCGCCCGGTTGCGGGAAATCAGGGCGCCCGCGGCACTTCCGGCGGCGACGAAGTCGATGTCCTTGAACACGGTGTCGAGCATCGTGGTGACCTCGACATCGGGCATGCTCCGCCTTGCCACCAGCAGCGCCGTGACGGCGACGGTCGGGACAGGCTCCGTCTGGCGGGGATATATCCCGGCGGGAAGGGTCAACGGCACGAGCTGGCTGCTGGATGAATTCAGCGTCCGGATAGCCTGCGGGTCGAGCGGCAGGAAGCGGATGTCCGACTGTGCCGACAGCCGCTGGAACAGGCGTGCCGGCGCATTGATGACGCTGACCAGGGCGTCGATGTTTCCGGCGGTCAATGCCTCGACGGCGCGGGCCGGTCCCATGTCGGTCACCTGCGCGAAATCCGCAAGGCCAAGTCCGTGGGCGTCCATCACCGAACGGGCCGTCAGGACCGATCCGGAACTCGGCAGCCCCAGATCTATCCGCTTGCCCCGCAGGTCGGCGACCGTCCGGATCGGATCGTCTGCCCGGACGACGATATGCACCGGCTCCGGAAACAGGCTGGCCAACGCCCGAAGATCGGGATCGGCGCCGGCATCCTGGTACAGTCCCTCGCCGCGCGCCGCCATCGCCGCGATGTCGTTCTGGGCGAGCACGACGTCAGCCGAGCCGTCGCGGACCAGCCGGAGGTTCTCGACGCTGCCGTCGGTGGCGACGCCGGCCGAGCGGATGCCGTTCGCCGAGATCGTGGCGGCGATGGTCCGGGCGATCAGGTTGTACTCGCCGCCGCTTGGTCCGCCCGCGATGACGAAGGCGCGCTGAAGCCGGTCGAGACGAAGGGTGATCTGGCGGTAAGCGTCGTCCAGTTCCTCCGTGATGATCGCGCGGGCCTGGCTGGCATCGTCGGCCGGCGGTCCTTCGAACAGCGCCATGATCTGGTCGACCAACCCGCGCGCGACGGCGGGCGGTCCCGTATTGTCCAATGTCGGCGGTTCGCTGACGGGAGACTGGGCCACCACGACCGGCTGCCAGTCGCCGTCCATCCGCTCGAACCCCACCGAACCACGTACCCGCAGCGTGTCGCCGGCGGCGTTGCCGTCGCGCCGGATGCCCTGGAGGCCATGTTCGGTGGCGCCGAGCAGGCTGGCGAGAGCCGAGACGTTCAGCGCCTCCCAGTCGTTGAAGGAGTAATCCCGGAGCAGCCTGAGATCCGCGTTGTAATAGACGATCTTGCGCTCCGTCCCATCGGCTCCGGCCGGAAGCGGTCCGCTGCCGACCCGCTCGAAGGAGGCGATTTCGACCACCGGTTCCGCGAAGGTCGTGCCGATGGCGCCTTGAAGCGCGTCGCGTACCGCCGCCTCGTCGGGCGTCTTTTCGCACGCCGCCGTGACGCCCAGCGCCAGGACGACCGCAGCAATGCGGAGAAGTCGGCCGATCATGGTACTCTCCTGCTAGAAGCCCAGCTGGGGCAGACTCATGTAACCCTGGATGACCAGCGCGTTGGCCAGATCGATCAGGAAAGCCCCAACGATCGGGATGATCAGGAAAGCCTGGGGCGAATGGCCGTAGCGCCCCGCGACCGCCTGCATGTTGGCGATTGCGGTGGGCGTGGCGCCCATGCCGAAGCCGCAATGCCCCGCCGACATGACCGCCGCGTCGTAGTTCGACCCCATGACCCGGAAGGTCACGAAGTACACATAGAATGCGATGGCGACAGTCTGCGCACCCAGGATGATCAGGATCGGCAGGGCCAGCGAGACCAGTTCCCATAGCCGCAACGCTATAAGCGCCATTGCCAGGAAAAGCGACAGCGAAACAGTTCCGAGCAGGTCTATGGTCGCGGTGTCGACCTGCCGCAGACCGGAAAGGCTCAGCCCGTTCCGCAGGATGACGCCGGTGAACAGGGTCCAGACGAAGGCCGGCAGCGTCAGGTAGTCGTTCTTCAGGATCTGGCCGAGATACGTCCCGATCATGACGCAGATGACGATCATGAACAGCGTCTCTAAGAAGCTCTCCGGGCTGAGCGTCCGCCGCTCGTCACCGCCCAGTTCCCCGGGCGCGCCGTCCTTGTCGGCATCGGCGCTCGCGGTTAGTCCGTGCCGAGTAATCAGGCGCTGCGCCAGGGGACCGCCGATCAACCCGCCCAGGACGAGACCGAAGGTGGCGCATGCCATCGCGATCTCCATTGCGCCCTGCAGATTGTAGTCTTCCCCGAAGCGGGTCGCATAGGCGGCGCCGGTGCCATGTCCGCCCGACATGGTGATCGATCCGGCGAGCAGGCCCGTGAGCGGATGCATGTCGAGACTGAGGGCGGCGGCGACGCCCACCGCATTCTGGATCACCAGCATGACGGCCACGACCACGAAGAAGATCAGCACCCTGCGACCGCCCTGCATCAGTGTCCTGACATCGGCGCTCAGGCCGATGGTGGCGAAGAACGCCAGCATCAGCGGCGTCTGGAGCGACATGTCGAAGGTGATTTCCATGCCGCCGCCGAACCGCAGGGCGGTGATGACCAGCGCCGCGAGCAGGCCGCCGACGACCGGTTCCGGGATATTGTAGCGCTGAAGAAAGCCGACCTTGGATATGACCACGCGGCCGATCAGCAATACCACGATGGCGGCAACCAGCGTGGACACGACATCGATTTCCAGTTTCATCCCGCCCTCTTCCGCAGATCATAGGCTTTCAGGAGGTCGTATGACCTCCTGCTAACCCCCGGATGCGGGAAGAAGTGGCAGCCGCCGCACCGAAGCCGCCCTATTTTCAACCCGGAATAGCCTTATTCGCCTCCCCTCCCCTTTTCGGTTCCGATCCGTCTTCAGGCTTGGATGGAGCAGATCACATCGCCGGCCCCATCAGCATGTCCGGCAGCCATGTCGCGATGCCCGGGAAGATGCACAGGATCAATATGGCCAGCAGCATGCATAGAACGTATGGCAGCGAGCCCCACAGGATGCGGGACAATGGCACATCCGGGGCGATGCCGTTGATGACGTAAAGGTTGAGGCCGACCGGCGGCGTGATCAGGCCGACTTCCATGTTGATGGTCAGGATGACGCCAAACCAGATGATGTCGAAGCCGGCGGCGGTGATGATCGGCAGCAGGATCGGCGTCGTCATGAGGATGATTGCCGCCGGCGGCAGAAAGCATCCGGCGAGCAGAAGCATCGCGTTGATCGCCGCCAGCAGCACCCACCGGTTGACGTCGAGCGAGGCGATCCACTCCGCCAGGGACTGCGTCAGGTACAGGTTGGTCAGCATGTAGCTGAACAGGATCGAGGTGCCGATGATCATCAGGATCATCACCGACTCCTTGGTCGTGTCGCGGAAGATCGCCACGAGATCCTGGATACGCCACATCCGGTAAATCACGATGGCGAGCAGCAGGCAGAATAGCGCTCCCAGCCCCGCTGCTTCCGACGGCGTGGCGACGCCGCCGTACAGCGCCCACATCACGGCGCCGATGATCGCCAGGAACGGCAGCACCTTGGGCAGGGCGGAGAATTTCTCCTTCCAGGTCCAGCGGAAGGCGGGATCGTAGGCGCGGTGGCCACTGCGGCGAACGGCGAACCATGTCCAGACCATGAACAGCACGGTCAGCATGATGCCCGGTACCACTCCGGCCAGGAACAGGCGGCCGATGGAGCTTTCGGTGGCGATACCGTAGAGGATGAAGGTCAGGCTGGGCGGGATCAGGATGCCGAGCGTGCCGCCCGCGGCGATCGATCCCGTCGCGATCTCGTCCGGATAGCCGCGCTTGCGCATCTCCGGGATGCCCATCTTGCCGATCGCGGCGCACGTCGCCGGCGACGATCCGGTCAGCGCCGCGAAGAGCGCGCAGGCGCCCAGGTTGGAGATCACCAGTCCGCCGGGCACGCGGTAAAGCCAGCGGTCCAGCGCTTCGTAGAGGTCGCGCCCGGCGCGGGACGACGCGACGGCCGCCCCCATCAGGACGAACATCGGGATCGATACCAGCGTGAAGTCGTCGAGACCCCCCAGGAAGGTTTCCGCGATGAAGTCCAGGCTGCGCGGTCCCTCGAACGCCACCAGCGCCGCCACCGAGACGACGCCAAGCGAAAAAGCGATGGGCATCCCGGTCATCATGACCAGGAGCGTGCCGAAGAGCACGAAGAGCCCCATGAATAGCGGGTTCATGTCAGCGTATCCGCATGGGCGGGAAAGGATTGGGTCAGCGCTTCCGTGCCGGTCGTCGGCGGCAGGCCGAAGGGAAGAGTCCTGCCGGTAACGAGGCTCAGGATCTCCGCGACGTATTGCAGCGACAGGACCCCGATGCCGACGGGAAGGGACAGATGCGGAATCCAGAGCGGCACCCGCCAGAGCGTGTCGGAATGCCAGTCCTTCGACCATGCCTCGTACCAGTAGTGCGCGCCGAACCAGAACAGCAGCAGACAGAAGCCCAGCGCGCCGACCGAGGCCACCATCGCCAGCCAGAAGCGGAAGCGCGGACCGGCATAGATCGCAACGATGTCCATGTTCACGTGGCCGCGAAGCAGCAGGACATAGGGACTGCCGATCAGCGTGGACGCGACCAGGGCGTAGATCACGAACTCGGTCTGCCAGATGGTCGGCTGGCCGAGAGCGTAGCGCTGGAACACCATGTGGGTGACGACGAGGATGGAGATGAGGATCAGCAGGCCGGCGACGAAGCCGCAGGCCCGCGATACCATCGCGACGCTCCGGATGAATATATCCATGAGGGTTCCCTTTCCGCTGCAATCCGGGTGTGCGCACCCGGATTGCAGGGCCGTGACGGGTTTGCGGTTAGGGGGTTACTGAACCGCCAGGGCCTTGTCGATGAGCGCCTGCCCGCCGGCCACCTCGGCCGCGAAGGTCTTGTACGACGTTTCCTTGGCAAGGTTGCGCCAGGCATCGGCCTGTGCAGCGTCCATATAGACGATCTCGACGCCCGCCTTCTTGAACAGGTCGACCATCTGGGCATCCGCTTCGGCGGCCTTCTTGAAACCGAAGTCCTCCGCCTTCTTCGCGGCGGCCATCAAGGCTTCCTGCTGCTTCGGGTTGAGCCGGTCGAAGCTGCGCTTGGACATCAGCAGCGGCTCGTACATGAACCACAGGGCCTGATCGCCCGGCGGCGTCATGCACTTGACCTGCTCCTGAAGGCGATAGGAACTGAAGCTTTCCGACGAGGTGTTGGCGGCGTCGAGCACGCCGGTCTGCATCGCCGTGTAGATTTCCGAACTGGGCATCGATGCCAGCGAGGCGCCCGCTCCCGCCAGCATCCGCTCGAACATCGGACCGGCGGCGCGCATTACCTGCCCCTGAGCATCTTCCGGAGTGAGGATGCACTTCTTCTTCGACGCGAAGCCGCCTGCCAGCCAGCCGTCGGCGATCACGATGATCCCCTCGCCCTCGACGATCTTCTTGATTTCGTCCATGAACGGCGATTTGGAAAGCCGGACGGCGTGCTCGTGGTTCTTGACCAGCCCCGGCATCAGCGTGGCGCTGAACTGGGGATGCTTACCGGCGGCATAATCCAGGGGGAACAGCGAAATGTCGATCTGGCCCTTGGACAGCGCGCTCCACTGCTCGCGCGGCTTGACCAGGGACGAGCCGGGAAACACCCGGACATCGAGCCCGACATTGGCGGCGCTCAGTTCCTTGGCGATGATCTGGATCATCTCGTCACGGAAGTCGCCCGTCCCGCTCGGCCACTGGTGCGAAGCCTTCAAGGTTTGCGCCGTCGCCGAAACGGATGGCAGCGCCAGCAGTCCGGCAAACAATGCCGCGGCCGCGGAACGCCCCAGGAGCGAGCGACCTAGAAGATTGAGCGGATTCATGAGCGTTCCTCCAAGCTGTTTGCATGCTTTTTCGCATGTCATTCTCTAACCTCATACGCGGATACCGATCGACGCGCAAGACAGCATCTCATCGACGCACACAAACAATCATCACCGCTGCAATGGAAATATCGACAGATACTTAAATCCGCAACCTCTGACAGACATTATAGATCCTCTTCTTTCTACGGCTTTCCATATTGCTGAGTTACAATAATCAATATTGCCATAAGGTCACCGTGAATTTTGTCAGTTCATTATTCTTTACTGTACTTGGCAGCTCCGAAAGCAACTTCCGGCTATGACGCAAAACCTTCAGCCGGAATTCTCCACAGCATATCCCCCGGAGCATGCCGGTCCTCACATCAGCGCGTTCGGCAGGAACAGGACGAGACCGGGCCACAGGGCGAGAACCGCGACCAGCACCAGGATCGTGAAAATGAAGGGCAGCGATTCCACGACGTATTCCTCCACCGGGCAGTCGAGCAGACTGCACACGGTATACATCGCGACGCCGACCGGCGGCGTCATCGATCCCAGGGTGACGATGGTCATCATCAGGATGCCGAAATGCACGGGGTCGACGCCCAGCGGCGTTACGATGGGCAGGAAGATCGGCGTCAGAAGCAGGACCAGCACCGTGCTTTCGATGAACAGTCCGGCGATGAAAAGGAAGACCAGGATCAGCGCCACCACCAGGATCGGCTCACGGGTCAATCCGGTCATGGCCTCAGCGATGCTCTGCGGCGCCTGCTCGAAAATGATGGCGTATCCGACCATCCCGGAAAACAGGATGATCAGCATGATCAGTCCGGTATCGACGACCGCTTCGAACAGGGCCTCCATGACGCTGGCCCAGGTCAGTTCCCTGTGCAGCAGGAACCCCACGACGGCCGCATAGATGACCGCGAAGGCTCCGACTTCCGACGGCGTAAACAGGCCGCCGCGGATCGCAAGCAGCAGCGCCAGCGGGAAGAGCAATGCCCATTTGGCGTCGGCCACCGCCCGCCAGACGGCGCCCATGGTCGGCCGTTCCGTCATCTCGGCCTTGTAACCACGACGCCGTGCGATCAGCCACACCGTCAGCATCAGTCCGGCCATCATCAGCAAGCCGGGGATGACGCCGGCCAGGAAAAGGCGGCCGACCGACACGTTGCCGACGAAGCCGTAAAGGATCAGCCCAAGGCTCGGCGGAATGGTCGCCGTGATCAGGGAGCCGACCGCGATAGTCGCGCAAGTGAAGCCACGGGAGTAGCCGCGAGCGATCAGGCTGGGACCGAGGATGCGCGCCTCCATCGCCGCGTCGGCCACCGCCGACCCTGACACCCCGCCCATCAGCGTGGACAGCACGATGCAGACCTGGGCGAGACCGCCCGACATCCACGACACCAGCACGCTGGAGCAGGCGATCAACCGGCTGGTGATGCCGGTCCGGTTCATCATGTGGCCGGCCAGGACGAAGAACGGCACCGCCAGCAGCGGAAAGCTCTGCGATGCGGTCGCGACCTGCTGCACGCCGATCGACAGCGGCATGATCTCGTTGGTGGCGAAGAACGAGAAGCCCGCGATCCCGATCGCGAAAGCGATGGGGACGCCGAGCGACATCAGGAGAAAGAAGGTGACGGCAAGCAGTGTCATGGCACGAGCTCTTCGGCATGGACCGGCGTCGAGGCGGCGGCGAAGACGGGCTGCGGCCGGCTGCGCAGGGTGGCGGCGGTCCGCAGCATCTGGCCGGCCAGCGTGATAGCGAGCAGCAGGCACCCGATCGGCACCGCCGCCGTCACGAACCCATAGCTGATCCCGCTGTCGCCGAACTGCCGTTCCAGGTTGAGCATCGTGAGCCGGTAGCCCATTACAGCCATGGTGAGCAGAAAGCCTAGCACGACGGCCCCCAGCACCAGATCGAGTGCAGCCCGGGCCTGCCCCGGCAGTCTCTTGACCAGATAGTCGATGCCGATATGGGCACGTTTCCTCAGCGCCAGATCGGCGCCGATGAAGCTGACCCAGACGAACAGGAGCTGCGCCAGATCCACCGACCAGACCAGGGGATGACCGAACCAGCGCATGATGCCGGCGGCGAAGACGAGCAGCACGATGACGGCGAGAAGGAGCGATGCCAGCAGCCCCTCCGCCTTGACGATCCAGGATGTCATGGTGGAAGCCCTTCGAACTTGGCAGTGTCTTTGGCGGACAGCGGGCGCGTCAGTTCTGGAGGAGCTTCTCGACTTCCTTGTGGAGTTCCGTGTAGCCGAGCTTTTCGTAGACCGGCTGGGTCGCCTCGCGGAACGGCTTGGTGTCGATCTCCACGATCGTCATGCCCTTTTCCTGCATCTGCTTCTCGTAGTCGGCCAGAGACGCCTCGGTCGCGCGCGATGCGCTGTCTCCGGCTTTCAGCGACTCCTCGCGCAGGATCTGGCGGTGTTCGGCAGGCAGCTTGTCGAACCAGGCGGCACTGGTGACGATGCCGGTGATCAGGTTGATATGGCCTGTCTTGGTCAAGTGGGACGTGACTTCGTACAGCCGGGAGCCGAAGCTTGCGGGGTCCTGCGCCTCGACGCCGTCGATCACCTTCTGCTGGAGCCCGGTATAGACCTCCGACCAGCCCATCGGCGTCGGTGTGGCGCCCATCGCGCGGATGGTCTCCATCCAGACCGGAGCGCCCGGCGTGCGCAGGCGGACGCCGTTGAGATCGGCCGGCGACGCGACGGGCTTGTTCGTCAGGACATGGCGTTCGCCCTGCCACCAGTTGAAGGAAAGGACCTGATGCCCGGACGCGGTGCGCAGCTTCTCCGCCCACTGGTCGAACAGCGGCGAGGTGACGACCTTGCGTATTCCTTCATAGCCCTGGGCGAGATAGGGACCGCCGAGGATGCCGAACTCCTTGACGAAGACGGCGAGACGCCCTCCGTCGACGACGACCGCGACGGGAGCCCCGGCGCGCGCCTGCTCGAGCACGTCCTCATCCTTGCCGAGCTGCGAGCCGGGGAAAAGGCGGATGGCGAGCTTGCCAGCGGAACGCTTCTCGACGTTCTGCTTGAACTCCTCGAGGCCCCTGTACAATGGGTCCTGCTGTGCCAGCGCCGTGTTGACGCTCAGCGTATAATCGGCTGCCAGAGCATTTCCGGCAATGGCGCCCAGTGCCATGCCGAGCGTGGCCACGCGCCACGTGCGAGTGATGATGCCCATGCTTCCTCCCTCGAGGGTTTGCCTGTCTTCCGCAGGCTACTTTTGATGAACGACTGGAATGGTAGTATGCAAGAATGGTGCTGGCAATCATCTTGCAGCGGTTCGGTACTGATCTGCCTTCGACTTCCGCGGTACGGCTACGGCATCCTCGAATGCAGGCCCCGCGGCACACGGCCCTGCCGCCCTCCCTTTCAAAGACGGCGGCCATAGAACTTTCAAGTTGAGACGTAGCACCCGATGGATCGCCGACGTGCTGAAACCTCGGACCTAGAGGCGGGCCGGGTGGCGGTTCCGGGCGCGCTCCGCCACCAGCGACTTCAGGAAGCGCGGAATTCGCGTCCGGTCACGCCACCGAACGGCGATTCCAGCCGCCCGGCATTCCGCGGCGAGCTCGCGACCGTTCTCATATCGGTGCTGGTCCAGCAGCGGCCAGCCGTCAATCTTGCGGTAGTCGAAGGGGCGCTCGCCGACGAAGTCCAGGAAACCTTCGAAGAACCTGGGATGAAGGACCACCGGCTTGGCCGTGCGCCAGGACCGCGCGCCGAAGAACCGATTGTTCGCCACCCCAATCACCGGCCCAATTTCCGGCCTGTTCACTGGATCGTGCCCTGAGCCGAACCGGGCGTCTCGATCACCGCAAGCTTGAGCTTATCGAGCATCCCGGCCATCGCGGCCGGGCCGTGCAGGACCGTCAAACGGTCCACGGCTTCGATCATCATGGCCCAGGCGACGATCCGCTGCGGCAGCCCTCCCCCGGCATCCTCATCCCAGAGCGTCCGCACCAGATCGAGTGCATCTCCAAGCCCGTCGGGAATGTCGGGCGAATTCAAGGCTTCGGTCATCATCGGCTCGCAGAGGATTGTCAATTCGATGTGTAACGTTATAACATATCATAACAGATGTCGATGGAAGGGAAAGAGCCGATGTCCGCTATCCCCGTTACCGTGCTGACCGGCTATCTCGGCGCGGGCAAGACGACCCTGCTGAACCGCATCCTGTCCGAACCGCACGGAAAGCGCTTCGCCGTCATCGTCAACGAGTTCGGAGAGATCGGGATCGACAACGACCTCGTCGTCGGCGCGGACCAGGAGGTGTTCGAGATGAACAACGGGTGCATCTGCTGCACCGTGCGCGGCGACCTCATCCGCATCATCGGCGGCCTGCTCAAGCGCAAGGACGCCTTCGACGGCATCCTGATCGAGACCACCGGCCTGGCCGATCCCGCCCCGGTGGCGCAGACCTTCTTCGTCGATCCCGACGTGTCCAAACGCACCCGGATGGACGGCATCGTTACCGTCGCCGATGCCCGCCATCTGGCCCAGCGTCTGGACGACAGCCACGAAGCGCAGGAGCAGATCGCCTTCGCAGACGTGATCCTGCTCAACAAGATCGACCTCGTGGACGAAGCCGGCATCGTGGTGCTGGAGCACCGCATCCGGTCGATGAACCCGTTCGCGCGCATCCGGCGGACAGAACGATGCTCCGTGGCGCTGGACGAGGTGATCGGGCTCGGCGCCTTCGACCTCGACCGCGTTCTGGCGATGGAGCCGGGGTTCCTGGGCGAGGACGACCATGAGCACGACCAGTCCGTCACCAGCGTTTCGCTACAGGAGGACCGCGCGCTCGACCCGGCGGCCTTCGACCAGTGGTTCCGCACCCTCATCCAAGTCCAGGGCGTCGATCTGCTCCGCTACAAAGGCATCCTGTCTTTCAAGGGGAGCGACCGGCGGACTGTGGTCCAAGGTGTCCACATGCTGGCCGACAGCGGCAATCTCAGCGTCTGGCCGGCAGGACTGCCCCGCACCAGCCGCTTCGTGCTGATCGGGCGAAACCTGGACGGCGGCGCGCTGCGCGCCGGCTTCGCCGCCTGCGTCGCGCCATGAACGGTTCGGAAGGCGGCACGCGGCTGCACCCGCTGGAACGCCATATGGATGCGGCCGCCTATGTCGTCTCGGTCAAGGTGAACCGCGCCGGCAGCCACGCGGCGGCGGTATTGGGCGACGGCGCCGCATGGCTGATCGACCTGACCGACAGCTCCGCCGCTCCAGCCGTCGTCCATGCCCATGACGGCGCCTGCCTTGCACTGGCGCGCGACATCGACGGGAACGGTTTCCTGACCGGCGGCGACGACGGCAAGCTACGGCGGATCGCGCCGGGACAGGCGGCGGAAACCCTGGCGGAGGTCAAGGGGCGCTGGATCGAGCATGTGGACTGCTGCCCGCGCTCCCGGCTGCGCGCCTATTCCGCCGGGCGGCAGGTCCATCTGCTCGACCTTTCCGGCCATGGGTCCGCACCGGCGCTGGACCATCCGAGCACTGTGGGCAGCCTTGCTTTCGCGCCCAACGGCAAGCGCTTGGCCGTCGCCCACTACGGTGGCGCGAGCCTCTGGTGGACGGGACGGCCCGGTCCCCCGTCACGGCTGGACTGGAAGGGATCTCACCTCGGCGTGCTGTGGCATCCCGACGGCACGCATCTGATGACCACCCTTCAGGAGTCCGGACTGCACGGCTGGCGGCTGAGAGACAAGGCCGACATGCAGATGAGCGGCTATGCGACCAAGGTCCGTTCCATGGGCTGGACGAACCGCTCGCGCTATCTGGCGACGGGCGGAGCGGAGTCCGTCGTGTGCTGGCCTTTCTTCGGCGGGGGACCGTGGCAGAAGCAGCCCCTGCAACTGGCGGGGACCGCCGGCGGTCTGATCACCGTCGTGGCGCCGCATCCCAAGGAACCCGTAATCGCCGCCGGTCATGACGACGGACGCCTGCTGATCGCTCCGACCGACGGAACCGCGCCGGTGGCGATCGCCGCCCCGGACGGCTCACCGATCAGCGCCCTGGCCTGGAGCGACGACGGACGACACCTGCTGGCCGGGACCGAAGCCGGACGCTTGTCGTGGTTCCCGATCCCGGCGGGGCGCTGACGGAAACCGGCGCCTGACGGTCGTTCCCTGCGGGAGGTGCAGCGCCCTCTCATCCCAATGCCGACCAAATTTCAGCGGATCACGTTACACCGCGATGCGATCGCCGGTGTAGCTCGTATCGTGTAGCCGAGCGAGGTCATGGGAGGGAGGGCGCGCAACCATCGTCAGGATTGTCCCTAAAGGGCGTTTGCGATCAGCGTCGTGTTGTGCCGGATCATGTCGATATAGGTGGCTGCCGGCCCATCCGGCGGAGACAATGCGTCCGAATAGAGCTGCCCCCCGACCTTGGCGCCGGACTCCGCGGCGATGCGTTCGATCAGGCGCGGATCGCTGATGTTCTCCACGAAGATCGCCCTGATCTTCTCCTGCCTTATCTGGCGGATCAGCCCCGCCATCGCCTTGGCAGACGGTTCGGACTCGGTGCTCAACCCGGTCGGCGCCAGCAGCGTCAATCCATAGGCGGCACCGTAATACTGGAACGCGTCATGCGAGGTGATGATCTTGCGTTCAGGGCGCGGAATGCGGGCGAACGCCGCCTTCACCTGCTGGTCGAGGGCATCGAGTTCCTGCGTGTAGGCGTCCGCGTTCGCCCGGTACGTGTCGGCATGCGGAGGATCGGCTTTTGCCAAGCCGTCGGAGATGTTCTTCACATAGAGCTTGGCGTTGGCCACGCTTTGCCACGCATGCGGATCGATGCCCCCGTGTCCATGGTCGGCATGCCCGTGGCCGGCATGCTCCTCCTCCGGTCCCTCCTCGGCCTGACGGGGTTTTATCCCCTTGGTCGCGGTGACGAACGGACCGGTGTAGCCGGTCGACTTCGCCAGACGCTGCATCCAGGGTTCCAGCCCCAGACCGTTGACGACCAGAAGATCGGCCGACTGCACGGTCCTGGCATCGGTCGGCGTCGGTTCGAAGACGTGGGCATCGCCGTCGGGACCGACCAGCGTGGTGACCCGTACGTCGGCACCGCCGACCCGCTGCACGAGATCGCCCAGGACGCTCATGCTCGCCACGACCTTCAGCGGCTCCGCCGCGGCCGGATTGACCAGAAGGCCGGCGGCAAGGATGCCGGCGACGACAAAGGATTTCATGGAGTGAACCTCTTTTTCTCGGATGGATGAGGCGATCACGCCGTCAGGTGACGGCGTGGGAAAAATCGGGTGCGAACACTTCCCTGCGGCCCGAGCAGCAGCGACAGCAGATAGAAGGCGCCGGCGGCCAGGATGATGGCCGGACCGGACGGCAGTTCGTAGTGGAAGGAGACGATCAGCCCGAGCGCGCCGGACAGGAAGGCCATGCCGGTGGCGGCAAGTGCCATCACCCACAGGTTCTGCGTCCAGTAGCGGGCCGCCGTCGCCGGCAGCATCATCAGTCCGACCGCCATCAGGGTGCCCAGCGCCTGGAAGCCGCCGACCAGATTGAGGACGACCAGTATCAGGAAGATGAGATGGCTCACACCGCCCCAGGTTCCGGCCGAGCGCAGGTAACCCGGGTCGAAACACTCCACCACCAGCGGACGGCAGATCACGGCCAATGTCAGGAGCGTAGCCGTGGCGATCGACGCCATCATCAGGAGTGCGGCATCGTCCACCGCCAGCACGGTGCCGAACAGCACGTGCAGCAGGTCGATGTTGCTGCCATGGGTCGACACGATCAGCACCCCGGCGGCAACGGCGATCAGGTAGAAGGAGGCGAAGCTGGCGTCCTCCCGGGAGTCGGTGATCCGGCTGACCACGCCGGCCAGCAGCGCCACCGCAAAGCCGGCGACGAAGCCGCCGACGCTCATCGCCGGCAACGACAAGCCGGACACCAGGAAGCCCACCGCCGCACCCGGAAGCACCGCATGCGCCATGGTGTCGCCGACCAGGCTCATCCGCCGGAGCACCAGCAGCACCCCGACCGGACCGCAGCCGAGCGCCAGGGCCAGGCTCGCGACCAGAGCCCGCCTCATGAAGGCAAACTCCAGGAAGGGCGAGACAAAGGCATCGTAGAGACCGGTCAAGCCGCACCCCGCGCGCAGACCATCGCGTCGTCGTCCCAGGCTTCAGCCATGGCGCGAGCGCGCCGGAGGTTCGCGGGCGACAGCGCCTCGGCCGTGCTGTCCCAGGCGACCACCTCCCGCGCCAGCAGCAGGGTGTCCGGGAAGTGCGCGCGGACCTGCTCGATATCGTGCAGGACGGCGACGACGGTGCGGAGTTCGCCGTGCCAGCGATGCACGACCTTCAGCAAGTCGGCGGTAGTCCGGGCATCGATGGCGGTGAACGGCTCGTCCAGCAGGATGAGGCGCGCGTCCTGAAGCAGCGTGCGCGCGAAGAGCACCCGCTGAAACTGGCCGCTGGACAGGGTGCCGATCGGCCGATTTTCGAAACCGGACAGGCCGACGGCGGCCAGGGCGGCATGGGCCTCGTCGCGCATGGCCGGAGACATGGCCCGGAAGGCGCCGACCTGCCGCCAGTGGCCCAGCAGCACGGTATCGAGCACCGAGATGGGAAAGCTGCGATCGATCTCGGCCTGCTGGGGCAGGTAGGCGATGGCTTGGCGCGGTAGGCCGCATAGCGTCACGCCTCCTTGCAGCGGCTTCAGCAGGCCCATGATGCCCTTCAGCAGGGTGCTTTTGCCGGCTCCGTTGGGACCGACGATTGCGGTGAGCGAACCCGCGCCGAAGGCTCCGGCGATATGGTGGACTGCCGGATGGCGCTGATAGCCAAGTGTCAGGTTGTCGAGCTGCACAAGGACCGTCACCGCGTCACCCGAGCCAGTCCATCGCCCAGGCCACCGCGAGCCACAGCGACACGGTCACCACTCCGGCCAGGACCAAACGATGAGCCGCACCGGTTGCGAGCGGTGACGTTGAAAAATGCGCTCGTCGGCGCGGCTCTGCCGTGGCCATGGCGGGCCTTTCGGGTTGGAACGGGATTGAGCATGCGTTGAAGTCGATCAAGTATGTTATGTTATAACATAACATTGCCGATTTGGAAGCTTTGTCAAGGCTGATCGCCGAGCGGTTCGCGCCGAAGCCAGATAGCCGGGCGCGGCCCCTCCGTGGGGGGGAGGCGATGCGGCCGGTCCAGTTACGAGTTCGTTTCCGGCCGGCCGCTCATCATACCATCGCCGCCAGGCGGTCCATGCGGTCGCGTAGCCGGTACCAGCCGCCGACGACCGGCAGGAACCACGCCTTACCCCGGTAGAGCGGGTGGGACGGGAACGCGTCGCGGTCGAAGGCGCAGGGACGGTTCTGCCGTCCAAGAAGCTTCAGGGCGGTCTGGTGGCCGAGATAGGTCATCAGGGCGACGCCGTTGCCATTGCACCCGACGGCGTGGACGATACCGTCGCGTTCGCCCATATGCGCCGTCTTGTCGAAGGTCATCCCGACATAGCCGCTCCAGACATGCGAGATCCTTCGTCCGGCAAGCTGCGGCCACACCTCGCACATCCTGGAGTGCAGGACGCCGGCTGCCGCTTCGTCGGATACCTCGAATATGCCGGGGCGGGTTCCGAACAGGATCCGTGTGCCGTCGGGCGAAGGCCTCGTGTAGAAGAGGTCGCGCTTGGTATCGGAAATCATGCGGCCGCGGGGGATCAGTTCGGCCATCAGGTCCGGTTCCAGCCGTTCGGTGGCGATCTGGTAGCTGCGGGCCGGGACGACGCGGCGCCGGAGATCGGGTGTCGCTTCATCGGTATAGCCGTTGGTCGTCACGACGACGCGCGACGCCTGGATGACTCCCCTCGATGTATCGACGGCGAAGCCCGGGCCGCTCGGCGATATGCGCCGCACGCGGGCGTGCGACCGCAGGGCGGCGCCGCTGGAGGCCGCGAGATCCCGCAGTGCCCGGTGGTACTTTCCGGGATGGAGCCCGCCGTACTCGTCGATGACGATGCCGCCATGATAGTAGTCGGACCCGACGACCTCCCGCTGCCGTCCGCGCGGAACCTCGTGGACCGTGACGCCGGTCTTGTCGTGCAGGACGTTGCCCATCCTCCGCAGGGCATCGTACGCACGCGGGGTATGCGCCCCGAAGAAGCGACCGGAGATCGTCAGGTCGGCATCCAGTTTCTCGACGCCGACGAGGTCCTGGATATGCTGGAACGAGGCTATCGAATCCTCGATCAGCCGCTCGAACAGGTCGGGAGGGACGCCCTTGATCGCGCCGCCGACCACCAGCTTCTGACCGCTGCTGACCATGCCGCCGCTGCGCGTGCTGGCTCCGCTGCCGATTTCGGCGGCGTCCAGGACGACGACATCGGTGCCGTTCCGGGCAAGTTCGATGGCGGCGGACAGCCCGCAATAGCCGGACCCGACGATGACGACGTCGGCTTGCCCGGGCAGCGGGTCGCGGTAGGATTCCGGCGGCGCCGCATCCCACCAGTAGGGTGCGGTCATGAAATCGCCGGTGAAGATATTTCTATCTTTCCTCATCCGATCCAGTCCTGTTGTTCGTGGTCGGCAAATGACGGCGCCTCAGCACGCGAAGCGCGCCAGCGAGAAGGGTGCCAGATCGATGTCGCTCCGGCCGAGAACGACATGCTGGGCCACCGCCTTGCCGATAGCGGCGGAATGCTTGAAGCCGTGCCCGGAACAAGCCGAAACGACCATGATCCGGTCGCGGGCGGGATCGTGGTCCACGATGAACCCGGAATCGGGAGTGACGGTGTAGAGGCAGACCGCCGATCCGACCGGGCGCGGCTTGACGCCGCCGAGGCGGCCGGCCAGATGGTCCCGGAACATGCTGATCTGCTCGGCCGCCGCTACCGTGCGGTCGACCCGGTCGGGATCGGCCGATTCCTCGTACTGTTCGGTCGCGACCTTGATGCTTCCCGAGCCGGGCAAGGCGGGAAAGCCGTAGAAATAATCGCTCGCCTTCGGTCCGTGCATCCATATGACGACCGGGAACCTGCCGGGGGATAGCATGGTTTCGTCGGCCTCGAACCAGTGCAGGACCTGCCGGTTGACGCGCAGCAGCCGCCGGAACTCGCCGCCCAGGAGCTGGGCGGTCCAGGAGCCTGCCGCACACACGGCGCGATCGGCCTGGATCGTCCCCGCATCGGTTTCCACCGTGACGGAGCCGCCCGACTGCGACAGCGACGTGACGGTCCGGCCCGTGCGGATCCGTGCCCCCAGCGCTTTCGCTCGATCGAGCTGCGCCTGGATGCAGCGCTCCGGATACAGAAAGCCCCCGCCCGGCTCGAAGCAGCCGATCTCGTCGCGCAGCCCCGCGATCTGGGGAAAACGCTGCCCGATCCCGGTGGCATCCAGAATTTCGTGCGGGATGCCGAAGCGTCTGGCGCTGTCGACGGTGCGGTTGACGAAGTTAGGCTTGCCGTGATGGAGCGCCGTGTCATCCGATGAACCCAGGATCAGGCAGCCGGACTGGACAAGGAGGCTTTCGCCCGTCTCATTCTCCAGCTCCCGCCAGATCGCGTGCGATCCCAGCGCCAGCGGCACGTAATCCTCGCCCTCGCCGATCGCGCACCGGGTGATGCGGGTCTCCCCATGGCTCGATCCCTTGTCATGCGGCGGCGTGAAGCGGTCGATGCCGATCGCCTTCACGCCCAGCCGGGCAGCCTGATAAAGCGTCGCGGCGCCCATGGCCCCCAGCCCGACCACGACGAGATCGGCGGTTTCTATCTGTCCGGCCATCGGTCAGGCTTCCGCCATGGCGGTGTGATGCTGGAGCACCTGCTTCAGGAAGGTCGCGGCCCTCCGGCTGCGTGGGGCTTGGAAGAACTGTGCCGGCGGCGCTTCCTCCACGATGCGCCCTTCGTCCATGAAGACGATCCGGTCCGCCACCTGACGGGCGAAGCCCATCTCGTGGGTGACGCAGACCATCGTCATGCCCGATCCGGCAAGTTCGGTCATCGTGCCCAGGACTTCCTTGACCATCTCGGGATCGAGCGCCGATGTCGGCTCGTCGAACAGCATGACTTCGGGTTGCATGCACAGGGACCGGGCTATCGCCACCCGCTGCTGCTGTCCGCCGGAAAGCTGCGACGGATACTTGTGGGCCTGTTCGGGTATCCGGACCTTCTCCAGGTATTCGAACGCCAGCGCCTCCGCGTCGCGCTGAGACTTCCGGAGTATCCAGGTCTGCCCGACGGTCAGGTTCCGCAGCACGGTCATCTGCGGGAACAGGTTGAAGTTCTGAAAGACCATGCCGACCTTGAGCCTGACCTGTTCAAGCCGGCGCCTGTCGTTCATCACCTCCAGCCCGGCGACCGTGATCCGGCCTGACTGATGGTCCTCGAGGCCGTTCAGGCAGCGGACGAGGGTCGATTTTCCCGAGCCGGAAGGACCGCAGATCACGATCTTCTCGCCCCGGTCGACCTTCAGGTCGATGTCCTTCAGTGCTGCGAAGGGGCCGAACCACTTGCTCAGGCCTTCCACCGAAATCATTGCTGTCCCGTTGTCCAAGGTGCGGCCTCCTATAGGATCATGTCGAGGAATTCACGGGTCCTCGGTTCCGCCGGCGATCCGAACACCTGGGCGGGCGTGCCCGTCTCGACGATGCGGCCGCGGTCCATGAACATCACCCGGTCGGCGACTTCCCGGGCGAATCCCATCTCGTGCGTCACAACGACCATGGTCATTCCCTCGCGCGCAAGCTCCCGCATGACCGCGAGGACTTCGCCGACGGTTTCCGGATCCAGGGCGGAAGTCGGCTCGTCGAACAGGATCGCATCCGGCTTCATCGCTAGCGCCCGTACGATCGCGACCCGCTGCTGCTGCCCGCCCGACAGCTCGACCGGATATGAGTCGGCCTTGTGGGCAAGGCCGACCCGGCGGAGCAGTCTGATCGCCGTTTCTTCCGCCTGGGCTGCGGTGGCGACACCGGCGCGCTGCGGCGCCAGGCAGATGTTCCTCAGCACGGTCATGTGCGGAAACAGCGAGTAATCCTGGAAGACCATTCCGATACGCTGGCGCGCCCTGCGCCAGTCGCGGTTCGAGCGGGTCTGGACCGGCGCGCCGTCCACTTCGATGCGGCCGTCGGTCGGCATTTCCAGCCCGTTGAGACAGCGGATGAAGGTGCTCTTGCCCGACCCGCTCGGGCCGATGACGACCAGCACCTCGCCCCGCGCGATGTCGGCGTCCACGCCGTCCAGGGCACGCATGCCCTTGAAGCTCTTGACCAGCCCCCGGACGCTGATCAGCGGCGGTGAAGACGGAGATACCGCCGCCGTCATGCCCGATTGCTCCGCGCGAGGTCGGCGAAGTCCGCTTCCAGCCGGGCCTTGGCCTTGGCGACGCGTTCCTGACGGGCGGTGAGTTCCTGGCGGTCCGTCTCAAGGGAACGCCGAAGCCGCTCGGCCATGCCGAGCACGTCGCTTCTGGCCGGGCTGCCGGTTCCGGCGCGGCCTTCGACCGCCCGTGCCGGGTCGAGGCTGTCGCGCAGGGCATCGGCGGAGAACCGGATGTCATGACCGACCGTTTCCCGCGCCGCCTGGTTCAGCAGGTCCGTCGTGATCTCTTCCGCCTTCAGGCCGCGCGCCATCGCCAGCCTCACCACCCGCCCGACGATGTGATGGGCCTCGCGGAACGACAGCGTCGTTTCCCGCACCAGCGCGTCCGCCAGATCGGTGACGGTCGAGAAGTTGGCCTTGGCCAGTTCCAGCATGCGCTCGCGCCTCGGCTCGGCCCTGGCGACCACCAGGGACGCCACCGGCAGCATTCCCGCGAACTCCTCCAGCGCTTCCCAGGTCCAGCGCATGCCGTCCATGGTGCCATCCTGGGCATGGCTGAACGGCACGGCCTTGTAGGCGGCGAGCGCGGTCACCAGGGCGCCGGTCATGATCGCGACCCTGCCCTTCAGGTTTTCCAGAGCCGCCATGTTCTTCTTCTGCGGCATGATGCTCGACGTGATCGCGATGCAGTCGGGCAGATGCAGCGTCTGGAACTCGTACGTCGTCATGACGTAGAAGTCCTGCGCCAGCCGGCCGATGCTGCTCGCCAGCAGCGACGCGGAGGACAGCAGTTCGATGACGGCATCCCTGTTCCCGACCGCATCCTGGGCATGATGGACGATGCCGTCGAAGCCCAGCGCTTCCGCCGTCGAGGTCCTGCTGATCGCGAAGGACGTGCCGGCCAGCGCCGCCGCCCCCAGCGGGCTGAGGTTCACCCGGGCATAGCATTCCGCGAGGCGCCGGAAGTCGCGCTCGACCGCATGGGCGAGGCCGAGCAGGAAGTAGCCGTAGGTGATCGGCTGCGCCGGCTGGAGATGCGTGTATCCGGGCATCACCACGTCGGCGTATCGCTCGCCCTGGTCGATCAGGTTACGGCGCAGTGCCAGCAGCTCGTCCATGATGGACAAGGCGACCTTGCGGGCGCGCAGGCGGTCCTGCGTCGCTTTCAGGTCGTTCCGGCTGCGGCCGATATGGATGCGCCCGCCGACATCCGGCCCGACCATGCCGATCAGCTTGGCTTCATAGTTGAAATAGGGGTCTTCCAGGGCCGGATCGAGCGTGAAAGCCCCTGGTCCGGCTTCCTCCAGTTCCAGGACGGCGCGTGCCAGACGGCCGGCCACGTCGGCACTGATGATGCCGCGGTTGAGCAGCATCAGCACGTGGGCCTTGTTGATCTCGGTGGTGAGCGGCAATTGGGGGGCGAATGTCCGGCGTAGCGCCGGCTCCATCAGGCCCTTCTGGACCTCGGGAGCCATGGCTTCAGCCAGGAAGCCGCTGACCTGCGATTCCATTGAAACGTCTCCTGCAAGTATCTTTTATGAAGGTGCGCCACACCTCGGACGGTGCGCCGCACCGTCGCGGCGTCGCTTCCGGCTCAGACCGTTTCCCTGACGGGCTGGACGGCGGTCGCGGCCGATGGCATTCGGCGGGATTGGCGGGTCGTGAGATAGCGTTCCAGTTTTTTCGTTCCCGCCGCCAGGGACGCGCAGATGACGAAGTAGACGAGCAGCACGAAGCCGTAGATCAGGAAGGCCGGGCTATACCCCGTCATCAGGGTCGTCCGTTCGACCACGATCTGAGCCGCCCGGAAGAATTCAGTGGCGCCGACGATGGATGCCAGCGACGTCGCCTGGATCAGCAGCGAGAACAATCCAGTGAAGGGCGGTATCATCGGCAGCAGCGCCTGCGGCCCGAGCACGAACCAGAAGATCTCCCAAGGTTTCAGGCCCAGCGCCATGGCGCTCTGTTCCTGATGGCGGGAAACCGATGCGAAGCCGCTCCGCACGATCTCCGCGCCGTTGGCGCCTCCCCAAAGCGAGAAGCTGATGGTCGCCGCCGCGAAGGGATCGAGCGAGATGCCGACCAGCGGCGCGCCGAAATAGACGAACATGACGTTGACGATCAGCGGAATGTCGCGCAGCAGCTCGATATACGCGAAGGCGATGAAGCGGACCCAGCGGCGCTTGGTGACGGTCATGAGGCCGACCAGGGCCGAGATGAGGGTCGCGAACAGCAGAGTGACGACCGCGAGCTGAAAGGTCTGGAGAAGCGCCGTCCAGAACAGCGGAAGGTTTTCCAGGATTAGCGTCATGAGCCTGCCCTTACGAGGTGCGGAAGGGGCGCTGAAGCACGCCTTCGAGCCTGCGCACGAACAGCGACAGGATAAGAACGATGCCGAGGTAGAGCACGCCGATGGCGGCGAACATTTCCAGGATGCGGAAGTCAAGCGCCACGCGGTCCATCGCGACGAAGGTCAGCTCCGCAAGACCGATCGCCTGGAGATAGGCGGAGTTCTTCAGCACCGATACCGCCGTGTTCAGCATGGTCGGCAGGCTGATGCGGACGCCGAGCGGCAGGGCTACCAGCCAGAGGTAATGGATGGGACGGAACGCCAGCGATCCCGCCGCTTCGCGCAAGCCTTTGGAGACCGCCAGGAAGCCGCCCCGGACATTCTCGATGTTATAGGCGCCGCCCCACAGCGAAAGCGCCAGCACCCCGGACCAGAAGGTCGAAAGCTGAAGGCCCAGGCCCGAAAACCCGTAGAATACGAAGTAGATCTGGGGCAGCAGCGGGGTGGACCTGATGAAATGGACGTATCCCCCGACGACCTGCGACAGCACTGGTATTTCAAAAAGCCTGATCGCCGCCCCGACGATGCCGATCACCACCGAGATCGCGATGCTGATGACACTGACTTCGATGGTGATCAGCAACCCGTCGAGCAGCGCCGGCATGGTGTCGACGATATAGCCGAACTGGAAATCGTAGGTCATGTCTCAAGAACTCCCGTCATGCGGGACGGCCCCTGCCGGGGCCGCCCCGCGCTTGGCGATCACTGCCCCTGCGTGGGAGCCTTTGACAGGTCCCAGAGATCGCTCCGGACTTCCGCCAGTTCGGGTTCGCTGTAGGCCTTGATCCAGCCGGAGACGACGCCGTCCTGCCGGGCGCGCTCGATCGCGGCGTTGAGATATGTCCGCAGTTCTTCCTCGCCCTTGCGCAATCCGATGCCGCGGTATCCAAGCTGATAGCGGTCGTCGAGCATCCGGACGCGGTCGTTCTTGTCGGCGATAGCCACCTGCGCCGCATAGTCATGGGCATAACCGGCGCCACGGCCCTGAACCATGGCCTGCAGGGCGTCGGACACGGTGTCGAGCTTCATCAGCTTGGTGTCCGGCATGTTCTTTTCGAACCACGGGATCTGCCAGGCGCCTTTCAACACGATCACCGTCTGGCCGCTCAGTTCCGACATCTTCTGAACCGCGCTGTCCTTGGGCACGATCACGGAACTGGCGCTCCAGGTGTACGGCTCGCTGAAATCGATCACCTGCTTGCGCTCGTCGCTGATCCCCAGCGTTGCGATCAGAAGGTCGACCTTGTTGCCGATCAGCGTGGGAACGCGGTTCGCGGCGGTGACACAGACCAACTCCGTCTTGCCGTCATCGCCGAAGGCATACTTGGCGATCTGCTTCGCGAACTCGACCTCGACGCCGACCGGCTTGCCGGAGCCGTCGTAATATCCGTCGGGCGGATAATCGCAGCGGACGCCGACGCGGAGCACTCCCTGTTCCTTGATCGCGGCAGGCAGGGGCGGCATATCGGCGGCATGGGCGGGAGCCATGCCGAAGGTGGCCGCGGTGAAACCGATCGCCATGCAGACGCCAAGCGCGCCGTTCCAGATTTTCATCTCGTGAACCTCCTGTTTCCTTGTTTTCCTTTGGGAGTGAGCGCGATTCTGGCGCACCGTTCCATGAAATGAACGGACTGATTTAATGAAATAGCTTTTGAATCAGTTCACAGAACCGAAACCGCCACCTATCTCATAGTATTGGCAGGATACAAGTTCATAAAACTCGTATTTCTGATTTGCCAAACCGCACTCTGAGCGGATTTCATTTATCCAAATCTCGCCCGAAACTCACCTGTCGAAGATTTTTCTTTTCCGCTTCGGGAAATTTGTTGTTTCCATTGGACCTTTGGAACAACAGCATGTCAACTCATACTTACTACTGTATAAATAACCAAACCTTATATTAGGAGACTTGCATGTTGAGCTGGCGGCAGATCGAGGCCTTCCGCGCGGTGATGCTGACCCGGAGCATGACGGGAGCCGCGGAGATGCTTGCGGTGACTCAGCCCGCCATCAGCCGGCTCGTGAAGGATCTGGAGCAAGAGGTGAAGTTCACGCTGTTCACCCGGCGCCGGGGCGGTCTGGTCCCGAGTGCCGGAGCGATGGCGCTTTACGCCGAAGTGCAGCACAGCTTCAGCGGGCTCGATCGTATCGGGCGCGCGGCTCACCGGTTCCGCAACAAGCAGGCCGGCGCCCTCCGCATCGCCTGCTTTCCAGCCCTGACCCTGACGTTTCTACCTCAAGTCATACGAGAGTTCGCCAGCCGGCACGATGGCGTCTCGATAGCACTGCACACCCACAACTCCCCGGATGGAACCGACCTCGTCCGGGCGCAGCATTACGATCTTGGTCTGACGATGACGCCGACCAGCGAGGCCGGCGTCATCGTCGGTCCGGTGCTGCGGTCCTGGTGCGTCTGCATCATGCCGCCGGATCACGAGTTGACCAAAAAGGACGTGATCTCGCTCAAGGACTTCCGGGACCAGCCGTTCATCTCGCTGGCCGAGGATACCACCACCCGGTTCAAGATCGATTCCGCATTCCGGGCCGCCAACATCGAGCGCCGGCTGGAAATGGAAGCCCGGTGGTCGGCCGTCATCTGCAACATGGTATCGCTGGGACTGGGCCTGTCGATCATCGAACCGTTCACCGCATCGTCCTTTGCCGGCAAGGGTCTGGAGGTGCGTCCCATCAACGTCATGATCGACTTCAGCTTCGCCACGGTCATGCCTCTGGGCAAGGAGGAGTCCCCGCTCCTTGCGGAGTTCATCGCCTGTATGAACGAACGCTTGAAATTTTACCTGATCGACGATCCGGGAGATTTGGATGACGGTGGTGAACAGCGCCTCGACGATAAGTTCAAGCTGTATCCTGGCGATGAGCGAGGCTCAACGTGATCGATTGCCGATCTCCACCGACATCGTCATACTCCGCCCATGCACACCAGCCGAGCCGACCTGGCGGATTTCAGCTACTTCCTCGCCATCGCCAAGCATCGCAGCTTTCGCCGCGCGGGCCTCGAACTGGGCGTCAGCGCGTCCGCGCTCAGCCACGCGCTGAAAGGCCTCGAGACGCGGCTCGGCGTCCGCCTGCTCAACCGGACGAACCGGAGCGTGACGCTCACCGCCGCCGGTGAGGAGTTGCATGCCGCGATCAATGGTCCGTTCGAGGCTATTGGGGCGGCCACAGAGGCGCTGAACCGCCATCGGGCGAAGCCCGCAGGACGGATCAGGCTTAACGTGCTGGAACACGCGAGTTCGCTCCTGCTCGCACCGGTCCTACCGACCTTCGTCGACCGCTACCCCGACATCGGGGTGGACGTAGCGGTTTCAAACCATCTCGTGGACGTGATCGGCGAAGGGGCCGACGCGGGGATACGCTATGGCGGGACGGTTCCCGAGGACATGATCGCCCAGCGGTTATCCGGCGACATACGCTGGGTCGTGGTGGGATCGCCGGCATATCTGGAGAGGTTCGGCGACCCGGGGCACCCGCGCGACCTGCTTGCACACCGCTGCCTTCGGATACGGCTCGGCGACGAAAGCATCTACCACTGGGAATTTGAGAAGGATGGCGAGGAACTGGCGGTCGACGTGCCCGGAGCCGTCACCATAGACGAGACTCAGTTTGCGCTGAACCTTGCGACCGGAGGCGCGGCACTCGGTTATTTCCCGGAACCTTGTGTCGACTCACTGGTCCGGCGCGGAGAGCTGCGCATCGTGCTCGCCGACTGGGCGCCCGTCGGATCGGGCTTCCACATCTATTATTCCGGACGCCGGCAGTTGCCGACCGGCCTGCGGCTCCTGATCGATCTCATCCGCGACATGCGCCCGCTCGGCCCCTGAAAGGCGGGACCTTGTAAAGCGGAGCTTCGAGAGGCTCGACGATGAGCCCGGCTCATCGCCCCGTCAACGACGCGACGGGTAACCGGTACCGGACATCAACTCCATAATCATCCCATCACGGCCGGTGTCGTGATGCAGTCGGCGTCAAGTAGGATGAGCATGACCGGTAGAGCCAATTCGGAAACCATCGACAGGACGACGCCGCTTCCGCGCGGAGGTAGTGCCGCCAGCGGCTGGGGAGCGGTGCTGGCGTTGACCCTGTGCGTGTCGACACTGATCGCTTCGGAGTTCATGCCGGTCAGCATCCTGACGCCGATCGCGTCGGACCTCCACTTGACCGAGGGAACTGCGGGACAGGCGATTTCCGTATCGGGCCTTTTCGCCGTCCTGACAAGCCTCACCATTTCATCCCTTACGGCGGGGATCGACCGTCGCGTCGTGCTGTTGGGATTGACGGTGCTGATGCTGCTGTCGGGCTTGCTGGTGACGTTCGCTCCCAGCTTCGCGGTCCTGATGGCAGGGCGCGCATTGCTTGGCATCGTGATCGGTGGCTTCTGGTCGATGTCGGCGGCGACCGTCATGCGGCTGGTTCCAAAGGACCAAGTACCTGGTGCGCTGGCGATGCTGAACGGGGGCAATGCGCTCGCCACGACTTTAGCCGCCCCACTGGGAAGTTTTCTTGGACAGCTCATCGGCTGGCGCGGCGCCTTCTTCGTGGTGGTCCCGCTCGCCGCGGTTACATTCGCGTGGCAATGGCTGACCCTCCCCGCGATGCCGTCCGATCGTTCAAGCCGCGGCGCGAGCGCGCTGGGCGTACTCCGCCGGCCCTTGGCCAAGGGCGGGATGGCAGCGGTGGCGATGCTCTTCATGGGCCAGTTTGCGCTGTTTACGTATATCCGCCCGTTTCTGGAGAACGTTACTCAGGTGAGCGTGCCGGTCCTCTCGCTGATCCTGCTGGCAATGGGCGGAGCCGGATTGGCCGGTACCTGGCTCATCGGCCGTATCGTTGCCATGAGCCTTTCCGCGACGCTGATCCTTGCTCCTCTCGCCCTGGCGGCAATCGCGCTGTGCCTCGTCTTTGTGGGTGCGATGCCGGGACCGACCGCGACTCTCCTCGTGGCTTGGGGTCTGGTCGGAACGGCGGTGCCCGTCGCGTGGTGGACGTGGCTGAGCCGGACCCTGCCTGAAGATGCCGAGGCAGGCGGCGGTTTGATGGTCGCCGTGATCCAACTGGCGATCACGACAGGCACGGCGGGCGGCGGGTTCCTGTTCGATGCGGCCGGTTACAGGGCGACCTTTGCCATGGCCGCGGCATTGCTCGGCGCCTCTGCCCTACTCGGCGTCCTCTGTGCACGTCGGACAGCCGACACGGCGCGTTCAGTTCATTAGTTCTTCGACCGAACCCTTGGGAGGATGCAGATGAACACCGAAAACAGGCTGAACGGCAGCGATCCGTCCAACCGCACGTCCGTCACCGCTACGGTCAGCCGACCTGGGGTGAGGCTGTTCGGAGCAGTCGTCCTGCCATTGTCGCTCCTCGCCTGCGCGCCAGTGCAATCGAGGACACAACCACAGAATACTTCATCGAACCAGGGAGCGGAGCAGATGGAAATCAGTCGCAGCGGCACCCAGACTCCAAACCATGGGCCGGCGGAATACTTCACGGGCGAGGCCACGATTACTCCGCTGTTCAATGCCGAAGGGCCGTCGCAAGTCGGGGCTGCATTGGTGAGGTTCGAGCCTGGAGCCCGCACGGTCTGGCATACGCACCCGCTCGGCCAGCGTCTGATCGTCACCTCCGGCACCGGCTGGACCCAAGTGGAAGGAGGCCCTGTCGAGGAAATCAGGGAGGGCGACGTCGTCCGGTTTCCGCCCAACGTTCGCCATTGGCACGGCGCGACGCATACGACCGTCATGACCCATATCGCCATCCAGGCATCGAAGGACGGCAGCCCCGTCCGGTGGGCGGAGCATGTCTCGGAAGCCGAATATCTCGCCGGCACTCGCAGCGAATAACCACTTGGCAGGAGCCGCAAGATGCGCGTGAAAGAGCTGCGAAAGGACAGGGATGTCCGGGTCGACGGTCTGCCCGACGGCTACCGCACCATGAAAGTGCGCCAATCGCTCATGCTACCGTTCCGTCCGCGGCCGACCCTGGAGCGACCTTGCCGATGACAACTCTCGAACGATGGACATGTCTCCTGGTCCTCGTGCTTGCCGGCATCTGCCCCTGCTCGTTTGCAATTCGGGCCTTGGCGGCGGAACCGATGGCAGCAGTCTCACCACCGGTGGACGTCGAGCGAAACGCCATGAGGATCAGGATGCTTGCCAAGGGGTGGCAACTGACCGCCGATCTGGAGGATGGTGCCGCATCTCGGGATTTTGCTGCCTTGCTGCCGCTTGAGTTGACGCTCCGCGACTACCACGGCACAGAAAAGGTCGCCGACCTTCCGGTCCGCCTGTCGACTGAAGGCGCGCCGGATGGGACCGATCCTGCCATCGGCGACATCGCCTACTACGCGCCTTGGGGGAACATCGCGATTTACTACCGCGATTTCGGCTACTCCAGCGGCCTTGTCCGGCTCGGCCGGATCGAGGGCGGTGTCAGCGGCTTGGCCGGGAAGGATCCCGTCGTGGTCAGGATCGAGACCATCGTCACCGAGGCAGATTGACTGAACAGCAGCGGGATTACCGGAAGCCCCATTTGTTGAGCGACTTAGGTCATCATGACGAGACAGACATCACTCAAATACTCCCCTGAGGTGCGCAGGCGCGCAGCCAGGGCGGCATGACCCGACCAAATCGGCCTCCGGTAATTCCGGCGCGGTTCAACCACGGCGGTCGCACCCGCGACCAGACAGGTCGCATGATCCAAGAAGATGCCGCCGCCGAATTGCGCCGCCGGATGGATGTCGGTCTGGAACATGTCGGACGAGCGGCTTTGCAGATACAGCGCCACGTCGTTCCCTGGTCGTTCCAAAGCCAGTAGGCAAGCCGGTGCGTCCGACCAGTCCAGGTGGCATCTGGTATGGGCCGCGCGCCGCGACCGTGCCGACGACGCTAGGATCAAGCGCTACATCGGGATATACCGTTCTCCCGAGGTGCGTGAATTCGTCCTCGCGCGTTTCAAAGGCACGATCCTGCCGACCTGGTAAGCACCGGAGACTCCCCGCTCATGACCGGCCACCATACTGACGACACGTCCATCTTCGACCACGATCTGGAGCGCAAGCCGGCCAACCACGTGCCGCTCAGCCCCCTGGGCTTCCTGCGGCGCTCGGCCACGGTCTATCCGGACAAGACGGCCGTTATCCATGGCGACCGGCGGATCGGCTATGCCGAACTCTACGACCGCTGCCGCCGTCTGGCGGCGGCGCTGGTGGCAGCGGGGGTCAAGCGCGGCGATACGGTCGCCGTGCTGGCCCCCAATGTTCCGGAACTGCTGGAGGCGCATTACGGCGTTCCCATGGCGGGAGCCGTCTTGAACGCGCTCAACACCCGTCTGGACGCCGCCTCGATCGACCTCATCCTGGACCACAGCGAAACGCGCGTGTTGATCGTGGACCGGGAACTGGGCGCCGTCGCGGAGGAAGCGTTGAACCGGCTGGGACGCGACCTGCTGGTGATCGAGATCGCTGACGAAGACGCAAAGCACCCGGTCAGCCTGGGCGGCATCGAGTACGAAGCTTTCCTGCAAAGCGCCGATCCGTCGGCGACCATCGGCGAGGCCTGGATCGAACCGCGCGACGAATGGGACGCCATTGCGCTCAACTACACATCCGGCACCACCGGCAATCCCAAGGGCGTCGTCTATCACCATCGCGGCGCCTATCTCAACGCGCTGGGTAACGGCTGGACACTGAACCTGCGGCCCGAGAGCGTCTATCTCTGGACGCTGCCGATGTTCCACTGCAACGGCTGGTGCTACACCTGGGCGGTGACCGCCGCCGGCGGCACCCATGTCTGCCTGCGCCGGGTAGAAGCCGCCGCCATCTTCGACGCGATATCCCGCCATGGCGTCACGCATCTATGCGGCGCTCCGATCGTGCTCAACATGCTGTCCAACGCGCCGGCCGGGCAGCGAAGGACCTTCAGCCAGCGGGTCAGCGCCGCTACCGGCGGCGCCGCACCGCCCAGCGCCGTGCTCCAGGCGATGTCGGCGCTGGGTTTCGACGTGATCCATCTCTACGGCCTGACGGAATGCTACGGCCCGGCGACGATCTGCGCCGAGCAGCCGGGATGGGCGGACCTGCCCGATATCGACCGATCAAAGCTGAAGGCCCGCCAGGGCGTGGCGCTGCCGACGATGGATCAGGTCGGCGTCTTCGACGACTCCGGCAGCCCGGTTCCATCAGACGGGATCACGGTCGGTGAAATCGTGCTGCGTGGAAACACGGTAATGAAGGGCTACCTGAAGAACCCGGCCGCCACGGTGGAGGCGCTTGGCGGCGGCTGGTTCCGGACCGGCGACCTCGCGGTCAGGCATCCGGACGGCTATGTCGAGGTCAAGGACCGTTCCAAGGACATCATCATTTCCGGCGGCGAGAACATCTCCTCGCTGGAGGTGGAGGAAGCGCTGTACCGGCACCCCGCCGTCCTCGAAGCGGCGGTGGTCGCCCGCCCGGACCCGAAATGGGGCGAAAGCCCCTGCGCCTTCGTCACCCTGAAGCCCGACGCGGCGCCGGTCGATGAACGCGACGTGATCGCATGGTGCCGTGACCATCTGGCCCATTACAAGGTACCGCGCCGCGTGGTGTTCCAGCCGCTGCCCAAGACATCCACTGGCAAGATTCAGAAGACGGTCCTGCGCGACGAGGCCCGCGGCCTGGATTGAGAGCGGTATATCATACCGGCAGCGGAAGAGCTTGACCGGTCTGGAACGCTGGATACCGGCGTTCCGACGACAAGGGCGTCGGCTTCCTCGATCGACTCGATCACGGCAAGGGCTTCCGGTGCCGGTTCGTCCCTCGTCAAGGCGGTGCCCATTTACTGCTTCAGCGACTTGCAACGATAGAAATATTCTCCCCACAGGTCTGCACCCCATCCCCCGGACAGGGAAACTGCGATGGGCGGCACTTCGGGCCGGGAACCAATGCGTCACGGAGGAATTTCAAACTTGGCGAGTTTTCGCCCTGCGGCATCGCCAGACATGATCGGCTAGCTCCATGGCTTAAGTTGATAATAATCGTTCAGAAACGCGGAAGGGACGGAAGATGAGCTACCGGTACCTGGGAAAGAGCGGCGTGAAGGTGTCACCGATCACGCTGGGCACCATGATGTTCGGCGGTCCGACGGACGAGACGGCATCGCACAGGATCATCGCCAAGGCGCGCGAGCGCGACGTCAACTTCATCGACACCGCCGACGTCTATAACGAGGGCCGTTCGGAAGAAGTCGTGGGCCGTGCCATTGCGGATAGCCGCGACTGGTGGTTCGTCGCCACCAAGCTCGCCAATCCAATGGGCGACGGCGTCAACCAACGCGGGCTGTCCCGCAAATGGATCTATCAGGCGGTGGACGCCAGCCTGAAACGGCTGGGTACCGATTACATCGACTTGATCTACCTGCACCGCGCGGTGTTCGACTCACCCCTGGAGGAAACGGTGCGGGCCATTGCCGACCTGATCCGGCAGGGCAAGTTGCGCTACTTCGGCGTTTCCAACTTCCGGGGCTGGCGCATTGCCGAGATCTCCCGGATCGCGGATCTTGTCGGCATCGATCGGCCGATTGCCAGCCAGCCACTCTACAACATCGTCAATCGCACCGCCGAAACCGAGCAACTGCCGGCGGCGGCCCACTACGGCCTTGGCGTTGTTTCATACAGCCCGCTGGCGCGCGGCGTCCTCACCGGCAAATATGTACCGGACGCGGCCCCTCCCCCCGACACCCGCGCCGGCCGGTCCGACAAGCGCATCCTCGAGACCGAATGGCGACCGGAATCGATCCGCATCGCACGTGAACTGACGGCGCATGCCGAGGCGCGCGGCACCACGGCCGCCAACTTCGCCCTGGCCTGGGTCCTGAACAACAAGCTGATCACATCGGCCATCGCCGGCCCCCGTACTGAGGAGCACTGGGACGGCTATCTATCGGCGCTGAACTATCGCTTCACGGCGGAGGACGAGGCGCTGGTCGAACGACTCGTGGCGCCGGGACACACTTCCACCCACGGATTCACCGATCCCGGCCACCCGGTCGAAGGCCGGGTTCCCCACGTCGGTGGCACCAGCAACCGATGAGCATGCGGGTCAGTCCCGTTGACCAGCTACGCGACACCGGTCAGCGGTTCGAGGAACTCGACGCCCGGCTGGCCGAACAGGCTGAGGCGGCCCTAGACCGTCAGGCTGTCCTGCCGCCGCAGCGTCGCGACGTACTCAGCCCGGTTCTCAATTTTGTGTCTTGGTCCTATTCACAGGAGCCGGAGGTCAACCCAGCAGTTATCCAGGGCTTTGTTTTTCCGGCAAGTTACTTGCCATCGGCATCGCAGATTTTCCCGGAATAGGACCTTTTGTGGTTTCGTGCGTAGCCCCTTGCGTGAGGCCGAGATGTCCGTTGCCCGGACGATGCTTCCACGAAGAATTCAACCACTGTCAGTACACGTCGACTTCGATGGATCAAGCAACGAAGATGTCGGCCCCACCTGGGCTCCCAGTGGGATCCAAGCTGGTGACACCGAGAATTGTGAGGACGTTGCCATTGTCGAAGTCGATCTGAAGGTCGGTCCCGTTGACTACGTTTACATCGATTTGCGGATTATTACCCGGATTGTCGTCTCCGGCTTCAAGGAGACCGAAGGGGGGCGAGTCTCCGGCGGTGTCAATGAGTTCGGCTTGGGTAAGGCCGGCTCCATTCAAGTCGATCTGGTCCTGATCCGGGTTGAAGCCTGTGATGGTATCCGACCCCCCGTTATTGATATTATAGACGAAGATGTCACTGCCGGCACCACCGTTCAGCGCATCATTGCCGGCACCGCCGTTCAGCGTATCACTGCCGGCATTGCCTCTCAGCGTATCACTGCCGGCACCGCCGTTCAGCGTATCACTGCCAGAGCCACCCTCGATCGTGTCACTGCCGGCGCCGCCCTGGATACTGTCGTTGCCGGAGCCCCCGACGAGGTTGTCGGCATCGGCGCCACCGTCGATCGTGTCGTTGCCAGAGCCGCCAACTACGGTGTCGCTTCCGGCACCTCCCACGATCGTATCATCATCGCCACCTCCCCAAAGCTCGTCGTTGCCGGCCCCACCAAAGATGCCGTCGTTTCCCGATCGGCCGATGATAAAATCGTTTCCATCTTCACCAAACAGTTGATCGGCGCTGCCGCCGCCATCAAGAACATCATCACCGTCGCCGCCCCGGATCGTATCTTCGCCGTTGTCGCCGATGAGGACATCGTTACCACTGCCGGCGGCATTGTTTACCTGGGCACCGCCGTATATTTGATCGTCTCCAGGACCCCCAAAGACAACATCGTCCCCGGCATTGGCAATGATCAGGTCATTACCAGCAGTGTCTTGATCAGTAGGGAAAAAGTCTTTTCCGGCCGTTAGATTGAACGTTGCCATCGATTTTTGCTCCTCTGACACTGTTTCCGTCTGGATGGCCCTGGATGTTTCGTTGGCTATCAACCGTTTACTGCCAAGATGCATGAAGTGCTCAGGCGGAAATGGTAGATTTCGAACCTGTAAAGAGTATGAGCATCGATGTGCGGTCGTCCTTGATCTAAGTTAACTTTTGATTGTAATTTCGGGAACAATTTCGCAGTGATTTACTGCCCGTCTCGCCTGGTCCACCGCCTTGTTTTCCCAACAATGTCGGCAGCGAGGACGCGATGAAGCCAACAAGCCATTCCGGCCGGCTTGATCGTTTCCTGCCACGAACTGCGGCCCGTCGGGTCGGCGAGAAGCTTAGGATCACCGGAGAAGAGCGTGGGAAAGAAGACAACGTCTCAGTATTCCCACTCGAAAATCACGCTGATATTGCCGCCGGAGTTTCCCCGGTTTCAGCGGCAGCCCCGGCTGAGTGCGGTCGAGTGCCTGGATTTGAGACTTCTCATCGATGGATACGACCACCGCATGGACGGGCGGGTCCATGTAGAGGCCGACGACATCCTCCACCTTGGCGGCAAAGGCCGGATCGTTGGACCGCTTGAAGGTACGGATGCGGTGCGGCTGGAGCCGGTGCGCCTCCCAGATGCGCTGGATCGTGCGCAGGCTCAGGTTGACGGCCTTGGCCATCGCCCGTCCGGTCCAGTGTGTCGCCGTTCCAGGCGGCTCCGCGCAGATCAGGGCGACCACCCGCCGTACCGTCTCCTGCGGAACCGGAGCCTTGCCCGGCTTGCGGCTGGGTTCACGCAGCAGGACGTCACGCCTTTCTCGGCGAAGCGACGCTGCCAGCGCCAAACCAATGGCCGGCTCACCCCGACCTGCCGGGCGATCTCTAGCACCGGCAGGCAGTCCGCCGAAAGAAGGACGATCCGGATCCGCTGCACATGCTTGAGCGGGCGGTTGCGATCCCCGATGACGGCGGCCAACCGCGCGCGGTCTTCAGGGCTGACGATGACGCTGATTGTCTGAGCCATGAGCTCAGACTCGCATAACGCCGATCCGCTGTGAATCCCTTGTCTGTGTCAATGCACCAGCCGAACATCGACGGTACGACCAAATCTATGTCGTATATTTGCCGTACGACTTTGAAGTGGCTGCTAAGTGCTTGATAAGATGGCGTCCCCAAGGGGATTCGAACCCCTGTTACCGCCGTGAAAGGGCGGTGTCCTAGGCCTCTAGACGATGGGGACGAGGCGTTGAAGTGAGATGGTTGATAGCCGGGCGACGGGGTTGATGCAAGAAGGTTTTTTCTGACGGCGGAAGTTTTTTGCGGGCTTATTCAGGGGGCTAGCCGGCGCCCCAGACCGGAGCCGCGTCCTCGATCATCAACTGGACATCGTTGCGGCCCTGCCAGTTGTCAGGTCTCAGATAGCCGGCGATGTGCATGGGCGAGCCGCCGCTCTTCAGCAGCGCCTTGCCGAGGTCGGTGTCGAGTGTGCGGAACGCGATGGCTTTCAGGCGCTCCCCTCCCTGGCCACTCAGGATGCAGCGAACGTGGTTTTCCCCGACGACGCTGGCCTGGACGACACGGGCATCGGCCAGAGCGAAGCGCGGTTCCGAATTGCCGGTGCCGAAGGGTCCCAGGCGGTTGAGCAGGGAAACCAGATCGGGAGTCGCACCCCCGACGGAAAGCATGCCGTCAAGTTCCAGGGTCGGCGCCAGCGGGCCGTCCACCTGCTGGTCCGCGATGCGACCGGCTAGGAAACTCTTCAGTTCGGGCAGGCGGTCGGCGGCAGCGGTGAAACCGGCTGCCATCGGATGGCCGCCGCCGGCGATCAGCAGGCCGGCATGGCGCGCCGCGATCACGGCGGCGCCGAGGTCCACGCCCCGTACCGAGCGGCCCGACGCCTTTCCGATGCCGTTGTCCAAGGCCACGACGCAGGCGGCGCGGTTGTAGCGCTCCTTCAGACGGGCGGCGACGATGCCGATCACGCCGGGATGCCAGCCTTCGCCGACGGCGAAGACCAAGCCGCCGAGGTCTTCGAGGGCCGCTTCCACGCCGGTCATGGCTTCTTCCAGGACCTCGGCCTCTATGGCGCGCCGCTCGGTGTTGTGCTGGTCGAGGATCCTGGCGATCTGGGCCGCCTCGCGCGGGTCGTCGGTCGAAAGCATGCGGGCGCCGAGGTCAGAGGCCCCTACCCTGCCGCCGGCATTGACCCGTGGCCCGAGGATGAAGCCGGCATGCCACGCGTCGGGCTTCTCGGTCAGCTTGCACAGGTCGGCAAGTGCCGTGATGCCGGGATTGCCGCGCTTGGCCATGACCTTGAGGCCCTGGGTAACCAGGGCACGGTTCAAGCCTATCAGCGGGACCACGTCGCAGACGGTTCCGAGTGCGACGATGTCGAGCCAGTTCAGGAGATCCGGGGCCGGGCGGCGGTCGTTCCACCAGCCGGCCTCCCGCAGTGCGCGGTTGAGTGCGACGACCAGCAGGAAGGTGACGCCGACCGCGGCCAGCGTCTTGTGGGGGGACGCATCGTCCTTGCGGTTTGGATTGACCACGGCGACAGCGCGCGGCAGGCGCGGTTCAGCCGCGTGGTGGTCGATTACGACGACCTCCAGCCCGGCATCCGCCGCAGCGGCCAGGGGGTCGAACGACGTCACGCCGCAGTCCACCGTCACGACAAGGCTGACGCCTTCGGACTTGAGGCGCAGGAGAGCCGGCGCGTTGGGGCCGTAGCCTTCGGCGATGCGGTCGGGGATGTAGACGGTGACGTCGGAACCGGCCGCGCGGAAGAACCGGCGCAGCAGTGCCGACGACGTGGCGCCATCCACGTCGTAGTCGCCGAACACCGCTACCTTCTCGCCGCCCATGATGGCACGGGCGATCCGCGAAGCTGCGGCGTCCATGTCCTTCAGGTGGCTGGGATCGGGCAGCAGCGACTTCAGCTTCGGCGTCAGGAACGCCTCGGCCGTGGACAGATCGATACCGCGTGCGGAAAGCACGCGGCCGACCAGTTCAGGCAGGCCGTAGCCCTGGGCAAGAGCCAGGGCCGTCCGCTCGTCCGAGGGCCGGGCGATCCAGCGCCGGCCGCCGAACGAGCGGTTTACCTTCAGAAAAGCGTTCTCGGATGTCACCGATCGGTGGGACCGAAGCCGGTCTTGCGGCCGAAGTTGTGGTGAGCCTCGACCATGCGGACGGTGCCGCTCTTGGACCGCATGACGATCGAGTGGGTGACGGCGCCGCCGGCGAAACGGCGCACGCCGCGCAGCAGGTTGCCGCTGGTGACGCCGGTGGCGGCGAACATCACGTTGCCGCTGGCAAGGTCGTTCAGCTCGTACTTGCGGTTGAGGTCGGTGACGCCCCAGCGTGCAGCACGTGCCTTCTCGTCGGCGTTGCGGAACAGCAGCCGGCCCTGGAACTGACCGCCGATGCAGCGCAGGGCGGCGGCGGCAAGGACGCCTTCCGGAGCGCCGCCGCTGCCCATGTAGATGTCGACGCCGCTTTCCGGCTGAGACGTCGCGATCACGCCCGACACGTCGCCGTCGCCGATCAGCATGATGCGTGCGCCGGCTTCACGGACCTTGGCGATCAGTTCGGCATGCCGCGGGCGGTCCAGGATGCAGACGAGCAGTTCGGACAGGTCGGCGCCCTTGGCCTTGGCCAGGTTGCGCAGGTTGTTCTCGACCGTCTCGTCCAGATCGACGATGTTGTCCGGCAGGTTGCCGCCGACGGCGATCTTGTCCATGTAGACGTCGGGCGCGTTGAGGAAGCCGCCTTCCTCCGCCATGGCGATGACGGCCAGGGCGTTGGGGCCGCCGGTCGCGGTGATCGTGGTGCCTTCCAGCGGATCGAGCGCGATGTCGATCTTGGGACCACCGGTGCCGACCTTCTCACCGATATAGAGCATCGGCGCCTCGTCCCGCTCACCCTCGCCGATCACGACCGTACCGTCGATCGCCAGCCCGTTCAGCGCCTGCCGCATCGCATCGACGGCGGCCTGATCGGCCAGCTTCTCGTCGCCGCGGCCGATCAGCAGCGACGCCGACAGCGCCGCCGCCTCGGTCACGCGCACGACCTCAAGGGCCAGGTTGCGGTCCATTTGACGCGCTTCTTGCTCTACCATCGTTTTCCCCCTGGGGTTCGACCCCATTTCATCCAAAATCTAGTTACTGTCCAGGGCCGTCAGCCGGCCCGATAAGTAGATCAGAACTGCTCGATCCGTATCAGACGCGGCTGTTCCAGCACCGCCTCCAAACTCTCCAGCGACGTCAAGGCACGTTGGATCGATGCCTCGTCGGTGTCGTGGGTCGTAAGGACGACAGGTACCGCTTCACCCGGCGCACGGCCGCGTTGAAGAAACGCCTCCATCGAGACGTTCTCGTCGCGAAGCGCCGCCGCGACATCTGCTATCACGCCGGGACGGTCCACCACCATAAGGCGCAGGTAGTAAGCACCTCGGCGTTCCTCCGGCGAGGCCGTATGAATCCGTGCGAGACGCCCGGATGGGACCCCGAAGACCGGGGCGATCCGGCCCCGGGCCACATCCAGCAGATCGGCGACGACGGCCGAGGCGGTCGGTCCCGCACCAGCGCCCCGTCCGACGAAAGTCACCTTCTCGACGAAATCGCCGTCCGCGACCACGGCATTGAAGACGCCGTCGACCGCCGCGATGGGCGAATCGATCGGGACCATGGCGGGATGCACGCGCTGCTCGACACCGCCGTTGTTGCGCCGGGCGATGCCGAGAAGCTTGATCCTGTAACCGAGCTCCTTCGCGTACTCTATGTCCAGTGCGGAGATGTGCCGGATGCCTTCGATGTGGACGGCGGCGAAATCGACCGGGCAGCCGAAAGCGACCGAGGTCAGGATCGCCAGCTTATGGGCCGCATCGACGCCGTCGATGTCGAAGCTGGGATCGGACTCGGCATAGCCCAGCTTCTGGGCTTCGGCCAGCACGTCGCCGAACTCCCGTCCGGTTTCCCGCATCTCCGTCAGGATGTAGTTGCAGGTGCCGTTCAGGATGCCGTGGACTTCCTTGATCGCATTGGCGGCAAGGCCCTCGCGCAGGCCCTTGATGACCGGAATGCCGCCGGCGACCGCCGCTTCCAGGGCAAGGGCGACACCCCTGCGCTCGGCCAGGGCAGCCAGTTCGTTGCCGTGATGGGCCAGCAGGGCCTTGTTGGCGGTAACGACGTGCTTGCCGTTCTCCAGCGCGGTCACGACCAGGTCGCGGGCGATGCCCTCGGACCCGCCGATCAACTCGACCACGACATCCACGTCAGGGTCGGAGGCGAGGGCTACCGCGTCCTCGTACCAGCGCACGGTGCTGAGATCGACCCCGCGGTCGCGGCTGCGCGAGCGGGCGCTTACGGCCGTCACCACGATCCGCTGGCCGCTGCGCATTTCCAGCAGGTCGGCGTGCGTCTCCAGCACCTTGAGGACGCCGGCCCCTACGGTGCCGAGTCCGGCGATGCCTATCCTGAGCGGCGTCTTCACGATGCCGCCCGCTGTTTGGAGGCGACCGGCGCACGGCGCACGGTGGTTGCCGGCGCGATGCCGGCTTCCTGGAAGAACTGGCGGATGTTGCGGCAGGCCTGCCGGATGCGGTGCTGGTTCTCGACCAGCGCCAGACGGACATGCCCGTCGCCGTATTCGCCGAAGCCGATGCCGGGAGCCACCGCGACCTTGGCTTCCTGAAGCAGCAGCTTACTGAACTCCAGGCTGCCGAGATGGGCGAACTGCGGCGGGATCGGCGCCCAGGCGAACATGCTGGCGGGCGGGCTGGGAACCTGCCAACCGGCGGCGGCCAGACCCTCGATCAGCACGTCGCGGCGTGCCTTATAGATGGCGCGGGCCTCGGCGACGCAGTCCTGCGGACCGTTGAGCGCCGCCGCGGCGGCGACCTGGATCGGCGTGAAGGCGCCGTAGTCGAGGTAGGATTTGATCCGCGCCAGCGCCGTGATCAGCTTCTTGTTGCCGGTGGCGAAGCCGATGCGCCAGCCCGGCATCGAATAGGTCTTGCTCATCGACGTGAACTCGACCGCGATCTCGCGGGCTTCCGGGATCTCCAGGATCGACGGCGGCGGAACGTCGTCGAAATAGATCTCGGAATAGGCCAGATCCGACAGGATATAGATGCCGTGCTTAAGGCAGAACTCCACGATCGGACGGTAGAAGTCCAGGTCCACCACCTCGGCCGTCGGGTTGGACGGGTAGTTCAGGACGACCGCCAGCGGCTTCGGCACGCTGTGCTTGACCGCCCGCTCCAGCGATTCCAGGAAGCTGTGCCCCTGCCCGATCGGCAGGTGGCGGATGGAGGCGCCGGCCAGGATGAAGCCGAAGGGGTGGATCGGATAGCTGGGATTGGGCACCAGCATGATGTCGCCGGGGCTGGTGATCGCCTGCGCCAGATTGGCCAGACCTTCCTTCGACCCGATCGTGACGATCGCCTCGCTCTCCGGATCGAGCGTCACGTTGAAACGCTTCTTGTAATAGGAGCAGATCGCCCGCCGCAGGCCGGGAATGCCGCGCGAGTTGGAATAGCGATGGGTCTTGGGATCCTGCACCGCCTCGACCAGCTTGTCGACGATGTGCTGGGGAGTCGGCAGGTCGGGGTTGCCCATGCCGAAATCGATGATGTCTTCGCCTGCGGCTCGGGCTCGCGCCTTCATGGCGTTCACTTCCGCGAACACGTACGGCGGCAATCTTTTGATTCGGTGGAATTCGCTATCCGTCATGGGTGCCCCAAAACCTGGAGATACAGGCGCTTCTCAAAAATGCGCTCCGCCCACGCCGACACGGCGATCGGCCGGATCGGAGCGGGGAGCCAGTATGTACCGCTCCGCCGCGCCGGAATCGAGATTTTTCGGCAGCCCGAGTACCCTAAAGATAAGGATACGCCGGATTGCCCGCCAGGAACGGGCAAAACGTCACTGAATGCCGCTCTGCTGAAGATCCGGGGGAGCGCTGGGGATCTGGATGGCGCCGACCGGCGGCGGCACGTCGGTTCCCATCGGCGGCAGCGAGGGCGGCGCCTGCCGGGCCGGAGCCACCGGGGCGCGGGCATCCAGATCGGCGCCGGCCGCCACGTCCTCGCCGCGCTCGATCCTGAGTCGGTCCATCAGAGCCTGCCTTTCCGCCGGCTTGCTGAAGACGGTCGGCCGGGGCGGTACGCTGGCAAGGTTGGGCCAGGTCTTGTCTTCGTCCGTAGCCCGGCGGATGAGTCCCTGGTCCGCCCCCTCGGGCGGCAGTCCGGCCCCGCCGCCGAGCAGATCCAGAGCCGGGCTATCCGCACAACCGGCCAAACCCATGGTCATCGTCAAAATGATCATAGATTGCCGCACAGTGCGACGAATCATTCCTGCGGCCATCATTTTGGTGCCGTTTTATCGTTTTTGTCACCCATAGCCGGCATAGTCTCCCTTGACGGTGGATTTTTGTATCCCCGTGCGTCGATTGGGCGCGGGCCGATCCGGCTACATCGGGCCGCCCGCGCATCACGGCGCTGAAAAAATTACGCCGATGTTGTATCAAAGTGCGCAGTCCATCAAGCCCGGCATTCCCGCGTTCGACATATGCGCCAAGCGGCAGGGGCGGAACGCCAGTATCGATAAGTCGTAGAGGACCGAAAACATGGCCGAAACGCAAGGCCCCGACGTGAAGTTTCCTGATCCGGTCGAGTTAAGCCGGGCGATGGCCCGGATCGCCGAGCACAGCCAGCACCTGGTGACAGAATTCCTCGCGCGGCAGGCCAGCGACGGCCACGCCAATGCTTCGGCCGACCCGCTGCATATCGGCAATGCCTTTCTCGAGATGACGACGCGGATCATGGCCGATCCGGTCAAGCTCGTACAGGCTCAGATGTCGCTCTGGTACGACTACATGACGCTGTGGCAGCGGACGACCCAGCGCCTGATGGGGCAGGAAGCCGAGCCGGTGATCATCCCCTCCAAGGAAGACCGCCGCTTCAAGGACAGCGCCTGGGACGAGAACACGGTCTTCGACTTCATCAAGCAATCCTACCTGCTGACCGCCCGCTTCCTTCAGGCGAGCGTGCGCGAAGTCGACGGGATGGACGACAAGTCGGCGATGAAGGTGGACTTCTACACCCGGCAGTTCGTCGACGCGATGGCGCCGAGCAACTTCGTGATGACCAACCCTGAGGTGCTGCGCGCCACCATGGAGTCGGGCGGCGAGAACCTTGTCAGGGGGCTGGAGCACCTGCTGGACGACCTGGAGCGTGGTAAGGGCCAGCTCAGCATCCGGATGACCGATTACGACGCCTTCCAGGTCGGCAAGAACATCGCGTCGACGCCCGGCAAGGTCGTCTTCCAGAACGACCTGATGCAGCTGATCCAGTACTCCCCGACGACCGGGCAGGTGCTGCGCCGGCCGCTGATGATCGTGCCGCCATGGATCAACAAGTACTACATCCTCGATCTGCGGCCGAAGAACTCCTTCATCAAGTGGGCGGTCGACCAGGGCATCACCGTCTTCATGGTGTCGTGGGTCAATCCGGACGAGGAACTGTCGGCCAAGAGCTTCGAGGACTACATGGCGGAAGGGACGCTGGCGGCCCTGGACCAGATCCAGCTCGCCACCGGCCAGCCGGAAGTCAACGCGATAGGCTACTGCCTGGGCGGTACGCTGCTCGCCTCGACGCTGGCCTATATGGCGGCCAAGGGCGACGAGCGGATCACCAGCGCCACCTTCTTCACGACGATGACCGACTTCTCCGAAGCCGGCGAATTGTCTGTGTTCATCGACGAAGAGCAGTTGCAGATGCTCGAAGAGAAGATGAACGAGAAGGGCTACCTGGACGGCAGCACCATGGCGGCCAGCTTCAACATGCTGCGCGCCAACGACCTGATCTGGTCGTTCGTCGTCAACAACTACCTTCTGGGCAAGGATCCGTTCCCGTTCGACCTGCTGTACTGGAACTCGGATTCGACTCGCATGCCGGCGCGGATGCACAGCTTCTACCTGCGCAACATGTATCAGAAGAACCTTCTGGCCCAGCCCGGCGGCATCTCGCTGAAGGACCAGCCGATCGACCTCCGGCTGATCAAGACGCCCACATTCATGCTGTCCACCCGCGAGGACCATATCGCGCCGTGGAAATCGACCTACGCGGCGACGCAGATCTTCAACGGGCCGGTCAAGTTCGTGCTCTCGGCGTCAGGCCACATCGCCGGCGTGGTCAATCCTCCCGCCGCCGACAAATACTGCTATTGGACCAACACCAAGCTGCCCAAAACCCCCGACGCGTGGCTGGAAGCCGCCAAGCAGTCGCCGGGCTCCTGGTGGCCGGAGTGGTTCAAGTGGCTTCAAAAACACGGCGGCGGCAAGGTCGAGGCCCGCATTCCCGGTACCGGCGGCCTGCCGGTAATCGAGGATGCACCGGGTTCGTATGTGGCGGTCCGCATCACCTAACGGAGCGGTTCGGTCCTCCGTGCCGAGAATTTCGCCTTTGCCGGCGGTGTTATACAAGTTGCCTTTGAGATTGACCGGTGAGTTCCGGCAAAGATGTCGGGCTGAAGAGGCCCGACCTACGCCAGCGTATTTTTGTAGGTCGGGCCTCTTCAGCCCGACATCTAACGCTCCAGACCGATCGAACTCTTCGGCCTTTTGGTACTACCAGATGTTCACCTGGCCGCCTGCGCAGCGATAGTTGAAGGATTGGCGGTCGAGCGTCACCGTTCCCTCGGAGGCGTCACCGGAAAAGACGAGCGAGCCCGGTCCGTAGCGCTCTATCAATCCGTTGCCGACCGTCTGCTGGCATGAACTGAGTTGTACGACCGGCGGCGGTACCGGAGCGGGATAGACGGGATAAGGCGGATAATAGACGACCGGAGGCGGAACGTAGAGCCGGATTTGGGGGCCGCGATAGCGCGGCGGTCCATACCAGCGCGGACCGTACCAATCGCGGCGGCCCCAGTAGCGGTCATGGCCGTGGTAGCGGTCGTCCCAATGGAAATCACCGCGGCCTCCATAACGGTGACCCCCGTCACGGTAATCCCCAGCCGCCGCCTGCCCTGTCGTAGCGCCGAGGATGACGAGGGCGCCGAACGCGGCGCCGGCCACCATCGCCGGGAACTTCGTCTTCATGGCTTTCCGATCTCCGAAGAACGGGCCCTAACGGCCCGCCTGCCAGCCCGCCTGCCCTTAGAGATCAGGATGCTGTCTCCCGATGGCAATACCGTCCCCGAACGATATCGCCGTTCAGGCCTGAAACACGTAACTGCCCGGCGCCGGACCGAGGTCGGGACCGCCGGCGGGAGGAGCCACCGGTAGCGCGCTGGACTTGCCGGACAGCCACTTCGACCACTCCGGCCACCATGATCCGTCGATGCGCGGCGTCGCGGCCGCCCAGGCATCGGGATCGACGTAGCGGTCCTCCGGCTGGCGGGTCCCCACCTGATAGCTGCGTCCCCGATGCCCGGGTTCGCTGACGATGCCGGCGTTATGGCCGCCGGAAGTCAGCACGAAGGTCACTTCGGCATCGGCCGGGAGGTTGATCTTGTAGACCGACTTCCAGGGTGCGATGTGGTCGCGGGTCGTCCCAACGGCAAATATCGGAGCTCGGATGTCGCTCAGCGACACCGGCTTGCCGTCCACCATGAAGCGCCCGCCCATCAGCTTGTTTTCCAGGAACAGGCGCCGAAGATACTCGGAATGCATGCGATAGGGCATGCGGGTCTGGTCGGCGTTCCAGGCGGTCAGGTCGCTGGCGGGTTCGCGCCGTCCCTTGAGGTATTGCTCGACCTGCCGCGACCAGATCAGGTCGTTGGACCGGAGGAGCTGGAAGGCGCCGGACATCTGGCCGGTTTCCAGATAGCCCTTAACCCACATCATGTGTTCCATATAGGCCAGCTGGCTGTCGTCGATGAAGACCATCAGTTCGCCGGCTTCGGTGAAGTCGGTCTGAGCGGCCAGCAGGGTGACCGATGCCAGCCTGCCGTCGCCGTCGCGCGCCATGGCCGCCGCCGCGATCGACAGCAGGGTGCCGCCCAGGCAATAGCCGCAGGCATTGATCCTCCGCTCCGGCATGGCGGACGACATGGCGTCGAGCGCCGCCATGACGCCGTGCCGGCGGTAGTCGTCCATGCCGAGGTCGCGATCCTCCTCCGTCGGGTTGCGCCACGACACCATGAAGACCGTATGCCCCTGCGCCACCAGATAGCGGACCAGCGAGTTTTCCGGCGACAGGTCGAGTATGTAGTACTTCATGATCCAGGCCGGGACGATCAGCACCGGCTCAGCCTTCACCTCGGCGGTTGCGGGATCGTACCGGATCAGTTCGATCAGGTGGTTGCGGAAGACCACCCGACCCGGCGTAACCGCGATGTCGCGGCCGACGCGCCACGCTTCCGTCCCTACCGGCGCCTGTCCGCGCATCTGGTGCTGGACGTCCTCGATCAGGTTGCGGGCACCCCGCACCAGGTTCTCTCCAGCCTCCGCGACGGTGCAGGCCAGCACTTCCGGGTTGGTCGGCAGGAAGTTGGACGGTGCGCGGCGGTCAAGCCACTGCCGCGCCATGAACTTCACCTGGCTTTCATGCCGCCTGCTGAGACCTGGAATACCGGTCGTCGCCGCATCCCACCATTGCTGCGTCAGCAGAAAACCCTGAGCAAAGGAGTTGAAGGGCCAGAAATCCCACTGTCGCGCGGAAAAGCGATGGTCGCCCGGCTCCGGCCGGGCGACCGGAGCCGGGTGCCACCACATCGCGGCTTTTAGGAAATAATCGTTCCAGTTGAAAACACTGCTGAGCGCCTGCTGCGTAAGCGCCACCTGCTTGGCCGGCGACGAAGCCAGATGAAGGCCCCAGTCGATCCAGGCGGAGGCGACGGCGGCAGGAGATACCCCGCCGGTAACCTGAGCCATCATCGCGTTCAGCAGATGATCGACGACCTCCAGGTCCGTGGACAGTGCGCCCGCTCTGTCCGCATCGCCTGTGCTTGCGCCAGTCCCGGTCTTGTCCGCCACGTCGTTTGCCGTCAAGATAGTTCCCCTAAATGCCGGCATGGGGCGGTGACCCGACCGATCGTGGCTTTGCTCAACTCACCGGCCACCGGTTGACCCAATTGAGCGGTGGCTGCCCGCTGAAGACGCGAGCGATTTCCTCCGCCGCCTCCCGTTGAAGATCCGCCACCGATTGCTCGGAATACCAAGCCGTATGGTCGGTCACGACCACGCCGGGCACCGTCATCAGCAGATTGTCCGCCCCCGGCGGCTCCCGTTCGAAAACATCCAGTCCGGCCCCGAACAGCCGCCGCTCAGCCAGAGCCTCGACCAGAGCCGCCTCGTCCACCAGTCCGCCGCGCGCAGTATTGATCAGGATCGCGCTGGGCTTCATGAGACCAATCAGCGCACGGCTGATCAGGTGGCGGGTGGAGATGCTGAGACTGGCATGAAGGGATATCACGTCGGACTCAAGGCAGAGCCGCCCTAGCGGCGCCAGTTCGGCGCCGTCGGGCGCTTGTGTCAGGACAGGATCGTGGACCAGCGTCCGGGCGAACCCCAGGACCACGGCCTTGCGGTGGAACGCCGCCCCGATGCGGCCGTAGCCGACCAGCCCCAGGGTACCGCCGGCAAGCCTGTGCATCGGTTCGGCCCGGGCGACGTTCCAGCGGCCGGCGCGCACGTCGCGATCGCGCGCAGGGATACGTCGGGCGACAGCCAGCAGAAGACCGAGGGCATGGTTGCTGACCTCGTCGATGCCGAATTCGGGGACGTTGGCCACCGGAATGCCACGCGCCGTCGCCGCCTCGACGTCAATGTTGTCAAGGGCGACGCCGTAGCGCACGACGACGCGGCATTTCTCCATCGCGTCGAAGGCGGTCCGGTCCAGCGCGCATTCCCGGACCAGGACCGCGTCGGCCGGGCGAAGGGCGGCATGGATCAAGTCACGGTCGCCCCGGCAACTGCGCTCGACCAGCGTGGCGCCCAGGGGTTCCAGCACCCGGCGTTCCGCGTCGTAGCTGCCGAAACCGCCATCGAGGACGACGACCAGGGGCGCCGGTGAAGGCGCCATGATCCGACCTTCGGGATTGTCCATGCGGTCCCCTCCCCCTTTTCCCAGCGGTGCCTTCCCGGCACCTTCGCCTCCTCAGTTTGACGTCAAATCGGGCGGGCTTGCAGCATAAATTCGCCTTAGCCGAGCAGGCTTATCAGCAGCGGCGCCATGATCGCCGTCGCGATGCCGTTGAGGGCCATGGCGATCCCGGCGAAGGTCCCGGCGACCTCGTTGACCTGGAAGGCGCGAGCGGTGCCGATCCCGTGGGACGCGACACCGGCGGCGAAGCCGCGCGCACGCCAGTCGCCGACGCGGAGCAGGTTCATCAACGGCGTGACGGTCATGGCGCCGATGATGCCGGTGATGATGACCATGACGGCCGTCAACGAAGGAATGCCGCCGATCTTCTCCGCGATGCCCATGGCGATCGGCGTCGTGACCGACTTGGGCGCCAGCGACCGCATCGTTTCCAAGCTGACGCCAAACGCCAGGGCGATCGCAACAGCGGAAACGACCGCCGTCACGGACCCGGCCAGCAAAGCCGCCAGCATCGGCAGCGCCGCGCGCCGGACGGCGCCGAAGTTCTGGTGCAGCGGGACCGCCAGGGCGACGGTTGCCGGTCCCAGCAGGAAATGGACGAACTGAGCGCCGTCGAAATAGGTCTGGTATGTCGTTCCGGTCGCCTTGAGCAGCACGATCAAAAGCACCACCGCGATGGCGACGGGGTTGACCAGCGGACGGCGGCCCGAGCGCTCGAACAGCCACTGGCCGGCCAAAAAGGCCGCGAGGGTCGCGGTCAGCCAAAGCAGCGGCGTGGTGCTGAGATAGACCCAGACGTCCTCGATCACAGGCGGGATGGGGATCATGCGTCCTCCCGGTCGGCACCGCTCAGGCGGGACACCAGGCGGAACACGAAGACGGCGACCAGCATCGTCAGGACGGTGCTGCCGACCAAGGCTGCAAGGATGCCGACCCACTCGCCCCGGATACGGTCGAGATGCTGGACGATGCCGACACCCGCCGGTACGAACAGCAGCGACAGATTGGTCAGCAACCCGCGCGCGACATCTCGCAAGGCGCCGGGGACCTTCCCCCGCGCCAGCAACAGCGCGAACATCAGGATGGTGCCGATCACGGGTCCGGGAATCGGCAGCCCGAGCAGCCGGGCCACGAGTTCACCCGCGACCTGGCAGGCCAGAAGGGCCATCAAGGCGGCTATCATTTGACAGCGCTTCTCCGAAATTGAGCCGACGGATCGAGCTGACTGGGAAGTCAGCGTCCGAACAGCCCTTTCAATTGCTGTGCCGGATCGCTGGCGCCCTGGTTGGGGGGCTGATTGCCGCCGCCGCTCAGTCCTTCGATCAGACCCTTGACCGCATCTTTCGGCGTTTTCCCTTTCAAGGCTTCAAGTTGCTGACGGGCCGCGTCGGGATTGCGGATCAGCTCCTCCGCCAGTCCGGCCACGTCGGGAGCGAAGCTCGGGCTGGTCAGGCTGCCCCGGATCAGGACCGGGACGGTAAGTCCCTGGACATCCTGCTTGCCGCCCTGCCCCTCGATGGTCGCGGCCAGCCGCGGCTGAAGCCGGTAATCGATCGTCTTCGGCGGCAGCGACACCGTGCCGGCGCCGTCCAGGCGCAGCAGCGGCGCCAGAAGGCGCAGGTCGTTGTTCTGGACGACGCCGTTCTGGATCGTAAAGGTGCCGCCCAGTTCGGCGAAGTCGGTCTGCTGCGGCTCATTGCCGACGGCTTGCCCCTGGAAGGCCGCACCGACGTTGCGGACCATTGCGGCGAGATTGATGCCCTTGATGGCGCCATTGGTGAACGTTATGGACCCCTGCCCGTTCAGCGCCTCGACCAAGGCGCGCTGGCTCGCACCGGTAGCCTTGAGGGACGCCACGGCGCGGGCGGTTCCCGCCAGCTTGTCGAATTCCGCGAAACGGGTCAGCACCGGCTCCGCCTGCACGCCGTTGATCCGAAAATCGATGCCGACCGCCGGAACAGCCGCTGCGGCATCGGCGGTCACCTGACCGGAGATCGTACCGTCGAACAGGGCAGTTTCGCCCATCGTGGTCTTCAGCCTGCCGTCGTTCAGCAGCACGGCTATGTCGGACGCCCCGACATCGACGCCTTTGACGGTCAGCCCGGCGAGCGCCAGCTTGATGTCGGCATCGAGCTTGCGCAGTGCGGAGAGATCGATCGGTTCGGTGCTCCAGCCGTCTTGCTGCGGCTTGGGCGTAGCCGGCTGGGCTGGGGGCTGCTGAGCGCCTTGTGCCGGCTGTGCCCCGGCGCCACCCGGCTTGTTTAGGTACTGGTCCAGATGCAGGCGCGCCAGACTGAGTACGGCGTCTATCTTGGGACGCGGCCCGGCGAGCCCCAACCCGACATTGCCGGTGGCCTCGAGGTCGCCGGCCTTATAGGTGCCGCCGGTAAGATCCACCCGCTGGCCGTTCGCCTCCAGCCTTCCGGTCAGGGATGCGTTCTGGATCGGCAGCGCGCCTGGATCGGCGCCGGTTGCCCATGTCACCAGCTCGCGCAGCGCCGGCATGCCCAGGTCCAGGGCACCGCGGGCCCCCGGACCGCCCTGCCCGTTCGCCAGTTCCCCGTCGAACCTGACGGAGATCAGGTCCCCCGCGACGGCGGCGGCCAGCTTCGAAGCGCCGGTTTCGACCAGACCGCGAGGATTGTCGATGCGGCTGTCGATCGTGACGGGACGATCCCGGAAGACCAGCTTGCCCTTGATTTCCGCCGGCCGCTCCAGATCGGGAGCCAGCACCTCGACGTTGACGCGATCTGCTTCGTATGCGGCGCCGCTGCGCGCGTCGAAGTAGCTGACTTTGCCGTCGACAAGCTCGACCTCGCCGAAGCTGAGTTCGGGCAGGCTCCCGGCCTGCCGATCACCGGATTGGCCGGAGGGTTCCGACGGAGCCGGAGCAGGTTCGGCGGGAGCCTGTGCAGTCTGGTTTTCCAGCACCCAGTTGGGACGGCCCTGGGCATCAACCTCCAGCGCTATGTGCGGCTCCCGCAGGACCAGCTTGTCCAGTTCGACCTTGCCGCTCAGCAGCGGCAGGATCTTCAATTCGAGTTCCAGCTTTCCCAGCCGGGCCATTTCGGCCGACCGGGCGCCCGGCGGGCCGGCGAAGGATACCTGGTTCAGTTCGACCGCCAGCTTAGGCAGCAGCGACAGCGAAACCGGCCCTTCGATGCGGAAGGCGCGTCCCGTGCGTTCCGTTACTTCAGCTTCGATTCGACCCTTGTACTGTTCAACCGGAACAAGGAACGGAACGGCTATCGCGGCCCCGACCAAGACCACGACGACAACTGCGATGCCGATCAGGAACTTTCTCATCGAATATCTCCTTATGCTCGCAAGCCGCCCCCGGAAGGCTCAATTCATGATCGACCTAGACCAATGAACACCAGAGCGCTGGTTTACGGACCGCTTTCCGATCGCTATATCTGAACGGACATAGTTTGAACGGTCATAACCTGGACGTTCAGGGCGCTTTTCCAAAAATCCCGCCATGTGGAAACGTCATGCACCCTTACGACGGGACCTCCAAGGATGAAATTGCAGGCATCCATGATCTATCCTGCTAAGATACGAATCCAAGGATGGTCAAGCCCACGAAAAGGCGGGCCGCAATGCGGGGGAGAGGAAAACAGGACACCATGAGCAGCACAGCGACCGCTACTAATTCCGACTTGCCGAAACTCTCTCCCATCGTCGATCCATTCGGCCGCAGCGTCAGCTACCTGCGCGTTTCGGTGACGGACCGTTGCGACTTCCGCTGCGTCTACTGCATGGCGGAGGATATGACTTTCCTACCCAAGGCGGAAGTGCTGACGCTGGAGGAACTGGACCGCATCTGCAGCGCCTTCATCGGGCTCGGCGTCAGCAAGCTTCGCCTGACCGGCGGCGAGCCGCTGGTCCGCAAGGGCATCATGAACCTGATACGCTCGCTAGGCCGCCATCTGGACAGCGGCGCCTTGAAGGAGCTGACGCTGACCACCAACGGCAGCCAGCTCGAGCGCTACGCGACCGAGCTTTACGCCGCCGGGGTCCGGCGCATCAATGTCAGCATCGACACGCTCGACCCGCACAAGTTCGAGGCGATCACGCGCTGGGGCAAGCTCGACAAGGTGCTCGCCGGGTTGAAGGCGGCGCGCGAAGCGGGCCTTGCCGTCAAGATCAACTGCGTGGCGCTGAAGGGCGTCAACGACGACGAGTTCGACCGGCTGGTCGCCTGGTGCGGCGACGAGGGCTTCGACCTGACCTTCATCGAGGTCATGCCGATGGGCGACATCGGCGGTGAAACCCGGCTGGACCAGTACCTGCCACTGTCGCTGGTGCGATCCAGGCTGGCGGAGCGCTGGACGCTCAACGAGATCGACTACAACACAGGCGGTCCTGCCCGCTATGTCGAGGTCAAGGAAACCGGCCGCCGGATCGGCTTCATCACGCCGCTGACCCATAACTTCTGCGAAAGCTGCAACCGCGTCCGGCTGACTTGCACAGGTACGCTGTTCATGTGCCTGGGCCAGGAAGACGCGGCGGATCTCCGGACACCCGTGCGGATGAGCGACGACGACAGCTTGCTGATCGATCGCATCCATGAAGCGATCGGGCGCAAGCCGAAGGGCCACGACTTCATCATCGACCGCCGCAGCAAATCGGCCCCCGTTCCCAGGCACATGAGCGTTACCGGCGGCTGAGGAAACACCTCTGCCGGCGACGCGCTCCCGCAACGACAGACGAGCACCATGAGAGATATGCCGGTGGACCACCCCTTGGTTGCCTTCGTCGCTGCCGATACCAACGAAGCCCGGAACGCGCAGGTGCGGCTGGCGCATCGTTACGGCAATACGCCGCTCGACCGGGCGGAGGTGGTGGTCGCCCTGGGCGGCGACGGCTTCCTGCTGGAGACGCTGCACCGTACCCTGTCGCGCCCGGTCCCGGTCTATGGGATGAACCGCGGCTCGGTCGGGTTCCTGCTGAACGAGTTCAGCGAGGACGGGCTGCTCGACCGCGTCAACCGCGCCCAAAAGGTGACGCTCCATCCGCTTCGCATGTGCGCCACGCGCGTCGACGGGGAGCGGATAGAGGGCTTGGCGATCAACGAGGTTTCGCTTCTGCGGGAAACTCGGCAGGCCGCCAAGCTGCGCATCACGGTGGACGGCGTCGTCCGCCTGCCCGAACTGATCTGCGACGGATGCCTTGTCGCGACCCCCGCCGGCAGCACCGCCTACAACCTGTCCGCCCACGGCCCGATCCTGCCGCTGGGGTCAAGCATCATGGCGCTGACACCGATCAGCGCCTTCCGCCCCCGCCGCTGGCGCGGCGCGCTGCTGCCGCAATCAGCCTGCATCGTCTTCGAAGTTCTGGAAAGCGCCAAGCGGCCTGTCAGCGCGGTCGGCGATTTCACCGAAGTCCGCGACGTCGCCAGGGTCGAGATCCGGGAAGACCGCAGCGTTTCCCTGACGCTCCTGTTCGACCCGGAGCACAACCTTGAAGAACGCATCCTGAAGGAGCAGTTCGCACCTTAGGTTGGCTCGACGCTGGCTTATTTCCGGGGAAGGGCGAGCCTGCGCCGCTCCAGCCGCCGGTCCTGCCATTCGCAGGTCAGCAGATCGTCGAAGCGCCCGATAAAGGTCAGCCCCGCTTCCATTTCGTACTGCCAGCGGACCTCTCGCCCGTTGTCGCGCAGGACGCGGAACAGGGGGCCGTAGCTAGTCACCTCATGATTGTCATCGTCCATGCACACGACCTGGAACGGGCCTTCGCGCGCCAGTTCGGTCGTCGGCGCAGGTGCTTCGTCGTCGGCGGAGCTGCCCGTCATGGCGCAGGACGGCAACACAGCCATGAACAACGGCAGCAAGGCATAGAACGGGAAGCGGAAAGGCGTCGGCATCACGGAACCCGGAGCGGCATCGGAGCAAACCGCCCGTTTATCCGGTGAGCGGTACTGGGGCGCAATGGGGCATTGGTCGGATCGGCTGCCCTATTCGGCGGCATCCAGCTTCCCGGCATCGCGGGCATAGGTGGCGAGCCGGCCGATCAAGGCCGTCAAATGCGCCTGAAGACTGCCGAAACCGTCATGCTTCTCCAGCGTGTCCTCGTTCATGTAGAGGCCACGATGGATTTCCAGTTGCAGGCTGTGCAGCCCGCGCTTCGGATCGGAGTAGCGACGGACCAGTTCGACGCCCTTGTAGGGGTCGTTGAGCTTCACCCTATAGCCCAAGCTTTTCAGGAACCCAGCAACGTAGCGGGTGAAGTCGGGATCGCAAGTCGTGCCGTCGCGGTCGCCCAGGATGAAATCGGCACGGGCCGACGGGTCCCTGCCGAAAGTAGGCATGGAATGGCAGTTGAGGTGATAGACCGTCCCGAATTGGCCAAAGAGCCGGTCGATCGCGGTGCCGACCTGCTCATGATAGGGGCGGTAGTAGCGATCGATCCGCCACGCCACCTGGGCGACGCTCAGCCGCCCGTCGTACATCGGCATGCCGGGCCGGCACAGGCGGCGGACCAGCCCCATGCCGGCGAAGCTCTTCTCGCTTGGGTGGATCGGTTCGGGCCAGGGAGATGCCAGCAGTTCCGGCTCGATATCGTCGATGGCCCGGTTGACGTCGATATAGCTGCGCGGGAAAAGCGCGCTGATCACGGTGGCGCCATGCTCCGGTGCCATTGCGATCAGCTCGTCGACATGGGTGTCCTCCGCCTGCCGGAGTGCCCTGAACGGACAGACGAAGCCGAAGTCGCGCGGATAGACGTTGCCGCTATGCGGTGAATCGAGGACCAGAGGAACGGGCCGACCTTGCGGATCGTCACGGACCAGAACATCTTCGATCACAAAGCTCATAAGCACTCCGTCTGCCGGGAACGTTTCCTGCCGTTCCAGGCGGCTCCACTGCCGAATTTCAAAATTGTGACACGCTCCGGTATAGCCCGGCTATCCGGAACCGTCGATGGAAACTTATCGCAAGGTGCCCATGCACGAAGATGCGCCGTGTAACACACCCGACGCATATCTGCACCGTCCGGCACCGTACCGGTTTGTCCATGGCGGCGGAAAGCCTATAGTCCTGTAGGCGCCGCGTTCGGGCCAGCGAGCCAACACTTTGGGGAACGATACCCTTGACTGAAACCGCTTATCGGATCGAACTGAAGCCGCCGGATATAACCGCTTACAGATCCGGCAATACGGGGGTCGATTTCGTCACGACGTTCGACAGCGGTAAAGACGGTCCGCATGTACTGGTCAATGCCCTTACCCATGGCAACGAACTGTGCGGCGCCATCGCGCTCGACTTCCTGTTCCGCCACGGCGTCAGGCCGGTGCGTGGGCGGCTGACGCTGTGTTTCGCCAATGTTGCGGCCTATCGGTGCTTCGATCCGGCACGTCCTGGCGCATCCCGTTTCGTCGACGAGGACTTCAACCGGGTCTGGTCTCCGCAGGTGCTGGAAGGCCCCCGGAACTCGGTCGAACTGATCCGCGCCCGGACCTTGCGTCCGGTCTACGATACCGCCGACCTGCTGCTCGACCTGCACTCGATGCAGCACGCGACGCCGCCGCTGGTGCTGTGCGGCGTGACGGAGCGCGGGCGGCAACTGGCTCAAGCGGTCGGAGTGCCGGAATGGATCGTCAGCGACAGCGGCCATGCCTCCGGCCGCCGGCTGCTCGACTATGCGGGCTTCGCCGATCCCGCCGGGAGCAAGACCGCCCTTCTGGCCGAGTGCGGCCAGCATTGGGAGCGGGACGCGGCATCCGTGGCGATAGAGACAACTCTGCGGTTCCTGCTCGCAACCGGCACCGTCGATCCGGACTTCGCGGCCCCCCACCTGAAGCGGGAGCCGCGGCCGGAGCAGAAGGTGATCGAGATCACCGATGCGGTCACGATGAAGGGCTCCGATCTGGTCTATGAGGCCGACTATGTCGGCATGGAGATCATCAGCCGCAAGGGCACCCTGATCGCCCGGGACGACAGCAGCGAAATACGGACCCCTTATGACAACTGCGTGCTGATCATGCCGTCGCGCCGGCTGCGGCGCGGTCAGACGGCCGTCCGGCTGGGCCGTATCGTAAGCTGACCGTCCGATGAGCACACCTCCTGAAAAACCCTGGCGGGCTGCCGTCCGCCGGCTAAATCCCCCTATGCTGGCGTTTACCCTGCTGCTCGGCACCCTCGGCGGAGCCGTGTTCTCCTGGTTCCAGTTGCCGCTGGCCTGGATGATCGGGTCGATGGTGTTCTGCACAGCGGCCTCCATGAGCGGCCTGCCGATCCAGGTCCCCGGCGGTCTCCGTTCGGGCATGATCATGATCCTGGGCATCATGCTGGGAAGCGCCTTCACGCCGCATATCGCCGACCGTCTCGGCGAATGGGCGATCAGTCTGGCCGGTCTCGCCTTCTACATCGTCCTGTCTGCGGCGCTCGGGATCGTTTTTCTCCGCAAGGTCGCACGCTACGATCCGGTCACCGCGTTCTTCACGGCCACTCCCGGCGGGTTGAACGAGATGGTGCTGGTCGGATCAGCCATGGGCGGCGACGACAGGACGATTTCGGTCGCGCACAGCGCCCGCGTGATGCTGGTGGTCATGACCGTCCCTGTCTTCTTCCAGATGTTCCAGGGTTACGACCCCGCAAGCCGGGGCCCTCTGGGGCCGGCCCTGGCAGACGTGCCCCCGATCGATCTGGCCCTGCTGGCCTCCTGTGCGCTGGGAGCCGTCGTCGGCCGCTGGCTGCGCCTGCCCGCCTATATGCTGCTGGGGCCGATGCTGGTCAGCGCAGCCATCCACCTGGGCGGACTGACGACCGGCAAGCCGCCCGGCATCCTGATCGCGGCCGCCCAGGTCGTCGTGGGAGCGGCCCTCGGCAGCCGTTTCTCCGGTGTCCGCGTCAGCCGCATCGCTCATACCCTGGCGATCGCTTCGGCCCTGACGGCGATGCTGCTGGTCGTCACGATGGCGTTTTCGCTGGTCCTTCACTGGATCACCGGGATTCCCCTGCCGGCCCTGGTGCTGGCGTTCTCCCCCGGCGGCCTCGCGGAGATGAGCCTCGTGGCGCTGGCGCTGGGCGTGGATGCGGCGTTCGTCTCGACCCACCACATCGTCCGCATCGTCCTGATCGTTTCGCTGGTGCCCCTTACCTTCCGTGCCTTCCGGAAATTCGAGCAGCGCCGCCATCCGAAAGGCGACTGACCGTCCGAAAGCCAACTGACCGCGCGGCGCCGGCGAACCATCGGGGCTGAACAAGCGTTACAGTCGCATGACCAGCAACATAGCCGCTCCCCACCTTGAAGGCCGTCCGCGGCTTACCGGACCGAGCCCCGACGGCGCCCCGGCCATCAATGGCCGCGGCAAAGCGGAGCGGGTCGCCATTGTCGGGCTGTTCAGCCTTGGGGTGCTGTATACTCTATTTCTGGCGAGAGACCTGCTGTTGCCGATCTTCCTGGCGCTGCTGCTCAGCCTTCTGCTTCGCCCCGTCGTCAAGGGCCTGCGCCGCCTACACGTCCCGGAGTCGTTGAGCGCCGCCGTCCTGGTGGTGCTTCTGCTATTGGGCCTTGCAGGCGCCGCCTTCAGCTTGACCGAACCGGCGACGGTCTGGATCAAGCGGGCTCCCGTTGTTATGAACCAGTTGGAGTTGAAGCTGGGCGACCTGCGGGAGTCGGTGGAGAGCGCCCGCAGGGCTTCCCACCAGATCGAGCAGATGGCGGCCGCCGCCGACGACGAGGCTCAGGCTGTCGTGGTGCGCGGCCCCAGTCTGGCGGAACAGGCGCTGACCCAGACGCAGGTGATCCTGGCGCAGTTGTTCGTCGTTCTGGTGCTGCTGTTCTTCTTCCTGGCCCGTGGCCGCAGCATGCTGGAGCAGCTGATGGGCACGATGACCAACCTGGAAGACCGCATCCACTATGCGACCATTGCCGGCACTGTGCAGAAGAACATCGCGGCCTATCTGGCCACCGTCACCCTGATCAACACCGCCCTGGGCCTCGTCACCGCCGGGCTGATGACGGCTTTCGGCATGCCTAACCCGGGCCTATGGGGCGTCCTGGCCGGTCTGCTGAACTTCATCCCGTATCTTGGCGCCGCGGCCAGCCTGACCATCATCGCGCTCGTCTCGGCCCTGACCTTCGACGGCCTGCTTCAGATCGTCCTGCCGCCGCTGTCCTTCCTGGCGGTGACCGCGATCGAGGGCAACATCGTCACTCCCATGATCGTTGGCCACAGGCTGACGCTGAACCCGATCGCCGTGTTCCTGACGATCCTGTTCTGGGGATGGCTCTGGGGCATTCCCGGTGCGCTGATGGCGGTGCCGATCCTGGCGGTGTTCAAGATCCTGTGCGACGCCCACAAGCCGCTGCATTCCCTAGGCGCCTTGCTCGGGGGCTGAAGTCTGCTGCTCCCTCCCAGCTACAGGTCGACGCCGTTTCCGGGTGCCAGAGGCACCCCGGGCGGCATCGGCTGTCCAGGCTTTTCAAGCGGATCGGCCCGGCGCACGATGATGTCGCCGTTCTCCTTGATCTCCGGCAGATTGTAGCGTGGAAGTTCTTCCACCATCCGCTGGAGTCCGAGCATAAGCTTGGTCAATCCCTCCAGGGTCAGCTCGGTCCCGCTGGGCTCACGGCGGTCGGGAGCCTCGGAAGATTGGGCGACCGCAGGGGAAGATGCCAGTAACGCGCAGACGCCGAGCGCCGCGATGCCTATACGCATGATTTCAACCTCCCCGCCGGTTTGCTGATGGGACCTATATTGCGCCATCAGCATACCCCGCCGGGCCCGGCGGCGTCAGGTCCAATCTGGCCGGTCCAGCCAGCCGGTCTAGCTGGTCAGCTCTTCCAGGGTCTGCCGGACCACCTGGACGATCGCCGCTCCGAATACCGAGGTATCGATGCCGAGCGCGCTGCCGACCACGGTCAGTTCGATTTCCGTCGTCGGAGCGTAGCGGGCGATCTCCTGCACGGCGGAACTCGGCATTATGCTTTCGCGGTCGATGTTGTGGGCAGCTGCGGCCTGAGCCCGCCAGTGGTTGAGCGCCGCAACGATAGCACTCTGGATCTGCGCGGTTTCCTCCCGCTTGCGAAGCTCTTCGAACATCACCAGGATGTGCCACGCGTCGCCGGCATATGTGGTTTCGATCCTGGCGACATCGACGGTACGCAGGAATTCCCCCAGCGCCAGTTCGTCCTCATGCACGGCGGCATCACGAATCTTGAACGTGCGGATCTCGCTGCTCATAGCATTCCCTTGTTACGGTTTGCCCTGGGTCCGGGCTTGGAAACGCCGACAGACCCAACACCGCACAAGGATTAACCCGATTAGGAAAAGTTCGCCACAAAAGATATTGGGACGGCCGGCGGCATCGGCTTAAAAAGCGGCCTGACCGGCGTCCGCTACTCCCTTGAGGATCGAGCATCCGCAATAGGGACACTGGACCGACGCGATAAGCTCCCGAGCCTGATCGTCCGAAAGGCTGATGCCGAGCCTGCGCTCGACTTCCGCCACCATGTCGCGGTGGACCTTGTTGGCGGCGCCGCAGCTGTCCTCGATAACGCCGGTGTAATCCTCGGCCGGATCGAAACGAAACGCCGATGCCGGTCTGGCGAGGCTAAGGACTGCCAGCCCGAGCAGGGAGCCACCCGCCAGCTTCAGGACATCCCGCCTGCTACGATCCTCATGCATCGCTAGTTCCCCGCTCCATCGTGTCCGCACCTAGCATTACGCCCGCGACAGCCGGTGGTCAACGTCATCCAAACTTCTGGGCGCTCACCACCAGCAGTGGCGGGCGGCGGCTTTCGTCGGTCAATGCCGGACGTTCAGCCAGGAATTCGGGCTGCGCTTCCGGTTCCAGGACGCGGCGGATCGTCAGACCGTTGTCCGTCAAGGTATTGAGATAGGTCGCGACTGTGCGGTGGTACTTCCGCACGTTATCGACGAACCAAGTGTAGTGCCGTTCGGATTCCTCATGATAACGGTCCACCGGCCAGTGAAGCCGTTTGCCGGCACTGTCGACCACCCAGCCCTGGAGGAGCGATGTGAAGATCGGATGCTCGATCGAGAACAGGAAGCTGCCGCCGGCGGTAAGCGACTCCGCCATCACCGCGACGACGCCGGCATAGTCGTCGATGTAGTGAAGCGCCATGCTGCTGACGATGAGGTCGAATCGACCCGGCATCGGTTCGATATCCTGCATGGCCGTCACCGCATACAGGATCGCGGGATCGTCGCTCGCTTGCCGGGCCGCCTCGATCATCCGGTCGGATATGTCGACGGCAAGCACGTCGGCCGCTCCCATCTTGCGGACATAGCGCGCCACGTGACCGAAGCCACACCCGAGATCGAGCACCCGCTTGCCCTTGAGACCGGGCATCAGCGAACGGATCGCGGGCTCTTCCATCACCTTGTTCAAGCCGGTTTCGCTCCACCGCAGCTTGCTATAACCTTCAAAGAACAAGGCATCGTTGTAGATGTTCTGGTCTGGCATCCAAAAGCTCCGGACCGGCTGCCCCGTCCCTCGATTGGAACTGTCGGGCAACCTGTCACTTAGTACGCTTTTGAATGACATGGACCGGGTTTAGATGTCTATCCGGCAACGGTGCGGCAATTTATCTGTAACCTAAGGGTGCCAGCATCTTCGATCGGGCCTTCTACCGCGCTTTGACCGTATGATCGTCCCGCAAACGTTGCGCCAGTTCCGGCGTGACCTGACCGTCGACGGGCAGATCGGCTTCCCGCTGGTACTGACGGATGGCATCGCGGGTACGGGAGCCGATGCGGCCATCCACGGCTCCGACATAGAAGCCGCGCATGGTCAGGCCTTCCTGAACCTCGGTTTCGGGCGTCGGCGTCGCCGGCCGTGAGCGCGCAAACACCTTGGGAAGGTGGAAGCTGACATGGTCGAGCAGTTCCTGGCTGGGGCAACCGGTGACGGGCAGCCTGGCTGCCCGCTGATAATTCCGGATCGCCTCCGACGTCTTCGGTCCGAAACGGCCGTCGATTCCACCGGGGTCGAAGCCGTTTACGGCCAGTTCGCGCTGTATCCCCTCCACCATGGGGGTTTGGGTCGTCGCACAGGCGGCCCATGCCGGACCACCCGCCGTAAGTGCCAGCAACATCGCGCCGGCACACAAGCCCATACCCTTCATTCGAGACACCTCATTTCCGGTTGGCATACCGTCATGCCGCTTCGCTGTCCCCCTGCCCCTTGATCCGCTGGGCCAGGGCGGCAGCCAGGAACTCGTCGATATCGCCATCCAGCACGGCACCGCTCTGGCTGGTTTCGACACCGGTCCGAAGATCCTTGACCATCTGGTAGGGCTGCAACACGTAGGATCGAATTTGGTGCCCCCATCCGATATCCGACTTGGTGGCCTCCAAAGCCGCCGCCGCGTCCTCGCGCTTCTTCAGCTCCGCCTCATACAAACGGGCGCGGAGCATGTCGAAGGCCTTGGCCCGGTTCTTGTGCTGCGACCGCTCCTGCTGGCACTGCACCACGATATTGGTCGGAATATGCGTGATGCGGACCGCGGAGTCGGTCTTGTTGATGTGCTGACCGCCGGCACCGGACGCCCGGTAGGTGTCGATGCGAAGGTCCTTGTCCAGCACCTCGATCGCGATCTTATCGTCGATCACCGGGCTGACTGCCACGCTGGCGAAGCTGGTATGGCGACGCGCCTGACTGTCATAGGGGCTGATGCGGACAAGACGATGCACGCCGGCCTCCGTCTTCAGCCAGCCATAGGCGTTGTGGCCCTTGATCTGGACCGTGGCGGACTTGATCCCGGCTTCTTCGCCGGCGCTCTCTTCGAGCCACTCGGTCTTGTAGCCGTGGGCCTCCGCCCAGCGCAGATACATCCGCAGCAGCATCTCGGCCCAATCCTGGGCCTCGGTGCCGCCGGCACCGGCGTTGACTTCGACATAGCAGTCGTTGGCGTCGGCCTCACCGGACAACAGGCTTTCCAGTTCCAGCTTGGCAGCCTTGTCCTTCAGCGCCAGCAGGGTGTTCTCGGCGTCCTTGACGACGGTGTCGTCGCCTTCGGCCTCGCCCATCTCGATCAGCTCGATGCTGTCGCTCAGCTCGCGTTCGAGCGCGCGGTAGCCGTTGACGGAAGTATCCAGATGGGTGCGCTCGCGCATCACCGTCTGCGCGCGTTCACTATCGTTCCAAAGGTTGGGATCTTCGGAAATGGCGTTCAGTTCGTCGAGGCGCCTGACTGCATTTTCCCAGTCAAAGGTGCCTCCTCAGCAGCGCCAGCGACTCTCGGATCGCTTCAGCGGCTGCTTCGATCTCGGCTCGCATGGCGGGCCTCCTCGTCGCTAAGTTTCAGGGATGTCGGTTCGATGACGCTTACTTAGACCCTGCCGGTCCTGACGCCAAGACCCAATCGCTGGCGCCGGCCGGCTTGGCCGGCCCTTGTCCGCCGCTCGCCCGTCAGTAGAGCCCGCCCGTCAGTAGAGCCCGCCCGTCCCCGACGATGCCGGTTCCTGCGGCCCGCTCCCCTGTCCAAGCGGCGGCACGCTGCCGGGCGGCTGGAGATAGCCGCCGCTGGGGATTCCGCCGGATGCCACGTCGCTGCCGTCCAGCACGAAATGTTCGCCCGGCTGCGGTTCGGTCCCGGGCTTGAAGGCTTCCCAGATCGCGTTTCGCTGACCCGGCTCGGCCAGCTGCCCGGTCGCGGCGTCGACCCGGACCAGACGGATGCCGGGCGGCATGCGGAACGGGGTCGCGGGTTCGTTCTTCAGCGCCACCGACATGAAGTCCTTGAAGACCGGCGCCGAAATCGATCCGCCGGTCTCCTTGCCGCCGAGCGGCCGGGGCTGGTCGAAGCCGATATAGAGCCCCACGGCCAGATCGGGCGAGAACCCGACGAACCAGGCGTCGTTCGCGTCGTTGGTCGTGCCGGTCTTGCCTGCCAGCGGCTTGCCGATGGACGACACCGCCTTGGCGGTGCCCCGCTGAACCACGCCTTCCAGGATGGAAACCATCTGATAGGCGGTCCGGGGATCGATCACCGTTTCCCGCGCATCGGGCACGTCCGGCACCGCCATATCCGGCGACCACGAGACGCCGGAGCAGCCGTCGCAGGGCCGCATGTCGTGCTTGAACACCGTCTTGCCGGTATGGTCCTGAACCCGGTCGATAAAGGTCGGCACCACCTTCTTGCCGCCGTTGACGATCATCGAATAAGCTGTGGTTATCTTCAGCACAGTGGTTTCACCGGCGCCCAGCGACATCGACAGGACGGGCTGAAGCTTGTCGGCGATGCCGAACCGCTTGGCGTAATCGACGACCTTGTCCATGCCGACGCTGTTCGCCAGCCTGACCGTCATGACGTTCCGGGACTTTTCCATGCCGACTCGTAACGTCGTCGGGCCGAGAAAGTCCTCGGAGTAGTTCTGAGGACGCCACAGCGGCTGTCCCGGCCCCGGCTGGATCGCGAAGGGAGCGTCCATCACCAGGGTCGACGGTGTGAAGCCGTTGTCCAGCGCCGCCATATAGACGAAGGGCTTGAACGAGGAACCGGGCTGACGCATCGCCTGGGTCGCACGGTTGAAGACGCTGATCTTGGAACTGAAGCCGCCGCTCATGGCCAGGACGCGCCCGGTATGGGGGTCCATGGCGACCAGACCGCCCTGGGCGGCGGGGATCTGGCGCAGGCCGAAGGTCCCGGCCGGAAGCTCCTTGCCCTTGGCGTCCTTCGCGACCGGCTCGACCAGGATGACGTCGCCCTTGGCGAGCACGTCGCCGACCTGCTTGACCTCCGGCCCCAGGCGCTCGCCTTCGATCCACTTGCGCGCCCACTTCACCTCCGCCAGCGGGATGCGGCCCCGGCCGCCGTCGGCGATGCCGATTTCGGCACGATCGGAGCTTACCTCCAGCACGGTGGCGAGCTGCCAGATCTCGCCGCCGGCGGGGACGGTCGTTTCGGCGAGCTGCTTGGACCAGTTGTCGAAGCTTTCCAGCTTCGCCACCGGACCGCGCCAGCCGTGACGGCGGTCATAGGCGACCAGCCCGTCGCGCAGGCTCTTGGTCGCCACGTCCTGAAGCTTGGGATCGACGGTCGTACGGACGGAGTATCCGCCCTCGTAAAGCTGCTGCTCGCCGAACCGGGAGGAGAGCTGGCGGCGCACTTCCTCGGCGAAATAGTCGGCCGTGACGTAGTCGGTCTCTTCGCGGCGGCGCACCTCCAGCGGTTCGGCCCTGGCCTGTTCCGCCTCCTCCGCCGTGATGTAGCCGTCCTCGTGCATGCGCCCGATCACCCAGTTGCGCCGAGCGACCGCCGCATCGTGCTGACGGACCGGGTGATAGTTGTTGGGCGCCTTCGGAAGCGCCGCCAGATAGGCAGTCTCCGCGATCGTCAGCTCGTCCAGCGGCTTGTTGAAGTAGTTCAGGCCGGCAGCCGCGACGCCGTAGGAGCGGTTGCCGAGGAATATTTCGTTCAGGTACAGCTCGAGGATGCGGTCCTTGCTGAAGGTCTGTTCCATCCGGAAGGCCAGGATGGCTTCCTTGATCTTGCGTTCGAACGAAACTTCGTTGGTCAGCAGAAAATTCTTGGCGACCTGCTGGGTGATGCCGGAAGCGCCGAGCATCCGTCGGCCCGTCGCGACGTTCTCGACATTGACCACGATGGCGCGCAGCACGGCGCCGAAATCAACGCCGCGATGGCTGTAGAAGTTCTGATCCTCGGCGGAGATGAAGCTGCGGATCACGCGCTTCGGCATCGCCTCGATCGGGATGAACACCCGGCGCTCGGTCGCGAACTCCGCCAGCACACGGCCGTCGCCGGCATGCACCCTGGTCACCGTGGGTGGCTGGTAGTCGGCAAGCTGGGCATACTCCGGCAAGCCCTGGCTGAAATGATGGATCGCGAACACGGCACCACCGGCGGCCACCACGACGATGAGCAGAAGCGCTGACAGTATCCCAAGAAAAATTCGCATCAGTATTCCACGAGAAATAACAGCGCCCGGACGTAGCCCGTCCGTCACCGCGAGTTTCGACCCTGGCCAGCGCCTGCTTGCCGCCGCTCAGTTGCAGTTGTCCATCTGCCGTCATCAAGTCCAGCCGGCAGTCTAGCAGATCGAATGCGGCTATGTTGAGGTCATGACCGGCTGATGCCAGTCCTTGCGGCAAAATACCCGTCGATGCTCCGAAGGATTGAACGCGCCATTCGTCCGCGGTGTTCCGTCTGCCCCAGCAACTTCGCGTCCTGCGGACTGGAGAGATACCCCAGTTCGACCAGCACCGACGGGATATCCGGGGCCGTCAGGACGGCGAAGCCGGCCGAACGGTGCGGGCGGGGCACCAGCCGGGTCTGCCGCCCCATCTCGTCGACCAGCATGTTCGCGAAGCGGCGCGACTGGTTCATCGTGTCGCGCTGGGCGAGGCTGATCAGGATGTTCACGACTTCGTCGTTTTCGGCCGTCAGGTTGATGCCGTCCAGCGCATCGGCCCGGTTCTCCCGCGCCGCCAGAGTCGCCGCTTCCCGGTCGGACGCGTTCTCCGACAAGGAATAGACCGACAGGCCGCGCACGTCGCTGCTGCCGATCGAGTCGGCGTGGAGCGAGATGAACAGCTCGGCGCCCGCTTCGCGCGCCTTGGCGACCCGGTCGCGTAGACGCAGGAAGACGTCGCTGTCCCGGGTCATCACGACGCGGTACCGCCCGGTGGCGGTGAGCTGGTCCCTGACGACTCGGGCCATCGCCAGCGTCAGGTCCTTCTCGAAAGCGCCCGTCACGCTGACGGCGCCGGGATCGACGCCGCCATGCCCTGGATCGAGAACGACCACCCGCCGCGCATCCGTCCTCGATCCCGGACGTTTCGGCGGGAGCGGCACGGCGCCCAGCGCCGTCAGCGTCGTGGAGGACGCGGAGCCGTCGTCGGGTCCGGAACGGAGCCCCGGCGGCATCTGCGGCGGGATCACCGCCGCCGTCACCGGCGACATCGTGACCGCGACCGTATCCATCGGCGACTCGGGCAATGACGGCACGGCCCGGCTGACGACGGCGGCTCCGGTAGCGACAGGCAGCGTGTACGTCGAGCCGGGCGTCTGTTCCGCCACGTGAGTACCTTGGGTTCTGCCCAACTCTGACGCGAAGACAGCGGCGCTGACAGGCTCGATGTCCAGCACGAAGCGCGGCTGCTTGCCGTCTCGCGGCGGCAGCATGAAGGCTTCGCGGACACGTACGGGACCGGCGACCTCCAGCACCAGGCGCATCGTTCCGGGCCGATACGGCGCATAGCGGTAGTTCAGGACCGATCCCGCGGTGCCGCTCGACTGGTTGGCCTGGTCGTTCCAGGTCATTTCGGGAAAATCGACGACGACGCGGTAGGGATCCGGCAGCGTGAAGACCCGGAAATCGACCGGATCAGTCACTTCCATCACGAAGCGGGTCTTGTCCGGGTGCACGCCCAGCCTGACGTCGACCACCGTGGGGCGCGCAGCCGCAGGCCACGCCAGCGCCGCGACGAGGGTGAATACCGCCAGGATCATGGACAGCGCGCGCAGCGTAGCTCTCCGAAAGGGGCCGATCGATAAACTTTGTGATAGCTATACTCCAGGAGAATCAAAGTGTTCAAGCGTGTTGATGAGATTCAGCGTCATTTGCGGACATCGCGGTCCCCCTCCCTCCTCCTGCCCCTCCCCGCCCCCTCCCCGGCGTAATCACGGTTGAGGGTCCTTGATCGGACGACGACAATTCTATCATTGAGGAAAGTCCCGCCCCCTATTATGGTAGGGGTGCGACATACCGCATTCCGCCAATCCCGTTTTGGGAACGGCGGCGTCGCTCTCGGGTAACGCGCTGCCGCGTTTGGTTTTTTTCTGGCAGCGCACCGGTTGGGTGACGCTTACGGAATATGCGGTTGAAGGAAAAACCTTGAAGCTGGCTTCAGCCCCGAAAGGCTGGAGTCCGGTGCATGATGCTCTACCCGTCCTGGCTGCTGTGGAAAGCGCCGTTAGACGACAAGGTCGAGCCGGCATCGAACGCTTCGCTTTTTACGATGACGCGCCGCCACCCGTTCGTCGCGCGGGGGCCCGGCGGCGTCATGGGGTAAACATATGGCAAAGCGCATGCTGATTGACGCGACACATGCCGAGGAGACTCGGGTTGTCGTGGTCAATGGTAACAAGTTGGACGAACTCGACTTCGAAATCGCCAGCAAGAAGCAGTTAAAAGGCAACATATATCTCGCCAAGGTCACGCGGGTGGAGCCTTCGCTCCAGGCGGCCTTCGTCGAATATGGCGGCAACCGTCATGGTTTCCTGGCCTTCTCCGAAATCCACCCCGATTACTACCGCATTCCGGTCGCCGACCGCGAAGCGCTGCTCGCCCAGGAACGCGACCTGGAAGAGCGCGAGGAAAGCGCCGGCGGCGATGTGGAGATGGGCGATCCCCGCCCCGGCCGCAACCAGCGCCGCTCCTTCCGGGGCGGCCCGCGCGGCGACGACAACGGCGGCGCAGGGTCGCACTCCGGCCAAGACCGGCCCGGCCAGCAGAACGAGCCGGTAGCCGAAGAGCCGCAAGCCGGCATCCCCGGCGCTGGCGAACAGCCGCCTTACGAGAGCGGCCCCGCCGGACAGGCTCCCTACCACGAGCCGGCTCCCCAGCCCGACATCGGCGACGTTCCCTTGGATTGGTTCGCCCCCGACGAGCCGGCACCGGAAGCCAACCCTCCGGAGGAGCCCCAATCCCAGGATGGAGCGGCTCAGGACAGCGGCAATCAGGATGATGGCCAGGACAATGGCGGGAACGCCGGTCCGGACGAGAACGGTGACGGCGGCGACAAGCCGACGACCTATCAGCCCGCCAACCTGCCGCGGGACGAGCGGAGCGAACCTTACGAACCGTCGGACAGCGACGCGGGCCACCCCTCCTACGATGCGCCGCGCTTCGATGCCCCGGTGGAGGCCGTCATCCATCCGGTGCCCGGATCAGCGCCGGCCGCACCGGCCGCCGAGCTGGGTGCCGGAACCGAACCGGCCGTAAGCGAAGACGCCTCTATCGAGGGCGGGCGGCACCGGTCCGACAGCGTCGAGGACCGCGAGAATACCGAGAACGACCATGAAGACGACGGCTCGCGCCGCCACCGCCGCGCGGACCGCAGCCGGAACGAGGCCGAAGGCGGATCGGTGGACGACCTCGGCGGCGACGAGGCGGACGACGCCCAGCGCCGGCGTCCGCGTCCGCTGCGCAGCTACAAGATCCAGGAAGTCATCAAGCGCCGGCAGATCCTGCTGGTCCAGGTCGTCAAGGAAGAGCGCGGCAACAAGGGTGCGGCGTTGACGACATACCTGTCGCTGCCCGGCCGCTATTGCGTCCTGATGCCCAACACCGGGCGGGGTGGCGGCATTTCCCGCAAGATCACCAACCCGCAGGACCGCAAGCGCCTGAAGGAAATGATGTCGGATCTCGACATCCCGGAAGGCATGGCGGTCATCCTGCGCACGGCGGGGATGGAGCGGACGAAGCCGGAGATCAAGCGCGACCTGGAATACCTGCTCAGGCTGTGGGACAGCATCCGCGACCTGACGCTCCAGTCGAGCGCGCCGGCGCTGATCTATGAAGAAGCCAACCTGATCAAGCGCTCGATCCGCGACCTCTACACCAACGACATCGACGAAGTGCATGTCGAGGGCGAGAACGGATTCCGCGTCGCCCGCGACTTCATGCACATGCTGATGCCGAGCCACACCCGCAAGGTCCAGCTTTACCGCGACGAGACGATCCCGCTGTTCTTCCGCTATCAGGTGGAAACGCAGATCGATGCGATCCATAGCCCCGTCTGCCAATTGAAGTCGGGCGGCTACATCGTCATCAACCAGACCGAAGCTCTGGTCGCCATCGATGTCAATTCCGGGCGCTCGACCCGCGAAAGGAACATCGAGGAGACTGCGCACAAGACCAACCTGGAAGCCGCCGACGAGATCGCCCGCCAGCTCCGCCTGCGCGACCTTGCCGGTCTGATCGTCATCGACTTCATCGATATGGAAGACGCGCGCAACAACGCGTCGGTTGAGCGCCGCATCAAGGAGGCGATGAAGAACGATCGGGCGCGCATCCAGGTCGGCCGCATCTCCCCCTTCGGACTGCTGGAACTGTCGCGTCAGCGGCTGCGCCCCAGCCTGATGGAAACCAACTTCGAGAAGTGCCCGCACTGCGCCGGCACCGGCATGATCCGCTCGATCGAGTCCGCCGCCCTCTATGTCCTGCGGGCGATCGAGGAAGAAGGCATCCGCAAGCGCTCCAGCGAGATCACGGTCCATGTCGCGACCAAAATTGCGCTGTATATCCTCAACCAGAAGCGCGACGCCCTCGCCGATATCGAGCGCCGCTATAGTTTCCGCGTCTTCCTGTTCGGCGACGACACGCTGATCCCGCCGGAATACCGTCTGGAGCGGATCAAGGCGCGTCAGGCCGGCGAGGAGATCTCGCCGATCATCAACACCGAACGGATCTTCGCCGAGACCGACCGCCTGCTCGAACGCGAGGCGGAGGCCGAGGAAGACGATGCCGAAGACGTGCCGGAACCCGTTGCGGAGGTTGCCGAACCTGCCGCTCCGGTTGCCGCAGCTACAGCCACGTCGGAACAGACGGACGAACGCGGCGACCGCCGCCGCCGCCGGTCGCGCCGCCGCCGCCGTTTCGACGACCGTCCGGAAGCCCGGACCGACGAGCAGGGCGAGGAAGACCGGGACGAAACCTCCGAGGATCAGGCCGAAGAGGGCAGCGAGGACCTTACGCCCGAACAGATCGAAGCCGATGCATCCTTCGAGGATGATGGCGAGGAAGGTGACGAAGGCGAAGAGGGTGAGAACGGCCAGGCGTTCGAAACCGACGCCAACGGTCTCCGCAAGAAGCGCCGCCGCGGCAAGCGCGGTGGACGCAGGCGCGGTCGCGGCCGGCTGGACGGCGAGTTCGACAATGGCTACGCCGAGGACGGCGAGCAGCCGTCGGAGGATGGCCAGCCTGCACCGGTCGCGGTGGAGCCTGCATCCGAGGCCCCTCCTGCGGCTGCCGAACCGGTCAACGTTCCCGTCTATATCGACGATCTCGGCGATCCGTTCGAGGACCTCGACCTGCCGCCGCTGCACACGCCGGCAGAACCTCAGCCCGAATCGCAGCCCGAGCCGGTCGCTCAGCAGCCGACTCAGGTAGAGAAACTGGAAGCGAGACCGGTGCCAGCACCGGAACCGGCGCCTGTGCCCGAACCCGAACCCCTGCCGGCCGCGGCTGAGACGATCGAACCAGCGTCGATCGAACCAGCGTCGATCGAACCCGTCACGGTCGGCGAGCCGGCCATTCCGGCGGACGTCGTCGCGGAAGTGACCGCTCCGGAAGCCGCACCCGAGGTTCCTCCGGCCAAGCCGAAGGCCAAGCGTGCGCCGCGCAAGAAGAAGGTGGTCGAGCCCGCAGCCGAGGCAGCCCCTGCCCCGGTCGTAGCCGAACCGGCACCTGAGGCTCCTGCGGCCAAGCCGAAGGCCAAGCGTGCGCCGCGCAAGAAGAAGGTCGTCGAGCCCGCAGCCGAGGCAGCCCCTGCCCCGGTCGCGGCCGAACCGGCGCCTGCGGAACCCGCTCCGTCGGAGCAGATTCCCGAGCCGGTCCCGGCGCCGCTGCCTCAGGAGCCGAGCGCCGGCGACGACCTGTTCATGGACGTAGCTCCCGGCCCGGTCGAGCCGGCCCCGGAACCGGACCTGCCGCCGGAGTCGGAGCAGGCTGCGGAACCTGCTGCGGAGAATCAGGAAGATTCGGAGAGCCAGCCTGCAGCTCCGCCGCGCCGCGGCTGGTGGAGCCGGGGCTGATCGCCGGCTGACGTAGGGTTGAGGTAAGGAGAAGCCGGGGCTATGACCCCGGCTTCTCCTTATACCAGGAGCCGAGTACATCGACCTGTGTGGAAGGTGTTTGTTGGGCCACGGCCCAACCTACAGGCTCCTGCTTCGTAGGTTGGGCCGTGGCCCAACACTTGCCGACCACCGGTCAAACTCTTCGGCTCCCGGTATTAAGCTCATATCTGGTGTCGAGCGTGGCTGGGTTATGATGTCGATGTCGGGCCTCTTCAGCCCGACAAGCACGATCTCGACGAGCCGGAACTACCCGACTCTCTTAATCAAAATCACATGCCGCCGGTACTGCGCCAAGTCTTCAGCCGCCTTGCCGCTTCGGCCATATCGGCGGTCGCCCCGGCGAAGGAGAACCGCATGAAGTGATGGCCGCGCTGCGGGTCGAAATCCACTCCCGGAGTGGCTGCGATGCCGGTTTCCACCAGCATGCGCCGGCAGAAGGCTTCGCTGTCGTCCGTCATCGCCGATATGTCGGCATAGATGTAGAAGGCGCCATCGGCCGGGGCCAGGCTGTCGAAACCGGCTTTCGGAAGCTCTTCCAGCAACAGCGCCCGATTCTGCGCATAGCGCTCGACATTGGCGTCCAATTCCTCCGTGCAGTCGAACGCGGCGCAGGCGGCATGCTGGGACAAGCTCGGCGGAGAGATGAACAGGTTCTGGCTGAGGCATTCGATGGATCGCAACAGATCGTCGGGCACCACCATCCAGCCCAAGCGCCATCCCGTCATCGAGAAGTATTTGGAGAAGCTGTTTATCACCAGCGCCTGCTCCGTCACCGCCAGTGCCGAGGCCGCCGTCTCCTCATAGCTGATGCCATGGTAGATTTCGTCGGAGACCAGCCGGATACCCTTCTGCTGGCAGTAAGCGGCCAGCCGCCGCAATTCGTCCGCCCGAAGCATGGTCCCGGCCGGGTTGGACGGGCTGGCGATGATCAGTCCTTCGACCGGATGCCCCAGGTTCTCCAGGTGTTCGACGGTCGGCTGAAAGCGCGACTCCGGGCCGGCCAGCATTTCCACCGGCGTCACGCCCAGCGCGGTCAGGATGTTACGGTAAGCCGGATAGCTGGGGGCCGCCATCGCCACCCGGTCGCCGGGTTCGAATGCCGCCAGGAAACCCAGCAGAAAGCCGGCGGATGAACCGGTCGTGACCACGACCCTTCGCTCCGGCACCACGATACCGTAGCGGTCATGATAGAATCGGGAGATCGCGGCACGCAGCGGCGGAATGCCGAGGGCGTCGGTGTAACCAAGACGGTCGCCGTCGAGAGCCCGTTTCGCCGCCGCGATCACGGCTGCCGGCGCTCTGGAGGATGGCTGCCCGACCTCCAGATGAAGCACGTCGCCGCCAGCGGCTTCGCGCTCCGCCGCGGCCCGCATGACTTCCATGACGATGAACGGGGAGATCGCGCCCCGTTTGGCGACTTTCAGAGACATAGCCTGACCTGACATTAAAACAGTAAACCTGAACCGAACTTCGGAAAGCCTTGGCGCTCGCCAAGGCTCCCCGTTCCCAAGCCGTCCTAGTCGATGGTATAGGCGAGGCCGAATCCGCGAGGATCGGTAGCGGCGGCGCAGGACCTGCCTCCGGTGCTGCGGTCGACCTTGCAGCTGACCAGATTGACCCGTCCAAGAGCCTGCACGCTGTAGATCTCGCCCTCGACACCCGCGGCGGAACGTTCGGCGGTTTCCTCGATCAGCGTGCCGCCGGCGGGATCGGGTGCCAGCCGGGGAGCCGCAACGGCTTCCTGAGCGCTCATGCCCTGCTCCAGCACTCTCAGGGCGACATTGACGAGTGCCGCCGGTGCGGCGCCCGCCCCTTCCTCGCCCACGCCGACACCGATCAACCCGGCGTTGCCAGCGAACAGCGGGTGGTTGAGGCTTGGGTTGACCATGATGGCCGGACCGCCGACGCCCCGCGCTCCGGTCGCCTTCGCCTGCATGATCCCGGTGCCCGGAATCATCTTGCCGGTACCGAACGGCCCGCCAAGCGAGAAGGTGCAGGCGACGGCCTGACCGAACTGGTCGAAGCTGACCAGACCGGCGGTCGGCGGCCCTTCCGGTTCGACCTTCTCCAGGGCCTTGATCAGTCCGGCATTGCGCCGGCCATCCGGCGCTGACGTCGCGTCCCGCAGCGCTCCGGCGGCCGGAGCACCGTGCGGCACGCTGGCGAAACGCATCACGTCGTTGCCATGCTGCACATCGTCGGTCTGCCGCCATTGCGCCTGATAGCCGCTCAGCTTCCCGGGATCGATCCCCAGTCCGGCCGCGATCTTCTCGCCCAACTGGCCGCTGTAGAAGGCGCCGGCCCCGCGCTGCCGAAGCTGCGACAGGACAGTAGCCAGATCGTTCTGCTGAAGGCTCTGCCCTTCGGCCGGCGGGGTGGCGCCGGTCGGCAGGAACACGGCCTTGGCCGCCTGATCCTCACCCGCGATGCCGCCGAAGACCTGGAGGTCGCGAGCCAGCGCCCGCGAGATCTGGGTATCGAATCGCGCCTTTGCCTCCGCCGGAGCGATCAACTGCTCCCACCGCATCTTGCCGTGGGCCGCATGCAGCGCGGCCATGCCGCGCACCAGACCGGGCACCGCGACACCGGCGTCGTCGCTGCCGGTAGCGGAATGCGGCAGGAAATCGAGCGTGCGGGTTTGGCTGCTGGTCGCGTCATGGACGACGCAGACGCCGCCGCCGCCCAGGCCGACGCGGGTCGGCAGCGTGACGGACATCGCCAGCGCCATGGCTGTAGCGGCATCCACCGCATTGCCGCCCTGCGACAGTATATCGCGGCCGATCGCAGCCGCGCGCGGCTCGTCGGCGGCGATGCCGGCATTGACCTGATGGGCTCCAACTCGCACCGGCTGATTGAACGCGCAACCGGCAAGTGCTGCCGCGGCCATGGTAAAAATGCCCAACCGTTGCCAGATTTGCGTATAAGCTAGGCGACTGGCCGGCAATCGGCGTGTGGGAGAAAGCATGGCTTTGCGTTTACCGCGGAAACTGGTGGTCAAGGTTCGTATCCTGGCCGTGGCTTTTGCAGCCGTGGCAATGGTGGGTATGTCGGCTGCACCTGCGGAAGCGCAGCAGCAGCAGCGGCGCCTCCAGTTCATCCGTGACGCCGAGATCGAACATATCATCCGCACTTACGCGGAGCCAATCTTCGAAGTCTCGGGCATCAACGGCGACAGCGTCGAAATCGCGCTGGTGAAGGACGCCTCGCTGAACGCCTTCGTGGCCGGCGGCATGAACCTGTTCATCCACACCGGGCTGCTGCTGGAAAGCGAGAGCCCCGGCGAGCTGATCGGCGTCATCGCCCACGAAATAGGCCATATTGCCGGCGGCCACCTGATCCGCTCACAGGAAGCGATGGAAGGTGCCTCGGCCCAGGCCATCCTCAGCGCGCTTCTCGGACTCGGCGCCGCCCTCGCCACCGGGGAGGCCGGTGCCGGCGCCGCCATCCTGGGAGGCGGCACGGAAATGGCGCGCCGCTCCTATCTGGCGTATAGCAGGGCGCAGGAAAGCACCGCCGATCAGGCAGCGCTCGGCTATATGGATCAGGCCGGCATCTCGGCACGAGGGCTGCTGAACTTCCTGGAAAAGCTTGGCAACCAGGACCTTCGCCCGACCGACAGGCAGGACGCCTTCGTCCGCACCCATCCGCTGACCCTCGACCGCATCGAGAGCGTGCGCTACCACGTCGAGCATTCCAGGGTCTCCGACAAGCCGTTGCCGGCCAGCTATGACGACATGCATGCACGGATGCGCGCGAAGCTGCTGGGTTTCGTGCAGCCCCAGATCGCCCTCCACCGTTTCCGAGAATCCGATACCGCACTGCCGGCACGCTATGGACGTGCGATAGCCCTCTACCAGCGCGGCGACATCAGGCAGGCGCTCCCCATGATCGACCAGTTGATCAAGGAGGAGCCGAACAACCCCTTCTTCCATGAGCTGAAAGGTCAGGTCTTGCTGGAGAACAGCCGCGTCGCCGAAGCGATCCCGCCGTACCGGCGCTCGGTGGAACTTCTGCCCGACTCGGCCCTGCTGCGCAGTTCGCTGGCCCATGCCCTGATCGAGTCCAACGACGACCGGGTACTGGACGAAGCGCTCCGGAACCTCAAGGTCGCTGCCGAGGAGGAGCCTCGCACGCCCTTCACATGGCGGCTGATCGCGACTGTCTATGGCCGGCAGAACCAGCAGGGCATGCTGTCCTACGCACTGGCGGAGGAGGCGATGGCGCGCGGCGACCGCGGCGTCGCCCGTTTCCACGCGGAGAAGGCGGAGCACGAGTTGCCGACCGGATCGCCGGGCTGGATTCGTGCCCAGGACATCCGGACGGCGACCGACCGGCCGCCCAAGCGCTGACGCCGGACGCCGCCATCCTCGATCACATCGGCGTCATTTGTCGTGCCGGGCACCAGCCGGGGCTTGCCGCCGGCCGTCCGCTTTGACATCGTGCCGGCATCCTTTATCGGAGAGACTCCAGATGCAGCGCCCCGCCCGTTCGATCCGTACTTTCGCCGCTGCCGCCGTACTGGCCGTCGCTTGCGCGGCGCCGTTGTCGCCAGCGTCGGCGCAGCAGAGCACGCCCGACAAGGCAGCCATCGAGCAGATCGTCAAGGACTACCTGATGGCCCATCCTGAAGTCCTGATCGACTCGCTGAATGCTTATCAGAAGAAGCAGGAAGCGGCGGAGGCGGAGGCCCAGCGCCAGGCGCTCGTCTCGCGTCAGGACGAACTTTTCAAGAACCCGGCCTCGCCGGTCCTGGGAAACCCCAAGGGCGACGTGACGCTGGTGGAGTTCTTCGACTACCAGTGCGGCTACTGCAAGGCCGTCCATGCGGATGTCCGCCGCCTGATCGACAGCGATACCAAGATCCGGCTGGTCTACAAGGAGTTCCCCATCCTGGGACCGGCCTCCATCACCGCGTCGCGCGCGGCTCTCGCCGCTCGGAAGCAGGGCAAGTACGACGCGCTTCATGTCGCGCTGATGGAGAATCGAGGCCAGCTCGACGACGACAAGATCTTCCGGATCGCCACGTCGGCGGGGCTCGATCTGGACCAGTTGAAGAAAGACATGCAGGCGCCGGAAATCAGCGAAGCGCTTCAGCGCAACCTGCGCCTCGCCAGCGAACTGAACATTCGCGGCACGCCGGCCTTCGTGGTAGGCGACCAGATCGTTCCCGGCGCGGTCAGCCTGGACAAGCTCAAGGAACTGATCGCGTCCGGCCGCGCCGGCTGACCGCCGTCCACCGACGAATCATCCGTTAACGGAAAAAGGCGCCGGACCTTCCCGTCCGGCGCCTTTTCTTCAGCTCGGCAGGGCGAAGTCTTACTCCGCGTCCGCCTGCTTGGCCGGATCGGCATCCTGGAAGGCGCGAAGTTCGCGGCAGGCGCCGACGACCGCCATGATCCGCGGGAACGGCGACAGGTCGATATCGGCCCGCTCGGCGTTGTAGATCTGCGGAACCAGGCAGATATCGGCGAGCGTCGGCGTGTCGCCATGGCAGAACTTTCCGGTACCCGCCGCCGGGGTCAGCGTCTGTTCCAGAGCCGTCAGGCCCTCGACCACCCAGTGGCGGTACCAGTCGTTCTTGGCCTCGTCCGATGCCTTGAGAGGACCGACGAGGTAGCGCAGCACCCGCAGATTGTTCAGCGGATGGATGTCGCTGGCGATGGACTGCGCGATGGCCCGGACACGGGCGCGCTCCAGCGGAGTCTTGGGCAGAACAGCCGGCTCCGGCTGGGTTTCCTCAAGGTACTCTATGATGGCGAGCGACTGGGTCAGGACGTGCGGTCCGTCGAGCACGAGGGGGATGAGCCCCTGCGGGTTCAACGCGCCGTATTCCGGTGCCGACTGCTCACCCTTGCGGAGATGGACGAAATGATGGTCGACCTGAATCCCCTTGAGGTTCAATGCGATCCGGACACGGAAGGCTGCCGACGACCTGTAATAACCAAAAAGTTTCATTCACGACACTCCGCTCTCGCGCGTTAACGGGATGGCCCCCGCCCGCGCATTTGTTTAGGTATGCCCCATCCGCGTCACCGCCGCACCTGAACGCGCGGTCGCACCCCTCATTACCACAAGGGTTTCCACAATGCCGAGATTCGCCGACCCCAGCATCGTCGTGTTCGATATCGGCGGTGTGCTGATCGACTGGAACCCACGATACCTGTACCGCAAGCTGTTCTCGGAAGATACCACCGCCATGGAGCATTTCCTCGAGACCGTCTGCACGATGGACTGGAATCTTCAGCAGGACGCGGGACGTCCCTGGAAGGAGGCGGTGGAAGACCTCGCCGCCCGGCACCCTGAAATGGCTGAACTGATTGCCGCGTATGACCTGAAATGGGATGAGATGGTTGCCGGCCCCATTCCGGGAACCGCCGATCTTCTATGGGAACTGAAGCGTGCCGGAATTCCGGTCTACTGCATCACCAATTTCTCCGTGGACAAGCTTGCCCGCGCCCGTCGGCGCTTCGAGGAACTGAACGCCTTCGACGGCATTGTGGTCTCCGGTGAAGTCGGATTGCTGAAGCCGGATGCGGCGATTTACCGCCGTCTGCTCGACCAACACGATCTCCGCGCGGAGGACACCCTGTTCATCGACGACGTCGAGCGGAATGTGGAGGCTGCCCGCGCCGTCGGCATGCATGCCGTCCGGTTCGTCGACGCCGATACCCTGCGCGGTGATCTCGCCAGCTACGGGCTGTTGTAGTCCGTAGAGCGGGAGCCGGCTCCGCTTGATAAGATTTTGTCGGAATGTCACGTGAAACCACGCCAATTATGTTCAATTGGCCGGCAGTTTGAGGCATAATGTTATATAGGAGCAATAATTTCAGATGCATCCGGACTCCTTTCTCCCGGTTGGGAGACGGATGCCAAGGCTTTTTTGACCACGTGCCCGCTGCCGGTGAAACCTTGGCAAAGGATTTTCCCATGACTGCTCATCCTGCCGACCTGAGCATTGCGCACGGAGGCCTCCCGGATGGAAGGCTTGAGATGGACGAGCGCGAACCGATGACTTCGCCGCCCCCTTCCTCGCTGGTGCTGGAAGACTATCTGCCCTATCGCCTCTCCGTGCTGTCCAACCTCGTAAGCCGGACGCTGGCGCGCCTGTACGAACAGCGTTTCGGCCTGACGGTGGCGGAGTGGCGCATCATGGCGGTACTCGCCCGCTTCGGCCCGCTATCGGCCAATGCGGTCTGCGACCGGACCGCGATGGACAAGGTGCAGGTCAGCCGCGCCGTCGCACGCGCCGTCGACAACGGGCTGGTCGACCGCGGCATCGACGCACTCGACCGCCGCCGCTCGGTCCTGACGCTGACTTCCAAGGGACGCGGCATCCATGACCAGATCGTGCCGCTGGCCGTCAATCTCCAGGCGAACCTGCTGGGGTCCCTGACGGGGGAGGAGAACTGCCGGCTCAACGACATGCTTTCCCGGCTCTACAGCCGCGCGCGCGAGCTTCACGGTTCTCCGGAAGAGGATTAGGCCGGCGGAAGGGACGGGACGCCGGCGGCAGGAGGTTGCGGCGTAGGTGCACCGCACCCCGCCGTCCGCGCCTGCCGCCATCCAGCCACGGGCATTGCCCTACCGGCATCGCGTGCTATAAACGCGGCATCGTAACCGCAGTCTGGAAAGCCGCACCGTGGCTATCGAGCCCTCAGTCCTGGTCCTCAACGGCCCGAACCTCAACATGCTGGGCGTGCGTGAGCCGGCCATCTATGGGACCGAAACCCTCGACGACATCGAGGCGCTGTGCCTGGAACGGGCGGAAGCCCTGAACATCGCGATCGACTTCCGCCAGTCCAACCTGGAGGGCGAGCTGGTCTCCTGGATCCAGCAGGCGCGGGGCGAGCACGACGGCATCATCCTGAACGCGGGTGCCTATACGCATACCTCCATCGCCATTATGGACGCGCTCTCGGTAGCGGAGCTTCCGGTGATCGAGGTCCACTTGTCCAATGTCTTCCGGCGCGAGGCTTTCCGCCACCATTCCTATGTGTCGCCTGTCGCGAAGGGTGTCATCTGCGGCTTCGGCGCGCATGGCTATCTGCTCGCACTGGACGCGCTGGCGCGGCTGATCGATGCCGATTTGAGTAACGGGAACTGATATGGCGACTTTCGACATCGATGGTGATCTGGTCCGCAAACTCGCGGGCCTGCTGGACGAAACCGGTCTGACGGAGATCGAGTTCGCCGAAGGCGAGAAGCGCATCCGCGTCACCAAGGGCGGCACGGCCCCGGCGTTCTACGCCCAGGCCCCCGCTGCGGGCGCCGCTTCCGCAGCGGCTGCGACGACGTCGCCGCCGGCAGCGCTCGGCGTGTCGAGTCACCCCGGCGCCCTGACTTCCCCGATGGTCGGCACTGCCTATGTCTCGTCCGAACCGGGCGGGCCGCCCTTCGTCCGGGTCGGCGACACGGTCAAGGCCGGGCAGACGGTCCTGATCATCGAAGCGATGAAGGTGATGAACCCGATCAAGGCCCCCAAGGCCGGAACGATCGCCCAGGTTCTCGTCGGCGATGCCCAGCCGGTCGAGTTCGGCGAAGTCCTCCTGACTATCGAATAAGGGACCATCCCATTGTTCGAAAAGGTTCTGATCGCCAACCGAGGCGAAATCGCCCTCCGCATCCACCGCGCCTGCCGCGAGATGGGGATACAGACAGTCGCGGTCCACTCCACGGCTGACGCCGACGCCATGCATGTGAGGCTGGCCGACGAGGCGGTCTGCATCGGACCGGCGTCCGCCCGCGAAAGCTATCTGAACATACCGGCGATCCTAACCGCCGCGACGATTACCGGCGCCGACGCGATCCATCCCGGCATCGGCTTCATGTCGGAGAACGCCCAGTTCGCCCAGATGGTGGAGGAGCACGGCTTCACCTTCATCGGCCCGACGCCGGAGCATATCCGGATCATGGGCGACAAGGTCACGGCCAAGAAGACGGTGCTGGACCTGGGCCTGCCGGTGGTCCCCGGCTCGCCCGGTCCGGTCGAAACGCTGGAAGAGGCTATCGCCGTCGCCGAGCATACCGGCTATCCGGTGCTGATCAAGGCGGCGGCCGGCGGCGGTGGCAAGGGCATGAAGGTGGCATGGTCGGCCGACCAGCTCCGGGAGGCCTATCAGCTTGCCCGTGGCGAATCTCGCGCCGCCTTCGGCAACGATCAGGTCTATATGGAGCGCTACCTGTCGAAGCCGCGCCACATCGAGATCCAGCTGCTCGGTGACATGCACGGCAACGCCGTCCATTTCGGGGAGCGCGACTGCTCGGTCCAGCGCCGCCACCAGAAGGTGGTGGAAGAAGCCCCCTCGCCGGCCCTCAACGCGGAGCAGCGCGAGTTCATCGGCAATCTGGCCGCCCGCACCACGTCGGAACTGGGCTACCGTGGCGTCGGCACCATGGAATTCCTTTTCGAGGACGGCGAGTTCTTCTTCATCGAGATGAACACCCGCCTTCAGGTCGAGCACACGATCACCGAAATGATCACCGGCATCGACCTCGTCCGGGAGCAGATCCGGGTCGCGACCGGAGCGCCGCTGGGTTACGGCCAGTCCGACATCCGTTTCCACGGCCATGCGATCGAGTGCCGGGTCAACGCGGAGCATCCGGAAACCTTCCTTCCCTCGCCCGGGAAGATCGACGGCTACCATGCGCCCGGTGGCCTGGGCGTCCGGGTGGACAGCGCGCTGTACGACGGTTACCGCGTGCCCCCCTACTATGACAGCCTGATCGCCAAGCTGGTCGTCCACGGCACGACCAGGAACGAGTGCATGATGCGGCTGCGCCGCGCGCTGGAAGAGTTCGTGATCGGCGGTATCGATACCAGCCTGCCGCTTCACCGCCGGATCATCGCGGAACCCAACTTCATCAACGGCAACTACGACATCCACTGGCTGGAGCACCTGATGGCCGGGAAGTAGGCCTTCCCGGCAGGCTCCTCACTCCGCCGCCAGGGCGACGGGCTCGAACAGTCTGGCCAAGTCGTCCGGCGTCGTCTTGGCCGGCGCGTATTCCTTGATGGCTCCGCTGGCGATCTTTTCCTCGATGCCGTCGAGCGCCTCCTCGATCCGGTCGAACGGCAGGCCGAACAGGTCGAAGATCGAGTAGCGCCACCAGCGCAGCCAGTTCAGCCGCTCGATGATCTTCTCGGGGAAGCGAAGGCGTTTCACGGTGGCCGGCGTGCCGGCGACGATGCTGTAGGGCGGGACATCCTTCACCACCACGGACCGGCCCCCGATGACCGCGCCGTCGCCGATCGTGACGCCGGCCTTGATGAAGACTCCCTGCCCGATCCACACGTCGTTGCCGATCGTCGTGATCTTGCAGGAGTCCTTGAACGGCAGGCGCTGCTTGCGCAGCTCGTTCACCCGGTCGGGCGCCACGAAGCGCGCCCAGTCGTGAAGGTCCGCCACGTGGGTAACCCGCGAACTGGTCAGCCAGTCGACCGGGTGTTCGTTCGACCCGATCATGACTTCGGGAGCTATCGAGCAGTAACGGCCGATCTTGACGTTACCGAGCTTACCGCCGGCGATGGAGCAGAAAGCACCGACCTGAAGAATCGTCCTGCTGGCGATGTGCGCCTGGACCATGGTCGGCCCTTCCAGGAACGATATCCGGTTGAGCGCCAGAACGCCCTTCGTCTGCGGCAGCTTCAGGCCCAACGTCGCCAGTTTAGCCGTGGGGTTGGGACCAAAATCAATTGTTACGATGCTCACGACGTCACTCCAAATGCTCAAAACCCCGTCAATAGCGAGGTTATGATTGGAGATCATTCTTTAAAAACAGTATACGATCACAAGTAAGACACAATCATCCTGGTCTCAAGAACCCTGAATATACCGTCGAGTTATTTCGACAATGAGACTACTTCGTGAGCAACGTGGGATACCATGGGAAACTCGACGGTTACACGCGTTCCTTGACCGACAACGCTGTCGATCTTCAAACGCGCATCATGCAGGTCGACCAGAGCCTGAACCAGCGGCATTCCCAAGCCTGTGCCGCCATACCGGCGGGACAGCACCGGTTCCGCCTGCCAGAAGGGTTCGCAGACACGGGCGATATCGCTGGGATCTATCCCTATCCCGTTATCTGCGACGGCCAGCACGACACCATGAGCGGTTCTGCCGCCGCTCAGCGTCACCCAGCCTCCTTCAGGCGTGAATTTCAGGGCGTTGGAAAGAAGGTTCAGGATGATCTGGCGGACGGCGCGGGCATCGGCGATCAGCGCGGTTCCTTCGGGTCCCGGATCGACGGTAAGCCGCAGGTGACGCTCCCGGGCCGTACCGGCCACTATACGAGCACAGGTTTCGAGCAGGCGAGCCACTTCCAGCGGCTCCGGGTGGATTGCGTGGTTGCCGGAATCGATTTCGGTCAGGTCGAGCAGGTCGTTGATGATCTGGAGAAGTTGGCTCCCACTGCCATGGATTTCGCGAGCGTAGTCGCCAAGCGCCTCACCCGTGGCCTGTGCAGCCGGGTCGTCCCGGATAAGCTCGGAAAATCCTATGATCGCGTTCAGTGGCGTGCGGAGTTCATGGCTCATGGTCGAGAGGAACTGTGACTTCGACCTGCTGCCCTCTTCGGCGCGGATCAGCGCCCCCCTCAGTTCATCGGCATAGCGCGCGCGTTCACGCAGCGACGCGTCGAAGGCTTTCAGGAAATGGTTGGTCCTGCTGACCAGCACGCCAAGTTCGTCGCCGTCATGACCGCGCGGCACTTCGATAAGACAGCCATCCAGCGACTCCGGTTCGATCCTGGATACAGCCTTGCTGATCGCGAGGATCGGCTTCGTCACCATGACGTGGAACATGGCCGTCAGGACCAGCCCAAGCAGCAGATTGCGGAAGAGGCCACTGATCAGGTTGGAGCGCGCGCGTTCCAGAAAAGCGGTCGCCGTTATGTGGCTGTCCACGGAGACGGACAGCCTGCCGATCTGGAGACGCGGCCGGTTCAGCGGCTCGTAATAGAGCGGGACCGACAGATCCAGTTCGTCACCGAACAGCCATTCGGAAAACATGCGCAGGTTGCTGTCGATCTTGGAGCGTTCACGCGCGGCCAGACGCGCGCCGAACTCATCGTGGATGCTGGCCTGGAAGATCGGGCGATAACTCAGCAGCCCCTTGAGTACGTCCGACGCCAGAGGCGAATCCAGGTCGTATGCCGCTTTGGAAGCGGCCTCGGCGACGATTTCGGTGACTTCCTCCAGCGTACGCCGCTGGACGGTGCGTTCACGCCGCGCATCGTCGACCAGATCGAGGCCGCTGGCGAAAAGGCCGAGCAGCACCGCCACTATGACGGTATTGCGAGCTTGGCGGAAGGAAAGGCGATCAAACAAAGGTGCCATAGTTCAGCATGTCCGCCTTCCGCGCCCCGGCTTCCGGCTACGCGATCCCATCTCGATTTCCGCAACCTGCGGCCCGATAATTCTACTTAAAATACGATGAAACTAATTTTCATACAGTTAATGAAAAATACAGTGAATTCCTCAAGTTTACGATGTCCTTCGGCAGCCGCATCATTGGGCAGGAACGTCGCAGGGACCTGCCAGCAGGCCGGTCAGCCTATCCTTCAGCCGGCCGACCTGATCGGACACCTGGACTGCGTGCCGGTCGATAGTGTCGGCCAGTTTCCTGGTTTCGCCGGCATCTTCGGCGACGGCCGTGATCCGCCTCGACACTTCGACGGCGCCATCGGCGGCCATCGTGGCGCTCCGGCTTATCGACTCGGTGGCGCCCTCCTGGTCAGCAACCGAACCGATGACCGCCTCGGCGATGCCGTCGATGCGTTGAACGACATCCTGAACTTCGATGACGTGGTCCGCTACCATAGCTGCGGCATTTCGGACGGCTTCGATCTGGCTGGAGATCCTGCCGGTTGCCTGTGCGGTTCTAGCGGCCAGGATCTTGACCTCCTCGGCCACGACCGAGAAGCCCCTTCCCGATTCGCCTGCCCGTGCCGCCTCGATGGTGGCGTTCAGCGCGAGCATGTTGGTCTGTCCGGCGATGTCGGAGATCAGGCCGGCGGCATTGCCGATGTCACGTGCCGCTTCGTTCAGCGCCGTGACGATACGGCGGGTGTCGTCTCCTTTGTCGGCCGCACTTCGGATAATGCCGCCGACCACAGTCATCCGGCTGCGGATCTCACTCGATGTAGTCGCCAGTTCCTCGCTGGCGGACGCAACGGAATGAACGCCGGCGGTCGCCTCCCGCGCCGCTTCCGCCACCGCGGAAGACTGCTCTCCGGTACGGGCCGCCGCCGACTTCATGTGTTCGGCGAGATCCACGATTCCGCCCGCCTGCTGCATTACCGCCGTCACCGTCGACTGCACCTCCGCCTCGAGTGCAGCGGCCAGACCGGCAAGACGCGCCGCGAAAGCTTCCTTGTGGTGACGCTCCCTGATTTCGTCGGCTGCCTTGAGGCTCTCCATCTCCTCCGCAGTGCGGCGGAACACCTCGATGGCGCGCGCCATGGCGCCGATCTCGTCGCGCCGGTGTGCGCCCGGAACCGGCCGGGTTCGATCCCCTTTCGCGAGTCGCTGCATGGCCCCCTCGATCGCGCGCAACGGCCTGGTGATGCTGCGGACGAGAATCAGGCTCACCATCAGCGCCAGCACCAGGACGACGGCGCCCATCATGATCCCGGCGCGACCCGTGGCATTCCGGACCTCGGCCCTCTCGGACCGGGCACGCTCCATGCCTGCGCTGGCCGCACCGAAGAGTTGGGCGAACCGGCCCGGCATAGCGCTCAACACCCCATCGAAAGTCTGGATCTGGCCGGTGAGCTTCACCTGGTTCTCGACATACGCCGTCAGGTCCGCACGGTAGGCGGAGGCCAGCCGGGTCAGGGTTTGCTGGGTGGAGGAGTCCAGGCCCGAGCCCATAAGGCCGAACTCGAACTCCCGGTATGCCTTGCGATGCGCGCCCATGACGCCGGCGTCGCCATACAGGATAAAGTCCTTCTCGAGCACCCGCATGGTCAGCATGCGGACATAGGTTTCCGCAACCGTAGAGACCGGCCACTTGCGTAGTTCCGATTCCATGGCGTTTACCGAACCGCGAAGTTTTCCCCGCAGCCCACTGCGCTCGTCGAGACCCATGATCCGGCTGGTGTCGCCGACCTCGGCGAAGCGGGCGGCTGCCGCCTGAATATTCGTCCGCAAGCCTTCCACCAGTGCGCCGACATGGGTGGCGCCGGGGTGATGGGCGATGCGGTCCAGCAGGCCAAGAGCCTCATCGATCCGATCGCCGAAAGCCGTGGCCGCCTCCTCGTCCCGGTTGCAAATAAAGTCGCGGGCAAGGATCTGGAGGTCGGCGGCGCGCCGCTCCAGGGAGGCGGCCAGGACTACGAGGTCGCCGTAGGAACTGAGTTCACTGGCGGCGTCGTCCAGCCGGCGGTCGGCCAGCAGGAATAGCCCCGTCGTCACGACGACTGTTACGATAGCCACCAGGATCAACATGCCGATCCTTGATCCGATAGAAAGCCGCGACAGCATTTCAGCAATGCTGCCATAGTTGTTGGATGCTTTATCGGTGACCGTTAGCTGTTCAGAAGAGTTATCTTGTATAGCGATCGAGTTTGACATGACATTCACAATCCTATAACAAGAAAGTCACATAACTGTCTTCTTCTGAAGAGCTTGGATACACATGCTGGACAGCATCGTTATTATCCAATCAGCGGGCGCACTCTTGTGGGCAAAGTATGAAGAAATCGTTGATATTTCGGTCCGACTGGCGGGCTCTCCTATAACCGGAAAGCTCAAGGCGTCCATGTGCGGCCGCCACAGCCACTCCCAATGGCGCGGGCGGAGTGTATAGTCATTCAAGAGGGTTTCGTCCGGGCTGGAGGGCAGCGCTATCGTAATGACTGGTTTGACGGCACAGCTTCTGCTGCGGGCCTATGCCGCCGGCATCTTTCCGATGGCGGAAAGCGCCGAATCAGAAGAGCTCTACTGGTTCGATCCGGAGCAGCGCGGCATCCTGCCGCTCGACGGACTGCATGTGCCGCGCAGGCTCCGGCGAACGGTCCGCAGCGGCCGGTTCGAGATCCGCATAGACAGCGACTTCGATGCCGTCATCCAAGGCTGCGCCGAGTCGACCGACATTCGGCCGAAGACCTGGATCAACAGCGAAATCATGCGGCTCTATTCGACGTTGTTCGATCTGGGCTTCGCCCACTCCGTCGAGTCATGGCACAACGACCGCCTGGTCGGCGGCCTCTACGGCGTGGCGCTCGGCGGCGCGTTCTTCGGGGAAAGCATGTTCAGCCGCCAGACCGATGCCAGCAAGGTGGCGCTGGTCCACCTCGTGGCCCGGTTGCGCTACAACCGCTTCATGCTGCTCGACACGCAGTTCGTCACGACCCACCTGAGCCAGTTCGGAGCGATGGAGATCCCGCGGTCGACCTACCGGAACCAGCTTGCCAAGGCGCTCCAATACACGCCCGACTTCACCAACGGCTCGGAGGGCGAGGTGATCGACGCCTATTTGCAGTCGATTACCCAGATATCGTAGACAGGGTGTTCCAGGGCTGACAGCGCCGGGCTGGAGGCGAACATCCAGCCGCTGAACAAGGGCTCCACCGCCTCGTCGGGACGAGCCTCCTGGATCTCCAGGAAGGCCGCCGATTCGGGCGGTTCGACCGGTGACGCTTTCCGGCAGGTCCGCGCCGCGATGCGCAAGGAGCCGAAGGTCACCGTGTCGCCGACCGGCACGTCGAGCGTCACCACCCGCGCCGTCACCTTGTCCAACCCCTGCAAGACGGCCACCGGCATGCTTTGCATGCCTTCGGATCCGCCGGATTGGGCAAGCGCGGTCGCGGCAGCCCCCATGCCGAGCGCCAGGACCAAACCCATGAACCTACCGCCAAGAAGCCGCATCGCGCTCACTTCACCCTGTTCCGCCAATACCCTGCCCCATCAAACAGCCGGCTTTTCCGCCGCGAACCGGAGGCGGATGTAATCGGCATACCATGTGCCGTCCGGTTTCATCAGGACGGGCGAGATTTCGATCAGAACCTCGTTCAGCAGAGCCCCGTGCTCGCTGACCGGGACCCTGGCGAGAAAGGCTCCGGCGAAAGTCGCGAGCCAGCCCGCCATTCCGGTCGGCAGCGGCGTCGGCCTTTCGATAAGTTCCGCCGAGCGCACGCGGAAGCCGTGCGCCGCCAGCTTCGCCGCATAGTCTTCGGCGGTTGGAAAATACCATGGGTTGGCAGCCTTGCCGTCGATCCCGCGCCGGTTCAACGCCGTCTCCAGCGCCGAGGCGATCGTCAAGACATTGCCGGCGCCGCCGAACTCACCGACGAACCGGCCGCCTGGCTTCAAGGCCCGGTAGACGCCCTCGATGACCTTATCCGGCTGGAGCATCCAGTGCAGGGCGGCATTGGAGAACACGGCGTCGAATTCGCCGTCGAAATCCAACGCCTCGCCGTTCATCAGGCGGGCATCGAGATTGCGTGCCAGCGCCGCCCGGATCAGGTCGGCGCTGGAATCGGCGCCCACCACGGCGCAGCCGGCGGCGGCCAGCTTCTCGGTCAGGGCGCCGTCGCCGCATCCAAGGTCCAGGACGCGTTCCCCAGGCCTGGGAGCCAGCAGGTCGACCACCGGCATGCCGAGATCGGCGACGAATCGTGCATTTTCGGCATAGCCGTGGGAGTCCCATTTCTGGGACGGCTCTCCGGTTGGTATGCTCATGGGTCCGCTCTCCCGCCTGATCTATGATTGGACATAGGTGCGAACAGCAGACCGCCGGCGTCGGTTTCCGAACCTCAGTTTCCGAGCAGTCCGCCGGGAGCGGCGCCGCCCTGTGCCGCAGGAGGCGTCGCCGGCTGGGGAGGCTGCCCCTGCTGCCCATCGCCTTGCTGCCCGCCACCCTGCTGCGTGCTCGGCTGGCCACCCTGCTGCATACTGAAGATCACCTGTCCCAGCAGCTGCTCCAGGCCCGGAGTGGACTGCGTGAAGTCGATCCGGCCGCCCGGCTGGATCTCGTCGGGATCGCCACCGGGCTGGAGCGACATGTACTTGCCGCCCAGCAGGCTTTCGCTCGCGATCACCGCCACGGTGTCCTTGGGCAGCTTGATGCTGGGATCGATCGACATGTGGACGACGGCAAGATAGGTGCTGGGATCGAGCGTCTGACTCGTGACGGTACCTACCTTGACGCCGCTGATGCGCACGTCGCTGCCGCTTTGCAGACCTCCGACACTGGAGAAGTTGGCCGTGACCTCGTAGCCATCGACACGTCTCAGGTCGGCGCTGGTATAGGCAAAGACCAAAAAGAAACCCGCCACGACGATGACGACACCGCCGAGCACGGTTTCAATGGTATTCCTGCGCATTCAAAATCCCTCGGTGGATAACCCTGGTCCGGTCCGGCGCCGACGGCCGGTCAGCTCGGCGTCCAGGGTTCGTAGTCGCCGGTGGCGCGCTCCCGCACGCCGCCCTCCAGCGTGTGTCCTGGCGGCCGGTACGCCGTCAGGCTGCCGGTTGCGTTGGGCAAATGGGGCTTCTGCCAGGACTTATGGAAGGCGCTGCCTTCCTTCAGCGGCTCCTTCACCGTGTGGTGCAGCCAGCCATGCCATTCCGGCGGAACTTTGGAAGCTTCCGGCTCGCCGTTGTAGAGCACCCACCGGCGTTCGCGCTGGCCGGTCGCCTTCTTGTCACGATAGTACGTGTTGCCGAACGGGTCGGTGCCGACCAGCTCGCCGCGGCGCCACGTGAACAGGCGGATTTGCAAGTTCGACATATACGTGTTGAAGGAGATACGTTCTTTCATGGCCGCTCGCTGACACGGGGACGAACCCCATTTACGTACTTTTTCGTCGGGGCGGAATATGGCACCTGGGTTTGTCCGCGTCCAGCCGGACAGCGCAAATGCCGCGGAATAACGGAACGCCCTCCGATAGGCTGCTCTGGCGATCCGCGAATCGGGAGGCCCAATCGCATGATTCCGCGCCCCCCTGTCAATGGGTTTACGCAGCCCCGGCAGCCCGCTACGCTGTCTTCCACATTCCCCCCGACATGACGATTCAGTGGCTCCCCGAGCACACCGGCACACACGATTTGGTGCCGGGTGGAACGTCAACCCCAAAATCTTGTTGCCTGTACCAGAACTTGTGGCACACTCCGTCACCAAGCACAGGATATCGCGGCCCGTTGCTCCAACGGCGCTGCGACAAGGTCGGCCTCTCATCCAGGCCGCAAGCCGGTGCAGGGATCGAGATCGGGCTGACACAGCGCCAAGCTAAACAGGGATTACTGAGATGCGGATTGAGCGACGCTTTACGACCGAAGGACGGGACGCCTATGACGGCATCGAATTCCGCACCACCACCAGCGAGATTCGCAATCCCGATGGTTCGGTCGTTTTCCAGCTCGCCAACGTCGATGTCCCGGCCGATTGGAGCCAGGTCGCCTGCGATATCCTGGCGCAGAAGTATTTCCGCAAGGCCGGCATTCCGGCCGTCCTGAAGGCGGTCGAGGAAAACACCGTCCCCAGCTGGCTGTGGCGCAAGATCGCCGACGAGGACGCGCTGAAGCGCGTCTCGAAGGAAAGCCGCAAGGTCGGCGAGACGTCGGCCCGTCAGGTCTTCGACCGTCTGGCCGGCACCTGGACCTACTGGGGCTGGCACGGCGGCTATTTCGACTCCGAGTCGGACGCCCGCGCCTTCTTCGACGAGATGCGCTACATGCTGTGCCGCCAGATGGCGGCCCCCAACAGCCCGCAGTGGTTCAACACCGGCCTGCACTGGGCCTACGGCATCGACGGCCCGGCACAGGGCCACTACTACGTCGATTTCCGCACCGGCGAGCTGACCGCGTCCGAGTCGGCCTATGAGCACCCGCAGCCCCACGCCTGCTTCATCCAGGGTGTTCGCGACGATCTGGTCGGCGACGGCGGCATCATGGACTTGTGGGTGCGGGAGGCGCGCCTGTTCAAGTACGGTTCCGGCACCGGTTCCAACTTCTCCAAGGTCCGGGGCGACGGCGAGAAGCTGTCGGGCGGCGGCCGGTCCTCCGGCCTGATGAGCTTCCTGAAGATCGGCGACCGCGCCGCCGGCGCCATCAAGTCGGGTGGCACCACCCGCCGCGCCGCCAAGATGGTCACGGTCGATCTCGATCACCCGGACATCGAAGCCTATATCGACTGGAAGGTCACGGAAGAGCAGAAGGTCGCGGCCTTGGTCGCCGGTTCCAAGCTGGCGTCGCGCCACATGAACGCGGTCATGCTGGCAGCCACCGAAGGCTTCTCCCCGACCGATCCCAAGCGCCTCGACCCCAAGGAGAACAAGGCGCTTAAGAAGGCGATCGTGGCCGCCCGCAAGGACATGATCCCGGAGAACTACGTCCAGCGCGTGATCCAGTTCGCTGGCCAGGGCTATACCTCGATCAAGTTCAAGACCTACGACACGGACTGGGACTCGGAAGCCTACCTGACCGTTTCGGGCCAGAACTCCAACAACTCGGTCCGCATCTCCAACGACTTCATCGAAGCCGTGCTGGACGACGCCGACTGGCAGCTGATCCGCCGCACCGACGGCAACGTCCACAAGACCCTGAAGGCCCGCGACCTGTGGGAAAAGATCGGCGAAGCCGCCTGGGCCTGCGCCGATCCGGGGGTGCAGTTCGACACCACCATCAACGAATGGCACACCTGCCCCGCTTCTGGCCGGATCAACGCGTCGAACCCGTGCTCGGAATACATGTTCCTGGACGACACGGCCTGCAATCTGGCGTCCCTGAACCTGATGACCTTCCGTCGTCCGGATGGCCAGTTCGACATCGAGTCGTTCGAGCATGCCTGCCGGCTGTGGACCGTCGTCCTGGAAATCTCCGTGCTGATGGCGCAGTTCCCGTCCAAGGAAATCGCCCAGCTCAGCTACGAATTCCGCACCCTCGGCCTCGGCTACGCCAATCTCGGCGGCCTGCTGATGGCAGCCGGCCTGTCCTATGACAGCGATGAAGGCCGCGCCCTGTGCGGCGCCATCACCGCCGTCATGACCGGCGTGTCCTATGCCACCTCGGCCGAGATGGCGCAGGAACTCGGGACCTTCCCGGCCTACGACGTCAACCGCGACCACATGCTGCGGGTCATCCGCAATCACCGCCGCGCCGCTCACGGCACGACGGAGAACTACGAGGGCCTGTCGGTCCTGCCGGTCGCCATCAAGGCCGAGCAGTGCCCCGATCAGGATCTGGTCGCAGCGGCCCGCCGCGCCTGGGACAACGCCCTGGAACTGGGCGAGCTGTACGGTTTCCGCAACGCTCAGTCCACGGTGATCGCCCCGACCGGCACCATCGGTCTGGTGATGGACTGCGACACCACCGGCATCGAACCGGACTTCGCCCTGGTGAAGTTCAAGAAGCTGGCCGGCGGCGGCTACTTCAAGATCATCAACCGGGTCGTTCCGGAAGCCCTTGCCAAGCTCGGCTATACGCCGGAGCAGATCGGCGAGATGGAGCGCTATGCCGTCGGCCACGGCACGCTGAAGACCGCCCCCGGCGTCAACCATGCGGCGCTGATGGCGAAAGGCTTTACCGAAGAAACCCTGAAGACGATCGAGCAGAGCCTCGGCAACGCCTTCGACATCAAGTTCGCCTTCAACAAGTGGTCGCTGGGCGTCGAGTTCTGCACCGAGGTGCTGGGCATCCCGGCTGCGGCGCTGGACGATTTCGGCTTCGACATGCTGGCGCATCTGGGCTTCTCCCGCGCCGACATCGACGCGGCCAATACCTATTGCTGCGGCGCCATGACGCTGGAAGGCGCTCCCTTCCTGAAGGACGAGCATCTGTCGGTGTTCGACTGCGCCAATCCCTGCGGCCGGATCGGCAAGCGCTATCTCTCGACCGAGAGCCACATCCACATGATGGCGGCGGCCCAGCCGTTCATCTCGGGTGCCATCTCCAAGACCATCAACATGCCGAACGCCGCGACGGTCGAGCAGTGCAAGGACGCCTATATGCTGTCCTGGCGCCTCGGCACCAAGGCGAACGCGCTGTACCGCGACGGCTCCAAGCTCAGCCAGCCGCTGTCCAGCAGCATCCTGGAAGGCGTCGACGAGTCAGAGGAGAGCGATACCGTCCAGGCCATCATCGACGCGCCCCCGGCCCAGCGTGCCCCGATGGTCGCCGAGCGGATCGTCGAGAAGGTCATCGAGCGGATGCGCGAGAAGGCCGAGCGCGAGAAGCTGCCGCACCGCCGCAAGGGCTACACCCAGAAGGCCGTCGTCGGCGGTCACAAGGTCTACCTGCGGACCGGCGAGTATGAGGACGGCCGCCTGGGCGAGATCTTCATCGACATGCACAAGGAAGGCGCCGCCTTCCGGTCGCTGATGAACAACTTCGCCATTGCGATCTCGATCGGCCTTCAGTACGGCGTGCCGCTGGAAGAGTTCGTGGAGGCCTTCACCTTCGTCCGTTTCGAGCCGTCGGGTCCCGTCCAGGGCAACGACGCGATCAAGATGGCGACCTCGGTGATCGACTACATCTTCCGTGAACTGGCGATCAGCTACCTTCAGCGCACCGACCTGTCGCATGCGACTCCGGACGACCTGTTCCCGGACAGCCTCGGCACCGGCGACGGCGAGGGCAACCTGCCGCCTGCGGCCGACCGCTTCACCAAGGACACGCTCGACGCGGTCCAGAAGGTGGCGAGCAAGGGCTATGTCCGGTCGAACCTTCGCGTCCTACCCGGCGGCCAGTCCACCCGCGCCGTGGCTGCGATGGCGGTAGCGGCGGGCGCCCAGGCCACCGCCTACGCCGGCGGCGGCGAGGCAACCGCTCGCGCCCTGTCACCGGCCGAGTCGCAGCCGGCCGTAGCGGTCGCCGTCGCTTCGTCTCCCGCGCCGGACGAGCGTATGGAGCGAATCCGCGAAGCCCGCGCCAAGGGCTACGAGGGTGACCCCTGCGGCGAGTGCGGGAACATGACGCTGGTCCGCAACGGCACCTGCATGAAATGCGACACCTGCGGCTCGACGACCGGATGCAGCTAAGCCGCATCTGAGCTGAAAAATAGTCCGGAATGGGAAAGGCGCGAGGGGGCAATCCCTCGCGCCTTTCTTTTCAACCCGGCTGCAAGACCTCAGTCGTAGTCACGGCGCCACCGCTTCTTGTGGCCGTGATGGTGGCCGTTATCACGGCGATAGTGATGATGGACCTCTCGTCCGCCCCTGTCGGGCGTGGTCAGCGCGCCGAGCAGCGCGCCGCCGATGCCTCCGACAAGGGCGCCGCCGAGAGGATCGTAGCCGAGCATGTAGCCTCCCGCGGCGCCGGCACCCGCGCCCAGCGCACCGCCGGTCGCGGCGCGCCGCTCCCCATGGTTCATGGTGCAGGCCGACACCAGGATGCAGCCGGCCAGCAGGGAAACAGCACCTAACTTGATCGTCATCTAAGCGCCTCGTGGATAGGACACGCACAAGATGCGCCGGCTCCACGGTATCCCCTGTGACCGGCATCACCCTACCCATAAATAAGGAGGCAGGCCGCACACACGCCCTCAGGTGTCCAGGCAGCCGCCTTGAGGGGCCGCCGTAATCCGGATCAACTCGCTGTCGCCTCCGCCGAAGACGTTGCCTCCCGTATAGGTCAGGCAGCCTTCGCCCTTGTAGATGACCTGCAATCGCTGCGCATCGTTGCCGAAGTAAAAGGGAATCCAGCGCTTTCCCGTCTCATGGCGGATCATGTCGTCCGGCGCTCCGATCAGGCCGGAAACCTCCCTCATCGTCATGCCGATCTGAAGCTTGGCGAACTTGCTCCTGGCAGCCGGCGTGCCGACCATCTCGCCCTCGAAGGAGCCGTCCCGCGACTTGACCGTCCGCACATTGGAGTTGGACGAAGCCGCAGAACCGGCGGAGGACGCTCCCGAAGCGGTCTCTGCTCCCTGCTGCTGCGAAGCGCAGCCGGCGATCATGATCGTAACGGCCAGAACCGCCAAATTCCTTTTCAACGCCATATCGGTTTCCTCATATTGCCCCGCCCCTGTATTCGGACGTGTCCCGCGACTATCCCCAAAATCGGCGAGGTGGCACGGGCAATGAGGTATAGCGGCACTGCAATCCAATTGGACGGGAACCGGTGACGAATGGGCTAGTCGTGAAATCAAACCCAATCCTGACCAGTCCATTTACCTGCTTTCAGTTACGCGAGATCGCACGGCCCGGCAGCCGTGGCACCCCCTGTCCCCTCCGGTTCACGAAGCGCTTGGCGGCTTCGTAGCCAGGGACTTCGACGTATCTGTAGGTCAGCGACGCCAAGGCGATCACCGCCGCCAGATAGACGAGCGCCAAGCCGTCCATGATCCAGGGATTGCCGAAGTCCAGCAGGCCGATCCGGCTGCCGTTGACGGTCCGCACCGTCTCCAGCGGCACACCCAGCAGCTTGCCGGCGATGGAGGCCAAATTTTCCAGGATCAGCAGGACGAAGGCATGGACCATGTAGATCGAGTAGGAAAGCGCTCCGAGTCGGAGCAGTATCGGGTGCTTCATGAACCGGGACACCACGCCGCCCTCGAACGCGAAGACGTAGACCGCAACCGTGAAGACCAGGGGAGCCAGGAACGACAGCGGCCCCGTTCCCGCAACCGCGATGAAGGCGAGCACCAGCACCATGCAGGCCGCTTCCACCAGATCGGCCCTGGGCATCGTCCCGCCTCGGCCCAACCGTGCCGTAGTCGCCCGGTAGGCGCGAAACGCCAGGCAACCCAGGAAGAAGCCGGCCAGACAGCGGAAGATCCCGTAGTGGACGGTGACGTCCATCGATCCGGGTCCGATCATCACCAGCACCACCACGGCGAAGAGGATCAACGCCACCGAGGCTGCGATCCGGTAGCGGGGCAGCACCAGCAGAACGGTTGCGAAGACGAGATATGTGTAGAATTCGACGCTGATAGACCAGCTCGGGAAGTTCCAGGTCACATCGGGGTGAAAACCAAGAGAATGGACCATCAGGATGTTGGTCAGGATCGCAAAGACGGATCGGGACTCGGTGAAGGGTGGCCGCGGATAGGTTCCGCCGAGCCACGGCTCGAGGGCGAATGCCGCCAGCTCAACCACCAGGAAAAGCCCAAGCACCGTTGCGTGAAGCGGCCAGAGCCTGCCGAACCGCAGAACGACGAACCGGCCGAAATCCGTCAGATCGCCGATCCGGTGTCCATAGGCGTGCGCGATCACGAAGCCGCTGAGTACGAAGAAGAAGTCTACGAACAGATAGCTGTTCCGAATCAGCGGGAAATCATAAAGATGCCATGCGGCATGGTAGTGAAGCAGCGCGACGAGGACGGCGCAAAGCCCTCGCCAGCTGTCGAGCGACTGAAAACGCACCTGTTTCTCCGGGAGAACCGAGAACCACAAACCCAAACTTCAGGGACGGATGAACAAGCGGAAGCCCGCGAAACTCTGCGGCTTACGCTCGAATCCTTGGTTCAGGGCGGCGACCCCGCCAGCCTGCGCTGGCCGCGATATCCGATGACAGGCGCATCAAGCGCCTGAAGGCAGCCGATCAGGCCGGACACCAGACGCAGGCACGTGCTCAGCCTGGGAGCGCCGAGCGCTTCCAGCCCCAGCACAGCCAGACTGTGTCGATAGCCGTAAATCCAGACCTGCATGCCATCCATTGCAACTTAGGGATATTTTAACGATCGCGGTCGCTCCGCGCGTATCGTCAACTATAGTCTTAAAACAACTTTCAGCCGTCTCCCGCCAGATTTCCAGATGGGGAAATTCGGCGGGAAGGCGGGTACTTCGTTTGGGACGTGCGGTTCCCCGTCCCCATTTGAGATCAGCGCCCGTAGATGCCGGTTACCGACGCCTTGGCTATCGTGTTCTGACCCAGGAAGAACCCGACCATCGCCCCGGATGCGCCGGTCTCCAACGGCAGCTTTTCCAGCTTCAGCGCATGAACCGTGAAGATGTAGCGGTGCGGCTTGTCGCCCGCCGGCGGGCATGGACCGCCAAAGCCGGGCTGGCCGAAATCGGTCACGCTCTGCACGCTGCCGGCCGGCAGCGATGTTCCCTTGGGGTCGCCGGCCCCTTCCTTCAGTTCCGCCGTGCCGGCAGGAATGTTGAAGACGACCCAGTGCCACCAGCCGCTGCCGGTCGGTGCATCCGGATCGTAGACGGTCACGGCGAAGCTCTTCGCATCGGCGGGCGCCTCCGTCCATGCCAGCGCGGGCGACTTGTTGCCGCCCGTGCATCCGAAACCGGCAAAGAGATGCTTATCGCCGATCGTCGCTCCGTCGGACAGGCTCGGGCTGGTGACCGCGAAGTCCCCCGCCAGAGCCGGTCCGTTCATGAATCCAGCCAGCAACAGGCCGGTCGCCGCAGCTTTCAACATCATCGATCTTCCCCGTCATCCACTTGATCGTTACGACCGTTTCGCTGCGTCAAGATGCCAGTGGGGACAGGCGGAAATGGTCCTAAAACGCTCAATGATGATCCCGAACTGCGCTATCATGACGGACGCCCACGACCGAACGAGCCTCCCCATGGCCAGCCGCTCTGCTATCGACGCCGGCATCCCGCCCCGACCGCTCGCCGCCGAGCTGCGCCGGCGCATCGCCGGCAGCCTCCAAGGCGGCGATGACAGCCAATTCGCCGGACCGAACGGCGGCACGCCGATCACCAAGCTCGCCACGTATCACGCCCGCGCGGTGGAAACGATCCGCGACATGACGATCAACGAACCGGCGCTGATCGTCGTCCTGGACGGCATCAAGGAGGTCCACCTCGCAGGCGACATGTTCGAGTTCCATCCCGGCGAGCCGTTCGTCCTGCCCGCCGGGCAGTCGTTCGACATCGTCAACCGGCCAGACGAAGCATCGGGCCGCTACCGTGCCGTCTTCATCACCCTCCCGCGCGATCTGGTGCGGCGGGTCGCCCAAGCGCATCCGCGCCGGGGCAAGGCCGTGGCCGTGTCGACGCGCAAGCCGCACGATCCGGGCATCGACCTGACGCCCCAGGCCGTCGACACCATCTCCCATGCCGCCATGGCGCTGAGCCGCACCGACTTGGATGCCAGCCTTGCCGAACACCGGGTCATGGAAATCCTGCTGCTGATCGGCCACCTGCCGGCCATCATGCGGATACATGCAGGAGCGACCTTTTCGGAGCGTGCCCGTCATCACATAGCGCTGGCCCCGATGGATTCCTGGCGCGCCCACGACCTTGCCCGCTTGCTGGGCGTCAGTTCCGCCACCCTGCGCCGCCGCCTTGCCGACGAGGGGACCTCGCTGCGCCATATCCTCACCGATGAGCGGATGCGCCGAGCCCGCGCCATGATCGAGGACGGTGAGCGCAACATCGCAGCTATCGCGGCAGCGTGCGGCTATTCCTCCCGCTCGCATTTCGCCGCCTCGTTCCGCTCCGCCCATGGCGCGTCGCCACATGGGCTGATTGCGGCGGCCGCCGGTTCCCGGTCAGGCACCGCCGCCTCCTCCCCCTGAGCGCCGGTCGAGTGCCGAGTGCTGCGGTGCATTTACAAGTGGTCATACCGGAGGCATGCTGCGCGCCAATCCAATAGACATTACTAGGGGAATGGAAACGATGGCCGGAATTCTCATCGTGACCGGCGGCAGCCGGGGTATCGGGGCCGCGACGGTCGATCTGGCGGCCAAGGCGGGATGGGACGTGTGCGTCAACTATGTCCGCGACCGGGAAAAGGCGGAATCCGTCGCCGCCGGTGCCCGCCAGCAGGGCGTGCGGGCGATCACGGTCCAGGGTGACATGGCGAGCGAAGGCGACATCCTGCGCCTGTTCGCTACGGTGGACGATCAGCTCGGGACCGTTACCGGTCTGGTCAACAACGCCGGCATCACCGGTCCCGCCGGCAAGCTGATGGACCTTACTGCCGAAACCGTCAGTTCGGTGATGACCCTGAACGTGGTCGGGCCTTTCCTATGCGCCCGCGAGGCGGCCCGCCGCATGGCGAAGAGCCGCGGCGGCCCGGGCGGCGTCATCGTCAACGTCTCGTCTCGCGCCTCGGCGCTGGGCTCTCCCAACGAGTTCGTCCACTACGCCGCCAGCAAGGGCGCCATCGACAGCTTCACCATTGGTCTGTCGAAGGAGCTGGCTCCAGAGGGAATCCGGGTCAACGCCGTCAATCCCGGCCTGATCGAGACCGAGATCCACGACGCCAGCGGCATCCCTGGCCGGCTGGAACGGCTGGTCGGCGGCGTGCCCCAAGCGCGCACCGGCAAGGCGGAGGAAGTCGCCCAGGCGATAGTCTGGCTGCTGTCGGAACAGTCGTCCTATGTCGCCGGGGCCTTCATTCCGGTATCGGGCGGACGGTGATGCGACCACGATGAAGGGGCGGCTTATGCCACCCGCTTCACCCCGCGTTCCTGGGCCACCTCGTCGATCCGCCCGCTGATATCCGGGTTGGCCTTCAGGAACTTCTCGAAGTCGCCGGAGCGCAGTTCAAGCAGCGTGCAATAGGTCAGCGCCACCACGTCGGCGCGGCGCGGACCGCCGTCGATCAGCGCCATCTCGCCGAAGAAGTCGCCGCGCCCCAGCCGGATGCGGCGATCCGGCAACACCACCTCGACCGCGCCCGACGAGATGAAATACATCGCCGTGCCGCGGTCGCCGGTGCGGATGAAGGTCTGGTCCGGCAAGGCCAGCCGCGACCGCAGCACGCGAGCCAGCCGCTTCAACTCGTCCGGAGCCAGCGTGTTGAACAGCGGGACTTGGGCGATCAGCGCGACCTTGTCCAGCTTCAGGTCCAGCTTGGGCCTGCGCTCCGCTTCCTTCTGACGGGCATCGACGCCGCGCCGCAGGTCCTCGAACAGTTCCTGGCCGATCAGCCCATCCTCGAACAGGCTTTCGAAATGCACCATTTCCCGGCGCAAGGCCAGCTTGCGGAGGAAGCGCTGGCTCAGCGCCTCCGCATATTCCGGATATTGCAGCCCAAGCGCGTCCAGCGCCTTGGTCGAGGCGTCCAGACGCCCGCTCAGCACTTCTCCCAATAGCTCGGCCACGCGGACGCCGAGCAGCGGCTTGAGGTTGCGGCTGTTGAAGCGGATCAGCTCCTCCAGCACCAGCCGGCGGACCAGGAACTTGTCGAACCGCTTGGCGACCTGACGGGCCAGCGGCCTTTCGATACCCGCCCAGCGATGAAGCGCATAGGCGAACCGGAAAGCCCGGGGCAGCCGGAGGATCTTGCGGGCCGCCCGGTTGTAGCCGATGCGCCCCGCCGTCCTGGCGCCGTCGTAGATCTCGCCGGCATTGCGCAGCAACCCTTCGATGATGTCGCCGGAGACCGTTTGAAGTCCATGGTGCTCCAGCACGAGCTGACGCTCCCGGTTGGCCAGCGCGATCAGGCCCAGGACGATCCGATCGCGGTCCGAAATCTGCTCCTCCAGGCTGCCGGCGGAGGTGACTTCCTGGATGCGGGCGTCGTAGGGTTTCTGCACAGCCCGCGCCACGGTCGGCGGAAACTCGTACTCGGTGGCGGTCTGCTGAACCGAATCGCGCACGTCGGCAAGCGACAGCGCCAGCACCTGGTTGCGGATCGCCTGATTGAGCGGCGACAGCCGGTTCAGCCCCAGCAGCTTGATGACGGGACGCAGCGTCGTCCCGTTGATGAACAGGGTGAACAGGACGAAGCCGGTCGCCAGCACCGTGACGATCCGCTGGTCCTCTCCGCCGATCCCGCGCGCCTCCGTCACCGACAGGGCCAGCGCCAGGGTGACGGCACCGCGCAGGCCGCCCCAGGTCAGCACGAGCTTGTAGGAGTTGCTGATCTTGGCGCTCAGCTTCAGCAGCGTCAGCGGCGGCAGCAGCAGGAACAGCACCAGGGCGCGTGCGACCAGCGCCGCCGCCACCAGCACCAGGAGCAGCAGGCCGTCGTGCAGGCTTACCGTCCCCAGCAGTTTCGGCACCATCAGGGCCGCCAGGATGAAGACCAGCGACCCCGCCAGGAACGCCACCTGTTCCCACACCGCGTCCAGATAGGCCCAGCCCGACGGCGACAGCCGCGACCGGCTGCCCGCGCCGAAAACCAGGCCGGCAACCGCCACGGCGACCACGCCGGAGACGCCGAGGAAGTGGTCGCCGGAAACGAAGACCAGATAAGGCAGGGCCAGCGTCAGGGTCACTTCGGCCGTGCGCCGCCCGCGCAGCAGCGGGATCATGGCCACGCCCAGCCGGGCGCCGACGATGCCCAGCAGGGTGCCGCCGCCAAGGTCCATCGCCAGGTCCCAGGCGCCCATCAGCAGGTCGGGCTCGTCTCCCGACGTGATGATTTCCAGCAGGACGTAGAAGATCGCGATGGCGGCGGCGTCGTTCAGCAGGCTTTCGCCCTCGACCAGCCGGACCAGCCTTGCCGGCGCCCCGATGTCGCGGAAGATGGCGACGACCGCCGCCGGGTCGGTGGTCGCGACGATCGATCCGAGCAGCAGGCAGACAACCAGGGGGACTCCCGCCAGCGGCCACAGCGCCAGCCCGATCACGGCCGTCGCCACGAACACCGCGACGACGGCCAGCAGCAGGATGGGGGCCGCGTCTTCCATCATCCGGCGGACGTCGATCGTCAGGGCTGCCTGGAACAGCAGTGCCGGCAGGAAGACCAGGATATAAGTGGAGGAATTGAACGACAGGCCCGAAACCGCCTCTGCCGCTTCCCGCAGCATCGGTACCCCCCTCACCTGCAGCAGCGTCACCGAGGCCGCGGCGATGGCGACGCCGACCGCCGCAAGCAGGACGGAATGGGGGAGCCTCAGCCGTTCCGCCAGGGGCTGGAGCAGGCTGGCGACCACCAGGAGAGCGCTGATGATCAGGATGAAGATGATGAGGTCGTGCAAGAGCCTGAAACCCGAAAATGCGGCGAACCAACAAGGGACGGTCTGTTGGTCGTCATGATTGCTTATCCCGTTGCCGGGCACCTGCGACAGTTTGCAGACGGATCATGACGCTCTTGTGGCCCGTCGCCGAATGGTGCATCAAAGGAAGTAGCGACGGCACCCAATAGGTACCGGCCTATTACCAGGATAGCACATTCATGCTCCGTTCCGCCGCATTGCTTTGCCTGCTAGCGGTTCTTTCAGGCTGCGGCCTGGTCGGGGCCACAGTGGGGGCCACAGTGGGGGCCACCGTGGGGGCGGTATCGGCCGCCGGATCGGCGGCGGCTACGGTGGCCGGCGCCGCCGTCGATGTCGTCACATACCCGATTTCGGACTAAGCGGGCTTGGCGATCAGGTGATCGGCCAGCCGGACCGCGAGCGCGACGATGTTCATCGTGACCATAGTAGCACCGGCGGTTGGGAACACCGAGCCGCCGGCGACATAAAGGTTGGCGATGCCGTGGACCCGGCAGTTCTCGTCGACCACGCCATGCCTGGGGTCGCCGTGCATCCGTGTCGTCCCCATGAAATGGGCCGACGAATCGATGCCTGCCGGCCACGGATCGGTCTCATTCTCGAAGTCCACCTGAAGCCGGCCGGCTCCCAGCCGTCCGAATTCCCTCGCGATCAGCTGCTGGGTGCGCAGGATGGTGTGCTTGTCGATGTCCTGAAGCTGCCAGTCCAGCACCATCTTGCGCTGCCCCAGCACGTCGCGGTCCATACCCAGCGTGACCCTGCTGTTGCGGTTGGGCGCCTGCTCGGCGAAATAGCGCAGTTCCAGGACGCGGTAACTGCTGTTGCCGGTCGCCCGCGCATAAAGCGCCTTGGCGACCGAGTCGAGATCCCCGAAGACCTTTCCCAGTTCGGTCCGTAGGTTGTCGGGCACCCGGCCCTGGATGACCTGCTTGACGATGTGTCTCAGCGCCACGAAGCCGGGGGCGTGCTCCCCCTCGTAGGTCTCGTCGAAGAAGACGACGCTGTTCAGCATCCCTTCGCGCTGCTGTGCCTCCCAGGAAGGCTGAAGCGCGTTGACGAAGGGAGCGCCTCCCGTCTCGAAGCGCGACGCCCAGCTGTCCAGCCCGTAGAACCGCGCCGTTCCCTTCGGCACCGACAGCAGGGCGCGGCCCGTCCGGATCGTCGTATGGGCCATGAAGTAGCGGCCGACCATGTCATGGTCGTTGCCAAGCCCGTTGGGACGCAGCCTGTCCGACAGCAGCAGCAGCCGGGCGTTCTCGATCCCGCTGGCGAGGATGAACTTCTTCGCCTTGAACCGGCGGCTTCTGCCGTCCAGGTCGCGTGTCAGCAGTGCTTCAACATGCGTCGCGTCACCGTCGGTTTCGATTTCCACGACGTTCGCATGCAGAAAGACCGTGCACTGGTTGCCGGGGTTGGTGAGTGCGGCGCGATAGGTATCGCCGAACCGGGTCGGCGGACTCTTCAGAAAAATCTTTTCGCCTATCTGATCGCCGCTGACCGGAATACGGCTGGCATGGAACTGATCGGACACCTCCGCCCAGTAGCCGGGCTCGTAGTTGTCCGACGGCAATTCGCAATACCGGTGCGCGCGGGGATAAAATTCCGCCAACTCCTCCTTGCCGAACGGCCAGCCGCTGTCGGGCACCCAGGAACGTTCCTGGAAGTCGTGCGCATCCAGCGGCGCGCAGTTGCCGCCCCAATGGCCGGTCGTGCCGCCGAAATAGCGCAGACGGGTCCATGTCAGGTCGACCTTGTGCTCGCTGACGCAGTCTCCGTTGTTCAGCGACTGGATATCGTCCTCGAAATCGAGCCCGCCGCTTTCCAGCAAAGCAACGCGGAAACCATGCCCGAGAAGCTCTATCGCAAGGGTGATTCCGGCAGCGCCGGCGCCGACAATGCAGATATCTGCCTCGACCACCGCCCCGTCGGGCAGGTTGCGCGCGTCTGTGATCATTAGGGGACTTAACCAGATACCGTTTTGCGGGAATGCCCAATCGGGTGCATGAGATCAGATAAGTAGTTGAGCCGCCTGTATGTCCACCCCTCTTTCGGAGGTGTGGCAAACGCGCGACGCTATCTGTCAAGAAATTGGCGTACCCCTGCGGCCGTCCGCTCCAGCATGCTGTCGCGCAGTCCCATTTCGGTCAAATGCTCGAGGGTGTTGAACAGGTAGTCGGAGCAGCGGCCGAAACGTCCTTCGGCGGTCGCGATCGCCTGGATCATGCGGTCTTCGTCCCAGTCGCCGACATAGCGCGAATAGCTCCGGTTGATCGTCATCGCGATGGCGGGCACCGTTCCGCTCTCGGTCCTGGCTTTCAGCCAGCGCGGAATATAGGCGCCGGTCAGCATCTCGCGCCGCCACAGCAGCGTCAGTTCGTGGCTGGCCTGTTCGGCCGGGATGCGGAAGATGACGCCGGCGCACTGCCCGCCGCGGTCGAGGCCCAGGAACAGGCCCGGACATTCAAGCGTGCCCCGCCCCATGTCGGCGCGCAGGCAGAACCTCCGGTGATATCCCCGGATATGGGCGACACGGCGCTCCGCAAAGGCGAAGGTCGGATTCCAGATCAGGCTGCCATAGGCGAAAACCCAAACGTCGGCCCCGTCCGGATGCTTGCGCATCGTTTGGGCCAACGAACGGTCGAGCTGTTCGTCGCTCCACACCTTCATCCAGGGATACGCCTCCAGCATCATCCGGCGGCGGTCGTGGTCGAGCAGTTCTTCACGGGTCAGGGGGGTATGTCTGTCGCAATCCTGGTAAGGCATGAACCTTGGTCTATATCGCTGGCGGTAATAGCCGCATATGAGGATCGCGGGCGGCCATGAACACCTGCCATGGCCTGACCGCCCCATAAGATCGCGTTTTTCGCGCCTGCGGTACAGCGTCTATCGGTGGACGGCGCGAATCGGGTGGAACGGCATGCCCGCCTGCGTCATGGCCGCGTCGATCACCTCGTCCGATTTCTGATCGAACAGCTGAAGCAGCAGGTCGTCCACCAGCCGATCCTCGATGGCGCCGCAGTCCTCGAAAACACGCGCCAGCGCCATGACTTGGTAGTCGTGTCGTCCGTCCCCGGTGCCGCCGGCGCCGCCGTCGTAACCGGTTTCCTTGACGACATCGATCGCGACCCGGAACGGCGGCAGCAGGGCGATTGGGAAACGCGCCTTCTCGAAGATCGCCCGAAGCCCGAGCGGACCGTCGTCCCAGATCAGCAGCCGGGCATTCTCCGTCGCGACCATCGCCCGGACAGCCAGCCCCGTCGTGAACAGTTCGACATCGCCGGCGCAGAGTGCCCTCAGCATCAGCGAGGGTGTCAGGCGCGCGTCACGGTCGAGATGCCGGACCACCACTTCCAGCTCGTCCAGATTGCCGGCGAGCGGCTTGAGCAGAAGCATGGTGGCGGCTTCCCGTCCGCGCTTCAGCAGTTCCGCGACCAGGACGGGCGACAGGTGGTGCCGTTCGACAAGGTTGCTGCGGATGTCCTCCGAGACATAGGCGACAAGCTTCTCGACCACCGGCAGCGATAGGCTCTCGCGCTCGGCCATCGGCTTGTTGACCACGCTCAGGTGGCCGTAGCGGTCCAGTGCCTTGTGCAGGGTCGGGTCGGCAATCCGCGCGCCGCCATTGCCCAGCAGGCAGGCGATCACTTTGATGTTGGCGGTTTCGACGATGGCGTCGGCAAGCCGGGGCGAGACGTTCCAGCGGCTTGCGATCGCCATATGCTTCTCGGCGTCGCGCTCCGCAATCACCTGCAACAGGAACTCGTCGCTCAGCCGCTTGGTGTTGCGCAGCACCGGGAACGCCACCCTGCCGATATCCCGTGCCAGCTTGGTCGCCAGGGCGTCGGTCAGCAGTGCGCTGTTGTGGAGCTGCCACGCGACGGCCTCCCTCACGGCCGCCTCGGCGTCGGCGGCGAAGCGATGGAGGATGTCGGTGGCGATCTCCCTTTCCGGCCCGGCCAGCGTGTCCCCTTCCAGGCTGGAAACCAGCTTCGTCAGAGTCTCGATACGCGCATCGGCCGAGTGGTCCGACAGCAGACGATGAACGTCGGAATGGCTCAACGCGCAGGAGGTGGCGGTGGCGGTCATCTCATTTCTTCCCTGAGCCAGACGATCGGTCGCCGCGATCGGACGCTGGACGGTCAGTCGAATTCCCGGCCGTCGTAGCGGATGATGTCGCTCCAGGCCCGCTCGAGCTTGCGCAGCGTACGGTAGGTGACATCGAAATCGCCGCTGTCGTCATCGGTACGGATCAGCGCATCCGCCTGGGTCGCTTCCAGCCGCCGCAACTCGCCGCACAGGCTCATGCCCTTCTCCGACAGGCGCAGCCGTGCTGACCGGCGGTCCCGCAGGGACGGCGCGCGATCGACGTAGCCGGTCTCCACCAACTGCTTCAGGTTGTACGATGCGTTGGAGCCGAGATAGTAGCCGCGCTCCATCAGGTCGCGCACCGACAGCTCCTCGGTGCCGATGTTCATCAGCATCAGCACCTGGACGGGGCTGATGTCGTCGATCCCGACACGCCCCAACTCCACCCGGACCACATCGAGGAAACGGCGGTGCATCCGTTCCACGATGCGGGCGATGTCGTGATAGATCGCCGTGCCGGAAGCGCGGCCCGGCCTGGGGTCGTCACCATGGTCGGCAATATCTGGTTCCATTCGGGAAAGGCCGGTCATGCCGCCCTCCCCCGTGCCGCGCAGTGGATAATCGATGCGGTCTGGGATCGATGGGACGTCATGGGTTACCTTTCCCGGCTGAGCCGGCTGTCCGCCGTGCTTCAAGGCAAGTCCGTTGTTGGGCACGATGTATTCCTCGTCGAGGCAATAAAGCTTCACTCGCAGTCTAATGCCGCCGGAAGTTCCCGGCGACTTCCAGCCGGCGGCAAATCGAGCGGGACGATATCGCGGTATTGGATACTTTTTTTAATGCGACGCTCCCGCTCACTCTTTTCCCGTCCCCGACAAAGTTAACCGCTCATACTTTCGATACTTACCATTGCTGAGAGTTGTAAAAGAACGGTAAATGCCCGCGTACCTACCGTTCTAGGAAGCACCGACCAGCTCACGCGTCATATGACTGGCATAACCGTCGGGATTGCGGCAACGCCAGTCCCAGGCGTGGCAGATGATCGTCTCCAGGTCGGGAAAGCGCGGGTCCCATCCCAGGTCCTTGCGCACGCGGTCGCTCGATGCGATCAGAACCGGCGGATCTCCTGGGCGGCGCGGCCCTGTCTTGACCGCGATGTCGCGTCCGGTGACCCGTGCCGCCGTCTCGATGACCTCCCGAACGGTGTAGCCCCGCCCATTTCCAAGGTTGTAGCGGCAGCTCTTGTGATCGAGCATGGCGAGCACCCTGACATGGGCGTCCGCCAGATCGGAAACATGGATGTAGTCGCGGATGCAGGTACCGTCGTGGGTCGGATAGTCCTCGCCGAATATCTCGATATGCGATCGTTTCCCGGCGGCGACATCGAGAACCAGCGGGATCAGGTGCGTTTCCGGATCGTGGTCCTCGCCCAGGTGACCGTCGGGATGGGCGCCGGCTGCGTTGAAATACCGCAGGCAGGCCGAGCGCATGCCGTGGACCTTGTCCGCCCAGTGCAGGATCCGCTCGATCATGAACTTGGACTCGCCGTACGGGCTGCCGGGATCGATCTCGGTGTTCTCGTCGATCGGCATCCGGTCGGGCATGCCGAACAGGTTGGCGGTGGACGACAGGACGAACTTGGACACGCCGTTCTCGGTCGCGGCCTGGATAAGGTTCAGCGCATTGACGACGTTGTCGTAGAGGTACAGGTGCGGATTGCGCATCGACTCGCCGACCAGGGAGTTCGATGCGAAGTGCAGGATGGCGTCGAACCGGAAGGTGCTGAACAGGCGTGCGAGGGCCGCATGGCTGGCAAGGTCGCCTTCGACTAACTCCGCCTCGGCCGGAACAGCGGCGCGATGACCTTGCTGGAGATTGTCGAACACGACCACATTGTACTGGCGTGCGATCAGCTCGGCGACGCAGTGGCTGCCGACGAAACCGGCGCCGCCGGTGACCAGGACTGTTTTCTGATGAGGCATGTAAAGCTCCTGATAGACACGCTCGGAAAAAATCCAGAAACACCCGGCGGGATGTGGCCGCAGCTCCGCGGTGATTTCGGCGTGTCATGATGCGGGAAACTCTGGAGCCGGTTGGTTCCGGACTCCGTTGAGTATCAGAATTACAGATCGATTATTACTCATCAGTTAATTGGCTTAAATACCATACCCGAGTATAGCGCTGTTTATTGCGTGAAAACCGGGTTTGACTTGCTTTCAAACTGGGCAAGAACTGTTTCGAAAACAGCAGCATTTCCAAACGGTTCAAGGAAGCCGAAGACAGACACGCGCCGCCGGCGATGTCACAGATTTATCGCTTTTTACGAAAGCATTATGCTTTGAAATTCGAACAAATAACTCAATCGATTTTTCCTATGCACTAATCCAATTTTGCAGGTGCACACGGATTAACCGCCGTTTAACGAATAGCCTCAATATTTAGGAACAATCACGGCACGTTCCGGAGCTTGTTCCCTATCATGACTGACCACGCACTCTTCCGCAGCACGCTGCGGCATCTCAGCAGGGGCATGGTTTTTACCGCAGTGCTGAGCTGTTTCGTGAACCTGCTCATGTTGATCGTGCCGCTCTACACGATGCAGGTCTACGACCGCGTCATGACCAGCCGCAGCACCGATACGCTGATCATGCTGGCCATCGTCGCGGTCGGCGGACTGATGCTTTATGCCGTCCTCGACTTCATCCGGACGCGCGTCTTCCTCATCATGGGTGACGTGATCGGCCGCCGGCTCAACGTCCCGACCCTCGAAGCCGCCGTCATCGACACCCTGCACGGCACCTCGAAGAATTCGACGCAGGCCATCCGCGACCTGAACGACCTGCGGTCGTTCGTCACCGGCAGCGCCATCACGGTGCCGCTGGAGTTGATGTGGGTGCCCCTGTTCCTGATCGTGCTGTTCCTGCTGCACACGGTCTACGGCTGGCTGGCGCTGGGCGCCGCCGCCTTCCTGTTCCTGATGAGCATTCTGACCGACGTGCTGACGCGCCGCCCGTTGGCCCAGGCCAACGAAGCCGCCGCTCGCTCCTTCAGCGACATCGCCTCGACCGTCCGCAATGCCGAGGTGATCGAGGCGATGGGCATGCTGCCGGCGGTCGCCAAGCGGTGGCAGCGCAGCCAGTACCATATGATCGACCTGCTCAACCGGGGAAACAGCGCCGCCAAAGCGCTGAGCGCCGCGTCCCGCGCCCTTCGGCTGATCCTCCAGATCGCCATGATCTCGGCGGCGGCCGTGCTGGTGATCGACCGCGAGGCCTCCCCCGGCAGCGCCATGGCGGCCGGCATCCTGATGGGCCGCATGCTCCAGCCGTTCGAGCAGCTGATCGACGGCTGGCGGCAATGGGTGTTCGCCCTGTCCGCGTTCCGCCGCGTCCGCGACCTCCTCAACACGGCGCAGAGCCGCCGCCAGAGCATGCCCCTGCCCCGGCCGGACGGCCGGCTGACGATCGACCGCCTCGTCTATCTGCCGCCCGGGGTCGACCGTCCCGTCCTCAAGGGCATTTCCTTCTCGCTGGAACCCGGCGAAACCCTCGGCATCATCGGTCCCTCCGCCGCCGGAAAATCGACATTGGCCCGCCTGCTGGTCGGCATCTGGGAGCCGACCGCCGGCGGCATCTATCTCGACGGCCACAGCACCTTCCTGTGGGAACGGGAAAGCTTCGGCGTCAATGTCGGCTACCTGCCGCAGAACGTCTCGCTGCTCGACGGCACGATCCGGGAAAACATCTCCCGCATGAAGGACGCCAGCCCCGCCGACGTCGTCCACGCCGCCAAGATGGCCGATGTCCACGAGATGATCGGCCGCCTGCCATTCGGCTACGACACCCATGTCGGCGACACCGCCTACAGCCTCAGCGGCGGCCAGCGCCAGCGCATCGGCCTCGCCAGGGCGCTGTTCGGCAACCCGCGCCTGCTGGTGCTGGACGAACCCAACTCCAATCTCGACAACGCCGGCGAACAGGCGCTGCTGACCGCCATCGGCAAGGCGAAGGCCGCCAGGACGACCGTCGTCCTGATCGCGCACCGCCCGTCGGTGGTGGCGGCGGTGGACAAGCTGCTGGTGCTGAAGGACGGCCTGATCGACCAGTTCGGCGCCCGCGCCGACGTCCTCAAGGCGATGTCGGCGCCGCCCGGCGCCCGACAGGTCGCGACCGCGCCCAATGTCGCCCGGCTCGTCAAGACGGAGCAGGCGTCATGACATCTCTCCTGACCAACCCAGCCCACAAGCTAAGCCCCCACGACGCCGTCTGGACCGTCACGCTGGAAGCGGAGCCTGCCGAGCCGTCGCTCCGCAATACCATGCTCGCCGGCGTCGCGGCCGTCGTGATCGGGTTCGGCGGCTTCTTCGGATGGGCCATGACGGCCGATCTCAGCAGCGCCGCCATCGCCCAAGGGACCGTCATCGCGAACAGCCACCGCAAGACAGTGTCCCATCTTGAAGGCGGCATCCTGGCCGAGTTGCTGGTCAAGGAAGGCGATCTGGTCAAGGCGGGACAGGTCCTGCTCCGGATGGACGGGACCATGGCCAACGCCCAACTCGGCCAGATCGAAAGCCAGCTCTGGACCGCCCAAGCCCGTGCGGCGCGGCTGCGCGCCGAGCAGGCGGAGCAGCGTTCGCTGGTCTACCCGGAAGACCTGATCGCCGCCGGCAAGCGCAACCCCGTCGCGGCGGACGCGATGGCGACGGAGCTGCGCCTGTTCTCCGCGCGCTGGGACGGCTACGACGGCTCGCTGGCGATCAACCGCCGCAAGATCGACCAGTTGCGCGAACAGATCGTGGCGCTGAAAGCGCAGGAGAGCGCCACCGCCGACCGTCTCCGCTACACCAACGAAGAGCTGACGACGATCCGGTCGCTGCTCGAGAAAGGCTACGAACGCCGCCCGCGCCTGCTGGAGATGCAGCGTCTCTCGGCCGAGCTGAAAGGCCGCGTCGGCGAGCTTGCCGCCAACCAGTCGCAGGCGGAGCAGGCGATCGCCGCCGCCGAGCTGGAGATCCTGGCCCTCAAGCACACCCGCCGGACCGAGATCGCCGATCAGCTCCAGCAGACGCAATCGACCCTTGCCGACATGACCGAACGGTCGCGCGGCGCCACCGACGTCGTCAGCCGCAAGGACATCGTCTCGCCCCAGGATGGCAAGGTGACCGATATCCGCTTCTACACGCCGGGCGGCGTGATCGGCGCCGGCGCCCCGATCCTGGATCTGGTCCCGGTGGACGACGATCTCGTCGTCGAGGCGCAGGTCAGCCCGGCCGACATAGACAGCGTGCGGATCGGTCAGGTCGCCAATGTGCGGCTGAGCGCCTACAAGCAGCGCAAGGTCCCGATCATCGACGGGCACGTGACCTATGTCGCCGCCGATCAGGTGACCGACGAGCGGACCGGCCAGTCCTATTTCACCGCCAGGGTCAAGCTGGACGAAGAGTCCCTGAAGTCGCTCCACCATGTGGAGATGATCCCCGGCATGCCCGCGGAAGTCATCATGGTCAACGCCAAGCGGCGGGCGATCGATTACTTCCTAAGCCCAATCACCGACAGCATGAGGCGGGCGTTCCGAGAGGAATGACCGGACGGCGAACCATGCGCATCCTTTTCCTGCACAATCACTTCCCCGGCCACTACCAGCACGTGGCGGCGGCCCTGGCCGCGAACCCGCGCAATCAGGTAGTTTTCATCACCAGGGGTCGGACCGGCAGCATCCCTGGAGTGGACAAGCGGGTGTTCACGCCGGCGCGTTCAGCCGACCAGCCGACCCACCACTATGTCCGCCCGTTCGAGGACGCCGTGCTGCACGGCCAGGCCGTCTACCGGCTGTGCGAGCGGCTGAAGCGGGAAGGCTTCGTGCCGGACCTGATCTGCTCGCATGCCGGGTTCGGGCCCAGCCTGTTCATCAAGGACGCCTTCCCCGACTCGCCGCTGCTCGGATATTTCGAGTGGTTCTATCATGCCAAGGGCAGCGACGCAGATTACCTGGACGGCCCGGTCAGCGCCGACGACGCCTGCCGCATCCGCAGCCGCAACGCCTCCATCATGATGGAACTGGCGAACTGCGACTGGGGCCTCTGCCCCACGGTGTTCCAGCGCGGCCAGTTCCCGCCGGCCTTCCAGAACAAGCTGACGCTGATGCATGACGGCATCGACACAGACTTCTTCTCGCCCAAGCCCGGCGCCCCGATGGTGCTGCCCGGCCTCGACCTGTCAGGGGCCGGAGAAATCGTGACCTACGCGACGCGCGGGATGGAGCCCTATCGCGGCTTTCCGCAGTTCATGCGTGCCGCCGACATCCTGTTGAAACAGCGCCCCGACCTGCACATCGTCGTTGGCGGCGACGATACGGTGTCCTACAGCCGGCTGCCACCCAGGGGCCGCACCTACAAGCAGATGCTGCTGGAGGAGCTGCCGGAGCTGGCGAACCATCCGCGCCTTCATTTCGTCGGTCCGCTCGATTACCCGGTGTACCGCGACATGCTGCGGGCAACCGACGTCCATGTCTACCTGACGGTGCCCTTCGTTCTATCCTGGTCCATCCTGGAGGCGCTCTCGACCGGCTGCCTCGTGGTCGGCGCCGACAATGCCGCCGTCCGCGAAGTGATCGATCCCGGAACCAACGGGTTGCTGGTGGATTTCTTCTCGCCGGACGACATCGCGTTGAAGATCGCGTCCGGGCTCGACCGGCGCGCCGCCATGGAAACGATCCGGCTCGCGGCGCGGCAGCGGGTCATCGAGCGCTTCGCCCTGAAAGACCTGCTGCCCCGCCATCTCCAACTGATCCGCCATCTCGCGGGAAGCGCCGAGCCGGCTGAAGAACATCACCTGCAACTTGCCGCTTCTGCCTGATCGGCAGGGCAAACGATTGCCTGTGACTTTTTGCGGAAAAATGCTTCGAATTCAGAAATGCTTTAGAATGATCAAGCAACCCTCATTCAAAGTAATCGAGCTTCAAACTGAGCAGTTTACTTGCTACAATTTGTGTGTTACTCATAAATGTCACTCAAGATTTTGCATTGCACCCTGATTTTTAACTTCCGGTTAACACTTGCAGCGTTAGTTTCCCCTTACCGAAGAAACGGAAACAACTTGCTGATCCCTTTATAGGAGGCACTGACATGGCAACCCTTCCCGGTGGCGCTTACGACGATTTCCACGTTGGCACGTCCAGCGCCGACGTGATCTTCGGCGGAGCTGGAAACGACATGCTGATGGGTGAAGGCGGCGACGACACGCTCGTCGGCGGTGTGGGCGACGACCTCCTGTTCGGCGGAGACGGCAACGATATCCTCAACGGCGGCGCCGGCAACGACATGCTGTTCGGCGGGGCCGGCAACGATGTGCTGAGCGGCGGCGCCGGCAACGACATCCTGGATGGCGGCGACGGCGACGACATCCTGTCCGGCGGCGCCGGCAACGACATCCTGTCGGGCGGCAACGGAAACGACGTCATCGACGGCGGGTCGGGCGACGACGTGATCTTCGGCGGCGACGGCAACGACGTGCTCTCCGGCGGTTCGGGCAACGACGTGATCGACGGCGGCGCCGGCAACGACACCCTCTCCGGCGGCTCCGGGAACGACGTGCTGCTCGGTGGCGACGGCAACGACATCCTCAGTGGCGACGCTGGTGACGATGTGCTGAACGGCGGCGCCGGCAACGACATCCTCTTCGGCGGTCCCGGCAACGACATCCTCGACGGCGGCGCCGGCAACGACACGCTGTTCGGCGGCGCGGGCAACGACACCTTCGTGTTCACCGGCGGTGGCGGCCAGGACGTCGTGATGGACTTCAGGCAGGGTGACGACGTCCTCCAGATCGCCCGCAACATCAACGGCCTGGACATCGGCAACGCAGCCGACGTGGCGGCCCGCGTCCTCGATGTCGGCGGCAACGCGGTCATCGATCTGGGCAACGGCGACACCGTGACGCTGATGAACGTCAACGCCCAGGACGTCCAGAACAACCCCAACGCCTTCTTCGTGATCAGCTAAGGGTCACCCGGCGGCGGTCCCCGCTTCAGCCCGGGGATCGCCGCCAGCTTCCATGACAACCGCAAATCCCGATCGGACGCCGATGCTCCCGACCTCCCTCGCGATACAGATCGATGCCGGTACATCCGCCGGTGTGCCCACCGCCCGCCTCCATGGTATCGGCAGCGATTTCGTCATGGCGGTCTGGGAAACCGCGTCGGGGAAGCATCAGGGCCGCATCGTCCCGTCGGTCGACGGCGCGGAGGCTCCCCGTCCCTATACCCTGCTCACCGTCCCGACTTCCTGGGGCGGCGAACGCACGCTGGCGTTCCTGCGCTGCCCGGCCGGCACCGGCGTCATCGGCTTCCATGACGAACAAAACCGCGCCGTCGCGACCGCACCGGCGAAGGCGCCCGCCAGCTTCGACGCCGCCTTGCTGCTGAGCGGCCTGGACGGTGCGGCGCGGCTGCGGGTCGTCCGCCTGCTGCTGGATTTCTGCCGCAGCGCCTTCAGCCTTCAGAACGATCCGGTGTTCGCCGGTCTGTGCCGCCGGCTGATCCTCGAGCTTTCGCCGACGCCGACCGTCCTGACGGCCCGCTGCGCACCGACCCGGCATCTGGTCCTGTGCGACGGCAGCGTTTCAGCCGGCTTCGGCGAGGTCACCGCCACCGTCGTCCTGACCGGCTCCGCGATGCGCCGCCTGGATGTTTCCCCGACGATAGGAACGGTCGCGGACAAGCGGAGCCGGCTGCCGCTCCACCTCGTCATCGACCGTGCACTGTGCGGCTCGGAAACCCTGGTGGTCCTGCTTGGCCGCGCCGGTCTTGCCTGCCGCACCGTTTCCGGTGCATCCGGCGAGCTGCCGACGCTGCTGGAATGGCTGGAGCGCAGCAAACCCTGCCCGACCGCTCTCCGCGACCACGTCATGCGCGCGCTCGCGGTGCGGGCGGCCGACGAGCCGCAGGCGGCAGCCGCCGTCCGTGAGCTTCAAGTGCTGATGCCGCTTCCGCGCCGTCACGTCGCCTCGCCCGACCGTCCCGTCGGCGGCGACGTCGACGTGGCCGTTTCCACCGGCGACGGCGGGCTGTTCGTGTCCGGCTGGCTGCACGACCCGCACGGCATGGTCGAGGGCCTGCGCGTCGTGTCGCCCTTCGGCGACGAGCGCACCATCACGGACCTGCCCCACCGCTTCCCGCGCGAGGACGTTGCGGCGATCTACAAATCATCCGCCCCCGCGGGCTTCGCCGCCTTCCTTCCCGGCGCCCTCGACCCGGCTCCGGTCCTGCAATACCGCTGCGAGTTGCTGCTGCGCTCCGGTGGCCGGATCGACATCGTTCCGCCGCCCCGCCCGCTCAATCCGGCGGACGTGCGGGCCGCCGTGCTCGGCAGCATGCCGCCGCACCATGTCGGCCAGAGGGCGCTGGAAACCTGCATCGCCCCGGCGGTTGCCCCGATCCACGCGTCGATGGTTGCCGATCTGCCCCCGCCGGAAGTGATCCACTATGGCAAGCCTGTTGCCGACCCCGCCGTGTCGATCATCGTCCCGCTCTACAAGAACCTCGAGTTCCTGCGCTTCCAGCTTGCCGCCTTCGCGATCGATCCGACCATCAACAGCTCAGGTGGCGCCGAGGTCATCCTGGTTCTCGACAGCCCGGAGCAGCGGGCCGAGCTTCAGCACTACCTCCACGGATTGTTCGGCCTCTACGCGATGCCGCTGACCCTGGTGGTCCACGCCGCCAACCACGGCTACTCCAGCGCCAACAATTCGGGCGCCGCCGTCGCCCGTGCCCGCCACCTGCTGTTCCTCAATTCCGACGTGATCCCCGACCGTTCCGGCTGGCTGCCGCTGCTATGCGCCGAACTGGAAGCCTCGCCCACCACCGGCGCTGTCGGCCCCAAGCTGCTGTTCGAGGACGACTCGCTCCAGCACGCCGGCCTGTTCTTCGGCCGCGACTACAAGGGCCGCTGGATCAACCAGCACTTTCACAAGGGCATGCCGCGCGACTTCGCCCCCGCCTGCCAGGCGCGCGCCGTCCCCGGCGTCACGGGAGCCTGCCTGCTGATGCCGGCCGGCCTGTTCTGCGAGATCGGCGGCTTCACCCGCGACTATATCATCGGCGACTACGAGGACTCGGACCTCTGCCTCAAGATCCGCGCCGCCGGCCGCGAGATCCGCTACGTCCCGGCCGTCGAGCTGTACCACCTCGAACGCCAGTCGATCAGCCGGCATGCCGGCTACACGCGCGGCGTCGCCTCCGAATACAACGCATGGCTCCACGCCGGCCGCTGGTCCGGCCTGATGGAAGACCTGATGAACCGCGACTGGACCGCCGGCGGGCTTCCCGCCATCGCCCAGAAAAGCATCGCCACGAGACGCCGTAACCGCAGCAGAAAGGCTCCGGCAGCAGCATGAGCACGCCCCAACCGATTTCCTCCGCCCTGCCCGCCAATCAGCGCGTGATCAAGCTTCTGGTCCGACAGGACGTGCGCGATGCCCAGCGGCTCGACTGGCTGTGCGAGAACATCGCGCGAAACCGCTTCCTGCCGGTGCCTCCGTCGGAGAACATCTTCGTCGGCGACGGGGATTTCCGTGCCATCGGGGCCGAGTTCCTGCGCCACTTCGTAAAGCTCGGCGATCTGCGCGAAACCGACAAGGTACTGGAGATCGGCTGCGGCATCGGCCGCATGGCGGTCCCGCTGACCCAGTACCTGACCACCGGCACCTATGACGGCATGGACGTGGTCGCCGACGGCATCACCTGGTGCGGCCAGAACGTCACGCCGACCTATCCCGCCTTCCGCTTCCATCACATGGACGTGGCGAACGATCTGTATAACCCGCAGGGCCGGATCGATCCCAATGCGGTCGCCCTGCCCTTCCCGGACAAGGGCTTCGATTTCGTCCTGCTGACCTCCGTCCTGACCCATCTCCAAGGTGCCGAGACGCTGGCCTATGCGTGGGAGATCAGCCGACTGCTGCGGCCGGGCGGACGCTGCTTCCTCAGCCTGTTCCTGATGAACGACACGGCCCTGGAAGGGCTGCGCTCCGGCGACAACCGCCTGACCTTCAACCCGGATGAAGTCGGCCCGACCTGGCTCGCCAATCCGGAGGTTCCCTCCGCCGCCGTCGCCCACGACGAGGAAGCCCTGCTCGACATGTTCGCCGGCGTCGGCCTCAAGCCCGCCAAGCCTGTCGTCTACGGGACCTGGTGCGGCCGCCCCAATACCGTCAGCTACCAGGACCTCCTGGTGCTGGAAAAGGTCGGCTCGCCATGACGGCAGTCCGGAGCCGCCCGGCCGCACTCCCCCGTGTCCTGTTCGTCTGCCACAACCATCCGAGCTTCCATCCCGGCGGCACGGAGATCTTCGCCCACGACCTGTTCCGCCACATGAAAGACGTGGACGGGATCGAGGCGATGTTCCTCGCCTGCACCAACAAGGTCCACCGGGAACAGAAGCCCGGCACCAATTTCCAGACCGTTGGCCGCAGTTCCGACGAGCTCGTCCTGTGGGCCGGCCATTTCGACCGCTTCTATCAGAGCCAGATCGACCTGCACGGCATCGTGCCGGACCTGTCCAACCTGCTCCAGTCGTTCCGCCCCGATATCGTCCACATCCATCACACCCTGCTGCTGGGCGTGGAGATGCTGTTCCTGATCCGGCGCATCGTGCCGCAGGCACGGATCGTCTATACCCTGCACGACTACTATCCGATCTGCGCCAATGACGGCCAGATGGTCACGACCGATGGTCACAAGCTCTGCACCGGCGCTTCGCCGGACGCCTGCCACCGCTGCTTTCCCGACCGGACGCCGGACAAGTTCGTCCTGCGCGAAAAGCACCTGAAGAGCATGCTGTCGCTGGTCGATCAGTTCGTCTCGCCCAGCCATTTCCTGCGCGAACGCTATATCGCCTGGGGCCTGCCGGCCGACAGGATCGCGGTACTGCGCAACGGCCGCCCGGCGGACGACATGGTCGCCAAGCCGACCGTTCCCATGGCGGTCCGCAACAAGAAATCCGCCCGCCGCAACGTCTTCGGCTATTTCGGCAACCTCAGCCGCTACAAGGGTATCCGCGTCGCCCTTGAGGCCGCGAAGGAGTTGTCTAAGGATCAGGACTTCGTCCTTCACGTCCATGGCGGGATGCCGTTCCAGACCGAGGACTTCAAGGCGGAGGTCGAAGCGCTTTCCACCGCGGCCGGCGCGAAGGTCATCCGCCACGGCGCCTATCGCCGTGACGAGATGGCCAAGCTGCTCGCCGCTGTCGACTGGGTCATCACGCCGTCGATCTGGTGGGAGAACGCGCCCCTGGTGATCCAGGAAGCCTTCCAGCAGCGCCGTCCCGTCATTTGCAGCGACATCGGCGGTATGGCCGAAGCCGTCACCAACGGCCACGACGGCCTGCATTTCCGCGCCGGCGACCCAGTTGATCTGGCCCGCAGCATGCGCCGAGCCATCAACGAGACGGGCCTGTGGGAATGCCTTTCCTCCAACATCGCGCGGGTTCCGACCCTGGCGGATAGCGCCGCCGAGCACCGCGCCCTCTATGCCGACCTGACGACGGCCGCATCCTTGCGGAGTTCCGGACGATGACCAAGACCGTAAGCCAGATCAACCCCAAGGCCGATATCCAGATTGCCGTCCTGGTGGACGAGAAGACCCTGCTGCTATTTGGCTGGATCGACCGCGCGCTGCCGTCCTCCGGCGCCGCCAGCTTCTCCGAAGGCGCCGATTCGGCAGGGACCTACGACGGCCACTTCTGGCCGCGCGACGAAGGTTCCTACTGGTTCGTGGCGCTACTGCGCTTCGACAACATAGCGCAGATCCGGCCGCAGCGACTCAGCATCACCGGAGCGGACCGGGGCACCCGCTACACGATCCCGCCGATCCAGAACATCAAGATCAACCCCTGGACCCTGCTGTCCACGCTGAAGGAAGACATGCCGGAAGCGATGCCGGTCGTCTTCGACTTCCTGCACAAGAGCCTCGGCGACACGGCACAGTCCGAGCGCACCACCCGCCTGATGCTCGCCTTTCTCCAGGCGATGGCGCAGCCGGACGGCTTCGCCGAGATCTTCGGCTGCATGACCGGACTGGGAGCGCTGGTCCAAGGCTGGTCGTTCAATCTGATCGCGGGAGAGCACGACCTCCTGATCGAGACCGACGCCTGCCGCAGTTTCACCAGCATCATCGGCAGCTTCGAACGGTCCGACCTGCCATCGACGGCGCGCGGCGTGCTGGGCGTCATGACCGGGGCCGACACGCTCGACCTCAGCCGCATCCGGCGGATCTACTACAAGGCGGCCAAGGGCTGGTGCTACCTCGAGATCTTCGAGAACCGCACGCTGCTCAACGACCAGAGCGCCGTCCCGCATCTCCGCGCCATGCTGCCGACCCTGACCGGAGAGCCGTCGGTCCTTCGCACGCTGAAGCGCCTGTCCAACGCCCAGTACGAAGGGTTCGAAACCGTCAGCCGGCTGGAAATCCCGGTCCGCGTCGGCCTCGACACCGCCGTCCGGGTTCCCGGGGCCGGAACGCTCGTAACCGGCTGGGTGCTCGACCCCGACCACCATGTCAGCGCGATCACGCTGAAGGGCATCGGCGTCTCGGCCCGGATCGACCTAGACTGGTGCCGCACCAACCGGCGCGACGTCAGCGAGGCCTTCGCCAAGGACGCGCCCTTCGCCGGCAAGATCGTACCGGGCCAGGACGCCCACGGGTTCCTCGCCTTCGTTCCGGAAACGGCCGATTCGCCCGAGCAGTGCGAACGGTATCTGGAATTGTCGCTGGCCGACGACGCCTGCGCCTTCATGCCGGTCGCGACAAGCAAGGCCGCAGCTCCAGCGCTGCGCCGCCTGCTCTCGACCATCAACCTGAACGATCCGGCGTCGGAAACCATCATCTCCCGCCATATCGGCCCGCTGGTCCAGGCCGCCGGCAGCGCCTGCGCGTCGGCGGAATCCTCCGCCACCGTCTACGCGATGGGCAAGGCGCTGGTTGCCCCACGTGTCTCCGTCATCATCCCGATTGCCGACGGCCGCGACGACATCGACGTGACGCTGGCCAAGCTGGCGGTGGACCGCGACTTCAAGGGCACGGAGATCGTCATCGCATCCGGCGCCGGAGCGCACGAGCGCCTGTCGCCCTCGCTGCGCCGCTTCGCCGAGTTCTATGACCTGTCGATCAAGCTGGTGCCCTGTCCCCAGGCCCATGACATCTATCAGGCGATGGATGCCGGGGTGCGTCACGCCTCCTCCGACATGCTGCTTCTGCTGTCGCCTTCGGTACTGCCGACCTCGACCGGCTGGCTGTCGGATCTGGAATGGGCCTACAAGACCAGCGGCAGGACCGGCATGGTCAGCCCGACCCTGCTGTACGAAGATTTCTCTATCCGCTTCGCCGGCATCCAGCAGATCAGCGCGCAGTCCGCCGTTTCCCAGTACGCCGGCTATTCCCGCGACTGGCTGAAGGGCCGGGAACTGACCACCGTCCAGGCGGCCTCGACCGACTGTGCCCTGATCCCGCGCGCCGCCTTCCTCGGCGCCGGCGGCTTCAGCACCGATTTCGTCGGCACCGACTTCAAGGGCGTCGATTTCTGCCTGAAGCTGCGGGCCGCCGGCCATGTCTGCCTGTGGCTGCCGACCGTCCAGTTGATCGCCCTGGACGAGCAGCCTCGTGAGCAGGCCCAGGAATACTGGCTTCAGACCGGCGGTCTCGTTGACCGCTGGGGCTTCGAGCGGAAATGGCCGCGTCTCCACACCACCCAATCGCTCGGGAGCATCGACCGATGACCGGCATGGAAATCGCCAAACGGGACAAGCGCGTCCTCATCGTCAGCCACGGACACCCGACCTTCTCGCTGGGCGGGGGCGAGGTGGCGTCCTACAACCTGTTCAACGGCATCCACGACCTGCCCGGCTGGGAAAGCTTCTATCTCGCCCGTGTCGGTCCCCCGGTCAACCGCCACAAGGACAGCGCGCTGATGAGCCTTCGCCAGAAGGAGCGCGAGATCCTGTACTACGCCAACGACTACGACCATTTCCGCTGCTCCAACCGCAATCTGGCGGGCTTGCAGCAGGACTTCGTCCGCTACGTCGTCGATCTCCAGCCCGACGTGATCAACTTCCACCACTACATCGGTCTGGGCGTGGAGACGATCTTCGCCCTGAAGCAGGCGCTGCCGCGCGTGCCTATCGTCATCACCTTCCACGAATACCTGTCGATCTGCCACCACCATGGCCAGATGGTCAAGACCAGCCGCAATACGCTCTGCTACCGGTCGTCGCCGGCGGAATGCACCAACTGCTTCCCCCACATTCCGGAAAGCCAGTTCTTCAAGCGCGAAGCCTTCCTCAAGACCTTCTTCGAGATGGCCGACTTCTACATCAGCCCGAGCGAGTTCCTGATCGACCGCTACGTCGATTGGGGTCTCCCGCGTGAGAAGTTCCGCATGATCGAGAACGGCCTGACCGTGGAGGAGATCGTACCGCCCCGCCCGCTTCCCAAGGGCGGCCGGCGCAACCGCTTCGGCTTCTTCGGGCAGGTCAGCGAGTTCAAGGGCCTGCACGTGCTGGTCGAAGCAGTCTCCCGCGTGTCCGACAAGGACTGGGGCGACGACAGCGCGCTGATGATCTTCGGCGGCAACCTGGAAAAGCAGCCCGAGGCGTTCCAGAAGAAATTCAACGAATTGACGGAGAAGGCCGGCAACCGCGTCCGCTTCTACGGCAGCTACCGTTCCGCGGAACTGCCGAGCCTGATGAAGGACGTGGACTGGCTGATCATTCCGTCGATCTGGTGGGAGAACTCGCCGGTCGTGATCCAGGAAGCCTTCCTGCACGGCCGGCCTATCATCGCCAGCAATATCGGCGGCATGGCCGAGAAGGTCACCCACAACGTGGACGGCATCCATTTCCGCAACGCCAGCGTGGAAGACCTGATCGATCGCCTGACCGACGTCCTGCGCACCCCCGACCTGTGGGACCGCCTGCGGGCACGCATCAAGCGGCCGATCGACCGCCAGGAATGCGCCCGCCGCCATACCGAGATCTTCAACGCCCTGCTCGCCGGAGCCTCCGGCCAGGGCACTCCTCTACCGGCAAACGCGGCGCCGGCCACCGCCGGCCAGGGCACCCAGGTCCTGGACCGCGCCGTCGCCCAGCCGCTCTGACCTCAACCGAAACCGACGCTATCACACCCCAGGGAGATTCCTTTGGCTAAAATCCTCGTCATGATCCCGTCGGGCGAAGTCTATAATCATGACTGCGTCCGCTGGTACGAATACCAGCAGGTCCAGAAGCACATCGACCACTATCACAACATCGGCGACGCCTTCGTCTTCGATTCCTCACTGAAGCTCCTGAACTACGATAAGCTCGACGTGCTGACGATCCGCAACGTCAAGCCGGGCGACGTCGAGCGCTACAACGCCGAATACGACTACGTCTTCCTGCGCGGCTCCAACTACATCCATAGCCACATGGAATGGGAGAACGCCGAGCAGGTCCTGCCCAAGCTGAAGATTCCGATCCTCGCCTTCGGCGTCGGCGCCCAGGCTCCCAAGGAAGGCAAGCTTCAGCTTTCCGAGCAGAGCAAGCGGATCTGGAGCATCATCGCCGACAAGTCGGCCTCGCTCGGCGTGCGCGGCACCTATACCGCCGAAGTCCTGTGGGACCTCGGCATCAAGAACGTCCGGATCGTCGGCTGCCCGACCGCCTTCCGCAACAACGACCCGGACCTTCGCATCGACCTGCCGCCGCTCGACCAGATCAAGAACGTCGGCTTCACGATGCGCCGGGAGGTCTCGGCCGCCTATGCCCAGGACATCGAGACCTACCTGACCCGCCACCGCGACGTGGTCAAGGAGATGGCCCGCCGGTTCGACATCGTCATGATGATGCAGGGCGAAGTCGAGGAGAAGAAGCTGCTCTGGGGCACCGACGAGCAGAAAGCCCATGCCCTGGCCGAGTTGAAGAACAATGGCTGGATCGGCAAGTGGTTCCTCGATGAGGAGATGGAGGAGCTCTACAAGACCCGCCTGTGGTACTCGGACGTCGTCTCCGACTACGAAGACCTCGTGCGCTCCAAGGATCTCGTGCTGGGATATCGCCTCCACGGCAACCTGATGGCTCTCGCCAACCGGACACCGTCGATCTACTTCAGCTATGACAGCCGGACGGTCGAGTTCGCCGAGACCTTCGCGATCCCCTGCTACGACGTCTTCTCGCAGAAGCCGTTCGTTCTGGAGGATTACTGGGATCAGGCGCGGTTCGAGCGCTTCAACCGCACCTACTACCAGCGCTTCCGCGACATGCGCGCCTTCCTGGACGAAAACTTCATCGACCACAAGATGCACCACGGCGTCGCCAAGCCGCGGCGACTCCAGGTCGCCTGAAGCCAAAAGCCGACGCGTTGGCGCCGGGATCACGGTCCCGGCGCCGGCTGTTCATTGTCCGCACCGGAAAAGAATGCCCATGTCCGCAGCGCTCCAAACCCTCGCCCCGCAGCCGGCCGACATCGACGGCCGGATCGACGCCATCACTGGCGGCCGGCTCTACGGCTGGGCCTGGGACCGGGTCCGCCCGTCCGACCACCTGGAAGTCGAAATCCGCGTCGGCGACAGGCTGGTCGGCACCGCCTTCGCCAACCAGCCGCGCGACGACCTGAAGGCCAACGGAGTCGGCGACGGCTGCCACGCCTTCGAACTTGCGGTCGATCTCGCCCCCGGTGAAACGCCCGTTGCCATCGCCCGCTCGCCGGTCACCGGCGACGTCATGCCGCTGCGTCTGCCCTCCGACGTCGAGACGGTCACCGAAAGCGTCCTCGGTCCCACTCTGCTCCGCATGTCGGCCCTGATGGACGCCACCCAGCGCAATCAGCAGACGGTCCTGCGCGGCCTGCGCGAGCTGATGAAGCAGGGCCAGGCCGCCCCCAACGCCGACAAGCGCCTGGAGGAACTGGCGGCATCCCAGGAGGAGCTGAGAACCCAGGTCAGCGGCATCGAGGTCTTCCTGATGCGCATCGACGAGCACCTGCACGAAGTCAACACCAGCCTCAAGCAACGCGCCCCCGCCGCCGTGGACAAACCGCTCAGGATCGCGGTCGGAATGCTGACGGCAAGCACGCTCGGGCTGATCGCGCTGATGGCGTTCCTGAACCTGTAAGGCAGAGATGTCGGGCTGAAGAGGCCCGACCTACAAAAACACACATTCTTTTTGACTGACGCCCTGGTCATTATAAACGAGCACGCTCGCGTAGGTCGGGCCTCTTCAGCCCGACATTTAACGTTCTAGACCAGCTTCAGTGCCGCTGCTGTAACCCAACTACGAAAAGTTGAACTGTTCCGTACACCTCCAGGCATGTTGCTTTCGATATAACTAATAAGGATTATGCCTGATCCTTATTGCTTATCGATCTTCATCCGAATACTGGAGTGTGTCATGGCAGGCCCCAACGCAAATATGTCCGTGTCGCCCAATGGCCTCACCTTCCTTTATAACCGTGAGGCGCAGGCCGGTGTCAGCAACAAGCCCCATTGGCCCGGCGGCGGCAGCGGCGTGACACTGGGGCCTGGCTACGATCTCGGACACCGTACGGCGGCTCAGATCGTAGCCGATCTGACCAGCATCGGCGTTGCATCCGGTGCCGCCGAAACCCTGTCCAACGCCGCCGGGCTGACCGGCACCGACGCCCAGACATTCGCCAAGGCCAACGCGAATGCCGTCAGCCTGACGCAGGGCCAGGAAGAAGCCTTGCTGAAGCTCGTGCTGCCGACCTACCAGCAACACGTGCAGAACTATGTCACGGTGCCGGTCAATCAGAACCAGTTCGACGCCATGGTGTCGCTGGATTACAATATCGGCGGCGGCAACTTCAAAAACAGCTCGGTCGTCGCCAACCTGAACAAGGGCGATGTCGCCGCGGCGGCCGAGAGCTTCAAGCTTTGGAACAAGTCCGGCGGCAAGGTCGTCCAGGGACTCGTCAACAGGCGGGAACTCGAAGTAGCCTTGTTCAACACGCCCGTATAGGCGCATAACCGTCTGAACGCATATCGGAAAGCTTACTATGATATTCAGGAACGCCGCAGGGTCCCTCTCGAGCTTTATGGCGGCGCTCCTGATATCGAGCTGCATATCCGCTGCTCCCTCTGCCAATTCCGTTCCGGCCACCCTCACGGGCGACTGGAAGGTGACGTCGGCCAAGGTGAATAGCACCGGGATAGCGGCCTATGCGCCCGACGATCCGGCGCTCATGGCATTGCGCCTCGCCGTCTCCGCCGACCGCCTCGCCATGGACAAGGCTGGAGACGGGGATCGACATGTCTGCGAGTCCCCTCGTGTCGCCAGCGAAACGCTCGCCTTCGCGACGTTGATCTCCCAGACCTACGAGGCCTCACCCGCCGACATGGGTGTCGACGCCGCCGGCAAGGACCGTCCGGCCCACTTCATCACCTGCGCCAAGGGCGATATCGGCCCGTCCTACGATCGCGGCTCATGGATCGTCGAGATGGATTCCGACACCATCGCCATGAACTGGTTCGACAGTGTCTTGTTGATCCTCAAGCGGGTCAGGTAGACCGCGACGGAACGAGCGGGACGCTACCGGGGCATCGATCGTATCCGCACTTATCCATAGGGGTTGCCGAATCGACGCCTCAGGCAATAGACTTGCTCTAACATGATAACGAAATCACCAAGACCCCAATCACCTAGATCCCAATGCGCAGCGCTGCCGGTCCGGATGTCGGATGACGCGATCGAAGTGCTGCTTGTCACGTCCCGCGACACCGGCCGGTGGATCATCCCCAAGGGGTGGCTGGAAAAAGGTACTAAGCCGCACGACATGGCGGCCCGCGAGGCCTTCGAGGAAGCCGGGGTGGTGGGCAAGGTACAGAAGGAGCCGATCGGCTCCTACATCTACACCAAGCGCCTCAGCGCCAAGAAGTCGGTCGAATGCAATGTCGACGTCTTCCTTCTCAAGGTCGATCAGGACCTGAAGGACTGGCCGGAAAAGGACCAGCGCCAGAAGGAATGGATGTCGCCGTCGAAGGCGGCATTGCAGATCAGCGAGAGCGGCCTGGTCGGCATTCTGCTCGGCCTCGGGTTGCCGACTGTCTGATACCAGGAGCCGAAGAGTTTGACCGGCGCTCCGGAAAGTGTTGGGCCACGGCCCAACCTATGGGTTCCTGCTTCGTAGGTTGGGCCGTGGCCCAACAAACTCCGTCCCCACAGGGGTATGTCTTAGGCCCCCGGTATGATGCCTAGTCCCGCCCCTCATTGGGCATCGCCCGGACGGGGCAGCCTGACCAGCCTCGACGGACGCAGCAGGTTGCTGCGCTCGAGCAAGGGATGCGCGATGGCGGCCAGATGGGCGTCCACCCGCTTCAGGTCGCGCACGACGTCAAGGTGCAGGCTGCTGGTTTCCGCCTGATCGGGTCCCTCCGCCAGTTCGGCGAACTGGCTTTCGGCCGCCGCGCGCTCGAACTCGCGGAAGCGTTCCTTCTCCTCGACAAGACGCAGCGCGGACCGCAGGTCGTCGCCCATGAACACGGCGCCGGCCAGACGGAGCTGGGCCAGCAGGTGATCGTGCATCGCCTCGGCCTCGGCGGCCTGCCGGCCCGTCAGGCGCAGATGCCGCCTGATGCGCTTGGCGGCAAGGGTGAGCACGCCCTTGTCGATGATGTCGCCGGCATGTTCCAGATTGAGGGCGACGGTCTGCACATGGGCCAGTCTGGCGGCATCCTCCTCGCTGAGTTCCCGCTGGCTCAACTCCCCCAGGAATCGCTTGAGAGACCCGTGGAGGCGGTCCAGCACGTAGTCCATCCGGCGCAACTCCGCCGCCAGCCGGTTGTCGTCGCGCCGCAGCAGCTCTCTCGATCCTTTCAGCATCTCTTCTACAACATCCGCCATCCGCAGCGCTTCGCGCGAGGCATTGGCGAGCGCTACCCTTGGCACATCCAGCGAAGCGGCATCCAGGTAGCGGGGCGATGCCGGATCGTCGGACCGAGGCCGGTCCGGGATCAGCTTTTCCAGCAGCTTGGCCTGCGACGCCAGCGGCAGGATGAACAGAAGCGCCAGCACCACATTGAAGAGCAGGTGAAACCCCGCGGCCATGCGTCCCGGATCGGGCTCGATCTGGCTGAGATACGCAGCGGTTTCCGGCAGGAACGGCAGCACCGCAACGCAGCCGGCGATCCGGTTGAACAGGTTGCCGATCGGCAGGCGAAGCGCGTTCCGGTCGCCCGAGGTTGCGGCAAGCAAGGGATTGAACGCGCTTCCCAGGTTGGCGCCCAGCACCATGGCAAGCGCCGCCAGCGGCGTCACCAGCCCGCTGTCGGCCAGCGAGACGATCACCAGCACGGCGGCGATGCTGGAATGCATCGCCCAGGTGATCAGCGCCGCCATCACCAGGACGGGCAGCGGCTCCCGCGTGATGGCCGAAATCAGCTCCCGCGCCTCAGGCGCCACGGTGTCCGGTACGATCGTCCCGACAAGCAGGTGCAGGGACAGCAGGACGAGGCCGAGACCGATCGTCGCTCGCCCCAGGTTGCGGGACCGCGTCCGGGTCCCGGTCCGGAAGATCACCAGCCCCACGAAGATAAGGGCCGGAAATACGATGGTGATGTCGAAGGAAAGCGCCCAGACGACCAAGGCGGTACCGGCATTCGCCCCCAGCATGACGGCCAGTGCGGGCATCAGCCCGATCACGCCGTCGGCAAGGAACGACGTCGCCATCATCCCGGTGGCGGTGCTGCTCTGCAACGCCACCGTGACGCCCAGGCCGGCCAAACAGGCGGCCAGCCGGTTCCGCAGCGCCCGGCCGAGCAACTGGCGGAGGTCTCCACCGAATGCGCGGAGAATCCCGGTCCTGACCATGTGTACGCCCCAAAGCAGCAGGGCGACGTCTCCAAGCAACTCGATCAGCGCATGGGTGGCGGGCATTGCCCCCATAGTCACACTCCCGATTCGATCGCGCAGGTCCGCACCGGACCTTGAATCAACGGTAAGTGGCAGGCGGGCGGATCGTCAATCGTTCTCGAGTGAACTGGCCGTTTTCAAGGCGTTGGCGACCGTCATGCCTTTCCGGAGAATGGTATCGACCATCCGTCCCTGCACAAGATTGATACCGTGCTTCTGGGCGAAAAGCAGCCCGGTGACGGTGCTGCATCGGCCCAGGATGAAACGGCAGTTCTCCTGCGCCTTGATCTTGTCGGCAAAGGTCTTCAAGTCCCTTTCGCTCATTTCCGCCAGTTCATTGGTCCAGAACAGCTTGGCGTAATGGCAGGCCATGAATTCCAGGTCCATGTGCGCCACCCACATCGGCGTGATTCCGTCGATGCAGATCGAGTAGCCTCGCGTGCTCGCGTATTCGATGACCTCGTGATAGGTGTCGATGTTCTCGACCAGATCGGCCTTGTTGATTTCGAGGATGACATTCCCCCGCAAATCCACCGTCAGGCGCTCATCGAACTTGACGAAGGCGGAGGATATGATCGTGCTGAGGTTCAGGTTCAATCCGATCTTATGGCCACGGATGAAATCGACACCATGGTTCAGCGACTTCAGCACCGCATGGTCGAGGCTGGATGTGAAGTAGTTGAATAGCCAGCGGTTGGCCGTAAGGTCGAACTCGGGGCTCAAGCGATCCTCGAGGTTCTTCACGGCGATGTATATTTCGAAATACTCGTGGAGATTTTCGGCCGCCGGATCGAGATTGACGATCGGCTGGTTCAGCATGAACGGCGACAGGTCGAACATCCCGATCTGACGTTCGATCTTTGCCAGTTCCTCCAGGCTTATCGGCTCCTTCGTCGTCGTCTTCGGACCGTCGATGCCCCCGCCATCGTCTCCCAATCCTTCGATGAACCGGATAACGTTCACGAAGTTCAGCGACAGTTCCATAATCGAATAGAGCGTGTGTTCCTTATACGGATTGATTTTCGTCATCTTCGTGCGGGCCAGCATCATCTTCTCGATCTTCTGACACGCTTCGGTGATGGTCGAAAACTTGATGCCCTTGTAGAGGATCAGAACGTCTTCGTTCGACAGGGTAAAAACTTGCAGGTAGGCAGAATTGTCGGCGATCGACTGAACAGCCCGTTTGATCTCGATGATGTCGCCGTAGTTCTTATCCTGGAGCAGCGACAGGTGCAGATGGACCAGCCGCAATCCCTGGAGTTCACGCTTGGCCGATTGCAAAAGCTTCAGCAGCCGTTCGTCGTCGTGTTGCGGCTTCTCGGGAACAGCCGCAGCCTTCTCTCCCGGTTTGACCCATAGCCGGTCGCGCACCGGACGTTCCTGCCTCGGGCGGTTCATCATAGCTGCACGCGCTCCCGCGCGGTACCGGACCAGACTGGACGTTCTTCCACCATGTTTCCATCCGATTGCCGCTTCAGCCGGCTGGCCTCCGATACAGCTTGCCCTGCCGAGACAAGCCAGCCGTCCCGTTGGATCAGGATAGCAAAGATAAATTTATGAAAACTTTATGTTCATCAAATGAAAAGATCAGCCGGCGATCCCGACATACTATCGCCTCCGTCATATTGTTCGGTGTCCCTCCAGTCGACAAACTGTTGGACAAGCGAGTTGGATCGAGGGGAGAAACCATGACCACGGAGAAACCGTACACACCGGACGCACCGGACGCGAAAGGCACCGGCAGGCTGCGCAGCCAGGCTTGGTTCGACGACCGGTCGAACCCGGACATGACCGCCCTTTATATCGAGCGGTACCTCAACTACGGGCTGACTCGGCAGGAGCTTCAGTCCGGCAAGCCGATCATCGGCATAGCGCAGACCGGCAGCGACCTCGCTCCCTGCAACCGCCACCACGTCGAATTAGCCTCCAGGGTCAAGGACGGCATCCGCGAAGCGGGCGGCGTTCCCATCGAGTTTCCGGTCCACCCGATCCAGGAGACGGGCAAGCGCCCCACGGCGGCGCTCGACCGCAACCTCTCCTACCTGGGACTGGTCGAGGTGCTTTACGGCTATCCACTGGACGGCGTCGTGCTGACGACCGGCTGCGACAAGACCACGCCCGCCATGCTGATGGGCGCCGCCACCGTCAACCTTCCGGCCATCGTCCTGTCCGGGGGCCCGATGCTCGACGGCCATTACAACGGCAGGCTCGCCGGTTCCGGCACGGTGGTCTGGGAAGCGCGCCGGCTGCTTTCGGCCGACGTGATCGGCTATGACGAGTTCATGGACATGGTATGCGCTTCGGCTCCCAGCGTCGGCCACTGCAACACCATGGGCACCGCCCTGTCGATGAACTCGCTGGCGGAAGCGCTGGGCATGTCCCTGCCCGGCTGCGCCGCGATCCCCGGCCCCTACCGGGAGCGCGGCCAGATGGCCTATCTGACCGGCCGCCGTATCGTGGAGATGGTCCGGGAGGATCTGACCCCGCGCAAGGTCATGACCAGGGACGCCTTCGAGAACGCCATCGCCGTGGCGTCCGCGATCGGTGCCTCGACCAACTGCCCGCCGCACCTGACGGCCATCGCCCGCCATGTCGGCGTCGACCTGTCGCTGGAAGACTGGCAGCGGGTCGGCCACGAAGTTCCGCTGCTGGTCAACTGCCAGCCCGCCGGGTTCTACCTGGGAGAAGCCTTTCACCGGGCCGGCGGCATCCCCTCCGTCATGAAGGAGCTGCTGAAGGTCGGACGCATCCAAGCCCATGCCGTCACCGTCAGCGGCAAGACCATCGGCGAGAACGTCGCGAAGGCGCCGGCGCCCGACAACGACGTCATCCGTCCGTACGACAAGCCGCTGATGGAAGAGGCGGGAATGTTGGTGATGGGTGGCAACCTGTTCGATTCGGCTGTCATGAAGACCAGCGTCATCAGCCCGGAGTTCCGCGAGCGGTATCTCTCCAATCCGGACGATCCCGACGCCTTCGTCGGCCGCGCCATCGTGTTCGAAGGACCGGAGGATTATCACGGCAGGATCAACGATCCCGCCCTCGACATCGACCAGGACTGCATCCTGTTCATCCGCGGCTGCGGCACCGTGGGATATCCGGGATCGGCCGAGGTCGTCAACATGCAGCCGCCCGACCACCTGATCAAACGAGGCATCGTTTCGCTCCCGACCATCGGCGACGGCCGTCAGAGCGGCACCTCGGCCAGCCCGTCGATCCTGAATGCCTCGCCGGAAGCGGCCATCGGCGGTGGTCTGGCCCTGCTGAAGACCGGCGACAAGGTCCGGATCGACCTGCGGACCCGGCGCGTCGATCTGGTCGCGTCCGACGACGAAATCGCCGCCCGCCGAGCCGCTCTCAATCTGCCCGTGCTGAAGAACCAGACGCCGTGGCAGGAGATCTACCGCAGCCTCGTCGGCCAGCTTTCCGACGGCGCCTGCCTGGAGCCGGCCTTGAAGTACCAGGACGTCGTCCACACCAGCGGCCTGCCCCGGCACTCTCACTGAGCCGAAAGATACTGAAGGGTCCCAGGCATACGCCTCATCGCTTGAGGCTGTAGAGCGTGGCGATCAGCATACGGATGTTCTCCTGGATCGCCCGCTCGGTCGCCACCTGTATGCGCTCGGTCGGGTTGAAGTACTCACTGGACGATGCGGTTCCGGTCGATGTCAGGGTACGGGAAAAGACCCTGTCGCCGCTGGCCGGCTCTGTCACCAGCCAGCGCATGTCGACCGTCGTCGTCACGTTCAGCCCCATCAGGATTTCCTGGGTTCCGGTGGAACCCAGGATCACTTCGGCATCAATCCGGAAGTCGGGTTGCCCACGCGCCAGGGCGCCGCGTACGGCCAGCGAGTTGATGATGGCTTCCCGCAGGTCGAGGTCCGATATCCGGATGTCGTTGAGGAAGCCCGAAGCCTCGCCGCCCTCGGCGCTGCCGACTTCTACCGACAATTCCTTGCCGGCGGAACCCTCGATCGGCGCCTCGGCGGGAACGATCATGTTGAACATATGGACGGGAGCTTGGCAGCCAGCCAGCGGCAGGACCAAGGCGCCCGCCAGAAACACGGTCACGGCACGTATCAAGAAAGGCCTCTAGCAGAGCGGATCGAGCGCGGAGATCAGCGTCCCTGGGTGTAGTCGCGCACGGTGCGCCAGGCGCAAATGCCGGCGAACCAGGCCGAGGAAACGACCCACGGCACCATCAGGACCATCGGAGTCTCCGGCTGCTGTAACACCAGCATCAGGCTGCTGATCATCCAGACGGCCGTCATCGCGATGTTCATCGGCATCAGGTGCGGCACGCGGAAGGGATGCACGAACTTGGCCGTCGTGAATGTCATCACGGCGAAGATGGCGATCAGCGCGAAGGTGACCCCCGGCTCCAGGTCCAGCACGTAGAGATAAAGCGCCACGACGTTCCAGACGGCGGGGAAGCCGACGAAGTAGTTGTCGTTGCTCTTCATGTTTACGTTGCAGAAACAATAAAGAGCCGACAACAGGATGAAGGCGACAGCCACCAATTCCAGCGGCCCCGGCAGCGCAATAAACTTATAGATGAAAATCGCCGGGATGAAGACGTACGTAAGATAGTCGATGACGAGATCCAAGGTAGCCCCGTCGAAATTGGGCAGGACCGTCTTGACGGAGAACTTGCGGGCCAGCGTGCCATCGACCCCGTCCACCAGAAGTGCCGCACCCAGCCACATCAGGCAGCCCTTGGCGTTGTTGTCGACCAGCGCCAGCAAGGCCATCAACCCGAGCACCACCCCGCTGGCCGTGACGGCATGCACCACCCAGGCCGCTACCTTCTGGATCTGGGAATAGGGCTCGGTCAATTGGGTCATCCTGGAAGTCATCTCCGCCTACAATACTCCGCCCCGGCCGCGAGCCAGGCGCTTCTCTGTGTTCAAGCCTGCGAGCCCAGGGTCTTCGGGAACATCGTCTTCAGGATCATCGGCATGGCCCACCCCGGAACATGCAGCATGGCACTTATGTTCATCCATAACCCGATAATTCAACGATCGGCACGCTAAAGTCACCGGCGTGCTTGAGCTTGGCACGGCTTCTTCCCGCAGCATACTTTGTCTGTTCCCGCCCCGTACTCCATTAGCCTTTCGGAGGGGAAAACTCAACAAGCGGGAAGGACAGGGCCGGAATGCGGAGGATTACCCAAGATTATCTTTTTCCGAACAGACGCTGAAGCAGCCCGCTCTGCCGCTGGCGTTCGGCATCCTTGTACTCCAGCCATTCGTCGACCAGTTCGGCCGCCTGCCAGTTGCCGAAGTAACGGACGCAGTCGACGCCCGACATCAGCCTGACCTTCTGTTCGCCGAGCCGTTCCAGACGATCGCGGAGCCTTTCCCGGTCATCGTCGGTCAGGACGGCCTGTCCAAAGCGTGGACGCATCATCACTCCCTTGCAAGAGGGGCAGAATGCCATCGCTTGCGGCGATTCGATGCATCGCAAAGGTATTAGTGGACCATGACGCTACATCCTCAGGCCGCTGCGGCCGCTGCCAGACGCAGGTCGGCGACAAAGCGCTCGTACTCCGCCGCCTTGCGCTCCGCGTCCGGCAGCCGCAGCAGGAACGAGGGATGTACCGTCAGCACCACCCGATAGTCGCTCCCCGTCGCCAGCACGGCGCCCCGCTCCCGCATGACCGCCACCGGACGCCGCAGCAGGGACCTCCCGGCGGTGGCGCCCAGCGCCACGATCAGTCGGGGACGTACGGTGGCGATCTCTTTCGTCAGCCACCACCGGCAATGCTCGATCTCTCCCGCATCGGGACTCTGGTGGATACGCCGCTTGCCGCGCGGCGTGAACTTGAAATGCTTCACCGCATTGGTGACGTAGCACTCCGTCCGCTCGATGCCGGCTTCCTTCATCGCCCTGTCGAGCAACTGCCCGGCGGGACCGACGAAAGCCCGGCCGGCCAGATCCTCCTGGTCGCCCGGCTGTTCGCCGACCAGCATCAGCGCCGCTCCGGCCGGTCCCTCGCCCGGAACGGCCTGCGTCGCAGCCTGCCAAAGCCCACAGCGCCGGCATGCCTCAAGACCGCCGTCGTCCTGGACAGGCGGCAGTTCGCGCGCGAAGGCCTCCGCCCAGCGGGTAGCCTTGGCCGGCGCCGCCGTTCCCTCCGCCTCGATCATCCCGGCGGTCCGCCTCCCTGCTTCGCGGATCAGCGGGGCGATCATCCGCGCCTCCGGCAGGTTGTGCCAATATTTACGCGGCATCTCCGCCTGCATGGCGGCGATCTTCAGCCGGGCCGGGTTGAAGATGTTGGCGTAGTAGCTGCGCCAGTACTCCTCCAGCGCATCGTCGTCCGGCACGTCCCGCCGGCTGGCGCCGGGCGCCAGATGGAGCATCTCGCCGTCCCAATGAGCGCTTCGGTCCGGCGTCAGGATCGACCAGTCCATGTTGGCGAAGCGCCGCGCGAAGAACGGAGCGGCCTGATCGACGATGAAGTGGTCCGGCTCGAACCACGCCAGGTAATGGCCGTCCCGCTGGCGGAACCGGACGAAGGCGTGCATCTTGTGGATGTCCCTGCGCACCGCCCGCGCCATCGCCTCGGCCCGGTACACCTCCCGGTCCGACACGATCTCCAGCAAGCCGGTCTCGCCATGAGTAAGCCTCCACAGCAGACTGTAAAGTACCGCGAACCGCGCGGGGTCGCGGTGGCAGACGACGCTTTCCGCCAGATCCATGAACCCGCGCGGCACGCTGAAACCGCGCCCGCCCGGCCCCCTCCCACCGCCTGCGGGTTCCGCTTCGCCGAACAGACCGGCATCGCTCCCGACCCGCCAATCGACAGCCTCCGGCCGGGCATCGGCCAGGATCATCCGGCGCGCCGCACTCCGCCATGCCTCGAAGTCGGCGGGATGGGACAGGTTGACCGCGTGCATGCCGCGTCTCAGGCGAACAGCGGCAATGAAAGCTGCGCCGGCTTTGGCATCAGCCGCGCCCGAAGGTCGAGCCGGTCCAGTGCCGATTGCCCGATCTGCCGGTCCGCCGTGACGATGAACGGCGCCACCTTGGCAAGTTGCACCCGCAGCCGGCCGAGGTCTTCCATACGGACCGCCTTGTGCCGCCGGATCGACAGCAGCCGGTCGACGGTACGCACGCCCATTCCCGGTACCCGAAGCAGGCTTTCCCGGTCCGCCTTGTTGACATCGACCGGGAAGCGGTGCCGGTTGCCCAGCGCCCAGGCCAGCTTCGGATCGATCTCCAGGTCGAGCAACCCGCCCTGGGGCACGATCTCGCCCGCCTCGAAGCTGTAGAACCGCATCAGCCAGTCGGCCTGATACAGCCGGTGCTCCCGCATCAGCGGGGGCGCCCCGGGAGGCAGCCCCGAACTCGCGTCCGGGATCGGACTGAACGCCGAATAATAGACCCGGCGCAGCCGGTAAGCGTTGTAGAGCCGATCGCTGGTGGCCAGGATGCCCTTGTCGTCCGTGGTATCCGCGCCGACGATCATCTGGGTACTCTGGCCGCCGGGCGCGAATCGCGGCCCTCGCGGTTCTTCCTTCGCCTGCTCGATGTTGAGCCTCAGCCGCCCCATTGAACGTCGGATCGCGGCGCCGTCCTTTTCCGGAGCCAGCTTGCCCAGCGACGCCTCCACCGGCAGCTCGACATTGATGCTCAACCGGTCCGCGTAGCGTCCAGCCTCCGCCAGCAGTTCCGGCGAGGCGTCGGGGATGGTCTTCAGATGGATATAGCCGCGAAAGCCGTGCTGTTCCCGCAGCATCCGTGCCACCTGGACGATCTGCTCCATCGTGTAGTCGGGACTTTGGATGATCCCGGAACTCAGGAACAACCCCTCGATGTAGTTGCGCCGGTAAAAGCCCAGCGTCAGGTCCACCACCTCCTCCGGCGTGAACCGGGCGCGCCGCACATTGCTGGACCGCCGATTGACGCAGTACAGGCAGTCATAGACGCAGAAATTGGTCAGCAGGATCTTCAGCAGGGAAATGCATCGGCCATCGGGGGCATAGGCGTGACAGATCCCCATGCCCTCGGTAGAGCCGATCCCATGCTTGGTCCCGGCCGAGTTCTTCCGATCCGATCCGCTGGAGGAGCAGGATGCGTCGTACTTGGCCGCATCCGCCAAAATCTCCAGCTTTTTCAACAACTCCATGATCCTGCCCGCGCAAATTGTTCATACTATGTTCTAGTGCGAAAGGGGCCGGGGTCAAGCCGCACCTTCCGCCAGGGTGCCGGGCTTGCCGCCGGCATTTCCTTGCCTTAGGCTGGCGCCTGCCGAACAGGGAGGGATCATGGTCGCACCGCTTGTATTGATCGGAGGGGGGATGGTTGCGGGAGCGATGGCTCTCTGGGCCGCGATCAAGCAGGGCCTCGACCTGAGCGAACCGATCAGGACGCGCAAGGGAAACGGCGTACGCATCCTGACCTCCCAGCGAACCAGTTCCGACGGCCATCCCATCGTGGCGGCTGTGAACTGTGGCGGCGACATCGGCGAGGCGATCGGCATCTACACCAAGACGGGTGCTTTCGGCGGCACCCTCTGGAGCATGGACGAAGTGCGCGCCGGATTCCTAGCCGCCCTTGACGAGCGGGACCTCACCGGTCTGGTCAATGGCCCGAAGCCGGAGCCGGCGCCGCTATCGGCCGAGCGGATCACGTATTCCGCGCCTCGCCCTCCGCTCGACTTTTCGCGACCCATGCGGACCCAGCTAGGCAATCGGGTCCAGATACTTGCGCTGGATCGTGCGAGTCCGGCCGGCGACAGGATCGTCGCCTTGGTTCATTTGCAGTGGCTGGACAACGACACGCCGGATGTCTCTCCGAAAAGCCCCAAGACCGCCCGCCCCGGCGTTCCGATGGACGCCGGCGTGACCGAGCAGGTCGTCAACGTCTACGACAAGTTCGGACGTTTCCACGGCACGGTGATCTCCGAGACGGAGGCTGAGCGCGGCAAAGCTCATCTGGACTCGCCGAAGTTCGACATCAAGCGCGACACCTCGGACCTGTGCTACTCCGCCCTGCCGGCAAGCTGAGACGTCCGCCACCGCTTACCGGTTCCGACTGGACAAGTTAACAGAGAAGTTGTTCATGCCCTGAGCCACCTGGACCTGCATGGAAATCGGCGGCTTCCTGGATCAACTTCGTGAGTAGCATTCCGTTGACGAATTCACTTCAGACGTCGGCTGCCGTTCCATCAGGGAGGCATCCAACCCTGCGGCGATATCCCAATCTGATTCTGGTTCCGGCCGTTCTGATAGCGATAGCGGGTTGCCTTCTGCATATTTTCCACGGCCATAGCTGGGTAAATACCTCAGGACATGCCTGGGGCAGCGATGACGCCTTCATAAGCTTCCGGTATGCGTTGAATGCAGCGGAAGGGAACGGCTTGGTCTTCAATCCGGGAAAAAGGGTCGAAGGCTACTCGAACCTGCTTTACGTTGCCGTCCTGACACTGGTCGCTCTCGCCGGTTCCGCCAAAGCGCTCTATCCCGCTGCATTGATCGTCAACACGATTGCCTTGGTCGGGCTGATTCTGTTCCTGGGGGTCTGGCTGCAGCGCCATGCCGGCCGGACTGCCGCCTTTGTAGGCACGATCGGGCTGTCCCTGTTTCCGCCGTTGTGGGCGGCCGTTGCCTCCGGCCTGGAAACCCCGGTCGTCGTGCTGCTCCAGTCGATGATCGTCGTCGGCGCTCTCACCTTGTCGCTCCGCACCGGCGCGTTTTCGGAAGAGCACTGGCAGCACCTTGTCATCGTCGCCTCCGTGCTCTCGATCCTGATCCGCCCCGATGGCTTCATCATTCCTGTTCTGGCCGCCCTTTTAATCTTGGCAAGCGGCCGGAGACGAACATCCTTGCGGCTGCTCGCGATCATTACGGCGGCAATGACAGCTCTGACGGTCTGGCGGCTCAGCTATTACGGGCTGCCGCTGCCGATGACCTATTACGCAAAGGTCACCGGCACGCTCGGCCAGCGCCTGACCGCCGGATTGGGTCAGTTGCGTAGCGAGGTGGTCTCGACCGGCATGCTGCCGCATCTTCTCGCAATCGCCTTCGTCATACCGGTACTCTGCATTGACTTCATAATATATCTGACCAGCCGAAGGCCGCCGGGACCTTATGCCATCCTGGGATTCTTCGGCTGTGCGTGGCTTGCCTACTGGATCTATATCGGCGGCGACGTCTTCGCCGAGCGGTTCCTTCTGATCATCGCCGTGATGTCCTGGCTCGCGGTCGGCCTCAGCCTGCACGCAACTCGCCGGGTACTGCCGCTGGCCGCAATCCCATTGGCGCTTCAGCTAAGTCCGCTTTTCAATGACGGAAGGTTCGATTACGGACCCAAGGAATACGACATGTGGGCGGAACTAGGCGGCTTCCTTGGAGAGCGCTATCCGGGCGCCACGCTCGCTATCGATGCCGCCGGCAAGGTGCCGTTTTATTCCCGGTTGGCGACGATCGATATGCTGGGTCTCAACGACGCTCATATCGGGATGAAGAAAAGCGATTTCGGCGCCGTTGGCCACAGCAAGACCGATCCCGACTACGTCTTCGCTCGCCATCCCGACCTGATCGCCGCGTGGGTGACGCCTCAAATGGATATGGGATGGGGGATCGTCCGGAGCCGGTATCTGGCGAATGGATACTGCCTGCGCTATCTCGTGCGAAGCGACCGCGTCAAGCCGGACACGGCGATCGTCGATCTTCGGCAAACCATGGACAAGCCCGACGACCTTTATCGGACCGGTTACCAGTACGGCGTCGCCGAACTCTCCGGCACTTCAAGTTGCGCTGTGCCGCCCCTGCCGGAAGACGGCATCCTGAACTTTTCGGCTTCCGGCAACACAAGCTTCTACAAGATCGGCGGATGGTCGGACGCGGAGCCCTGGGGCACCTGGAGCATTGGTCCCAAAGCGGAACTGCTGCTGCCGTTCCCACCCAAAACGGCTTCCGGTGATCCTGTCGACATCGATTTGCAGATTACGGCCGACGCCTTCTCGCGATCCGCAGATCGACTTCAGCAGGTGGAACTCGTCGTAAACGGCGTTTCCGTCGCCCAATGGAGTTTTGCCGCTGGCGATTCAGAGAAGACGAAATTCGCGCGGATACCCGCCTCGGTAGCCGCCCGGCAATCTCCCGCCTCCTTGGTCTTCCGGATACAACATCCAGCCTCTCCCGCCGACGCAACTCTGTCCGAAGACACCCGGCAGTTGGGACTGGGGTTGAGGCTGCTACAGGTTAAGCCGGCAAGCTGATCCACCTGCCGGGAACAGCGCTCATGGTCCCACCGTCGAACGATCAGGATCGCGGCGGTGTCCGTTCCACGTCCCGATTGCTCGTAGCCTGATCCCGCGCATCCGGAGCGCGCCCGGCATCATGCTTCCGAAGAACCTGATCGACCGCTTCGGAGTCGATGGAGAGCGCTTCGGACAACAGCCGATCCGCTTCGGCGTCGTGCCCCTGAGCCTGCTCGTGAAGTCCTTGCTCCGCCAGGCTTGTGGCTCGATCCGCACCATCCTTGGGGTTGCCATCCTGCATGCCGTCGCTCCCTTCGTCTTTTGTGATTCACCCACTTGCTTCGGTAACACTCGGCGCTGAGTACCGTTGCCCGTACCGGGCATAAGGAACGGCCCGTCCGAAGCCGAGCCGTCCCTCCACCAGACCTGAGCGGTTTTAGATGGCAGGCCCGTTAGCCCACCATGGCGCCCAGCAGCAAGACCATGACAAAGCCGACCAGCGACACGATGGTCGTGGCCACCGTCCACGATTGTAGCGTTTCCTTCTCGGTCAGACCGAAGAACCGGTTGACCAGCCAGAAGCCGCTGTCGTTGACGTGACTGAGGATGGTGCCGCCGGCCGCGATCGCGATCGTCGCAAGCGCCAATTGAGAGCCTTCGACATTGTTCTGTTCCAGGATCGGGCCGATGAGACCGGCCGCTGTCACCATGGCTACCGTGGCGGAGCCCTGCGCCACCCGGATCAATGCCGAGATGACGAAAGCCAGCACCAGGTACGGTAGGCCCGAGGCCGACATCATGTCGCCCAGAACCTGACCGACGCCGCTGTCGATCAGCACTTGCTTGAACACGCCGCCCGCACCGGTCACCAGAATGATGATGCCCGCAGGTTCCAGCGCCTTGTTGACGATATTCTGGATCTCCTCCCTATCGTAGCCCCGGCGGGACCCCAGCAGGAACATCGCCAGCAAGGTTGCGATCAGGAGCGCCGCATAAGGGTGGCCGATGAACACCAGGAACGATCGCAGGGGATTCCCTTCGTCAAGCATGATGCCGGATGTCGTGCTCACCAGAATCAGCAGCAGCGGCGTCATAATGATCGCCAGCACCTCGCCGAAGCTCGGCAACTCACGGCTCTCGTCGATATCGCCCAATTCTACGTAATCGGGAACGCCCTTGGTGATGCGGCGCGAGATGTAGCTGCCCCAGACCGGCCCGGCCAGCACCATGGCCGGCAGGCCGCAGATCACGCCGTACAGGATCACCCAGCCGAGATCGGCGCCCAGCAGATCGGCGACCGCGATCGGCCCCGGCGTCGGTGGGATGAACGCGTGGGTCACTGCCCCGCCTGCAACCAGCGGAATTCCGTAGTACAGCAGCGGCTTGCCGCTGTCGCGGGCCAAGCGGTACAGGATCGGCACCAGGATGACGATGGCGACGTCCAGGAAAACCGGGATCGAGACGATGAAGCCGGTCAGCCCCAGCGCCCACTGCACCTTGTCGTCGCCGAACTTCCGGACCATGGTGCGGGCCAATCGCTCGGCCCCACCCGATACTTCGAGCAACTGGCCGAACATGGCGCCCAGCCCGACGACGACGGCGACGAAGCCCAGCGTGCCTCCCATGCCCTTCTCGACGGATTTGATGACGCCTTCCAGCGGCATTCCGGCGGCGACGCCGACCAGCAGGCTGACCAGCAGAAGCGTAACGAAGGCATGAAGACGAACTTTGATGACGAGGAATAGCAGGGCCGAAATGCCTGCTGCTGCAACAAGAATCAGATATGCGCCGGACATCGCGTCAGGCCTGGATGCGGCATGGATCTGGATCGAGATACATCAATTTAATTTCCTCCCAGCTGAGTTTTTCGAAGACTGCGATGCTTCGGAAACCTCGAAGGGGAAATCATGTTCCGACCTTCATGCCGCTTTGTTGCCCCCGGCACGCGGCCATGGATGCGTCTGGCACTCTATCTTTGAAGCGGGTGGAGGAGTGGAATCAGACCAGTCCTCTCGTCATGCATCACGCGAATCAGCTACGCCTTCGAGAGGACTTGGATGTGCAAGGCGCTGCTTGTTCAGAAGCATAAGCGCGATCATCCGCTTTCGGCTGAGTAAGGCCTGCACCCGTATGGAAGTGGAAGGGCTGCCGGGTTCAGGCCGCCGCGATTTGTGGAAGCGGGATGAAGTAGGCCGGATCGGGTGTTTGCCGGTGAAGGCTGGATTGAGGTCTGAGGTGATAGACGCTGTCCCGGCTGACATTGGGCATCCCAAGCTGTCTTGGCGATCGGCAGGTCATGCGAGCGGTCGATCATCGCTTCGCGCTCAGGACGCAACAGTGATCCGAGTTCTACACTAGCCTCTTAGCTCCGCAGCCGCCGCAGCGTCAGCAGCCCGCCGGTTACCGGATCGTTGAGCCGGGCTTTGCCGTCTTCGTCGATGGTGACCTCGATCCCTATGCCAATCCCTTCCGGAATGACCAGGACGTTGTTGCCGTCGACCGAGTACTCGACATCCTGAGTGACGCCGAATGCCGTCATGGTGTAGCGGCGGAACTCGTAGGTCCCCAGTACCAATCCCGGCGCCAGGGGAGACGCCATCGCCCAGCGGCCGAGCAGCGGGTTGGGCTCGAAGCTGGCGCAGGAGGCCAGCATCGCCCCGGCCGCCGCCAGCAGTACCGTCATTCCGATCCGTCGAACCACACCGTCACTCCTCGAGGCCTGCGACGGGAGCCCACAGGATATCCTCGATCTCCCGCGCTCCCGTACACAGCATGGACAAACGGTCGAAACCCAGGGCTATTCCAGCGCTTTCCGGCATGCCGAACTCCAGGGCCGCCAGGAAGTCGGCGTCGATCGGGTAGCGCTCTCCGTACAGGCGCTCCTTGAGGTCCATATCGGCCTGGAACCGGGCGCGCTGGATCCCGGCGTCGGTCAACTCGCCGAAGGCATTCGCCAGTTCCAACCCACAGGCGTAAAGCTCGAACCTTTCCGCCACCCTCGGGTCGTCTGCCCGCGGCCTCGACAGCGCCGCCATGGAAACGGGATAATCCGTCAGGAAGGTCGGGCGGCCCATCCCCAGCTCCGGCTCGATCAGGTCCAGGGAGATCCGGAAGAACAGGTCTTCCCAGCTATCGCCCGCATGGGGAGATATGCCGATCCGCTCCGCCTCCCGCGCCAGCAACCCGGCGTCGGGCGCCTGCGGGTCCGGAGCCGTCGCCAGCAGGTCGATCCCGGCATAGCGGTCGAAGGCTTCGGCCACCGTCAGGACCTCCCACGGCGCGAAGGGATCGCAGGTGCGGTCCCGCCACTCGAAGCCCTCGCGCCCGCCGGCCCGCACCGCCGTCCGGACCAGCGCTTCGCAGTCAGTCATCAGGTCACGGTAGCCGGCCCCTGCCCTGTACCATTCCAGCATGGTGAATTCCGGGCTGTGGGTGCCCGATCGTTCGCCGTTGCGGAAGACCTTGGCGAACTGGAACAGCCGGGGCACGCCCGCCACCAGCAGCTTCTTCATCGCGAATTCGGGGCTGGTGTGCAGGTAGAGCGTCCGCCGGTCGTCCGGGTTCGGCCCGACCAGCTCGGTCGAGAAGGCGATCAGGTGCGGCTCCAGCCCCGGCGAAACCTGCAACGCCGGGGTCTCGACCTCGATGAAGCCCTGCCCCTCGAACCACGCCCGGACCCTGGACGCCACCCGCGCCCTGCCTTCCAGAAAAGGCCGCCGCCGGGCGAACCGCTCCGGGTGCCACCAGGGTTGCTCTGTCATTCTTCCTCATGCACGGGCTTGAAAGCCCGGCATCTCCTCGCGGTAACCGATCAGCCTCAAGCGACCGACCATATACCGCAGTCCCCGCCGCCTCAATGAGCCAGCGGGCGGACACCCTTTTCCGTTTGGCCCTGGAGCGCCAGCAGGCCGGTATTGAACAGCCGTTGGCCCGGCTTCTCGATCATCCGGTAGGTAACGCCGGAGATCACGACGACGATGGCCAGGTAGACCAGCGTGAGTGCGTCCATCGCCCACAGCCCGCCGAACACCAGGATTTCCGTCTGGTCGCCGCCGGGGACATGGGGAGCCTTGATCGTCCAGCCCGTCACCTTCTCCATCACATTGGCGACCTTCATCAGCATCTCCACTCCGAACAGATGGATCATGTAGATGGAGAACGACAGTTCCCCCAGCCGCCGGAAGAACCGTGTGGAGAGCAGCTTGGTGAAGAAACCGTCCGCGCAGGCGAAGATATAGACGACCACGCCGAACAGCAGGGGAGCGAACATCGTGACCGGTCCACGGCCGGCGCGCGAGACGAAGATCGCAACCAGCACGAGGGCGGCCGCTTCCACCATCGTACCGAAGCGGGGACCGCCATCGGCGCCGGCGGCGGTATGCCTATACAGCCGGTAGACGAGATGCCCGACGGCGAACCCGAACAGGCAACGCAGCACGCCGAACTCCTGCTGCGTATCCATGTAGTGGGGCGAGAAGTCCAGCAGCACGACCGCGCCGACGGCGGCCAGCAGGGCAAGCGCCAGCGTCGCCCGCGACCGGAAGGCGATCAGCGTCAGCGCGAAGCCGGCATAGACGACGAACTCCGCGCTGATCGACCAGCTCGCCTTGTTCCAGGTATTGACGTCGTGAATGCCGGCGGCGTGGATCAGCAGCGTATTGGTCAGCAGCGCCTCGGGCGAGGTCTCTCCCGTGAAGGGCACCTGATGGGCGCCGCCGTACCAGCCGTTCATGACGAACTTGACGAGTTCGAGATCGAAGAACAGGAACAGCATGACCATGTGCAGCGGCCAGATCCTGCCGATGCGGCGCACCATGAAGGTCCCGGCGGAGCGCCAGTCGACGATCTTGCCGCCATAGGAGAAGGTGATGACGAAGCCGCTCAGCACGAAGAAGAAATCGACGAACAGGTAGCTGTTCCGGAAAAAGGGCTCGGCATAGAAATGGCTGAGAACCGGAAGATGCATTACAGCGACTAAGAGCGCACAGATACCACGCCAACTGTCGAGAGTATGGAAACGCAACACTGCCTCCGAGAATCGGTCTCCGGTCAATCCCAGGACCCGGTTTATAGGGCAGCTTTATTCCAGATATTCCCGGTGTAAACGGCGCTTCGGGAACGCCTCGGCCTTACGCCGGCCATGACGGCGCCGGCGCGAACCGCTTATCCGAAAAAGAAGGAGGCGGCCCGGACGGGCCGCCTCCAAGGCGATTGCAACAATCAGTTATATTGGGCGTCCGGATCAGAAATCCATATCGCCCATGCCGCCGCCGGCCGGCATGGCGGGCGCCTTCTTCTCCGGCTTCTCGGCCACCATCGCTTCCGTGGTGATCAGCAGGCCGGCGACCGAGGCGGCATCCTGCAAGGCGGTGCGCACGACCTTGGTCGGGTCGATCACGCCGAACTGGAACATGTCGCCGTACTGGTCGGTCTGAGCGTTGTAGCCGAAGCTGCTGTCGGTCTGCTCGATCAACTTGCCGACCACGATGGAACCATCGACACCGGCATTGGTCGCGATCTGGCGAGCCGGAGCCTGGAGAGCGCGCCGGATGATCTCGACACCGACGCGCTGGTCGTCGTTGGTGGTCTTGATCTGGTCGAGCGCCTTGGTGGCGTACAGCAAGGCAACGCCGCCGCCGGCGACGATGCCTTCTTCCACGGCGGCGCGGGTCGCGTGCATCGCGTCATCGACGCGGTCCTTGCGCTCCTTCACCTCGACCTCGGTCGCACCGCCGACGCGGATCACGGCGACGCCGCCGGCCAGCTTGGCCAGCCGCTCCTGGAGCTTCTCGCGATCGTAGTCGCTGGTGGTTTCCTCGATCTGCTGACGGATCTGGGTGCAGCGGGCGGTGATGTCGTCCTTGGACCCGGAGCCGTCGACGATCGTGGTGTTTTCCTTGGTGATGACGACGCGCTTGGCGGTGCCCAGCATGTCGACGGTCACGTTCTCCAGCTTGATGCCGAGGTCTTCGCTGATGACCTGGCCGCCGGTCAGGATGGCCATGTCCTCGAGCATCGCCTTGCGGCGGTCGCCGAAGCCCGGAGCCTTGACGGCAGCGATCTTCAGGCCGCCGCGCAGCTTGTTGACGACCAGGGTCGCCAGCGCCTCGCCCTCGACGTCCTCGGCCACGATGACCAGCGGGCGGCCGCTCTGGACGACGGATTCGAGGACCGGCAGCAGCGCCTGAAGGCCCGACAGCTTCTTTTCGTGCAGGAGGATGTAGGGGTTCTCCAGCTCGACCTGCATCTTGTCGGCGTTGGTCACGAAGTACGGGCTGAGGTAGCCGCGGTCGAACTGCATGCCCTCGACGACTTCAAGCTCGGTCTCCAGCGACTTGGCTTCCTCGACGGTGATGACGCCCTCGTTGCCGACCTTCTCCATGGCGCGGGCGATCATCTCGCCGATGTCGCGCTCGCCGTTGGCGGAGATGGTGCCGACCTGGGCTACTTCCGCGTTGGTGCCGATCTTCTTGGAGCGGGACTTGATGTCGTTGACGACGGTCTCGACGGCCAAATCGATGCCGCGCTTCAGGTCCATCGGGTTCATGCCGGCGGCAACCGACTTGACGCCCTCGCGGACGATCGCCTGGGCCAGGACGGTCGCGGTGGTGGTGCCGTCACCGGCAAGATCGTTGGTCTTGCTGGCGACTTCGCGCACCATCTGCGCGCCCATGTTCTCGAACTTGTCGGAAAGCTCGATGTCCTTGGCGACGGTGACGCCGTCCTTGGTGATGCGGGGAGCGCCGAACGACTTCTCCAGCACGACGTTCCGGCCCTTGGGGCCGAGGGTCACCTTGACCGCGTCGGCCAGGATATCGACGCCGCGAAGCATCTTGTTGCGCGCGTCGATGCTGAACTTGACTTCCTTTGCAGCCATGTCCGTAAACCTTTTCGAATATAGTCGGTTGGTCGGTGAAGCGAAAAGCGGCTTAGGCGGCCTTGGCGGCGGCGCCGGCGCTTTCCAGAACGCCCAGCAGGTCGGACTCCTTCATGATGAGGTAGTCGACGCCGTCGATCTTCACTTCCGTACCGGACCACTTGCCGAACAGCACCCGGTCGCCGGCCTTGACGTCCAGCGGCTGGACCTTGCCGGACTCGTCGCGCACGCCGGAACCGACGGCGATCACTTCGCCTTCCTGCGGCTTTTCCTTGGCGGTGTCGGGGATGATGATGCCACCGGCGGTCTTGCTCTCCTGCTCGACGCGGCGAACGACCACGCGGTCATGCAAAGGACGGAACTTCATTTCGAAAAGCCTCCAAAATCGGCGTCGGACCTCCCGAAGGCCAGTCCGGCTCAATTTGACCAATGGGGTCCCGGCGACGAGCCCTGGGCCTTTGGTTTCAGCCCGTTGGCACTCTCCGTCGGGAAGTGCCAACTAGCTAATTGAAGCCGGATTTTCTTTCAAGAGGGTTTTTGCAGGATTTTTTCTCCCGCCGCACCGCCTTGGCAGCAGCCTTCGCTCCTGGCTGCTAAAGCCCTGATCTAATACGATAATTTTGCTTGCAAGGCGAACTGTATGCGATCAAGCTCACGCTAAAGAGTTAGCCAGGAGCCGCCACAGTTTGCAACCGCGGAGGAGATCTGCATGGCAAGTCTGAGTCTTCAGTTGCGTGACTATCGCCTGACCGTCGCCGAGATCCTGTACCACATGCCCGACCATCCGGGCCTGCTGCAGAGCTTCGTCTGGCAGGAAATGGACATAGCGCCGCGCTATCCGGTGCTCCGCAAGTTCCTGACGTTCTGGGAACGCGAGCTGGACGGCAAGCTTCACTCGGTCAAGGTCGCCTCCAATCCCCTGATCACCCCCGCCGCTTACAGATTCGTCGGCGCCGACCTTCGCCTGCAATAGCCGAAAGCGCCAAGGGGCTGGTCCGACCGCCGGCCCCTTGACGCCTTAATCCGGATAGCCCGCGACGGCGCATAGGGGATTATGGCCGGAATCTCCGAAAGACCATGCCGCCACGCGGGGTCGGCATTGACAGCGGCGCACGGGCGCAGCACCCTCCGCAGACCATGTTGAGAATTCACGGCACCTGCGTCGCGCTGTCCGGTCTCGGCGTTCTGCTGCGGGGTCCTTCAGGAAGCGGCAAATCGGATCTGGCGCTTCGCCTGATCGACGGCGGAGCTAAACTCGTTTCCGACGATCAGGTCGAACTGACCCTGGACGCAGCCGGCCGGGTGATGGCCCGCGCGCCCAAAGCCCTGGCCGGCCTGCTGGAGGTCCGCGGCATCGGAATCCTGAGGATGAACGCGGTGCGGACCGCCCCGGTCGGTCTCGTGGTTGACCTGACGCCCGACGATCAGGTCGAGCGGCTGCCCGAAGTGGAAAACTGCGTGCTGCTGGACCGGCCGATCCGCCGGGTGGCGCTCGCTCCCTTCAACGACTCCACGCCCGCGAAATTGCGGCTGGCGGCATCGATGCTGTCGGCGGGTTCGCTGGTGCCGGTTCCGGATCCATCATGATGACGACAGACAGCGCAGGCGAGATCCCGGGAGGCGCCTCCACCGGGGACGACGCCGCAAACGAGGGCGCGACCGATCGCCTCATCGGCCCGCCGCGCAGGCGCTCGGTCGTCGTCGTGACCGGCATGTCGGGTGCCGGCCTTTCGACCGCCCTGAAATGCCTGGAAGACCTCGGCTACGAAGCGGTCGACAATCTGCCGATGAACATGGTCGACGCCCTGGTCGAGCAGGGCGATCTGGCGTCCCGGCCCGTCGCGATCACGGTCGACGCGAGGACGCGCCATTTCAGCTCCGACGCCCTGTCCGCCCACATCGCCCGGCTGGCCGCCCGTCCCGACCTGGCGGTCCGGCTGGTCTTCCTGGAATGCGCCGACGAGATCCTTCAGCGCCGCTATACCGAGACGCGCCGCCGCCACCCGCTGGCGGTGGACCGGCCGGTCGCCGACGGCATCCTGCGGGAGCGCACGCTGCTGGCCGCCCTCAAGGACCGCGCCGACGTCACGATCGACACCTCCCTGCTGTCGATCCACGACCTCCGCCGCATCCTCGCCGGCCATTTCAAGCTCAGCGCCGAACCGACGCTGCATGTCTTCGTCACGTCTTTTTCCTTCCGCCAGGGCGTCCCGCGCGAGGCGGACCTTGTATTCGATGTGCGATTCTTAACTAATCCGCATTACGATCCGCGTTTGCGGCCGATGACCGGCCTGGACGAGCCGGTCGCGGCGCGGGTAGCGGAGGACCCTGACTACGAGGACTTCATACGGCATCTGACTTCCCTGTTCCGGCCGCTGCTGCCACGCTACAACCAGGAAGGCAAAAGCTATCTCACGATCGCGATCGGCTGCACGGGAGGCCGTCACCGGTCCGTGTTCGTGGCGGAAACCCTGGCCCGATGGCTCGGAGGACAGGGGTACAAGGTTGGGTTGACGCATCGTGATCTGGACCGGTCGTCCCGGACGGGAAGTCACGCACAGGAATGGCGCCCGCCAGAGCCGGCGGGCACTTGAAGAAGCCGGCGCTCAGATCGGTTGATAGAAGGAAATTCGATGATCGGAATGGTTCTGGTAACCCACGGGCGTCTCGCGACCGAGTTCGTCGCGGCACTCGAGCACGTAGTGGGCGAGCAGGAGCAGGTCGCCTCGGTCTGCATCGGACCGGACGACGACATGGAGCAGCGCCGTCTCGACATCCTCAACAGCGTCGCCGAGGTCGATGACGGCAGCGGCGTTGTACTGCTGACCGACATGTTCGGCGGGACGCCCAGCAACCTCGCCATCAGCATCATGGACAAGGCCAAGGTCGAGGTGATCGCGGGCGTCAACCTGCCCATGCTGATCAAGCTCGCCAGCGTCCGCCAGACCGAGAAGCTGGCCAACGCCGTGCTGGCGGCGCGCGATGCCGGGCAGAAATACATCAACGTCGCATCCACCCTGCTGTCCGAGTCCTGATCGATGACTGGTGCCACCAACGACAACGCTTCCGGCGGTGCTGCGCTCGAAGCCAGCGACACCGTCACTATCTGCAACCAGCGCGGGCTACACGCGCGGGCCGCCGCCAAGTTCGTGAAGCTGGTCGCCAAGTTCGACGCGGAGGTCGAGGTCGAGCGGAACGACATGGTGGTGTCCGGTCAGTCGATCATGGGACTGATGATGCTCGCGGCCAGCCAGGGCTGCAACGTTAAATTGCGGGCCAAGGGCAAGGAAGCTACCCTGGTCATCGCCGCTCTCGTGGATCTCGTCGGGCGCAAGTTCGATGAAGACTGATCATAATCCACCGCGGCCGCCGGCGCCCCCTGGGTCGCCGGCGCCTGAACGGATGCTGCGGGGATTGGGCGTTTCGGCCGGAATAGCGGTCGGGCCAGCCTATGTCGTCGAGACCGGCAACTTCCAGGTGCCGGAATATGCGATCGCCGAGGATCAGGTAGAGGCCGAGCGGGTCAGGTTCGTCAATGCCGCCGCCAAGGCCTGCCGCCAGATCCACAAGCTGAAGGACAAGGCGTCTCTGCTGCCGGAGTCGGCGGCGGAAGATGTCGGTTTCCTGCTGGACGCCCATCTGGCCATGCTGTCCGGCTCCCGCCTGACGCGCGGGGTGGAGCGGCGGATCGTCACGGACAGGATCAACGCCGAAGGCGCCGTCCAGGCGGAGATCACGGCGCTGGCCCATAGCTTCGCCGAGATGAACGACACCTATATCGCCGCCCGGATCGGCGACGTGAGGGAAGTCGGCAGCCGGCTGATTCGCGTCCTGATGCAGCGCAAGTTCCAGGCCTTCTCGCAGGTGCCCGACGGCAGCATCATCATCGCGGAGGAGCTGACGCCCGCCGATACGGCGCTGCTGGAACCGGGCCGCATCGGCGGTTTCGCGACCACGCTGGGCGGCGCCGAGGGCCATACCGCCATTATGGCGCGCTCACTGGGCCTGCCGGCCGTGCTCGGCGTCGCCGGGCTGATCCCCGGCGTCAAGACCGGCGACCGGGTGGTGGTGGACGGCATCACGGGCCGGGTCTTCATCAACCCGACCGCCGCGACGCTGACCGGCTTCCAGTCCCGCCAGCAGGACCTGGCGCGCGAGCGCGAGTCGCTGAAGCGGCTGCGCGACCTGCCGACAGTGACCCGCGACGGTACATCGATCGTCCTGAACGCCAATATCGAACTGCCGCGCGACGTCGAAGGGGCCATGGCCGCCGGGGCCGCCGGAGTCGGATTGCTGCGCACCGAGTTCCTCTACATGAACCGGGACGACCTGCCGGACGAGGAGGAGCAGTACGAAAGCCTGAAGAACATCGTCGAGGGCATGCAGGGCCGCACCGTCACCGCCCGCACGCTGGATGTCGGCGGCGAGAAGCTGGCGACCTCGCTCGGCGGCCATTTCGCGGAATGCGCCAACCCGGCGCTGGGATTGCGCGCTATCCGGCTCTCGCTGCGCGAGCCGAAGCTGCTGGAAACGCAGTTGGCCGCGATGCTGCGCGCCGGCGCCCATGGTCCACTCCGCATCCTGCTGCCGATGATCTGCACCGTATCGGAGGTCCGGAAGGTCCGCGAAATCCTGACACGAGTCGCCCATAAGCTGAAGCGGCGCGGCATCCGGATCGCCGATCCCTTGCCCCCGCTGGGCGTGATGATCGAGGTCCCAGGTGCTGCCCTGTCGGCCGACGCCCTGGCGACGGCTTGCGATTTCTTCGCGATCGGCACCAACGACCTGACGCAGTACACGCTGGCGATCGACCGGGGCGACGAGCAGGTCGCCCATCTGTACGATCCGCTGCACCCCGCCGTGCTGCGGCTTATCCAGTTCTCGACGGAAGCGGCGCTGCGGGCCCGCATCCCCGTCAGCGTCTGCGGCGAAATCGCGGGCGATCCCCGGTACGCGGCGCTGCTGCTGGGCTTCGGCATCCGGGAATTGTCGATGTCGCCGGCCTCGCTGCTGATGGTCAAGCGACGCATCCGCAACCTCGATCTGGTCGAGGCGACACGCCGCGCCCGGGTCATCATGGAACAGAGCGACGGCGGCCGCATCGCGATCCTGCTCGACGATTTCAACGCTCTTGCCTGAGTCGGGTAATGGCACCGGGCTCAGCCCGGTTCGACCGCCTGCGGCTCGCCACCGATTCGCCGCGTCAGGCGGAACAGCACGGCGATCAGCACCAGCGTCAGCATGCCGGCGAGCGCCAGTCCGGTCTGCTCCACCCGGTCGGAAAGCCTGACGCCCAGCAAGCCCAGGAAAACCATGTCGGCGGCAAGAGCCAGACCGAGCAGGAGCTGGAGAACCGTACCGGTAGTCCTGGTGCGGACCGATGTCGTCCTTGTCTGGGTCATATCGTTGCGCCCCGATGATCGTCTTCTTTTCCGATACCGCGGCGCAGCAACACAAATCTACCGTAAAATGAATCGGATTCTTTCCGCATCCGGAACATTAGCGGCATTTGGCCGACGGCAGCCCGGTGCGGCGCGCCGTCGCAGCTTCATGCAACCACCTTTCACCTGATTGTTGCATACATAAAGATATCTTTATGCTTGCCTGTTGGGCGGAGTCTTGATAAACCCTGCCCAGTCAACCGAACACAGATTTTCGCAGGAGTTTTCCAGATGGCCGTCGCCAGTGGTTTCACTGATTACAAGGTCAAGGACATCGAGCTCGCCGGCTGGGGCCGCAAGGAGATCGCCATTGCCGAGACCGAGATGCCCGGTCTGATGGCCCTTCGCGAAGAGTTCGGCGCCAGCCAACCGCTCAAGGGCGCCCGCATCGTCGGCTGCCTGCACATGACGATCCAGACCGCCGTCCTGATCGAGACGCTGACCCATCTGGGCGCCACCGTCCGCTGGTCGTCGTGCAACATCTTCTCGACCCAGGATCAGGCGGCAGCCGCCGTCGCCGCCGCCGGCATCCCGGTCTTCGCCTGGAAGGGCGAGACAGAGGAGGAGTTCTGGTGGTGCATCGAGCAGTCGCTGCGCGGCCCGGACGGCTGGACGCCGAACATGATCCTGGACGATGGCGGCGACGTCACCCAGATCATGCACGAGAAGTATCCGGAGATGCTGAACGACGTTCGCGGTCTCTCGGAAGAGACCACGACCGGCGTGCATCGCCTGTATGAGATGGTCAAGGCCGGCACCCTCAAGGTCCCCGCGATCAACGTCAACGACAGCGTCACCAAGTCGAAGTTCGACAACCTGTACGGCTGCCGCGAGAGCCTGGTCGACGGCATCAAGCGCGCCACCGACGTCATGATGGCCGGCAAGGTCGCCGTGGTCGCCGGCTACGGCGACGTGGGCAAGGGCTCGGCCGCTTCGTTGCGCAGCCAGGGTGCGCGCGTCCTCGTGACCGAGATCGATCCGATCAACGCCCTCCAGGCCGCGATGGAAGGCTATCAGGTCACCACGATGGACGACGCCGCTTCCGTCGGCGACATCTTCGTGACGGCCACCGGCAACGTCGACGTGATCACCCAGGATCACATGCGCCAGATGAAGGACCGCGCCATCGTCTGCAACATCGGCCACTTCGACAGCGAGATCCAGATCGACAGCCTTCGCAATTACGCGTGGGAAGAGGTCAAGCCGCAGGTCGACGAGGTCGTGTTCCCCGACGGCAAGCGCCTGATCGTGCTGGCCAAGGGCCGTCTCGTGAACCTCGGCTGCGCCACCGGCCACCCCAGCTTCGTGATGTCCGCCAGCTTCACCAACCAGGTGCTGGCCCAGATCGAGCTGTGGCAGAACCACGCCAACTACGAGCGCAAGGTCTACGTCCTGCCGAAGCACCTGGACGAGAAGGTCGCCCGCCTCCACCTCGGCAAGATCGGCGCCAAGCTGACCGAGCTGACGGAAAAGCAGGCCGCCTACATCAGCGTGCCCCAGGCCGGCCCGTACAAGCCGGACCACTACCGCTACTAAGCGGAACATCCGTTAACGGAGAAAAGGCCGCGAGGGCAACCTCGCGGCCTTTTTCTTATATCCGGTTCTTACATCCGGGGGCCGAAAACATCGACCTGTGTGGACAATGTTTGTTGGGCCACGGCCCAACCTACGAAGCAGGAGCCTGTAGGTTGGGCCGTGGCCCAACATTTCCGGAGTGCCGGTCAACCCCTTCGGCTCCTGATATTACCTACGCCCCGGTCAGTCCGTCTGTCCCGTGATGGTCGTTGGGCACGCCGAGCAGGTCGATGTAGTTCATCAGGTCGTCGGCCAGCGCACCGCCGTCGACGGTCTTCAGGATCTCCTCGCCCTGGTGGATCGTCTCGACCCAGGCATCCGGCAGCGGCGTCCCTTCGCGCACATGGTCGGCGAGAGCGGAGAAGTCGAGCCTGTCGCCGTTCTCCTTGATCAGGTCGAGCAGCGCCGAGACCGGAGCACTTTCCGACAATCCCGCCACCTCGGCCCCGGCCCCTGTTCCACTCCCTGTTCCGGCATCCTGCGGGTCGATCAGGTCCAGCTTCTCGTTCTCATTGCCCAGGGTGACCGTCTGGACCACCGGTTCCGTCAGTCCGCCGCCGGAGAACTTGACCGAATAGGTCCCCGGAGCCGCCGCGATCTCGTACCCGCCGGCGGTGCCTGTCGTGTCGGACAGGACGACCGGCTTGTCGGAGCCCTGCAAGGTCGCCTCGACCTTGACGCCACCCCGCCCCTCGCCCGGCGTATAGAAGTCGTTGTCGTTGAGATCGTCGTAGGCAACGCCGGTCAGGAACACGGAGTCCCCGGTCTTGCCGAAGTTTTCGGCCACCATCAAGGCGTCGTACTGCTTGAAGTCGCCTGCGACGGTCGCCGTACCGACCTCGCGGAAACCGTCCTGCAGGACGTTGACGCGGTGTCCTGGGCTCTTGAACAGCGCGTCGTTCTGGGTCTCGAGCGACTGCACCTGATCCTCGGCGACGCCGGTCGATCCCCGCCACGAGATGTTCTCGCCCCAGCGCCAGTCGCCGGTCAGGTCATAGCCAGCGGCCTTGATCCGGTCGCCCGGATCGCTGCCGTTGACGCCGGTATGGGAGAAGACATCCGTATCGAGCATCCATTGGGCATGCCCCCGCGCGGAGTCGGCAAGTTCCGGATCGAAGGCCAGCGGCTGCTTGGGCGCGGTGCTGATCTGACCCTGCGAAAGCCCCTGGTTCAAGTCGATACCCAACCGGGCGGCCTCGGCCGTTGGGTCCATTCGTGCCCGATTGATCATCTCGATCAAATATTGGTCGAGCGCAGTCGGTTCGCTCATGACAGTCCCTCAAATAACACGCTCATGGACGAGTGAATAGACCGTCCGGGCATATCGGAGCCGTTATATTTGTGTGGCGATATTGCAGCCATAAGGGTTCGGTGCGGACTTGAGATACTGTGGCTGCATCAAGTGATTTTTACGGTTAGTTAGATCGATCATTCAGGCCGCTGCCGATGCTTTTGCCTCGGTCGAAAGAACGACCGTCGCCTTGGTGCCGAACCCGGGCGCGCTTTCGACGTAGAACTCCCCGCCGTGCAGTTCCACCAGCGCCTTGACCAGCGGCAAGCCCAAGCCGGTTCCCTGGTATTTGCGGGTATGGGAGTTCTCGACCTGCCGGAACGGTTCCATCGCGATTTCCAGTTCGGCGGCGCTCATGCCGATCCCGGTATCGGCAACCGACAGTTCCAGACGACCGCCGGGAAGAGACCGGATGGCAACCGTGACCCTGCCGCCGCGCGGCGTGAACTTGACCGCATTGGACAGCAGGTTCAGCAGCACCTGCTTCAGCTTGGTCCCGTCCGCCTGGAGGGAAAGCCCTCCCTGAACGGACCATTCGACGCCGAGGATCAGACCGGCGGCGTCGGCCCGCCCGACGATCAGCCGCTGGCACGACTCGACCACATCCCGGATGTCGACGGTCTCCCGGTGAAGCTCCATCCGGCCCGCCTCGATCTTGGACAGGTCGAGGATGTCGTTGATGATGTCGAGCAGCAGGTGGCCGCTCCGGTGGATGTCCGAGACGTACCCGACATAGTGCTGGTCGCCGACCGGACCGAAGCATTGCGCCATCATCATGTCGGAGAAGCCGATGATGGCATTGAGCGGTGTCCGCAACTCGTGGCTCATGTTCGACAGGAACTCGGACTTGGTACGATTGGCCAGTTCGGCCCGCTCCAGGGCAGCCACGAGCTTCTGCGAGGTCTCCTCGGCGACCAGCGTCTTTTCACGCGCGGTCGCCAGGGCATTCGCGGTCATGGCGATCTGTTCATGCAGGTCCGACTGGGTCGCATCGAGCTGGGCGACCGCACGCCTGAGGACCCGCAACGGCAGGATGTGAACCGATACATAGGCGCCAATGCCGAGTGCAAGGCCGACGAGACCGAGAACCCCCAGCCGTCCCAGGAAAGGGTACAGGCTGACCTCGAGGACGACACTTCCGGCCTCTTCCGAAGCCATGACGATCGGTGACGACTGGACCAGCTTCGGCCCGGACGGCCGCTCTCCCCGCATGAAGACCAGATTGCCCTTGATGTCGTAGACGATCTGGCAGACATCGTCGTCGGGGAGCACCACGAAGGCGATCAACTCCTCCAGGCGGTGTTTCGCGAAGCGCCAGGCCGGTCCCTGGATATAGGCATATTCCGACAGCCTGTCGGCTGCCAGACGCGCCTGGAATTGACGATAGGCGACCTGATCCCAATACGCGACCGTGCCGAAGCCGGCCGGCACCGCGACCGTCGTGGTCAGGCCGATCACTATGGCCAGTGTCCGGACGGCCCATTCCAGCCGCGCGAAGATCGCATTCTCTTTCAACGAACGGCTTTCGCGTCCTCGACGGCACCCAGCGAGAGCAGCACCTCCCGTCCATCCGGTGACGCGACAAAGGCAACGAACCGCTGGGCGGCTGCCGAAGGCAGGGCGGACAGCAGCAGACATATCCGAAACGGAAACGGATAGGAGCCGTCGGCCACTGTCTGGGGCGAAGCTTCCACGCCATCCAGCATCAGCGGATGCAGCTTCAGCTTTTCCGCCCGGATCTGCATAAGGGAGGTCATCGCCAGCGAACCGTCCGTGCGCTGGGCGAGGTCGGCATTCTCCTGGTCCGTGGCGCCCACGGGAACGCCGCGCCGCCGGTGCGCCTCGTCAAGGGCATCCGCCATCCCGGGAATTGCCTTGATGAGAAAGGGATATTCGGAACCGGAACGTGCGCGCAGGATGATCTTCAACGGCGTGCCGTCGGGCCAGACCGGATGGGGATCGCGGAACAAAGCGGGCAACTCGTCCCTGCGGATGCCGTAGCCATGCGCCTGATGATTGGCGGCGAAGACCAGAGCCGTGGTGACGCAGACAGCTTCCCGGACGCCCTTTGCTTCCTCCTCCGGCTTCAGCTTACGGGCCGCGAGCGCCACGTCGATCACCCCTTCGGCCAGAGCCTCAATGCCCCCCGTGCTGCCCAGGCTGGCTAAAACCTCGACACGGGTGTCGGGAGCCTGCTTCTGGATTTCCGCGCCAAGGACACGCATGGCACCCAATGCCGCCCCCGTTCCGCCGATGCGGATCGTTTCACCCGCATGCGCAGGGTTGGGGACGGCGAGACAGGCGAGCAGCGAAACGAGTGGCAAAACTGCTGCGGGGAGGTGTCTGTCGTAACGCATTGCTCCGTCTTTCCCTAGACAGGTATGCGGATCTGCAAAATCGGATCTTTAAATAAAATTGTCGGTAGCTCAATCAGACGTGCGATATAACCCTAGTTGGCATTCTCATATATCGTAATTTCCAAGCGACGGCAGCCGCAACCCCTTAGCTGATCGCACTGGGTGACGCGCTGTCCAGATATTCCAGCAAGGCGTCTCGGAACGGCGCGATGCTTTTGTAGCGTGCGGTATCTTCCGGCAGCCCGCGCACCGCTTCCGCCAATCGGCCCAGTTCCTGCGGACGGTTCGCGAGAGCTTCCAGCGGTCGCTGATGGGTGCGGATCGTGAAGAGGACGGCGCCCGTGCGCGGCAGCCGGCGTAGCGTCTGGCGTTCGATCCGCAGGGTGATCCGGGCGCCGGCATTCTCCGGCGTGATGTCCGGATCGGTGTCCCGCCGGCCGTGCCCGACCGGCTGGAACAGCGCTGGATCGTCCGTCAGCGACCAGTTGAGTCGCCAGACCGGGCGCTCCGGCGCCAGCATTCCGATGAAGCGATCCACCGGCTTGCCCAAACGCTCGGCATAGGACGGGACCGGCGCATGGATCGCCAGCATCGGCTGCCCCAGCTTGTCCGACAGGCGCCAGCGGTTGGGAAAGCACAGGACCGCCGCCGTCAGCCGAAGCTCGTCCTCGACGTCCTGAAGGATGCACAGATCTTCCTGAACGAGCCGGCCCGCGATATCCAGGGGGTTGCGGACATCGCCTTCCACGGTCCAGCGCTCACCGCTGTCCCGGTTGACCAGTTCAGCCCCGGCACGTTCGAACCGGTCCGGGAACCTCTCCGGCAGAAATCCCGCCAACTGGTCCAGCACCTCGCGGCAGGCCGCTTCCGATCCCGGCAGCGCCGCCAGCACATCGCAACGCCGTTCGTCCAGCAGCGACTTCCGCAGCGCGATCTCGGTAGCAAACCGGCTGTCGATCTCGATCCAGTCCGCCGGCTTCAGGGCCATCAGCCCCATGGTCATGCGATAGGGACCGCCGGTGAACGGCAGGTAATCGAAATCGGGCTCAGACGTCATCACTCGGCCCAGACCATTACTCGGCCTGGGCGGTTTCTTCCGGGATCTGGTGCTTCAGGATCACCGGCATCTGGAGCGCGCTGAACACCAAGGTAAGCGGCATGATGCCGAACACCTTGAAGTTGACCCAGGCATCGGTCGGCATGGTCCGCCAGACGATCTCGTTCAGAACAGCCAGCACGACGAAGAAGCAGGCCCAGCGCACCGTCAGGATACGCCAGCCGGTTTCCGTCAGGCTCAGGACCGTACCCAGCAGCGGCTTCATCACGTTGCGGCGAAGCGCCAGACTGGTGAACAGGACGGTGGCGAACAGCAGGTTGACGACGGTCGGCTTCAGCTTGATGAACAGGTCGTCATCGAGCCACAGCGTCAGGCCACCGAAAAGCAGCACGAAGAAGCAGCCGACCAGCGGCATGATCGGCAGCTTGCGCTCGAAATGCCAGGACAGCAGCACGGCGACCGCCGTGGCAGCCATGAAGGCGCCCGTGCCGGCCATGATGCCGGCCTGGCTATTGGTGACGAAGAAGACCGCCAGCGGTCCCGCTTCGATCAGGAGTCGGGTATATTGATTCACGCTGCTACAAATAGCGGCGGAACGCCGGGTCATAAAGTAAAATCCGCAACCCAGCGCGCCGCCGCCTACTCGCTTGATCTATTCACTTGGCCTATTCGTTCGGACTTCAGCCGGGGCGACGCTCGCCGGGGCCGCCTTCGGGGCCATGACCGTGACGGGGACCGTGGTCGCCGCGGCCATGGTGACCACCCATACCGCCATGCCCCCCCGGACCGTGCCGCATGAAGCGTTCGACCATCTCGTCGGCGGTCTTCTTCTGCTCGTCCGTGAAGGTGGCGTAAACCTCATCCAGGGCGGGACGGACCTGCCGGATCTGCTCCAGCCGCGCTGTTAGCATCTCTTCCATGCGCTGGGCACGCTCCGGAAGGTTCGCCGGCGGCTTCATCTTCGCGGGATCGGCACAGCGCTTCGCCATGGCGCCGTCGCTGTTCTTGACGGCGGTGGCGAACTTGTCCCAGGCCGGGCGCTGCGCGTCGGTGATCTTCAGCCGGGTTTCGGCAAAGGCAAGGCCGCCGGCCACCATGGCATCGTGATTCTCGCACATACGCTCCATGCGCGGGCCGGGGCCGTCTCCACCCGGTCCACCCGGACCGCCCTGGGCGAACACCGGAACCGCGGCGGTCAGCAGGGCGCCAAGTGCGACGGTCGCCAAAACGGTACGCTTCATGATCATCTCTCCATTTTCGTCATCCAAAGCGGGAACGTCCGCTTCGATGACCTGATAATGGGTCCTCCCCGTTGCCGCTTCATGTCGGTTGAGGGGGCATTTGGTAACGGTCTGTAACCGCTCCGTCCCATGTAACGATCCGTTACAACATTTCTCTCACCACCCTTCCCGCCTCTGAACGATATTAAGCTCATGGACAAGCAGCCCCACCTTCTCGTGGTAGACGACGACCGGGAAATCCGCACCCTGATCTCCCAGTTCCTCACCAAGCATGGCTATCGCGTATCGAGCGCCGCCAACGGCGCCGAGATGATGCAGACGTTGAACACGTCGCGGATCGACCTGATCGTGCTTGACCTGATGATGCCGGGAGAGGACGGGCTGTCGCTCTGCCGCCGGCTGCGCGCCCAGTCCGGACCGTCCGGCGCGATCCCGATCATCATGCTGACGGCGATGGGGGAAGAGACCGACCGGATCGTCGGCCTGGAGATGGGCGCCGACGACTATCTGCCGAAGCCCTTCAACCCGCGCGAGTTGCTGGCCCGCGCCAAGGCCGTGCTGCGCCGCTCCACCGGCCTGCCGGTCGGGACCACGGCCGAGCCGGGGCAAAACAGGGGGCTGACCTTCGAAGGCTGGCGGCTCGACATCGCCAAGCGCGAACTCTGGTCGCCCGACGACGTCCTGGTCCAGCTCAGCGCCGGCGAGTTCGACCTGCTGGTCGCTTTCGTCGAGCACCCGCAGCGCATCCTCACCCGCGACCAACTCCTCGATCTGGCGCGCGGGCGCAGCGCCATGCCGTTCGACCGCAGCATAGACGTCCAGGTCAGCCGCCTGCGCCGCAAGATCGAGCCGGACCCCAAGGAGCCGACGATCATCAAGACGGTACGCAGCGGCGGCTACATCTTCACGCCGGCCGTCGCGGGCGCTGCAACGGGCGCAGATACGGGCTCCTGACATGCTCTCCGCCCTGGCAACCCGCATCTTCTCGTCCGGCATCGCTGTCCGTCTGGGCTTCACCGTCCTGATGGCGCTGGCGCTGACCCAGGGCGTCAGCGCCTTGGTCTACCTGACCGACAGGGGCGGAGAACCGCCGCCGCGCCATAACCCTAGAGAGATGGTCGAGCGGGTTTCCGCGATCATCCGGCTGGCCGACGAGACGCCGCCGCAGTTCCGCCCGCGCGTGGTCCGCGCCGTCGATGCACCGGGGCTGGAAGTCGAATGGCGGCCCACGGCTCCCGATTTCCACCACAACCAGACCGGTTTCCCGTTCGAAGGGCTGCGCCGCCGCATGCGCGAGGCGCTGGACGATCCCAACCGCGAAATCCTGATCGAGGTCCATCACGGCAAGACACGCTCCGCTCCATCGGGTCCGCTGGCGCCGCTGGAAGCCCGGATGTTCGGCAACCAGATCCAGCTGGCGACGCCGCTGTCCGACGGTACGTGGCTGGTCTTCCGGTCCGATCCCGACCGCGACGGCCCTTTCCGCCTGCTGCGCTTCGCGCTGTGGATGGGGCTGGTCGGCCTGATCATCTTCGGCCTGTCGCTTTGGGTCGGCCGGTTGCTCAGCGCTCCGCTCAAGCGCTTCGCCGATGCCGCCCAGCGGCTCGGCATCGACGGGGAGGCGCCCCTGCTGCCGGAAGCCGGCCCGCGCGAACTTCGGCAGGCGACGCGCGCCTTCAACCAGATGCAGACGCGCCTGCACCGGTTCGTCGAGGACCGGACCCAGATGCTGGCCGCCATCAGCCACGACCTGCGCACCCCCCTGACCCGGCTGCGCCTGCGCGCCGAGTTCGTCGACGATCCGGAACAGCAGCGCAAGATGCTGGCCGACCTGGAGGAGATGGAAGCGATGATCGCGTCCACCCTCGCCTTCGCCCGCGACGATGCAAGGAAGGAGCCTCGCGTCGCGATTGACCTCGCGGCCCTGCTCCAGAGCCTGGTCGACGATCTGGGCGACGCCGGCTACACCGTGGAATACGCCGGTCCCGAGCACCGGACCTTCGCCTGCCGTCCGGTAGCACTCAAGCGCGCGATCGGCAACCTGATCGACAACGCGCTGAAATACGGCGGCTGCGCCCGCGTGGCGCTGCTCGACCAGCAAGAACCCGGATATGTCGCCGTCAGGATCGACGACGACGGACCCGGCATCCCCGTATCGGAGCAGGAGAAGGTGTTCGCGCCCTTCTATCGCCTTGAACGCTCCCGCAGCCGGGATACCGGCGGCACCGGGCTCGGCCTGTCGGTCGCCCGCACGATTGCGCGTGCCCATGGCGGCGACGTGACCCTGGTGAACCGCCCGGACGGCGGCCTGAGCGCCACGCTGATCCTGGCGGAGGTTTGAAGGCAGTCATTTTGCAGTACCAAGGGCCTAAAACGTTGACCTATGGGGACGTGTTTGTTGGGCCACGGCCCAACCTACGGGCTTCTGCTTCGTAGGTTGGGCCGTGGCCCAACAACTTGCGGCCTCGAAAGCGGCCGGAGGCCGCTTCTACAACGCCGCCGTCAATACGCGTATACGTGCTCCGGATAGCGGACTTCCGCTGCCGGATCGCGCTTGAAGTCCAGCAGCAGCACGACGCGGGTGTCCTTGCCCCGGTTCCACGCCTCGTGCTCCGTGGTGTCGTCGAACACCATCACGCCGCCCGGCGTCCAGCCCCTGGTTTCCGGTCCAACGCGGATAGCGCTGTCGTCGGATGGCAGCAAGCTGAGATGTGCCCGCAGCACTTCCTTGGTGTAGCCGAAATGAGGGCCGATATAGGTGCCGGGCGCCAGCGAGGAGAAGCCGGCGGTGAGCAATCCCGGAACGCGCTCGATCGCGGCGATCGTCTTCGGGCACAGCGCCGCGTGCTCCTCGTCCATCACGCCGAACTTGTAGAGCGGAAAGACGGTCCAGTTGCCGTCATAGATGCTCTTTTCGGGCCAGGAGATGAAATACCGGGCGGACAATGCCAGCAGTTCGGCCCGTATGTCCGTCCAGACCTCCGACAGAGCGGTGACGGCGGGAAAGTCCGCTTCGTTGAGAAACATGGTTGCGCCTCACAGAATTAAAATACTGAAAGGAGAATTTTATGCGAAAACCATATATCAAAAAACGATCCCGTGATCGAACCTTATCTGACCGCTAGTCCATCCCCCGAGTTCGCCGCTACCCGCGCCACCGCCGCGATCATGTCAGCCCGCGTCCTGGGCCATGGCTGGGGCAAACCCATCGCGCGCGACAGATCAGCGAGAACCGGCGCCTGAAGGCGGGCTTTCGCCAAGGTCCCAGAATCCGCCAGTACGTCCGCCGCCGGCCCTTGCGCGACCGTCAATCCGTTGTCGAAGACGGCGACTTCGGCCGCCCAGGCATAGGCAAGATCGACGTCATGGGTGGACAGAACCAGCGTCGTCCCCAGGGCAGCCACCGACTCAAGTGCCGCCATCAGGCGCGTCACGCCATCGGCATCCAAGCCTGCGGTCGGCTCATCCAGCAGCAGCACCTCCGGCCGCATCGCAAGCGCTCCGGCAATGGCGACGCGCCGCTTCTGGCCGAAGCTCAGCATATGCGTGGGCCGGGCGGCCAAGCTGGATATGCCGAGCGCGTCCAGCGCACCGCCGACCCGTTCTCGGACCTCGGTCGGCCCAAGCCCAAGATTGAGCGGCCCGAAGGCGACATCGCGCTCGACCGTCGCCGCGAAGATCTGGTCGTCCGGGTCCTGCAAGACCAGCCCGACGCGGCTGCGCCAGTCGCGTAGGCCCGCCCTGTCATAGCGGCCCGGCGCTCCTCCCAGCAGCAATCGGCCACCGCGCGGCTTCAGTGTCCCGTTAAGGTGGAGGAACAGCGTGGTCTTGCCGCAGCCGTTAGGCCCCAGCAGCGCCAGATTGCGGCCCCGCCGCACCGTCAGGTCAATGCCGCGCAAGGCTTCGACCCCGCCGGGATAATCGTAGCGCACGGCTTCCGCCGCCAGGACTAAGCCGTCCATCGCCGTATGTCGTCCATTCGCAGCAGCGGCACTTTCAGAGGGTCCATGCAATGGATACCGCAACGACGGCCGCCGGCAGCAGGGCGCCCGCGACAAGCAACGCGCCGGACGCCGCGCGGTCGCTGTCCAGGTACGGCAGGTCACCGGTGAAGCCCCGTGCCGCCAAGCCGGTTTCAAGCCGCCGGCCCCGGTCGAGCGAGCGCTGGAACAGGCTTCCCGCCAGCCAGCCGAGCGAGCGGATGCTCCGGCGCGGTCCGTCGTAGCCCAGACGCGCCACCTGAGCCTGCCGCCCGACATCCGCCCGCTCCAGGAAGACGAAGATCAGCCGGTAGATCAGCAGGATAAGTTCCCGCACCGGCTTCGGCACGCCGAGCCTGCCCAGCATCGGGACAAGCTCCGCGACCGGAGTGGTCAGGATCAGGAAGACCAGACAGGACGTCGCCGCCAGCGACCGCGACGTGACCTCCGCAGCCAGCCGCAGCCCGTCCGGCGCCAGCCCGATATGTACCCCGACGGACACATCCACCGCCAGCGCCAGCACCGGTATTCCCGTCAGCAGGAAGCCCACCGGCACCGCCAGAGTCCCCAGCGCCGCCTTCGGCGGCACCCTGGCTCCCACGATCGTAAGCACCAGCATCACGGCGATTATCAGCGGCGCCGCCGGCCAGGGCGGCAGGACCAGGGCCGCCAGCAGCATGCCGCCGGCGGGGACCAGTTTTTCCAGGGGATGGCGGTCGCTCCAGCGGTTGGTCCAGGCGTGGCGGTCAATCGCCAGCATGGACCTCGCCCTGCTGCCGATCGCGTTTCTCGCCCAGCACTTCGCTGCGGCCGCGCCGCAGCCCGACATAGTAGCCCAGCAGTCCGGCCCCTAATGCTGCCTGAAGCGAGAACAGCAGACTTTCGATCTCACCGCTCGGCGGTTCCCACAGCGGCTCGAACCAGGGCTGATATCCGGCTTCGTCGATCACCCCCTGCGCCTGACCGTCCGAACCGCTGAACTCCGCGTTGCCTTTCACGATCAGCGGCAAAACCACGATGGCCGCCGCGATCAGCAGCAGTATGCCGTTCCGCCCCATCATTTCGCCCCCCGCAGAAAGGCCAGGGCCGAGAGTTCGTCCCGGCTGTATTGGGCCAGCAGGTTGACCACCACGACCGTCAGGATGCCTTCGACGATCGCCAGCGGCACCTGGGTAACGGCGAAGATCGACAGGAACTTGACCAGCGCCCCGCCGAACCCGGTCGCCGGATCGGGAAAGGCCAGCGCCAGTTGAACCGACGTGACACAGTAAGTCGCAAGATTTCCCAACGCCGCGGCCAGGAACACACCGACGCTCCGCCCGAAACCGGACGTCATCCGCCAGACGCTCCACGCGACCCAGGGACCGACGATCGCCATCGAAAAGGCGTTGGCGCCCAGCGTCGTGATGCCGCCATGGGCCAGCAGAAGCGCCTGGAACAGCAGCACGATGCTGCCCAAAACCGCCATCACGTTCGGTCCGAACAACACGGCGCCCAGCCCGACGCCGGTCGGATGCGAGCAGCTTCCCGTGACTGACGGGATCTTCAACGCCGACAGCACGAAGGCGAATGCGCCCGACGTGGCAAGCAGAAGCTTGGTTTCCGGATGGTCCTCTACGATGCGCCCGATCCGGCGCACGCCGGCCACGACGAACGGCGCAGCGGCGACCGTCCAGGCCAGAGCATGGATGGGCGGCAGATAGCCTTCCATGATATGCATTAAACTGATTTCCCCCTCGACGATGAAGGGGATGCATGGATGAAGCGCACAACCGGCGGCGGTGGCATTCAACTGCTACCGGTCCGGCTGGCCTTCCTCCCGGTGCACCCCGCCCGGAACATACGGCTCTTCCGGTGACGGCAGGTCTCCTGGCTCGCAGGTCGTAGTCGGTCGCCACGCCTTCCCAGCCCCGGATACAGGGCCAGTGGCACGAAGTCGGCGTCGACTCGCTGCTCACAGTTGCGGGGGCAGCCACGGATTAGGTCCCCAGAGGGGTCCGCCGCACCGTGTTCCCTATTAATCCCCCTCGTCGCTCGCTCGGGGGAACCTATCACCAAGGTTGAAGCTAGTGGGCGGAACGATGGCGCGTCAAGTGCTTAACCGTGGTGGCTATCGGCTCAGCAGCACGGCTGCGGCATTCTCCCGCTGCTCCCAGCCGGCCCGCTCCAGTTCCGGGTCGGCGTGCTCCTCGATCGGAAAGCCGACGCACAGATAGGCAACCAGCGACCACGACGGCGGCACGTCAATCGTGCGGCAGATCGCTTCCGGGTCCAGGATCGACACCCAGCCGACGCCGACCCCGTGGGCACGGGCCGCCAGCCAGAACGTGTAGACCGCCGTCACTGTCGAATAGCGCAGCATCTCCGGCATGGTCTTGCGGCCTAGTCCATGGCCGCGCTCCGTGCCGTCGTCGTTGAAGACGGCAAGTTGGACCGGCGCGTCGTTCAGCCCGGCCAGCTTCAACTGGGCGTAAAGCTGGGCGCGGTCGCCGGTGTAGCCCGACAGCGCCTCCGCATTGCAGTGCTCGAAGATGCCGCGAACGGTGTTCCGCCGATCGGGATCGTCGACCCGGACAAACCGCCAGGGACGGCTGTAGCCGACCGACGGCGCCAGCGCCGCCATACCGACCAAGTGCTCGATCAGGCCGGCATCGACCGGATCGGTGCGGAACCGGCGCACGTCCCGCCGCCAGCGGAACAGGTCTTCCAGCTTGGCCTGAAAGTCCATATCAAAATTAGGGGCATTCGTCATGCCGCCAAGTTGAAGGAAGCGAGGGCGGCGCGCAAGCGCTCCCATGCCGCAGCATCCGGCGGCAGGCCGAAGCGCAGCCAGTCCGGCGTCGCATCGAAGCTGCGGACCAGGATGCCCTGCCTGCCCAGGTGCCCGTACAGAGCGGCGGCCTGCGGCGTCTGGGCAAGCCGGAACAGGTCGGTGCCACCAACCACGGTCAGCTCGCAGCACTCGATTAGAGCGTCCAGATCGCGTGCGGCATTCGCCAGATGGACGCGGGTAGCGGCGATCCAGCCGGCATCAGCCATGGCGGCCGTGCCGATCTCCAGCGCCGGACCGGCGACGGCCCAGGGACCGAGATGTTCTTCGAGCCGCCGCACCAGTTCGCCCGTTCCCAGCGCGAAGCCCAGCCGCAATCCGGCCAGCCCGAAGAACTTGCCGAACGACCGCAGCACACACAGCCCCGGCGTTCCTGCCTGTGCCGCGACGCTGAGATCCGGCGTCACATCGGCGAAGGCTTCGTCCACGACCAGCAGCCCGCCGCGTGCGGCGAGCCGTCCAGCCAGTTCCAGCAGTCTCGCCGGCTCGACCTGCCGGCCGTCCGGATTGTTGGGGTTGGTCACAATGACGCAGTCGGCGCCGGCCGCCGCTTCCAGGCTTTCCTCGACCGTCACCCGATGCCCCGCCAGACGCCAGCAGCGGGCGTGCTCGGCATAGGTAAAACCCAGGATGGCGACGTGCCCCCGGCGCACGATCCGGGGCACCGCCTGGATCAGCGCCTGCGATCCCGGAGCCGCCATCAGCGCATCCGGCGAGGCCCCGAAGTAGCGCGCCGCCGCATGCCGCAGACGGCCGTTCGCGGCCCGGTCCGGCAGCCGGTTCCAGGCGTCGGCGCTGATTTCTCCCGGCTGCCAAGGCCACGGATTGATGCCGGTGGACAGATCGACCCAGCCTTCGGCCGGCCTGCCGAAGCGCGCTTCGGCCGCGTCGAGCGCGCCGCCATGGTCGCGGACCGGACCGCCCGGCGCCGGCTCCGCCGCCGGATTCGCGATTGACGCTGATGCGGGGGGACCGTAAGACTGCTCACCCATAGACATTGGTTCCTTGGCGCCCCGTTTCGGGTGCTGAGGTGAAAAGGGAACACGGTGAGGCCGGGCTCGTGAGCCGTATGCCAAATCCGTGGCTGCCCCCGCAACTGTGAGCAGTGAGTCGGCGTCGATTCAACGCCACTGGCCCTGGAGAGAGACGGGCTGGGAAGGCAATGGCGTCCGGCTGGGACCTGCGAGTCAGGAGACCTGCCAATGTCGCGCGCAACAACGATGGTCCGGGCGGGGTGCACCGGTGAATGAGGACATATGAACGCGATCATTAAGCCCACTGGGGAATCCGGCAAATCGACCGAGGAAATCGGCAAGCCGGTCGAGAAGCTCGGCGTCATGCTGTGCGGCCACGGCAGCCGCGATCTCGGCGCCGTGCAGGAATTCGCGGTGGTCGCGGGCCAGCTCCGCGCCAAGCTGCCCTACGACGCGGTCGAGTACGGCTACCTGGAATTCGCCAAGCCGATCATCCGCGAGGGGCTGGACAAGCTGCGCGCCAAGGGCGTCACCAAGGTGCTGGCGATCCCCGGCATGCTGTTCGCCGCCGGCCACGCCAAGAACGACATTCCGTCCGTCCTCAATACCTATCAGGCTCAGAACGAGGGCATGACCATCCACTACGGCCGCGAGCTTGGCATCGATGTGAAGATGCTGCGCGCCGCCGGCGACCGGGTGGCCGAAGCGCTGGCCGCCGCCAAGACCGAAGTCCCGCGTCACGAGACCCTGCTTGTGGTCGTGGGCCGGGGCGCTTCCGACCCCGACGCCAACTCCAACGTCGCCAAGGTGACGCGGATGCTGTGGGAAGGTATGGGCTTCGGCTGGGCCGAAACAGCCTATTCCGGCGTCACCTTCCCGCTGGTCGCCCCAGCATTGGAGCATGCGGCCAAGCTTGGATACCGCCGCATCGTCGTGTTCCCGTATTTCCTGTTCACCGGCATCCTCGTCCAGCGGATCTACGACTACACCGACGCCGTCGCCGCCAAGTTCCCGGACATCGAGTTCATCAAGGCCGGCTACCTGAACGACCACCCCCTGGTGCTTCAGACCTTTGCCGACCGGGTGACAGAGATCCTGGAAGGCACCGGCAACATGAACTGCCAGATGTGCAAGTACCGCGAGCAGGTGCTGGGATTCGAAGCCGAAGTCGGCCTTCAGCAGGAAAGCCACCACCACCACGTCGAGGGCATCGGGTCAGCCGCTCCGACGCTTGGTCACGACCACGGGCATGGACATGGGCATGCTCACGGACACGATCATGGGCACGACCATGGCGCCGCCGGTCACCATCACCATCCCTACCCGCATGCGGACCATCCGCTGGGACCGAAGACGCTGACCAAGCTGTCGCACGACTGATACGGCGATGGAGTACCTGCGCGACCCGGCGGAGATCTACCGCCGCTCCTTCGCCACGATAGCGGCTGAAGCCGACTTTTCAGCGATGCCGCCGGATGTGGCGGAGGTGGCGACACGCCTGATCCACGCCTGCGGCATGGTCGATCTGGTCGAAGACCTGGTGTGGACCCCCGACGTGGTTTCCGCCGGCCGTGTAGCGCTGGCTGCGGGCGCCGCGATCCTGACCGATGCGCAGATGGTCGCATCCGGGATCATGACGACCCGTTTGCCGGCTGGGAACCGGGTGTTCTGTGCCCTGTCCAACTCAACCGTCCCGGCTCTGGCCGCCCAGTACGACACGACCCGGTCGGCGGCGGCGCTCGACCTGTGGCTGCCACATCTGGACGGCGCCATCGTCGCCATCGGCAACGCCCCGACGGCGCTGTTCCGCCTGCTGGAACTGCTCGACACCGGAGCGCCCCGGCCGGCCGTGATCCTGGGTTTCCCGGTCGGCTTCGTCGGAGCTGCCGAGTCCAAGGCCGAGCTGGCGGCCAACCCGCGCGGCATTCCCTTCATCACCGTGCGCGGACGGCGCGGCGGCAGCGCCATGGCGTCCGCCGCCGTCAATGCCCTGGCGATCGGAGCCCGCGCATGACATCCCCTGCCGGTGCGTGGCTGTCCGTCGTCGGCATCGGCGAGGACGGGCTGGACGGCGTGTCCAAAGCCGGCCGCCGCCTAATCGACGCCGCCGACCTGCTGGCGGGCGGGGAGCGTCACCTTGCCCTCATCCCCGAAGATGGCCGCGACCGCCTGCCCTGGTCTTCCCCCTTCAGCGCCGGGCTGGAAGAACTGCTGCGGAACCGGGGACGCCGCGTCTGCATCTTGGCGAGCGGCGATCCGATGAGCTACGGCATCGGCGCCACGCTGGCGCGGCGTATTCCGCCCGCCGAGATGATCGTCATCCCCGCGCCCGGCGCCTTCGATCTCGCCTGCGCCCGCATGGGCTGGGCACGGGCCGAGGTCGAAACCCTGACGCTCCACGGCCGTCCGCTGGCGCTCCTCCACGCCTATCTTCAGCCGGGAGCCCGCCTGCTGATCCTCAGCGAGAACGGCACGACTCCCGCAGCCGTCGCCGGTGTACTGGCCGCCCGTGGCTACGGCGGGAGCCGGATCACCGTCCTGGAACGGATGGGCGGCCCGTTTGAGCGCCGCTGCGCCTGGGACGAGCCCGATATCGCCGGCCTGAACACGCTGGCGGTCGAGTGCGTCGCCGATCCCGGCGCCCCCCTGCTCCCGCGCTCGCCCGGTCTGCCCGACGAGGCCTTCCACCACGACGGCCAGTTGACCAAGCGGGAAGTCCGCGCCGCCACTCTTGCCGCCCTCGCCCCCGTTCCCGGCCAACTGCTGTGGGATGTCGGCGCCGGTTGCGGTTCCATCGCGATCGAGTGGATGCGCCACCATCCCGCCTGCCGCGCGGTGGCCGTCGAACCGCGCCGCGACCGTCTGGCCCTTATCGCGGCCAATGCCGAAGGCCTCGGCTGCCCGGACCTGACCATCGTCGAGGGCAAGGCCCCGGCGGCACTCGAAGGTCTTCCGCCGCCCGACGCCGTGTTCATCGGCGGCGGCGTCTCCGCGCCCGGCGTGTTCGAGACATGCTGGCAGGCGCTGCCGCCCGGCGGGCGGTTGGTAGCCAACGCCGTCACGATCGAGGGCGAGCAGACGCTGTTATCCGCTTACGCCAAACTCGGCGGCAGCCTGACCCGAATCGCGATCTCCAGGGCCGAACCCATCGGCCCGTTCTCCGGCTGGCGTCCCCTGATGCCGGTCACACAACTGGCGCTGCTGAAGACATGAACGGAACACTCTACGGCCTGGGAGTAGGGCCGGGCGACCCCGAGCTGATCACGCTGAAGGCGCTCCGCCTGCTGCGTGCGGCTCCGGTTATCGCGTATCCTGCCCCCGAGCATGGCGACAGCCTCGCCCGCGCCATCGTCGCCGGACACCTGCCCGACGGCCAGACCGAGATCGCGATCCGCATGCCCATGGTGGTGGAACGCTTCCCGGCGCAGGAGATCTATGACCGCGCCGCCGTCGAGATCGGCGCGCACCTGGAAGCCGGCCGCGACGTGGCCGTCCTGTGCGAGGGCGACCCATTCTTCTACGGCTCCTTCATGTACCTGTTCGGCCGCATGGCCGAGCACTTCCCGGTCCAGGTCGTCCCCGGAGTCTCGTCGCTGACCGCCTGCGCCGCCGCATCCGGTGCGGCGCTGGCGTCGCGCAACGACGTGCTGACCGTCATCCCCGCCCCGCTGTCTCCCGAACGGCTGCGCGAGCTTCTGCTGAACACCGACGCCGCCGCGATCATGAAGCTGGGCCGCCACTTCGCTAAGGTCCGCGACGTGCTGACCGAACTGGGCCTCGCCAAACAGGCCCGTTACGTCGAGCGCGCCACGATGCCGAACCAGCGCCTGCTGCCGCTGGACGAGGTCGATCCCGACAGCGTCCCGTATTTCTCCATGGTGCTGGTCCACAAGCGCGGGGAGGCATGGTCATGACCGCCCCCGCCCCCGCCCCTGTCTTCGTCGTCCTGTCCCAAAGCGGCCTTGAAGTGGCCGAAGGTGCCCGCACCGTTCTGCCCGGCTCGGAGATCCACGGACTTGCTCATCGCGTCGCCGGCACCGACCGGGAATTTACTGCGACGCTCGACCACCTGCGTGCGCTTTTCCAGGCCGGAACGCCGATCATCGGCATCTGCGCCGCCGGCATCCTGATCCGTGCGCTCGGTTCCGTCCTGTCCGACAAGCGTTCGGAACCACCTGTCCTGGCCCTCGCCGAGGACGGCAGCGCCGTCGTCCCGCTGCTGGGTGGCCATCACGGCGCCAACGACCTCGCCCGGCGGCTGGCTGCCGCGCTCGGCATCGAACCGGCGATCACCACCGCAGGCGACCTCAACTTCGGCATCGCCCTGGACGAACCACCCGCCGGCTGGACTCTCGCCAACCCCGGCGACGCCAAACCCTTCAGCGCCGCCCTGCTGGCGGGAGAGAGCGTCCGGCTGGACGGCAGCGCCCCGTGGCTGGTTACCTCCCGCCTGCCCTTCAGCTCCGATGCCGACCTTACGCTGCGCGTCACCGAACGGGCCGAAGCCGGTTCCGCGTCGAAGCTGGTCTATCATCCTCCTGTCCTGACGGTCGGCGTCGGCTGCGAGCGCGGCGCGTCAGCGGAGGAAGTGACGGCCCTGGTGCGCGATACGCTGGCCTCGGCCGGACTGGCCGAGCAAGCCGTCGCGGCGCTCTGCTCGATCGACGTCAAGATGGACGAACCCGCCATCCACGCCGCAGCGGCGAAGTTGGGCGTGCCCGTCCGCTTCTTCGACGCCGCCCGGCTGGAGGAGGAAGCTCCCCGCCTCGCCAACCCGTCCGACATCGTCTTCAACGAGGTCGGCTGCCACGGCGTCGCCGAGGGTGCCGCCCTCGCCGCGTCCTCCGGCGCTTTGATCGTGCCGAAGCGGAAGTCCGCCCGCGCCACCTGCGCCGTCGGCCTCTCCGCCACGCCGCTCACACCCGATAGCATCGGCAAACGCCGCGGCCGGCTTTCCATCGTCGGCATCGGTCCCGGCAGCGACGGCTGGCGGACGCCGGAGGCGGACCGGTGGCTGACGCAGGCGACCGACCTCGTTGGCTATCATCTCTACCTCGACCTGCTGGGCGACCTGACCGTCGGTAAGCGGCGTCACGGCTACGAGCTGGGCGCCGAGGAAATGCGGGTCCGCGTCGCCCTCGAACTCGCGGCGGAAGGCCGCGACGTGGCGCTGGTCTCCAGCGGCGATGCCGGGATCTACGCCATGGCGACGCTGGTCTTCGAACTGATCGACCGCGAAGCCCGTCCCGACTGGGCAAGGCTGGACATCGGCGTCACCCCCGGAATCTCGGCCCTCCAGGCGGCGGCATCGCGCGCCGGCGCTCCTCTTGGGCACGACTTCTGCACGATATCGCTGTCCGACCTGCTGACGCCCTGGCCGGTGATCGAGCGCCGCATCCGCGCCGCCGCACAGGGCGACTTCGTGATCGCCGTCTATAATCCGGTGTCCAGGCGCAGGACGGAGCAGCTTCCCGCGATGAAGGCCGTCCTGCTGGAACACCGCCCGCCCGATACCCCGGTCATCCTGGCCCGCAACCTCGGCCGCCCCGGCGAGACCATCACCGTCACCACCCTGGCGGCGCTCGACGCCGCCGATGTGGATATGCTGACGCTGGTCATGATCGGCTCGTCCGAGACCCGCGCCATCCCGCGCGGCGACGGCGGCACCTGGGTCTACACACCCCGCGGCTACGCCGCGAAGCATCTGGACGACAAATCCCCATGACGGTTCACTTCATTGGCGCCGGTCCGGGTGCGCCCGACCTCATCACCATCCGGGGCCGCGACTTGATCGCCCGCTGCCCGGTCTGCCTCTATGCCGGCTCGCTGGTTCCGACCGAAGTCGTGGCCTATGCGCCGGAAGGCGCGCGGGTGGTCGATACCGCGCCGATGACATTGGACGACATTCTGGCGGAAATCGAGGCCGCCCATGCCGCCGGCCACGACGTCGCCCGCGTCCATTCCGGCGACCCTTCGCTCTACGGCGCCATCGGCGAACAGATCCGACGGCTCGATGCCCTCGGCATCCCCTACGACATCACCCCCGGCGTGCCCGCCTATGCGGCGGCCGCCGCCCTGCTGCGGACGGAACTGACGCTGCCGGAGGTTTCGCAGACCGTCATCCTGACGCGGACGGCGATGAAGTCGTCTCCCATGCCGAACGCCGAGACGCTGGACGTGCTGGGCCGCTCCGGCGGGACGCTGGCGATCCACCTGTCGATCCGCAACATGACCAAGATCGTGGACGAGCTGTCGCCCCACTACGGCGCCGACTGCCCGGTCGCGGTGGTCTACCGCGCGACATGGCCAGACGAGCAGGTGATCCGGGGCACGCTGGCCGACATCCGCGAGAAGGTGCGGGAAGCGAAGATCACCCGGACGGCGCTGATCATCGTGGGCCGCGTCCTGGGTGCGGAGGACTTCCGCGACAGCGCCCTCTACGATGCCAACCACGTCCATGTCCTGCGGCCAGAGCGCAAGGCCCGGTGACGTCAGCGGCGCTTCAGCCAGTCCAGCGCGTCTTCCACCGTGCCGACGACCTCGCCCGGCGGCAGCGCCGGGCGGCGCACCATGATTACCGGAATATTCAGCTCCCGAGCCGCCGTCAGCTTGGGATAGCTGGCCTCGCCGCCGCTGTTCTTGGCGACGACGACCGTGATGCCGTGCTCGACCAGCAGTGCCCGTTCCGCCTCCAGGTCGAACGGCCCGCGTCCTGTAACCAGCTTGACGAAGGAAAGCGGCTGCTCCGGGGGATCAATGACCCGCGCCAGCATCCAGGCATCGGTGCGGCTGGCGAAAGCCGCCAATTCCTGCCGCCCCACGGTCAGGAACACGCGCGCACCCGCCGGGATCGCCTCGACGGCGGCGGCCATGTCATCGACCTCGATCCATCGGTCGCCCGGCTGCTGGGTCCAAGCCGCACGCGCCAGCATCAGCCGGGGCGTCGGCCGCAGCCGGCACGCGGCCTCGGCATGGCGGGACATCGTCGCGGCAAAGGGATGAGTCGCATCCACAACAGCCGTAACCCCCCTCTCCTCCAGGTAAGCCGCCAGCCCCTCGGCTCCGCCGAACCCGCCCACGCGAACCTCGCCCGGCAGGGCAGCCGGCGCCTTGGTCCGCCCCGCCAGCGACGTGATGACGCCGACGCCGGAAAGCCCGCGCGCCAGCGCCGCCGCATCCGCCGTGCCGCCCAGGATCAGCACGCGGGCGTCGCCGCCCGCAAATCCGGCCCTGCCCTCAAGCCCGCCCTTGCGGTCGAAGACGAGAACCTCCACATCCGTACCGCAATCGCCCAGCACGCCGATCGCCACGGCGCGAGCCCGCGCCGCGACCAGATCGGCCAGCGGCACTCCAGCGGCGACGGCCCTGGTCAGCACCTGATTGGCGGTGTTGGCGCCCTTCGCCTCCTCCACCAGATCCGCAGGCGCCTCAAGCTCCGCCAGCCGGTCGGCCAGCCACGTGAAATCGACCTGACTCCGTCCCGAATGCAGGTCGAGGAAACCTTGGGCCAGTTTGGTCAGCTTGCCGAAGCCGCCCGCGATCGTGACCCTCGGAACCGGGTTGCGCCGCAGGTATTTCAGCATGCCACCGGCGAAGTCGCCCATATCCAGCAGAGCCAGTTCGGAAAGGCCATGTATCCGCTGCACCGCCTGTTCGGAAGTAGACCCGGTCGAACCCGCGACATGATCGAAGCCATTGGCCCGCGCCACGTCGATGCCGCGATGGATCGAGTGTATCCAGGCGGAACACGAGAACGGCACGACGATCCCCGTCGTCCCCAGGATCGACAGCCCGCCGACGATGCCCAGACGGGGGTTCCAGGTCTTCTGCGCGATCTCCGCGCCGCCCGGCACAGACACCTCGATCACGACATCTCCGGCATCCCCGAACTCCGCCGCCACAGCCGCCACCGCCTCCGTCATCATCCGGCGCGGGACGGGGTTGATCGCCGGCTCGCCGGGCGGTATCGGCAGGCCCTCCTTCGTGACCATACCGACTCCCTCGCCGGCTCTGAACACGACGCCGCTGCCGGCCTCTCCGCGCCCAACCGTCGCGATAATCAGCGCGCCGTGGGTGACGTCGGGGTCGTCCCCGGCATCCTTGATGACGCCGGCGGCACATTCGCCCGTCCCCAACGCCTCCCAAGCAAGCGCGAAGGCGGGGGTTTCTCCGCCGGGCAGGCGGATGGTCACGGGATCGGGGAACTCTCCGGTCAGCAGGGCGGTATAGGCCGCCGTGGCGGCGGCCGTGGCGCAGGCGCCGGTCGTCCAGCCTCGGCGAAGAGGTCGATTGGGAGCGCCATCCGATTTGTCGGTCATGGCGTGGCTTATAGACGCGGTGTAGAGTGACGGCAATGATCCCCTCATCTCCTCCATCTCTCCCCTTCCCGGAGTTCGAGCCCGGATGGGTCTGGCTCGCCGGCGCCGGTCCGGGAGATCCCGGCCTGCTGACCCTTCACGCATGGCATGCGCTCCGCCATGCCGACGTGATCGTCTACGACGCGCTGGTCGGCCCCGATATCCTCGGCATGGCGCGCGAAGGCTGCCGGCTGGAATTCGCCGGAAAGCGCGGCGGCAAGCCGTCGCCCAAGCAGCCCGATATCTCCAACCGGCTGGTCCAACTGGCCCGAGACGGCCTGCGCGTCCTCCGCCTCAAAGGCGGCGATCCCTTCGTCTTCGGACGGGGCGGCGAGGAAGCGCTGACGCTGGTCGAGCATCATATCCCCTTCCGCGTGATCCCCGGCATCACCGCCGGGATCGGCGGCCTCGCCTATGCCGGCATCCCCGTCACCCATCGCGATACCAACCACGCCGTCACCTTCATGACCGGGCACAGCGCGTCGGGACTGGTGCCGGACACGATCGACTGGGCCGCCGTCGCGCGAGGCTCGCAGGTGATCGTCCTCTACATGGCGCTTAAGCATCTGCGGACCATTGCCGGCAACTTCATCAGCGCCGGCCGCCCGGCCGATCAGGCCGTCGCCATCGTCACCAACGCCACGCTCCCTAATCAGCACGTGCTGGAAACCACGCTGGAGCGCTGCGCCGACGACGTAGCGGCCAACGGGATCGAGCCGCCAGCCCTTGTAGTGGTCGGCGACGTGGTGCTGCTGCGCCCGGCCTTGGACTGGATCGGCGCGATGTCCCACCGGGCCGGCGATTAGCACCATGACCGCGCCGGGCCTGATCCTCGCCGCGCCGTCTTCGGGCAGCGGCAAGACCGTCACGGTGCTGGCGCTGCTCCGGCATTTCCGGAAGGCGGGAGTCAATGTCGCCTCGCGCAAGGTCGGCCCCGACTACATCGACCCGATGTTCCACACCGCGGCCAGCGGCCGCCCCTGCATCAACCTCGATCCCTGGGCGATGCGGCCGGGAACCCTGACCGGGCTGGCTGATGAGAACGCTGACCTGCTAATCGTCGAGGGGGTCATGGGCCTGTTCGACGGCGCCGCCGACGGCACCGGATCGACGGCGGATCTGGCCGCACTGACCGGCTGGCCGGTGGTCCTGGTGCTGGACGTGAAGTCGCAGGCGCAGTCCGCCGCCGCCTTGGTCCACGGCTTCGCCAGCTTCCGGAGCGACATCAAAGTCTCCGGCGTGATCCTGAACCGGGTCGGCAGCCCGAACCACGAAGCCATGATCCGGACGGCACTGGCTCCCCTCGGCATCCCCGTGCTGGGCGCCCTGCCGCGCCTGGAAGCCCTTGCCCTGCCCGACCGCCATCTGGGTCTGGTCCCAGCCGGCGAGCACGATGCGCTTGAAGACTTCCTCGACAAGGCGGCCGTTGCCGTCGCCCGCCACATCGATACCGCCGCTCTCCACAGTCTCGCCCGCCCCGCGCGATTCCCGTCCTCGGCGAAGCTCGACTGTCTCCCGCCGCTCGGTCAGCGGATCGCCGTCGCGCGGGACGCCGCCTTCGTCTTCGCCTATCGGCATCTGCTGGACGGCTGGCGGAACCAGGGCGCCGAACTGCTGCCGTTCTCCCCCCTCGCCGACGAACCGCCATCATCTCACGCCGACTCGATATATCTCCCCGGCGGCTATCCTGAACTGCATGCGGGCCGCTTGGCCTCTGCCGCCCGGTTTCTCGACGGCCTGCGCGCCGCCGCTTCCCGGCAAATCCCCATCTATGGGGAATGCGGCGGCTACATGGTACTCGGCCGCACCCTGGAGGACGCCGACGGCGTAACGCATCCCATGGCCGGCCTGCTGCCGCTCGACACCTCGTTCGCCAAGCGCCGGCTGCATCTGGGTTACCGGCGCGCGACCACGGCGACCGCCACGCCGTTCGGCCCAGCCGGCACGCCCCTGCGCGGGCATGAATTCCACTACTCCAGCATCGCAGCCGAAGACACCGCACAGCCGCTCTTCCATGCCCGCGATGCCCGAGGGACCGACCTGGGTGTGTTGGGTACCGTGAGCGGCAGCGTCATGGGGTCGTTCCTCCATATCGTGGACCGGGCGGAATGAACCTCGACACGACCGTCCTGCTGGCGCTGGCGCTCGATGCCGCCTTCGGCGAACCGGGCTGGATCTACGCCCGCGTGCCGCACCCTGTCGTGTTCTTCGGCCGGCTGGTCGGCCTGCTCGACCGCACGCTGAACCGTGAAACCGCAACCCGCTTCGCCCGCCGTCTCAGCGGCATCGCCGCCGTGGTCCTGCTGGTCATGCTCACCGCTGGCCCGGCATGGCTCCTGAGCTGGAGCCTTTCCGCCACCTCCTGGGGCTGGATCGCCGAAGCTGTCCTGGCCAGTACCCTGATCGCCCAGCAGAGCCTCTACACCCACGTCGCCGCCGTGGCCTCCGCCCTCGAAACCGAAGGCCTCGCCGGAGGCCGCCGGGCCGTCTCCATGATCGTCGGCCGCAACCCGGAAAGCCTGGACGAACACGGCGTCTGCCGAGCCGCCATAGAATCCTGCGCCGAGAACTTCTCCGACGGCATCGTGGCGCCGGTATTCTGGTTCGCCGTCCTGGGCTTCCCCGGCCTCGTCGCCTACAAGGCGATCAACACGGCGGACAGCATGATCGGCCACCGGACCCCCCGCTTTGAGGCGTTCGGTTGGGCGGCGGCCCGCCTGGACGATCTGGTCAACCTTCTCCCCGCCCGTTCGGCAGGCCTATTCATCATCCTGGGCACGGCGGCTTTCCTGAAGGGAAAGCGCCTGCGCCGGGCGCATGCCGCCTGGAAGATCATGCTGCGCGACGCGGGCAAGCACCGCTCGCCCAACGCCGGCTGGCAGGAAGCCGCCATGGCCGGAGCGCTCGGCCTCGCCCTTGCCGGCCCGCGCCGCTACGGCGACGTGGTGGTGGAAGATGCCTGGATGGGCGAAGGCGGCAGGCGCGAAGCGACATCCGAAGACATCCGCAGAGCACTGCGCATCCTGCTCGGCGCCTGCGTCATTCAGGCGACGCTCATCGCCGGCTTGGCCGTCCTGGGCTGATCGACCGGACGCGTTTCCGGCATCGCGAACAGGAACAGCATAAGCCCCAGACCCGCTGCTGCCGCAAGTGTCAGAAAAGCCGCGTCGTAGCCGGCATTGACAACGACCACGCCGGCAACGCCCGTGCTCAACGCTGCACCGATACCCTGCATCGTTCCGACAGCGCCCTGGCTGATGTTGAACCGTCCGGTGCCACGAGTCAGGTCGGCCACCACCAGCGGAAAGAGCGCGCCGAAAATGCCGGCTCCGATGCCATCCAGCAGTTGCACGCCGACCAGCCAATACGGGTTATCCGACAGGGTATAGAGGAACCCACGGATGGGCAGGATCGCGAACCCGGTAAGGAACAACGGCTTCCGCCCCCAGCTATCCGCCTTGGCGCCGACGATCAGGGCCACCGGCACCATCACGACCTGCGCCGCCACGATGCAGGCGGACATCAGGGTCGTCCCCAAGTTCTTGTCCTGAAGCGCCAGCTTCTGCCCGACCAGCGGCAGCATCGCGGCGTTGGCGAAGTGAAACAAAGTGACGCAAACTCCGAAGATCACGAGCGGCCGGCAAGCCAGGATCGCCTTCAATCCCGATGGCTGATCGGCGCCGTTGTCGGCACCATGGACAAGCCCGCGCGCCAGATCGTGGTCGATAGCGCGGTCCGGGATAGTCAGGATCGCGATCACGCTGGCGACCGCCATGGCGGTCATCAGCCAGAACACGGCGATTGGCCCGAACATATAGGCCGCTCCGCCGGCCAGCGCCGCCGCCGTCGCGTTGCCGGCATGGTTGAAGGACTCGTTGCGCCCGATCCGCCGCGCCAGCACCTTCGGCCCGACGACACCCAGCGTCACGGCGGCGACCGCAGGCTGGAAGACCGCACCGGCAGCGCCGGTCAGCGACTGCATCAGGGCTACCAGCGTAAAGCTGGACAGGAAAGGCAGCGTCAGCGACCCGAGCGTCACGACCAGCGCCGCAACGACGATGACACCGCGCTTGAATCGCGTGGCATCGACCAATGCGCCGGCCGGCATCTGCGCCACGATGCCGGCGATGCCCGCAACCGACATGACGACGCCGATGCTGGCCTCGTCCCAATGCTGCACGGTAAGCAGGTAGATCGCTAGATAAGGGCCAAGTCCATCCCGGACATCGGCCAGAAAAAAGTTCAGCCCGTCAAGGCTGCGCCCATACCCTTGTGCCTGCATCGATCACCATCCATGGAGAGGAAATCCGCCCCTCGCCACGGCGCCGTGTCGGAAGCAGGCCAGTAACCAAATGCCCGGTACGGCTGTTCCAGCATTAAGAAAATTTCAGAAATGAAAGGTTTCTTCTGATCCGGGATCAGCTCCTACGAAGCTATGTTCGCATCCAGCAGGATCATTCAAAGCTCATTGGTTCGCCGGGCGTCGTGTCGCGCTCAATGTGAAGATCGACGCCTTGGGCCTCACGGCCGACTTCGGTCAGCAAGGATCCCAGCTTGACGCGCCCATCAGGTTGCACAGCGGTTTCCAGGATGAATCGAATTTCGGCCTCGACACTGCGTCCATGCATGGCCGCACTTAGCCGCAAGGCACGAAGCACCTCGTCTGGTACGTTTCTGACTGTGATGGATGGCATAGATTACCTTCCGATTACGCATGCATTGAAAGCAAAGATGTCGGGCTGAAGAGGCCCGACCTACAAAAAACCACTGGCCCGATGAGGCGTAGGAGATGTCAGGAGCCAAAGCACGCTCGCGTAGGTCGGGCCTCTTCAGCCCGACATTTAACGCTCCAGGCCAATCAACGTTTAATGTTTTTGGTATTGGCGGCAATAGGCATTACACCTCTTAATCCCTACAGCGCCAGCAGGGCGTCCAGGTCCAGGCAGGCTTCCAGATGATCGGCCAGCGCATCCAGCGCGCTTTCCACCCCATCCTCGTAAGCGATCCCGCTGTCGGCTCGGTGCTTGATCGCTGACAGGAAGGCGTGGCGGAAGGCGTCGGACGAAAACATTCCGTGGACGTAACAACCGCTCACGCGGCCATCCGCTGACACTGATCCCTCTGCACGGCCTTCAAGCTCCAGCAGGGGCCGCGTCAGCGCGGCGCCCGAGGTTTGACCGATATGCATCTCGTAGCCGCGAACTCCGGCACCGCTCGCAGGATGCAGCCCGGTCACTTCGACCAGCGTCTTAGGCCCGTCCAGCACTGTTTCGATGTCGAGAAGACCCAGGCCGCTCACGGCGCCCGGCGCTCCCTCCGTCCCCGCCGGATCGTCCAGCCGTGTCCCCAGCATCTGGAAGCCGCCGCAGATGCCCAGCACATGGCCGCCGCGCCGGAGATGCGCCGCGATGTCCACGTCCCAGCCCTGTTGCCGCAGGAATGCGAGGTCCGGGATCGTCGCCTTGGTGCCGGGCAGGATGACCAGATCGGCGTCACCCGGCAGCGCCTCTCCCGGCGGAACCATGGTCAGCGTCACGTCAGGTTCTTCGCGCAAGGGGTCGAAGTCGTCGAAGTTGGCGATGCGCGACAGTATCGGCACGGCGATGCGGATCGCCCTCCCCCCCGCACTGGACCGGGAACCCAGCGCCAGCGCATCCTCCGGCGGCAGCTTCCCGGCGTCGGTGAAATATGGAACGACGCCCAGCGACGGCAGGCCGGTGTGCTCCGCGATGATCCTGAGCCCATCGTCGAACAGGCTGGTATCACCCCGGAACTTGTTGATCAGGAAAGCCTTCAGCCGCGCCCGCTCGGCATCCGGCAGCACGGCGCAGGTGCCGACGATGCTGGCGATCACCCCGCCGCGCTCGATATCGCCGATCAGCACGACCGGCAGGTCAGCCGCCTCCGCGAAGCCCATATTGGCGATATCGCCCGCCCGCAGGTTGACTTCCGAGGCGCTTCCGGCCCCTTCCACCAGCACGAGGTCTGCCTCCCGACCGAGCCGGTGGAAGCTCTCCAGCACCGCCGGCATCAGCTCGCCCTTGCGGGTCTGGTACTCGCGCGCCTTCATCGCCCCGACGACGCGGCCCTGAACGACGACCTGCGCGCCGATATCGGTCTGCGGCTTCAGCAAAACCGGGTTCATGTCGATGGTCGGAGCGACCTTGCAGGCCCGCGCCTGCAAAGCCTGGGCGCGGCCGATCTCGCCGCCGTCCGCCGTCACCGCCGCGTTGTTCGACATATTTTGCGGCTTGAAAGGGCGGACGCGGAGGCCCCGGTTGGTGAAGGCCCGGCAAAGGCCGGCCACGACCATGGACTTGCCGACATCGGAGCCGGTACCCATGAACATGACGGCCTTCGCCATGCCGGGCGGCTTGGTCAAAATTCCACCCCGGCCTGCGCCTTGACGCCATCCCGGAAAGGATGCTTCACCATGGTCATTTCCGTGACCAGATCGGCGATTTCCAGCAACTCGTCCTTGGCGTTGCGGCCGGTCACGATGACGTGCTTGTCCTCCGGCTTGTCGCGCAGGACCTCCAGCACTTCTTCAAGCGGCAGGTAGTCGTAGCGCAGGACGATGTTCAACTCGTCCAGCAGGACCATCTTGATCTCGGGGTTCCGGATCAGGCTGACCGCCTGGGTCCAGGCGGCGCGGGCGGCGGCGATGTCGCGTTCGCGGCTTTGGGTTTCCCAGGTGAAGCCTTCGCCCATCGTGTTGATCGTCACCTGATCGGCGAAGCGTTCCAACACGACCCGCTCGCCGGTCTCCCACTTGCCCTTGACGAACTGGACGATGCCGATCTTGAAGCCATGGCCTATCGCCCGCATCACCATGCCGAGCGCCGCCGTGGACTTGCCTTTGCCTTTGCCGGTATGGACGATCAGAAGCCCCTTCTCCAGAGTCTTCGTAGCGATCATACGGTCGCGAGCAGCCTTCTTCTTTGCCATCTTCTCAGCGTGACGGACATTGATCTCGTCTTCTGTCATGCCTTCGGTTTTCACGGCGTTTCACCCTGAGCCAGTTTGTTCAACGTATGGTGTGCGGCATTGGATTTGGGCCGCCAGAGTCCTCGTGACAGGGCTTCGGCCAATTTTCCCGCCATTTCGCGGAGAGCTGCGGGATTTGCCTCTTCCATGAAGTCCCGGACCGTGTCGTCGGCGACGTACGCGTCGAACACGGCATCGAAGTGATGATCGCGTACACAGCGCGCGGTTGCAGCGAAGGCGAACATGTAGTCCACCGTCGCCGCCAGTTCGAAGGCTCCCTTGTAGCCGTGGCGCATCACGCCGGCGATCCACTTGGGATTGACGACGCGGGCACGGACGACACGGGCGATTTCCTCGTCCAGGGTGCGGACACGCGGGTTCTCGGGACGCGAATGGTCGTTGTGGTAGACGACAGGCGCCTGTCCCGACAGGGTCCGCACGGCGACCGCAAGCCCGCCTTCGAACTGATAGTAATCGTCACTGTCGAGCAGGTCGTGCTCCCGGTTGTCCTGGTTGTGCAGGACGGCCTGGACCGATCCCAGCCGGGCCTCGAACAAGCCGCGCTCGGGAGCGCCCTCCACCCCGCTGCCATAAGCGTAGCCGCCCCAGGCGAGATAGGCTTCCGCCAGATCGCTCTCCGTCTCCCAGCCGCGTTCGTCGATCAGCGCCTGCAAGCCTGCCCCATAGGCCCCAGGCTTGGAGCCGAATACCCGATGCCCTGCCCGCTTCCGGGCAACAATCGGATCGATGCCGGAGGCGGCCAGATCAGCCGCATCCTGCCGGACACGGGCCGCCAGCGGGTTGACGTCGTCGGGTTCGTCCAGGTCGGCGATTGCGCGGGCGGCGCTGTCAACCAGATCCATCTGCGCCGGGAAAGCATCGCGGAAGAAGCCGGAAACCCGCAGGGTCACATCGACGCGCGGCCGGTCGAGGACGCCAGCAGGCATGATCTCGAACCCCGTAACGCGCCCCGTCCCGGTGTCCCAGGTCGGCCGTGCGCCCATCAGCGCGAGCGCCTGGGCGATATCGTCGCCGCCCGTCCGCATGTTGGCGGTGCCCCAGGCAGACAGCGCCATGGTGCGGGGCCAGTCGCCGTTTTCCTGAAGGTAGCGCTCGACCACGCGCGAGGCGGATTTCCAGCCCAGATGCCACGCGGCAGGCGTCGGGACCGCGCGGGTATCGACCGAGTAGAAGTTCCTCCCGGTCGGGAGGACTTCCGGCCGGCCGCGCGTCGGAGCACCGGACGGACCGGGCTCGACGAAGCGCCCGCCCAACCCGCGCAACAGCCCCGTCAACTCTGCCTCGCCGCAGGAGGAAACCACGGGCCGCAGATGGCCGGAGATATAATCGAGGACAGCGCCAGACGCAGACCAATCCGGGTCCGGAACGGCCTCTCCCGCGACCAGCTTGCGCGCCAGTTCCTCAAGCCGCTCCACTGTATCGCCGATGCTGCGCCAGACGCCGCCGGTATCCAGCGCCGCCGGCAGCACGCCCGTCCAGGGATCGCCCATGACGCAGTCCAGCGGGTCGAACTCCAGCCCCAAATCCCGCGCCAGCGCCCGGATCAGCGAGGCGTCGCGGCCATCGCCCTTGCCGCGCGGCAGCCGGGTCAGCGCCACCAGCAGGTCGTTCAGCAAGCCGCCCTCCGGCGCCATGCCGAAGACGTGCAGCCCGTCGCGGATCTGGAGTTCCTTCAACTCGCATAGATGATTGTCGAGCTTGGCAAGGGCCGCCTGCGGCTCGTCGTCCCGGCTGACGCCGCAGTCCACATCCAGGCCGGTGGCGGCGCTCAGTTCAAGGATGCGGTCGCGCAGTACGACGATACGGCGCGGATCGACGCCCGCCGCCTCGTAGTACTCGTCCACCAGCATTTCCAACTCGCGAAGCGGACCGTAGCTTTCGGCGCGGGTCAGCGGCGGGGTCAGGTGGTCGATGATGACGGCAGCCGCACGCCGCTTGGCCTGCGTTCCCTCGCCGGGATCGTTGACGATGAAGGGATACAGGTGCGGCAGCGGCCCCAGCGCCACTTCCGGAAAGCAGGTTTCCGACATCGCGAGTGACTTGCCCGGCAACCATTCCAGATTGCCGTGCTTGCCGAAATGCACGATGGCATGAGCGTCGAAGACCTGCCGAACCCAGGCGTAGAAGGCCAGATAGGCGTGCGGCGGCACCAGATCGGGGTCATGGTACGTCTTGGACGGATCGATCTGGTACCCACGGGCCGGCTGGATTGCGATGGCGGCATTGCCCAGCCGGACAACCGGCAGCAGGAAACGGCCATCGCGCACGAACGGGTCGTTCGCCGCCTCACCCCAGCGGTCCGTCACCGCCGCGCGCACAGCTTCGGGCAGCGCATCGAAGAAGGCTTGGTAAGCGTCCAACCCGAGCGTTTCGGAAACGACACGCTGGTCCAGATCGCTCAGGTCGTTGGTGACTCCGACACTGACGCGCGCCATCAACTCCGCCGAATCGGCCGGCAGATCAGCAACGCCGTAGCCCGCCTCTGACAGCGCCTGAAGCGTCCGCATCACCCCCGCCGGCGTATCGAGCCCGACGCCGTTGGCAAGTCGCCCATCGCGGTTCGGGTAGTTCGCCATGACGATGGCGACCCGCCGCTCACCCGCCGCAGTCCGGCGCAGCCGCGCCCAGCGCGCCGCAAAGGCGGCGACGAACGCGACCCGGTCGGGAACTGGCCGGTACGACAGCACCCAGCTTTCCGTCGCCTCGTGCCGCCGCGCCTCCGCCTTGAAACTGACGGCGCGGGTAATCAGCCGCCCGTCGACCTCGGGCAAGGCGACGTTCATGGCGATATCGCGAGCTGACAGCCCCGAAGTTCCGGCCCGCCAAGCCGCTTCCGACCCGCCGGAGAACACGACCTGGAAGACAGGGCAGTCCGAACCGTCGAACGGAGTAGACGACCGCGCCGCCCCCGGCTGGGAAATCGCGAAGGAGGTCGCGTTGAGGATCACATCGGGACCGGAACGATCCAGCAGATCCGCTACGATCCCAGCCGCCACCTTCTCCTTCAGGCTGGTCGTCGCGATCGGCAGCGCATTGACCCCGGCCTCGGCCAGCGCCGCGATCAGCGCATCGATGACGGCGGTGTTGGCCGCCTGCTCCAGTGCCCGGTAGAACAGGATCGCGGCGACGGGCGCCCCCTCTATCCAATCGCGCCTCAAATCGTCCAGATCAGGTCGATCCCGCCCCGGCCAGTAAATTCCGGCCCGCATCAGCGGTACCGGCTCGCGCCAGTCGGCATCGTCGTAGCCGATCAGATCAGCCGCATAGCGCAGCAAGCCGCCCGCATTCTCGACTCCGCCATGAACGGCGTATTGCCAGATCCGATGAACGACATCGCCCGGCAACGTCGAGAACCGCGACAACTCCGGGTCCGGCTGATCGTCGCCCGGCAGGACAGCCAGGGGGATGCCCCGTCGGCGGCAGGTATCCGCGACCTGTTCGATACCGTAGGGCCAGTAGCCGGCGCCCCCCAGCACCCGCACGACCACCAGCTTCGCCCGCGCCACGACCTTTTCGACATAGAGGTCAATTGACAGGTTATGGCCGAGTTGCAGCAGACTGGCGAGGCGGAGGCTCGGGAACCCCGCCCCCAGCCGGTCATGGGCGGCGGCAAGGCAAGCCAGCTCGGTGTCGGCCGCCGACAGCACGACGATATCGCCGGCCGTCTGGCCAAGATCGACCGCTTCGGTGCCGTCGGAGATGGTGCCGGGCTGTGCCGCCAGCAGATGCATGCCCGATCAGCCCCGCAGGATGGTTTCGATAGCAGAACGATCAAGCCCGCGCTGACCGATCACCACCAGTTCGCTACGCCTGTTCTCGTCCTGCTTCCAGCGCCGGTCGTAGTACCGCTGGATACGGTCGCCGACGCCCTGCACCACCTGCCGCATCGGCTTGCCCTCGACATGGAGGAAGCCCTTGATCCGCAGGATGTCGTGGGCGGCGACGGCGGCAAGAATCCGTTCCTCCACCCGTTCCGGAAGCTCGACCGTGCCGATCTCGATCACGAAGCTGTCGAAATCATCGTGGTCGTGGTCCTCGCCTTCCAGCTCATGGTGCGACGGACGGCTGTCGAGATCGTCTTCCGCCGCAGCTCCAAGACCCAGCAGTACCAGCGGATCGATACCACCCTGGACCGACACCACCGTCTTGACGGCAGGGCGCAGATGCTCGGCGACGATCCGGGAAACCCGGTCCAGCGTCGTGGCATCGACCCGGTCGGCCTTGTTCAGCACGACCATGTCGGCGCACTGGATCTGCTCCTCGAACAGCTCCTCCAGCGGGCTTTCGTGGTCCAGCGAATCGTCGGCCTCGCGCGCCGCCTGGACGGCAGCCGGATCGCCGGCGAAGCGGCCGGCCGCGACCGCTTCCGCATCGATCACGGCGACGACGCCGTCCACGGTGACGCGGGTGCGGATTTCCGGCCAGGCGAAGGCCTTTACCAGCGGCTTCGGCAGCGCCAGTCCGGACGTTTCGATCACGATATGATCGGGCGGGTTGGGCTGGTTCAGCAGCTTCTCGATGGTCGGCAGGAAGTCGTCGGCGACCGTGCAGCAGATGCAGCCGTTGGTCAGCTCGACGATATCTTCCTCGCGGCAGGTGGCGGAGCCGCAGCCGGCCAGCAGTTCGCGGTCGACGCCCAGATCGCCGAACTCGTTGATGATCAGCGCCAGCCTGCGGCCACGGGCGTTTTCCAGCAGATGGCGGATCAGGCTGGTCTTGCCGGCGCCGAGAAAGCCGGTAATGACCGTCGCGGGGATCTTGGTGCTCACTTGATGTTTCCTTGATCGGTTTTCTTGACGGTCATCGGGATGCCCGCGACCATGAAATAGACGGCATCGGCCAGGGCCGCGACTTCCTGATGGAGCCTGCCGGCATGGTCGCGGAAGGCCCGCGCCATGGCATTGTCGGGGACGATGCCAAGCCCGACCTCGTTCGATACGAAGACGACAGGCCCCTGGAGACCGCCGAACGCCGCGGCCAGCCGCCGCGACTCATCGGCGATATCGCGCTCGGCCATCATCAGGTTGGTGACCCACAGGGTGAGGCAATCGACCAGCACGACGGCACCGGGCGACGCCAGCGTGGGCAGCACGCCCGCCAGATCCAGCGGTTCTTCGACGGTGGTCCACTTCGGCCCGCGCCGGGCGCGGTGTTCGTCGATGCGGGCCGACATCTCGCCGTCCCAGGCCCTGCCCGTCGCGAGATAGATCGGTCGTGCGGCCCGCTCAGCCATCTCTTCGGCGAAGCGGCTTTTACCCGACCGGGCGCCGCCGAGAACCAGGGTGACGCCGTGCGGCGTCTTCGTGTCGAAATTCATGACCCACCTTCGCCGGTTCACCCCGCCCGGCCGTGATTGAACATACGGCGCTCGACGGCAGGTCTCCTGGCTTCGCGAGTCGGTGCGGGTGTCCGGCCTTCCCGGCGCTGTTTCCGGCGCCAGTGACCACAGGTTCAGGACACCCGCTCGTCGCTTACAGTTGCGGGGGCAGCTCCGGACTCGGACGCTTGGGCGGCGTCCCCACCGGATTCCCTCTTGGCGGCCCGCCAGCTCATCACCGCCGGGCACCATCGAGCGGGGCGCACTATCCGCGCCCCACCCCACACTGTCAATGAGCGTCTATCCGGTCCGTCTATTCCGCCCGTCTACTCGCTGGCAACCGGATGGTAGATCTCCGACCCGGCCTCCCGGAAGTTCCGCGACATCTCCGCCATGCCGGAGGCGGCGTAGTCTCGGACCTCCTGCGTGATCTTCATCGAACAGAACTTCGGCCCGCACATCGAGCAGAAATGCGCCGACTTGGCGCCCTCGGCCGGCAAGGTCTGGTCGTGGAAGCGCTCCGCCGTCTCCGGGTCCAGCGACAGGTGGAACTGGTCGCGCCAGCGGAAGTCGAAGCGGGCGCGGCTCAAGGCGTCGTCCCGCAGCTTCGCCGCCGGGTGGCCCTTCGCCAGATCCGCCGCATGCGCGGCGATCTTGTAGGTGACCACCCCGACCTTGACGTCGTCGCGGTCGGGCAGCCCCAGGTGCTCCTTGGGCGTCACGTAGCACAGCATCGCGCAGCCGAACCAGCCGATCATCGCGGCGCCGATGCCGCTGGTGATATGGTCGTAGCCGGGCGCGATATCCGTCGTGAGAGGCCCCAGCGTGTAGAACGGCGCTTCGTCGCAGACCGCAAGCTGCCGCTCCATGTTCTCCTTGATCTTGTGCATGGGGACATGCCCCGGTCCCTCGATCATCACCTGGACGTCGTGCTTCCAGGCTGTTTTGGTCAGCTCGCCCAGCGTCTCCAGCTCGGCGAACTGCGCGGCGTCGTTGGCATCGGCGATCGATCCCGGACGCAGCCCGTCACCCAGCGAGAAGCTGATGTCGTAGGCCCGCATGATCTCGCAGATCTCCTCGAACCGGGTGTAAAGGAAGTTCTCCCGGTGGTGCGCCAGACACCACTTGGCGAGAATCGAGCCGCCGCGCGAGACGATGCCGGTAACCCGGCGTGCGGTCAGCGGGATATGCGCCAGCCGGACGCCGGCATGGATCGTGAAGTAATCGACGCCCTGCTCCGCCTGCTCGATCAAGGTGTCGCGGTAAATCTCCCACGTCAGGTCCTCGGCCTTGCCGCCGACCTTCTCCAGCGCCTGATATATCGGCACCGTCCCGATCGGGACGGCGGAGTTGCGGATGATCCACTCCCGCGTCGTGTGGATATTGGCGCCGGTGGACAGGTCCATGACGGTGTCCGCGCCCCACCGCGTCGCCCAGACCATCTTCTCGACTTCCTCCGACACGGAGGAAGCCACGGCCGAGTTGCCGATATTGGCGTTGATCTTGACCAAGAAGTTGCGGCCGATGATCATCGGCTCGATTTCCGGATGGTTGATGTTGGCCGGGATGATGGCCCGGCCTCGCGCGATCTCGTCCCGGACGAACTCCGGCGTCACATGGTCGGGAACCGAGGCGCCGAACGACTGGCCGTCGCGCGGAGCACCCAGACCCGCTTCGCGTCCCAGGTTCTCGCGGATCGCGACATACTCCATCTCCGGCGTCACGATGCCGCGCCGTGCATAGGCAAGCTGGGTGACGACGGCGCCCGCCTTCGCCCGCACCGGACGGCGTCCCGAGGCCGGGAATTCCTCCAGGTTGGACGGCTGGCCGCGCCGCAGCCCGTTGTCTTCCGGCTTGATCGCGCGGCCGTCATAGGTTTCCACATCGCCGCGCGCCTCGATCCAGCCGGCCCGCAGGGCGGGCAAGCCGCGCTCGATGTCGATGCCGGCGGCGGGATCGCTGTAGGGGCCGGAGCTGTCATAGACCCGGACCGGCGCTTCGCCGCAGCCGGGCTCCAGGTCGATCTCGCGCAGCGCCACGCGCAGGTCGGGGAACAGGCGGCCCGGCGCATGGACCTTGCGCGAGGAGGGCAAGGGTCCGGTGGACACCGTGAAAAGCGGGGTGTTGTCCTTGGGCATTTCGATCTCCCTGATCAATGTTATCGATCGGAGATCCGGAATGCAGCGGTGGATATGATGAGACCGGGTGCGAATCGCGACTGCCGCACGCTTCTCCCCTTCCTACGCCGGCACGACCCGGATCAGGTTCAAAGGGTCTCCGCGTCGCGACGTGCCGGCGGAATCTCAGCCCCCTACCGGGGCTCCCCTGGGAATGCGGCGATCGTCAGGGCTTTGGACAGACTTGTCAAGCCGGGAGATGGGACGGCATGACGACGCCCCATCCTCCCGTCCGGCGATCCGCTACTTCTGAGGCTTCAGGTAGTACGGCCGGCCCTGGATTGCGACCGGTGCCGACTGATAGGTCTGGATGGCATAGGGCTTGACGCCGTGCAGCAGTTCCCGCATCGCCTTGCCCATCGGGTGCGTGCTGGAACCATAGGTCAGGACGACGCGCTCCGACTGTTCGGGCTCCTTCAGGATGAAGGTGTCGAAGGGTTGCAGGATGTTCCAGCGGCAGCCGGTCGCCGTTCCGTCGGGGATGCCGTATTCGGTGATCGACGAGATCGCGGCCGGGGTCGACCGCAGTCCATCGGTGTCGGCGACGACGGTGAAGATCGCCACGCCGGCGGTGTCCGGATCGTTGACCTGGAATCCCCAGCTTCGGACCCAGTCCGGCTTATAGACCGGACCGGGAATTCGGCACGGGTTGGGTGACGGAATGTTCGTCATGAAGGTCGTCTGGAACTTCGGCTCGCCGAACAGTTCCCTGCCCACGTTGATCGCGATCGGATCGTCGCACGGCACGTAGATGCGGTGGTTCCCGAGCAGCTTGGTCTGGTCCTCGCCCTGCAACCACTGCTCGAACGTGATGTCGGGAACGTCTTCGGCCTTCCCCTTCGGGTACGCCACGATGTTCAGTTCAAGTTCCTGGGTGATGCCGCTGGCGGACGGCGACCAGCTCTCCGGCGGCAGTCCGACCCCGGCGGAGAAGAAGCCGGTATAGACCTGGAAGTTGTAGCTGACCGATGCCTTGTCGCCGAACAGCGCCGGCCTCAGCCCGCAATCCTGAAATTCGCCATGGAAATAGGGTTTCACCCGGTCCTTATCGACCAGATAGTGGATGATGATATTGGACAGCGATGAATAATAGAACGGTGTGGTGACGCCCGCGGGTATCGGCGGCAGAATCGAGTTGGGCTGTGAGAACTTGCTGTCGGCGGTCATCTGCTTGGCTTCCTGCCTGATGGAAAATCAAGCAGAGGTAAAACCAACGATACAGTGATTGCTAGTATTTTCTTCAAATTATATATTTCAAACCTGCAAAACTTCCTACAGGTTGTTCATTCACCCGGCGCCGTTCCACGTCATCCGGATAGCCCGACGGGACGGCGCCGGCATCGAACGTCACTTATCCGTCTTGGCCAGCGTATGGAGAGCCTGTGCCCACAGGAAGTATTTGCAGGTCGCCAGTTCCTCGATGGTGTCGATGCCGAAGGCCTCCTTGAGCTTCTTCGCATCGCTGTCGGTTACGCCGGCCAGCGCCGACGGCGGCAGCGACATCAGCTGCTTCGGAGTCATACCCTCGTGGGCCTTGTCGAGAATTGCATGCAGAGCGTCGGTTGAAGCCACTGTCGCCTCCCTTGTTTCAAAAACTTGAGCGCCGCGAATTAACCACGAAAGCGGCATCCGAAGTCAACAGGCGGCAAACCCCGCCACCGTCAAGATTAAGCGGCGGCTGCGGGAGACGTGAATCCGGGAAAATTGTTACAGGGCCTCGACAGGATCATGACTCTTTCCAGGTAAGTTTTTGCCCCGGACTTGACATTTGGCCTCCACTCGTACAACCATCAGATTAATCCGTATTCTTCGCGAATGTCTGCCAACATCGGATCAGCGGAGACTTGCCGTGGAGATCCATCCTTGATCCGCAAGACGTACCTGCCCGGCGCCACGATCTTCTTCGAGGGGCAGCCCGCCGACTGCGCCTATATCGTCGAGCGCGGACAGGTGGAGATCTGCGCCGTCCGCGACCGGACCCACATCACCCTCGCGACCCTCGGACAGGGGGAGATCTTCGGCGAGATGGCCGTGCTGGACGACGGCGTCCGCTCCGCGGAAGCGCGTGCCGTTCAGGAGACCGAAGTGCTGATCATCCGGAGCGACCAGTTGAGGCGCCGCATCCTGGAGGCGGAGCCCATCGTCGGGCAAGTTCTCAGCAGCCTGATCAAACGCTTCCGGCAGGCGCAGACGGGCCTGCTCAGCGATCTGCCGACCCGCATGGGAACGAGCCATGTGGTGATGCCGAACGCCAACTGTGATGAAATCGGTTCGAGCGGAGCGGCGCTGGAGTGGCTGCTCCGGGAATACGACCTGGAACGCGGCTTGGCCGCCTGCGAGTTCGTGCCCTTCTTCCAGCCGATCGTGATGATCGAAGACCGCTCGATCGCCGGGTTCGAGGCGCTGGCCCGGTGGCGCCACCCCGAACGCGGGCTGGTCCCGCCGAGCGAGTTCATCGACCTCGGCGAGCGGTGCGGCCTGATTCGGCACATCGACCTTGCCATCATCGCCGAAGCCTGCCGGCTGCTGCGCCAAGCGACACCGGTGGGTGCTACGCCCTTCCTCAGCGTCAACCTGTCGGCGCAGCATTTCACCGATTTCGGGGTGGTGGCCAGCCTCTCGAAGATCCTGTCCGACACCGGCTTCGACCCGGCCCATCTCAAGGTCGAACTGACGGAAACGGCGCTGGTTCAGGACCCGCGCAAGGCGCACGAGGTACTGACCCAGATCAAGGGCCTGGGCGTGACGATAGCGCTGGACGACTTCGGGACCGGCTATTCCAGCCTGTCTTACCTGCACAGCTTCCCGTTCGACGTCCTGAAGATCGATCAATCCTTCGTCCGTCAACTGGGCAAGCCCGGCCGCACCCACGACATCGTCGAAACCATCATCATGCTGGCGAACCGCATGGGCATGCTCGTCGTCGCGGAAGGGATCGAGACGCCCGACCTCATCCCACCGCTCCAGCAATTGGGCTGCACCTTCGGCCAGGGTTACCATTACAGCCGCCCGGTCCCGGCATCCGAGCTTGCCGGCCTGCTCGCCCGGTAACATCCCCGCCGACCGGCGATCCTTCCCGATCAGTCGTCCGGATCGCCCGCCAGCCCGCGCTCGATCAGCGACAGGAAGGCATCGACCACCTGCGGGTCGAAATGCTTGCCGCTCTCGGATTTCAGGTGCTCGATCGTTTCGGCCGCATGCCAAGCGTCCTTGTACGGGCGCTTGTGCATCAGGGCGTCGTAGACGTCGGCTACGGCGGTGATCCTGCCGCCGATCGGGATGTCGTTCCCCTTCAACCCGGCGGGATAGCCGGTCCCGTCGAACTTCTCGTGATGGGTCTCCGCGACCTCGGCGCCCAGGCTCAGATAGCTGCGGCCGGGCACCATCTTCGCCACCTCGCGCAGCACGTTGGCCCCTATCCTGGGGTGCTGGCGGATGACGTCCATTTCCTCGTCGGTCAGCCGGGCCGGCTTGTTCAGGATGCTGTCGGGCAATCCCACCTTGCCGACGTCGTGCAGGATGCTGGCAAGGCCGATCTGATCGACGAAACGGTCGTCGATCTCGTCGGCGAACTGGCCCCGGTCCTTCAGTTCGCCGGCGATCGCCGCCGTAAGCCGCTCGATCCGCCGGACATGCTGGCCGGTGATCTCGTCCTTGAACTCGGCCAGCTTGCCGAGGGCGTAGACGGTCGCCTTCTGCGAGTTCAGCACCTGCTCGTACAGGTAGACGTTGTCGAAGGCGATAGCGACCTTGCTGCAGAAGATCTCGAGCAGGCCGTGATCGACCTCGCCCAGCGGCGCGTGCCCCTCCAGGTAGACGACGCTGACCGAATGGTTGCGCGACCTGAAGACGACGACGCTGTGGTCGGCGCAGTAGACGTTGCGGCCTTCGCGGAAGGCGCGCCGGATGTCTTCCATCGCGTCCGGCGGCAGGATCGCGTCCAGTGGACGACCCGGCGCGGCGCTGAAGGGCTGGGAACTGGCGAGCACCCGGAACTCGCCGCCGGCATCGTCGCTGCCCTCCGCCCCGACGGTGCACAGCAGCGATCCGGTGGCCCCCTGGATCAGCGAGTGAAGCTGCATCAGGACCCCTTCGACGAACTGGCTCATCGACCGCTGCTCGAACAGCGATGCCGATCCCTCGATGATCTTTTCCAGCCCCCGGCGGCTCAGGTCGATGCTCATGATGTGCTGGTAGGAGCGCAGGGCCGCCACGACCGACGTGAACAGCTTCTGCGCCGTAAGCTCGCTTTTGGCCTTGTAGTCGTTGATGTCGTAATCGACGATCACCTGCCGTTCCGGCGCTTGGCCGGGCTGGCCGGTGCGCAGGATGATCCGAACCTGCTTGTTGCCCATGGTCTTGCGGATGAACTCGACGCAGCGGAGACCGGCGTCGTCGGTTTCCATGACGACGTCCAGCAGCACGACGGCGGTATCGAGATGGTCCGCGATCGCCTTGCAGGCCTCGACGGCGCTGTAGGCGTTGACGAACTCCACCGGCCGGCCATCGAACACGAAATCGCTCAGAACGACCTTCGTGACCGCATGGACCTCCCGGTCGTCGTCGACGATCATGATCTTCCACGGACGGGCCTTCGCAGCTCCGCGAAACGATCCGGCCCCCGAGGGAAGACCGCCGTCCAGATCGTCATCATCCTCGGCCTCGCCGGCGAACAGTAGTTCGTCGTCGTCGCACATGTCGTTGCCGGCTACGTCACCCCCGGCCATGTCGTCCCTATCGGTGCAGATCATCGGTCGCCGTCCCCATGCTCCGGCTTGTCCGGCGCCACACGCGGAATGGTCAGGATGAAGCTGGCGCCCTGCCCCTCGATGCTTTCCACGGCGATGGTCCCCCCCAGACTTTGGGCCACGATGTTGAAGACGATATGCAGCCCCAGCCCCGTCCCGCCGGACCCTCGTCTGGTCGTAAAGAACGGCTCGAAGATCTTGCCCAGGTTCTTTTCGGGAATGCCCTTTCCGGTGTCGGAATACCGGATCGATACCACGTCGGGCTGCTGCAACCGGGCGCATAGGGTGATCCTGCCGGCCCGACCTTCGGCGAACCCATGGACCAGGGAGTTCATCACGAAGTTGGTCAGAACTTGCGATAATGCACCCGGGTAGCTGTCGATTTCAAGATCGTCGGGACAATCCACCGAAACGGTGTGGGCCGTTTGGCGGAGCCTGGGACGCAGGCTCAGCAGGATCTCGCCGATGTATTCGGCAAGGTTGAAGCCGCGCCGGATATCGGTGGACTGATCGACCGCGACCTGCTTGAAGCTCTGGATCAGCTCGGCCGCCCGCCCGATGGTCGCCACCATGATCGCGGAGGACTCGGTCGCGGTTTCCAGATAACGGTCGGCATCCGACTTCTTCAGCTTGCCGCCCTGAAGCAGCGCCCGGAAATCGGCCGTCCGCTCCCCCAGGTGCGATGCCGCCGTCAGGGCGGTGCCGATCGGCGTGTTGATCTCGTGCGCGACGCCGGCCACCAGCGACCCCAGCGCCGCCATCTTCTCGGCCTGGAGCAGGCTGTCCTGGGCCTGATGCAGACGGTCGTAGGCCATCTCCGCCGCCTCCTTCGAGGCCCGCAGCGCGTCTTCTGCCGACTTCCGCTCGGTCACGTCGGTATAGGTGCAGACATAGCCCCCGCCCGGCAGCCGGTTGCTGCGGGCCTCGACCACCATGCCGTTGGGCCGGCGGCGCTCGTAGATCGGCCGGCTTTCCAGCAGGTCGCGCTGATCGCCGGTGAATTGCAGGACATCCTCGTCCGACAGACCGGCGAAGTCGCCGCGCTCCGCAAGGAAACCGGCAAGGCCGGCCAGCGTCGGCCCCGGCTCCAGCACCTCGGCGGTCAAGTCCAGCAGGTCGGCGCACCGGTGGTTCCAGCCGATCACCCGCAGGTCGCCGTCGGTGATCAGCATGGCCTGATCCATGTTCTCTAGCGTCGCCTTCAGCATGGCGCGGTCGCGCGCCAGTTCCTGCTCGATCCGCTTCCGCTCGTTGATCACGTTGACGGTGGTCAGGGTCGCCGGCTCGCCCCGATGGTTGAACAGCCGGGCGGACAGCAGCGACCAAAAAGGTTGGCGAGCGCTGTCGCAGAGCTGAAGTTCGAACTCGTCCACCTGGCCGTCGTTGCGCAGGCGCGTACCCAGGCGGCGGCGCTCCTCCTCCACCACGTAGAAGTCGGTGGCGTCCCGCCCGATCGCCTGTTCCGGCGTCAGGCCGAACAGCTCGGCCGCCCGGTGATTGATCTGGAGGACCTGCGCGTCCGACGTCCGCGCCAGCACGAGCGGGACCGGCACCGCGTCGATCAGCTTGCGCTGCGCGTCCTCGGCCTCCTTGCGCGCGGTGACGTCGGTGAACCCCACCAGCACCGCGTCGACCCCCTGATAGGGGATGCACACCGCCGACAGGTTGACCCAGAACGTCCGGTCGTCCGCGTTCCGCATCAGGACCTCGACGCCCTCGATCCGGCCATCGCGGTCGAGCGCTGCCTGCACCCCTGTGTAGTCGTCCCGGCTGGCATATTTGATCGACGACCGCCGCCCCATCATGCTGTGGGCGTGGCGGTTGCCCACCTTGGCCAGCGGCGCATTGACGTAGAGCACCAGCGCATCCGACCGGCGCATCACAGCGACCGGGAACGGGATCGCGTCGAGGATGAGTTGCTGGGCCTCCTGCGCCGCCTGGAAATCGCGCTGGGCTTCCAGCCGGTCGGAAACGTCGCGCAGGAAGACGGTCCAGTAGTCGCCGTCCTCGTCGACGAGATGCGATGCGGTCAGTTCCACCGAGAAACGCGTCGCGTCGGCGCCGATGCCCCAGGTGACCCTGGTCTTGCCGTCCATCAGCCGGCCTATCGGCCGGGGAGCGCTCCGGTTGGGCGGCGGTTCGTCGATGGCGATCAGGTCGTCCAGCCGCAACCCGGCCAGCCCGCCTTCCCGGCCTTCGCCCACGGGAAAGAGGACTTCCGCGGCCGGGTTGGCGCAGACGATCACGCGGTCTTCGCCGCTGAACGTCACGATGGCGTCACGCGCCGACCGGACGACCGAATCCGACCGCGAGACCGTCCGCTCGATCGCTTCGATCACCGCGTTGTAGCGGTCGATCACTATGCCCGGACCGGCTTCGCGCGGCCCGAGCTGTCGTTGCGAGAAGTTCCGCTCGCGGACGCGGCTTTCCAGCTCGCTCAGCAGGTCGAGCGCCGCGCGCCCGTCGGGCACATCGGGGGAAACGGGAGCTTGGGCGACGGCGAACCGTCTTCCGGCGATCCATCCCCCCCCGAAGACGATGACCGAAACAAGCAGGAGCAGCGGTAAACCGATCATTATTATTCATGCCACAGCAGATGCCGGGCCAAGCTTATGGAAATAATTATTATTAAATGCTTTCAATATGCGTGCTGCGACATCAGCACGCGGATACTTATATTTCTAAATTTTGATCCGGAACGCCGGTCTACAGGGCCGTGGGCACGGACTCGGCGGGAACCGGCGCCAGCGGCGGCTGAACGCCCAGCCGCCACAACCCGGCGCGTCCGATGCCGACCACGCGCACCGCTCCGGGCAGCATCGCCTGATAGCCGATATGATGGTGGCCATGCACGATCAGCCGCGCGCCCATGGACCGGGCAAGCTCGTCAAGCACGGCGAAGCCGTGCCGATGAGTGCTGGGCGCCTCGTGGCAGACCAGCACGTCGGCCTTCTGGGTGCGCAGGTGCTGGTAGTCCTCCCACCAGATCGACACCCGCTGGGCCAGCGGCAGGCCGCCCCGCCACCGGTGGGTCGGCGGCAGGGAGGCGAGGTAGTCGTCCCTCGATGTAAAGCGCGGAGTGCCGTCGCCTTCCGCCGGGTGCCATATCCGTCCGCGGAACACCCCGCCGAAACCGGCGACCCGCAAGCCGGGCACCACCTCCGCGACCCGGCCATGCAGGTTGAAGCCGCCCAACCCGCTGTCGAAAAGATTGTCGTACCAGTGGGTCCGGTCGCCGTCATGGTTCCCCGGTATCCACCAGACCGGAATGCCCATATCGACCACCGACGCCAGAACCTCCTCCAGCGGCTGCTCCAGGTCGTGGTCTCCGACGATGACGACCGCCGACGGCGCCTTGGTCATCACCGCCCGGACGATCTGGGAATAGCTGCCGTGGGGATCGCCGCAGAACAGGACGGTCAAAGGGCACCGTCCCGCGCTTTTGGAAGGCGCAACGCGGGACTGGGCATCATGGACCTCCTGAAGGCAACACACGGCTTCCGCCTGAAAGCGGGCCACGACGCAAGCCGGCACCCCGGCGCATCCGCGACATTCGCCCTCAGCTTAAAGTGCGACGCTTTCCGACGGAACCGAAAAAGTTGGATATCATCACAAACTGAACACAGATACATCCAACGCCGTGTTTCGCCGCGCGCCGATCAGGGAGCCGGCGGCACCGTCTTCAGATAGGCCGCGATGGCATCGCGGTCTTCCGCCGTCAGCTTCGACGTGCTGTTCTCGACGACCTCGTTCATCCCGCCGCCGACGAAGTCGCCGTCGGGCTGCATGCCGATTTCCAGCATGAAGGCGATCTCGCCTTGCGACCATTTCCCGATGCCCTTGTCCGGATCGGAGGTGATGCTCGGCACGGCCTTGCCCTCCGGCCCGCTGGCCGACCCGGCAAGCATCCGGTCATGATCGACGACGCCCAGGAAGTTGCGGGGTGAATGACACTCGCCGCAATGTCCCGCCGCCTGCACCAGGTAGCGCCCGCGATGCCACTTCTCGTCCCGCCCCGCTTCTTCCGGCAAGCCGCTTTCGTCCAGGAAGAGCGTCTGCCAGACCGGCAGAAGGAAGCGCCAGCCGAACGGCGGGGAAACCTCGTGCGGCTTGTTCGCCTGGGAAACCGCCGGCTGCGCGTCGATATAGGCCTTGAGGTCGCGGATGTCGCCCTCGGTCAGATGGGTGAACGAGGTATAGGGGAACACCGGGAAATACGCCGAGCCGTCCGGCGCCTTGCCCTCGCGCATCGCCCGGACGAAGTCCGCCTCGCTCCAGCCGCCGATGCCGGTTTCCCGGTCGGGCGTGATGTTGGGGGAATAGAACGTCCCGAACGGCGTCTTGAGCGCCCGCCCTCCCGCCAGCCGCTCGCCGGTCTTCGGCACGGTATGACACCCAAGGCAGCCGGCCGCGTTGAAGATGTATTCGCCTCGGGCGACGGGATCCTCACTGACCTGACCTTCACCGGCCTGACCCTTACCGGCCTCCTGGGCGGATGCGGGGGCGGATGCGGAGACCGATACGAAGAACACTCCGCTGGCCATGACAGCCAGCGGGATGCCCAGGCGCGGAAGCCTTGAAAGCACGCCTACTCTTTCTTCTGGCGGAAGTTGTCGTGGCAGCCGCCGCAGGACTGGCCGACCTGGCCGAACTGCTTGGCGATGGCCGCCCTGTCGTCGGTCGCCGCGACCGTCACCAGTTCGGCGCTGGTGGACTCGAGCTTCTGAGCCGCCTGCTGGAACTGCGGCCACTGCTTCCAGATCTCCGGTTTGGCTTCGCTGTCCTTGATCTTGCCGATGCCGGTATCCGCCGGGAAGAGGCTGGGTACGATCTTGTGCGAAGCCTGCTGGATGGTGGCCGCCCCCTCGCGCACGCCGTCGATCGTGCCGCCCTCGTTCTTCACATAGGCGGAAATCTTCTTCATCGCGTCGCCCATGGACTTCATGGTCTTTTCGCGCTCTTGCGTCACGACGGCGGGGTCGCTCGATACCGGCTGCGGCGATTGCGCACCGGCCTGTCCGGCAACGGCAAGCAGCGCCCCGGCTGCGGTCAGGGCGATGACGGTTCTACGGATGATGTCCAAGGGTTGGTGCCCCTTTGATGTTATGAAATTGCTCACGCAAATCTCTCCCTCGCGGATTGACATCGAATTAGACGCACAACGCGTACTTGCCATTCCCCTGTTCAAAAGATTTATTTCTTTTAGGATAGGACGAACCTTGCCGCGCATAACAAGGTTTTCCGGCACTCCGGCCGCGTTTCCGCTGTTCAAATTCCGATTGAAAAAAGACGTTTTCGTCAGCGCTTATCCGTCGCACGGGTCAGGCAAAGCGCGAATCGCCCGACGCGCAGGCCCATCCAGTAGACCAATCCAAGGTACAGCCCGGGCGCCACTTCCCGGATCTCGTCGCGCACGCCGCCCGCGATCAGCGATGTCCGGGAATAGTCCAGGACATGGCACGGCTTGCGGTCCAGCCGGCTCGGCTCTTCCCGGACACGAGCCTTCACGGCCTCGATCCCGACCGGCAGGACGCGGTTGACCATCGTGCCCGAACCGGCGTCGAAGTTCTTGCCCCGCCATGCCAGCCCCAGCAGCCCGGCCAGCACCGGGGCGCCCGGCGTCCCCGGCGCCAGAAGGAAAAGTCCCTCGGCCCGGCCGTCGGGCCGGGCGCCGGCATCGCTGCGGCGGAACAGGTCGTCCAGTTCCCGGCCCGACAGGCGCAGCAGGGCTTCCATTTCGGCAACCTCGCCCCGCGCCGGACGACGGTTGTTTATTCCGCCCGCGCTTTCCACGTGTGACTCATGTCTTCTCATGATCAATTCCCGGAAGTGGCACCCATGACCTTATTGTCCGTGCTCGACCTTGCACCCGTTCCCCAGGGATCTACGCCGGGCGACGCCCTCCGCAACACCCTGGATCTGGCGCAGCATGCCGAAAGCTGGGGCTACAACCGCTACTGGGTGGCCGAACACCACAACATGGTCGGGATCGCCAGCGCCGCGACCTCCGTCGTGATCGGCTACATCGCGGGCGGTACGCGGACGATCCGGGTCGGCGCCGGCGGCATCATGCTGCCCAACCACTCGCCCCTGGTGATCGCCGAACAGTTCGGCACCCTCGCCTCGCTCTACCCCGGCCGGATCGATCTCGGCCTCGGCCGCGCGCCCGGCACCGACCAGCGGACGCTGCTGGCGCTCCGCCGCGATCCCGGAAGCTCCGACAAGTTCCCCCAGGACGTCCTCGAGCTTCAGGCCCTGCTGGGTCCGGTCCAGCCCGGCCAGTTCCTCCAGGCGGTTCCCGGCGCCGATACCAACGTGCCGCTGTGGATCCTCGGCTCCAGCCTGTTCGGCGCCCAGCTCGCCGCCATGCTCGGCCTGCCCTATGCCTTCGCCTCCCACTTCGCTCCCGACGCGCTGATGCGGGCGCTCCAGGTCTACCGGGACAACTTCAAGCCGTCGGAACAACTGACCGCGCCGCACGCCATGATCGGCGTCAACGTCATCGCCGCCGACACCGACGAGGAAGCCCGTTTCCTGTTCACGACACCGCAGCAGTCCTTCACCAACCTGTTCCGGGGAACACGCGGCAAGCTCCAGCCGCCGATCGCCGACATCGAATCCTACTGGTCGCCCTCCGAAAAGGTCCAGGCATCCAACATGCTCGGCTGCTCCGTCGTAGGTTCGCCGCAGACCGTGCGCGAAGGCCTCGCCCGCCTGATCGAAAAGACCGGCGCCGACGAACTGATGGTGGCCTCCGCGATCTACGACCACGGCGCACGTTTGCGGTCGTACGAGATCCTGGCGGAGGTTTGGAAGGAGCTGAACTGAACCACCCAGGCCCAAGTGCAGTTAACAGGCTGGCATAGGTCAGGCCTCTTAAGCCCGACATCTAACGTCCGTGATCGGTCAAGCTTCAAGGGCGCTGGAATGGCGCCGGCGGTTTCCAGTAGGTTCAGCTAATTCTGCCTGGGAAGAGCCGCTCTTTTCCAACACGCGGAAATGCTCGACGGAATGGGGCGGCGCGAGTTCGATCCGGAGAGATCGCGTTTCTCGATATACCGGCGGCGATGGACCGGGGCCATCGCCGCGAAGCCGAATTGCCAAATCGGCCCCAAGGATTTCTGAAACCGAAATCCCTGTCGAAGGACAGCGACCTTGAGCCCGCTGTTAGGGCATCAAGGCCGCCGCCCTGAAGCAGGACGACCTTACTGCCGCGACCGGACGTTTTCGATCTCCGTATCGAAATCCTTGACCAGCTTCTCGCCGATTTCGGCCGTATACTTGGCGGTGACGTCCTTCAGGTACTCGCGCATGCGTCCCCTCTCCTCAAGAGAGACCTCCGTGACGATGGTCCCCTTGCTCTTCACGTTCTCGATGGACTTCGCTTCCATGTCCCTGGAAAGCTTGCGCTGATACGCGCGCGTCTCGAAGGCAGCGTCCGAGATGATCTTGCGTTCGTCGGCTGACAGCTTTTCCCAGGACTTCTGGCCGACCAGCACGATCAGGGGATTGTAGACGTGCCGGGTCAGGGACAGGTGCTTCTGGACCTCGTCGAACTTGTTGGTTTCGAAGGCGACGATGGGATTGTCCTGCCCGTCCACGGTGCCGGTTTCAAGCGCGGTGTAAAGCTCCGTGAAAGGCATAGGCACGGCATTGGCGCCTAGCCCGCTGAAGGTGTCCAGCATGATGGGGGACTGTATCACGCGGATCTTCAAGCCTTTGACATCCTCGAGCGTCTTGATGGCCCGTTTGCTGTTGGAGACGTTCCGAAATCCATGATCCCAATAGGCGAGGCCGACCAGCCCACGGGGCAGCTTGTCGAAGAACTGCTTGCCGATGGCTCCGTCCAGAACGGCGTCGGCCTCATCGAAGCTGTTGAACAGGAACGGAATGTCGAACGCCATGAATTCCTTGGATTGACCGACGAGCAGTCCTGGAGGAAGCGTCGTCATGTCGACCGTCCCGCCCTGAAGCGAGGAGATCATCTGGATATCGCCGCCCAGGGTGCCATTCGCGAACGGTTTGACAGTGATTTTCTTTCCGCTTTTCTCGCTCACGATCTCAGCGAACTTCTGCACGCCGAGGCCCATATGGCTGTCGATCGGCTGCACGAAGGAGAACTTCAGGGTCCGCTCCTTGATGTCTTGCGCATGGCCTTCCGAGCCTGCGAACAGGCAGGCGGACAAGAGCGCTCCAAGGACGATCTTCTTTGTAACACTTCCCATAACGGCCTCCTCAGGTATCTCGATTTTTGTATTTTTTGGAATGCACGCCCGCACCGGGGGACAACTCGTCGATGTCCGCCATCACGACGCGAACCGGGCCTACGGTCGGCCAGCGGAGGCGCGACACGTCCGCCTGGATGATCCAAGGCGTTCGTCCGACTTTTGAAAGATTTGGGGAGCGTGGTTGCGCTGCTCGGGCGCGGTCACCCGGCGGGCATGTATCGCGATGATTGCCTGAACCGTGTGACGGCCGGATCGGGGCCGGCCATCGCGCGGTTCAGGAAACGGCGTTCGTTACTCGAACATGTCGGGCTGCGTGGCCGCAATGTGACTGTAGAGGGTTTGGAAGTGCAGCCACCCGATGAAGTCGTTGCCGACGTTGTCCTGGCTGTACTGGGCGGTCTTGTCGGACAGCAACTGCGGCTTGATCCCGGTCGCCTCGACCATGAGCTGCTGCTGGCAAGCGCGCTCGAGCGCGATGAACCAGAACGCCGCGTCGTCGATGCTGTGCCGGCTCGTCGTCAGCAGGCCGTGGTTCTGGTGCAGGACAGCGCGGTTGCGGCCGATCTCCTTGGCCACGGTCCACCCACTCTCCCTCTCCACCGCCACCGCTCCGGCGGAGGCGCCGATGACGGCGTGCTTGTTATAGAAGGCGGCGGCGTCCTGGCTGATCATGTCGAGCGGCCGGCCCGTCGCGCACCAGGCGGTGCCGTACAGGGTATGGGCGTGGCACATCGCGACCACGTCCGGGAACTCCTCGTGTACCGCGGCATGGAGCACGAAGCCGGCGCGGTTGATGGCGTACTCGCCCTCGACGACCCGCCCCTCGTGATCGGCCAGCACCAGGTTGGACATCTTCACCTGGGAGAAGTGGACGCACATCGGGTTGGTCCAGTACAGCTCCGGGCGCTCCGGGTCGCGGACGGTCAGGTGCCCGGCGAAGCCGTAGTCGAACCCGTGCATGCCGAACGCGCGCGTCGCCGCGACAAGGTGCTGCTTGCGGTACTCACGCTCCTCCGAGAACGAGTTGAATTCCGGGATCTCCGGGAAGATCAGCCCTTCCTGCTCAGGCTGGTAGATGGAGACCCGCTCTTTGGTTTTATCGGTGGTGAGCATGATTGTTTCTCTCCTGGCTTGAAAGCTTGACAGTTGACGAGCCGCTTCGGGATGGCGAAACGAGATAGGACTGTCCGGGCGCTGCAATCGGCAGGGTTGGTCCTGCCGGACAGTCAGACGGTAGAGACCGAAATTCAGGCCATCTCGCGGGAATTCAGGTCCAACAGCATTCGCAGCTCCGTGAAGCCGTCGTTGATGTGGTCAAGGCAAGCGGTTATGTACCGGCGAAACAGGGACAGGAAGAGGCGCCACGTCGCCCTGCCGTGGATGCGCCGCAACCCGACCGTTGCTTTCGCCGCTCCCGCAAGTGCTTGTGACATGGCGCCTTCCCTCCCTAATTAGCGTGACATTTTTTTGCGCTACATTGTTTTGCGCGACAGGGTCGCTTGTTGCACACCTGATACAACGCGCGTGGGGCCGTTGACAAACGACGTGTTTTCAGCCCGTAATGAATCGGATTCACGGGTGAACTTCGCGGGTGAACGATGCGCAGCCTCCCAAGCTTCTTCGCCCTGCGCGCGTTCGAGGCGGCCGCCCGCCTGGGTAGCTTCGCCCTGGCGAGCGAAGAGCTGCACCTCAGCCCGTCCGCGGTCAGCCATCAGGTACGGGCGCTGGAAGATTACTTCGGCCGGAAGCTGTTCCGCCGCCTGAGTGGCCAGGGGGTCGAGCCGACCCTGGAGGGACGGCAACTCTTGACCCGGCTGACGCCGGTTTTCGACGAGCTGGAGGCGGCCTGCGCGGCGTTGCGTCCGGGGCCGGAGGCGGCGGCACAAGCGCTCACGCTGCACTGCGCGCCCTCCTTCGCCGCGAAGTGGCTCGGGCCCCGGCTCCCCTCCTTCATGGCGCGGCATCCCGAAATCAGCATCCGCATCACGGCCAGCGCCGATCCTATAGACCTCACGCGCCGAGCCGAGATCGACGTGGCCATCGCTTACGGAACGAAGCCGGCGCAACCCGGCGTGATCGCCGAACCGCTCGGCACGGAACTGGTCACGGCCCTGATCGCGCCGGCACTGGATGCCGCTTCGGACTTTTCGGGGCCAGGGCTGCCGCAGGATCTGATCTTGATCGATTCCGCGATCAGTCCGGTGCGCTGGGACGAATGGCTCGCGCTCAATGGCCTGAACGCGGCGGAATCTGCAGCAAGGCCGTCCTTCGACCGGGCAGCGATGGCCATCGCTGCGGCGGCGCAAGGCGTCGGCGTGGTGCTGGAGAGCACCCGCTTGGCGGCGGAAGAGTTGGCGCGGCGAGAGTTGGTCGAGATGGGCGGTGGCAGGTTCCGGGGAATGGAGCGGGAATTGCACTTCCTTTCCTACCGTGCGGCGCAGCGCAACGTCGCCAAAATCGCGGCTTTTCGGTCCTGGCTCTTGCAAGCCAGCGCCTGGAACTGACACAGGATCCGCGTTCGGGTGCGAACAAGCTTTGGCAGGGCGGCTTTCGCCTAACGACGGAGGCACCTACTCGAGCGCCGTCACGCCACCGCTCATCGAATTTCCGGCATATTAATTCAGACTGAATTATTTATTTGACACTGGTTCGTTTCCATGCAAACGTTAATACAACGTTAAGCGCTTAAGCGCGGCATTCGGGGGAGGAGAGTTCCAGTGTCAGGCACGCAGAATTCGGCCCTGTCTAGTTCGGCTCTATCTAGTTCGGCCCTGCCGAGCGGCACCCCGGCCAACGGCCAGGGCAGCAACTCCGTCAATATCCGCCATTTCAACGAACGTGTGATCCTGAACGCGCTTCGCCGCTTGGGTCAGGCGTCGAAGGCCGATCTCTCCCGCTATGTCAGCTTGACCAACAACACCGCCGGCGTGATCGTCAAGGAACTGGAAGAGCGGAAGCTGATCCGCAGCGAGGGCAAGCGGTCCGGCGGGCGCGGCCAGCCGGCGACCCTGCTCTCACTCGACCCGGACGGCGCGCACGCCATCGGCGTCAAGTTCGGCCGCCGCTCGATCGATACGCTGCTGGTCGATTTCCGGGGCCATGTCCTGGACCGCCGCCACCACGAACTCGACTTTCCCATGCCGGACGAGGCGATCGGTCTCGCCCTGCACGACATCGCGGCACTCCGCAACGCCCTGCCCAAGAGCGCCCGCACCCGGATGGCCGGCATCGGCATCGCGACGCCCTACGACATGGGAAGCTGGCGGCGCGAGCTGGACATCGCGTCGGAAGCCTACCGCGTCTGGAACGAGGTTGACCTTGCCAGCCGTCTGGCGGCGGCCACCGGCCTTCCGGTCTTCCGCGAGAACGACGGCACCGCCGCTGCCGTCGCCGAGATGTTCCGGGGCCGGGGCCGCGAGCTGGACAACTTCGTCCATGTCTTCATCGGTGCTGCGGTCGGCGGCGGCATCGTCCTGAACAGCGAATACTACCGGGGTCCCACGGGATACGGTGGCGATATCGGCTTGATGCCGGTCGGACCGTCCCGTCTTGCGACCGCGCCGGCCCCTGCCCGCAGCCACGACATCCTACTGACGCGCGCCTCGATCAACTCGCTGATCCGCCACCTGCGCGGCAACGGCGTCGCGATCTCCAGCCGGACAGAGGTGGAGGAAGCCTTCACCCGCCACCCAAGGCTGGTGGGAGAATGGCTGGACGACTGCGCCGACGCCTTGGTCGTCCCGCTGCTGTCCTGTGCCCGCCTGCTCGACGTGGAGGCGATCGTGCTGGACGGCGACATGCCGCAAGGCATCAAGGAAGACTTGCTGGAGCGTCTGGTGCCCCTGCTGGAAGCGGCCACCCCGGAAGCCCGCACGGCGCCAAGACTTCTGATGGGAATGATCGGGCGCGAAGCCTCGGCTCTCGGCGCCGCGATACTTCCCCTGCACCTGAACTTCAGTCCAAACAGAGAAATTCTGGTCAATCAATAAGCCGATCCAACAAGACCAGCGTTGACTCAAAAAAACAGGCTGTCGAATTCCACCGGAGGAAACCATGACTGCGACCGCGCTCGACGCGCCGACACAGGGTACGCGTCCGCCGACCTTGGAGATGCGCGGCATTTCCAAGACTTTTCCCGGTACGAAGGCTCTCAGCAACGTTCAGCTCAAGGCCTGGGGCGGAGAGATCCAGTCCCTGATGGGCGAGAACGGCGCCGGCAAGAGCACGCTGATGAAAGTGCTGTCGGGAGCCTATCATGCGGATGCCGGCGGGCAGATCCTGATCGACGGCCAGGTCGTGGACATCACGAACCCGCATGTCGCCCGCGAACACGGCATCTCGATCATCTATCAGGAACTCAGCCTGCTGCCTAACCTGAGCGTGGCCGAGAACATCTATTTCGGTCGGGAGCCGTCCAAAGGCGGCATGATCGACCGCCGCACCATGAAGGAAAGCTGCCGGGGCGTGCTCCAGCGCCTCGGCGCCACCTTCGGTCCGGAGACGATCGTGGCGACCCTCTCCATCGCGGAGCGGCAGCTTGTCGAGATCGCCCGCGCGCTCCACGCCCAATCCAAGATCCTGGTGATGGACGAGCCGACGACGACGCTGTCGTCGCGGGAGACTGACCGCCTGTTCGCCCTGATGCGGCAGCTTCGCGACGAGGGGCTGGCGATCATCTATATCAGCCACCGCATGGCCGAAGTCTACGAGCTGTCGGACCGGGTGTCGGTGCTGCGCGACGGGACCTATGTCGGTACGCTCGACAAGGACGACATCTCGGCCGAGAAGCTGGTCAAGATGATGGTCGGCCGCGACCTCAGCACCTTCTACAAGCACGACCACGAGGCCAAGGCCGGCCGGGCGCGCGGCCAGCCGATGCTGGCGGTCGAAGGCGTCACCGACGGCGGCAAGCGGGTTCATCCCTCCAGCTTCACGCTCTATGCCGGCGAGGTTCTTGGTCTGGCGGGGCTGGTCGGGTCGGGACGGACCGAACTGGCGCGGTTGATCTACGGCGCCGATCACAGGACCGCCGGCACGATCCGGATCGACGGTAAGGAAGTCACCATCCGCACGCCTAAGGACGGGCTGGATGCCGGCATCACTTATCTGACCGAAGACCGCAAGCACCAGGGGCTGTTCCTGGACATGTCGGTCAAGGACAACGTCAACTTCAGCGTGATCGGCCGGGATGCGCGCGGCGGCGGCGTCCTGAACCTGCGGAAGGCGGTCGAGCGGGCGAAAAGCTCGATCGCCGACCTGAAGATCCGCGTCGCCAGCGCGTCGATCGGCGTCGGCACCCTGTCGGGCGGCAACCAGCAGAAGGTGCTGCTGGCCCGCTGGCTCGAAGCGAAGCCGAAGGTGATGATCCTAGACGAGCCGACGCGCGGCGTCGACATCGGCGCCAAGGCGGAAATCTACCGCATCATCGACCAGCTCGCCCAGAACGGCGTTGCCGTCTTGGTGATCTCCAGCGAATTGCCGGAGATCATGGGCATCTGCGACCGCATCCTGGTGATGCGCGAAGGACATATCGAAGGTGAGGTCGGGGGCACCAGCGGCGTTCCCGTCACCCAGGAGGCAATCATGGCACTCGCCACCGGCGTCCAGCTCTAACCGCCGTCCAGGCGCCAGGTGTCACGCGTCTGGCCAAAAAAGAATCCAGGAGGAAGTTCCCCCATGTGCTCCATGAAGACGATGGACGCCGACAACCGGGTCGCCCAGGAAACGGCGGCGGCAGCGGCGGCGGCCCGCAAGCAGCAGATCAACACGATCATCCAGGTCGTCGGCATGCTGCCGGTCCTGATCCTGATCTGCATCGGGTTCGAATTCGCGACCGGCAAGTTCCTGACGGGCCGCAACATCTCGATCGTGATGCAACAGGCCTCGATCAACATCGTGCTCGCCACCGGATTGACCTTCGTCATCCTGACCGGCGGCATCGACCTCGCGGTGGGCTCCATCCTCGCGGTCTCCGCCGTGACCGCCGTGTCGATGACGCTCGGTCCGGCATCCAGCCTCGCGATCCCGGCGGCCCTGCTGGTCGGCCTGACGATGGGCGCCATCAACGGCAGCCTGATCGCCTTCTTCCGCCTGCCGGCCTTCATCGTGACGTTAGGAGCGATGACGGCGGTCCGGGGACTGTCGCGGCTGGCGGCGGACGACACCACCGTCTTCAACGCTGCCCTGCCCTTCGCCTGGATCGGCAACTCCCACGTCTTCGGCGTGCCTTGGATGGTCGTGATCGCCCTCGCCGTCGTCGCGGTCAGCTGGTTCGTCCTGCGCCGGACCGTCCTGGGCGTCTGGATCTACGGTGTCGGCGGCAACCCGGACGCGGCCCGTCTGTCGGGAATCAAGGTCTGGGCCGTGCTGATGTTCGTCTACTGCATGTCGGGGTTGCTGGCGGGATTTGCCGGCGTCATGTCCGCCGCCCGCACCCTGTCGGCCAATGGCGCGCAGTTGGGCATGGGCTACGAGCTGGACGCCATCGCGGCGGTCATCCTGGGCGGCACGAGCTTCGTCGGCGGCATCGGCTCGATCTTCGGCACGCTGGTCGGCGCCCTGATCATCGCCGTGCTGTCCAACGGCCTGATCCTGATGAACGTCAGCGAGGTCTGGCAGTTGATCATCAAGGGTCTGGTCATCGTCGGCGCCGTCGCACTCGACCGGTACCGCAACAAGGGGAGCGCCCGCACCTGATCTTCTCCAGCCTCACCCACACGCACCAAACCGGCAACAGTCAAAAAAATCACCTGAACAAGCTTCACGTCAGCCACGGAGGAAACACCATGATCAAGACCTTTGCGATCAAAAATTCCGCACTGCTCGCCGCAACAGCCGTCCTGGCCCTGACCGCCTTCGTCGCGGCCCCGGCCTCGGCCGCCGAACTGAAGTCGATCGGCGTCACCGTCGGCAGCCTCGGCAACCCATTCTTCGTTCAGGTCGTCAAGGGCGCCGAAGCCCGCGCCAAGGAGATCGGCGGCGCCGGCGTCACCGTAACCGCCGTTTCCGCCGACTACGACCTGAACAAGCAATCGACCCAGATCGACAACTTCATCGCTTCCGGCGTCGACATGGTGCTGGTCAACGCGGCCGATCCGGTCGCGATCGAGCCGGCCATGGTCCGCCTGAAGGCGGCCGGCATCGTCGCCGTCGCGGTCGACGTCGCCGCCAAGGGGGCGGCCGCAACGGTCACCACCAACAACATCGAAGCCGGCGAGAAGGCTTGCGGCTACATCGTCGAGAAACTGGGCGGCAAGGGTGAAGTGGCGATCATGAACGGCCCGCCGGTCTCCGCCGTGATCGACCGCGTCAACGGCTGCAAGCAGGTCCTCGCCAAATCGCCCAACATCAAGATCGTGTCGGACAACCAGAACGGCAAAGGCTCCCGCGAAGGCGGACTTGAAGTCATGATCGGCCTGCTGACCGCCAACGACGACATCGACGCCGTCTTCACGATCAACGACCCGCAGGCGATCGGCGCCGACCTCGCCGCCAAGCAGCTCAACTTCACCGACCTGATCATCACCTCGGTCGATGGCGCGCCCGACATCGAGGGCGCCCTGAAGCAGCAGGGCAGCCTGATCCAGGCGTCCTCCGCCCAGGACCCCTACGCCATGGCCCAGAAGGCGGTCGATGTCGGCTACGAGATCCTTCAGGGCAAGCAGCCGGCCCAGGCCACCACGCTGATCCCGGCTGAGCTGATCACCCGTGACAACGTCGCCCAGTACAAGGGCTGGACGTCGCCCAAGTAAGGAGCGGAGCCGGGGCTTCGGCCCCGGAACCACGCTTTCGAGACCTCCCCTGCGCCGGCCGCATTTTCCTCCCAAAGTGGCGCAGGGGCCTTTTTCTTCAGCTTCAACGTCCAGCCGGAGAGGTTCAAATGGCAGACGCGATCTGCATGGGCGAGCTGTTGATCGATTTCGTACCGGTCACGACCGGAACGGATCTCCTCACCGCCCCCGCATTCCAGAAAGCCGCCGGCGGCGCCCCCGCCAATGTCGCCGTGGGGCTTGCCCGGCTCGGGACCAGCACCGCCCTGATGTGCAGGGCCAGCGAGGACGGCTTCGGCAAGTTCCTGGTCAAGACGCTCGAGGACGGCGGCGTCGATACGTCCCTGGTCCGCCGCTCCCGCCGTACCCGGACGCCGCTGGCCTTCGTCTCGCTGGCGGAAGACGCCGAGCGCGAGTTCCTGTTCTACGGCGATCCCAGCGCCGGCTTCTGCCCGGAGGACGTCGATTTCAGCGCCATCGCCAAGGCCAAGCTGGTGCATTTCGGCTCGATTGGCCTGATCCCCGAACAGTCCTGCGCCGCAACCTTGAGCGCCGTCGATGCTGCCAGGGGCCACGGCCTCCACGTCTCGTTCGACGCCAACCTGCGGCTGGACCTGTGGCCCAACGCGGATGCCGCGAAGGACGCGATCCGCGAAGGGATCGAGCGCGCCACCATCGTCAAGCTTAGCGACGACGAGCTGGAGTTCCTGACCGGGTCGCGTGATCCTGCCGCCACCGCCCGTTCGCTGTTCCATCCCGGCCTGTCGCTTATGGTGGTGACGCACGGCAAATACGGCTGTACCTTCATAACACCTGAAATCGACGGCAAGGTCCCGAGCTTTTCCGTCGTTCCCGTCGATACAACCGGAGCGGGCGACGCCTTCATGGCCGGCCTTCTGACAGGGTTACTCGAACATCCCGATGACCCCCTGACTTCGGACCGTCTGTATACCATGTGCCGTTTTGCGAATGCCGCGGGGGCGCTGGCGACGACGATGCGAGGCGGGATCCCCGGACTGCCCAGCCGAGCCGCCGTAACGGCTTTGATTACCGAGGAGGCTGATCGATGACTTCACACACGGCACCGGTCGAAACTTTCGATTACCTCGTGTTCGGCGGGACCGGCGACCTGGCGCTCCGAAAACTTCTGCCTGCCCTGTATCTCCGCGACAAAGCCGGCCAGATCACTCCGGAAAGCCGCATCCTTGGCGTGTCGCGCAGCCAGTTGAGTCCGGCCGACTACAAGGCGAAGGCGGAGGAGGCGCTTCGCCGCCACCTCCACAAGGACGACATAGACGAGACGACCTGGGGCCGGTTCATCGACCGGATCGACTACGTCGCCGCCGACGCCACCGCGACCAACGGCTGGGACCAGCTCCAGGAGCGCCTCGGTGGACGGGACGAGATCGTCCGCGTCTTCTATCTCGCGACGTCGCCCGAGCTGTTCGGCCCGATCTCCGAACGGCTCCAGGCCTTCGGTCTGGTGACGCCAAAGTCCCGCGTCGTGCTGGAGAAGCCGATCGGCCACGACCTGGAATCGGCCCGCCAGATCAACGACGAGGTCGGCAGCGTCTTCGCCGAGGAGCAGATCTACCGCATCGACCACTATCTCGGCAAAGAGACGGTCCAGAACCTGCTGGCGCTCCGCTTCGCCAACTCCCTGTTCGAACCGGTCTGGGACGCTGGCCACGTCGACCATGTCCAGATCACCGTCGCCGAGACGGTCGGCGTCGAAGGGCGCGGCGGCTACTACGACACCTCGGGCGCGCTGCGCGACATGGTGCAGAACCACCTGATGCAGCTTCTCTGTCTTGTCGGCATGGAGCCGCCGGTCTCGCTCGACCAGGAATCGGTGCGCGACGAGAAGATCAAGGTCCTGCGCTCGCTCAAGCCGATCGGTCCGGAGAACGTCGCCGGGTGCACCGTGCGCGGCCAGTACCGGGCTGGCGCCGTCGAAGGCGCTGCCGTCGGCGCCTATGCCGAGGAAGCCGGAACGGCGCCCGGCGCCAAGCCCAGCAACACCGAGACCTTCGTGGCCCTCAAGGTCGAGATCGAGAACTGGCGCTGGTCGGGCGTGCCGTTCTACCTCCGCACCGGCAAGCGGATGCCGGCCAAGGTGTCGGAGATCGTCATCCAGTTCCGTCAGGTGCCGCACTCGATCTTCCCGAAGACGGCAGGCGAGATCACGCCCAACCTGCTGATCGTCCGCCTTCAGCCGGACGAGAGCATCCGCCTGAACCTGATGGCGAAGGACCCCGGCCCGGGAGGCATGCGCCTGCGCGAAGCCTCGCTAAACCTGAGCTTCGCCGAGACCTTCAAGTTCCGCTTCCCCGACGCCTACGAACGCCTGCTGATGGACGTGGTGCGCGGCAACCCTACCCTGTTCATGCGCCGCGACGAGGTCGAAGCCGCGTGGCGCTGGACCGAAAGCATACTGGACGCCTGGGAAGCGCGCGGCGACAGCGTCAAGCCCTATATCGCCGGCACCTGGGGACCTTCCCAATCCGTCGCCATGATCGAGCGCGACGGCCGCACTTGGCATGACGACGCCATGTCCAACGGCTAAGCCGAAGGAGATAATCGTGGACCTGAACCAGACCGTCGCGCGCGTCACCGATCGCGTAATCGAACGCAGCGCCGCCACGCGACCAGCCTATCTCGAACGCATTCGTGCCGCCGGCCAGAAAGGGCCGAACCGCTCGCGCCTGTCGTGCAGCAACCTCGCTCACGGTTTCGCCGCGTGCGGCCCGTCGGACAAGCAGGACCTCGCGACCGACGTCAAATCCAACATCGCCATCGTGTCGGCCTACAACGACATGCTGTCGGCCCACCAGCCGCTGGAAACCTTCCCCGCCATCATCAAGGAAGCCGTTCGCGAGGCCGGCGGCGTGGCGCAGTTCGCCGGCGGAGTGCCCGCCATGTGCGACGGCGTCACCCAGGGCAATGCCGGGATGGAGCTGTCGCTGTTCAGCCGCGACGTGATCGCGATGTCCACGGCCGTGGCATTGTCCCACGACATGTTCGACGGCGCGCTGATGCTGGGCGTCTGCGACAAGATCATTCCGGGTCTGGTGATCGGTGCCCTCTCGTTCGGCCACCTGCCAACCATCATGGTGCCCGCCGGCCCGATGACATCCGGCCTGCCCAACGCCGAGAAGTCCCGCATACGCCAGCTTTATGCCGAAGGCAAGGTCGGCCGCGACGCCCTGCTCGACGCGGAGTCCAAGTCCTATCACGGCCCCGGCACCTGTACTTTCTACGGCACCGCGAACTCCAATCAGATGCTGATGGAGATCATGGGCCTGCACCTTCCCGGCGCCGCCTTCATCAACCCCAACACGCCGCTCCGCGACGCCCTCACCGCCGCCGCCAGCCGCCGCGTGCTGGAGATAACCGCCCAGGGCAACGAGTACACTCCGGCGGGCGAAGTCATCGACGAGCGCGCCGTCGTCAACGGCGTCATCGGCCTGCTGGCAACGGGCGGTTCGACCAACCACACGATCCACCTGATCGCGATGGCGCACACCGCTGGCATCAAGCTGGCCTGGGCCGACTTCGCCGAGCTGTCCGCCGTCATACCGCTGCTGGCGAAGGTCTACCCCAACGGCAACGCCGACGTGAACCACTTCCACGCCGCCGGCGGCATGGCCTTCGTGATCCGCGAACTATTGAACGCCGGCCTGATGCACGAGGACGTGCTGACGGTAGCGGGAGACGGCGGCATGCGCCGCTATGCCGAGGAACCGACGCTGGAAGGCGGCAGCCTGACATGGCGTCCCGGTACGGCGGAACCGCTAGACCGCAAGGTCCTGAGCACCGTCAAGGAACCCTTCGCTCCCGACGGCGGCATCAAGATGCTGGACGGCAATTTCGGCCGCGCCGTCATCAAGACCTCCGCCGTGAAGCACGAGCACCGCTTCGTCGAAGCTCCCGCCCGCGTCTTCACTGATCAGGCCTCGCTCCAGGAAGCCTTCAAGCGCGGAGAACTGCACCAGAACTTCGTCGCGGTCGTGACCTTCCAGGGTCCCAAGGCCAACGGCATGCCGGAGCTGCATAAGCTGACGCCTCCGCTGGGCGTGCTCCAGGACATGGGCTTCCACGTGGCATTGGTGACCGACGGCCGCATGTCCGGCGCATCGGGCAAGGTCCCCGCCGCCATTCACGTGACGCCGGAAGCGGCGTCCGGCGGCGAGATCGCCAAGATCCGCGACGGCGATATCGTCAGGCTCGATGCGGAGAAGGGCACGCTGGAAGTGTTGGTGAGTGCGGAAGAGATGGCCGCGCGCGAACCCTCATCCCCCGATCTGACCGGCAACCGCTTCGGCACCGGCCGCGACCTGTTCGGCGCCTTCCGCGCCCTGGTCGGCGGCGCCGAGGAAGGCGCTTCGGTCTTCAATACAGCAGCATAAGGCATTGATAACGATGAAGACCATTTCCGAAATCCTGGCCCTCGGACCGGTCGTCCCGGTCCTGACCATCGACGATCTCGAAACGGCCGTTCCGCTCGCCCGAGCGCTTGCGGCCGGCGGTCTCCCGGCGATCGAAGTCACGCTCCGCACCGCCGCGTCTCCCGCCGCGATCAAGGCCATCGCCGCCGAGGTCCCGGAAGCCGTCGTCGGCGCCGGCACGATCCTGAACCCCAAGCACTATGAGGAAGCCGTCAACGCCGGCGCGCTCTTCATCGTCAGCCCCGGCTGCACGCCCGAGCTGATCGAGTACGCGAAGAAATCCGACGTCCCCTTCCTCCCCGGCGCCGCGACCGCGTCGGAAGCGATGGTCCTGCTCCGCGCCGGCTTCACCCACCTGAAGTTCTTCCCGGCGGAACCGGCGGGCGGCACCAAGCTCCTGTCCTCGCTGGCGGCGCCCCTGCCGATGCTGAAGTTCTGCCCGACCGGCGGCATCTCGGTCGAAAAAGCCCCCGACTACTTGGCGCTCCCCAACGTCCCCTGCGTCGGCGGCTCCTGGGTCGCACCGGCCGACGCCGTCAAGGCGCGCGACTGGGGCAAGATCGAAGCCCTGGCGCGGGCAGCGGCGGGGTTGAGGAAGTAACGAATGCGGATGTGGCCGGGCGGCTATTCTGCGGAGTAGTTTCCCCGGCCACGCGTCCTGGTTCGAAACTTGATTCCTGAATTAGCCAAGTCTTCGCGCAGGTCTTCAGTATTCTGGTTGATCACCTGCACGAGTTCATGAACCGCTGCCTTGATGACAATACTGAGCTGATCATGGGTAACATAAGCCTTCATTTCGGCCTTTAAATCTGCCTTCATTTCGGCAATATCATCTTTGGTCGCAAATCTCTCAAGATCCTGCTTCGTCGCTAGATTGCTGAGCGTGGCGTCCAACTGCTGCCCGATCGTCGGCCCGGTCATTGCTCGATCCCATACGTCGCAAATACCATACGTTTGTATCGTATGAGACAGGATAGACCGAGCCAATCGATCGAGGTAGAGGAATCTTCCCCTACCCGAACATCTGCTCCTGCTTGTAGTTCTCCGCGCCGACGCCATCGATCAGCCTGACCTGCTGGGTCAGCCAGTCGATGTGCGACTCAGTCTCGTTCAGGATTCCGGTCAGCAGTTCCCGGCTCACGTAGTCGCGGACTTCCTCGCAGTACCGTGCCCCTTCCAGCGTCGTGTTCCGTCCACTTTCCTCACTGCTCAGATCCAGCGAGATCATGGCCGGAGCGTCTTCACCGACGTCGATCCGTTCCAGGTCCTGGAGGTTGGGCATCCCTTCCAGGAACAGGATGCGCTCGATCAGCCGGTCGGCCTGTTGCATCTTGGACCGAGCCTCGCCCTGAAGATGGTCCGCAAGGTTCAGCAGGCCGATGTTCCTCAGCATGCGGGACTGAAGGAAGTACTGGTTGATGGCGGTCAGCTTGCTGGTAAGAATACTGTTCAGATGGCGAATAACCTGCGGATCGCCCTTCATAACTTCCCCTTAAGACCGCTCATGCCGATAGAGCATGCATCATCGTCATGAAACCGCACCTTGTCGAGAAAGTTTCAACCCTGACCACGGATATCAGGAGGATCCGGATGCAAGCCTGACGGCCTGCCGCCGCATCTCCAGCTTCCGCCGGTTGCCGCGGCGGCGCAGCCACATCATTACGCCCGTCACCGCGAAGGCGGCCGGCAGCACTCCGGTCAGGAACACCAGCGTTTCCCACACCGGCCCCATGCCCTGGGCATCGTGTATCCGGCGCATCAGCCGCGAAACCTCGTCGCCTCCGCCTGCCGCACCGTCGGCCCGGCTGATCCGGCCCGTCGCATCCTCGACCGAGAACTGCGCCGTCTTCACCGTTCCGGCGACCGTCCACACCTGAACCGACCAACTCGGCCGGTTCTCCTGCGGCAGCGACAACACCGCAAGACGCCCGTCGGGCACCTGCTCCAGCACGCCGGCGACGACCTCGTCGGCTCCCCTAGCCGGCTGCTCCAGCGCCCGCCCAAACGGTGCCCGTGGCTGCTGCGGCTGCATCTCCATGAAAGCTCCCATCACCGCCCGGCTGGTCTGCGGAAACGAGATGTAGATGCCGGTCACCGTCACCACGATCAGCGGCAAGGCGATCCAGACGCCGCCGACATGATGGATGTTGGCCGAAACCTTCAATCCCTGCCGCCAGCCCAGCGCCGCCAGCCCGACCTCCCGCCTCGGCCACCACAGCCACATGCCGCTGACGGCAGCCGCCAGCAAAATGATGCCGATCCATCCGACGATCTGCCGTCCGGCGAACTGCGGAACGGCAAGGCTGCCGTGCAGCCGGTGGAGAAAGCCGAACAGCGACGCTCCCTGGTCGGCGCTGTCCAGCACGCGCCCGGTCGCCGGATCGAGCCAGACGGCGGTGAACCGCACCCGCCCATCCACCCGGTCCAACGCCGAGACGACGACCGGCGCCCCGGCCTCCGCCGGCATCCGAAGGGTGGACGGCAGCAATCCTTCCCCCAGCACCTTCGCCGCCTCCCCAAGGTAGTGCGAGGGCGGCAGGACGACGCCGTCCTGCGACGACGGCCGGCGCTCCGGATGCATCCAGCCCTCCAGCGCGTCGTGCCAGACCAAGGCGCTGCCCGACAGACAGACGACCACAAGCGGCACGCCGACGATCAGGCCGATCCACAGATGCACCGTCCTCAGGACGCGCCGAAAGCCGCCCCGCTTAGACATCCGCCCAGCGCCTTATCAGGTTGTGGTAGCAGTTGGTCAGCGAGACGACAGACGGATGGTCCGGCATGTCGGTGGCGATGCCGTTGATCGCCATGTCCATGTCGAACAAGGTCGTCCGTGCCGCGTCGTCGCGCACGATGCTCTGGATCCAGAAGAACGACGCCCAGCGGCTGCCGCGCGTCACCGGTTCGACCCGGTGCAGGCTGGAGGCGGGATAGACCACCATATGCCCGGCCGGCAGCTTGACCGAGTGCGCGCCGAACGCGTCCTCGATCATCAGTTCGCCGCCGTCGTATTCATCCGGCGCGCTCAGGAACAGCGTCGCCGAGATGTCGGTCCGCATCCGCCCGCCCCCTCCTCCCGCAGCCGCTCCCGGAATCGGCCGCACGGCATTGTCGACATGGGAACCGAACTTCATGCCCACGTCGTACCGGTTGAACAGCGGCGGAAAGACCTTGTCCGGCAAGGTCGCCGACATGAACAGCGGATTGCCGTCCAGCGCCCGCAGAACCATCTCGCGCAGCTCCGGCAGCACGCGGGAGTTCTCCGGAACCTGGAGGTTGTTCTTGGCCTTAGCCGACTGAGGACCGGCGGTCACCCGGCCGTCGACCCATTCTCCAGCCGCCAGGAGAGCACGGCACCGCGCCACCTGATCGGCGCTCAGCACGTCGGGTATTTGAATCTGCACCTTGGGGAAATCCTCAGTTGATTGCCGGGCACCTGCCTGTCGGCTTTGATGTCAGCCCCTCAGAGCGACACTAAGCAATCGCCATCCGCCTTTCCGTCATACCAAGAGGTGATCTTGGTATCTCCTGGCGGAGACCGACGTGAGGACTTCAACCTGAAGTGCAGATGTCGCCCGCACGGTTCCTGAAAGGAGATACCAAGATCAAGTCTTGGTATGACGGAAATGGGATGAGCGGTCCAAATCAGCGCCTATGGACACCAAGTCCAGGCATGATTGCGTTGACGCCTATAGAACGCCTCAGAACCGCGCCGAGGCGCTAAGCAGGAAGGTCCGTCCGGCGCCGGGGATCACGTGCCCCTGATAGACGCCTTCGTAGATGTCCTCGTCGGCCAGGTTGTAGCCGTTCAGCGCGAAGCGGACGTCGTTGATCGTGTAGGACACCATCGCGTCCAGACGCCAGTAGTCGGGCACCTTGGCGGTGTTCGTATTGTTGGCGAACCTGGTGCCGACGTAATAGGCGCCGGCCCCGACCTCCAGGCCCTCCGCCACCTCGTAAGTCGTCCAGCCGAAGCCGGAATGCTTCGGCGTGTTCTGCAAGGTCTTGCCCTCGGTCGCGTCGTTCGCCTCCGTGATCTCGCCGTCCAGATAGGTGTATCCCACCAGCACCGACCAGCGGTCGGTGATCCTGCCGTTCGCCTCGAACTCGAAGCCGTCGACCCGCTGCTCGCCGTCTAGGATCGTCACCGCCGCATTGGTCGGATCGACCGTCCGCGCATTGGTCTTCTCGATGCGGAACAGCGAACCGCCCAGGCCGATCCGGTCGTCGAACAGCGAGAACTTCGCCCCAGCCTCGAACGTCCGGTTCTTCTCGGGGCTCAGCCCGACCTGTGCCGCACTGAGGCTGACGAACTCCGCCGAGGGGTTGAAGCTGGTGCCATAGGACGCGTAATAGGTCTGCTGGTCGGTCGGCTCGTACACGACGGCGGCGCGCGTGCTCCACATGTTGTCGGTCCGGTCCAGTGACAGGCCGGCCACCTTTTCCTCGCTCTCAGCGTCGAAGCGGTCCCAACGGACGCCGCCGATGATCGACCACTCCTCCGTCAGCTTGATCTGGTCGAAGGCATAGACGCCGACGGTCGTCGCATCGGCGCTGGTATTGGTCGTCAACCCGCGCGGTGTGCCGACGCCCGCGTTCGGATCTGGATCGAACAGGCTGGCGGTCGGCAGGCCGGTGAAACCGAAGCGCTTGGTATCGGTGTCGTCGTAGCCAAGCTCCACCCCCGCAACCAGCGTATGGCCCAGCGGCCCGGTGGTGAAGTTGGCCGTGGCGGTGGTCTGGTTGTTGACGGTCAGCGTCTCGCTGTCCAGGCTCGGGCGGCTGCGGTTGACCCTGATCGCCGACAGCGGCGTCCCGATCGGCGCATTGACGCGCGGCGCCGTGGTCGTGGCGTCGCGCGTGTAGTAGCCCGCGCGCAGGTTGTTGGACACCTTCAGCCAGTCGGTCGCGACATGGTCCAGCTTGGCGGTCAGCAGGTCCACCGTCACGTCCTCCTTGTCGTCCGACAATCCGTAGAAGGTGTCGAGCGAGACCGGAGCCGGACGCCCGAAGACATAGGGCAGGCCGTAGTCAGGGCGGTTGTCTTCCTCCTGGTGCAGGTACGACAGGGTGAACTGGGTATCGGTGCCAAGCCCGATGCCGATCGACGGCGCCACGCCCCAGCGCCGCTGCTCGACCAGATCGCGCCCGACCGTGTCGGAGTCCTGTCCCATCACGTTCAGCCGGATGGCGGAGGTCGGCCCGACCGGCAGGTTCACGTCGGCGGTCCCCCGGTAGAACGGACCGTTGCCCAGGCTGATCTCGGCGCTGTTGAAGCGCTCCAGGATCGGTGCCTTGGTCACCATGTTGATGACGCCGCCGGTCGATCCTCGGCCGAACAGCAGCGACGACGGCCCTTTCAGGACCTCGATCGAATCGATGTTGAAGGTATCGCGGTTGTACTGGCCGGGATCGCGGGCGCCATCGACGAACAGGTCGCCACGTGCGGAAAAGCCCCGGATCGTCAGGGTGTCGCCCTGTGCTCCCCCCTCGCCCGCATTGATCGAGATGCCGGGAACGTTGCGGACGGCCTCCCGCAGGGTCGTGATGTTCTTTTGTTCGATCAGTTCCTGCGGCACGACCGAGATTCCCTGCGGCGTGTCCTGGATCGAAGACGGCAGGCGGTCCAGCGATGGCTGGCGCTCCATCGTGTTCCTGGCTTCAGTCCCCGTGACGGTAACCGGACCGAGCGTTTCCACCTCTCCGCTCGCCGCGCCGGCCTGGGGTTCCTGGGCGGTCTGCGCCGAAGCAGCGGTCACTCCGCCGGTCGTGGAAATCGCCAAGGCCGCGGTCAGTGCGAATGAAGGCGCAAGGCGGTAATATCTGGATGCGTCCGTAGACATCTTTTACAACTTTCCCCCGTTGAGATGCGAGTAAGTCTTAATCTCGCCATCAAAATGCCGCAACCGCTATATGAGACTGACTCGCAAAATCATTTGCATCAACTGACCGGCTCCCCTATGCATGGTTCGCACGGTCAATTTCCTGGGAACCCCTTGATGGGGAAAGATGCATGATCACTCCGCGCCTCCTCCTCTGGCTGCCCATCACGATCCTGTTCGTCGTGTTCGTTTCCACCCTGGCGCCTGCGCAGGAAGCATCCCCGCAGCCGCAGCAGGGTTTGGAGCAGCCAGCCGGTGAGGCGCCGCCCCCGGCTGCCGCCCCAGCCACGGACGCAACCCCGCAACCCGGGGCGGCTCCGCAAGCCGAGACACCGCCAGCCGAAGCCACCCCACCAGCCGAAGCCGCGCCGGATCAGGCCGCGAACGATCCGGTTCCCGACACCGCCCTGCCGGTCAGCCATGACCTCTCCCCCTGGGGCATGTTCATGGCCGCCGACATTGTCGTTAAGTCGGTCATGGTCGGTCTGGCGCTCGCCTCGGTCCTGACCTGGACGGTGCTCCTCGCCAAAGCGATCGAGCTTGGCGCCGCCAAGCGGAAGGTCGCCCGTGCCCTCGCCAAGATCGGTTCCGCCCACTCGCTGGCGGACGCGGCGGAGCACAGCCGCCCGGCCCACGGGCCCGTCCACGGGCTGGTCAAGGCCGCCGTGGCGGAGCATGGCCTGTGGTTCGTCGGCATGGACAAGTCGGGCCTGCGCGACCGCGTCGAATCCCGTCTCGACCGTCTCGTCGCGGCCAGCAGCCGGCGCATGACCAGGGGCACCGGCATCCTCGCCACGATAGGTTCGACCGGCCCCTTCGTCGGGCTGTTCGGCACGGTCTGGGGCATCATGAACAGCTTCATCGGCATATCGGAGGCCCAGACGACCAACCTTGCCGTCGTCGCTCCCGGCATCGCCGAGGCCTTGCTGGCGACCGCCATGGGCCTCGTCGCCGCCATCCCCGCCGTCGTGATCTACAATGCCTTCGCCCGGTCGATCGCCGGCTACAAGGCCCTGCTGCTCGACGCTTCGGCCGAACTGCTCCGCCTCGTTTCCCGCGACATCGACCGCGCCACCATACCCAATTCCCTGCGCAAGGCGGCGGAGTAGCAGTCATGGCCGCCAAACTCGGTTCCTCCGGCGACGACGGCGACGATCTCGCCGAAACCCACGAGATCAACGTCACGCCCTTCATCGACGTGATCCTCGTCCTGCTGATCATCTTCATGGTCGCGGCCCCGCTCGCCACCGTGGACGTGCCGGTCGATTTGCCGTCGTCGACCGCGACGCCGCAGCCCAAGCCGGACAAGCCGCTCTACCTGACGGTCAAGTCCGACCTGTCGCTTGCGATCGGCGACGACGCGCTGGGAGAAGCCGGCCTGGGTCCCGCCCTCGACCGCGCGACCTCCGGCAACCGGGACCAGCGCATCTTCCTGCGCGCCGACAAGACCGTCGACTACGGCAGCCTGATGACCGTGATGAACGACCTGCGGGCCGCCGGATATCTCAAGATCGCGCTGGTCGGCCTTGAAGGCATGCCTGCACCCGTGCCATGAGTTCCGATACCCTCCGCTGGGGCCTCAGTGCCGGTTTCGTGCTGGCGATCCACGCCGGCATCGTCGTCAGCGTGCTTGCCCTGGATACGCCCCCACCGCCGGCCGAGCTTCCCGGCCCTGTCCTGATCGATCTGGCGCCCCTGCCGGCCGCCCCGCCGCCGGCGCCCGAGCCGGAACCTGTCGCGGAGGAACCGCCTCCGCCCGAACCTCTCCCGCCGGAGCCGGAACCACCGCCTCCGGAGCCGCCACCGCCCGAGCCCTCTCCCCCCGAGCCTCCCCCTCCGGAACCGCC